>NZ_JAPFBW010000106.1 GCF_026153205.1 Aquabacterium sp. A7-Y | reverse complement strand
CCTGGGCCGTGCTCAGGGACCGGAAGTCGGCCGTCTCCAGCGCCACGATCTGGGCGGTGCTGAAGGCGGCGATGTGGGCCGTGGTCAGGGCTGCGACCTGGGCGGTCGTCAGCGCCACTCGACCTGCGCCGTGTCGAGCGCTGCGATGTCGGCGGTGGCCAGGGCATTCACCTGGGCCGTCGTCAGCGCGGCGACGTCAGCGGTCTGCAGGGCCGCGACCTGGGTGGTGGTCAGCGCCACCACCTGGGCCGTGTCGAGTGCCGCCACCTGGGCTGTGCCGAGCGCCACCACTTGGGCGGTGCTGAGCGCCGCGATGCTGGCCGTCGTCAGGGCGCGCAGCTCGGCCGTCTCGAAGGCCGCCACCTGGCCGGTGCCCAGCGCTGCCACCTGGGCGGTGGACAGGGCCGCGGCATGCGCGGTGGTCAGGGCCCGGATGTCGGCCGTTTCCATCGCCGCCACCTGGGTGGTGGTGAGGGCCGCGACTTGCGCCGTGCTGAGCGCGCTGACCTGG
>NZ_JAPFBW010000105.1 GCF_026153205.1 Aquabacterium sp. A7-Y | reverse complement strand
ACGGCGATGCGCTGAGCTATGCGATCGACACTGCACCGACGAACGGTACCGTGGTCGTCGACGCCAACGGCAGCTACACCTACACGCCCAACGCCAACTTCAACGGCACCGACACTTTCACTGTCGTCGTCACCGACGCGCAAGGCGCCACGGACACCATCACGGTCAGCGTGACAGTCAATGCCGTGAACGACAACCCGGTCGTGGTCGGCTCTCTGAACAATGTAAGCAGCACCGACGCAGCCACCGTCAGCATCCCGACCAGTGCCGTCTTCCGCGACGCCGACATCGCCACCAACGGCGATAAGTTGACCTTCTCGGCGACCGGCCTGCCGGCTGGCCTCTCGATCGACCCGAGCACCGGTCTCATCTCCGGCACCCTGCCCAACGACGCCAGCCGCCCCGCAGCCTACGTCATCGAGGTGACCGCCACCGACTCCAAGGGTGCCAAGGTCTCCACCAACTTCGAGCTGTCGGTCAACAACCCGGCTCCGGTTGGTGCTGACGAGAACGAGACAGTTGCCG
>NZ_JAPFBW010000104.1 GCF_026153205.1 Aquabacterium sp. A7-Y | reverse complement strand
TTGGTGGTGATGTCGGCGTCGCGGAAGACGGCGCTGGTCGGGATGCTGACCGTGGCGGCGTCGGTGCTGCTGACGTTGTTCAGCGTGCCCACGACCACCGGGTTGTCGTTGACCGCGTTCACGGTGACCGTCACCGTGATGGTGTCGGTCGCACCTTGCGCGTCGGTGACGGCGACGGTGAAGCTGTCGGTGCCGTTGAAGTTGGCGTTCGGCGTGTAGGTGTAGTTGCCGTTGGCGTCCAGAACGACGGTGCCGTTCGTCGGCGCCGTGCCGGCTGAGTAGCTCAGTGCATCGCCGTCAGCATCCGACGCCGAGACGGAATCGCTGAGCGAGCCGTCCTCGTCGATGGTGTGGCTCTGATCGGTGCCCAGCGGACCCGGGTTGTTGGCCGACAGCGAGAAGCTGGTCGAGACGGTCTTGCCGGCCTGGTCGGTCACCGTCACCGCAATGGCGAACGGACCTTGGGCGCTGGCGTTGTTCGGCAGCGTACCGGAGATGACACCGGTGTTCGGGTCGATGCTCAGGCCGGTGGGCAG
>NZ_JAPFBW010000103.1 GCF_026153205.1 Aquabacterium sp. A7-Y | reverse complement strand
CCCTGACCACCGCGCAGGCCGCTGCCTTGAGCAGCGCCCAGCTGGCCGCCCTCGGCACCACGCAGATCGCCGCGATCGAAACCGCCGACCTGCGCGCGCTGACGACCGCCAACATCGCCGCCCTCGGCACCGCCGCCATCGCCGCGCTGGGCACCGCCCAGGTCGCGGCGCTCGGCACGAACCAGGTGGCCGCACTGACGACCACCCAGGTCGCCGCGATGGAGACCGCCGACATCCGCGCGCTGACCACCGCCCAGGTCTCGGCGCTGAGCAGCGCCCAGCTGGCGGCCTTCAGTACCACCCAGATGGCTGCGCTGGAAACCAGCGACCTGCGCGCCCTGAGCTCGTCGGCCATCGCCTCGTTGGCCACCAGCCAGCTGGCGGCCTTCAGCACCAACCAGATCGCCTCGCTGACCACCGGCCAGATCGTCGGCCTCACCACCTCGCAGTTCGCCGCTCTCGGCACGGCCCAGGTCGCCGCGCTGACGACGGCCCAGGTCGCCGCCATCCAGACCGCCGATCTGGTCGCGCTCAGCACCG
>NZ_JAPFBW010000102.1 GCF_026153205.1 Aquabacterium sp. A7-Y | reverse complement strand
CTACACCTACACGCCCAACGCCAACTTCAACGGCAGCGACAGCTTCACCGTCGTCGTGACCGACGCGCAAGGTGCGACCGACACCATCACGGTGACGGTCAACGTGAATGCCGTGAACGACAACCCGGTGGTGGTCGGCACGCTGAACAACGTGAGCAGCACCGACGCCGCCACGGTCAGCATCCCGACCAGCTCCGTCTTCCGCGACGCCGACATCGCCACCAATGGCGACCAGCTGACCTTCTCGGCCACCGGCTTGCCGGCTGGCTTGAGCATCGACCCGAGCACCGGTCTCATCTCCGGCACCCTGCCCGACGACGCCAGCCGCCCCGCTGCCTACGTCATCGAGGTGACCGCCACCGACTCCAAGGGCGCCAAGGTCTCCTCCAGCTTCGATCTGTCGGTCAACAACCCGGCTCCGGTCGGTGCTGACGAGAACCAGACAGTTGCGGAAGACGGCTCGCTGAGTGACACGGTCACCTCGACCGATCCCGACGGCGATGCACTGAGCTATGCGATCGACACTGCACCGACGAACGGTACGGT
>NZ_JAPFBW010000101.1 GCF_026153205.1 Aquabacterium sp. A7-Y | reverse complement strand
TCGAGTACAGCTACGACGACGCCCACCGCCTGACCGGCCTCAAGGACGGCCTGGGCAACTCGGTGACCTACACGCTGGACAACGCCGGCAATCGCACCAAAGAAGAAATCAAGGACCCCGCCGGCGTGCTGATGCGCAACATGACCCGCGCCTACGACGCGCTGGGCCGCCTGAAAACCGTCACCGGAGGGCTGCAATGAACGGCCGCCCCACCCCGACCACAGACCACAACAACAATCACCCCTCGGGAGAGGACCTCGTGAGCAACCCCCGCCTGCCGCGTCGCCTGGTCCAGCGCGCCCTGCTGAGCGCCCTGGTCGCAGCGCAGCTGCTGCCCGTTGGCGCCTGGGCGCAGACGACGCCCACCCAGACCACCACCACGCACTACGAATACGACGCCGAAGGCAACCGCACCAAGATCACCGACCCGCGCTCGCAGGTCACCTCCCAGAGCTACGACAGCCTCTACCGCCTCAGGCAGCAGGTGCTGCCGGTACCGGCCACCGGCGCCGGCACCCCGGTCATCGACTACAGCTACGACAAACGCGACCA
>NZ_JAPFBW010000100.1 GCF_026153205.1 Aquabacterium sp. A7-Y | reverse complement strand
CCCCACCGAGCGCCTGACCGCGATGCTGGAAGACGCCCGCCCTCGCCTGCTGCTCACACAGCAGCACCTGCTGCCGGCCGGCGACACCCCTGTGCTGATGCTGGACCGCGAGGCTGATCGCATCGCGCAGCAGCCCGATGCCAACCTGCTGCCCGCCGAACTGGGCCTCGGCCCCCAGCACCTCGCCTACGTCATCTACACCTCCGGCTCCACCGGCCGCCCCAAGGGCGTGATGGTCGAGCACCGCGGCCTGGCCAACCTGGCCCGGGCCCAGATCGAGATGTTCGACGTGCAGGCACACAGCCGCGTGCTGCAGTTCGCCTCCTTCAGCTTCGACGCCTGCCTCTCCGAGTGCGCCATGGCCTTGTGCCGCGGCGCCAGCCTGCACCTGGCGCCGCGCGAGGCGCTGATGCCGGGGCTGCCGCTGCTGCAGCTGCTGCGCGAGCGCGGCATCACCCACGTGACCCTGCCGCCCACCGCGCTCGCCGCCCTGCCTTCGTCTGACAGCTTGCCGGCCTTGGCCACCCTGGCCGTCGCCGGCGAGGCCTGCCCGG
>NZ_JAPFBW010000099.1 GCF_026153205.1 Aquabacterium sp. A7-Y | reverse complement strand
CAACACGATGGTGGACCAGCTGCGCAGCTTCGCCTCCGAGGTGACACGCGTGGCGCGTGAGGTGGGCACCGAAGGCAGCCTGGGGGGCAGGCGCGGGTGGAAGGCGTCTCGGGCACCTGGAAGGACCTGACCGACTCGGTGAACTCGATGGCCGGCAACCTGACCTCGCAGGTGCGCAATATCGCCGACGTGACCAAGGCGGTCGCGGCGGGCGACTTGTCCAAGAAGATCACGGTGGATGTGAAGGGCGAGATCCTGGAGCTGAAGAACACCGTCAACACGATGGTGGACCAGCTGCGCTCGTTCGCGGCCGAGGTGACGCGGGTGGCGCGCGAGGTGGGCACCGAAGGCAAGCTCGGCGGCCAGGCCGATGTGCAGGGTGTGGCCGGGACGTGGAAGGACCTGACCGAGTCGGTCAACTTCATGGCCGGCAACCTGACCTCGCAGGTGCGCAACATCGCGGAGGTGACGACGGCCGTGGCGGCCGGGGACTTGTCCAAGAAGATCACGGTGGATGTGAAGGGCGAGATCCTGGAGCTGAAGAACACCATCAACACGATGGTG
>NZ_JAPFBW010000098.1 GCF_026153205.1 Aquabacterium sp. A7-Y | reverse complement strand
TGCCGTTGGCGGCCACCACCACCGTGCCGTTCGAGGGCGCGGTGCCGGCCGCGTAGGTGAGGGTGTCGCCATCCGCGTCCGTTGCGCCGACAGCGTCGCTCAGCGTGCCGTCTTCGTCCAAGGTGTGGTTTTCGTCCGCGCCAACTGGTGCGAAATTGTTGGCGGTCAGCGAGAAGCTGGCGCTCGTGCTCTTGCCCGCTTGGTCGGTGACCGTGACTTCGATGCTGAACGGACCTTGGGCGCTGGCGTTGTTCGGCAGCGTGCCGGAGATGACACCGGTGTTCGGGTCAATGCTGAGACCGGCCGGCAAGCCGGTGGCGGAGAAGGTCAGCCGGTCGCCATTGGTGGCGATGTCGGCGTCGCGGAAGACCGCGCTGGTCGGGATGGTGACGGTGGCCGCATCGGTGCTGCTGACGTTGTTCAGCGTGCCGACGACCACCGGGTTGTCGTTCACGGCATTGACCGTCACGCTGACCGTGATCGTGTCCGTCGCGCCTTGCGCATCGGTGACGACGACAGTGAAAGTGTCGGTGCCGTTGAAGTTCGCGTTTGGCGTGTAGGTGTAG
>NZ_JAPFBW010000097.1 GCF_026153205.1 Aquabacterium sp. A7-Y | reverse complement strand
CGTGTCCGTGGCGCCTTGTGCGTCGGTCACGACCACCGTGAAGCTGTCGGTGCCGTTGAAGTTGGCGTTGGGCGTGTAGGTGTAGTTGCCGTTGGCGTCGACGACCACGGTACCGTTCGTCGGTGCAGTGTCGATCGCATAGCTCAGTGCATCGCCGTCGGGATCGGTCGCGCTGACGGCATCACTCAGCGAGCCGTCTTCGGCAACTGTCTCGTTCTCGTCAGCACCGACCGGAGCCGGGTTGTTGACCGACAGATCGAAGCTGGAGGAGACCTTGGCGCCCTTGGAGTCGGTGGCGGTCACCTCAATGGTGTAGGCCGCGGGGCGGCTGGCGTCGTTGGGCAGGGTGCCGGAGATGACGCCGGTGTTCGGGTCGATGCTCAAGCCAGCCGGCAAGCCGGTGGCGGAGAAGGTCAGCCGGTCGCCATTGGTGGCGATGTCGGCATCTCGGAAGACCGCGCCGGTCGGGATGCTGACGGTGGCGGCATCGGTGCTGCTCACATTGTTCAGAGAGCCGACCACGACCGGGTTGTCGTTCACGGTATTGACCGTCACGCTGACCGTGATGGTGTCCG
>NZ_JAPFBW010000096.1 GCF_026153205.1 Aquabacterium sp. A7-Y | reverse complement strand
GAGCCGATCGACCTCTACGCCGGGCGCCGCAAGCTGCCGGTCCAGCAGCGCCTGCAACTGTTCCGCAGCGTCTGCCAGGTGGCTCACTACGCTCACAGCAAAGGGGTGGTGCACCGCGACCTCAAGCCGAGCAACATCTTGGTGAGCAGCAGTGGCGCCGTCAAGCTGCTGGACTTCGGCATCGCCAAGCGCCTCGCTCCAGCCAACAGCGCCGAACAAACCAGTACCAGTACCGGGACCGCGCAGCGCATTCTGACGCTGGCCTACTCCAGCCCCGAGCAGGTACAAGGCGACGAGATCACCCCCGCCAGCGACATCTATTCGCTGGGCGTGGTGCTGCACCGGCTGCTGACCGGCACCTCACCCTACCTCGACGTGCCGACGAACAGCGACTTCGAACTGGCAAAGGCGATCTGTGAGGGGGAGCCGACGCCGCCGAGCAAGGCCGTCGCCGACCGGCGTCTGCGGACGCAGTTGCGCGGCGACCTCGACGCCGTGGTGTTGAAGGCGCTGCGCAAAAACCCAGCGACACGGTATGCCTCTGCCGAGCATCTGGCCGACGACGTGTTCCGGCAT
>NZ_JAPFBW010000095.1 GCF_026153205.1 Aquabacterium sp. A7-Y | reverse complement strand
CGCGTCCACACGGCCAGCTGCAGCGTCTGCTGCCCGTCAGGACGATGCCGCTCCACGTCAGCGTGGTGCCGCTGACCATGCCCGGTGAGGTCGCTCCAGGTCGCGCCGCCGTTGAGCGAGCCCATCACCTTCTCGTTCGTGCCCAGGGCCGCCGACAAGCTCGCGCTGAGGGTCTGGGCGGCGACGGAGGTGATGAAGTCGCTGCTCGACACGCCGGTGTCGTCGCTGAGCGTGAGGTTGGACAGGTGGGTGGTCGGCGCCGTCATGTCGCCCACCACCACGATGTCGGCGGTCGGTGCGCTGGTGTTGCCCGCGGCATCGGTCGCCGTGGCGCGGAACTGGTGCTGCGTCGCATCCGTCACGGTCGCGCTGTAGCTCCAGCTGGTGCCGTTCACGGTGGCCGTGCCCAGCAGCATGCTGCCGTCGTAGACCAGCACCGTCGCGCCGGCCTCGCAGCTGCCGCTCAGCAGCAGTGTGCTGTCGTCGCTCGCCTGACCGCTGGACAGCGGGCCGGTGACCGTGCCGGCGTCGTCGGTCGCGGCGTCCAGGGTCACGGCGGGGGCAGTGGTGTCGCCCAT
>NZ_JAPFBW010000094.1 GCF_026153205.1 Aquabacterium sp. A7-Y | reverse complement strand
GGTTCCCGGACCAAGGGTAACGGTCGGGTACGACGGACCGGTAACCCCTTGGGAAACTTCGTACCTAACCGACCTTACCCCGGTCCCCGGTTCGGGACGTTAGGGTACCCTAACCGTTCGGCCGTACGGGAACCGTTAGGGAAAGGGACCCCTACTAAGTTCGGACCCGTCCGTTACGGGACCTTCCGGAACGGTCGGCCGACCGGGACCCGGTCCCCAACCCTTTGGGGTCCGGGGTTCGGGGCCCTAAGGGTTCGTTCCCCAAAGGGTCCGGGACGAACGGACTTACGTTACCCTAGGGGTCCCCGAACGAACCCCGTTCGGGTCGGGTCCCGTACGGGGTCGTACGGAACCGGACTTGGGACCCCAAGGTCCGGTCCGGTTAGGGTCCGTTACGGCCCTTTTCGGGAACGGTTACGTTTAGGGTAACCCGGACCCGTTTCCCCGGGACCAAGGTCCCGGACCGGTTCGGGTCGGTCCGGTCCCCGGACTTTTGGACCCCCGGGGTACCCCGTAGGTTCCCAAGGGGGGGGAACCCTAACGGGGGGTTCCGACCCCGGGGTCGTTAAACGTCCAAACGTTCGGAACGGTCCGACCGGACTAGTACCCGAGGTTTCG
>NZ_JAPFBW010000093.1 GCF_026153205.1 Aquabacterium sp. A7-Y | reverse complement strand
ACGGACGGCCCCTAGGGTCGGGAACGGAACTTCGTTCGGGTCGAACGTCCCGGTAGGGTTCGACTTGGGGGGTACGGTACCGGGGACCCGGGTCGGGACCCCCCGGGAACCCGTCCGGTTCGGTACCGGGTACCGGTACCGGGACGGGTACCGGTAGGGCCGGGCCAACCGGGGGTTCCGTACCCGACCCGGGCCCCGGGTCCGGAAGGGTTACGGGAACGGTCCGACGAAGGGGTTCGGTACCCTACGGTTTCCGAACCGGTTGGCCGTAGGGCCTAGGTTAAGTTTACGGGGTACGTAGGACCCCCGTTCCGGTTTCGGGACTTCGGACCCGGGACCGTAGGGGACCCCGGAACCGTTACCGGAAAGGACGTAGGGGCCCGGGTTACCGGTAACTTAAGGGGACCCCGAATTTCCGGACCGTCCGTACCGGCCCCAAAGGGTCCGGTTTACGGGTCGACCGGGACGGTAGTCCGGACCTAAGGCCGGACGGGTTTGGGGTTCGGGAACCGTACCGTTGGCCGTCGGGGCCCTAGGCCCGGCCGGCCCAAGGTACCGGGCCGTCCCGGCCGGGAAAAACTTCCGAAGGGTTCCGGCCGTACGACGACTAAGGGTCCGTCCCCGACGGACGTCGGTCGTACCGCTTCCCG
>NZ_JAPFBW010000092.1 GCF_026153205.1 Aquabacterium sp. A7-Y | reverse complement strand
TTGACTGTCACGCTGACCGTGATGGTGTCCGTGGCGCCTTGCGCGTCGGTGACGACGACAGTGAAAGTGTCGGTGCCGTTGAAGTTGGCGTTGGGCGTGTAGGTGTAGCTGCCGTTGGCGTCGACGACCACGGTACCGTTCGTCGGTGCAGTGTCGATCGCATAGCTCAGCGCATCGCCGTCGGGATCGGTCGCGCTGACGGCATCACTCAGCGAGCCGTCTTCGGCAACTGTCTGGTTCTCGTCAGCACCAACCGGAGCGGGATTGTTGACCGACAGCTCGAAGCTGGAGGAGACCTTGGCACCCTTGGAGTCGGTGGCGGTCACCTCGATGGTGTAGGCCGCGGGGCGGCTGGCGTCGTTGGGCAGGGTGCCGGAGATGACGCCGGTGTTCGGGTCGATGCTCAAGCCAGCCGGCAGGCCGGTGGCCGAGAAGGTGAGCCGGTCGCCGTTGGTGGCGATGTCGGCGTCGCGGAAGACCGAGCTGGCCGGGATGCTGACGGTGGCGGCATCGGTGCTGCTGACGTTGTTCAGCGTGCCGACGAGCACCGGGTTGTCGTTGACCTCGTTGACCGTTACGTTGACCGTGATGGTGTCCGTGGCGCCTTGCGCATCGGTGACAACTACCGTGAAGCTGTCGCTGCCGTTGAAGTTGGCGTTCGGGGTGTAGGTGTAGG
>NZ_JAPFBW010000091.1 GCF_026153205.1 Aquabacterium sp. A7-Y | reverse complement strand
AGGCCGGGTGGGTGGCCTCGGCAGGCCAGTCGATCAGCACCGCCGCGGTTTCGCTGCGCTCCGGGCCGGCCTCGCTGTCGACCACAAACACGGCGCGCGCCTCCAGCCCCTTGGCGCCGTGGATGGTCAGCAGCTGCACCGCCTGGGCGTCACCCCGGGCCGCCATCGCGAGGGGCCGGCGCCGCAGCGCGCGCACCAGCTTGTAGGGCGTCGCGTAGCGCCCTGCGTCGAGCTCGAGTGCCAGCGCGAGCAGTGCATCGAGATGGGCCAGCCCGGCGCCGCGCAGCTCGGCCGGCAGTGCTGCGGCATACCGAGCGCGCAGCTCGCCCTGCTCGACGATGCGGTCGAGCAGATCGTGCGGCGGCAGCCGGCGTGCGTCCTCGGCCCAGGACGCGAGCAGCACCGCGGCCCGTTGCAGCGCCGGGCTGCAGCGCTCGGGCGGCATCACCTGCAGCGCGCTCCACCACGATCCCCCGCCTTCGCGCACGGCGAGCGCCAGGCCCACGAGGTCGTCGTCGCTGGCGCCGAAGATGGGCGAACGCAGCGCGTGGGCCAGCGACAGGTCGTGCTGCGGCGAGGCCAGCGCATCCAGCAGCGCCACCACGTCGCGCACTTCCAGCGCGTCCATCAGCACCGTTTCCTCGGGCGCGGCGAAAGGCAGGTGCAGCTCACGCAAGGCCT
>NZ_JAPFBW010000090.1 GCF_026153205.1 Aquabacterium sp. A7-Y | reverse complement strand
CTGCCATTGGCGGCCACCACCACGGTGCCGTTCGCCGGCGCGGTACCGGCCGCATAGCTCAGTGCGTCGCCATCGGCATCCGTCGCGGAGACCGCATCGGTGAGCGAGCCGTCTTCATCGATCGTACGGCTCTCGTCGGCGCCCACCGGGCCGGGGTTGTTGGCCGACAGGGAGAAGCTCGTGCTGGTGCTTTCGCCGGCTTGGTCGGTGACCGTCACTTCAATGCTGAATGGACCTTGGACACTGGCGTTGTTCGGCAGCGTGCCGGAGATGACACCGGTGTTCGGGTCGATGCTCAGGCCAGCCGGCAAGCCGGTGGCCGAGAAGATCAGCGGGTCGCCGTTGGTGGCGATGTCGGCGTCGCGGAAGACGCCGCTGGTCGGGATGCTGATGGTGGCGGCATCGGTGCTGCTCACGTTGTTCAGCGTGCCCACGACGACCGGGTTGTCGTTGACGGCGTTCACCGTCACATTGACGGTGATCGTGTCCGTGGCGCCTTGCGCGTCGGTGACGAGGACCGTGAAACTGTCGGTGCCGTTGAAGTTGGCGTTCGGCGTGTAGGTGTAGTTGCCGTTGGCGTCCAGAACGACAGTGCCGTTCGTCGGTGCCGTGCCGGTTGAGTAGATCAGTGCATCGCTGTCAGCATCCGACGCCGAGACGGAATCGCTCAGCGAGCCGTCCTCGTCGATGGTGTGGTTCTGATCGGTGCCC
>NZ_JAPFBW010000089.1 GCF_026153205.1 Aquabacterium sp. A7-Y | reverse complement strand
CACTCTCTTCCGCGTGAAGCGTCTGCAGCTTGCGTCAACCTGGCCCTGCCAGCTGCCGCCGCCGGTTCACGTTCACTTGCTGTCGTACACAACAACAGCCGATAAGTGTGGGCGCCCAAACTTGAGTGCACTCTTGGCTTCGGCCGCGCTCGGCGCGCTTAACTTCGCAAGCGAAGTTAGCCTTCACCGAAACGGCTTCGCCGTTTTCCAGAAAGGAGGTGATCCAGCCGCACCTTCCGATACGGCTACCTTGTTACGACTTCACCCCAGTCACGAACCCTGCCGTGGTGATCGCCCTCCTTGCGGTTAGGCTAACCACTTCTGGCAGAACCCGCTCCCATGGTGTGACGGGCGGTGTGTACAAGACCCGGGAACGTATTCACCGCGACATGCTGATCCGCGATTACTAGCGATTCCGACTTCACGCAGTCGAGTTGCAGACTGCGATCCGGACTACGACCGGTTTTCTGGGATTGGCTCCCCCTCGCGGGTTGGCAGCCCTCTGTACCGGCCATTGTATGACGTGTGTAGCCCTACCCATAAGGGCCATGATGACCTGACGTCATCCCCACCTTCCTCCGGTTTGTCACCGGCAGTCTCATTAGAGTGCCCTTTCGTAGCAACTAATGACAAGGGTTGCGCTCGTTGCGGGACTTAACCCAACATCTCACGACACGAGCTGACGACGGCCATGCAGCACCTGTGTCCAGGTTCTCT
>NZ_JAPFBW010000088.1 GCF_026153205.1 Aquabacterium sp. A7-Y | reverse complement strand
GACCGTGAAGGTGTCGCTGAAGGTGCTGGTGTGGCCCGCGGCATCCGTCTCGGTCACGTAGAACTGGTGCAGGCCGCCGTTCACCACGGTGGCGGTGTAGGTCCAGCTGGTGCCGCTCACGGTGGCCGTGCCCAGCAGGTCGCTGCCATCGTAGACCTCGACCGTGGAGCCGGGCTCGCAACTGCCCGAGAGCAGCACGGCCGTGTCGTCGGTCGCGTCACCGCTGGTCAGCGAGCCAGTGTGCAGACCGGCATCGTCGGTCACGCTCGTCAGCTGCGGGGTCGGCGCCGCGGTGTCGAGGCGGTAGACGTGGCTGGCGACGGGGCCGGTGCTGCCGGTCGCGTCCACCACGGCCAGCTGCAGCGTCTGCTCGCCCGTCAGGACGATGCCGCTCCACGTCAGCGTGGTGCCGCTGACCATGCCGGTGAGGTCGCTCCAGGTCGCGCCGCCGTTGAGCGAGCCCATCACCTTCTCGTTCGTGCCCAGGGCCGCCGACAAGCTCGCGCTGAGGGTCTGGGTGGCGACGGAGGTGATGAAGTCGCTGCTCGACACGCCGGTGTCGTCGCTGAGCGCGAGGTTGGACAGGTGGGTGGTCGGCGCCGTCATGTCGCCCACCACCACGATGTCGGCCGTCGGTGCACTGGTGTTGCCCGCGGCATCGGTCGCCGTGGCGCGGAACTGGTGCTGCGTCGCATCCGTCACGGTCGCGCTGTAGCTCCAGCTGGTGCCGTTCACGGTGGCCGTGCCCAGCAGCATGCTGCCGTCGTAGACCAGCACCGTCGCGCCGGCCTCGCAGCTGCCGCTCAGCAGCAGCGTGCTGTCGTCGCTCGCCTGACCGTTGGACACCGGGCCCGTGA
>NZ_JAPFBW010000087.1 GCF_026153205.1 Aquabacterium sp. A7-Y | reverse complement strand
GTGGCTCTCGTCCGTGCCCACCGGGCCGGGGTTGTTGGCCGACAGCGAGAAGCTGGTCGAGACGGTCTTGCCGGCCTGGTCGGTCACCGTCACCGCAATGGCGAACGGACCTTGGGCACTGGCGTTGTTGGGCAGCGTGCCGGAGATGACACCGGTGTTCGGGTCGATGCTCAGGCCGGCGGGCAAGCCGGTGGCCGAGAAGGTCAGCTGGTCGCCATTGGTGGCGATGTCGGCGTCTCGGAAGACGGCGCTGGTCGGGATGCTGACCGTGGCGGCATCGGTGCTGCTGACGTTGTTCAGCGTGCCGACGACCATCGGGTTGTCGTTGACGGAGTTGACCGTCACATTGACGGTGATGGTGTCTGTGGCGCCTTGCGCGTCGGTCACGACCACCGTGAAGCTGTCGGTGCCGTTGAAGTTCGCGTTGGGCGTGTAGATGTAGTTGCCGTTGGCGTCCACGACCACCGTGCCATTCGTCGGCGCGGTTCCAGCCGCGTAGCTGAGGGCGTCGCCATCGGCGTCGGTCGCACTGACGGCCTCGCTCAGGGAGCCGTCCTCGTCGACGGTGTGGTTTTCGTCCGCTCCAACCGGTGCGAAGTTGTTGGCGGTCAGCGAGAAGCTGGCGCTTGTGCTCTTGCCCGCTTGGTCGGTAACCGTCACTTCGATGCTGAACGGACCTTGGGCACTGGCGTTGTTGGGCAGCGTGCCGGAGATGACACCGGTGTTCGGGTCGATGCTCAGGCCGGCGGGCAGGCCGGTGGCCGAGAAGGTCAGCCGGTCACCGTTGGTGGTGATGTCGGCGTCGCGGAAGACGGCGCTGGTCGGGATGCTGACCGTGGCGGCGTCGGTGCTGCTGACGTTG
>NZ_JAPFBW010000086.1 GCF_026153205.1 Aquabacterium sp. A7-Y | reverse complement strand
TAGTATTTGTCGTTGACGGCGTTCACCGTCACATTGACGGTGATCGTGCCGTGGCGCCTTGCGCGTCGGTGACGAGGACCGTGAAACTGTCGGTGCCGTTGAAGTTGGCGTTCGGCGTGTAGGTGTAGTTGCCGTTGGCGTCCAGAACGACAGTGCCGTTCGTCGGTGCCGTGCCGGTTGAGTAGATCAGTGCATCGCTGTCAGCATCCGACGCCGAGACGGAATCGCTCAGCGAGCCGTCCTCGTCGATGGTGTGGTTCTGATCGGTGCCCACGGGGCCCGGGTTGTTCGCCGACAGGGAGAAGCTGGCACTGGTGCTTTTGCCACCCTGGTCGGTGACCGTGACTTCGATGCTGAAGGGACCTTGGGCGCTGGCGTTGTTCGGCAGCGTGCCGGAGATGACACCGGTGCTTGGCTCAATGCTGAGACCGGCCGGCAAGCCGGTGGCGGAGAAGGTCAGCCGGTCACCATTGGTGGCGATGTCGGCGTCGCGGAAGACCGCGCTGGTCGGGATGCTGATGGTGGCCGCATCGGTGCTGCTCACGTTGTTCAGCGTACCCACCACGACCGGGTTGTCGTTCACCGAGTTCACGGTAACCGTCACCGTCATGGTGTCGGTCGCACCTTGCGCGTCGGTCACGACGACGGTGAAGCTGTCGGTGCCGTTGAAGTTGGCGTCTGGCGTGTAGGTGTAGCTGCCATTGGCGTCCACCACAACCGTACCGTTGGCCGGTGCCGTGCCGGTCGCGTAGGTGAGGGCGTCACCATCGGCGTCTGTTGCACTGACGGCATCACTCAGGGAGCCGTCTTCGTCGATGGTGTGGTTTTCGTCCGTGCCCACCGGGGCGGGGTTGTTGGCCGACAACGAGAAG
>NZ_JAPFBW010000085.1 GCF_026153205.1 Aquabacterium sp. A7-Y | reverse complement strand
CTAGGGTTTGTTTGATAAGCAGGCCATTTCCGTCTACCTTGATGCACAGGGTACGGGCAAGCAAGGGAGGCGAGGATGGCACGTCATCGTCACGAATTATCCGATGCAGAGTGGGCGGTGCTGGAGCCGCTGTTACCGGCACGCAAGACGGCGGGGCGGCACTACCAGGATCACCGCAGGGTTCTTAATGGCATGCTGTTTCGCGTGAACGCGGGCCTTGCGTGGCGCGACCTGCCGCAGCGCTACGGTCCATGGCAGACGGTGTACTCGCGCTACAGGAGATGGAGTCGCAGCGGGTTGTGGGACCGATTGCTGCAAGCCCTGCACAGCGAGTTGGACGCGGCGGGCCGTCTGGACTGGTCGCTGTGGTGCATCGACGGCTCCAATGTTCGGGCACATAAGGCGGCAGCCGGTGGGGGGAAAAAGGCGTCCGGCGCGGGAGCCGAGGGACCACGCGCTGGGGCGTAGCCGCGGCGGATGGGGAACCAAGCTGCATTTGGTGGTCGACGGTGCGGGGCTGCCTCTGGCCGTGCATCTGAGCGCGGGGCAAGCGAGCGAGGCGGTGTACGCCGAGCCGCTGCTGGAGGCGGTGCGGATCAACCGCCCCAGTGGCACCGTGCGACAACGGCCTGAGCGGGTGGCGGGCGACAAGGGCTACAGCCATCGGCGTATCCGCCGATGGCTGCGTCAGAGACACATACGCGCCGTGATTCCAGAGCGACGCGACCAGGTGGCTCGCCGTCGAGGCAGGCCGCCGCAGTTCGATGCCCAGCAATACCGCCGCCGCAATGTTGTTGAGCGTTGCGTCGGCTGGCTTAAGGAAGCACGGGCTGTGGCCACACGATTCGAAAAGCTCGCCTTGCACTATCTGGGCACCATCAAACTGGCCATGATTCGCCGGTGCTTGCGGGCGACCTTGTCAAACAGACCCTAGGG
>NZ_JAPFBW010000084.1 GCF_026153205.1 Aquabacterium sp. A7-Y | reverse complement strand
GGGCACGCCGACTACGTGAAGAACATGATCACGGGCGCGGCGCAGATGGACGGCGCGATCCTGGTGTGCTCGGCCGCTGACGGGCCGATGCCGCAGACCCGCGAGCACATCCTGCTGGCGCGCCAGGTGGGTGTGCCGTACATCATCGTGTTCCTGAACAAGTGCGACATGGTGGACGACGCCGAGCTGCTCGAGCTGGTCGAAATGGAAGTTCGCGAACTGCTGAGCAAGTACGAGTTCCCCGGCGACGACACCCCGATCGTCAAGGGCTCGGCCAAGCTGGCGCTGGAAGGCGACAAGGGCGAGCTGGGCGAGCAGGCCATCATGAAGCTGGCCGAAGCGCTGGACACCTACATCCCGACGCCGGAGCGTGCCGTGGACGGCACCTTCCTGATGCCGGTGGAAGACGTGTTCTCGATCTCCGGCCGCGGCACGGTGGTGACCGGGCGCGTGGAGCGCGGTGTGGTCAAGGTCGGCGAGGAAATCGAGATCGTCGGCATCAAGGCGACGCAGAAGACCACCTGCACGGGCGTGGAGATGTTCCGCAAGCTGCTGGACCAGGGCCAGGCCGGTGACAACGTCGGTATCCTGCTGCGCGGCACCAAGCGTGAGGAAGTGGAGCGCGGCCAGGTGCTGTGCAAGCCCGGCTCGATCAAGCCGCACACGCACTTCACCGCCGAGGTGTACGTGCTGAGCAAGGACGAAGGCGGCCGCCACACCCCGTTCTTCAACAACTACCGCCCGCAGTTCTACTTCCGTACCACGGACGTGACCGGCGCGGTGGAGCTGCCGAAGGACAAGGAAATGGTGATGCCCGGCGACAACGTCTCGATCACCGTCAAGCTGATCGCACCGATCGCCATGGAAGAAGGCCTGCGTTTCGCCATCCGTGAAGGCGGCCGCACCGTCGGCGCCGGCGTCGTTGCGAAGATCATCGAGTAAG
>NZ_JAPFBW010000083.1 GCF_026153205.1 Aquabacterium sp. A7-Y | reverse complement strand
CGGTAACCGTGACTTCAATGGCGAACGGACCTTGAGCACTGGCGTTGTTGGGCAGGGTGCCGGAGATGACACCGGTGTTCGGGTCGATGCTGAGACCGGCCGGCAAGCCGGTGGCGGAGAAGGTCAGCCGGTCGCCATTGGTGGCGATGTCGGCGTCGCGGAAGACGGCGCTGGTCGGGATGCTGACGGTGGCCGCATCGGTGCTGCTCACGTTGTTCAGCGTGCCCACGACCACCGGGTTGTCGTTCACGGCATTGACCGTCACGCTGACCGTGATGGTGTCCGTGGCGCCTTGCGCATCGGTCACGAGGACAGTGAAGCTGTCCGTGCCGTTGAAGTTCGCGTTCGGGGTGTAGGTGTAGTTGCCGTTGGTATCCACCACCACGGTGCCGTTGGCCGGCGCGGTACCGGCCGCGTAGCTCAGTGCGTCGCCGTCTGCATCCGACGCTGAGACCACATCGGTGAGCGAGCCATCTTCATCGATCGTGTGGCTCTCGTCGGAGCCCACCGGGCCGGGGTTGTTCGCCGACAGCGAGAAGCTGGTGCTGGTGCTTCTGCCACCCTGGTCGGTAACCGTCACTTCAATGCTGAACGGACCTTGGGCGCTGGCGTTGTTCGGCAGCGTACCGGAGATGACACCGGTGTTCGGGTCGATGCTCAGGCCGGCGGGCAGGCCGGTGGCCGAGAAGCTCAGCTGGTCGCCATTGGTGGCGATGTCGGCGTCGCGGAAGACGGCGCTGGTCGGGATGCTGACGGTGGCGGCATCGGTGCTGCTCACGTTGTTCAGCGTGCCGACCACCACCGGGTTGTCGTTCACGGCATTCACGTTGACCGTCACCGTGATGGTGTCGGTCGCACCTTGCGCGTCGGTCACGACGACGGTGAAGCTGTCGCTGCCGTTGAAATTGGCGTTGGGCGTGTAGGTGTAGCTGCCGTTGGCATCGACGACCACCGTGCCGTTCGTCGGTGCAGTGTCGATCGCATAGCTCAGTGCGTCGCCGTCGGGATCGGTCGCGGTGACCGCATCGGTCAGGGATCCGTCCTCGTCGATCGTCTGGCTCTCATCCGTGCC
>NZ_JAPFBW010000082.1 GCF_026153205.1 Aquabacterium sp. A7-Y | reverse complement strand
TTGACTGCCGCAACGAACTCCGGTGGGTCGATCGGCTTGGTGATATAGCCGTCGAAACCCATCGACAGTATGCGACTGCGGTCGCCCACCATGGCGTAGGCCGTCACGGCGATCAAAGGGATGCCGTGCAGAACCTCGTCCTGCTTGAACCGCCTCGCGAACTCCAGGCCGTCCATGCCGGGCATCTGGATGTCGCACAGGACGAGTTGGGGGCGTTCTCGTCTCGCGATGTCGAGGCCCACTTCGCCGTTCACCGCACTCAGCGTCTCAAAGCCGTGGGCGCGCAGCAGGTAGTCCATCAACTCACGGTTCATGGGGTTGTCTTCGACGATCAAGACCCGTGTGGTCATGGCTGCCACTCCACCGGCAGAACCAACTCGAAGCAGCTCCCCTTGCCGATCTCGCTGTGGACGCTGAGGTGAGCCTTCAGCAGCTCCGCCAGTTTCAGGCTCAGGTACAAGCCGAGCCCCGTGCCCTCGGTGCGTGACCGGACGGTGCCGGCTCCCACCTGCGTGAACGCTTGGAACAGCCGCGCCTGGTCCTCTTGTGAGATGCCCATGCCAGTGTCCGTCACCCCAAAACGCAACGCAGGGCGGTTATCAAGATCGGTCCTCTCCAGGGTGATGGTGACCGTCCCCTTGGCGGTGAACTTGACAGCGTTGTTGACGAGGTTGATCAGGATCTGTTGCAGTGCCCTGCGGTCGGTCTGCACCACCAGTTCCTCTTCCGGCCCTCGCTGCTCGATGCGCAATCCCTTTTCTTCGGCAGCCGGCCGCAAGGTCGTTGCCACTTCGTCGACGAGCGCCCGGCAGGCCACCGCCTCCGGTTGGACCTCGACGTTGCCCGATTCGATTTTGGCGACGTCGAGCAGATCGTTGATGAGCGACAGCAAATGCTTGCCGGCCGACTGCACCATGCGCAGTTGCTTTTCCTGGTCGGCCGTCAGCGGACCGGGCAGTTTCATCAGCAGCAGCCCGGTGAAGCCGATGACGGCGTTCAGCGGTGTGCGCAATTCGTGGCTCATGGTGGCGAGGAACCGGTCCTTTGCCTGGTTGGCACGAGCCAGTTCCACGTTCTTCTCGTGCAAGGCGCGCTCCACCCGGCGGCGTTCGGAGATGTCTCGGATCGAGCTACTGACGAGCCGGCCTTCCTCGGTCTCCAGCGGGCTGAGACTGATCTCGACAGGAAATTCGCTGCCATCCCGCC
>NZ_JAPFBW010000081.1 GCF_026153205.1 Aquabacterium sp. A7-Y | reverse complement strand
AAGATACCGTTGTGCCCGTCAAGCGCTGCTCAGCCTTGAGTCGAACGGTTTGCCGCTCTTCAAGACGCCGTAAACGAGAGACAGCAGCTTGTGCATGCAAGCCACGACAATGACCTTGCCTGGCTTGCGCTGCTCTTGCAGCCGCTCCCAGAACGCCTTCACCACCGGGTTGAAGCGGCCCGCCACCATCGCCGGGAAGTACAAAATCCGTTTGAGTTGTCGGTGTCCGTGGCGACTCGTGCCATGGGTCACGTTCAAGGATGATCCAGAACTCCGTGGCGCTGGATTGAGGCCGGCGTACGCGGCCAGGGCCTTGACCGTAGTGAACCGCTCGGGCGAGCCAATATAGGCCAACAATTGTGGAATCGTTCGCTCCCCGAGCCCCGGTATCGACTCCAGCAGCTCGCTGCGCCGCTTCAGATCAGGATCGTCATCGACCGTGCGCCTGATTTGCTCGCGCACTTGTTCGATCGCCTCCTTGAGGCTGTCCAAGACCGCCTGGATCGAGGGTTGAACTGCCTCGTGTGCTGTCTGCAGCCGGTTGAGCTCGCTGCGCTGCATGCCCAGCAGCGTGTCCAGACGCGCTACCAGGGCCTGCAGTTGCCGAAGGCTCATCGGTGGTGCCTGCCAGGGCGGCGGCGACTCCGCGGCGGCAAATTGCGCAATCAGCCTCGCATCGGCTTGGTCGCTCTTGCACCGCATTAGCTTCGCTTCGGCGTAGCGCTTGATTTGCAGCGGGTTCACCACCGACACTCGCACCTTGTGGTCGTACAGGAAGGTGGCTACCGCCTCGTGGTAAACGCCGCTGGCTTCCATGCACACATGTGAGGTATTCACGCCTCCAGGAACATGTGACTCCAGCCAGCCCAGCAACTGCACGAACCCCGCCGTGTCATTGCTCACGACCTTGGTCCGCTTGATCTTGCCCTCCACCAGCACCGCCACGTCCAGCTTGGCTTTGCTGACATCAATTCCTACGCAGACCGCCATACCGCTCCCTCCTCAAAAAGAAGCGCAGCAGTTCCGAGCGTCCCAACCTGATAAATACGGGGTCGCCGGTTGTGCCGGCGCCCCAAGATACCGTTCGAGGTGAACGTCGAAACGGGTCCCCACCTATTCTTTTTTGCGGGCGCGCAGCCCCGGGGCGAGTACAGGTTGGGCAACCCAGCCCCTTTGCGCGAGGGGGCAGACGAACAATATCAGGGCGAGTTGCGCAGCCGCC
>NZ_JAPFBW010000080.1 GCF_026153205.1 Aquabacterium sp. A7-Y | reverse complement strand
GCCGCCCCTGCAGCTCCAGCCCGGCGCCCATGGGGCGTACCTTGGGCTCCTTGAAGAACCGCGTTCGGTGCTCGGGGTGTGTCGCGCGGAAGCGCTCCGGGATCAGGATCTCGATCGGCTGGCCAAGCAGTTCTTCGCGTTGGTAGCCGAACAAGCGCTCGGTCTGTGAGTTGACCAGCACAATGACGCCGGCGGTGTTCACGATCACCATCGCGTCCGGCGCCGACTCCAGCAGCCCACGGAACTTCTGCTCGGCCTTGCGCCGGGCGGTGATGTCGCGAATCGCGCTCATGCTGACCCGGCCAACATCGGTCTGCAGCGGGCTCAGGCTGATCTCGACGGGAAACTCCTCGCCGTTCTTGCGCATGCCGTGCAGTTCCAGCCCCGCACCCATGGGACGGGTGCGCGAGCGGCTCACGTACGCAGCACGATGGCCGACGTGGGCTTGCCGGTAGCGTAGCGGCAGCAGCACTTCCAGCGGCTGACCGACCAGTTCGTGGCGCGTGTACCCAAACACCGCTTCCGCCTGGCTGTTCACCAGCACGATGCGACCGATGTCGTTGACCATGACGATGGCGTCCGGCGTCGACTCGAGCAGATCACGGTAGCGTGCCTCGAGCAGCTGCGCATCGCGCCGAACCTTCAGATGTGTGACGTCGGTTTTTCCGTAGACCCAACCGCGCAGTGCGCCGCCGGGGCCGTGCAGTTCACGCACGCAGGCATTCACATAGATCAACGCGCCGTCCTTGCGGCGTCGCATGGCCTCGTAGCTGCGCGGCGTAGCTGGCCCCGGCAGATGCTGCGGCCCGACCTCGCCGTCAGTTGTGCCTTCGGGAATCACCAGTTCGCGCAGTGTGCGCCCGATCGCTTCATCCCGGGCAAAGCCGAACAGCTCTTCGGCGGCTCGGTTCCAGTAGCTCACCACGCCGTCGGGCGAAACAACGATGACCGCACTCGGCACCTCTTCCGGTGTATGCAAGCTGCGGTGGTCGTCGTCTTGGGCGAAAGCGTCGCTGGCCGAGCTCCTGTATTTGTCGTACATGCTGGCGCTCCCGTACTGCGTTTGAGCCTTGGTGCACCCCCCACAACCATTCCAGCAATAGCCGTACCGGCGATGTCGCGCGCGTCGAGGCAACTACAGGTGGCAGGGAGACCGCCAACCGGCCTTGACCCGCCAAGCGACGGGCGGGCGGCGCGACCGGCGCAGGGCAGTCTGTGGTCGCACACTTTCCGCTGCGCCGAACGGACAAGAGATGAAAAGGTAATATCTGCAGATCTCCCTTTTTGCAGCATTTGCAGGACTGCACGGTGACGACCTGCAGGGCAGCGGGTTTCCTCCGAAATGCCCTTCAGTGACCGCACTCGTACCCCGGAGCCTGGCGTCAGTTGGGCGGAGGCA
The DNA here is from genome assembly GCF_026153205.1 of Aquabacterium sp. A7-Y. GTDB lineage: Bacteria > Pseudomonadota > Gammaproteobacteria > Burkholderiales > Burkholderiaceae_C > Caldimonas. The sequence continues at coordinate 270 of NZ_JAPFBW010000080.1, read as the reverse complement.
GCTGCGCCAGCAGAAGAGACGCCGCTGCGCGACGTCATCAAGGACGCAATGCCGGTGAGGCGAAGCCCCCGAGGCGTAGCGGTTGGGCGAAGCCCTGCAAGAAATTGCAGCATGGCAACCGGGAGCAACCGCTGGAGCCGCTCGGCCCCGGCTCTGCACTGGCTGCTCACAATCTTGTCCACCGCTGCGGTGGACAACAGGGAGCAACGGGCGCGGAGATCTCGGCCCCGGTCAAGGAGGATGGGCCGCCACCTGCGGCCCGCTTGCCCT
>NZ_JAPFBW010000079.1 GCF_026153205.1 Aquabacterium sp. A7-Y | reverse complement strand
TGCCAGCGAAGCCGGCAGCTCCAGCGTGGCCTCCTCGATCGACTGGCCGTCGCCGTGCACGTCGAGCAGGCCGAAGGGCAGGGTGGGCTCGTGCACGTCGGCGAGCTGTTCGCGGAAGAAGGCCTCGGCCTCGGCCTGGTCGGCGTGCGCCAGGGTGTAGGCGACGAAGTCGCGGTAGCTCACCGGCGCCGGCAGCTGCGCGGTACGGCCCTCCAGGTGGGCCTTCACCTCCGCCAGGATGATCTCCAGCGAGACATGGTCGTTGATGATGTGATGTTGGAGGAGCACCGCATACCACTGCCCGGTCAGGGGGTCGCGGGCGGTCTGGACGCGCACCAGCGGCGCCTGTCCCAGATCCAGGCGCAGGTGCTGCGGCGCCATCAGGGCGTCGAGCTGCGCGGTGCTGTCCTGTCCCGCGTGCAAGGCCTGCTCCTGCACCGGCAGCACGGCCTGGCGACACACCACCTGCACCGGCCGCGGCAGGCCCTCGCTCAGCACGGCAGTGCGCAGGATGTCGTGGCGGTCGATCACCCCCTGCAGCGCCTGCAGGAAGGTGTCGAGCCGGCTCCGGGTCTCGAAGCCCAGCAGCATCGGCATCACGTAGGCATCCGTCTCGCGTGACAGCAGATGGTGAAACAGGATGCCTTCCTGCAGCGGCGCGAGGGGATAGATGTCCTGGATGTTGGGCGCCCCGCCAGGGATGCGGGCGACGATGGCGTCGATCTGCGGCTGGGTGAGCTCCACCAGCGTCAGCATCTCGGGCGTGAGTGCGGCGCAGCCGGCGGGGATGAGGTTGGCAGGCGCCGAGAAACAGGGCTCGGCCTGCGCCTCACCGGACAGCCGTCCGGCCAGCTCGGCCAGCACCGGGTGGCTGAACACCTCACGTACCTCGGTGCGCCAGCCGGCCTCGCGCAGGCGCTCGATCAAAGGCACGGTCAACAGCGAATGCCCGCCGAGGTCGAAGAAGTGGTCGCGGCGGCCGACACGTTCGACCTGCAACAGCTCCTGCCACAGCGAGGCGAGCAGGACCTCGGCCTCGCCTTGCGGCGCCTCGTAGGCGCGCAGCGCCCGTGCCTGCTGGTCGGGTGCCGGCAGCGCGCGGCGGTCCAGCTTGCCGTTGGGGGTGAGCGGCAGGGCCGGCAGGTGCACGAAGGCAGCCGGCACCATGTGCTCGGGCAGCACCGCCTTGAGGGCGGTCCTCAGGGTTTCGGCATCCGCCGGCGTACTGCCGGGCTGCGACGTGAGGTAGGCCACCAGCCGGGCTTCGCCCGGCAGGTCCTCGCGGGCCAGCACGACGGCCTCGCGCACGCCCGGCCGTTGCATGAGCCGGGCCTCGATCTCGCCGGGCTCGATGCGGAAGCCGCGCAGCTTGAGCTGCTGGTCATTGCGGCCGAGGAAGTCGATGCGGCCGTCGGGGCGCCAGCGGCCGAGGTCGCCGGTCTTGTACAGCCGCGCGCCCGGGATGGGGCTGAAGGGATCGTCGATGAAGCGTTCGGCGGTCAATTCCGGCAAGCCCAGGTAGCCGCGGGCCACACCGATGCCGCCGATGTAGATCTCGCCGGCCACGCCGATGGGCGCCGGCCGTTGCCGGGCATCGAGGATGTGGAGCGAGGTGTTGACCATAGGCCGGCCGATGGAGGGCGCCTCCGTGTCGTTGGCGTCGCATAGCTGCATGCTCGCGCAGACGCTGGCCTCGCTCGGGCCATAGGCATTGAGCAGGCGGCGGCCCGGCGCCGCCCAGGCCGACAGCAGCCCGG
>NZ_JAPFBW010000078.1 GCF_026153205.1 Aquabacterium sp. A7-Y | reverse complement strand
GTTCACTCACTTCTGCGTGAAGCGTCTGCAGCCGGCGTCAACCTGCCGGTTCACGTTCACTTGCTGTCGTACACAACAACAGCCGATAAGTGTGGGCGCCCAAACTTGAGTGCACTCTTGGCTTCGGCCGCGCTCGGCGCGCTTAACTTCGCAAGCGAAGTTAGCCTTCACCGAAACGGCTTCGCCGTTTTCCAGAAAGGAGGTGATCCAGCCGCACCTTCCGATACGGCTACCTTGTTACGACTTCACCCCAGTCACGAACCCTGCCGTGGTGATCGCCCTCCTTGCGGTTAGGCTAACCACTTCTGGCAGAACCCGCTCCCATGGTGTGACGGGCGGTGTGTACAAGACCCGGGAACGTATTCACCGCGACATGCTGATCCGCGATTACTAGCGATTCCGACTTCACGCAGTCGAGTTGCAGACTGCGATCCGGACTACGACCGGTTTTCTGGGATTGGCTCCCCCTCGCGGGTTGGCAGCCCTCTGTACCGGCCATTGTATGACGTGTGTAGCCCTACCCATAAGGGCCATGATGACCTGACGTCATCCCCACCTTCCTCCGGTTTGTCACCGGCAGTCTCATTAGAGTGCCCTTTCGTAGCAACTAATGACAAGGGTTGCGCTCGTTGCGGGACTTAACCCAACATCTCACGACACGAGCTGACGACGGCCATGCAGCACCTGTGTCCAGGTTCTCTTTCGAGCACTCCCACATCTCTGCAGGATCCCTGGCATGTCAAGGGTAGGTAAGGTTTTTCGCGTTGCATCGAATTAAACCACATCATCCACCGCTTGTGCGGGTCCCCGTCAATTCCTTTGAGTTTCAACCTTGCGGCCGTACTCCCCAGGCGGTCAACTTCACGCGTTAGCTTCGTTACTGAACAGCAAGCCGTCCAACAACTAGTTGACATCGTTTAGGGCGTGGACTACCAGGGTATCTAATCCTGTTTGCTCCCCACGCTTTCGTGCATGAGCGTCAGTGCAGGCCCAGGAGATTGCCTTCGCCATCGGTGTTCCTCCGCATATCTACGCATTTCACTGCTACACGCGGAATTCCATCTCCCTCTGCCGCACTCTAGCCGTGCAGTCACAAATGCAGTTCCCAGGTTGAGCCCGGGGATTTCACATCTGTCTTGCACAACCGCCTGCGCACGCTTTACGCCCAGTAATTCCGATTAACGCTCGCACCCTACGTATTACCGCGGCTGCTGGCACGTAGTTAGCCGGTGCTTATTCTTCAGGTACCGTCATCACTCCGAGGTATTAGCCCAGAGCTTTTCTTCCCTGACAAAAGCGGTTTACAACCCGAAGGCCTTCTTCCCGCACGCGGCATGGCTGGATCAGGCTTGCGCCCATTGTCCAAAATTCCCCACTGCTGCCTCCCGTAGGAGTCTGGGCCGTGTCTCAGTCCCAGTGTGGCTGGTCGTCCTCTCAGACCAGCTACAGATCGTCGCCTTGGTAGGCCTTTACCCCACCAACTAGCTAATCTGACATCGGCCGCTCCAATAGCGCGAGGTCTTGCGATCCCCCGCTTTCACCCTCAGGTCGTATGCGGTATTAATCCGGCTTTCGCCGGGCTATCCCCCACTACTGGGCACGTTCCGATGTATTACTCACCCGTTCGCCACTCGCCACCAGGATTGCTCCCGTGCTGCCGTTCGACTTGCATGTGTAAGGCATGCCGCCAGCGTTCAATCTGAGCCAGGATCAAACTCTTCAGTTCGATCTTGAATTTCGCTCAAAGAATTGAAGTGAACTTCACTTCCATGAGCATTTAAAGTCTTGCGACCCGGAACTGCAGTTGCCCACAGTCCCTGGCACTCGCCTTCAAACGCCCACGCTTATCGGCTGTTATTTGTTAAAGAGCTATTGCCGCTCAACCCCAGAACTTCTACCATCCTGTCCGTCGTCGGCACTGATATCGCCTTGCGTCGCTATCAGCAGAGAGGCGAGA
>NZ_JAPFBW010000077.1 GCF_026153205.1 Aquabacterium sp. A7-Y | reverse complement strand
CCCCGCCAATCCCAAAGATCGGGCAGGCCGCGGCCTGCCCCTGCCTGCAAGGTTCCCCATGCTTCGTCGCCTGTCCATCAAAACTCGGCTGACCCTCGCGTTCGCGCTGATCTCGCTGCTGGTGGTCGCCCTCGGTGCCGCCGCCTGGTACACCTCCCAGCAGCAGAACGCTTCGATCAACCGCTTCAACGCCCACCTCGTCCTGGCCATGCAGGACGGCAACCAGGCCCGCCAGGCGATGCTGCAGAGCCGCCGCTACGAGAAGGATGTCCTGATCTCGATGGGCGATGCCCAGACCGGCGGCGAGTACCTCAAGAAGTGGGATGCCGAGCAGGAACAAGCCGCCAAGGCACTCGACTTGCTGGCCGGCCGTGTCACGACGCCGGAGAGCAAGGCCCGCACCGCGATCATGCAGGAGACCTTCGCGTCCTACCGGCAACAGGCCCGCCCTGTGCTCGAGAAAGTCATCGCCGGTCAGCTGACCAGCGTCGCCGAGGCCAACCAGGCCCTCAAGCCCGCGCAAGAGCAGGTGCACAAGGGTGATCAGGCCCTGCAGGAAACCCTGAGCGGAGTGGACCGCTATGTGGCTGTGGTGGCCGAGAAGTTCAACGCCTTGCATCGGCTCATCACCGGCGCGGTCTTCGCCTTCGTCGCCGTCGCGGTGGGCTTGGTGGCGCTGCTGGGCTGGCGTGTCAGCCGCTCCATCGTGCTGCCGCTGCAGGACGCCACCCGCTTTGCCGAGCAGGTCGGCGCCGGCGACCTGACCGCCACCATCGAGGTGCAGGGCCAGGACGAGGCGACCCGCCTGCAGCAGGGCCTCAACGGCATGCGCGACGCGCTGCAGAGCATGGTCTCCCGCGTGCGCCAGGCCACCGACGGCATCGCCACCGCCTCCACCGAGATCGCCAGCGGCAACCAGGACCTGAGCGTGCGCACCGAGCAGACCGCCAGCAACCTGCAGCAGACCACTTCCTCCATGGAGCAGCTCACCGGCACCGTCAAGCAGTCCGCCGACGCCGCCCGCCAGGCCAACCAGCTGGCCTCCTCGGCCTCCAGCGTCGCTGCCCGTGGCGGCGACGTGGTCTCCCAGGTCGTCTCGACCATGGACGAGATCAACAGCTCCTCCAAGAAGATCGCCGACATCATCGGCGTGATCGACGGCATCGCCTTCCAGACCAACATCCTGGCGCTCAACGCCGCGGTCGAAGCTGCCCGCGCCGGCGAGCAGGGCCGCGGCTTCGCGGTGGTCGCCGGCGAGGTGCGCAACCTCGCCCAGCGTTCGGCCCAGGCCGCCAAGGAGATCAAGAGCCTGATCGGCGCCAGCGTCGAGAAGGTCGAGTCCGGCTCCAAGCTGGTGCAGGACGCGGGCTCCACGATGACCGAGATCGTCGCCTCGGTGCAGCGCGTGAGCGACATCATCGGCGAGATCACCGCGGCCACCTCCGAGCAGAGCAGCGGCATCGGCCAGATCAACACCGCCGTCAACCAGCTGGATCACATGACGCAGCAGAACGCCGCGCTGGTGGAAGAGTCCGCCGCGGCCGCCGCGTCGCTGAAGGACCAGGCTCGCCAGCTGGCCGAGGTGATCGCCACCTTCAAGCTCGACGGCGCCAGCCGCATCACAGGCGCCGCCGTGGAGAAGGCCCGCCTGACGGCTGCCGCGCCGGCACGTGCCGCCGAGCCAACCCTCAGCGCCCAGCCGGTCAAGGCCGCCCCTGCCGCTGCGGCTCCCGCCGCGCCGAGCAAGTCTCAGGCAGCGCCCGCCCCGGCCGCGCCGAGCAAGCCGCAGGCGGCACCCGCCCCGACCGCCTCGCGTGCGCCCGCCAAGGCAGCCACGCCGGCCCCCGTCCCGGCGCCCGCCCCTGCCGCATCCGCCGCGCCCGCCGGCGACGACGACTGGACCACCTTCTGAGACCTCGCCCTCACTCGAACCCCGGCGCCCGCCTGATGCGGGCGTTTTTCTTGGTTTTTTCATCCCTGACCTCAAGCAGGCCGTGCGCGAGCCGATACCAGGGGGAACACATACGCAGGAGACCCGCATGGGCCTGATGGAACCGATTCAGAAGCTGATGCCCGGCAAGACCGGCAGCCGCGGCGCGCAGGCGCAGGCGGCGACGGGCATGACACGCGAATACCTCACCTTCCGCCTCGGCAACGAGGAATACGGCATCGACATCCTCAAGGTGCAGGAGATCCGCGGCTACGAGGAGCCCACCCACATCGCCAACTCGCCCGCCTTCATCAAGGGGGTGGTGAACCTGCGCGGCGTGATCGTGCCCATCGTCGACCTGCGCATGCGTTTCGGCTGCGAGAAGGTCGAGTACAACGACTTCACCGTCACCATCATCCTCAATGTCAAGAACCGCGTGGTCGGCGCCGTCGTCGATGCGGTCAGCGATGTGATGGAGATCAACAGCGAGGCCATCAAGCCGGCGCCCGAGATGAGCTCGGTGGTCGATGCGAGGTTCATCACCGGCCTGGGTCAGGTGGGCGAGCGCATGCTCATCCTGCTCGACATCGAGAGCCTGATCCTGTCGCCCAGCCTGGGGCTGGCCAGCGCCGACCTCGGCGCCTGAGCT
>NZ_JAPFBW010000076.1 GCF_026153205.1 Aquabacterium sp. A7-Y | reverse complement strand
GTGGTAGTGATTGCCCATGAGGCAGTACGCAAGCATCTGTGCATCGAAACGCTCCAGCGTCTGCCCGACGATCCTCAACAGCAGTTCCCGGTCCGCATCGTCGTCAAAGATTGGCTCGCGTCGATCACCACGTGAGGTGACGTGATAGACAGCGCCGGGAAACTCGATGCGCAACGGACGGGTCATGCCCCCAATGTAGGCGGCGAGATGGGGGACTTCAAATTTAAGGCCTGGCCCCCGTCCTGTGTGTTCGGTGAGCGACTGTGGAAAGACCCGCTAGGCACGGCCGCTAGTACCCTGTCAAACGGAGTGGAAGGCTTCCGGCTCGGGTTCAGAAAAGTGGTGCACGGCGATGGCCGCGCGATGGGCGCAACGCTGTTCGCGATCGGGACTGCGGGTGTGCCCATGGGGCGCTTGGGAGCCGCCGACGATGGGCTTCGTCTGGTTGAGTTGGACCCGATGCTGATTCGAACCACTCAGACTACAGTCAAGCAGCAGGGTGCTACCATTCCTGCATTGGTCGAAAGCATGAAGCGAAACGGGTTTGTCGTTGAGCCTGATCGGTTGATTGATGTTGTTCGCATGCCTGATGGAGTTCTTACGTCGCTAGACAACACGCGCATACTTGCTGCGCAAAGAGCAGGGGTGAACATTCAGGCTCGCGTGTTCGAGCACACTGACTTGCTTCCGGATGATCTTGACTATGTCTCGCGTTTTATTGGGCGGAAGGGAGAAATTCCGGTCACCTTCGGCGACGCAGTGGCAAACCGAATCAGCAACCAGAACTCGCTCTTCCGTACTGTCTACCCATACGGTTCTCCGTACATTGGTTCTGCGCATTGATGACTGAAGAACTTTTAGATGCCACAGAGCTGCCAAGTTGGTTTGCATACCCGTCTGACTTCTTACAGGAGGTTCAGTCGGGGTCGCTTGATATCGGTCCTTGGCAGATCCTGTTGGGAAAGTGGCTGCGCGTCAGGCATGAAGGCTTGAAGAAGCGCTTCCCTGATCGCGGCTTAGTGCCGTTTGCGCGCCGCCTAGACAATGATGACGTTGCCTGTTGGGATCGCGATGCATCAGGCAGGGTCTGTGTTGTCCACGACTTCAGCGCACCGGGATGGGAGCGGCGCACCGAATATGGATCCTTTGCAGCATGGCATCAAGCGGCGCAGGCAGAGGCCGAAGGCTACGACAGCGACTAAGACTGGCCAAGCAAATCGATCAGCGTGAGGCACGGTAGAAGGCTAAAGCGGGTGCGTTTTAGCTGGTGCCTTCTCGTAAGAACTGCGACGACACAGCATCGGTGAGCCAGACTCCGTTCTCGGCTTGGTGGAACACATGCCCTTGCGCGTGCATGCGGCCAGCGTCCACGACCAGCACCACGGGCGAGCCGTAGCGCTGGCCGACAGAGCGTGCGGTCTGCGGGTCCGCCGACAAGTGCACATGGTGACGTGAGCCGGGCTTGAGCCCTTCGCGACGGATTGACTCCACAAACCTTGATGCAGTGCCGTGGAACAGCGTGTCTGGTGGCTGCTTCGGCTCGAACTCGCGAGCCACGCTGCCGGTCGAGTGCCCTTGCACGGCGCGGATGCGCTGACCGTCGGCCGACAGCTCGAAGCGCTTCTTGTCGCTGGTGGCCACAACTTGCTCGACCAGTTCGCGGCTGAACGTGTGCCCCTGTTGGGCGCCCCCGGCGATCAACGCCTCGATGCTGCCCCAGCCTTCGCTGTCGAGTGAGAGCCCAATAGCCTGCGGTTCGTGACGCAGCACATAACTCAGAAACTTGCTTGCCGATACCAATTGCTTGTTGCTCATGTCTGCCTCGCGAGAATCAAACTGTCAAGGGGTCGTGCCCAAACTCGCAAACTCGGGGTCACAAACTCGAACTCGGGGTCAGGCCTTACGAACTCGGGGTCAGGCATTAAATCTTAAGTGCCACGCCCCTGCTCATAACGCTTGATCAGCTGACTGACCCGTGCCGTCGACAGCCCCAGTTCCTCACCGATCTGCGTCATCGTCAGCCCGGAGCGCGCATGTGCCAGCCACATCGCCTCTTCGCGCGTTGCCGCTTCGGCAACGTACTGCCGCAGCGTCTTGCCTTCGCTGCGTCGCTGAACCTTGGCGATGTCGCGCGCTTGATCAAGCCGCGCCGTTCCCGCGACGATCACCTGCATGCGTGCGACGAAGTCGTCGTTGCCGAGGTAGATCTGCCGCTGCAGGTTCTGCTCCCACAGTCGCATATCGCGAGCCGCGGCGACCAAGTCTGCATAACGATGCGCAGCTCGACGCTTGAGTGCCAGCGTGCTCGCTTCACGCGCCAATACATAACCGTGCAAACCATCGGTATCGAGCCAGGGCGGCGAGTTGCACTGCAGGCAATGCGCCCGGTAGCTGGACCACGGCCAGTGGCCTGCCTGCTCCACCATGCCGGCCCTGACAGGATTCAGCTCCACGTAGCGACAGACCTCCAGCAAGTAGCTGTCGCGATCGACCAGAATCGCCTTGAATCGGCCCTGCAGCACATGCCCCACTTTGCCGTGGCGACGGTTGTAGGCCTGCGTGTAGATGCCATTGAGCCGCTGCATCAGACCTGACAGATTGGCTCGGCGTGTGTGCAGCACGAAGTGGTAGTGATTGCCCATGAGGCAGTACGCAAGCATCTGTGCATCGAAACGCTCCAGCGTCTGCCCGACGATCCTCAACAGCAGTTCCCGGTCCGCATCGTCCTCAAAGAT
>NZ_JAPFBW010000075.1 GCF_026153205.1 Aquabacterium sp. A7-Y | reverse complement strand
CGCTGGGCGCGCGTTTCTGCCTGCCGGCCGAGGCCAGCGCCGAAGCCGACATCGTGGTGCACGCCAGCGGCCATCCCGCAGGCCTGGCGACGGCGCTCGGCCTCGCCGGCTTCGAGGCCACCGTGCTGGAGCTCAGCTGGTACGGCCGGCGCCCGGTGCAGGTGCCGCTCGGCGAGGCCTTCCATGCCAGGCGCCTGACCTTGCAGAGCTCGCAGGTCGGCCAGGTCGCGACCGCCCGGCGCGGGCGCTGGAGCCACAGGCGCCGGCTGGCGCTGGCCCTGTCGCTGCTGGACGATACCCGGCTGGACGGGCTGATCGCGCCCGCGGCCGCCTTCGAGGCGCTGCCCGAGGTGCTGGCCCGGCTGGCCGGGCCGGGCGACCGGACCTTGTGCCAGCGCATCGACTACCCCTGAGCTTTTTTCCTTCCTTTCACTGCCTTTCCACAGCGAGGACCGTCTTCCATGTACAGCGTCAACGTCCGCGATCACTTCATGATCGCCCACAGCTTCCGCGGCGAGGTGTTCGGCCCGGCCCAGCGCCTGCACGGCGCGACCTATGTGGTGGACCTGGAACTGCGGCGGCGCGAGCTGGACGCCGATGGGGTGGTGGTCGACATCGGCCTCGCGACGGTCGCGCTGAGGGAGGTGCTGGGCGAATTCAACTTCCACAACCTCGACGAGGCGCCAGAGTTCGCCGGACGCAACACCACCACCGAATTTATGGCCCGCGTCGTCTTCGACCGCATCGCCCGGCGTATCGCCGAAGGCAAGCTGGGTCCTCACGCGGGCGGCCTCGAGAGCCTGCGGGTGACGCTGCACGAGTCGCATGTCGCCTGGGCCGCCTACGAAGGCCCGCTGCCCGGGGCACGCGTCTCGTGAGCGCTGCGGCGCGGCGCTGCGCCTTTGTCGTGCCGGGCGACCTGGCGACGCGCACCGGCGGCTACCGCTATGACGCCCGCATCGTCGAGGGCCTGCGCACGCGGGGTTGGCGCGTGGACGTGGTGAGCCTGGACGGCGACTTCCCCTGGCCCGACCGCGCGGCGCTGGACGGCGCCGAGGCTGCCCTGGCGGCCTTGCCGGATGGCCTGCCCGTGGTGGTCGACGGCCTGGCCTTCGGTGTGCTGCCCGAGTCGGTGGCGCGCCACGCCGCACGGCTGCGCTGGCTGGCCCTGGTGCACCACCCGCTGGCGCTGGAGACCGGACTGAGCGAGGCCCGGCGGGCGGCGCTGTTCGACAGCGAAGGCCGCGCCCTGGCGGCGGCGCGGCGGGTGGTCGTCACCAGCGCGGCCACGGCGCGGGCGCTGGCCGCTTACGCGGTGCCCGCGCCGCGTATTGCGGTGGTCGAGCCGGGGACCGACCCGGCGCCGCTGGCGCGCGGCAGCGGCGCGGCATCCGGCGGCCCGGCGCTGCTGTGTGTCGCGACGCTGACGCCGCGCAAGGGCCATCGGGTGCTGCTCGATGCGCTGGCCGGCCTGCAGGAGCGGCCCTGGACGCTGCACTGCGTGGGTAGCCTGGAGCGCGATGCCGAGACCGCCCGGGCGCTGCGGCGCGCCATCGTGGCCCATGGACTGGAGGCTCGGGTGCAGCTGTACGGCGAAGTCGACGAGGCGCGGCTGCAGGCGCTCTACGACGCGGCCGACCTGTTCGTGCTGGCGTCTTTCCACGAAGGTTACGGCATGGCGCTCGCCGAGGCGCTGGCGCGCGGACTGCCGGTGGTCGCCAGCGATGCCGGCGCGATCGCCGGCACCGTGCCGCGCGAGGCCGGGTTGCTGGTGCCGCCGGGCGACGTGGCGGCGCTGCGCGAAGCCTTGATGCGCTGGCTGGAGCGGCCCGCCCTGCGTGCCGAGTTGTCGGCCGGCGCCCGCGGCGCACGTGAGCGCTTGCCGTCGTGGAGCAGCGCGGCCGCGCGTTTTGCCACCGTCCTGGAGGAGCTGTGATGAGCGGATTCAGTGCCGACTGGCTGCGGCTGCGCGAACCCTGCGATCTGGCGGCGCGCGAGGCCGCCGCAGCGTCCCTGGACCTGCCCGGCCTGAGGGGACGCTGCGCGCTGGCGCCGGATGCGCTGTTCCCGGTGCTGGACCTGGGCTGCGGCACTGGCGCCAACCTGCGCTACCTGGCGCCGCGGCTCGGGGGCCGGCAGCGCTGGTGGCTGGTGGACCACGACCCGGAGCTGCTGGCCGAGCTGCCGCGCGCGCTGCAGGCCTGGGCGGCCGCGCAGGGCTACTGGCTACGCGGCGATACGGAGTGCCTGCGCCTGTCGGGCGCGGGATTCGAGGCCGAGCTTCACCCGGTGCAGGCCGACCTGGTCCAGGACCTGGCGGCGCTGCCGCTGCCGCAGGCCCGGCTGGTGACGGCCTCCGCCCTGCTCGATCTCGCGTCGGCCGTCTGGCTGGGCGGGCTCGCGGCGCGCTGCCAGGCCTCGCGCGCCGCGCTGCTGTTCGCGTTGAACGTCGACGGGCGCATCGCCTGGGAGCCGCGCGATGCTGACGACGAGGCCGTGCTGCAGCTGTTCGCGGCGCACCAGCGGCGCGACAAAGGTTTCGGGGGGCCGGCGCTCGCCGGCGGCGCGGTGCCGTTGCTGGCGGCCGAGTTGAAGGCGGCCGGCCATCGGGTCGTGCAGGCCGAAAGCGACTGGCGCATCGAGCCCGGCGCCCTGCAGCGGGCGCTGGTCGAGGGCATGGCGGGCGCCGCGCTGGAGCAGGCCCCCGACGCGCACACGCTCGTGAGCGGCTGGCGCGAGCGGCGTGTCTCGGCCTCGGCTGCGCTGCGTGTGGGGCACCTGGAGCTGCTGGCCTGGCCGGTGGCCTGAGATGC
>NZ_JAPFBW010000074.1 GCF_026153205.1 Aquabacterium sp. A7-Y | reverse complement strand
AAAAGGGTCTGTAGCTCAGTCGGTTAGAGCACCGTCTTGATAAGGCGGGGGTCGTTGGTTCGAATCCAACCAGACCCACCATCCTTCTGCATGCAAAGTGTTCGGGGGATTAGCTCAGCTGGGAGAGCACCTGCTTTGCAAGCAGGGGGTCGTCGGTTCGATCCCGTCATCCTCCACCACCTTCACTGAAGTCGAACGCTAACGCAAGCAAGCCCGGGGACGGGATGTTTGCGTTAGCGGTTCGAAAGAACGGCTGTTGTTCTTTAACAATTTGTAGAGTCGAATCAGCGTTGTCGGCGGAAACCGCTTCATGGCGGACCGTGCCGTCGGCAACATTTGATTGCGTCACCAGACTTCAACTCGAAAGTAAAAAAGCGAGTTAGAAGACGGCATAACGCGTAAATACTCAACTGAGCGAGCCATCGCTCAGACAGTCCTTGACGACGTCGAGAGGCGTCAAAGTTATAGGGTCAAGTGACTAAGTGCATGTGGTGGATGCCTTGGCGATTACAGGCGAAGAAGGACGTGATAGCCTGCGATAAGCTTCGGGGAGCCGGCAAATTGGCTGTGATCCGGAGATTTCCGAATGGGGAAACCCACCCTTAGGGGTATCGTTGACTGAATACATAGGTCAACGAGGCGAACCGGGTGAACTGAAACATCTCAGTAGCTCGAGGAAAAGACATCAACCGAGATTCCGAAAGTAGTGGCGAGCGAAATCGGAAGAGCCTGCACGTTTTAGCATCATGTTTATCAGAACGGTTTGGAAAGGCCGGCCATAGCAGGTGATAGCCCTGTATGAAAAAAGCGTGGTGTGGAACTAGGCGTGCGACAAGTAGGGCGGGACACGTGAAATCCTGTCTGAAGATGGGGGGACCATCCTCCAAGGCTAAATACTCGTAATCGACCGATAGCGAACTAGTACCGTGAGGGAAAGGCGAAAAGAACCCCGGGAGGGGAGTGAAATAGATCCTGAAACCGCATGCATACAAAAAGTCGGAGCCCGCAAGGGTGACGGCGTACCTTTTGTATAATGGGTCAGCGACTTACATTCAGTGGCAAGCTTAACCGAATAGGGAAGGCGCAGGGAAACCGAGTCCGAACAGGGCGTGCAGTCGCTGGGTGTAGACCCGAAACCAAGTGATCTATCCATGGCCAGGATGAAGGTGAGGTAACACTTACTGGAGGTCCGAACCGACTAGTGTTGCAAAACTAGCGGATGAGCTGTGGATAGGGGTGAAAGGCTAAACAAACTTGGAAATAGCTGGTTCTCTCCGAAAACTATTTAGGTAGTGCCTCAAGTATTACCATCGGGGGTAGAGCACTGTTATGGCTAGGGGGTCATGGCGACTTACCAAACCATTGCAAACTCCGAATACCGATGAGTAGAGCTTGGGAGACAGTGCACCGGGTGCTAACGTCCGGACACAAGAGGGAAACAACCCAGACCGCCAGCTAAGGTCCCTAAAATTGGCTAAGTGGGAAACGAAGTGGGAAGGCTAAAACAGTCAGGATGTTGGCTTAGAAGCAGCCATCATTTAAAGAAAGCGTAATAGCTCACTGATCGAGTCGTCCTGCGCGGAAGATGTAACGGGGCTAAGCCAGTTACCGAAGCTGCGGGTGCACAGCAATGTGCGCGGTAGGAGAGCGTTCTGTAAGCCTGTGAAGGTGTCTCGAGAGGGATGCTGGAGGTATCAGAAGTGCGAATGCTGACATGAGTAGCGTTAAAGGGGGTGAAAAGCCCCCTCGCCGTAAGCGCAAGGTTTCCTACGCAACGTTCATCGGCGTAGGGTGAGTCGGCCCCTAAGGCGAGGCAGAGATGCGTAGCTGATGGGAAACAGGTGAATATTCCTGTACCGATGTGTAGTGCGATGTGGGGACGGAGAAGGTTAGCTCAGCCGGGTGTTGGAAGTCCCGGTTCAAGCCTGTAGTCGTGCCTGGTAGGCAAATCCGCCGGGCTAAGATGAGAGGTGATAACGAGGCCGCTTGCGGCCGAAGTGAGTGATACCCTGCTTCCAGGAAAAGCCACTAAGCTTCAGCTACACACGACCGTACCGCAAACCGACACTGGTGCGCGTGATGAGTATTCTCAGGCGCTTGAGAGAACTCTGGAGAAGGAACTCGGCAAATTGACACCGTAACTTCGGAAGAAGGTGTGCCTTGAGTAGGTGAACCCGAACAGGGGGAGCCGAAAGAGGCCGCAGAGAATCGGTGGCTGCGACTGTTTAATAAAAACACAGCACTCTGCAAAGACGAAAGTCGACGTATAGGGTGTGACGCCTGCCCGGTGCCGGAAGGTTAAGTGATGGGGTGCAAGCTCTTGATCGAAGCCCCGGTAAACGGCGGCCGTAACTATAACGGTCCTAAGGTAGCGAAATTCCTTGTCGGGTAAGTTCCGACCTGCACGAATGGCGTAACGATGGCCACACTGTCTCCTCCAGAGACTCAGCGAAGTTGAAATGTTTGTGATGATGCAATCTCCCCGCGGAAAGACGGAAAGACCCCATGAACCTTTACTGTAGCTTTACATTGGACTTTGAACAGATCTGTGTAGGATAGGTGGGAGGCTTAGAAGCGGTGCCGCTAGGTGCCGTGGAGCCGTCCTTGAAATACCACCCTGGTGTGTTTGAGGTTCTAACCTTGGCCCGTGATCCGGGTTGGGGACAGTGTATGGTGGGCAGTTTGACTGGGGCGGTCTCCTCCCAAAGCGTAACGGAGGAGTTCGAAGGTACGCTAGGCACGGTCGGAAATCGTGCTGATAGTGCATAGGCAAAAGCGTGCTTAACTGCGAGACTGACAAGTCGAGCAGATACGAAAGTAGGACTAAGTGATCCGGTGGTTCTGTATGGAAGGGCCATCGCTCAACGGATAAAAGGTACTCTGGGGATAACAGGCTGATACCGCCCAAGAGTTCATATCGACGGCGGTGTTTGGCACCTCGATGTCGGCTCATCTCATCCTGGGGCTGTAGCCGGTCCCAAGGGTATGGCTGTTCGCCATTTAAAGAGGTACGTGAGCTGGGTTTAAAACGTCGTGAGACAGTTTGGTCCCTATCTTCCGTGGGCGCTGCAAGATTGAGAGAGCCTGCTCCTAGTACGAGAGGACCGGAGTGGACGCACCTCTGGTGTATCGGTTGTCACGCCAGTGGCATTGCCGAGTAGCTAAGTGCGGAAGAGATAACCGCTGAAAGCATCTAAGCGGGAAACTCGTCTCAAGATGAGTCTTGCCGGGGCCTTGAGCCCCCTGAAGAGTCGTTCAAGACCAGGACGTTGATAGGCTGGGTGTGGAAGCGCAGTAATGCGTTAAGCTAACCAGTACTAATTGCTCGTGCGGCTTGACCCTATAACTTTGATGATCCTC
>NZ_JAPFBW010000073.1 GCF_026153205.1 Aquabacterium sp. A7-Y | reverse complement strand
AAGACGCTCAGGCAGGCATGGGCCAACAGGGCCAATGTGATGTGCCGATACCAGCCGGTCCAACTGCGCACCTCGTACTGGTCGAGGCCAACGAGTTGCTTGCTGTTCTCGAACGACTCTTCGATGGCCCAGCGTCTGCCGGCCACGTGCGCCAAGACCTGCAGCGGGGTATGGAAGGGGGCGTAGACGGCGTAGTAGGCGAGTTCAGCCGCCTCACCCAGGCTGCGGCGTACCAGCAGCCCACGCTGCATGGTGGTCCCCCAGCTGAGCAGGGGCAGCCACGCCCAGTCGTACAGACGGGGGCCCTTGGCGCCGTCGCCGGCCGACAGGCGCCGCCACTGCGATGCCCGGATGTCCTGCGAGGCAGTCGCCGCATGTTGGTTGCGCGTGCTCTCGCGCATCACATAACTATTGGAGGCAATCGCCATGACATAAGGGCGCTGGTTCTGCTCCAGCCACACGCGCAGGCTGCGGTCATTGCCGTAGACCTCGTCGCCGGCTACCCACCCAAAAGGTAGCCCTGCTTGCAAGGCGCGCTGCAGCATGCGCTGTGCGATCTGCGGCTTCGCGGCGAACGCCCGCTCGGGTGGCACCCCTGCCTTGCGGCAGCGATCAGGATCGTCGGTCCAGCTCTTGGGAAGGTAAAGCTCGCGGTCGATAAAGGCATGACCCTGCTCGCTCACATAGGCCAGGAATACGCCGATCTGGCAGTTCTCGATGCGCCCGGCCGTGCCGCTGTACTGACGCTGCACGCCTGCAGAGTGCCGCCCCTTCTTGAGAAAGCCCGTTTCGTCGACCACCAGCACCGCCTGGCGTTGCCCCAGGTGCTTCACTACGTAGTCGCACAGATCATCTCGCACCGCGTCGGCATCCCACACCGAGCGACTCAGCAAGTGCTGTATGGCCCCCGGCGTGGCGTCGCCGGCCGCCTCCGCCAGTTGCCACCCGTTCTTGCGCTGCACCGGCCCCAGCAGCCCGCGCAAATAGGCCGCTGCATGCGTGCGCGCTTCCGAGCGCGCGAATCGCGCACCGATCGCCTCGCTCACCTGCTGCAAGTGAGCCTCCCACCGCGCCACCTCGTGCTGCACTTGCGGCGGTACTGCCTGAACTTCGGTCGCTTCCATGGCGCCCTCTGTCGAGTCAGGTCATTTGCCGACTATCGGCGCTACCGAGATAAATTCAAGTACGACTGTAGTACTAGCGCGCTGGGTACATTGCAATCGCCGGTAAACACGCCGATGGATGCGATTTCGCTCTCTCTCGCGGGCAGTGGCTTCTGCCACGCCGACCTTTACACGGCTTGGGTTCCGAGGAGGCGAGTCATCAAGATCTCCACCGCTCCCTGTCCATACGAGGAGCCGAGGATGTCGTGTGTCGTCGCAGCTCGACCACGGCTGCCTCCTCGGCGTCATTGAGCTTGACGCTGCACGGCCGCTTGGGGCGCATCGGCGCGTCGGCCGTGGTGGTGCGGCGGCGCCACTTCGACACCGGCCTCCCATTCAAGCCGTAGCGGTCGGCCAGGGCGCGGGTCGTCTCTTGCGACGCTGCAGTCCGGCTCGACTCTCGACGTTGTGCAAGCTGAAGCATGAACGCTTCCTGCAACGCAGTCCTCCTGCTGGACCGTTAGAAGTTCACCATGACTCTCCGGGACCAAACAGATCTGGCCGTCTCCCGTTGCCCCTGCACCGCTAAATGGACGCCAAGGGGGAACGGTTCGACCAATAGCATGTGGCTGGCCGGATGCAGAGGTTTTCAGGTCCCCCGCACTTCGTTGTCTTCGGTGCAGAACCGTCTGCCAAGGACGCGTAATAAGAGGCGCCCGGCGGGCAGCACAATGAACAATGTTCAGCGCCCTATGAACGAAGAGTTGCGCTTCTCACGTTCTGTAGATGCTGGTAAAGGTCGGTGGAAAAGTCTACCGCGGTAGCCCTTACGGCCCGCTCAACATAAAGCAAAACTGCGTGACGTATCGCCGAACTGCCCCCCGAAATCGGGGGGCTCTTCAAATACCGCCCTTTCGCGCTCTGGCTTCTTTGACAACTTTCCCCATCCTCACTACGATCCCGGCCGTTACCGGCTGCTTACACAGAAAAGCGCTCAAACGTAGCCGGCGCCATTCGTTCTACTGGTAGGGGGGTCTCACATGGGTCAGCACACCGCCTTGCGGCGGGCCGCGGTCGTGCGCGCGGCGCAGGCCGGATTCACCCTCCTCGAGTTGCTGGTCGTCATCGCCATCATCGGCGTCTTGATGTCTTACGTCGGTCCGCGCTTTTTCGGCCAGGTCGGCAAGTCGGAGGTCAAGGTGGGGCAGGCCCAGATTGATGCCTTCAGAAAGGCGCTCGATGCTTACCGTCTCGATGTCGGGCAGTACCCAGCCACCGCGCAGGGCCTCACCGCGTTGACCCAAAAGCCCGAGGGCTCCGCCAAGTGGCAAGGCCCCTACCTGCAGAACAGCGTCCCGCCGGACCCGTGGGGACATGCTTACGTCTACCGTTCCCCGGGGGAGCAGGGCCGCGATTACGAGGTCATCAGCTACGGCCGCGATGGCCGACCCGGCGGGGACGCAGAGAACGCGGACCTGCGGTCCTGGCACTGAGTGCTGCCGGGGCCCGCCTTCCATGGAAACCTTTTTGCTCTGGTGCCTGCGCGGGCAAGGTGCGCCAATGGCCGTCACCTTGAAGGCGACGTCGCGCGCCAACGCTGTGAGTGCTGCGCAGGCGCAGGGCTGGCGAGTGCTGGAGGTCGCAAGTTCTTCGCGGCCGGCGAGGACCGCGCCAACGAACGAAGTCGGACGCGCGATGCGCAGGTCAGTGGGTCGCCCTCGAATCGCGAGCGATCTGTTTGCGGACCAGTTGAGCACCTTGCTCAAAGCCGGCATCGGTCCGGTCGAGGCTCTCCGTGGTTTGGTGAAACAAGCTCGCGGTGCATCGGCGCCGCTGCTCCAGGACGTGCTGCTGAAGCTCGAGCAGGGGCAGACCTTGGCGAGCGCGCTCGAGTCCACCGGCTCTTTCGACGATCTCCTGGTCGCCTTGGTCCGCGCCGCCGAGGAAACCTCCGACCTGCCGCAGGCACTGGAGCGGTACCTGCAGCACGCACTGCAGTCGAAGTCGGTGAAACAGCGCATCGTCACCACCAGCATCTACCCCGCGGTGCTGCTGGTCGTCGGCGGGCTCGTCATGGCCTTCCTGTTGATCTGGGTGGTGCCGCGCTTCAGCGCCGTGTTCGCCAGCATGCAGGGTGAGCTGCCGTGGGCGGCGACCTTGATGTTGCGCTGGGGTGAGTTGGTCAAGGCTCATGGCACGGCTTTGCTGCTGGCCATCGGCGCCGTGGCGGGCGGGACCGTCGCTGCGGCAGCGTCGCCGAGCGTGCGCGGGCGGGTTTTCGCGCGCTTGTTGCGCCAGCGCCATGTTGGTTACTACGTGCAGCTGATCTACCTGTCGCGGCTGTACCGGACGGCGGGCATGCTGCTCGACGGGGGGATCGCCTTTCCTCGGTCGCTCCAGATGGCTTCGCGCCTGCTGCCGGCGTCATTGCATCACGCCGCGGAACAGGCTTTGGAGGCGATCCGCAGTGGCGTCAGTCCTTCTGCCGCGCTGGAAGCCGCGGGCCTGTCCTCGCCAGTGGCGCAGCAACTGCTACTGGTCGGTGAACGGAGCGGCGAGCTAGGCGCCATGATGACCAAGGTGGCAGCCTTCCACGAGGGCGAGACGGCGCGGGCCATCGAGCGTTTCATGCGCGCGCTCGAGCCAACGATCATGGCGCTCATGGGCGTTGGGATCGGCTTTGTGGTCATCGTCATGTACCTGCCCGTCTTCGAGCTGGCGAGCGTTATCCGGTGAGCGGCATGGACGAGACACAGCGCCAGGTCGCCGGTCTGTTGGCGGGTTTGCGTCGGTGCGCCCTGGAGAGCGGGCGCAGCACCGCCGGGGAGCTGCAGCTGCTTTTCTCGGCACAGCCTGGCTTCGGACCCGTGGCAGCGAAGGTGCTCGCAATGTTGTGGGTAAAGGAATTGGGCAACCAGTGGCAGCCCGACTTCGCCCGGCTGCGCTACTCCGATGCCCGGCGGCTCGGCATGGCCGCGGCGCTCGGGCCCGACGGGCCTTGCCTGCTGGTGAGTGACCCTTACGCGGTGGACGCTGTGCAACACGTCCAGTCGCTCGGCTCGCTGCTGCCCGAGGCCCTGGTGTCACTCGACCAACTGACGGACTGGCTGGGTCGCTTCGAGGACGTGGCGGTCTCGCTGTCGATCAGCGAGACCCAACGAGGAGAGAGCGAACGCCAGGATCCGTCCGGTCAGCGCTCGTTGGAGGACATTTCCGCCGAAAGCCTCGAGTCCGCCGCAAGCCCGGTGGTTCGGCTCATCAACGCCACGCTCTACGACGCGCTTAAGACCGGTGCCAGCGACATCCACCTCGAAACCACCCCGGCGGGCTTGGTCGTCAAGTTCCGCCTTGACGGCGTGCTGCGCGCGATCCGGGAGGTGCCGGAGCCGCAGACGGCGGAGCAGGCGATCTCGCGCATCAAGGTGATGTCCGAGCTCGACATCGCCGAGCGCCGTGTGCCGCAGGACGGCCGGCTGCAGGTGCAGGTGCAGGGCCGTGCCATCGACGTGCGCGTGTCCATCATG
>NZ_JAPFBW010000072.1 GCF_026153205.1 Aquabacterium sp. A7-Y | reverse complement strand
ACGAGGGCGTGGGGCCGGACGTCCTGGTCGCCATCTGCCTGGAGCGCAGCCTGGAGATGGTGATCGCGCTGCTGGCCGTGCTCAAGGCTGGGGGCGCTTATGTGCCGCTGGACCCGGCCTATCCCACCGAGCGCCTGGCCGCGATGCTGGAAGACGCCCGCCCTCGCCTGCTGCTGACCCGGCAGCACCTTCTGGAGGCGGACACGATCCCGGTGCTGGCGCTCGACCGCGAGGCTGATCGCATCGCGCAGCAGCCCGATGCCAACCTGCTGCCCGCCGAACTGGGCCTCGGCCCCCAGCACCTCGCCTACGTCATCTACACCTCCGGCTCCACCGGCCGCCCCAAGGGCGTGATGGTCGAGCACCGCAACGTGGTGCGCCTGTTCTCGGCCACGCAGTCCTGGTTCCACTTCGACGGCCGCGACGTCTGGACCTTGTTCCACTCCTTCGCCTTCGACTTCTCGGTGTGGGAGCTGTGGGGCGCGCTGCTCCACGGCGGCCGGCTGGTGGTGGTGCCGCAGCTCACCTCGCGCTCGCCGGCCGATTTTTGGCGCCTGCTGTGCGAGGAAGGCGTGACGGTCCTGAACCAGACACCGACCGCCTTCCGCCAGCTGATGGCGGCAGCCGCAGAAGCGACCGACACCCCCGAGCCGGACCTGCGCCTGGTGATCTTCGGCGGCGAGGCCCTGGAGCTGCACACGCTGCGGCCCTGGGTCGAACGCCGCGGCGTGCAGCGACCCCGCCTGGTCAACATGTACGGCATCACCGAGACCACCGTGCATGTCACCTACCGGCAGCTCAGCCTCGAAGACATCCGCTCGGAAACCAGCAGCGTCGTCGGCTGCCCCATCCCGGACCTGCACGTGCACATCCTCGACACGCAGCGCCGGCCGGTGCCCGTCGGCGTGCCGGGCGAGCTGTATGTCGGCGGCGCCGGCGTGGCGCGCGGCTACCTCGGGCAGCCCGAGCTGAGCGCCGAACGTTTCATCGCCGATCCGTTCAGCGACCAGCCCCGGTCACGCCTGTACAAGACCGGCGATCTCGGCCGATGGCGCCCCGACGGCAGCATCGACTACCTCGGCCGCAACGACCAGCAGGTCAAGATCCGCGGCTTCCGCATCGAGCTCGGCGAGATCGAAGCCCGGCTCGCCGGCCTGCCCGGCGTGGGTGACGCGGTGGTGCTGGCCCGCGAGGACCAGCCCGGCGACAAGCGCCTGGTGGCTTATGTCACGCCGCAAGGCGGGGCCCTCCCCGACCCGGAGTCGCTGCGCACCCGGCTCAAGGCGGTGCTGCCCGTCTACATGGTGCCCACCGCCTTCGTGCGGCTGCCGGCCCTGCCGCTCACCCCCAACGGCAAGCTCGACCGCCGCGCCCTGCCGGCCCCCGACCAGGACGCGCTCGCCTTGCAGCACTACGAGGCGCCGCAAGGCGACATCGAGCAAGGGCTCGCCGCCCTGTGGCAGGACCTGCTGCAGGTCGAGCGGGTCGGCCGCAAGGACAACTTTTTCGAGCTGGGCGGCCACTCGCTGTCGGCCGTGCAGCTGATCGGGCGGATCCGCAAGGAGCTGGGTGGCGAACTGGCCCTGCGCGAGCTCTTCGCCGCGCCAACGCTGCAAGGGCTGGCGGCGCAGCTGGGCACGGGTAGCGACACGCCCGCCTCGCCGAGCATCAGCCGCGCCGATCGCGACAGCCCCCTGCCGCTGTCGCTCGGCCAGCAGCGGCTGTGGTTCCTGGACCGACTGGGCAGCGCCGGCGCGGCCTACCACCTGGGCGGCGCGTTCGAGCTCGACGGCGCGCTCGATGTCGCGGCCCTGCAGGCGGCGCTCGACGCGCTGGTCGAGCGCCACGAGATCCTGCGCACGGTGTTTCGCGACGGCGAGAACGGGCCCGTGCAGGTCATCGCGGCACGAGCGCGTTTCGCCCTGGAGACCATCGACCTGCGTGCCACACCCTTGTCCCGATGGCAGGCCGAGCTGCGCCGTCATGCCGAAGAGGCGGCGAGCGCCCCCTTCGACCTGGCCGCGGGGCCGCTGATCCGCGGCAAGCTGCTGCGCCTGGGCGAAGACCGGCACCAGCTGCTGGTCACCCTGCACCACAGCATCGCCGACGGCTGGTCGGTGGTGGTGCTGACGCGCGAGCTGGCGGCCTGCTATGCCGCTTGCCGCGACGGCGGCGCCCCGGCCTTGCCGCCGCCGCTGCTGCAGTACGCCGACTACGCGGCATGGCAGCGTGAACGGCTCGCCGGCGAAGCGCTCCAGCGCGGCCGGGCCTATTGGACGGACCGGCTGGCCGACGCGCCGGCCTTGCTCGACCTGCCGACCGATCGCCCGCGCCCGGCCCTGCAGAGCCATGCAGGCCGCCGTGTACCGCTCGCCCTGGGCCCGGACTTGAGCCGCGACCTCAAGGCGCTCGCCCAGGCGCACGGCATCACTCTGCACATGACGCTGTGCGCCGGGCTTGCGATCCTGCTGTCGCGTCTCAGCGGGCAGGACGACCTCGTCATCGGCACGCCGGTCGCGAACCGCGAGCGCCCCGAACTGGAGGGCCTGATCGGCTTTTTCGTCAACACCCTGGCGCTGCGCCTGGATCTGCAGGGCAAGCCGAGCGTGGCCGAGCTGCTGCAGCGCGTGAAAGAGGCGGCGCTGTCGGCCTATGCCCACCAGGAGCTGCCCTTCGAGCAGGTCGTCGAGGCGGTCCGCCCGGTGCGCAGCCAGAGCCACAGCCCGCTGTTCCAGGTCCTGCTGGTGCTGCAGAACACGCCGCGCGAAGCCTTCACGCTGCCCGGGCTCACGATGTCCTTGCAGGACCTGCCGCGGCACACCACGCAGTTCGACCTGACCTTGTCGCTGGAAGAGAGCGAGGGCGACATCGTCGGCCAGCTGGAATACGCCACCGACCTGTTCGAGCACGCGACCATAGAGCGCTGGGCCGGGCACCTCCGCCAGGTGCTCACCGGGATGGCCCGCGACGCGCAGCGTCCGGTCGACCAGATCGAGCTGCTCACGGCGCCGGAGCAGCAGCTGCTGCTGGAGCACTTCAACCCACCGCCGGACGACGGCATCCTCGACGAGGACGTGCAAGGTCGCATCGAAAACGAGGTGCGCCGACATCCGCAAGCGATGGCCGTCACGGACGGCGTGCGCGGCCTGAGCTATGCGGCGCTGAACCAGCGCGCGAACCGGCTGGCACGCCACCTGCGCGCCTTGGGCGTCGGCCCGGACAGCCGCGTCGCCCTGGTCCTGGAGCGCAGCGTCGACCTGGTGGTCGGCATGCTGGGCGTGCTGAAGGCGGGCAGCGCCTATGTGCCCATCGACCCCGCCGCACCGCCCGCGCGCATCGCCGCGGTGGTCGGCGACGCCGCGCCGCAGGTCATCCTCACGCAGCGGTCGCTGCGTCGGGGCTTGCCGGATCGTGCCGAGCCTATCGTCTGCCTCGACAGCGAAGCGCACACCTTGGAGGGCTACCCCGACTTCGATCCGGATCCCGCGCACTGGTCCGTGTCGCCCGAGCACCTGGCTTATCTGGTCTACACCTCCGGCTCCACCGGCCGTCCCAAGGGAGTCATGGTCGAGCGGCGCCAGCTGGCCCACCTGGTGGGCGCGATCCGGCAGCGCTACGGTCTGAACCCGGCGGACCGCGTGCTGCAGTTCGTCGCGCCCTCCTTCGACGTGGCGACCCAGGAGGTCTTTGCGGCGCTGGCCTCGGGAGCGACGCTGGTGCTGCGCAGCGAGGCCTGGATCGCCGACCCCGACAGCTTCGGCGCGCTGTGCGCCCGCCACCGCATCAGCGTGCTGCACCTGCCGACCGCCTACTGGCAGCAGCTGGCGCTCGATGCGCGCTTCCGGCTGCCCGCCGGCGTGCGGCTGGTCGCGATCGGCGGCGAAGCGGCGCAGCCTGCAGCCCTGGCCGCCTGGTTCGCGCGGCAGCCGCGCGAGGTCGAGCTGCTGAACGAGTACGGCCCGACCGAAACCACCGTCACGGCGACGCTAGCGCGCATCGACGGCGCCGACCGGCCGTCCTGCATCGGCCGTCCGCTCGGGCGCGCCAGGCTCTACCTGCTCGACGCCCGACAGCGGCCGGTGCCCATCGGCGTGACGGGTGAGATCCACATCGGCGGCCCCGGCGTGGCGCGCGGCTACCTGGGGCTGCCCGAGCAGAGCGCCGAGCGTTTCATCGACGATCCCTTCAGCCCCATGCCAGGCGCACGCCTGTACAGGACGGGCGACCTCGGCCGCTGGCGTGCCGACGGCAGCATCGATTTTCTTGGCCGCAACGACCGGCAGCTCAAGATCCGCGGCTTCCGCATCGAGCCCGGCGAGATCGAAGCTGAGCTCACCCGCGCGCCCGACGTGCGCGAGGCGGTCGTGGTCCTGCGTGAAGAGGCCCCCGACCACAGGCGTCTGGTGGCCTACGTGACGCCGAGGGGCGACCTCGCGCCCGACTTCGACGCGCTGCGCAGGCAGCTCAAGGGGAGTTTGCCCGACTACATGGTGCCCGCCGCCTTCGTGTGCCTGTCGGCCTTGCCGCTGACGTCCACGGGCAAGGTGGACCATTGCGCGCTGCCGTCGCCCGAGCCCGAGGCGCTCGCGCTGCGGGCCGATGCGGCCCCGCAGGGTGAGGCGGAAGTCCTGCTCGCTTCGCTGTGGCAGGAGCTGCTGCAGGTCGAGCAGGTCGGCCGTCACGACCACTTCTTCGACCTGGGTGGGCATTCGCTGCTGACGCTGCCGCTGATCGAGCGCCTGCGCGAGGCAGGCTGGCACGCCGAGGTGCGCCAGGTGTTCGGGCATCCGGTGCTGGCGGAGCTGGCTGGTGTGCTGCGCCCCGCGCGGCAGGCCGAGGCCTTCGTGGCACCGCCGCAGCGCATCCCTGCGGACTGCGACGCGCTGCGGCCGGAGATGCTGGCGCTGGTCGGGCTCACCCAGCCACAGATCGACACCATCGTCGCCCGTGTGCCGGGCGGCGCACGCAACATCCAGGACATCTACCCCCTCGCGCCGCTGCAGGACGGCATCCTGTTCCACCACCGGCTGCACCCGCAGAATGACACCTACCTGATGTCGCTGCTGCTGCAGTTCGGCACGCCGGACCGGCTCGACGCCTTCCTGTCGGCGGTACAGGCGGCGATCGACCGTCACGACATCCTGCGCACCGCCGTGCTGAGCGAAGGCCTGTCGCGGCCGGTCCAGGTGGTGTGCCGCCGGGCGGTGCTGCCGGTGCAGGCGCTGGCCTTGCAAGAAGGCAGCGACCCGGTGACGCAGCTGCGCGCCCACCTGGCCCCCGAGCGGCTGCAGATGGACCTGCAGCAGGCGCCCTTGCTGCGCGCCGAGGTGGCCCGCGAGCCGGGCGGCCCGCGCTGCTGGGCCCTGCTGCAGTTGCACCACATCGTCGGCGACCATGTCTCGCTGGAGATCATCCTGGCGGAGGTGAAGGCCCACCTGGAGGGCCGTGCCGCGCAGCTGCCGGCGCCGGTGAGCTACCGCGACTTCGTCGCCTACACCCTGGCGCACGCCGACCAGGCCGAGGCCGAGGCCTTCTTCCGCGAACAGCTCGCCGACGTGCACGAGCCCACCCTGCCCTTCGGCCTGCTCGACGTGCACGGCGACGGCCAGTCGATCGAGGAGGCCACGCTGGAGCTGCCGGCTTCGCTGGCG
>NZ_JAPFBW010000071.1 GCF_026153205.1 Aquabacterium sp. A7-Y | reverse complement strand
GCCGGGCCACCCTGATCATCCTCGACGACGCGCTGGTGCACAGTGACGAGCAGCGCCTCGGACAGATGAAGCGGGTGCTGTTCGACGCCGCGCAACGCCACCAGCTCCTGCTCTTCACCTGCCACCCGACCGGCTGGCGCGACCTCGGCGTGGCGCCCCGCTCGATCGAGAGCCTGAAGGCGGGCGCCCCCCCCGGCGCTTGAAGGCAGGCCCGGCACGCGCCGGCGACCGGGCCTGCGCCGGTTCAGCCGCGCAGCCGCCGGCGAGCCCCTCCCACCAGGCCGCCCAGGCCCAGCAGCATCAGCGCCCAGGTGCCGGGTTCGGGCACCGCGGCCACCGTCAGGTCCACGAAGTGGCTGCCGTAGGCCAGCGTCAGGCGGTACTGGGAGGGATCGAGCGCGCTGCCCAGGCTGGCGAAGCTGCCGCTCAGCCCCCCCGCGGCGCTCAGGAAGCGGAAGGTCCCGAGTACCGGATCGTCAGCGACGAAGTCCACCCACAGCTGGCCGCCCAGCTCGGCGGTGCCGCTGAGGACCAGCCGGTCGAACCGGTCCGCTGCGGCGATGTCCAGCAGCAGGGTGCCGCCCCGCAAGGCGACGCGATCGGCCTGCAGCGTCCCGAGGCCGACCTCACCCTCGGCCGCGCCGGCGCTCAGGCGGCCCCGGCTCATCCAGGCGAACTGCGTGGCGATCGTGCCGGCCAGCCAGGTGTCGGACGGCGTGCCGGCATCGCTGCTGGTGAGGAAGGTCGGGGCCCGCAGCACGCTGCCGGCGCCCACCACCAGCTCGCCGCTGTTGGTCAGCTGCACACTGCTCGTCAGTGTGGCGCCGTTGAGCAGTTCGAGGCGGCCGACGTTGTCATACAGCTGCGCGAACGCGTCGCGGTCGGTGCCCAGCCACAGGCTCGTCATGCGGGCCTGCGGCCCGTGGAGCACGACGCGCGTGTCCCGGCCGATCGTGTGGATCAGGAGCGGGGCGCTGCCGGCGGTCGTGCCGCCGAGGTTGAACACGAGGGTCCCGTTGCGCGCGATGTAGCTGCCGCCCTGCAGCCGGCCGAAGTCCCACCCGGCACTCAGCTGCGTGAGCGGCCCCGACAGCACCAGCCGCGAGCGCACCGCCTCCAGGCTGCCGCGGTTGTCGATGCTGCCGGCCAGGGTCAGGGTGCCGGCATCGGTCGCCCGGATGCTGCCCCGGTTGTCGAGGGCGGCCAGGATGACGGTCTCGCCCGCACCGGTCTTCTCGTAGCGGCCCTCATTGACGAAGGAGGCGACCGAGATCACGGTGGGGCGCGGCGTGCCCTCGACCGGCGGTTCCACCTCGATGGCGCCTTGGGCGTTCCGGTCCTCGAAGGTGCTGCCGGCGCGGACCCGGATGCTGCCCGGGCCGCGGATGTCGCCGTCGCCGTCCCACACCACGCCGCCCTGGAAGTCGAAGGCCGAGTTCAGGTGCTTGCCCGGTGTGTGGCCCGGCAGGTCGATCCAGGTCTCGCGCGCGTCGGTCAGCGTTGCCAGACCCCGCACCGTCACGGTGCCGCTGGTCTCGAGGTCGCCATCGGACCAGTCCAGGCGGTCCACGACAAGGCTGCCGGCGATCTTCACGCTGCTATAGGTGTAGCTCCTGAGCGCCCCATCCACCTCATACGGCTGCGGCTCGCCGATGTTCAGCCTGCCCGCCTCCAGGCCGCGCTCGAAGTTCAGCCTGGCCCCGCCCAGCGCCTCCCAGGTGCCGCCGCCGCCGAGCGCGACGTCCGGGGTGATCCGGATCAGGCCGCCGCGAAAGCTGAGGCTGCCGTCGTTGTGGATCGCACCGCCGGCGAAGCTGACCGAGTCGTGCTCGTCCCCCCCTGATCCGAGATCGATGCTCAGCCGTCCTCCGGAGGCGATGTTCCAGCTGCCGGTGCTGCGCAGCTCGGCGTCGCCGGTCCCGAAGGCCACTCGCCCGCCGGCCCCGATGTTGACGGTGCCGGACTGATGGAAGGTACCGCGGGTGGTGTCGAGGCTCATCTCGGCCCCGGCGACCGTGACGGTACCCTCGTTGTTCCAGGTCGCGCCCGAGTCGCTCCGGTAGCGCAGGGCGCCACCTGTCACTTCCATCGTGCCATGGTTGATGAAATCGCTGGTCCCCGCAGAGAAGTGCGTGGTGGCGGCGCCGGTCTTGCGGTAGCGGCCCTCGATGCTGAAGCGACTGTAGGAGAAGCTCAGGCTGTGGTCGGCGCTTGCCGCCTCGTCGTGGAAGTCGCCGCCCGCGCCTATCGTGATCGAGGTGCTGCCGCCCAGCCAGGACACGCCGTCCTGCCAGTGCGTGCGGCCGTTGAGGCGCAGGCCGCCACCGTAGTAGCCGAGCTCGAGGCTGGCGCCGTTCAGGACCGCGGAGCCCTGTACGGTGACGACCGGCCCGACCGTGGCGAAGGTCCCGGGCCGCTTCATGGCGCCGCCGGTCCACAGCAAGCTGCCCAGTGTCAGGGTGGCAGGCGTGCCTTGTCCGATGCCCTCGCCGGCGCCCGACAGGCCGCCCCCGTGCAGTTCCAGCCGGCCCAGGCTGGAGCCCGGGCCGGCGAGTTCGAGCAGGCCCCCCGTGATGGACAGGGTGCCGGTGCCGTTCACCTGGCCGGCCAGGAATTGGTCGCTGCGCAAGGTGGTGTCGAAGCCGCCGAGGACCACGCGGGTGTCGGCGGCCTGTGGCCGGCCGGCCGACCAGTTGCCGTTGAGGTCCCAGAAGGGGGCGCTGGCCGCCCCGGTCCAGCGGGTGTCGGCGGCTTCCGCCGCGTGGGGCCCACCGAGCAGGCAGACCGCTGCGGCGACGGCGAGCCGGCGGAAGGGACGGGTGGGCGGCGACAGGGCGGTGCGCTGCGTGAACGGGGTGCGTCGTGGCGTGGCGGATTTCATCCTCATCTCCTCGAGCGTGTGGGGTGCGTCGTGCCCCGACTTCGGCGCTCGCGACGCGGCGCGCGGAGTCCGGCCTGGATGAGGATTTCGCCGGCCGGCGGCCGGCGATGCCCCAGTTGCAAGCGCCGGTAAGATGGCGCGCGCGCTGCCGGACCGTCGCTTCGGTGCAGCAGAAGGCGCCGGGCCCGTACTTGTCCGGATGGCGCAGTGGCCGCCCGTGGACAGGGGGCATCAAGGCCGCACGCAAGAGCTGCCGGTGCGGCTGTCAGGTGGCGCGCAGCCGCTGGGCCCCGCGTGATGCGTCAACTGGACATCTAAACATTTCGCATAGCATGTGACACGTGCCTGTGGGCAGCGCTGTGTCCGGGACGCTGGCGGGCGACCGGTCCGTCGCGTGCTATCGTCCCCGCAGTGGCCCGGCGGGCGTTCCCGCGGCGACCGAGAAACCCACAGGAGTGAACCCGCAATGAAGCCTTGCCGCTCCCCGGCTGTCGAAGGGAAGGGCCGATGGCACTGAGAACTTTGAGCCCGCTCGAAGCCCGCGTGCTGGCGGTGCTGGTCGAGAAGCAGCACACCGTGCCCGACAGCTACCCGCTCTCGCTCAATGCACTGACCCTGGGCTGCAACCAGAAGACCGCGCGCGACCCGGTGATGAACGTCAGCGAAGCCGACGTCCTGCAGGCCATCGAGGGCCTGAAGGAGCAGAGCCTGGTCAACGAGGTCAGCGGCAGCCGGGTGGTGCGCTTCGAGCACAACGCGCCGCGCGGCCTGGGCCTGCCCACCCAGTCGGTCGCACTGCTGACCCTCCTGATGCTGCGCGGCCCGCAGACCGCTGCCGAGCTGCGCTTGCACACCGAACGGCTGCACCGTTTCGCCGACATCTCCTCGGTCGAGGGTTTCCTCGACGAAATGGCCGAGCGCGAGCCGCGCCGGGTCGTCCGGCTGCCGCGCGCCCCGGGCGCGCGCGAAGCGCGCTGGGCCCATCTGCTGTGCGGTGAGGTCGACGTGCCGGCCGTGACCCCCGGCGCCGCCGCGCCCGCCGAGCCGAACGGCGCCTCGGCGGACGAGATCGCCGCCTTGAAGCGCGAGCAGGCCCGCATGGCGACCGAGCTGCAGCAGCTGCGCGCCCTGGTGCTGCGGCTGGCCGGCGAACTCGGCGTGCCGACCGACGAGCCGCCCGCTTCCTGACCTCGCCGGGCCGTGCGGAGCGCGCCCGGTGCTTCGCATGACCGTTCGATGATTCGCCGGAGCAACCCCGGCGGCATGGTGGTGCGTTGCATGCTCCACTTTCCGAAGCAGTGAGCTCCGGCGGGCGGGCTTGCCGCGCTGCGCCGCGGAGCCCGGCTTCCGTCCCGGCCGCAGCCCTCGCGGGCGCGCGCTGCAAGGCCTCATCGCCGATGGGGCTGGCGACTCTGCGAGCGGTGATGTACCGCCACAACACAGGTTTACCCTCGGATGCACATAGGCCCCGTGTTGGCTTGCGCCCGCGGCCATCATCCCCAACCCCGCCCGTCCTCTGCCGCCGACCGCTCCGCCCCCTCGCGTGGCCGATGGTCGGGCCGGAAGGCAGGTGAGCCGGCCGGGTGGCCCCCCCGGTAAGGGGGTGGTGGGCCGGGCGCCGGTAAGCGATGCTTTCTGCTACGGAAGTTTATGCACACACACACTTCGTTGAGGGAGGCAAGGGAATGAACTGGCTGTTGACGCCGCGTCTGCGCCCCTTCATCGCACTGGCTGCGGCGGCCTCCCTGCTGCTGAACGTCGCGCTGCTGATGCCCTCGATCTACATGCTGCAAGTCTTCGACCGGGTATTCAGCAGCCGCAGCCTGGAGACCCTGGTCATGCTGACCGTGCTGGCGGCGCTGGCGCTCGGGCTCGGCTACTGCATGGACCGTGCACGCAGCGTCCTGCTGGCGCGCGCCGGGCGCATCGTCGACGAAACCCTCTCCCCCCCGGCGCTCGAGGCCGCGCTGCACGAAAGCGCCACCGCGCGCCACCGCACCGACCGCTCGGCGGTGCAGGACATCACGCGGTTGCGCGGCTTCCTCGGCAGCCCGGCGGTGCATGCACTGTTCGACGCGCCCTGGCTGCCCATCTACCTGCTGGTCATCTTCGCGCTGCATCCGGCGCTCGGCTGGGCTGCGCTCGCCTCGGCGCTGGTCCTGTTCGGCCTCGGGCTCTACACCGAGCGCCACACCCGCGCCGAGACCGAGGACGTGATGCGCCGCGGCCGCACCGCGGCGCTGCAGGTCGAAGCGCTGAGCCGCAACGCCGAGGTGCTGGTCGGCATGGGCATGCTGCAGCGCGCGGTGGCGAGCTGGAGCGGCCGCCATGGCGAGGCGCTGGCCGCCCAGGAGCGACTGAGCGATGCCTCGGCCTCGCTGTCCGCCTTCGGCCGTCTGGTGCGCCAGGCGGTACAGGTCGGCATGCTGGGCCTGGGGGCCTGGCTGGTGATCGCCGGGCATGCTTCGCCCGGCATCATGATCGCCGCCACGGTGCTGGTGGCACGCGCGCTGCAGCCCGTCGAGCACCTGATCGCCGGCTGGAAGTCGCTCATCGAGGTGCGCGCGGCCTGGGCCCGCCTGCAGCAGCAGACGCTGGAGCTGCAGCAGGAGCAGGCCCTGCGGCTGCCGCCGGCGCGCGGCGCGCTGAGCCTGGAGCAGGTCACCCTCAGCCTCGACGTCAGCCGTCCACCGGTCATCAAGCGCGTCAGCTTCTCGCTCGCGCCCGGTGAGTGCCTGGGACTGATCGGGCCGAGCGCCGCCGGCAAGACCACGCTGGTGCGCCTGATGCTCGGCCTGCGCACCCCGCAGGCTGGCAGCGTGCGCCTGGACGGCATGGAGCTGGCCGGCTGGCCGCGCGACCAGCTCAGCGGCGTGATCGGCTACCTGCCGCAGGACGTCGAGCTGTTTTCCGGCAGCGTGGCGCACAACATCGCGCAGCTGGGGCCGGTCGACAGCGAGCGTGTTGTCGCCGCCGCGCAGCTGGCCGGGGTGCACGAGATGATCCTGCGCCTGCCGCAGGCCTACGAGACCGAGCTGGGCGACGGCGGATGCGCGCTCTCGGGCGGGCAGCGCCAGCGCATCGCGCTGGCGCGCGCCGTCTACGGCAATCCCCGCCTGGTGGTGCTGGACGAGCCCAATGCCAACCTCGACAGCGAAGGCGAGGACGCGCTGAGCCGGGCCATCGAGCAGCTCAAGCAGACCGGGTGCACCGTGGTGCTGGTCTCGCACCGGCCGCCGCTGATGCGCCATGCCGACAAGCTGGCGGTGCTGCGCGAGGGCGCGCTTGAACTGTTCGGCCCGCGCGAGCAGGTGCTGGCCCGCCTCAGCAGTCCCAGTGTCCACACTCTCAGGCGCGCCGGCCCCGGTGGCGCGGAAGCGCAAGGAGCGCAGGCGTGAGCCCCGCCCGGCCGCCCGAAGGGGCTCGCACCGCAGTGCGCAGCACGGAGGTTACCGAATGACCCCCGCCCGGCCGCCCGAAGGGGCTCGCACCGCAGTGCGCAGCACGGAGGTTTCCCAATGAGCCCCGCCCGGCCGCCCGAAGGGGCTCGCACCGCAGTGCGCAGCACG
>NZ_JAPFBW010000070.1 GCF_026153205.1 Aquabacterium sp. A7-Y | reverse complement strand
GCTTCGCTTTCATCGCCTCCGAGCGCCAGGCCGCGCCCAGCCTGCAGATCGTCCTCGAACGCGAGCGGCAGGCGCGCCAGCGCGAGGAACTCAACGGCCTCTATGTCGCCATGACCCGCGCCCGCGAACGGCTGGTGTTCAGTGCCACCCAGCCGCACCTGCGGGCTGCCGAGCGCGGCTGGTGGCAACGGCTGGGCGAGGACGCGCCGGGCTTGCAGCCGCTGGAGGCGCGGCCGGAGCCGGTGGCGCAGGCGGGGCCGGCAGCCGCGTCCCCGCCTGCCGCCGAGATCGTGTTGAAGGAACTGCCGCCGCTGTCGCGCCCAGCGGCGGCGACCCTCGCCGGCCGTGCGCCGCCGCGTCATGCCGACGCGGCGCGCGTCGGCGAAGCGGTGCACCGCGCCCTCGAATGGCTGACCGCCGGCGCCGGCGGCCTCGCGGCGGCCGAGGCGGTGGCCGCCGCGGCGGGCAGCTTCGGGCTCGATGCCGGGCAGCGCGAGCTGGCCCGCCGCATGGTGGACGCGGTGCTGGCCAGTCCCTCGTTCCGGCCTTTCCTCGACGGCGACAGCCTGCGCTGGGCCGGCAACGAGGTGGCGCTGAGCTGGCAGGGCCAGGTGCTGCGCATCGACCGGCTGGTGCAGCTGGACCGCGGG
The DNA here is from genome assembly GCF_026153205.1 of Aquabacterium sp. A7-Y. GTDB lineage: Bacteria > Pseudomonadota > Gammaproteobacteria > Burkholderiales > Burkholderiaceae_C > Caldimonas. The sequence goes on along the minus strand of NZ_JAPFBW010000070.1, from coordinate 6,553 downwards.
CAGGGGGCCGAGTGGTGGGTGCTGGACTACAAGCTGGAGCACGCGCCCGAGCAGCTCGCGGCCTACCGGGAGCAGCTGGCGCGCTACTGCGAGGCGGTGCGCCCGTTGGCCGGGGGCGCGCCGGTGCGCGCGGCCTTCGTCACGGGGCAGGGCGAGGTGGTGGAGCTCGACCCGCCAGGCTAGCGGGCGCACACAAGCGCGAAATGGCGGCACTTTTGCCGCTACCTTGCGGGTTTGTCCGACCCCGGGAGGCTGTCCAATCAGGACAATCACCGGACTTGAAACAGAAGGTATATGGCCGCCCCCGCGACGCTCCACCCGCCGACCCGCACGCTCGGACGCTATGAACTGCGTCACGCGCTGGGCCAGGGTGCGCAAAGCTCGGTCTGGCGGGCCTTCGACCCGCGGCTGGACCGCGAGGTGGCGCTCAAGCTGCACCGCGCCCAAGCGTCCGACCCGCAGGCCTTGGCCGTGTGGCTGCGCGAGGCGCGCGCGGTCAGCCGGCTGAGCCACCCGCACATCGTGCCGCTGTTCGAGGCCGAGGTGCACGAACAGCATCCTTACCTGGTGTTCGAGCTGGTCGAGGGCCAGACCCTCAGCCAGCGCCTGCGGGAGCAGGGCCCGCTGGCGCCCGCCGACGCGGTCAAGCTGCTGGTGGGCGTGCTCGAGGGCCTGGCCCATGCGCACGAGGCCGGCGTTGTGCACCGGGATCTGAAACCGTCCAATATCCTGATCGATGGCGCCGGCCGCGCCCGCGTGATGGACTTCGGCATCGCGGCCAGCCAGCGCCACGGCGGCGCTGACACCTCGGTGGTCGGTACGCCCGGCTACATCGCACCCGAGGTCGCACACGGCCGGCCCGCCACGGCCCAGGTGGATGTCTATGCGGCCGGGCTGGTGCTCTACGAGATGTTGCTGGGCCAGCCGGCCGTGCACGAGCGCGATCCCTATCGTGCCATCTATCGCAACGCGCACGAGGACATCGTGCTGCCGGCGCAGCTGCAGCAGGCGGTGGACGACGGCTTGCGCGCCATCGTGCACCGCGCCACCGCGCGCGACACCGGCGTGCGCTACCCGGGCGCTCGTGACATGCTGGCCGCACTGCGCGCCTGGCTCACGCCGGCCAGCGAGGCCGAGGTCCAGGACGGCGGGCGCAACGGCACCTTGGACTTCCTGCTGCGGCGCATGCGCCACAAGAGCGATTTCCCGGCGCTGTCGGACTCGGTCGGCCGCATCCAGCGCATCGCGAATTCGGAACACGAGAGCCTGGCCAGCCTGGCCAACGAGGTGCTGAAGGACGTCGCGCTGACCCACAAGCTGCTGCGCCTGGTCAACTCGGCCCACTTCCGCACTGCCGGCGGAGGCAGCATCAGCACCGTCTCGCGCGCCGCGGCGCTGATCGGCTTCGCCGGGATCCGCAACCTCGCGCTGTCGCTGATCCTGCTGGAACACATGCAGGACAAGTCCCACGCCTCGGTGCTGAAGGAAGAGTTCCTGCGCGCGATGATGGCGGGCACCGTGGCCCAGGAGCTGGCCAGCGGCTCGCGTGACGCCGAGGAGTCCTTCATCGCGGCGCTGTTCCAGAACCTCGGCCGCATGCTCACCCAGTTCTATTTTCCCGAGGAGGCCGAGCAGATCCGCCGCCTGCTGGAGCCGCAGGGCCCGGGTGATGCACCGGGCGAGGAGAGCGCCGCATTGTCGGTACTGGGCATCGGCTTCCAGGAGCTGGGCATCGGCGTCGCGCGCACCTGGGGCCTGCCCGAGACCCTGCAGCGCTGCATGCGCAAGCTGCCCGGGGACACGCCGTTGAAAAAGGCCGAGCAGTCCACTGACCGGCTGCGCCTGCTCGCCTGCGCCGGCAATGATGTCGCCGACCTGCTGCTGAACACGAGCTCGGCCCAGCAGCCGGCTCAGCTGGCGCAGCTGGCCCTGCGGTACGCCGGGGTGCTGGGCTTGTCGGCCAAGGACATGCAGGAGGCCGTGCGGCGCTCGCGCGAACGCATGGCGGAGGCCGTGCCGGCCCTGCAACTCAGCCCCAAGCCGGGCAGCCGCGCGGCCCGCCTGCTGCCGCCGGGCGCCGGACGGCACGACAGCGACGCCGATTCACTCTCGCCGCATGAACTCGATACCCTGGTGCAGGCCCATGCCCAAGCCCAGGAGGCCGCCACCGCGAGCGCCGCGCCGCCCGAGACCGGCTCGGCCGACCCGGCCCAGACGCTGGCCGCCGGCATCCAGGACATCAGCAACACCCTGGTCGAGAACTTCAAGCTCAATGAAGTGCTGCGCATGATCCTCGAGACCATGTACCGGGCACATGGCTTCCAGCGCGTGATCTTCTGTCTGCGCGACGCGCGCAGCGGCGTGCTGACCGGCCGCTTCGGGCTGGGGCAGGACGCCGAGCGGGTGGCGGCGCAGTTCAAGCTGCAGCTCGGCGGCGCGAGCGACCTGTTCGCGGCGGTCTGCACCAAGGGCGCCGACACGCTGATCAGCGACGCCTCGGCGTCCAACATCGCCGGCCGGCTGCCGGCCTGGTACCGCAGCGGCGTCAATGCGCCGACCTTCCTGTTGCTGCCGCTGGTGCTGCGCAACGCGCCGCTCGGGCTGATCTATGCGGACAAGGGTCGCGCCGGCGACATCAAGGTGACCGAGCGCGAGCTGTCGCTGCTGCGCACCTTGCGCAACCAGGCCGTGATGGCCTTCAAGCAAGCGGTCTGAGATGGAGAACCTCGAAGCGACCACCCTCGGGCACTTGCCCGCCCTGGGCCGCTACCGGCTGGTGCGCGCGCTGGCGCGCGGCTCGGCGAGCAGCTGGTGGCTGGCGCAGGACGCCGCCGCGCTGCGCGAGGTGCAACTGCAGGTGTGGCATCGCCTGCCGCTGCCCGGGCTGGGCAGCCAGGTGTGGCGCGCTGCCGCGGCGCCGGTGATGGCACTGCGGCATCCCAACATCGTGGCCGTGCTGGATGCGTCCATCGAGGACGGCCAGCCGCTGCTGCAGGTCGAGGCAGTCACCGGCGTGGCCTTGTCGCAATGGCTGACCGAGCACGAGGCCATGCCGCCGCGCCAGGCGGCTCTGTCGGTGATTGGCATGCTGGACGGCCTGGCGCACGCGCATGCCGCCGGCGTCGTGCACGGCCGGCTGGAACCCGCCTGCGTGGTGCTGGACATTGCTGGACGGCCGCGGCTGAGCGGCTTCACCGTGCTGCCCGCGCCGCTGGATGTCGATGCGCTGCCCAGCGCCAGCGGGCTGTACCTGGCACCCGAGACCGTGCAGGGCGGGACGTCGGACGCGCGTGCCGACGTCTTCAACGTCGGACTGATCCTGTTCGAGCTGCTCACCGGGCGACCCGCGGTGCAGGACCAGAACCCGCAACGCGCCGCGGCTCGCCTGCTGGAGGAAGACCTGACGCTGCCGCGCGGCCTGCGCGGCATCGAGCATGGCGAGGCCCAACTGCGCGCCATCGTCGCGCGCAGCCTCGCGCGTGACCCGGCGCAGCGCTACGCCAGCGCGGCCGAGCTGCGCGAGGCGCTGCAGGACTGGCTCACGCCGGCCCTGCTCGATGGCAGCGGCGACAGCCGTGCGGCCCGCACGCTGAACCGCCTGATGCAGCAGATCGCCCAGCAGGCCGACCTGCCGGTGCAGGGCGACGTGGTGCGCCGGGTGCGCCGGCTGTCCGGCGCCGAGAAGGTCAACCTCGACGAGATCAGCCGCGCGGTGCTCGACGACGTCGCGCTGACGCAGAAGCTGCTGCGCATGACCAACGCCGCCTACTACAGCTCGGTCGGCGGCGGCAGCATCACGACGGTCTCGCGGGCGGTCGCGCTGATGGGTTTCATGGCGATCCGCGACCTGGCCGGCGCCCTTCCGACCTTGGAGGACCTGCGCGACCAGCCGGTGGCCGAGTCGCTGCGCGAGGAGTACGCACGGTGCCGACTGGCCGGACGTTATGCCGAGCGGCTGTGTCCGACCGAGGCGGAGGAGGAGGAGTCCTTCGTCACCGCGCTGATGCAGAACCTGGGACGCACCCTGGTGCACTTCTACCTGCCCGAGGACGCCGCGCAGATCCGCCAGCTCGCACTCAGCCAGGGCGGCAGCGAAAGTTCGGCGGTGCTCGCCGTGCTGGGCTTGGACTTCGAGGACCTGGGCGTGAGCGTCGCCCGCACCTGGGGGCTGCCCGAGACCCTGGTGCGCGGCATGCGGCGCCCGGCACCCGACGGCCTGCTGCGCCGTCCCGAGAAACGCGACGACTGGTTCCGTCTGCTGGGCGCTCTGGGCAACGAGCTGGCCGAGGTGCAGACGCAGGTCGAGCGGCGCGAGCAGGCCTTGCGCAACACCGCCATCATCGACCGCTACGGGAAGGTGTTGGGACTGACCAGCCAGCAGATCTGGGCCGCGGTGGACGCCGAGCAGGCAGCGCCAGCGGCGCGCGAGGCCGCTGCGGCCGCACGGCCGGCCGCCAGCGCGCCGGCGCACCCGCTGGCGCGCGCAGCAACGCGGCTGCGCGTCGCCGTCGCGCAGTCGCAGGAGGCGCAAGCGCTGCTGCGCATCACGGCCGAGGCCGTGTTCGACACCTTCCAGTGTCAGCATGTCGCACTGGCGCTGCGCGAGCCCGGCACCGACGTCCTGGTCGTGCGCGAGGCCTGCGGGGTGCGCGAGGCGCTGCTGCGCCAGCACTTTCGTTTCCGGCTCGGGCAGGAGGCCGACCTCTTCAGCGCGTTGTGCCTGAAGGGCGCCGACACCTTGATCCGCGATGCCGCCACGCCGACCCTCGCGGCGCGCCTGCCGGCCTGGTTCCACCGCCATGTGCGGGCCGCCAGCCTGATGCTGCTGCCGCTGATCGTCGACGGGGTGCCGGTGGGCCTGCTCTATGCCGACAAGTCGCAGGTCGACGGCTTCAAGCTGGCCGACCGCGAGCTCAACCTGTTGCGGGCGCTGCGGGACGAGCTGCAGAAGGGTCTGCAGCCGCGTCTGACGGGGCAGGCGGGCGGCTGAGGCTGGTCGCTGCAAGCCTGACGCTGGGCTTCCTGGGGAGGAGGAACCCAGACTTGCTGGCTTCCCGAGTAGATGGGTGACGAGCCTTAACCCCGGCACTGGTGGCAACGGTTGGGGCTGCTTCGTTCCCGACCTGACCCGATTGGCCGCGCTCCCATGCGGGGAGGCCCGTCAAGCGCGATTGTAGCCGCATCAGCGACCGCCCGCGGCGCCGGCCGGCAAATCTCCCGCATCCTGCGTGCGCAGCGCATCGCCCGTGCGCCGCCTCGGGGAGTCCGCCCGCGGCCCCGTAGAATCGCGGGCATGAGTTACCTTGTTCTTGCCCGCAAATACCGGCCCCGCAGCTTCGATCAGATGGTGGGGCAAGAACACGTGGTGCAGGCGCTGTCGAACGCCTTGACGCAACAGCGCCTCCACCACGCCTACCTGTTCACCGGCACGCGCGGGGTCGGCAAGACCACCGTGTCGCGCATCCTGGCCAAGTCGCTCAACTGCGTCGGCGCCGACGGGCAGGGCGGCATCACGGCCGTGCCCTGTGGCGTCTGCGAGGCTTGCCGCGACATCGACGCCGGGCGTTTCGTCGACTACGTCGAGCTCGACGCCGCCTCCAACCGCGGCGTCGAGGAGATCTCCCAGCTGCTCGACCAGGCGGTCTACAAGCCGGTGGTGGGGCGCTTCAAGGTCTACATGATCGACGAGGTGCACATGCTCTCCAACACCGCCTTCAACGCGATGTTGAAGACGCTGGAGGAGCCGCCCGAGTACCTGAAGTTCGTGCTGGCCACCACCGACCCGCAGAAGGTGCCGGTCACCGTGCTGTCGCGCTGCCTGCAGTTCAACCTGCGGCCGATGGCGCCCGAAACCGTGCTGGAGCACCTCGGCGGCGTGCTGCAGGCCGAGCAGATCGAAGCCGAGCCGGGCGCACTGCGCCTGCTGGCGCGCGCCGCCCGCGGTTCGATGCGCGACGCGCTCTCGCTGACCGACCAGGCCATCGCCTTCGGTTCGGGCAGCCTGCGCGAGGAGGGCGTGCGCCAGATGCTCGGCGCGGTCGACCGCAGCCATGTCTATCGCCTCATCGAGGCGCTGGCCGCGGGCGACGGCGCCGCCGTGGTCGAGACGGCTGCCCAGCTGCGCGCGCAAGGCCTCTCGGCCCAGGGCGCGTTGGAGGAGATGGCGGTGGTGCTGCAGCAGTTGGCGGTGCTGCAGGTGGTGCCTGAAGCGCTCGACGGCGCCGACCCGGAAGCCGAGGTGCTGACCCGCCTCGGCGAACGCCTGCCGCCCGACGACACCCAGTTGCTCTACAGCATCGCACTGCACGGGCGCAACGAACTGGGCCTGGCGCCCGACGAGTACAGCGGCCTGACCATGGTGCTGCTGCGCATGCTGGCCTTCAAGCCCGCAGGCGGCGGCAACGGCAAAACGGCAGCGGCGCCGCTGCAACGCCCGCAGGCCGCGGCGCTGCGCGTGCCGACGCGCAGCGCGCCCGGCGGCGAGGTGACGGCGCGGGTGCCGGCAGCGTCCGCGCCGGTGCAGCCCCCTGCCGCGCGCGCCGTCCCCGCCGCC
>NZ_JAPFBW010000069.1 GCF_026153205.1 Aquabacterium sp. A7-Y | reverse complement strand
GGAAGGGCTCGTACCGCAGTGCGCAGCACGGAGGTCACCCAATGAGCCCCGCCCGGCCGCCCGAAGGGGCTCGTACCGCAGTGCGCAGCACGGAGGTCACCCAATGAGCCCTGCAGTCGGCCCAGCGCCCGAGGACGACGGCGGGACACGCCGGAAACAAGAGACAGGAGGAAGCGATGGGATGGACTGACACCATGCACCGGGCGATCGATCGCCTGGCCCGAGCCCCCGGCTTGCGTTCGGCGGGCGAGCGCGCCTACTTGAAGCGCTTCGTGAACAATGTCGACGCCAACCTCTTCCACGGCGTCTTCGACAGCTTTGCGGCGGCAGCCGCCAGCGCGCCGTCCAACCGGCCGGTGGGCTACGACAACGAAGGCTCGGCCAACCTGGCCTACCTCAGCCGCATCTATCCCACCGACTATGCCGCGCTGTTCTGGCTGTCGAACTCGCTGGCCGAGGGCCTGCGCTCGGTGTTCGATCTCGGCGGCCATGTCGGCATCAAGTACTACGCCTTCCGCCGCGCCATCGACTACCCCTGCAACTTCAAGTGGACGGTCTGCGACGTCCCGGCTGTCGTCGCTCGCGGACGTGAACTCGCCAGCCAGCGCGACCCCGAACACGGCCTGCATTTCACCGACGACTACCGCCAGGCCAGCGGCTGCGATGTACTGTATGCCTCCGGCAGCCTGCAATACCTGCCGCTCACGCTGGCCGACCTGCTCGCCACCCTGCCCCGGCGCCCGCGTCGCCTGGTGGTCAACCTGACCCCGATCCACCCGTCGCGCTCCTTCTACACGCTCAACAGCATTGGCACCGCGTTCTGTGCCTACCGGGTGCAATCGCACGACGAGTTCGTTGACGCGGTGGTCGCGCGGGGCTACGAACGGCGCGACGAGTGGGAGAACGTCGGCAAGGCGCTGAGGCTTCCCTTCGAGGACGGCTACGACGTCGACAGCTACTCCGGCTTCTGCTTCGACCATCGAGGCTGAAGCCGACTTCGTGCCCGAGACCCGCCCCCGGACCTGACCAGCGGGACCTGCGCCCGGCGCTGCGGCCACTCTTGTGTTTGCGGCGACGTGAATTCCCGCTTCATCGGGCCATCCGGATCACCGAGGTGAGGTGATCCGCCTTCCGTTTTTCTACATCCATTTGCAAGTCTTATACATGGAGCCCTATGCGGGTGCGGGCCCGGGCTTCTACAGTCCTCCTCGTCACCCCTCGAACACGGGGGCCATTGAAGTCCTCCAGCAAGGCGGGTCGGGATGGCTTCGTTCCAGCGCGGTGTGCGAGATGTGGGGTGCCGGAGGGTCGGCACCTTGTTGTTGAGCTGTATTTCATCTGGTCGGAGGTCAGTCATGTCAGCGTCCCACTCGTCGCTCCACCGGCCCCTCCCGCTTGTGGGTCAGTCCGGTGGCGCGGCGCCGCGTCGGCATCCTGTCCGTCACTTCGACGAGCGCTCCGCCCGACCATGACACAGCGCGGCCAGCTTCACATCACCGCCGGGTTGCACCGCGGCGCGCCTGCCCTGCCGGTGGGCACGGAGACCGCCTGCGTGATCGGCAGCGATGCGACGCTGTGCAGCGTCGTGCTGGCCGACCCGGGCGTGGCCGGGCGCCACTTCGAGCTGTGCAGCGTCGACCAGACCATCCTGTGTCGGGCGCTCGACGGCGCGGTCAGCGTCGACGGCAACGAACTGGCGCCGGGCCAGTCCTGCCGGCTGGCCGCCTACCAGCAGATCCGCTGCGGCGACGCGATGCTGACCTTCGTGCCCGCTGGCGACACCACCACCGGCCGGGCGACGCTGCCGGAACAGCGCCTGACGCCGCGACAGAAGGCGGTGCTGCGCGCCCGCCACCTGGTGGAGCGCAGCCGCCAGATGAATCCCTATGCCTTGCTGGCCGTGCTGCTGCTGGGAACGGCCGGCTGCATCGGCGGCGTCTATGCCGCGATCTCGATGTCCTTCGGCCCGCCCCGGCTGGCACCCGGTGACCTGGCGCGGGCGCAGTCCTGGCTGCGCTCGGTGGCGCCGGCCGGCAGCGAGCTGAGCATCCGCAGCGAACCCGGCTCCAGCCGCTACGTCATCGAAGGCTGGGTCCTGACGGGCTACCACCTGCAGTCGCTCGAAGCGGTGCTGAGGGAGTTGCCCGAAGCGCCGCTCAACCGCGCGGTCTCGGTCGAGCAGCTGCTGTCCTCGGTGGCCCGCCTGGCCGCGCTGGAGGGCGTCACCTGTCTCACCACCTACCGGGGCGCCGGGCAGGTCGCCTGCACCAACGAGGTGAGCGACGACGCGGCCGCCCGCCGGCTGGTGCAGGCCAGCCGCGAGATCCCCGGCCTGGCGCGGCTCGGCGTCAAGGTCGCGTCGCCGCAGGTGGTGGCCCAGCCGGCACCGCCTCCACCTCCGGCGGCATCGGCCGCCGAGCCCCCGCTGCCCAAGGCGCTGCACCGCAAGTTCGCGGTGATCCTCAGCCGCAAGGGGCGTTACCTCATCACCGAAAACGGCGAACGGTATGGAGAGGGCGACACCTTCGACGGCTTTCTCATCAAGACCATCGAACTCGACCGTGTGCTCTTCGAGCAGGGCGAGCGCCAGTTCAGCTTCCAGGTCGCCCAGCTGCGCTGAGCACCGCTGCCCCCACATCCATGATGAACCCCACCCTCCAGACCCCGCCCCTCGACGCGCTCGGCGAGCTCGGCCTGCGGCTGCACCAGGACCACGAAGGCAGCCTGCTGGCGCAATACCTCGAGACCTTCGACACCGGCCTGCAGAAGAGCCAGGCCCGCCTGGCCCTGCCACTGCCGCCGGCGCAATACGACGAGGCCCGCGCCATCGCACGCAGTGCCGAGCTGGCGCGCGAGGTCGTACTGGCGGTCTGGCACAGCCTGCACCCCGGGGGCAGCGTCCCCGCTTCAGCTTCAGTTTCCGTGCACGACCGCGGTCGTGATTTTTCCGTGTGACCCTCAGGAGAAACGTGATGTCCGTCGATTCTTTGATCAGCAGAGTCGGTACCGCCTACACCCAGGCCAACGGCGTGGTGGAAGGCGCCAACGCCGACGACCCTGTCTCCATGCTCAAGGCGCAGAAGGCCATGAGCGAGTACCAGGTCTTCATGACCGCCGCCAGCGAAGTGGTGAAGGCCCTCGGCGAAGGCGCCAAGGGCACCGCCAAGAACATGTCGGTCTGAGCCCGGCGCCCTGTCCGTGTCGATGACACCCTTCGACCCGGTGACGCCCGCCACGCCCTCAGGGGGCGCGGCGGCGCTGTCGCGCCCGCTGCGCTCGCTCGGCTCCTCGGAGCTGCTGGAGCGTATTGCCGAAGCCGGCTTCCTGGCGAGCGAGTGCGGCTTGCACATGCAGGCCGAAACGATCTTCTCGGCGCTGGCGGCCGCCAAGCCCGGACACCCCTCGCCGCTGATCGGCCTGGCGCTTTCGCATGCGCGCATGGGCCGGCTCGACGGCGCCATCGACGAGTTGCGCGCCGTGGTCGAGCGATGCCCCGACAGCGACATGGCCCGCGCCATGCTCGGCACCCTGCTGGTCCATGCGCAGCAGCCGGGGGCGCTGCCGCTGTTCGAGGCCGTGATCGCCTCGGGGCGCGACAGCTCGGCGGTCAACGTCGCTCGCGGCTGCCTCGAACTGGCGCGCGCCCTCGATCCCTCGGCCGGGCCGGCGGACCCCGGCATCACGCGTCCGCCCCTCAACATCAGGCCCTAGCGGCCTGCCCACTTCCAAGCTCGGAGAGCCCCCATGGAGATGTCCCAAGCCGCCAGCCTCGCCGCCGTCATGCCGGCCGCGGCACCGGTTTCGCCTGCCGGCGCGGGCGCTGCCGGTCCCGGCCGGGCCGACGCCGTCGCCCGCTTCGAAACCCTGCTGTATGCCCCCGGCGGAGCCACGCCGGCCACCACGGCCGCGCTGGACCCGACGTTGTCGGGCACGGCATTGCAGAACACCGGCGGCGTCCGCGCCTGGGCGCATGGCTTGTCACAAGACTGGCGCAAACTCGAAAGCTCGGTGGCGCGGCTCTCTGCCACGCAGGAGCTGTCGGCACGCGACCTGATGGCCTTGCAATACCAGGTGACCACCGCCTCGGTGAGCCTGGAGCTGTCGTCCAAGTCGGCCGGCATGGTCGAGCGCGACGTGCAGTCGCTGTTGCAACGCAGTTGAGGCCGCGCCCCGCCGCCTTTTTTCATGTGTCGTTCCCCAAGTCCGGATCGCCCGGCACGCGGAGTGTGAAGTTCCTCGATGAAACTGCCCGAACACCCTGGCCCCGCGCCTGCTGCTGTCAGCCGCCTGGGGCGCTGGCTGATGCTGGTGCTGCTTTGCCTGGCCTTGCAGGCGTGCAAGCAGCCGGTCTACGACCACCTCACCGAGCAGGAGGCCAATGAGGTGCTGCTGACGCTGCTCAAGGGCGGCGTCGATGCCGAGAAGCGGGCCGGCGAGGAACAACGTTTCAGCGTCTGGGTCGACGAGTCGAGCATGGCCACCGCGCTGGAGCTGCTCAACGCGAATGCCCAGCCGACCCGGGAGTACAAGAGCCTGGGTGACGTCTTCGCCCGCAACGGTCTGGTGTCCTCGCCCAACGAGGAACGCATCCGTTTCATCTACGCGGTCGAGCAGGAGCTCTCGCGCACGCTCGCCCACATCGACGGCGTGCTGGTGGCGCGCGTGCACGTCGTGCTGCCGGCGTCCGACCCGCTCTCGCTGCAGGCCAAGCCGGCCTCCACCTCGGTGTTCATCAAGCACCGCGCCGATGTCGACATGCAGGCCGCCCTGCCGGCCATCAAGGACCTGGTGGTGCGCGGCATCGAAGGGCTGACGGCCGAGCATGTCTCGGTCACCTTCTTTCCTTCGCGCAACACCGTCGCGCCCAACGCACAGCTGCCGGTGACGCGCTTTTTCGGCGCGCTGGTGTCGCCGTCCAGTCTGCCGCTGCTGTGGGCCTTGATGGGTTTGCCCTGGGTGCTGGCCATCGTGCTGCTGGTCGCGCTGCTGCGCGCGGCGCAGATCCGTCAGGCCCTGGCGGCCTGGCTCAACCGGCGCGGCGATCGGCGGCCCGCGGCGCCGGCCGCGGCCGAGGACTCGCCGGGCTGGCTCAATACCGCGCAGGACGTCTGACGATGCACGACCGCGTCCACCGCGCCCCTTCCACCCTGCCCGGCGATACGCCCCTGGTCGAGGACCGGCTGTTCGACCTGCAGCTCAAGTTCAACCTGCTGCCGGCGCTTTACGCCCATCCGAGCTGGATCGACCGCCTGACCGTGGACGCGCTCGGCAGCCCGGCCCCCAGCCTCAAACCGGTGGTCTGGCGGCCGGTCAGCGCCTTCGCGACACGCCGGCTGTCGGTGCGGCTGCTGGACGCGCACGGCATCAACGGTCTGGTTGATTTCGACTTCAGCGACCGCGGCAAGCGCCTGGCCCTGCTGGGCGGCGAGCAGCTGGTCGAGGTGGCCGCGCTCACCAGCGCGGTGGTGCTGCGCGACCGGCTGCGCACGCTGGTCCGGGCCGAGCAGGTGGCTCACCTGCAGCGGACCATGGGAGCGCCGGTGCATGGCTTTGCCTTGCGCTGGCAAGGCCAGGGTGGCCCCGAGCTGCCACCCGCGGTGCTGGAGGCGGTCGGCAGCGGGCTGAGCCCGCAGGCCGAACCGGGGCGCTGGCGCAGCGGCGCCCTGCGCCTGCTGCTGTCGGCCATACCGCCGCTGGCGCTGGCGGTGTGGCGCCGCCTGCGGCTGAAGCTGCCGTCCGACTGGATGGCCCCGCTGCTGCCCTGGCGCCTGCGCGAAACACAGCGCCTCGCGCTGGCCGACCTGGCCACCGAGGTGGTGCGCCAGGCGCTGCCCGGCCATGCCTGGCTGCTCGCGGACGCCGCCCTCGAAACCACACACCGGACACTCTCATGAGCCCCGCCCGACCGCCCGAAGGGGCTCGCACCGCAGTGCGTAGCACGGAGGTTATCGAATGAGCCCCGCCCGGCCGCCCGAAGGGGCTCGCACCGCAGTGCGTAGCACGGAGGTTATCGAATGAGCACCGTCACCCACATCGACAACGGGCGCTTGCTGGCCGGGACGGGCCCCATCATCAAGCGCGACAGCTTCAGCGCCACGCTGCGTGCCGAAGCCGCCTACACCTTGGCGAAACAGCAGGCCGAAGCGCTGCTGGCGCGCCAGCAGGAGGCCTGCGAGGCCGAACGACGCAAGGCCTGGGAGGAAGGCTACGAGGCCGGGCGCGAGGCCTTCGCGGCCCAGATGACCGAAACCGCCGCCCGCATCGAGTCGGCCTGGCTGGGCCTGGAGGGCCGCATCGTCGGCTCGGTGGTCGATGCGTTGGAGCGCATCCTCGGCGCCATGCAGCCGCGCGAGCGCCTGGTCGCGATGGTGCGCCGCACCCTCGCGGCGGTGGACCACGAGCGCCCGCTCAAGCTGCGCGTCGCGGCCGCCGAGGTCACCCTGGTCAACGCGGAGATCGAGGCCATCCTGCAGGACTTCCCGCGCGTGCAACTGGTCGAGGTGCTGTCCGACCCTGACGCCGAGCCCGGCACCTGCGTGCTGGAAAGCGCCTACGGCCGCATCGACGGCAGCCTGCGCACCCAGTTGCTGGCGGTGCGGGCCGGCCTGGTGCAGGCCTTTGTCGGCCGCCGCGAACAGGCCCGCCCGGCCCGCGAGGACAGCGTGTGAACACCCCCACCCCCCGCGGCGACGACGCCAGCTTCGACAGCCTGGCCGGTACCGGCTTGTCGCGCTACCTGGCCGACGCCCTCGACGGCGCCCTCTCGACGGTGGCCCCGGTACAGGTGCGCGGCCGGGTCCGCCATGCCGGCGGCACGCTGGTGCGAGCCACCGGCGTCAGCGCGCGCATCGGCGACCTCTGCGAACTCGTCAACCCTGGCGACCCCTGGCGCCTGCGCGCCGAGGTGGTCGGCATCGCCGACGAAGAGCTGGTGCTGGCGCCGCTCGGCGAACTGACCGGCCTGTCGGCGCGCACCGAGGTCAGCAGCCTGGGCCGGCCGCTGATGCTGCGTGTCGGGCCGCAGTTGCTCGGGCGCGTGCTCGACGGCCTGGGCCAGCCGGCCGACGGCCTGGGGCCAATCGCGGGCCAGGCCGAAGTGCCGGTGCAGGCGCCGGCGCCTGATCCGCTCAAGCGCCGCCCGGTGGCACGCGCCTGGCGCACCGGCGTGCGTGCCATCGATGCCTTGCTGACCTGCGGCGAGGGCCAGCGGGTCGGCATCTTCGCGCCCGCCGGCGCCGGCAAGAGCAGCCTGCTGTCGATGATCGCGCGCGGCTGCGCCTGCGACGTCATCGTCGTCGGACTGATCGGCGAGCGCGGCCGCGAGGTCGGCGAATTCATCGGCCAGTTGCTCACCCCGGCACAGCGCGAGCGCACGGTCTGTGTCGTCGCCACCTCGGACCGCCCGGCCGGCGAGCGCGCCACCGCGCCCTGCACGGTCACCGCGATCGCCGAGTACTTCCGCGACCAGGGGCAGAACGTGCTGCTGCTGCTCGACTCGGTCACCCGTTATGCGCGCGCGCTGCGCGAGATCGGCCTGGCCAACGGCGAACCGCCCACCCGGCGCGGCTACACGCCCTCGGTGTTCTCCGCCCTGCCCCGCTTGTTCGAACGCGCCGGCCAGGGCGAGCGCGGCGCCATCACGGCCTTCTACACGGTGCTGGTCGACGACGACGCGACCGGCGACCCGGTTGCCGAAGAGGTGCGCGCGACGCTCGACGGGCACATCCTGCTCTCGGCCGAGCTGGCCGAGGCAAGCCACTTCCCCGCCATCGACGTGCTGGCGAGCCGCAGCCGCGTGATGCGGCACGTCACCACCCCGGCGCATCGCGACCTCGCCGATCTCGCGCGCAGCCTGCTGAGCAAATACAAGGCGATCGACATGCTGCTGAAGATGGGCGAGTACCGCAGCGGCAGCGACTCGCTGGCCGACCGCGCGGTACGCTGCCACGAGCCGCTGCAGCGTTTCCTGCGCCAGGACCTGGGCAGCGCCGGCGGCAGCCTGGAAGACACGCTGCGCCAGTTGCGTGCGGGAGTGGGAGCATGAGCGCCCGGCACGGCCGCTCCGAACGCGGCGCTGGCGTCCCCTCGCGAAGCGAGAGGGAGCACCCATGAGGGCCGCCCTCCAGGCCGTGCTGGAGGCGCGCCGCCACCGGCTGGCGCAGGCCGAGGCCTTGCTGCGTGCCAAACGGCAGCGGCTCGCCGAGTTGGCCGCGCAGATTGCGGCGCTCGACGACGAGGAGCGCCAGATCGGCGCGGTGATCCAGGCCTGGGAGACCCAGTGGCGCGAGTGGCTGGCCGAGCAGGGCCGGCCGATGCAGGGCAAGTCCTATGTCGACCACCACATGCAGCTCACCGTCTGGCTGACCGACCTGCGCGAGCAGCGCCAGGAGGTGATGCCCCAGTACCTGCAGGCCCAGCAAGAGGAACAGAAGGCGCGCCGCGAGGTCGCCACCCAAACCGCCCGGCTGGACCGCCTGCAAGGCCTGCTCGCGCGCCTGGAGCAGCAGTACCGGAGCCGCCTCTCCGCCGTCCAGGAAGAACAGGTCCAGGAGGTGCTGGCGGCGCGTCTGTACGCGATGCGCCTGCTCCAGCCTTGAGGCCGCGCCCCAGCTCTTGTGCCCGAAGTCCTTGTCCCGACCGTCCCAGATTCAAGTCCCAAGCCGTCCACACCACATGCCACCGCTGCCGCCCGAACCGCTGAGCCCCCGGCCGCTGCCGGCCACCCCCGCCGTGTCCCGCCCTGCGCCGCCGGTCGGCGCTGCCGCGTCCCGGTCTGCCGGCCATCCGGCCGGCCCGGCAGCCCTGCGCTTTCAGGCCTTGCTCACCACCCCGGACACCGTAGCCGAAGCAAACACCGCAGCGCCTCGGTCTGAAAGCGCCGAGGCGTCCCGATCGCCCGAGGGCGCGCCAGCCCCGGCCGCGTCCCGGTCCCCCACAGCCTCCGCGTCCGACCGGCAGGCCGAGCGCTGGACCGAGGCCTTCGAACGCGAGCTGCAGGAGCCGGGGCGTGCGCGCCTCGACCGCCGCGGCCCTGCTCG
>NZ_JAPFBW010000068.1 GCF_026153205.1 Aquabacterium sp. A7-Y | reverse complement strand
TTCCTTCCTTCAGGAGAAAACAAAATGACCAAGGAACTCACTTCCCTGCCGCGCCGGCACCTGCTGGCCGGCACCGCGGGCGCCCTCGCCGCCGCCGGCCTCGGCACCTGGAGCAGCGCCGCCTCGGCCCAGACCGAGGCCGCCAAGCCGCTGCCCGGCTACGCCAGCTGGAAGTCCGGCGACAGCCTGATCGTGCACAGCTCCAACACGCTGGAGACCCGGCGCAGCGCCTTCGGCACCAGCGTGATCACGCCCAGCGAACAGCTCTACGTGCGCAACAACCTGCCGCCGCCGGATGCCTCGGTGCTGGCCGACCGGGACGCCTGGGTGCTGGACATCGAAGGCGTGCAGCATCCTCGGCAGCTGACCCTGGGCCAGCTCAAGACGCTGGGCCTGGAGACGGTGACCACCGTGCTGCAGTGCTCCGGCAACGGCCGCGGCTTCTTCCCGAGCAAGCCCAGCGGCACCCCTTGGAAGGTGGGCGCGGCCGGCTGCGTGGTGTGGAGCGGCGTGCCGCTGCGCGCGGTGGCGGAGGCGCTCGGCGGCGTGGCCGACGGCATGGCCTACATCACCGGCACCGGGGGCGAGAAGCTGCCCGAGGGCATCGACCCCAAGACCGTCGTGGTCGAGCGTTCGGTGCCGATCAAGGCCCTCGGCGACGCGCTGCTGGCCTGGGAGATGAACGGCCAGCCGCTGTCGCTGGCCCACGGCGGCCCGCTGCGGCTCATCGTGCCCGGCTACCAGGGCGTCAACAACATCAAGTACGTCAAGCGCCTGGCCTTCACCGCCAAGGAGAGCGACGCCAAGATCATGGCGCACGGCTACCGCATGACGCCGCCGGGCGCCAAGGCCGATCCCAGCCAGCCTTCGGTGCTGGAGATGAGCGTGAAGTCCTGGGTCAACTCGCCCAACGCCGACGGCGGCACGCTGACGGCCGGCCGGGTGCAGATCCACGGCGTGGCCTTCGGCGGCACCCAGGCGGTCAAGCGCGTGGAGGTCTCGACCGACGGCGGCAAGACCTGGCGCGAAGCGCGCTTGGTCGGCCCGGACCTCGGCAAGTTCGCGTGGCGCCAGTTCGTGCTGAGCACCGAGCTGCCGGCGGGTACGCACACCCTCACCAGCCGTGCCACCGATGCGGCGGGCAACGTGCAGCCCGAGGGCCGGGTCGACAACGTGGGCGGCTACAACAACACCAGCTGGCGCGACCACGCGGTCACCGTCACGGTGGCCTGAGCCCGATGCGCGCGTTGATCCGCCTCAGCCGCGGCTGGCACCGGGCCAGCCTGGCGCTGCTGGCCTCAGCCGCGCTGCTGCCCGCCGCGCGCGCCGACGAGGCGGCCCAGCTCGCGCTGGGCCGCAAGCTTTTCACCGAAACCGCGGTGCCCGCCTGCAAGCTGTGCCACACGCTGAAGGACGCCGGCGCCGAAGGGGCCGTCGGGCCGGTGCTGGACGAGCTCAAGCCCGACGCGCAGCGTGTTGCCACCGCGCTGCGCAACGGGCTGGGCGCGATGCCGTCCTACCGCGCCAGCCTGTCGGACGAGCAGATCGCGGCGCTGGCGCGGTATGTCGCGAAGGCCAGCGGAGCGGCCCCGTAAGCAGACCGCGCAGCGCGTCCGCGCGGCGCGCCTTGGGGGGCCGCCGTCCCCTGCCCACGGCAAAGGCCGCTCGCCCGTCGGCGCCGGCCATGCCATGATGCGGACGTGACCTTCCCGCCCCTCCCCCTCGCTACCACCCCGACCCCGGGGTCCATTCGAATTCGCCAGGACCGCTGAGCTGCGGCTTCGGCCGGTGCCCGGCGGTCCCCCCGTGCCCCTGCCGTCCCGGGCCCCCGGCCCGCCACGAACCGCATCGAATGGAGAACCCCGCATGTCCGCCGTCGTCACCGACACCCCGCCCGCCGCCGTCGCCTCGCCCTACCCCAGCCTGGCCGAGATCCGCGCCACGGCCGCCCGTCTCGAAGGCAAGGTCCTGCACACCCCCGTCTGGCGCTGGCAGACCGGCGTCGTCGCCGACAGCCTGCATCCGGACACCGAGGTCTGGCTCAAGCTCGAGCTGTTCCAGCGCACCGGCACCTTCAAGCTGCGCGGCGCCCTCAACAACCTCGCCGCGCTGGATGCCGAGGCGCTGCGGCGCGGTGTGGTCGCCGCCAGCGCCGGCAACCACGCGATCGCGGCGGCCTACGCGGCCCGCGTCGCCGGCTGCCACGCCAAGGTCGCGATGCCCCGGCATGCCAGCCCGGCCCGCATCTCCGCCTGCCGCGCCGAGGGCGCCGAGGTGCTGCTGACCGACACCGTGCACGACGCCTTCGAGCTGGCCCAGCGCCTCGTCGCCGAGGAAGGCCGCACCCTGGTCCATCCCTTCGACGGCCCGCTGACCGCGCAGGGCACCGGCACGCTGGGCCTGGAACTGGTGGAGCAACTGGGCCGGCTCGATGCCGTGGTGGTGCCGGTCGGCGGCGGCGGCCTGTGCGGTGGCGTCGCGGCGGCGATCAAGCAGCTGCAGCCCGCTTGCCGCGTGTACGGTGTCGAGCCCTTCGGCGCCGACGCGATGTTCCGCAGCTTCGAGGCCGGCGAGCCGGCGCGGCTGGAGCGGGTGGACACGGTCGCCGACAGCCTGGGGGCGCCTTATGCCCTGCCCTACAGCTGGGGGGTGTGCCGGCGCTTCGTCGACCAGATCGTGCGCGTCGACGACGAAGCCCTGTGCCGCGCGATGCACGCGCTGTTCCGCGACATGAAGCTGGCGGTCGAGCCGGCCGCCGCGGCCGCCACCGCGGCCCTGCTGGGCCCGTTGCGCGCGCAGCTGGACGGACAGCGCGTCGCGCTCATCGTCTGCGGCTCGAACATCGACGCGACGCGCCACGCCGAGCTGCTGGCGCGCGGCGCGGCTTCCTGAAGCGACCGGCGCCGCCGCGCCGGACAGGGCCGGGGACCGAGCCCGGCCGCCCCGATGGCCCAAAGACGGGGTATAAAGCGAGCCGGCCACTGGTGCGCCGAAACGGCGGCCGGTGTCGATCCACCCTGCCTGCAGCCCCACACGCCCCAGCCTCGAGTGACGCAAGACCTCATCCCGGCCCCGATCCGGAAGTTCGCCCTCGATCACGTGGACTCCATCGCGCACATGGAGGCCTTGCTGATACTCTGGCGCGATCCCTCGGCGGTCTGGGCCGTCGAGCAGGTGGCCCAGCGGCTCTACATCCCGGGTGGCGAGGCCGCGGGCGTGCTGCTGCGGCTGGAGCAGCTGGGTCTGGCGCAGCAGCACGGCGGCGCCTACCGTTATGCACCCGCCTCGGCCGCGATGGCGGCCCACGTCGACGCACTGGCAGCGCTCTACTCCACCCATCTCATCCCGGTCACCAACTTGATCCACTCCAGACGGGACAGCCGCGTCCAGGAATTCGCCGACGCCTTCAAGCTCAGGAAAAAAGGGGACCGCTCATGATGGCCAGCATGATCTATGGTCTCTGTGCACTGACCGCCGTGGTGTGCGCGGTGCTGCTGCTGCAGGCCTGGCGGCGCGGCCGCTACCGCCTGCTGCTGTGGAGCGGCTTGTGTTTCGTCGGCCTGGCGGCCAACAACCTGCTGCTGGTGATCGACAAGCTGGTGCTGCCCGGACGCGACCTGTCGCAGGCGCGCAGCTGGGTGGCGCTGGCGGCGATGCTGGTCCTGCTGTACGGCCTCATCCTCGATTCGGAGTGACATGCTGACCAACGCACTGCTGATGGGCGCCATCGCGATGGCCTCGGTCGTGGCCGCGATGTTTTTCCTGCGCTTCTGGCGCCGCACCCACGACCGATTTTTCCTGCTGTTCGCGCTGGCCTTCCTGCTTGATGCGATCAACCGCGTGACCCTGGGCCTGGACCAGCAGCCCGAGGAGCAGGCGCCCCTGTTCTACCTGGTGCGCCTGTTCAGCTTCGGCTTGATCCTGCTCGCGATCGTCGACAAGAACCTGCGCGGCCGGCGCGAGCGCTGAGGCGCGTCGCCGGCCGCGCCTCTCGGCCGCCGCGCGATTCAGCCCACCGACAGGTCGCCGGCCGCCGGGTCGCCCAATGCCGCGTGGCGACGGGCCTGCCAGGCATCGATCAAGGCGAGAATCTCCTCCGGCCCGGCCGGCTTGACCAGGTGGGCGTCGAAGCCCGCCTCGGCGGCGCTCTGGCGGTCCTCCTGCTGGCCGTAACCGGTCAGCGCGATCAGGAGGGCATCGCTGGTCGCCGCCGTCTGGCGCAGCCGGCGTGCCACCGCGTAGCCGCTCATGCCCGGCAGGCCGATGTCCAGCAGCACGACCTGGGGCACGTAGACCGGCGCGCAGGCCAGCGCCTGCAGGCCGTCGCCCACCGTCTTGACCTCGTGCCCCTCGAGCGCCAGCACGGCCGCGACGCTGTCGGCCGCGTCCTGGTTGTCGTCGACGATCAGCACCCGCACGCCCTGGACATCGCCGGCCGGCGCCTCGCCGTCGCCGCCGTGCTCGCGCTCCACCACGCTGACGCAGGGCAGCCAGACCTTGAACTCCGAGCCTTGGCCGCGGCCGCCGCTGCGCGCTTGCACGCGCCCCTGGTGCAAGGCCACCAGGCGCTGCACCAGGGTCAGGCCGACCCCCAGGCCACCCTGGCTGCGGTCCAGCGTCTGCTCGCCCTGCTGGAACAGATCGAACACCCGCGGCAGCAGACCCGGCTCGATGCCGACCCCGTTGTCGCGCACGCCGATCACCGCCTCGCCGCCATCGATCGCGGCGGACAGCTCGATGCGGCCGCCCTCCTCGGTGTACTTGGCAGCGTTGTTCAGCAGGTTGGCGACGATCTGCGACAGGCGGCTGAAGTCGGCCTGCAGCCAGGCCGGCTGCTCGGGCAGGCTTTGCTCCAGCGTGTGGCGACGCGCCTCGATCATCGGGCGCACCGTTTCCACGGCATGCGAGATCACGGCGTTGAGCTCGACGCGCTGCTTGTGCAGCACGATCTTGCCCTGGTTGATGCGGGCAACGTCCAGCAGTTCCTCGACCAGGCGGGTGAGGTGCTTGACCTGACGGTCCATCACGTCGCTGGCCCAGCCGATCTTGGGGTCCGGCGGCGCGACCCGGCGGATCACCTCGATCGCATTGCGGATGGGCGCGAGCGGGTTGCGCAGCTCGTGCGACAGCATCGCGAGGAACTCGTCCTTGCGGCGGTTGACCTCCTGCAGCTCGGCCTCGGCCTGGCGCCGCTCGACGATCTCGGTCTCGAGGCTGCGGTACAGGCGCGCGTTCTCCAGCGCGATGGCGGCGCGCCCGGCGACTTCCTCCAGCAATCCGAAAACCGTCGCGCCGTCGGCTTCGCCGGGCACGAGCGCGGGCCCGGCCACCAGCAGGGTGCCGATGGGCTTGCGCCCGACCATCAGCGGCACCGCCGCCGCGGCCGGCTCGACACCCGGCGACCCGGGCGCATACCCTTCGAGCCGCGCCACGTCGATGCGCCGCTCGGCCTCCAGGGCGCGCTCCAGCAACTGCCGCAGCGGCGCGGGCAGCTCGGCGTACTCGCGGACCCGCGGCGCGCCCTCGTCGCCCGCCTGCTGGATCAGGCAGCCGCCCGGGACACCATCCGGGCACCCCAGGTTCAGCACGGCCAGTGTGGCCATCTCGGGCACCAGCAGGCGCAGCAGCTCACGCATCGCGACGCCGGTGTCCAGGGAGCCGCCCAGCACCCGGCTGGCCTGGGCCAGGAAGGCCGAGCGCCGCGAGTGCTCCTCGGCGGCGCGCCGGGCCGCCTGCTCGGCGGCCAGCGCCACGCGCTCCTCGGCCTGCTGGCGCACGCGCTGCTGCATCGCATACAGCTCGACGAACACCTTGACCTTGCTGCGCAGCACCTCGGGCACCACCGGCGAGAGGATGTAGTCCACCGCGCCGAGCGAATAGCCGCGGGCGGTCTGCATCTCGTCGGCATAGGCCGTGATGAAGATGATGGGCGTGTGCGCAGAACGCTTGTAGCTGCGGATCAGGCGCGCAGTCTCCAGCCCGTCGATGTCGGGCATGTTGACGTCCAGCAGGATCACCGCGAACTCGCGCTGCAGCACCTCGCGCAGCGCCTCGCTGCCGGAGCGGGCGGACACCAGGTTCTGGCCCAGGTCCTCCAGCACGGTCTGCAGCACCAGCAGCTTGTCGGGCAGGTCGTCGACGATCAGGATGTTGCCCGGCCGCGGCAGGTCGGCCTCGGCAGCGGCCAGCGGGTTCGCGGTGACGGGCGGCGACGGATTCATTGGCACAACCAGCTCCGCAGCACCGCCAGCAGGTGCGTGGTGTCGACCGGCTTGGACAGGTAGTCCCAGGCGCCGGCCTGAATGCATTTCTCGCGGTCACCCTTCATCGCCTTGGCGGTCACGGCGACGATGGGCAGCTCGCGGCCGCCGGGCAGCTTGCGGATCTCCTGGATGGTGGCGAGACCGTCCATCTCCGGCATCATGATGTCCATCAGCACGATGTCGATGGTGGGGTCGTCCTGTACCAGCCGGATCGCATCGCGGCCGTTCTCGGCCGAGACGATGACCATGCCGTGGTCGTCCAGCACCGTCGCCAGCGCGAAGATGTTGCGCATGTCGTCGTCGACGATCAGGGCCTTGCGGCCGGCCAGGGTGCGCACCTGGCCTTGCAGCTCCTCCAGCGCGCCACGCTGCGGGCCGGGCAGCGCCGAGACCTTGCGGTGCAGGAAAAACGCGCTGTGGTCGAGCAGCTGTACCAGCGAACCGGCATGGCGCACCGGCAGCGGCAGGTGCGACTGGTGCCAGGCCGACGCGGCCTCGTCCGGACCGCCCTCGAACACCACCACCGGCAGCGGGCGCGTCTCCAGCGCGCTGTCCACCACGCTCAACAGGCTGTCCGGCCCGAAGTCGGGCAGGCTCGCGTCCACCACCAGCAGGTCCGCCCCGCCGCGTGTCAGCGCCTGGCGAGCCGTCTCGCCCTGCTCGGCCAGCACCAGCTCGATCTCGCCGCGCAGGCCGTCCTGCAGGGCGCGCCGCGCCGCCGTGTCGCCCATGGCCAGCACCACGCGCCGTTCGCTGCGGGCGCTGTAGCGCCCCAGGTCGGCGAGCGCCTGGTCCACCTCGTCCTTGGACTGCAGCGGCTTGGCCAGGAAGGCCAGCGCACCCGAGGCGAAGGCGCGCTCGCGGGCGTCGTCGGTCGAGACGACGACGATGGGCACGTGGCGCGTCGACAGGTCGGCCTTGAGGCGGTCGAGGATGCGCCAGCCCTGCATGTCGGGCAGGTGGATGTCGAGCGTGAGGGCCGCCGGCTGGTACTCCACCGTCATCGACAGCGCCTGCGCACCGCCGGTGCTGACCAGGCCCTTGAAGCCGTGCTCGCGGGCCGAGTCCAGCAGCACCTTGGCGAAACTCAGGTCGTTCTCGACGATCAGCAGCACCCGGTCGCCCGGGGCGATCTCCGCACGGTCGTCGCCGGCGGGGTTGCTGCTCGCCGGCAGGACCTCGGCAGCGGCCAGGACCTCGGCCTCATCGGGCGGCGCCGCGGCCTCGACGTGCTCGCTGCCGGCACGGCGGCGCGGTGCTTCGACGGCCGGCGTCCGCGTGACGCGCCCGCCGCGCGCCCCGCCCAGGCTCTGCGGCAGGTAGAGCGTGAAGACACTGCCCTTGCCCGGCGCGCTGACCAGGCGGATCTCGCCGCCCAGCAGGCGCGACAGCTCGCGGCTGATCGCCAGGCCCAGCCCGGTGCCGCCGTACTTGCGGCTGGTGCTGCCGTCGGCCTGCTGGAAGGCCTCGAAGATGATCTGCTGCTTGTCCGCCGAGATGCCGATGCCGGTGTCGGCCACCTCGAAGGCGATCACCTGGCCGGCCCGGTTGAGCTCCTCGTTGTCGCTCGACCAGCCCTCGGCCACCGTGGTCAAGGTGAAGGTCACCTGCCCGTGGTGGGTGAACTTGAAGGCGTTGGACAGCAGGTTCTTGATGATCTGCTGCAGGCGCTTGACGTCGGTGACGATGCTCTTGGGCAGCGGCGGCTCGACCCGCACCTGGAAGCCGACGTGTTTGGATTCGGCGAAATGCCGGAAGCTGCGCTCCACATAGCGCTGCAGCTCGTCCAGCCGCAGCTCGCTGACGTCCACCGCGACGGTGCCCGACTCGATCTTGGACAGGTCCAGGATGTCGTTGATCAGCATCAGCAGGTCGTTGCCCGAGGAGTGGATGGTCTTGGAGAACTCCACCTGCTTGGCGGTCAGGTTGCCTTCGGCGTTCTTGCACAGCTGGTCCGACAGGATCAGCAGGCTGTTGAGCGGCGTGCGCAGCTCGTGCGACATGTTGGCGAGGAACTCGGACTTGTACTTGGAGGTCAGCGCCAGCTGTTCGGCCTTTTCCTCCAGCGCCTGGCGAGCCTGCTCGACCTCCTGGTTCTTGCGCTCCACCTCCTGGTTCTGGTGGGCCAGCAGGCGGGCTTTTTCCTGCAGCTCCTGGTTGGTCTGCTGCAGCTCCTGCTGGCGGCTCTGCAGCTCCTCGGCGAGCGACTGCGACTGCTTGAGCAGGTCCTCGGTGCGGCTGTTGGCCTCGATCGTGTTGATCACGATGCCGATGCTCTCGGTCAGCTGGTCGAGGAAGGCCTCGTGGGCCGGGTTGAAGCGCTCCAGCGAGGCCAGCTCCAGCACGCCGCGCACCTGGCCCTCGAACACCACCGGCAGCACCAGCACGTCCATCGCCGCGCTCTCGCTCAGGCCGGAGGCGACACGGAAGGCCGCCGAGGGCACGTTGGTGAGCAGGATCTTTTCCTTGTCAATCGCGCACTGCCCCACCAGGCCCTGGCCCAGCTCGATCTCCTTGCCGTGGGTCATCTGGCCGCCGGAGGCATAGCTGGCGAACAGCTTCAGCCGCGGCGTCTCGGACACGGTGCTGACCACGTAGAACTCGGCCTGGTGCGCCCGCACCACCGGCGCCAGCTCGGAGAGGATCAGCTGGCCCACCGTGACCAGGTCCTTCTGGCCCTGCAGCATGCGGCTGAACTTCGCGAGATTGGTCTTGAGCCAGTCCTGCTCCGTGTTTTTCTGCGTGGTGTCCTTGAGGTTGCGGATCATCTCGTTGATGGTGTCCTTGAGCGCCGCCACCTCACCCTGGGCTTCCACGGTGATCGAGCGCGTCAGGTCGCCCTGTGTCACCGCGGTCGCCACCTCGGCGATCGCGCGCACCTGCGTCGTCAGGTTGGCCGCCAGCTGGTTGACGTTCTCGGTCAGGCCCTTCCAGGTGCCCGCGGCACCCGGCACCTTGGCCTGCCCGCCCAGCTTGCCTTCCACACCCACCTCGCGCGCCACCGTGGTCACCTGGTCGGCGAAGGTGGCGAGCGTGTCGGTCATGCTGTTGATGGTCTCGGCCAGCGCAGCGATCTCGCCCTTGGCCTCCACCGTCAGCTTCTGCTTGAGGTCGCCGTTGGCCACGGCGGTCACCACCTTGGCGATGCCGCGCACCTGGCCGGTCAGGTTGCCGGCCATGAAGTTCACGTTGTCGGTCAAGTCCTTCCAGGTGCCCGAGACCCCGCGCACCTGCGCCTGGCCGCCCAGCCGCCCTTCGGTGCCCACCTCGCGGGCCACCCGGGTCACCTCCGCCGCGAAGGACGAGAGCTGGTCCACCATGGTGTTGATCACGTTCTTGATCTGCAGGATCTCGCCGCGCACGTCCACGGTGATCTTCTGCGTCAGGTCGCCCATCGCGATGGCGGTCGCGACCTTGGACACGTCACGCAGCTGCACCGTGAGGTTGGAGCCCATCGAATTGACCGAGTCGGTCAGATCCTTCCACGTCCCGGCCACACCTTGCACATCGGCCTGGCCGCCGAGCTTGCCTTCGGTGCCCACCTCGCGTGCCACCCGCGTCACTTCCGCGGCAAAGCTGCGCAGCTGGTCCACCATCGTGTTGATGGTGTTCTTCAGCTCCAGGATCTCGCCCTTCACGTCCACCGTGATCTTC
>NZ_JAPFBW010000067.1 GCF_026153205.1 Aquabacterium sp. A7-Y | reverse complement strand
GCGTTCGAACTTGCGCGGCTCCTGCTTGGCGTACAACGGCTGGCCCAGGGTGTTGACGCTCTCGTTGAAGTCGGCCGGCGCGACATAGGTGGCAAAGGTGTCCACCGTTCCCGTCGGAAATGCGTGCGCCTCGCCCGCCGCAATAAAACGCCGCACGTTGCCCTCGGCGTCGGTCGCCTGGCCACGGTACTCCTCGAACGTCATGCCTCCGAAGCTGAAACCCCGCCGCATATCCGCAATCAGCACTGCCCCGTCCTGCCAGCGCAGGTAGGCCTCGACCACCTTGGCGTGCCCCGTGAGCGCTGTAAAAAACTCCGGCGAGCACAGGCAGTGCACCCCGTTCATGAACTCACCCTTGAGGTTGTCCTCGATGTGGCCCAGCACCTCCAGGCACTTGCCCTTGACGTTGGTTTTTTCGTTGGCGAGCTCGAAGCCCACCGCCTTGGCCGGGATCTCGAACTCCCGGTAGAGGTCGTAGAGCACCGAGCCGTCGGCGTCGAGGATCACGCCCTTGAGCGCGCCCATGCGCAAGTGCTCGAGGGTGATCGCGTGCTTGTTGCGCATCGTCTCCAGATGGCCGGCCAGGACGCCAGCCACGGTTTCGAGCTCGGTCTCTGAGCCGAAGGCCCGGATGCCCTGGACCTCCTCGGGCAGGACGACGTCGTCGTGCGGGATGTGCGGCACCACGAAAGAGCGGACGGCGCGCTTGCCGCGCTTGCCCACCGTGCCGGGCGCACCGGGCGGCAAAGTCGGCAGCAGGTTGAGCACGCCGTTGCGCTCCTCGACCAGGATCTGGCGCAGGCGCACCGGCTTGACCGGCATCAGGCCCAAGGACTCCAGCCGGCCGTAGCGGTTGGGCAGGAGGTTGATGGCTGCGGTCAGCGCTGCCATCGAGAAGGCGGGATTGTTGAATGGGTTCTGCATAGGGAACGCACAAAAGAGAACCCGCCGGGCGCAACGCGCTGGGCGGGTTCAGGGAGGGAAGGGGAGCGGGAAGCGGCCGGGGGCGTTCAGGCGCTGGCGCGCACCACGATGCCGAGCGTTTCAAGCTGTTCGACCGCAGCGGATTGCTGGACGGGGGTGATGCCGGCGGGCCAGACCAGCGCCTGGCTGGCCACGGTGGCGTGGCGGGCTATCAGGATCGCGTCGAAGCGGTCGGCCTGCGTAGCGTCGACGTCGAACGCGAGCACGCCGGCCGCGACTTGCGTGCCGTCCGTTGCCGCCAGGGCCAGCCCCTTGAGCTTGCCGGTGGCGGTCTCGCGGCCGACCACCGTACCGAGCGCCAGCTTGCGGCCGGAAGCGACCGTCGCTACGTCCCGTGAGTAGAGGTTAGGCGCCTCGTACTTGAGCAGGTCGCCGAGGTTGGGAGATTCGCGGATCACCGGCATGGTCAGGCCTTGATGAGCTTCTTGACAGCGGCCATCAACGGGCCGGACTCGGGAGAGGTCGTCGTTCCGGCGTCGGCGGTGATGCGGGAGGCAATCTCCGGCTGGTCGGCACGGGCGTCCAGGAGCGTGCGCCGCACCTTCTCCTGGCTGAAGCCGGCCGCCAGGAACTCGGCGGTGCGCTCCGGTGCGCCGGCGATGAGGCACAGCTCGGCGATCGCCTGGGCTTCGTGGCGGGTCGCGTCTGCTGCCGACACTCCAGCGGTGGCGGGCAGCGGGGCAACCGGTGCAACAGCCGGGGACGGTTCGCCGGTGCCGGCAGCTTGCGCCGCGGAGTCCTCCGGCGGCGCCATGTGTTCGTGGATGTTCAAGGTCGGGTCCTTGTGGAGGTGGGATGTGGGAGACAGGGGGCTGGCCGTGGCGCTGCGTGACGGGCCGGTGGCCCGCCGCAGGAGCGGGCTCAGATGCGAGGTGAAGTCGCTCACGACCTCGTCGAAGCCCGCGACGCCATCGGCCAGCCCCGCCGCCACAGCGTCCTCGCCGAACAGGAGCCGGGCTTCGGTCGAGCGGACCGCCTCCTCGCTGAGGCTGCGCATCTGCGCGACCGAGGCGACGAAGATTGCGTAGAGGCGATCGACCTCGGCCTGCAGCGCGGAGGCGGCCTCGGGCGTCAGCGGCGCGTGAGGGCTGAAATCGTTCTTGTGGTGGCCGGCGTAGACCGCCCGGTAGGCGAGGCCGTCCTTGGCGTCCTTGACCGACTGGTCGACGTGCAGCGCGATGACGCCGATGGAGCCGACGCCCGCCGTCTGCGAGAGCGTGAGCCGGCGCGCGGCCGAGCCGATGGCATAGGCGGCCGAGAAGGCGGCGTCGTTGGCATGGGCCCAGACGGGCTTGGTGCGGCTGGCCGCGCGGATGCGCCCGGCCAGTTCGAAGACACCGCCGGCCTCACCGCCCGGCGAGTCGATGTCGAGCAGGATGCCTTTGACGTCGGGATCGGCCAGCGCCGCGTCCAGCCAGCCCGCGATCTCGGCATAGGACGTCAGGCCCGAGGCGGCTTCCAGCCCCATCGTGCGCCGCACCAGCGTGCCGTGGATCGGGATGACAGCGATGCCGGGTGCCGGCGGCACCGCCTGCTTGGGCGGCAGCAAGGGGACGACGGCGTCCGTCTCCGGCAGTCCGATGCGCGAGCCGAGCACGGCCAGGATTACGTCCAGCTTGGGGCGCGCGATGAGCAGCGGCGTCCCGTAGAGGCGGGACGCCAGGTGAGGCAAGGACATGTCAGAGGTCCGGTTCGTCAGAAGGGATCGCAGCTGGTGCTGCGGCGACCGGGCGGTCGTGGCGCGGGTCCGAGTCGAAAACCAGGCCGAGTTCGTCCGCGCGCTGGTTGTCGGCAGCGATCTCGCGGTCGATGTCCTCGGCGTCGTAGCCTGAGGACGAGATCGCTTCGGACCGCGAGAGCAGGCCCGAGCGGATCGCGGTGTTCATCGCGTCGAACTCCTTCTTCGGATCGACCCACTGCCAGCCCTGCGGAATCCACTTCACGGCCTGGTAGGACCGGCGCCGCCGCGCATAGCCCGGCAGCTCCAGCGCGCCCTCCAACACCGCCTGGGTCATCCACGCCCGCCAGATCGGCCGGCACAGCTGGTGCACGATCACGCCGTGCTGCAGCGCTTCGCAGCGGCGCCGGAACTCCAGCAGACCGGCGCGGATGGACGAGTAGTTCACCTGCGTCAGGTCGCCGGTGAGCATCTCGTAGGTGATGCCCATGGCCGCCGCGACGGCGCGGAACTGTTGGCGCATGAACTCGGCATAGGAACTGCCGACGTCGGCCGGCGCGGAGAAGCGGATCTCCTCGCCGGGTTCCAGGAACTGCAGCGTGCCGGGCTCCAGGCCGCCGAGAGCGACCCCGTGGGCATCTGGCTCGCCTTCGCCCATGAGGTTGTCCTCGGGCGCCGCGCGCGTGATGAAGCCCGCGAACATCGCCGCGGTCTTCTTGCGCACCAGCTCGGCGTCGTCGTACTGATCGAGTTCGTGCAGCTTCACCAGCGCCCGCGCGAGCCACGGCTCGCCGCGGATCTGGCCGGGCCGCAGCGGGCGGAACAGGTGGATCACCTCGTTGGCCGGGATGCGCACTGTGTCCATGCCGCCGGTGCCCGACATCGGCGCCAGCGCGCCGTCGTTGGGGTGGGAGCGGTACAGGTGGTACGCCACCCGCCGGCCCAGCCGGTCGAACTCGATGCCGGCCCGCACCAGGTTGCCAGTGGGCAGCTCGGTATTGAGCGTGACCGGCAGGTGCTCGGGTTCCAGCACCTGGATCTGCAGCGCCACCGGCAGCCGGTCCTCGGGGCGACGGTAGCGCAGCCGGACAATGGCTTCGCCGCCTTCCAGCATTGCTCTGCAGGCCAATGCTTGCAAGCCGTAGAAGTCGGTCAGCCCGGCGGCGTCGGCATCCTCGCACCAATCGCGCCAGAGTGCCTGGATGGCCTCGCGTTGCACCATGTCGAGCACCATGGACTGCGGCTTGATGCCGGTGCCGATGGCATTGGCGACAAACGCTTCCGTGCCGGCCGCCGCCCAGGCGTTGCGGCGCACCAGGTCGCGGCTCTTGGCGCGCAACTCGTTCTGTGAGAAGGCCAGTGCGGCGACGGCGCCCGGGTTGCCGACGATCCAGGCCAAGGCGCGCCTCCCACCGCCCACGCCGTCGTAGGTCGGCGTGCCGCCGAACAGGCGGCGCCTGATATTGGCGAACCAGCCCATCAGGTGCCTTTGCTTGTCGTGATGCGGATCTGGCGCGGCGGGCGGGCGATCCGGCCTTGGGCAGCCAGGCCGCGCTTGACCTCGTGCAGGGCTGCCTGCAGCTCATCGACGTCGCGGTACTCGACCATCTTGTCGCCGAAGCTGACACGTCGCTCGCCCTTGGCGAGGGCGGCTTGCAGGCGCTGCAGGTCTTCTGGCGTGTAGGCCACGGGGAAGGCTCCTTGCTGGTTGAGCGGCTGTCACCTGGACAGCCAGCGGCTTTTGACGACGCGGCGAACTCGCCGCGGTGGCCCAGAAGCGCCGAAGCCACCGGGGTTGGTGGCTTCGGGCGGGGCGGGGGAAAACGGATCGGGCGGTGAGCCATCGGAGACGGGGCGGGGCGACGGGACCACCTCGCTAAACGGCCGCTCCAGCTCGCGCCACTGGCGCTCTTCGAAACGGTCCAGGCCGCAAGCCGCCGCAGCAGCCCTTGCATAGTTGAAACAATCCAGGCCCTCGTTGCGCTCGCGCATCTTCTGCCACTCGCGCACCGGGAAGCCGTTGCGGTCACGGCGCGTGACCAGCTGCTCCGCGCACAACTGCTGTAGGTACTCCGCATCCATCGCGGGCAGATGGACATAGCCGGGCGGGTAAACGATCTCGCCGGTGCTGCCGTCTACGCTCGGTACCTTGCGCAGGTTGCTGTACAGCTCCTGCTTGGCGATGCCGACCACCACGCTGAACACCTTCATGCCGCGGCGCAGCCGGCGGCCTCCGGCGGTGACGTCCACCGCGGTCGGCGTGCCGATCAATGCCGCGCCTTTGGACACGCCCTTGACCGCCATCACCCGGCTGTCGTGGCAGGACCGCACGAAGGCATAGGCTTCCTGCGTCTGGAAGCCCGTGTCCAGGGCCAGCTTGGCCAGCGGCATTTGCACGCCGCTCTCGTGGGTCCAGGTCTCGTTGAGCATCGCGCCCAGCTGCTGCCACACGCCCGCGAGGTCGGTGTCGCCCATCAGCACCCGGTGCTCGATGAGCCAGGACTCCTTGCCCCGGCCCCACGCCCACACCGAGACCTCGATGCGGTCCTTCTGCACGTCCGCGCCGGCCACCAGCAGCAGCCCGCCCCAAGGCACGGTGCCGACGCGGTAGCTCTCGCGCCGCTCCAGCAATCGCTGCCAATCGGGTGCTTCGCCGTCCTCGACCCAGGTCTCGCCCAGCTCGGTATTTTTGAAGGTCTTGATGGCCGCCGACGAGCGCGATTCCTTCGCCGTAGCGCTCTCCCACGCGGCGGCGATGTCCCGCCAGGACCGCCACCCGATGGGGCTGTAGAGCGACGACAGGTGGAAGCCGGCGGTGCGCCGGGCCCCGCCGGTCACGGTCGGCCGCCACTGCCCACGCTCCAGCATCCAGGTCTTGTGGTGCTCCGGGATGGGCTCTTCGCAGCCCTCACAGACATAGGCCGCTGTGTGAGGCCGCCCATGCTCCCAGCGCAGCCGCTCGAAGCGCAGCCACTGGCTGTGTCCGCAGTGTGGGCAGGGCAGGAAGTAGCGGCGCTGGTCTGAGGCTTCGTATTCGCGCTCGATGGTCGACGCGCCCGCGATGGTCGGCGTCGAGACGATGAAGATCTTGCGCCGGGCGAAGGTCCGGGTGCGCGCCTCGGCCAGCGAGATCGCGTCGCCTTCGCCCTCGACGTCCAGCGGGTAGCCGTCCACCTCGTCGAGGAACAGGTAGCGCACGGGCATCGAGCGCAACCCGACTGCGCTATTCGCGCCGGTCATCACCAGCACGCCGCCGCGGAACTCCTTGGCGAGGACGGTGTTGCCGGCGTCGCGGCTGCGCGCCGGCGCGATCAGCTCGGCCAGCGCGGGCGTCTCTTCCACCAGCGGGTCGATGCGCTGCTTGGAGTTGCGCTTGGCCATGTCCACCGTCGGCCAGACCGCCATCATCGGGCCCGGGGCGTGGTGGATGACGTAGCCGATCCAGTTCGAGCCAGCCTCGGTGTTGTGGGTAGGAATCCAGCCCTTGCCGCACAGGAACAGGTGATCGGACGAGTCCACGGCGATACAGCGCACCGGCACCGAAGCCACCGGCTGGATATCCACGACGCGTCGGCGCCGGCTTCTGGCGGGCAGACCCTTGTCGACCGAGCGCATGCGCGCGAGTTTGCGGGAGAGCCGGAACATCGGCTCTTCCGCATAGGCGGTCCAGGTCACCCGCCAATGCTCCTGACTGGCCGTCCAGCCTTGCTCCCGGAATCGATCCAGCTTGCCTGGTCGGCTGGACACGCTGGGCTTGTAGCCCAGGCTGTGCAGCAGCTCGACCAGTCCATCGATCAAGTTGCGATCGACGTTGGAGAAGGTACAGGTCTTGCCGTCAGCGCTGATCGTGCCGTCCGTGTCCATCAAGCCCTGCACCAAGGCCAGGCGCTGCTGGTGGCCGGCGCGCAAGTAAGCCTGCGGGATGTGCTTGTTGTCCAGCAAATCCAACAACCGCAGCCGTGTCGTGAAACTGGAGCGACCGCTGCCAGCCAGGGGCAATCGATCCTCGCCAATGGTTCGGCACGTCGGGTCGATGATCACATTGGCGCAGCGACCCTTGCGCCAGGTGGGCAGCCGGAATACGGCATTGACGCCACAGGCATTCAAGTGCTGTGCGATCTCCTCATCGTCTTCGTGCACGCTGATGTGATTCATCGCGCTGCTGCCGTCACCCAGCCAGACACCGAGCACGTAGGGATGGATCAGCAACGGTTCGGGAGGCAACTCCACGCCCTTGCACAAGTCCACGGCATATCGGAAACGTTTGCTCTGACCCAGCTTCAGACGCCCGATCATCTGCTCGGTGCGCAGCGTGCGCGCCTGCGGGACATCGTTGGTGAAGTCCCACACACACCACAGGTGGGCTGCGTCGCAGACCACGGCCTGGCCATCTTCGAAGAGGACGCGATAGCAGGGCTGGTCTTCGAGCACTGGCGAGACGCCGGTGACTTTGCAGGGCCAGCCATCGGCACCGAACACATAGTCGCCGGGGCTCAACTGACCCATCGTGCTCCAACCTTCGGGAGTGGGGATCGGCGTGTCGAGCGCCAGCGGCGCTCCGACCTGCGCGCCTTTCATGAACACCACCCGCTCCACCGGCGACGTCGGCGACAGGCAGTCCAGGATCTCACGCAGGTAGGGCGTGCGGGCAGTGCGCCAGCGGCCCGGTTCCGCGGAGGCCTTGCTGGACAGGATGCGATGCCGGTCGGCCCATTCGGAAACGGTCAGCAGCGGGTCCGGCGTCAGGCCCTCGCGCCAAGCGCGCTCGATATCGTCGGCCCCCTCGTAGTTGAACTCAATCATCCGTCCACCCTTGGTGCCACCTCTCCCAACTCCTGCAGCTGCTCGCGCACGGCGGTCTCCAGCGCCACGTGCAGCTCGTGAGGGTCCACACCGAGCCGGGCTGCCAGCTCCGACGACACCCGCCCTGGCCAGTTGAGCCAGGCGTCGCGCTCGGCGCGCGCCAGCTTGAACACATGCGCCAGGGCTTGTGAGCGGTCCACCAGCTCGCCCTTCAGGCGGGCCAGCCGGACCTTGTTGGCCTGGGCTTTAACCACCTCGTTGACCGTGCGGGCCTGCAGCAAGGAGGTGCCACCGGATGGGGACGTGCCACGTTCCACCAGGTCGCTTTGCACCTGTGGCGCTTTCTGCCGCGTGCCCACCTTCGGCGCTTCGGTGTTCTGCGTCCATTCCGCGTCGGCCCGCTCCGCATTGATGGTGCCGTCGGGCTCGGGCGTGATGCGGCCCGCAAGGACCGCTTTGCGCACGGCGGTGTCGCTGACGCCGCGGTGGCGGGCGTAGGCGCGTAGCGAGATTCCCATCAACAGCTGTTCACGATGACTGCATTCCCTGTCGAAGCACCGAAGGCCTGGAATCAACTCGCATCAACTCAGCCGTTGCTGCACGGCCCGAGCGGAGCGTTCATAGCGACCTCGCACAACGACAACCAACCAACGCAAAGGAACCGAACCATGAACGCAATCACCCTGACCGCCACCCAGCGCGAAACCCTGGAGTACGGCCTTGACTACACCAAAGGCCGCATCGAATGGTTTCCGCCGAGCGTGAAAGGCGGCGCCCGCGCCAAGGTGCTGCAAGGCCTGCTGACGCGCGCCCTGGTCGCAGAGGAAGGCGGGCACCACGTTGTGACCGACGCCGGCTACGCAGCGCTCGGTCGGAAGCGGCTCACGGCCCATGCGCCCAAAGCCCAA
The DNA here is from genome assembly GCF_026153205.1 of Aquabacterium sp. A7-Y. Taxonomy (GTDB): domain Bacteria; phylum Pseudomonadota; class Gammaproteobacteria; order Burkholderiales; family Burkholderiaceae_C; genus Caldimonas. Next base: position 2,470 of record NZ_JAPFBW010000067.1, on the reverse strand, counting down.
GCTAAGGGCAAGCGCAAAGGCGCGGCCCTGGCGGTGACGGCCGCGGACGCACAAGACGACCTGGAGCAGGAGGTCGCCGCCGCCGAAGCGTCCTGGGCGACGGGCACCGCGGAACCGGACGCTGAGACGGAGAGGGCAGACCCTGCCGCTGCGCCGGCCACCAAGGCGACCCGCGAGCCGCGCAGCAACAGCAAGCAGGCCCAGGTGATCGCCCTGCTGCGCCGCCCGGAAGGCGCCACCATCGACGAGATCCGACAGCTCACCGGCTGGTTGCCGCACACCGTGCGCGGCGCCTTCGCGGGCACCTTCAAAAAGCGGCTCGGCTTGAACGTGATCTCCGAGAAGGGCGCCGAAGGCGGGCGCGTGTACCGGATCGTCGAAGCCGGTGCCGTTCCGCAGCAGGACGGGCAACACGCCGAGGCCATGGACGACGAAGCTGCGTGACCCTCGGGGCCGCCAATGGGCGGCCTCTGTGTGACCACCACAGCCCCAACGAAGACTGATCCACTGCGCAGCAGCGCGGGCTACGAACCGCGCTGCCAGCGCGCCCCTTTCCACACCACACATGGACGGATCGTGAGCGACACCTCATCGAGCGATACCCAGGATCTCATCCTTCAATACGCCATCGACTACACGGAGGGCCGCATCGAGTGGTTCCCGCCTCACGTCCACGGGGCCGCCCGCAACAGCGTGCTGCAGGCGCTCTTCAACCGCGGCTTGGCCAAGACAGACGGCCACCGGTGGTTCGTGGCGCAGGCCGGCTACGAGGCCGTGGGGCGCCGCGCGCCGCAACCCGTACCTCCGAACCCGTTCGAGGAGATCGACCGGCTTCTGGCACAAGCCCAGGCGGTCTGGGAGCTGGAGCACCTCAAGCCCACGCTGCACGAGCCGGTGCCGGTGGGCGGCAGCTATGCCCAGCGCAGCAGCGCACCGCCGCTGTCCACCTCGGATGGAGGGGCGATGGACGAAAAGGCGATGCAGGGTCGCGGGCTCCCCACTGAACCGGGCCCGGTGTCCCCGTCGCCGTTCTCTCACCTGTGAATCAACCAGCATCATCTAGACCGTTGCCAAGCAGGCCCCATCCGAGCGTTCATAGAGCCGTCGCAACAACGCGATGACACCAAGGAAGAACGCAACATGAACATCACGATCGAAGCAGACGCCATGACGATCCACATCGCCCGCACGCCGCGCACCGTCTGGATCAACGGCGAGCGGGTCACGGTCACGGAGTTGGGCCCCGCCTTGGCTTTCAGCCGGAAGCCAGCCCGCCTTGCCGACGTCGGCGGTGGTGAGCTCCAGCGGGTCTACATCACGGTGACCCACGAGATGACGACGGGCGAGTTCGACGACTTTGTGGGCGACCTCGGCCGCAGCCGCGAGTGGATGACCGGCGAGGGCGGTTCGGTCGGCGATGCCTTCCTGTGCCTTGAGATCGTGGCACCCGATCGCCCGGCCCTGTACGTCAATCCCGAAGGCAGCAGCTACGCGCGCTACGTCGCACGGCTCGGCTGATCAATCGGTATCAGGTGGGAGGCCAAGACCCCTTGGCTTCCTTCCCGGGAAGAGCGTGAATGGTGCTGTCCCCACCACGCCAGGAGGCACCTGAATGAGCAGCAGCACGCGATCAAATCCAGCGCGGCAGATCGCCACCTTATGGACCCACATTGCGGCCCGCGCCGACCAACCCGACGCACGCGCCACTGTGGCCCAGGAACTGGCCCACATTGCCCAGCGACCGCTCGCGTCGGCCGAGGCGTTTCTGGCGACCAAGCCGGGCCTGCGTTTCGCAGAAGACGTGCTGCACCGGCTGCGGCACGGCTTCTCCCTGGACGACGCTCTGCAGATGACGCTGGGGCGGTGGCTGCGCCGGGGCGTTGCCATCCCGGCGTTTGTCGAGCACGGGATTGCCCCGCAGATCCCCTACTTGATCGGCGTGATGCGGTTGGTGGACATGAAGGTCGATCTTGGTGATTGAGCCGCGTGGTGCCGGGCTATCAATTCCTATCCAAACTGATGCTCTGCACCCGTTGGCTTGTCCGGCACATAGAGCGTCAATAGGGGTGTCGCAACCACCAACCTGAAAGGACCAAGCGATGCAAGACCTCCACGAAATCCTCGCCGCGCAAGCCCGCCACACCGCCCGCGACGTGCTGCTGCGCGCCCGCAGCGTCCTGGAGCGCGCCGTTGAGGAGATCGACAGCCGGCTTCGGGACTACGACAACGCCCGGGACGACACTGAGCGGGCAGCGGTCGTGAACCGGATCATCAACCACCTGGCCAGCAACATCCAGCCGAACCTCAACATCGCCCTGATGGCCGAGCAGCAGGCGGCGCTCGCCAAGCTGGCGCGGTAAGCGAAAGGGGCCGGGCCGCCGGCCCCTCTTCACGCATCAACAGGAGGAAGAGACCATGAGCCGCACCGTGAGCATCCCCACAGCCGAAGGCAGAGGCCCGCGAGGTCCGG
>NZ_JAPFBW010000066.1 GCF_026153205.1 Aquabacterium sp. A7-Y | reverse complement strand
GCCGCTGATGCGGCCCTGGGCGTCGTACTGGTAGTCGACCTGACGGCCCGAGGGATAGGTCAGCCCCAACAGCCGGCCAGCTTGCGTGCCGCTGCTACCCCAACGGTAGCTCAGGGTGTCAGCGGCGGTGCACGGTGGTGGCCGCGCCCCAGAGCTGGCAGCGCCGCAGCAGCCGGCCCTGGGGGTCATACGCGAACTCCAGCCGGCTGGTCTGCACGGCGCTGGCGTTCAGTTCGGTGAGGCTGGTGAGCTGGCCGCGGCCGTAGTTCTCGGCCCCGGCCGTGGTGCTGTAGGCGTCGTAGCCGTGAACTGTCTTGGCGCCGCCGGGCCAGGTGATGGTGGTGGGGCGGTTCAAGGCGTCGTAGGCGTAGAAGATCTTCTGCCCGCGCGAATTCGTCAGCTCGGTGACGTTGCCGGCAGCATCGACCTTGGTGATGGTCGTGGTGCCGGTGTCGGGGCTGACGACGTTGACCGGGTTGCCCAGGCCGTCGACGCCGTAGCTGGTGGTGTTGCGCCTCGGGTCGGTGACGCTGGTGAGCTGGTCGCGTTTGTCGTAGCTGTAGTCGATGACCGGGGTGCCGGCGCCGGTGGCGGGCACCGGCAGCACCTGCTGCTTGAGGCGGTAGAGGCTGTCGTAGCTCTGGGTGGTGACCTGCGAGCGCGGGTCGGTGATCTTGGTGCGGTTGCCTTCGGCGTCGTATTCGTAGTGGGTGGTGGTGGTCTGGGTGGGCGGCGTCTGCGCCCGGGCGGACAGCGGCAGCACCTGAAGGGCCACGAGGGTGGTCACCAGGGCGCGTTGGGCCAGCCGGCGCGGCAGGCGGGGATCACTCATGAGGTCCACTCCCGAGGGGTGATTGTTGTTGTGGTCTGTGGCAAGGGCAGGGCGGCGACTCATTGCAGCCCTCCAGTGACGGTTTTCAGGCGGCCCAGCGCGTCATAGGCCCGGGTCATGTTGCGCATCAGCACGCCATTGGGATCTTTGATCTCTTCCTGCGTCCTGTTGCCGGCCTTGTCCAACGTGTAGCTCACCGAGTTGCCCAGGCCGTCCTTGAGGCCGGTCAGGCGATGCGCATCGTCATAGCTGTACTCGATGTAGCTCAAGTCGGGCTGGGTCACGCGCTGCAGCAGGCCGGTCGGGTAGTAGTCGTACTTGGTCAGCTCGGTGCCCACCGTCACGGTCTTCAGGCGGTGGCGCGGGTCATAGGTGTAGGTCGTCACCACATCGTTGGCGTCGACCTGCTGCAGCACCTGTCCCTGCGGGCTGTACCTGGTGAATCGCATCACCTGGCCGGCGGGGTTGGTGACCTGCTTGAGGTCGCCCTTGGTCCAGTCGGCGGTCGTATCGGGGTAGTACTCGTAGCGGGTCACGTCCGTCGCGTCAGTGCGGGGGCCGTCTTCCGTGAGTACCTGGCCGAACTGGTTGTAGGTGTAGCTCCATTGGCGCGATGCAATGCCGGTGGCCAGTGCCCCTGAAAAGCCCTTGGAACCGTCCACATCGGTCGTGGCCTGCTCAACACGTTGGCAGACCACGGCGATGGGCTTGCCGTCGGGCAGCTTGGCGTCTGCGGGCGCACAACGGGCGATCATGTTGCCGTTGAAGGGATCAGGCTGGCCGTTGTAAACCGTGGTGAGCAACCGTCGGGGTTCCGCGACGCGAACCTCCAATGGCCAATCCGGGTGCCACTGCGTAGAGACTTTGCGGGACTCGCTCGGTAGCGTGGCACCTGTCGAGTTCACACTACTGCAATGATGGACATGCTCAGGCCTGAGACATGCTGTGTCACCAGACCTCGAACGGTATCGTTGGCGTAGCAAGAGCGCTTGCCCGTAAAGTCGTCTCGCCTTACGACATGCCCCAATTCATCATGCTCCACCGATTGGCTTGAGGCGCCGCACCCGGCTCCGGCAGGCTGCGACTGCTTCACCACTCGACGCACGCCGGCCACAACGGCTGTCTGGTAGACGCGGGTTGAGCCGAGCGGACCCAGGATGCTGATGGTGTCGCCACTGTCCTTGCGTGCGTGGTAACCGGCGCCCCCCGCATGTTCGGTGATATCAGCGGTGCCCCAATAGCTTTGGCGATAGCCGTAAGTTGCATAACGTTTGCCACCTTCGTCGATGATGCCGGTCAAGCCATATGGCCCACCGCCGCTGGCAAAACCGTACGGTTCTTCGCCATGCAGATACTGCCGGGAAGCACCATCCGGGTATCGAACGGTGGCCAACATCTCATTGCCATCGAAGGTGTATTCATAGGGTGCGCTTCCCGCAATCCTCATCGTGGCCAGTTGTCCCCGGCTGTTGTAGGTGAAGGTCAGTGCCCTGCCATGGGTGTCTGTGACACTCAGCAGCAGGCCGGCCTTGGGTGCTTCCGCTGTCTGCCCGGTGCTATAGCGCAGGGTTTGACTTGCGCCATCGGCGGCATGGATAGAGGTCAACCGACCCTGGGCGTCGTACGTCTCCATCTCTTGGGTACCGCTGCTGATGTAGCGCCAGCCGTCCGACGTTTTGATGAGCTGGTCCTGCGGCCCGCCGAGGTCGAGCACCTCGCGCCCGGTGGATCGGAAATGTTTGACGGTGCCGTCTCCCCGGACCGCGGCTGCCAGCAAGTGCGGAGAGTTCTCAGCGTAGACGCGACGGTCATAGTTATGGCGCCATAGGTCGCCAAACCCGGTAACTACCTCGTAGGCCTGTCGCGGTGCACGGTACCAACCGTAGCTGCTGTAGCGTAGGGTGAACTGCAGCGGCGAAACACCGAGGCGCGGCAAATCGGTGACGCTCAACTCCTTCTCGCCATTTGCAATACCAACGGGGTTACCGACGGTGGTCGGCCCCCCATTTGGTGAACAGGACGCTTTAGGCGTTCGATAGCAATACTCAGGGTATCCGTCGGCATCCTTTGGGCCGGTGAAGTACCCGGGTGGGCAGGAGACAGTCCGGCCACGGTAGGCGAACAGGCCCCCGTATTGATAGCCGTCCACCACGTCATGCCCGCGCAGCTCGACCCCACCGTATTTCTGAATCACCTTCCGGTTACCGCAGTTGTAGCTGGAAACGGTGGCTCCGACCGGCTCCCATGAGAGATCGACATTTTGGGGAGGATTCTGCGGCCCCACAGCCAAGAGGCAGCCTAGCAACTGCGTCAGCTTCGCTTCGCTTTCAATCGTCGTTGACGTGCCGAGGATGGCTTCGCCACAGGCCTGCTCCATGGCAAGCGCGTCGGTGCGAGAGGTGGTCGAGCATTTCGAATATGTCAGTGGCGAGATCCGCGGTGCAGTGCAGATCCTGAGTCCATCTGGCGCGTCCTGCATGCACTGCTCCGGGCCCGCAAACGCTGGCAGGCTGAGGCAAAGTGCAATGAACCCAGGAACGACGGGCCAGCTCCCGTACGCTGAGCTGCCCAGGGGCGGGTATGCCAGGCCCGCCATTCGAGGCAGGAAATTCTGTTTCATGAAAACTCCCTTTTGTCACGTCTTCCTGTTCGCGCTCTTGAGCCCTCGCTGGCGCAGCGCGCTTGCAAACAGCATCCGGCCTTGGCGCGCTGCCCATCGCTCTGCGCGCCCAGACACAGGTCATGCAAACCGCGGATCGATGATCTGGTGCGGTTGCCTTGGGGGATGAGGTACAAGGGAAAACACCGACTCACTGCAGAGTCCCCGTCGCGGTTTTCAGGCGGCCCAGGGCGTCATAGGCCCGGGTCATGTTGCGCATCAGCACGCCGTTGGGGTCCTTGATCTCTTCCTTGGTCCGATTGCCGGCGTTGTCCAGCGTGTAGGTCACCGAGTTGCCCAGGCCGTCCTTGAGGCCGGTCAGGCGGTGCGCATCGTCGTACAGGTACTCGATGTAGCTGGTGTTGGGCTGCGTCACGCGCTGCAGCAGGCCGGTGGGGTGGTAGTCGTACTGGGTCAATTCAGTCCCGACGGTCATGGTCTTGAGTCGCTGGCGCAGGTCGTAGGTGTACGAGGTCACAACGCCGTTGGCGTCAATGTGCTGCAGTGCATGGCCATGAGGGTTGTACTTGGTGAAGCGGGTCACCTGGCCGGCGGGGTTGGTGACCTGCTTGAGGTCACCCTTGGTCCAGTCGGCGGTGGTGTCCAGGTAGTAGTCGTAGCGGGTGACGTCCGCGACGTCCGTGCGCGGTCCATCTTCGGTCAACACCTGGCCGTACTGGTTGTAGGTGTAGCTCCACTGTTGGGCGGCGACCCCGGTGGGCAGCGTCGCGGAGAAGCCCTTGGAGCCGTCGGTATCGGTCGTGGCCTGTTCGACCCGCTTGCAGACCACCGCAATAGGCTTGCCGTCCGGCAGCTTGGCATCGGCAGGCGCGCAGCTAGCGCTGGCGCTACTGGCAAAAGGATCCGGCTGGCCGTTATAGACCGTCGTCACAACGCGTCGCGGCCCGGCCACCCGGGTGGGCAGGCTCCAGTCGGGATGCCACTGAGTGCTCACCTTGCGAGCCTCGGAGGGGAGGGCAGCCGCGGGTGCCGTGTAGGTGCCGCAGGCCGCTGTATTGGACAGTCCCTCCACGCGCACCGTTTCGAGATTCCGGCTCAGATCATGTCCGTAACAGGCGCGTGTGCCGTTAAAGTCGTCCCGGCTGACTACGTTTCCCTGTACGTCATAACGAGCTTCGCTCGTGGATGCCTCGCAGCCCGCGCCCGCCGGCTGACTGCGGCGGGTGATGCGCGGCGTACCAGCGACCAGCTCGGTCTCGAGATGACGATCACCACTGGGGGTCGTCAGAACCACACCTGAAGGCGCACGCCATGAGTACTCGCGTTTGTAGCGCTTGAACGACGCCAGGTAAGTGTCCGCGACCACGAGAGAGGGAGGTGTCGCGTAGCGAACGCTGTATGAGTCAACCTCGCCCGCCTTGCGCGTCGCGATTGCTCGGCCATCCGTGTCGTATTCAAACCAAGAATAGCGCTTGCTGCTTTCGTCGACGACGCCTGTCAATGCCCACGGCAAATCGATCCGCTCGTAGAGGAAGCTCCGGGACGAGCCATCGGGCCAGTCGATGGCAGCAAGGTTGCCGGTGTCGTCGTAACGTGCGTGTACTCTTTGGCCAGCCGGATCGACGATGGTACTAACTCGGGCGGCTGCATTTACGGTTTGGTACTCGAACCGAACGTTGCGTCCGAAGGCATCACGAACTTCAATAACATATCCTGGACCGGGCGCGATCTCGGCGGGTGTGTCTTCCGTGCTTTGCGTGAAGGTGAGCCCGCCGCCGGCGGCGTAGTCGAGCCGCTGCAGTGCACCAGTCGAGGTCTGGTACGTCTCGATCGTGCGTCGCAGGGCATCGATGTAGTGATAACCCACCGACGCGAGTCGGAGCCGGTCGGACGTCTCAGTATCACTGGCGTACTTGCTGGTTCCCGTGCTCCGAAAGCTCACCCTTCGCCCGTCGCCGCGGAAAGCCGTTAGCCCCACGGCCGATCCGAGCCCCCGGACACGTCGATGAAAACTGCTGAACCACAGCTTGCCGAAGCTGGCCGCTTCCCGGCCTTCCGCCGGAGGTGTGTAAGGGTCTACTGCCCGCACCTGCCACGTCGTTTCGTACGTCAGAGCCAGCTCGTCACGACCCAGCACGATCCCCGTCCGCACTTCCTCTCGCTTGGCGCCGCTGGTCGGGTAGATAGGGTTACCTGCGCTGTCGCACCTCGGGGGCGGCGGCTTGTAGTAGGAGATGACGTCAACACAGGCAAATAGGTCCGGCTCCCACCGCGTTCCATTAGGGCAGCAGACGTAACTCCGAGACACGCTTCCTCGGAGCGGATAGCCGTTAGGAGCTGAGCAAGTGTAAGACTCCTTTACATGCTGCACCGGATCGCATGCGCTGTTCGATGGAGGAGGGTTGTAGCCCCAGATCTCTGACCCTGTTTGTTGCTGGCAGACGGCAAGTGGATCTTCATCCGGCTGTGCCCCCGTGTTTGGCAAGGACGGCTGCCAAAGATCATGTCTTCGGTGCCAATAGCCGTTCAACTCCTGAGCAGTAGCGGGCATCAAGTAGGCGGCCATCAACGCGATAGACAGGGCGCGGCGGGCGCGTAGCCGCGATGTGCGGGTATTCGTCACAGAGTCCTCTTCTGAGGGACGGGTTGTTAGTCGTTCTGAGGGGGAAAGCGAGGGCGCTGCCTCGCTTGAGCGTACCGATGGTGGATTGCAGCCGGCCCAGCCCGTCATAGGCACGGTCATGTTGCGCATCAGCACGCCGTTCCGGGCCCTGACTTCTTCCTTAGTGCAGTTGCCGGTGTTGTCCAGCGTATCCGCAATGGGTTGCCCAGGCGATCTTTGACAGCGGCAAGGTGCTACACAAGTCGTAGCAGTAGTCGGTGTGGCTCGTGTCGGGCTGAGCCAAGCCTTGCAGTGGACCAGCTTTTTGCATGGTTCCCTCCTACCCCTGTCCATCTTGTTGTCGTGTGCCGGGGCAAGCAGCGTCGGCAGCATAGGCAAAGTAAGAAGAAGTCACAACGACATGTATTCCAGCTCCCCCTTGACTGCGGGGGAGAGGCTGGTGGCGGCGGCAATTCGGTGCTAGCCGAGCGAGGCGGACTCGAGTTCCGTCGCCGGAGGCAGCTCGGCCTTTCTGCTGCCCTCGTGCCTCGCTGTGCAGGGCAGGGCTTTGGATGCCCCTGGACGGACAACCTTGCCTTCGGTGGCATCGGTGCCTGGTGCTTATGTGAGGTATCGCTGGGTGGGTCCAATGCGAGCACTTAGCACGGCCTGGAGCTGGCAACAGGCAACCCGTCGCAGACGCGCGACAGCTGCCGAAAGTCGGCAAGGAGGACTTGGCTTTCTCGCGCGCGGAGCGTTCATCTCGCCACCCGACAAACCCCTCAACGGAGAAACACCATGAGTCACAACAGCCTTACCGACACCCAACGCCATGTCCTCGAAGACGTCTTCGACGACAGCGAAGGCCGCACGGAGTGGTTCCCCGCCAGCGCCAAGGTGCTGCAGGGCCTGCTGAACCGCTCGCTGATCGCGCTGGACGGCGAGCACCACCTGGTGGGCGAGGCCGGATACGAAGCGCTCGGCCGCGAGCTGCCGGCCCCGATGGCCGCCGAAGCCACCTAGCCTGCGGTCAACGACGCCGAGCCGGAGCAGGAGGGCGCTGCCGCCTAAGCGCAGTGGCAAGCGGAGGCTACGGCCGAGCACAACGACGCCCCCCAGACGGCGGCTTCCGAGCCCACACCAGGCGAGACCGACACAACCCCAACCGCAGAGCCTGAGCCGCGCACCACAGCGGCCCCTGCGCCGCGCACCGACAGCAACCCGTGACCTGCTCGGAAAAATCCGGCGACCCTTGGGTCTCCACGTCGAAGTACTGCCCCGGGAAGCTGAGGTGGAAGTCCCGCCGTTGCGCTGCGGCCTGTCCTTGCGGCGCCCCGTTGGCCGCCGCAATCCCGAAGGGCTCGCTGAGGACCGCCCACTCCCAGCGCTTCGCTCCTGCCGTGTCCATAACCAGCCGCGGCGTGTTGAGGTGGCCGGCGTGAATGTGGCGGTTCGCGGGCGGGTTCAGCTGAGGCCATTTAGGCTCACCTTGGCTACGCTCTACGTCGGCAACACGATTATTTACTATCTCGCGGCTCGTCCAACAAATAAACGCCCGCGCTACCTTAGCTGATGTTTCTTATCGCGTGGCCGCGAGATAAATAATTATTAATACGTTCTGGATGCGTTGTAAGGGACAGGTGAAAAGGCATTTTGTGGACGGACAGCAAGGCCTGAGCCCCGTCTTTCGCCTTGAGAAGAAGAGCTGCATCTATGACTGATAAGGAGAGATTCCCCTTGTCCGCTTCGTGTTCCTGAATTGAAACTAACCAAGCAGATACCTGTCCTTCAAATACAGAAGCGGCAATTCCGGGGAGCTTGGTTCTAGCCGCTGCAACGGCCCCCTCATCAAAAGCCGAAGGGTAATCGTCGCGACTATATGCGGCAAGTCTGAACAATTCTCGGTCACCCTCACATTCTTCATGACCGACGCACAAGAACGCAGCCGAAGAGTCGTTTCGAACGTGAATGCCGTGATTCAGGATGAATGTTTGGTCATCGGAATAGAGTTCGGCCCAGATGTCTCCTGTGGCAAAAACCGAGCGACAAGGTCGCTTTAGAAGTCCCGCCAAAGCCATCTCTTCATCCGAACACAGTCTAAAATTGGTAATCATGGAAGGCAACTACTCCTGTCGGTAATCCTGGGAAATGCATGGTTTCCCCCGTTCGTCCTGGAGGTGGAAAAATATCGATGCGGGGCCCAGTGCGCCCTGAACGATCAGACAAATAAGACCGGACGAATCTCGATTCCGCATGATGGGTCTCTCTCCTTGATGTTCTTCAGGTCAATCAGGGGCCGTCGCGGCGCGGCATGTTGGGTCTGTGTCGGTTGTGAGGGTTCTGCTGACGCAAGGCAACACGCCCACGCCACTCTGCTGTCGGCCAAGTGCTGCAGCTGGCGGACGAGCTCGGCAACCTGGCCAAGGCCTGCAAGATCATGGGCTTTCACCGAAACACTGTCGGGGAAATACTCAACCAGAACACGATGAGGTGCCCGGACTACCGGGCAGCACGAAGCTTGTCAGTCCACGAAGCAGTGCCTGGAATGTAAATTCGGCGGTGTAACTGGGCCTCCCGAGCAGGCCCGGTCGCTGCGAAGCAGTTTCCGCAAAACCAGAGTGTTTCCTCGCTCCATCTTCGAGCGTCGGGAAATGCGAAACACAATAGTTTTAAAGGCGGGTCGGCGCCGCCGTTGGTCGCTAAAGGCTATCGAGCCAACGCTGGTGAAATTGCTCTTGCCTCTCAACTGAGACTGGTTGGATCGATGGCTCTGAGTCAAAGATGTTCACGATGTCGCTCGACAGCGCTTGATTACCCAACCGATGGCGATATGCCAAGCAGTTGAGCCCCATGCTTTCCTGCATAGGCGACGGATACACGGTTTCATCCGCCGCGAAGCAAAACAACAGAATATTGTTCTGCTCGAGCTGCAGCCGAATTTTTCTTGTGGCGTCAAACACACTGCGTTCGGAGAACGCACTTACCTGAAGCCCTTGCTCAGACCGGAGGTGCAATTCAATTCCATCGCGGACTTCATTCTCCGAGACGGTAATTTTTGCGGCGACCTGTGTCCCGTTCGGATATAGCAATGGAACGTCCTGCTGAAATTCGGTCATGACAACTCCAAAAAATTAGTTTCCGCACTCGCAGTTCGGATTTTTCTCGATGGCGCTGGTTGCTTTTGATGCTGCCCACATCACTTGGGAGCCGGAGATTCCGCCAGGAACAGCAATTTCCTGTTGCTCAGGATAAGGAGATCTATTGCCAAGTACGCCGTTGACGTCAACTCCGTTTCTAATGCATATCGTGTACACGTAGCCATTCTTTCCCGCAAAGGCATGAGCGATGCTGTAACTTCTAGAAGTGGCGACATAGCCGCTATCGGGAGCGCCTCTTGCGTGCGCGAGGAGATCCAAATTGGTGCCTTTCGGGCGAAATCCACCAGAGAATACGAGGTTTGGCGGCCTAGATGGGCGATCGCCTCTGTACACCCACTGTCCATTGCATACGCATCGTCTGGAATCAGAATTCGACGTATCTCCTGTGAGTAGTAGCGGGAGAATCCATGCTGGATTCGGGATATTTGGTATCGGCAGCGGCATAGGCCGCGGTACGGTAGGGGCTGCTGCCGGCGACAAACCGTCTGGATCCACGTCAGTGACAGGGTTTCCGCCGACGTACGCATAGGTATTGATCCCACCTGCCAATCCAATAGGGTCACTTTGGGCATACCTCCCGGTGTGCGAGTTGTAGGCCCGGAAGTAGTTATACGCTGTCGAGGTCTCCACGTCGAAGTACTGCCCCGGGAACCTCAGGTGGAAGTCGAGCCGCTGAGCTGCAGCTTGGCCCTGCGGTGACCCGTTGGCCGCCGCCATCCCGAAGGGTTCGCTCAGAACTGCCCACTCCCAGCGCTTGGCGCCCGTCGTGTCGGTGATCAGCCGCGGCGTGTTGAGGTGGTCGGTGTGGACGTAGCGGACTTGCGGCAAGTTCGGCGTGGTGCCTGCCATTCGCACCGGCTGGGTCGGCGTCGCTCCGGTGATTACGGCTACCGGCATGTCGTACAGCCAGATGTACTCGCGTTTGACCAGGTGGTTGGCATCGCGCTCGGCGATCAACTGCCCGGTTTCGTCATAGTGGAAGTAGGTATCGCTGGAGCCGACATACGCCGGCGGGCTGTAGGTCACCGTGCCGGAGGTCAGCGTCGAGCCGGCCTTGCGAATACGCTGGCCCAGCCCGTTGTGGCTGTAGACGTGGCGCGCCATTGGCCCATAGCTCACATTCATGCGCCCGGTCACCACCAGCCCCTCGCCGGTGGTGTAGGCGTAGTTGATGGTGCCCACGGGGTTGGCCGGATCGACGGTGATGTTGCCGGTGGCATCCGTCGTGATCGGCTGCGCGGCTTGGCTGTCCTGCTGCACGCTCTGCAGCCGGTTGCTGGTGGCCGGGTAGGTGTAGGTGGTGGTGGTGGCGCCGGCGCCGCTCAAGATGCGCTGGGTGCGGTTGCCGTTGAGGTCGTAGGTGTATAGCTGTAGGTGGCGGTGGGCAGCACCGCCTGGGTCAACCGGTCCAGATTGTCATAGCCGTAGGTCACCTTGGTCGGTGTGGCGGCCGGGCCGGTGCGGATCTCGGTGATGCGGCTGGCCGGGTCGTATTGCAGGGTGTACTGCGCCTGCTCGGCGCTGACGCCCGTGGCGCCCTGGCCGAGGGTAAAACCCGTAATCCGCCCGTCGATGTCAAAACTCCGGCTGTAACGCTGCACCGGGGCCGTGCTGCCGTTGCCGAAGGTAAAGCTCTTGACGGCGTAGCTACCGACATCGAGCGTCTGGTACTCGACGCTGCTGACCACCGCCTTGGGCGTGCTGCTGCCGGGGTCGGAGGTGGTGATGCCGTTGATGCGGCCCTGGGCGTCGTACTGGTAGTCGACCTGGCGGCCCGAGGGATAGGTCAGCCCCAGCAGCCGGCCGGCTTGGGTGCCGCCGCTGCCCCAGCGGTAGCTCAGGGTATCGGCGGCGGTGCAGGTGGTGGCCGCGCCCCAGAGCTGGCAGCGTCGCAGCAGCCGGCCCTGGGGGTCATACGCGAACTCCAGGCGGCTGGTCTGCACGGCGCTGGCGTTCAGTTCGGTGAGGCTGGTGAGCTGGCCGCGGCCGTAGTTCTCGGCCCCGGCCGTGGTGCTGTAGGCGTCGTAGCCATACACCGTCTTGGCGCCGCCCGGCCAGGTGATGGTGGTGGGGCGGTTCAAGGCGTCGTAGGCGTAGAAGATCTTCTGCCCGCGCGAATTCGTCAGCTCGGTGACGTTGCCGGCGGCATCGACCTTGGTGATGGTCGTGGTGCCGGTGTCGGGGCTGACGACATTGACCGGGTTGCCCAGGCCGTCGACGCCGTAGCTGGTGGTGTTGCGCCTCGGGTCGGTGACGCTGGTGAGC
>NZ_JAPFBW010000065.1 GCF_026153205.1 Aquabacterium sp. A7-Y | reverse complement strand
CTACGGCCGCGGCCAGCTCACCAGCCTCACCGAACTGAACGCCAGCGCCGTGCAGACCAGCCGGCTGGAGTTCGCGTATGACCCCCAGGGCCGGCTGCTGCGGCGCTGCCAGCTCTGGGGCGCGGCCACCACCTGCACCGCCGCTGACACCCTGAGCTACCGTTGGGGTAGCAGCGGCACGCAAGCTGGCCGGCTGTTGGGGCTGACCTATCCCTCGGGCCGTCAGGTCGACTACCAGTACGACGCCCAGGGCCGCATCAGCGGCATCACCACCACTCACCCGGGCAGCAGCACCGCCCAGGCCGTGGTCAGCGGCGTCGCGTACCAGACGCTCAATGTCGGCAGCTACGCCGTCAGGAGTTTCACCTTCGGCAACGGCAGCACGGCTCCAGTGCAGCGTTACAGCCGCAGTTTTGACATCGATGGGCGCATCACCGGTTTTACTCTCGGCCAGGGCGCCAGCGGCATCAGCGCTGAGCAGGCGCAGTACACCCTGCAATACGACCCGGCCAGCCGCATCACCGAGATCCGCAACGGGCCGGCCGCCACACCGACCAAGGTGGCCTACGGCTATGACAACCTGGACCGGTTGACGCAGGCCGTCCTGCCCACCGCCACCTACAGCTACGCCTACGACCTCAACGGCAACCGCACCCAGCGCATCTTGAGCGGCGCCGGCGCCACCACCACCACCTACACCTACCCGGCCACCAGCAACCGGCTGCAGAGCGTGCAGCAGGACAGCCAAGCCGCGCAGCCGATCACGACGGACGCCACCGGCAACATCACCGTCGATCCGGCCAATCCCGTCGGCACCATCAACTACGCCTACACCACCGGCGAGGGGCTCGTGGTCACCGGGCGCTTGAATGTGAGCTATGGGCCGATGGCGCGCCACGTCTACAGCCACAACGGGCTGGGGCAGCGCATCCGCAAGGCGGGCTCCACCCTCACCTCTGGCGGTGTGACCTACAGCCCGCCGGCTTACGTCGGCTCCAGCGACACGTACTTCCACTATGACGCAAGCGGGCAGTTGATCGCCGAGCGCGATGCGAACCAACTGGTCAAGCGCGAGTACATCTGGCTGTACGACACACCGGTGGCAGTGATCACCGGGGCCACGCCGACGCAGCCGGTACGGACCACGGGAACGACGCTGAATCTGCCCCAGGTGCGCTACATCCACACCGACCACCTCAACACGCCTCGGTTGATCACCGACACGGCCGGCGCCAAGCGTTGGGAATGGGTGGTGCTGAGCGAACCCTTCGGGATCACAGCGGCCAATGGAGCGCCGCAGGGACAGGTCACGGCACAGCGGCTGGACTTCCACCTGAGGTTCCCAGGCCAGTACTTTGACCAGGAGGCGTCCACGGCGTATAACTATTTCCGCACCTACAACGCTTACACCGGAAGGTACAGCCAAGCGGATCCGAGCGGCTTAGCCGGTGGCATAAACACTTATGGCTATGCAGGCGCAAGCCCGATCAAAAATACTGACCCAAAAGGACTCTGGTACACCGCGATAAGAATCGAGTTATCGAACAACTTTCTGGTGCTGCACAGCACCCCGGGGTGGCGCCCCCCCCGGGTGGTAGGAATTCACCGCATAGAAGACGCCCAATGCATCTTCTTTTGCTTTTATGAAGACCACGAATGGGAGCGACGAGAGCGGGAGCGCAATGGATACTGCAATTTTGAAGGACACTAGATGAAAAACAGATTCAAGACCGAAGCGTATTTAATGATTGGAATTCCAGTTGCAATTTTGTTGATCGGGATTTTAGCGTCAGTCATTGTCGCCAACATTTGAAGCGAAAGGCGCGAGAAATGCCTCAATGCCGGAGCCGATAGGGACGTGCAGTTGCTGGCAATGCCGCCGCAAATCGGCTTCCCCGGGTTGCAGCGCAACTGGGAGTTGGGGCAGCACGATGAATTGGGTGCTCCCAGGAAGAAGTGCTCCGCTACGAGCCATTCCTTGTCCATTCACTCGACCGCCGAGATCAGGCAGGTGACACATAATCGGATCGTTGCATTGCTGGCAGCAAACGCGCCCCACCGGAAGCTGTCACCATATACAGCAGTAGTACGAACGCCGCTTTGCGCCACTTGGCGAAAGTGGGCCTATCTACACAATAGATTCTGCCATTTGGCACAAGGCCCGTCCGTCATCAGCTCACCTGAGCTACACGTTCTGTCCTTGCGCAGAGGAAGCACAAGCGTTCGTGAACAAGTACAAGAGTTGGAATTCTTGCCTCGTGGGTTTGAGTAGCGGTGACTTTAAACCTCGGGGACCGACGGGGGTCACGGGGACCGACGAGGGGACCGACGGGGGTCAGGGACCGACGGGGGTCAGATACCGTCTTGAAAGTCAGGTTTCGGCATCGCGATCTGCAGGTTGAACGGCTGCCCCGAACGCAGCACGCCGTAGATCAGTATCGCCAGCTTGTGCATGCAGGCCCCGATGACGGCCTTGGGCGCCATGCCGGTGGCGCGCAGCCGATCCCCAAATGCCTTGACCGCCGGGTTGTGGCGGGATGCCACAAGAGCGGGCATGTACAGCGCACGGCGCATCTGGGCGTGTCCGGCTCGGCTGATCATCGATCGCCCCCGCACCGAGCTGCCTGACTCCCGCAGGCGCGGTGTCACCCCGATAAAGGCCGCCAGCGCCTTGGCGTTCTTGAATCGGCGCACGTCGCCCAGGAAGGCCATCACCTTGGGCATGGTGACCCGGCCGATGCCCGGAATGCTGGCAATCAGCTTGGCGTCCTCGCGCAGCCGTGGATGCCCGTCGATGTGATCGTCGATCTCGCGCTGCAGTGCATCCGCGCAGCGCTGCAGCCAGTCGATGTGCTCCCGAATCGAGGACGTCAAGGTCGGATTGCCGGCCTGTGCCTCCAGCCGATTGAGCTCCTGCCCTTGCATGTCCTTGATGGTTTGCAGTCGATCCACCAGCGCCCGTAGTTGGCGCAACTCGGGCGGGACGGGCTGCCAGGCCTCGGGTTCATGCTTTAGGCAGAAGCGCGCCAACAGACTCGCATCGCTGCGGTCCGTCTTGTTGCGCTGCATCTCACCTTGTGCAAAGCCTTTGACGCGCGCTGGATTGACCACCGCCACCACCCAACCGGCATCAGCCAGCGCGGTCGCGCATGCCTCGCTATAGGGGCCGGTGGCCTCCATACAGACACGGCTTTGATGGGCAGCGACACCGCGCTCGCTCAACCAATGCTGCATCTGCGCAAAGCCCGAGGGCTCGTTGGCGAACACCCGCTGCTTGAACTTGCCCCGCTCGTCCAGCAAAGCAACGTCGAGCTTGGCCTTGGACACATCAATGCCCAGCCAGAAGCGAATCACACCATCCATCGTTCCGACCTTCCTCGTATGCGGGCTCAGTGGCACAGGCCAGGCCTTGGCCCAAGTTACCGTTCGGTCTCTTGAACGAAGAAACGGTCAGGGCTGCCCATCTGACCCGCGGGTTTGGGCGCATCAAGCGCTTGACCCAGTGCCTTATCGGCATCACCCCGACCGGCCTGGCCCATCGTGCCATTGGCTACGCTGGATTCGGCAAGAGAAAGATACGAGGCCTTAAATCTTAAGTGACACACCCTGCTATGTTCCGACATGCGGGACTTCAAATTTAAGGCCTGACCCTGGCGCCTGCGCGTGCGACCATCAGCAAGGTCGACGCCGCCGGCAACGTCACCGAGCTGACGAACTCCCGCGGGCAGAAGATCTTCTACGCCTACGACCCCTTGAACCGCCCCACCACCATCACCTGGCCGGGCGGCGCCAAGACGGTGTATGGCTACGACGCCTACAGCACCACGGCCGGGGCCGAGAACTACGGCCGCGGCCAGCTCACCAGCCTCACCGAACTGAACGCCAGCGCCGTGCAGACCAGCCGCCTGGAGTTCGCGTATGACCCGCAAGGCCGGCTGCTGCGACGCTGCCAGCTCTGGGGCGCGGCCACGACCTGCACCGCCGCTGACACCCTGAGCTACCGCTGGGGCAGCAGCGGCACTCAGGCCGGCCGGCTGTTGGGGCTGACCTATCCGTCCGGCCGCCAGGTCGACTACCAGTACGACACCCAGGGCCGCATCAGCAGCATCACCACCACCGACCCCGGCAGCAGCACGCCCAAGGCCGTGGTCAGCGGCATCGAGTACCAGACGCTCAATGTCGGCAGCTACGCCGTCAAGAGCTTTACCTTCGGCAACGGCAGCACGACCCCGGTGCAGCGTTACAGCCGCAGTTTTGACATCGATGGGCGCATCACCGGTTTTACTCTCGGCCAGGGCGCCAGCGGCATCAGCGCTGAGCAGGCGCAGTACACCCTGCAATACGACCCGGCCAGCCGCATCACCGAGATCCGCACCGGCCCGGCCGCCACACCGACCAAGGTGACCTATGGCTATGACAACCTGGACCGGTTGACCCAGGCAGTCCTGCCCACGGCCACCTACAGCTACGCCTACGACCTCAACGGCAACCGCACCCAGCGCGTCTTGAGCGGCGCCGGGGCCAGCACCACCACCTACACCTACCCGGCCACCAGCAACCGGCTGCAGAGCGTGCAGCAGGACAGCCAAGCCGCGCAGCCGATCACGACGGATGCCACCGGCAACATCACCGTCGATCCGGCCAACCCCGTGGGCACCATCAACTACGCCTACACCACCGGCGAGGGGCTGGTGGTGACCGGGCGCATGAATGTGAGCTATGGGCCAATGGCGCGCCACGTCTACAGCCACAACGGGCTGGGCCAGCGTATTCGCAAGGCCGGCTCGACGCTGACCTCCGGCACGGTGACCTACAGCCCGCCGGCGTATGTCGGCTCCAGCGACACCTACTTTCACTATGACGAAGCCGGGCAGCTGATCGCCGAGCGTGATGCCAACCAACTGGTCAAGCGCGAGTACATCTGGCTGTACGACATGCCGGTAGCCGTAATCACCGGAGCGACGCCGACCCAGCCGGTGCGAATGGCAGGCACCACGCCGAACTTGCCGCAAGTCCGCTACGTCCACACCGACCACCTCAACACGCCGCGGCTGATCACCGACACGACGGGCGCCAAGCGCTGGGAGTGGGCCGTCCTCAGCGAACCCTTCGGCATCGCAGCGGCCAACGGAGCGCCTCAGGGCCAAGCAACGACACAACGTTTGGACTTCCACCTAAGGTTCCCGGGGCAGTACTTTGATCAAGAGACCTCGACTGCGTATAACTACTTCCGGACGTACAACCAGCACGCAGGTCGTTACGTCCAATCTGATCCGATCGGACTGGATGGAGGAATCAATACTTACGCATATGTGGACGCCAACCCATTGGGCGCTGCTGACCCCTTAGGACTGCAAGCGCAGGCCGCTGCGGTAGCGTGTGGCCCCTATTACTTATTTTGCGCTTGTGCGATTACGGCCGTAAGTTGGGGAGTGTATAGCTCTCAAGCTCAGCAAACGAACAACCAGAGTTCGGCGATGCACGACGCCGACAACCGAAGACAACGTCAATATGAAGCTGCAAAATTTCGGTGCGAGGCACCGAACCCTGGCCCGGAAGCGAATTGCTCTGATTTGTCAAAAGCAATCGACAGGCTGCAAAACGCAAAAGATAGATACACCTACTTCGACGCCACCTACACTCCGGGAAGGCATGCTCAAAAACTTATCGAACTAGAAAATAGAATTAAAGCGCTAAAAGATCGCTATAATAAGAACTGCACTGACTGCAAGTGAAGCATTATGATCGAAGAATTATTATCACGCTACTCAAATCATGTGGAGTTCATTGGCGACGAATTGACGAATGTTCGTCAAGCAGGAATATTTGGATCGCAGATTATTCATCTAGCATCCTTTGCCGGCCATTGCGACGACATCGAAAATGCATTATCGGCTGGAGCGAATATAGATGCTATAGGCGATCTCGGGTTATCTGCACTTCATTACGCCGTGCTCGGCGAAAGCCTGGATGCTGTAAGACTCCTGATAAGTAAAGGCGCAAATTTGACGTTGGAAAATGAATTTGGCGAAACTCCGGCGCAAATGGCTCGCATAATGGGATTCAATAATATAGAAAATATACTTTGCAATTTTGGTTGTATACCGATAGGCAGCTTTGATGGCGGGGAGGTCGCCAAGCAGCGCTGGCTTGAATTCAAATCAATTCAAGAAGGAAATTTCTTAAACCAATAGGTGGTTGGACCTGTAAAACCTTGGCAGCCCGCATGGAGGCTGGTTTGGTGAGGCGTTGTAGCAGTGGCGGAACTCCGAGACGTGAATCTACTCGATGCAGATTCCTGGAAATTTACCGAGCGCAACGCCAGCGCCGTGCAAACCAGCCGCCCGGAGTTCGCCTACGACCCGCAAGGCCAGCTGCTGCGACGCTGCCAGCTTTGGGGCGCGGCACCACCTGCACCGCCGCTGACACCTTGAGCTACCGCTGGGCCACCAGCGGCACTCAGGCGGCCGGCTGCTAGGACTGACCTATCCCTCGGGACGCCAATTCGACTACCAGTACGACGCTCAAGGCCGCATCAGCGGCATCACCACCACCCACCCGGGCAGCAGCACGCCCCAGGCGGTGAGTGCGGGAATGTGCCAGGCCGCGGGGAGCTACCGCCTCTCACGGGGTCCTGAGCCGAATAACGAGCAACAAACATCGATCAACAACGACGCTGCGGGGGAAGAACTGATGAATCAACGACACCAGGAGCACCCTGTTGTCTCGCAAAGGTCACCGGCGATAGTGCTCCCTATGCGGCAGCAGCCATGGCCTGCGCGAACTTGTGCGAAACGGCCTCTTGACTCACTCCATGTCTTTCGATTTAAACCTTACAACCCGCTAGCAGCGCTTCTGCCTCTCTGGCTCAACGGCTCTCTGCTATTCGCCCTGCCCGCTTCCGCGCAGCCTATTGAATGGAGGGACCAGTATTGCTGGACAGGGCTCGGTGCATGCTCGAGCCCCTGGACAGCAGACAAGAAAGGCATGGTTGACGACCATCGCGACAGATACTATGCGGAGTTGCTTGAGGGATCCTGCACGCAGGTCACAAAACGAGGTATTCGTTCCGCATCGGTTGTTGTTACCGACTATGGACCTGATGGGCAGCACGGATTTGCTCGAATGAAGTATGAGGTCGAGTGCAATAACGGCGACAAGAGCACCGGCTATCCATCGCGCCAGTACTATCACCGGGCCGTTGAAGTCATCAACGTATACCAAAACGGCAAAGGCGGCAGCTGCGGGGTTGGCAATCCAATCTTCCCCCTCGTCGGCGGGAAGCGGGAAGTGGTCAACACGGGCATCACATTGGGTTCTCTGCGACTCGAACTGACTTACGACAGCAGTCGGCGGCCACATGATCCTCCTGTGCCGTTGGGTACCCCGGATGCACCTTCCTTCGGTCGTTTGTGGCTGAGCAGTTTTCATCGACATCTCTCTGTGTCGGCAGGACGCCACGGGGTGACGGCCGCGAGAGGCGATGGTCGCCTGATCAGCTTCAAACGCAATAGCGCGGGTGTGTTCACGCCGGATCTCGACGTGAGAGACCGCTTGGAGGAGGTGCCGAACGGCTATCGCTACCACGAGCTGGTAACCAACACCGTCGAGACTTATACGACTCAAGGCCGCCTGACGCAGCTGGACAGCGCAAACGGCACACGGCTCAACTTCATCTACAGCACCGATGCCACACCCTCAACGATCGCACCGGGCCCAGGCTACTTGACCGAGGTGCGGAACGAACACGGTCGGGGAATCCGATTCGAGTACGAGGCCAGCGAGGGCAGTGCCCGTATCGTGAAGATTGTCGGCCCCACACAGGAGTCGATCAGCGTAGGGTATGACGGAGCCGGCAATCTCGCCAGCCTGCTGTGGCCTGACGGTAAGACGCGCCGCTACGTGTACGAACGCGTCGACCTGCCGTGGGCATTGACGGGCGTCGTCGACGAGAGCGATACGAGGTTTTCGAGCTTCGGCTACGACTTGCAGGGTCTAGCGGTTTCAACCGAGCACGCCGGGGGGGTCAATCGCTATCGCGCGAGCTATGCGAGCGCTCCGTTGAGAACGGTGACGGAGACCTACGACGAGGCGGCCAATGTCATTTGGCGGATCCATACCGTGGCTGCCCCCCAGGCCCCCGCTGTAATGCTCCCCAACGGTAGCGTCAACCAACTGGGCGTCGCCACAGTCGCCGATACGCCTCGTGTCAGCAGCCGCAGTCAGCCGGCGGGCGCGGGCTGCGAGGCAGCCACGAGCGAAGCTCGTTACGACGCACAGGGAAACGTAGTCAGCCGAGACGACTTTAACGGCAAACGCGCCTGTTACGGACATGATCTGAGCCGGAACCTCGAAACGGTGCGCGTGGAAGGCCTGTCCAATACAGCGACCTGCGGCACCTACACGGCACCCGCAGCCGCCCTCCCCTCCGAGGCTCGCAAGGTGAGCACTCAGTGGCATCCCGACTGGAGCCTGCCGACCCAGGTGGCCGAGCCACGACGCGTTGTGACGACGGTCTATAACGGCGAGCCGGATCCTTTTGTCAGTAACGCCATCGCTAACTGCGCACCTGCCGATGCCAAGCTGCCAGACGGCAAGCCGATTGCGGTGGTGTGCAAGCGGGTCGAGCAAGCGACGACCGACGTTGACGGCTCCAAGGCCTTCTCCGCCACCCCGGCCACCGGCGTCGCAGCACGCCAGTGGAGCTACACCTACAACCAATACGGCCAGGTGCTCACCGAGGACGGCCCACGCACCGACGTGGCCGATGTAACCCGCTACGAGTACTACCCCGACACCACCGCCGAGTGGACCCAGGGTGACCTCAAGCAGGTCACCAATCCCGCCGGTCAGGTGATGAAGTACACCAAGTTCAACGCTCATGGCCAGGTGCTGAGCATGAGCGACGCCAACGGTGTGGTAACGACCTACAGCTATGACCTGCGCCAGCGAGTGAAGTCGGTGACGGTCGGCAGCGAGCTGACGACCTACGACTACTACCCGACAGGTCTGCTGCAGCGGGTGACCCAGCCCGATGGCAGCTACATCGAGTACCGCTACGACGACGCACATCGCCTGGTCAGCCTCCACGACGGCCTGGGCAACACGGTGAGCTACACCTTAGACAACGCCGGCAACCGGACTCAGGAAGAAGTGAAGGACCCTGCCGGCGTGCTGATGCGCAACATGACCCGCGCCTACGACGCCCTAGGCCGTCTGCAAACTGTCACCGGAGGGCTGCAATGAACGGCCGCCCTGCCCCGACCACAAACCACAACAACAATCCCGCCTCGGGAGAGGACCTCATGATGTCCCGACCAGCAAATGACGCCCGCCAGCAAAGCATGGCTGCCTCCGACATATCTTTTCCTATGCCTGTCGGCCGCTACGCCGAGAAATTCCTATGCAAGGAGAACGTGTCAGCAGAATCAGGTAGCTGGATAAGCACTTACATATATGAACTGCGCCGCCGGCTCACCTCAGCAGTAATAATCCGCCGGCTTAAAGGATGCTTCTACTGGTCCATGACCCCCTTGAAGTTTTCGTTGCAAGCATTGCAGATAAGTGCAATTGCCTGCAGCGTCTTATGGCCCTCATTGTCCTGGGCGGAGATGGCCTACAGCGTTTGCAGAGCTACTGGGCAATCGCCTCCTAATCCCGAGTGTACTTCGTGGGCGAGCACCGCAGAAGCCGCGTGCCAACGCTACGAGCCCATCTATGTTGAAACTTATCCCTCTCATGCAGAGCCTGGCTGGACCATCACGCGCATCCACTACATCGTGCCAAATGGCTCGTGGTGTTATGCTGGCCGTGACTTATTCAACACCATCACTAATAGAGCCATTACGAATACTCCCGCGAATGTCGGGAATTTCTTGATTCGCAGCTTTACTCGGACGGATGCCTATTTGCCTACGGACAGCTGCGGCGTCGGCAACCCCATCTATCCGTCCGTCGGAAGCAAACGTGAAACGGTTGGATTGGGTGTCGCGTTGGAAGGCTGGGAGTTGAAGCTCAGCTACGACAGTGCGCGACGCGTTCCCGATACCAGTGGGCCTTCGATTCAAGCGATCGGCGTGGAGATGGACGCCGGCGGCTTCGGGGAGCTGTGGCAGAGCAATTGGCACCGCCGTATTACTTCACAAGCCAGGGGCTTGGTGGCCACCGCATCGCGTGGCGATGGACGCTTGGTCAGCTTCAGTGGGAATGGGCAAGGCATCTTCAGTCCCCGCACCCCTGGCGTCCACGACCGTTTGCTCTCAAGTAGTCTGGGCTACGTGTACTACGATGCCAGCTCCGGTGCCATTGAGACGTACACCCCGGAAGGCAGGCTAACCCATGTCGCCCTCCAGGGAGGCGCGACTCTGACCTTCCGCTACAGCGACGGCTCCACCCCATTCGCGGTGGCACCGGCACCGGGCTACTTGATCCAGGTGCAAGACAGTCGCGGACGGCAAGTGCGCTTCGAGTATGAGAAGGCGGGCAGCACGGTACGTGTGAAGAGGATTATCGGAACTGCCGGCGAGCCGTTTGGCATGGAATATGACGCTGGAGGCAACTTAGCTGCATTGCACTGGCCTGATGGCAAGAGCCGCCAGTTTTTGTACGAGCGGGCCGACCTCCCGTGGGCGTTGACAGGCGTGATCGACGAAAACGCGAAGCGGAAATCGACCTTTAGCTATGACAGCGAGGGGCGAGCCATCTCTACAGAACGCGCCGGCGGTGTCGCACGGTACAGCACGACCTACGCCCAGCCCCCGTCTCGGGCCACGACGGTTGAATATGACCAACAGGCCTGGCTTGTCCGATACACCCATGGGTGGAAAGTGCCTGCTTCGTCCGAACTTCACTTGCCAAATGGAGGGACGAGTAAGTGGAGTATCGTCGACGTAGGCGGTGTCCCCCGTATTAGCAGTCGCAGCCAGCCTGCAGGCGCCGGCTGCAGCGCCTCCGTCAGCGAGGCGGGCTACGACGCGCAGGGCAACGTCACCAGCCGGGACGATTTCAACCAGAGGCGCACGTGCTACGACTACGACCTGAGTCGCCATCTTGAAACGGTCAGGGTCGAGGGGCTGAGCAAAGCCGCTGTGTGCAGCTCGTACACGGGGGCCAGTGCGGCCTTGCCGGCGGACGCGCGCAAGATAAGCACCCAATGGCACCCCGAGTGGCAGCTACAAACCAAGGTGGCGGAGCCCCGGCGCATCGTCACGACGGTCTACAACGGTCAGCCCGACCCGTTCGACGGCAATGCGGTGGCGAGTTGCGCTCCGGCGGACGCCAAGCTGCTCGACGGCAAGCCCATCGCGGTGGTCTGCAAGCGGGTCGAACAGGCCACCACCGATGTCGATGGTTCGCAGGGCTTCTCTGCACCCGTGGCCACTGGCGTCGCCGCCCGTCAGTGGATCTATACCTACAACCAGTACGGCCAAGTCCTGACCGAAGACGGCCCGCGCACGGATGTGGCGGACGTCACCCGCTACGAGTATTACCCCGACACCACCGCCGACTGGACCCAGGGCGACCTCAAGCAGGTTACCAATCCCGCCGGGCAGGTGACCCGGTTCACCAAGTACAACGCTCATGGCCAGGTGCTGCAGCAGATTGACGCCAACGGTGTGGTGACCTCGTACACCTACGACCTGCGCCAGCGCCTCAAGACCATGACCGTCGGGACTGAACTGACCCAGTACGACTACTACCCCACCGGCCTGCTGCAGCGCGTGACGCAGCCCGACGCCAGCTACG
>NZ_JAPFBW010000064.1 GCF_026153205.1 Aquabacterium sp. A7-Y | reverse complement strand
AGGCGCCGAGCGCCGGGCAGCTGCGGCTGCCCGGGGCCGAAGCAGCGATCGGCTATGTGTTCCAGGAGGCGACCCTGATGCCCTGGGCCAGCGTGTTCGACAACGTCTGGCTGCCACTGCGCATTGCCGGGGTGGGCCGCACGGCGGCGCGCGCGCGTGTCGAGGCGCTGTTGGGCTCGGTGGGGCTGGCCGGGTTCGCCGAGGCCTACCCGGCCGAGCTCTCGGGCGGCATGCGCATGCGTGCGTCGATCGCCCGTGCGCTGGTGCGCGACCCGCGCCTGCTGCTGATGGACGAGCCCTTCGCGGCACTGGACGAGTTGACACGCCAGAAGCTCAACGACGATTTGCTCGGCTGGTGGCAGGCGAGGCACTTCACGACGCTGTTCGTCACGCACAGCGTGTTCGAGGCGGTCTACCTGAGCCAGCGTGTCCTGGTGATGAGCCCGCGGCCGGGCCGCCTCGTCGCCGAGATCCGGGTCGACGAGCCCTATCCGCGCCGGCGCGAATGGCGCACCTCGACCGCGTATGCCGAGACCTGCGCGCGGGTCTCGGACGCGCTGGAGCAGAGCCTGGAGCCGCAGCTGGAGCCCAAGGCATGAGGGCGCGCGGCGAACTGTGGCTGCCGGCGCTCGCGGTGCTCGGCGCCATCGCCGGCTGGGAGCTCGTGGTGCGCTGGGCCCGCATTCCGCACTACATCCTGCCGGCCCCCAGCGCGGTGCTGCAGATGCTGTGGGCGGATGCCGGCTCGCTGATGGCGGCCTGGTGGTTCACCTTGCGCCTGACCTTCGGGGCCCTGCTGCTGGCGGCGGTCGGCAGCGCGCTGCTGGCCGCGCTGTTCGCCAACTCGCGGCGCATCGAGATGGCGCTGATGCCTTTTGCGATCGTGCTGCAGGTCACGCCCATCGTCGCGATCGCGCCACTGATCATCATCTATGTCGACAGCACCACCGCGGCACTGCTGCTGTGCACCTGGATCGTCGCGTTTTTCCCCATCCTGTCGAATACCGTGATCGGGCTGCGCTCGGCCGATCCCAACCTGCGCGATCTGTTCACCCTGTACCGGGCCAGCCGCTGGCAGCGACTGCGCTGGCTGCTGCTGCCCTCGGCGTTACCCTATTTCATCGCCGGGCTGAAGATCGCCGGCGGCTTGAGCCTGATCGGCGCGGTGGTCGCGGAGTTCACCGCCGGCGCAGCGGGGCACGAGACCGGGCTGGCCTCGCGCATCCAGGAAGCCAGCTTCCGCACCGACATGCCCCGGATGTACGCGGCGCTGCTGTTGACCTCGCTCACCGGCATCGCGATCTTCCTGCTGTTCAACGCGCTGGAGCGCTGGTGCCTGGGGCGTTGGCACGCCTCGCAGCGCTGAGCTTGTCCCCTTTCCTCTTCACGGAGTTTTCCATGACCCTCACTTTCCACGCAGGCGCCCGGGCCCTCGGCCTGGGGCTGGGGCTGCTGGCGGGCCTGGCGCAGGCCCAGGACAAGGTGGTATTCGCCACCAACTGGAAGGCGCAGGCCGCGCACGGCGGCTTCTACCAGGCCCTGGTCGACGGCACCTACAAGAAGTACGGCCTGGACGTCACGATCCAGCAGGGCGGGCCGCAGATCAACAACCGGCCGCTGCTGCCGGCCGGCAAGATCGACTTTCTGATGACCGGCAACCTGCTGCACTCCTTCGACAACGTGAAAAACGGCCTGCCCACGGTGGTGGTCGCGGCGATGTTCCAGAAGGATCCGCAGGCCCTGATCGCCCACCCCGGCCAGGGCCACGAGCAATGGGCGGCGCTGAAAGACGCGCCGCTGGCGCTGATCGCCAAGGACGCGCAGTTCAGCTGGTGGCAGTGGCTCAAGGCCCAGCACGGCTTCCGCGACCCGCAGCTCAAGCCCTACACCTACAACCTCGGGCCCTTCCTCGCCAACAAGAAGGCAGTGCAGCAGGGGTACTCGGTGGCCGAGCCCATCTACGTGGAGAAGCAGGCCGGCTTCAAGCCGGTGGTGCACCTGCTGGCCGATCACGGCTACTCAACCTACTCGACGCTGATCGAGGCCAGCGTCGACACGGTGCAGAAGAAGCCGCAGCTGGTGCAGCGTTTCGTCGATGCCTCCATCATCGGCTGGTACAACTATCTCTACGGCGACCGCAAGGCCGCCCATGCTGCAATGCGGCGCGACAACCCCGAGATGAGCGATGAAGAGCTGGAGGCCTCCCGGGCGCTGCTGCGCCAGCAGGGCATCGTCGATTCCGGCGAAGCGCTGACCCAGGGCATCGGTGCGATGAACGAGGCCCGCATCCGCGACTTTTACGAGCAGATGGTCAAGGCCGGCCTCTACAAGCCGGGTGAAGTCGACCTGTCCAAGGTGGCGAGCACGCGCTTCGTCAACAAGAAGGTCGGCCTGGACCTGAAGCGCAGCCTGGGCGCGAAGTGAGCGCCCGTCCGCGCCCCCGGCCTGGGCGGCGGACGGCTGGTGTTAACCCCGATGCAGGAACAGGCCCCACGGCCGATAGACCGAAGACGATGGGCCCTCGACGTCTTCCGCTGTTGCAAAGCCCGCTGCCCGACCTGGCCGCCTGGACCGCCTGCTTCCGCGATGCGGAGATCCCGGTGCTGCCCGGCACGGTCCAGGCGGTCGAGGCTTTGCGCGCCGTCGAAGACCAGATCGATGCCCACGGCATCGCCGAGTGGGTCGGTCACGACCCGCTGATGGCGCTGAAGCTGCTGGTGCACGTGGCGCGCGTGCGCCCGCGGCACTTCCAGGGCAGCACCGAGACCGTGACCGCCGCCCTGGTGTTCCTCGGCATCTCGCCGTTTTTCCGCGCCTTCGAGACCCTGGTCTCGACCGACGACCTGCTCGGGCAGGACCCGGCGGCCCACGCCGGCCTGGAGGCGGTGCTTCACCGAGCCTCGCGCGCCGCGACCTTCTCGCTGGCCTTCGCGGTGCACCGCATGGACGCGGACGCCGCGGTGCTGCACGAAGCCGCGATGATGCACGCCTTTGCCGAGCTGCTGCTGTGGTGCCATGCGCCGGCGCTGGCGCAGCGCATCACGCAGCGCCTGCAGGAGGAGCCCGGCTTGCGCTCGGCGGCGGCGCAGCGCGAAGTGCTCAACATCACGCTGGCCGAACTGGAGCAGGCGCTGATGCGCAGCTGGCGGCTGCCCGAGATCCTGATCCGTGTCACCGACGAGCGCCACGCCGAGGACCCGCAGGTTCGCAACGTGGCGCTGGCCGTGCGGCTGGCCCGCCACAGCGCGCAGGGCTGGGACAACCCGGCGATACCCGACGACATTGCCGACATCGCGCGGCTGCTGAACCTCTCCGAGGCGGCTACCTACACGAAGCTGACCGAGCTGGAAGCTTGAGGGCCCCGGTCACCATCCTCCGGACGCCCGTATCATGCGCGCCATGGCAGGACCCACACGCGATTTCTGGCAGAACCGTTTCGCCAGCCGTCAGACCCCCTGGGACCGGGGTGCCCCGAGCCCGCAGCTGCTCGCCTGGCATGCCGAAGGGCAGTTGCCGCCGCCGGGCAGCCGCATCGCCGTTCCGGGTTGCGGCGCGGGCTACGAGGTGGCTTGGCTGGCGAAACGAGGCTATGCGGTGACCGGCCTCGACTATGCCGAGGCGGCTGTCGAGGCGACCCGGGCGCTGCTGGCGGCACAAGACCACGCAGGCGAGCAAACCCAGCCCGAGGTGCTGCAGGCCGACGTGCTGGAGTGGTCGCCCGGCACGCCGCTTGATGCCGTCTACGAGCAGACCTGCCTGTGCGCCCTGCACCCCGACCATTGGGTTGCCTATGCCACGCGGCTGCAGGCCTGGCTGCGCCCCGGCGGGCGCCTGCTGGCCCTGTTCATGCAGGCGCCGCGGCCGGGGGCCGAGACGGGCCTGGTCGAAGGCCCGCCCTACCACTGCGACATCAATGCGATGCGGGCCCTGTTCCCGGAGCCGCTGTGGGCCTGGCCACGACCGCCCCTGGCCCAGGTGCCTCACCCGATGGGCCGCATGGAGCTGGCCGTGCTGCTGCAGCGGCGCTGAGGCGCCCGGCCTCAGTCCGCCGGGCAGGCTGGCAACTGCGCGCGCACGGCGATCACCGCCGCGTTGTCGTCGGGCCCGTCGCTGTTGTCGGTGTGGGCACAGCCGTAGGTCGGCTGCGCCACGGTCGCCGCATCCAGCACGTCGTCGCCGGCCGGCTTCGGCCCGCCATCGGCCCAGTCGACCATGGCCTGGAAGGCCGCGGCCTGCTCCGCCACCGTGAAGTCGCAATGGCTGGGCGCGCGGATCGCGCGCTGCACCAGGCGATCGCCATTGCCTTGCTGCTCGACGCGGCGTCGGTAGATCTGCTGCATGCTGAAGGGCACGTACATGTCGCCCAGCGTATGGAGCGAAACGACAGGAATGTCGAACTGGCCGTTGACCTTCGGAATCCAGCGCAGACCGTCACGCCGCAGGCGGTTTGCATCGGGCTCGGCGTTGGCGTCGATGATGGCGTTGTTGAACGCCTGCTCCTCGGTGCTGAGCGCGGGGTCGCTGTCGAACTGGTAGGTGAAGCGGGTGGTGTCGACGACGTTGCGGGTGAGGATGCCGTTGATCGTGCCGTCGCCGCCGAGGGTGCCCCAGACGACGCCGTGCAGTCCGGCGTTGGTGAAGCCCTGCTCGAAGATCGGCCGCGCACCGCCGGTCAGGTTCATCAGCGCGCCCTTGAGCTTCTGGCCCTGCGCGGTGAGGCCGCTCGGGAAGCTGGTGAACAGCGCCTCACGCACCGCCTGCTGCTGCGCGGCCCAGTCGCTGGTCGGGAAGCGGGTCGCCGGCCGACCGGCGAGCTGTTGTGCCACCAGCTGGTAGGCGCCGAAGTAGTCGAACAGTTCGGTATCGCCCATCACCCCGCACATCGGGACGGCGCCGGCATAACTGACCTTGTGGCGCGCGGTAGCGCGGGTTTCGTCCTCGATCGCGGCCGCCGTGACATGGCCGCCCATCGAGTGGCCGGTGATGAAGATGCGGCTGGGCGCCGCGAGGACACGGCCGCGCTCGGCGGCGATCTTGGTGAAGGCGAGCGCCAGCGCGTTGGTGTCCTCGACCCCGGCGCGCACATCGTAGTAGTTGGCCCGGTAGCTCGACGCCGCCCAGGCGTAGCCGTGCTCGATGAGGTAACGGCGCAGCGGCGGGGTGGTCACGCCCAGCGTCGTGCCGGTGCCGCCATAGCCATGGGCGTACATGACCAGTTGACCGTTCCAGTTTTTCGGAACCTCGATGCGGTAGCCCGCGCCGTCGAGCACGCCGCTCCAGCGGTCGGTCTCGACGCTGCTCTCGCTCAAGGCAGGGAAGGCCAACGCGGCTTGGTCCACCGTGAACACACGCTGGTCGTGCGGTCGTGCTTCCTCGGCTTCGGCGCCGTCCCCGCCTCCGCCGCCGCAGGCGGACAGCAGGGACAGCGCCAGGGCGGGCGCGACAGTGCTCCTGAACATCGATCTCATGGGTTTGTCTCCGTGTTGTTGGACCCGGATGACAGGCAACCCGCGCGCCTCGAAGACGGCATGAGCCTCAGCCACCGGGCGAGATCGATTGTGGAACTCGGTTCTGCCGAGTTTGTCCCGCAGGTGACAGGTCGACCAGCGATTACCCCGCGTTACACGGGCACGGCAGTGGTGTTCTTGACCCGATCCAGCACAAAGCTGGTCTTGCAATCCTCAACGCTTGGGTGCTTCAGCAAAGTCTCCATCACGAAACGCGAGTAGTGCGCCATGTCCTCGACCACCACCCGCAGCAGGTAGTCCATCTCCCCGGTCAGGGCGACACACTCGACCACTTCCGGCCAGGCTTGTACTGCAGCGCGGAACAAATCCATGGGGTTGCGCTTGTGGATCTCGCTGTGCTTTTCGAGCCGCACATTGAGGTAGGCGGTCAGGCCCAGTCCCACCCGCTCGGGTGGCACGAGCGCGACGTACCCGGCAATGGCGCCCGATTCCTCCAGGCGCCGCACCCGCCGCAGCGTCGCGGAGGGAGAAAGCTGCACTTCGCTGGCGAGCTGGTCGTAGGTCATGCGGCCATCGACCTGGAGCGATCGAAGAATGCGCCGATCTATTGCATCTAAGTCAATTTGTGCTGTCATGAAAAACATTGTGCAGCTTGGATGCGCCGGCCCCGGCAGGCCAAGGGCTGGTGGCCCGGGACACCGTGCAGCACAGCGAGCGGCGTGCCTGGGCCAACCACCTGAACAGGTGGCCCCACCCCCTCGCAAGAGTGATTGTTCGCCTCCTTGACGAGGCAGACACTGCGGGCCTTCGGAGTTCACGCGAGCGGCCTCAGGCCCTCGCTGCGGAGGCCCCCATGAACGCCTTGCTCACCAAACGCTGTGCCGTGGCCCTGCTCGGGGCGATGACGCTGGCTTTGACCATGGGGCTGCTGGCCTGCGGCCCGATCCGCGCCGCCATCGCACCGGCGGCGCCGATGGCGACAGAACCGCTGCAGTTGCTGGCTGCGCTGAACCTGCTGGCGGCCGGCAGCTGGGGTTTGCTGAGCGCGCACCGGATCGGCGGCACGCCCGAGCGCGGCGGATTCGAGCGGGAGCCCTCGTCCGGCGACTCGCCAGCCCGCTTGGCCTGGCAGCTGTGGTTCGCCAGCACCGCGCTCTCGGGCTTGGCCTCGATGGCCTGGCAGACGCTGCCCCACGACGCGACCCTGCTCTTGCTGGCGCAGCTGCCCACCAGCGCGACCTGCGTGATGTTGATGTGCGCCTTTCTCGCCGAGCGCGTCGATCCGCTCTGGGGCCGCGCGCCGGCGCTGCTGGTGGCCCTGCTGCTGGCCACGGCCTCGGTGAGCCACTGGAGCGTTGGCCAGGCGGTACACGGCGAAGGCGACCTGCGCGGCCTGCTGCTGCTGCAGCTGCTGCCGCTGCTGCTCATCCCGTCGGGCGCGCTGCGGCTGGAGGGCCGCTACACCAGCCGCAACGATTGGCGCATCGTGCTCACCCTGTACACGCTCGCGCTGCTGGCGCAGGCCGCAGGCGACCGCATCGCCCCCTGGCTGGGGGCCACACCCGGACAGACGCTGCGGCAGGTCCTGCTGACCGCGGCAGTCGCCTGGCTGGCTCAGCGCGCCGCGGCACCGGCCATCAGCCCGGTGGTGTCGTCAGAAGGAACGTCGGCCAGGGAGGCCAGCACTTCATTGAACACCTGCGGCTGAAACGCCATCTGGACGTGGGCGACGCCCTCGAGGTGCCGATTCACGGCGCCCGGCAGGCAGCCCGTGGACGCGGGGAAGACGATGTTGTCGCAATGCCCGTAAAAGCAGGTGAAGCGTCGGTAGCGCTCGGGTGGCTCGCTGTCGGCCAGGCGGCGCAGCCACTCGCTGCCCTGGTGCATCTGTCTGGTATTGGACGTGCGGGCGTAGCGGCCCAGCCAGGTGCCGTGGTGCGGTGTTCCTATCGTGATGACCCGGTGGACGCGAGCATCGGCGGCATGACACTGCAGCCAGACCCGTGCCGCCAGTCCGCCCATGCTGTGGCAGACCAGCACCGGCGCCATGCCGGTGCTCGCTTCGAGCCGGCGCACCGCGGCCTCGATCTGCGCCGGATAGGCATCGATGCTGCCGAAGACCGGCTCCAGGTTGACCGTGGCAAAGGGCACGCCGCGCTGGCGCATCAGACGCAACCAGGGGGTCCAGAAACCGCGGTTGCAGACCAGGCCGTGCACGAACACGACGCCGCGTTGCCCCGGGCGGCCGGGCTCGTCCGGCACCGCGTCGGGACAAAACGGCTGTCGCCAGCAGAAGATCAGCGGCGAGTGGGTGACCTCGCCCCACCAGGCGCCGACCAGCTGTGCCAAGCTCGCGCGCGGCGTGGGGTCGTCGCGATGGACGCGCGCCACCAGCGCGAACTCGAGCGCCAGCACCGCGGCATAGCCGAAGGCGATCAGCAGCGCGCCGACCACGGCGAGACCCGGGCGCCCCTGCCCCAGCCAGACGGCGGCCCAGGCGAGGGCCACAGCGAGCAGCGCAAGGGTGATGAATTTTTGCAGTCGGGCGAGCATGGGCGGGAGCGGGCAGAACCGTGGCTGAGGGCCGGCGGCTCCAGGCCCAAGCTCCATGAACTTCGGTGTCAGGACACTAACACAGGCTGTTTCGCGCCCAGCCGCTGCGCCAGCCCGGTGGCCAGGCGCCACGTCAGACCGTAGATGGACAGCTGAGGATTGGCGCCAATGCTGGTGGGAAACAGCGAGCCGTCGTGCACGCTGAGGTTGTCCAGCTGCCAATGGCGCCCGTCCGAACGCACCACACCCAGGCGGGGGTCACCGGACAGACCGCAGCCGCCCATCACATGGGCGCTCACCACGTGGGTCTGATAGGGCGCCATCTCGAGGCGGCCGATGGCCTCGCGGGCCTCGGCCCAGGAGGTATAGGGTCGCGCTTGCTCGTGCACCGGCAGCACCTTCTGCGCGCCGGCCGCGAACTGGATCTCTGCCATCGTGAGCAAGGCACGCCGCGCGCCCTCCAGCACGGTCTCGTCGAGGGGATAGTCGAGCACGGGGGAGCCGTCGTTGTGCAAGCTCACCCGTCCGCCGATGGAGCGCTTGTGGAAACCGTCGCGCAGCAGTGCGATCAGGGCCTGGGTGTGGGGGAAGTCGGCCATCAGCTCGTGCCGGGCCTGCCCATGGGCAGGCAGGCTGGAGCCGAACAGGACCGGGTGCAGCGGTGGTGCTTCCAGCTTGTAGCCGAGCGGGCCGTCGATAGGCTGGGTGGACAGGAAGTGGTCGCTGTAGACGCTCTGAGGCGCCCCCTGCCAGGCCTGCACCGGCTGCCCGAAGGTGGCGGCGGAGATGAGCACCGGGTGCAGGAAGGTGCGCAGGCCCAGCCGGCCGTGCGGGTCAGGGGCGTCGGAGCGCAGCAGCAGCGCGGGCGAATTGATGGCGCCGCCGGAGAGCACGTAGTGGCGGGCCCGGATGCGCACCGCCGGTCGGGCGGAAGCCGGCGCGGCTGCGGCCGGGGCGCACAGCAGCGCGCTGATCCTGCGCCCGTCGTGCTCGAAACGCAGCGCCTGCGTCTCCACGAGCAGCCGGGCCCCCTGGTCCAGCGCGGCCGGCACGGTGGTCACCAGCATGGATTGCTTGGCGTTGGTCGGGCAGCCCATGCCGCAGGAGCCCAGGTTCCAGCAGCCCGACACATTGCGCGGGATCGCAGCGGCCGAGAGCCCCAGCTTCTCGCAGCCGCGTTTGAGCACCTCGTTGTTCTCGTTGGGTGGCACCTGCCAGGGCCCGATCTGCAGGCGCCGCTCCGCCTGGGCAAACCACGGCGCCATCGCTTCGGGGGACAGCTCGCCGAGGCCGTACTGCTCGCCCCACCAGCGCAAGGTGGCCTCCGGTGTGCGGAAGGAGCTGGTCCAGTTGACCGTGGTGGAGCCACCAACGCAGCGGCCCTGGAGGATGGTGATGGCCTTGTCGGCGGTCTTGCGCGCCGCGCTTTCCTGGTAAAGCGAGGGGTAGGCCTCGCTCTCGAGCTGACGGAAGTCGCTGCTGCTTTTCAGCGGGCCGGCCTCGACCATCACGATGTCCAGCCCGGCGCGTGCCAGCAGTTCGGCGGTGATGCCGCCGCCGGCCCCGGTGCCGACGATGACGACATCGCAGTCGAGCTGCGCGGGCAAGGGACCGTGCGGGCCGCCGACGACCTTCCAGCCGCGCGCCAGGCCTTGCCGGATCGGGTCGGGCAGTTTGCTCATGGGTGTCGGGGCCTCAAAGATCGGTGGGACCGGGGTAGCCGATCGCCTGCCAGCTGGCCGGGTCGGCGTAGTAGGCGGCGCTGCTGAGCTCGCGCAAGGCATGGTAGGCCTGCTGCCGCACCGCCAGACGCGACCGGCGCATGTCTTGGAGCGACGCCTGCAGCTGTGCCACCGAGGCATCGCGCCAGTCCGCCTCCAGTCCGGCCAGCAGGCGGCGTCCCGGCGCGCTGGCCAGGACGCCGAGCAGCTGCGACAGCTCTTGCCGGGTGGGCCCCGGCATGGCCGCGACCAGCGCCTCGACACGCTGCAGTTGCGACGCGAGGGCCGCCTCCAGCGGTGCCCCTCCGTGCGGCAAGCTGCCGTCGAGCACGGCCCGCGCGATGGCCCGAAGCACCTCCTGGCCCGCCGGCGTCAGCCGACCGGCCTCGAGGCCCGGACGGCTCATCGACACACCGGCGCCCGCCAGGGCCAGCACGACGGTGGAAGCGATTCCGAGCTGGAGCAGACGTCTTCGTTGCATGGCCAAGGAGTGTTGCACCGATGCCGGCGCACCGGGCTAGGGAAAGCGATCGACCTCAGCCGTCGCGGGGATCATTGCCGGCGCGAGCGAAGGCTGGCAGGCTGACAAGCACCGAAGCCGACTTTCCGCACACCGGAGTCACCTAAGTGACGCCTCGTTAGTGCAAGTACCGTAGGAGTTCTAACAGGCAGCACAAACAATGGGCCGCAGTTCCAACCTGTCCCTGGAGTTCCTGTGAACGCGTCCAAGCCCTGGCTCGACAACTACCCGCCCAACGTGCCGACCGAGATCGACTGCAGCCAGTACGCCTCCCTGCCCGCGCTGCTCGAAGAGTCTTTCCGCAAGTACGCGAGCCGCAACGCCGCGATCTGCATGGGGCGGGCCATCACCTATGGCGAGGTCGACCGCCTCTCGACCCAGCTGGGTGCCTGGCTGCAGGGCCGAGGGCTGCCGCGCGGCAGCCGGGTCGCGATCATGATGCCCAACGTGCTGCAGTACGTCGTCGCGATCGCGGCGGTGTTGCGTGCCGGCTATACGGTGGTGAATGTCAATCCGCTCTACACGCCGCGCGAGCTGGAGCACCAGCTGAAGGACTCCGGCGCAGAAGCGATCATCATCCTCGAGAACTTTGCGACCACCCTGCAGGAAGTGATCGAGAAGACCGCCGTCAAGCACGTGGTGCTCGCCGCGATGGGCGACATGCTGGGTGCTGTGAAAGGCGCGCTGGTCAACTTCGTGGTGCGCCATGCGCGCAAGATGGTCCCCGAGTTCAAGCTCCCCACCAGCGGCGGCCGCACCGTGACGCGCTTCAACGACGCGCTGGCGCAGGGCAGCCGCCAGTCGCTGCAGCCGCCCCGCCTGCAACCTGACGACATCGCCTTCCTCCAGTACACCGGCGGCACGACCGGGGTCTCCAAGGGCGCGACGCTGTCGCACCGGAACGTCGTCGCCAACATCCTGCAGTCGGAGGCCTGGTTCAAGCCCATGCTGGACAAGCTGGGCGGCAAGCCGCTGACCATCGTTTGTGCCCTGCCGCTGTATCACATCTTCGCGCTGACGGTCTGCTACATGATGGCCGCCCGCCTGGGGTCGATGAACCTCCTCATCCCCAATCCGCGCGACATCCCGGGCTTCATCAAGACGCTGAAGCAGCACAAGGTGAACATGTTCCCGGCCGTCAACACCCTGTTCAATGCACTGGCCAACGACCCCGACTTCGCCACCCTCGACTTCTCGGAGCTGGTGATCAGCAACGGCGGCGGCATGGCGGTGCAGCAGGCCACGGCCGAGAAGTGGCTGAAGGTCACTGGCTGCCCGGTGGTCGAAGGCTACGGCCTCAGCGAGACCTCGCCGGTGGCAACCAGCAACCGGCTGGATCTGAACGAGTTCACCGGCACGATCGGCCTGCCCATTCCGTCCACCGAGATCGCGATCCGCGACGACGCCGGCAACGACGTGCCGATCGGCGAGGCGGGCGAAATCTGCATCCGCGGGCCGCAGGTCATGGTGGGGTACTGGAACCGGCCGGACGAAACCGCGAAGGTCATGACGCCGGACGGCTACTTCAAATCGGGCGACGTCGGTGTCATGGACGCACGCGGCTACGTGAAGATCGTGGACCGCAAGAAGGACATGATTTTGGTGTCCGGCTTCAATGTCTACCCGAACGAGATCGAGCAGGTGGTGAATCTGCACCCGGGCGTGCTGGAATGCGCGGCCGTCGGCGTGGCGGATCCCAAATCCGGCGAGGCGGTGAAGCTGTTTGTCGTCAAGAAGGATCCGGCCCTGGCGGAGGAAGACCTGATGGCTTACTGCCGCGACAACTTCACGGCCTACAAGCGGCCCAAGTACGTCGAGTTCCGCGATGACCTGCCCAAGACCAACGTCGGCAAGATCCTGCGCCGCGAGCTGAGGCAAGCCGCCTGAGGCGTTTTGGCATGCCCGCGCCTGCCCTCGCGGCGAGGCGCGCCGGCATCACGCAAGCGCGGGCGGCAAACGGCCGCCCCGAGTGCTGATGAGCCGAGAGCCGGAACTGCCGGCCCACATCGTGGTGTTCGAGCGCGGCTGGCTCTGTCGTCGAACAAGGTCCTGCTGCGCGGGATGACGGCGAGCCGGCCGTGCTGGTCGGCTCCGGCCATGTCAGTCATGCAGCGTTGCAACGGACACCCCTGCTGCAGCATCGTCCCTCGCCGATATTTCGAGGCGAAATTCCGACTTGGACACCTGGAGCCTGCAACTGCTTGGGGAGCTGGCCGGGATCATGGCCTATGAGAGCGACCAGCTCATGAACGCCTGATCCAAACCGGT
>NZ_JAPFBW010000063.1 GCF_026153205.1 Aquabacterium sp. A7-Y | reverse complement strand
ATAGGCCAGCCGGCTGATGACACCCATCTGCTCGCGCGCGCCGTAGCTGAGGCTGGCGAACTCGCCCGTCTCGGGCCCGCGTTGGCCCGGACGGGTCAGCGGGCCCGGCGTGAGCTGCTCGTCGATCTGCACGCTGGCCTGGGGAAACAGCAGATGCAGGTAGCGGTCCAGGTGCTTCTGCAGCGGCGCCTGCAGGCGCCGCGTGAGCGCCCCGCGGCCGGCCGTCAGGCGCTCCAGCAGGTGATCCAGCGCCAGCGCGCGGCGCTGCAGCTCGGCATGGCGGCGCTCCAGCTGGGCGACTTGGCGGGCCACCTCGGCGCGCTGTTCCTCGAGCCCCTGGCCGCCGGCCACCTGCAAGGCGCTTTCCAGGCGGATGATCTCGTCGCGCCGCTCGCGGAATTGCTTGTCGGCCTGCTCGGCGCTGCGGCCCAGCCGCTCGATGTCCTGCCGGAGGATGTCCGGGCGGGCGGCGGCCAGCTGAGCACTGCGGACTTCGATGCTCGTGCCGAGGGCGCCGCACTCCGCACGCGTGTCCGTGAGGTCTTTTTCGGTCTGCTGCAGTTCCTGCCGTCGCGAGGCGTCCTGCAGGCTCGCCTTGAGCAGGTCGCGCTCGCTGCTCGCCGCCTCGTGCGCCGCGCTGGCAGCAGCCAGCGCCTGCAGCGCCAGGCCCGCGTCGGACCGGCAACGGTCCAGCGCCTTGCGGACCTGTTCCAGCTCGTCCTCGGCACGCGCCAACGGCGGCGCCGGCGTGTCGGGCGGCGGGGGCAGGCGTTCGAGCGCCTGCTTCGCCTCGGCCGCGCGGACGGCCTGGGCGGCGTGCTCGGTGCGCAGCACGTCCAGCCCGCGAGGCGCGTGGGCCTTCAGCGCTGCCTCGGCCAGTTCGATGGCCGACAGCTGCTCCTGGTGCGCCTGACGGCGCCGCTCGGCGTCCGTCAGCGACTCCAGCCCCAGGCGCTGCAGCAGGGCCCGGTGCGCGTCGGCTGTCTCGGCCTGCTGGCGCGCCAGTTCGCCGAGGTCGGAGCCGCCGGGCGCGATGTGCAGCCGCCCGACGCCCGGCAGCCACAGCTCGGCCGGCGCCAGTAGCAGGCGTTCGCCCTGCCCCTGGACTGACTCGCCGTCGATCTGCAGGCCCTGCCCCGGCTCCAGCTCGTAACGCAGGCGTGTGGCGGCCGCTTCCTGGCGGACCTGCAGTTCATGCAGCCGGCCCTGCTGGCGCCGCAGTGTCTCGAGGTCGGTGGCCTCGATGCGGCTCGCCAGCGCCTGCTGGCGCAGCGCCTGCAGCCGCGTCTGTGCAGCCTCGGCCTGGGTCAGGGCTTCATGGGTCGCCGCGGCGCGCTGGCCGGCTTCGGCGTGTTCGCGTTGCGCCGCCGCGCGGCTGTCTTCCTGCCGCGCCAGGCGCCACGCTTCGCGGGCGGCGTCGAAGCGCTGGGCCGCCGCCTCGCCCTGGCGTCGCTGCAGCAGCTCACGCTCGCGTGCCAGGGCGAGCGCCTGCGCGGCAGCCGCGAGCTGCTGTTCGCGAGCTGCCAGCTGGGCCTGTTGCTGCTCGAAGTGGAGCAGCCGCTGGCGCAGCAGTTCAGCCCTCAGCTCGTTCTGGCGCAGCCGCTCGCGGTCTTGTGCGAGCTGCTGTTCGAGCTGGGCGGCCGCATCCAGCGCGAGCTGGGCCTTCTGCCGCTCGGCCTGGTAGGTCTCCCAGGGCCGCTCGGCCTCGTCGCGGACCTGCTCCTCGCGCAGCCGGCTCAGTGTGTCCACCTGCTGGCGGTAGGTCTCGATCTGCAGATCCAGCGCGGTCAGCGCCTCGGCCAGCCGGGTGCGCCGCTCGATCGCTTCGGCATAGTCGCCGCGCGGCTTGCCGGTCGGCGTCAGCAGCAGCTCGCGCTCGCCGCGCACGCGTTCCAGCACATCGTCGCCGCCGCTGCCGGCCACCTCGCCGAGCGAGGCCTGCAAGGCGGTGCGCAGGTGCCCGGTGGCATGGCGCACCGCGTCGTGCACCTCCTGCGCCGAGCCCTGCTCGATCCACAGCAGGCCCGGGATGCCCCAGTACTCCGCCTTGCTGGCGCCCTTGAGCGCGAACTGAAAGCCCAGCAGCGCCGCGAGGTGGTCTTCGGCCTCGGCGCCTTCCAGCCGCGCCGTGCCCGCGCGCAGCTCGCAGCGTTTCCTCTGCAGGAAAGTCTTGCTGAGGTGATACGGAGTCTCGCCGACCTGGAACTCCAGCTCCA
This sequence comes from Aquabacterium sp. A7-Y, assembly GCF_026153205.1. Lineage (GTDB taxonomy): Bacteria > Pseudomonadota > Gammaproteobacteria > Burkholderiales > Burkholderiaceae_C > Caldimonas. The sequence continues at coordinate 12,716 of NZ_JAPFBW010000063.1, read as the reverse complement.
CGGTCGGCGACGCGGCCGAATCGCCCCAGGGCCGCAGGTCCTCCACCATGGTGGAGCGGTGGCGCTCGAAAAACGCGGCGCGGATCGCCCGCACGATGCTGCTCTTGCCGGCCTCGTTGGGACCGGTGAAAAGGTTGATGCCGGGCTCGAAGCCGGTGATCTCGAAAGGCTGCCGGAACTGGCGCAACTGCTCGATGCGCAAGCGCTTCAGGCGCATCGTCATCGCGTCCCCCCGCCGGCCGGCTGCCGCTCGGCCAGGAAGCCCGCCAGCAGCGCCAGCGCATCGCGGGCCACGTCGGCACGCTCGCCCTGCTGTTGCTGTTCGCGCAGCTCGGCGATCACCGCGCCGAGATAACCGTCGGCCTGCAGCGCGGCGATGTCGTCCTCCGTGGGCAGCAGGCGCAAGCCGGACAGGTCGCTGCGCACGCTGCGCACGCGGGCCTGCAGCTCGCCGACCGCCTGGGCCAGACGGCGGTGCCCGGCGAGGTCGGTGCGACCTTGCAAGGTCAGCTCCAGCACGTCGTCGGGGCCGGCCTGGGCCAGGTTCTCCAGCAGGCGGTCGACGTCGCTCTCGACGTTCAGGATCTCGGACAGGCTGCGCCAGCGGTAGCGGCTGCTGGCCAGCGCGCTCACCTGCGGCTCGGCGCCCGGGGCATCGATCTCCACCCGCAGCGCCTGGCCCGATTCGTTGGCCTTGAAGCGGTCGGGCTCGGGCGTCCCGCTGTACCAGGTGCGCGCGTCGATGCGCCGCGTGCCGTGCCAGTCGCCCAAGGCGAGGTAGTCGAGCCGGGCGCGCGCGGCACGCTCCGCCGCGATCGGGTTGGCCGAGTCGATGTCCTCGGCCAGGATGCCTTGCACGCTGCCATGGGCCAGGCCGATGCGCAGCAGGCCGGGGGCCGTCTCGGCGCTGTCGAACCAGGCGGTCAGGTCGCTGTAGGTGTGGCGCTGCGTGAGCGGCGCAGCCAGCGCGACGAAACCGCGCTCGGCGAAATCCAGCACGCCGGGCTCCAGCGCGAGATGGACGTTGGCGGGCACCGCTGCGAGCCGCAGCGCCCGGCTCCAGACGCTCTCGGCCAGCGCGGCGTCGTGGTTGCCGGGCAGCAGGATCCAGGGGCCAGCATAAGCGGCCAGCGCGTTGAACAGGCGTCGCACCGTGCGGTCGGAAACGGTCTGCGCGTCGAACACATCGCCGGCGACGAGCACGGCATCGACCCGGTGCTCGGAGGCCAGCATCGCGAGGCGCTCGACCGCCGCGAAGCGGGCTTCGGCCAGCGGCACGGCGTCGTCGGGGTCGAATTGTCCGTAGTGGCGGCCGATCTGCCAGTCGGCGGTATGCAGGAAACGGGGCAAAGTCAACGTTCTTTCACATAGGGCTGCCCCAGCGCATGCGGCGCCCGGGCACGGCCGAAAAATCCGGCCAGCAGGACCACGGTCAGCAGGTAGGGCAGCGCCTGGATCAGCTCGACCGGCACGGCGCCCAGCGAACTGCCCTGCAGCCGGATCGCCAGCGCGTCCAGGAAGCCGAACAGCAGGCAGGCGGCGCCCGCGCGCAGCGGGTGCCATTGGCCGAACACCATCGCCGCCAGCGCCATGAAACCGCGTCCCGCCGTCATGTGGGGCGTGAAGGCGGCATTTTGCGCCAAGGTCAGATAGGTGCCGGCGATGCCGCACAGCAGTCCGGCCGCGATCACGGCCCGGTAGCGCAGCCAGCCGACCGAGATGCCGGCCGCGTCCACCATGGCCGGATTTTCGCCGACCGCACGCAGTCGCAGCCCGAAACGGGTTCGGTAGAGCAGCCAGTAGCTGACCGGGACCAAGCCCAAGGCCAGCCAGACCAGCACATCGTGGCGCAGCAGGCCTTCGGCCAGCAGCGGCCCGAAGCTGCCCCACTCGCGCACCGCGGTCGCGGTCTCGGGGAACAGGGCCGTGAAGCGGTGCTCCGGCGCGACCTCGGGCGTGCGCCCGCCCTGCTGGTACCAGACCAGTCCGAGCACCGCGGTCAGGCCTGCAGCGATGATGTTGATCGCGACCCCCGAGACGATCTGCTGCCCGCGATGGGTGATGCAGGCGAAGCCGTGCAGCAGCGACAGCGCGACCGCGACGCCGCAGGCGGCGAGCAGCGCGCCCAGGGCCGGCCAGCCGGCAGCGCCGAGGCAGGCGGCGGTGAAGGCAGCCGCGAGCATCTTGCCTTCCAGCCCGATGTCGATGACCCCGGCCCGCTCGCTGTAGACCCCGGCGAGCGCGCACAGCACCAGCGGCACGGAGATGCGCAAGGTGGCGCCCAGCAGCGAGCCGGCCATCAGGAGGGTGTCATCCATGCCCGCCCCCCAGCACGCCCCACAGGCGCGCCAGCAAGGGCCGCAGCATCAGCGCCAGCGCACCGCAGAACAGCACGACCAGACCCTGCACCGCGACCGACATGTCGCGCGTGAAGGCCGGCATCTCGAAGACCAGCTCCGAGCCGCCCTGGGCCAGTGCACCGAACAACAGAGCCGCCAGCGCGATGCCCAGCGGGTGGTTGCGCCCCATCAGCGCCACCGCGATGCCGGTGAAGCCGGCGCCCGCCACGAAGTCGAGCAGCAGCTTGTGGTGCACGCCGGCGATCTCGTTGACACCCGCCATCGCGGCCAGGCCGCCCGAGAGGCACAAGGCCACGACGGTGAGGCGGCGCGGGTCCATGCCGGCATAACGGGCCGCCTCGGCGGACTGCCCGACGCAGCGCAGCGCATAACCCAGCCGGGTGTGCCACAGCAGCACCCAGACCGCGACGCAGGCCAGCAGCGCCAGCACAAAACCGAGGTTGAGCGGCGTGTCGGGCCACTCGATGCCCAGCGCCGCGAGCAGGGCCTGCGCGCCGGGCAGCACGGCGTGCGGCGCAAAGGGCCGGCTCTCGACCGCCAGGCCGCCGGGCACCGCGACCACATTCACCAGCAGCCAGACCATCAAGGTCGAGGCCAGGAAGTTGAACATGATGGTGGTGATGACGATGTGGCTGCCGCGCCAGGCCTGTAGCCAGGCCGGGATGAAGGCCCAGGCCAGCCCGGCCAGGCCACCGGCGGCCACCGCGAGCGGCACCAGCAGCGGCGCGGGCAGCCAGGCGTCGAGCCCGAGCAGGGCCAGCCCTGCACCCAGCCCGCCCAGCGTGGCCTGCCCCTCGGCGCCGATGTTGAAGTGGCCGGCCTGGAAGGCCACCGCCACCGCGAGGCCGGTGAACAGGAAGTTGGTCGTGTAGTAGAGCGTGTAGCTCCACGCGAGCGCGTCGCCGAAGGCGCCCTGCAACAGCAGGCGCACCGCCGCCACCGGGTCCTGGCCGATGATCCACACGAGCAGCCCGGCGGCAGCCAGGGCGAGCACCACGTTCAGCACCGGCAGCAGGCCGAGGTCGATCCAGCGCGGCAAGGTCGCCGGCGTCGCACTCATGACAGCAGCTCCGTCCCGCCCGCGGGCGCTTCCCGGTGGGCGCCCATCAGCGCGCCCAGGCGCCGCTCGTCGGCCTCGGCCCGCGACAGCGTGCCGGTGATGCGGCCGCCGCACATCACGACGATGCGGTCGGCCAGGGCCAGGATTTCCTCGAGCTCGGTGGACACCAGCAGCACCGCGCAGCCGGCATCGCGCAGCGCGACGATACGGCGGTGGATGAACTCGATGGCACCGATGTCGACGCCGCGGGTCGGCTGGCCGATCAGCAGCAGACGCGGCGAGCGCCGGAACTCGCGCGCGAGGATCAGCTTCTGCTGGTTGCCGCCGGAGAACTTGGCCGAGCCGAGGTCCGGATCGCGCGGCCGCACGTCGAACTCCTCCATCATGCGGCGGCAGGCGTTGCGCATCGCACTGCGCCACAGCAGCGGGCCGCGTCGGATCTCACGGTCGTCCTGATAGCCGAGCACGGCCGACTCCCACATCGGAAAGCCCAGCACCAGGCCCTGGCGGTGACGGTCTTCCGGCACATGGGCCACGCCCAGGCGACGCAGCGCAAGCGGGCCGATCGGGCGCCCGGGGACCGACTCTCGCCAGCCGGCGGCGCCCAAGTAGCGGACGCTGCCCTGCTGCGGCGCCTGCAGGCCCGACAACAGCGCCAGCAGCTCGCTCTGCCCGTTGCCGGCCACACCGACCACGCCGACGATCTCGCCGGCATGGAGCTCCAGCGATACCTGCTTGAGCCGGGCCACGCCCTGCGCGTCGTGCCAGTGCAGGTTGCGCGCGGCGAGTCGCAGCTCGCCCACCTCGCGGACCGCCGCCGCATGGCCCAGCGTCACCCTGCGGCCCACCATCAGCTCCGCGAGCTCGGCTTCGCTCGTGTCGGCCGTCGGCAAGGTGGCGACCACACTGCCGCCGCGCATCACGGTGACACGGTCGGTCACGCCGAGGATCTCCTTGAGCTTGTGGGTCACCAGCAGGAGGGTCACACCGCGCGCCTTCAGCTCGCGGAGCACGCCGAACAGCTGCTCGGTCTCGCGCGGGGTCAGCACCCCGGTGGGCTCGTCGAGGACGAGGATGCGCGCGCCGCGGTACAGCGCCTTGAGGATCTCCACCCGCTGCAGCGTGCCCACCGGCAGGTCGCGCACTCGCGCGTCGGGATCGACGGCCAGGCCGAACTCGGCGGACAGCCGTCGAAGCTCGCTTCTGGCCTTCGCCAGCGAGCCGCGCAGCGCGAAACCGCCCTCCGCGCCGAGCACGACGTTCTCCAGCACCGTGAAACGCTCGACCAGCATGAAGTGCTGGTGAACCATCACGATGCCGTGGGCGATGGCTTCCTGGGCACTGCGCAGGCGCACTTCACGGCCATCGATCAGCACGCGGCCGGCATCGGGCTCGTGGAAGCCGTAGAGGATGCTCATCAAGGTGGACTTGCCGGCGCCGTTCTCGCCGACCAGGCCGTGGATGGTGCCGCGCTCCACCTCGAGGTGCACGTCGCGGTTGGCCTGCACCTCACCAAAGCGCTTGCTGATGCCGTGCAGCTGCACCGCCGGCACGGGGCCGGGCTGCGTTGCGAGGGACGAAACCGAGGCCGGCGTCGAGGGCACGGGCACTCAGAACTTGCAGCCGGCGCCGGCGCTGTAGACGGCCACCTTCAGCTTGCCGGAGACGATGTCGGCCTCGGCCGCAGCAAGGCGCTGTTTCATCTCGGGCGTCACCAGCTTGGCATTGTGCGCATCCATCGCCAGGCCCACGCCCTGCTCCTTGACGCCCAGCACCGTGGTGCCGGGCTTCCAGCTGCCGTTCTTCGCGGCCATCGCGATGCTGTAGACCGCGTTGTCGACCCGCTTCACCATCGAGGTGAGCATGGTGCCGGGATGCAGGTGGTTCTGGTTGCTGTCGACGCCAATCGCAAGCCGGCCCTGGTCCTTGGCGGTCTGGTAGGTGCCGAGGCCGGTGGCGCCGGCGGCCGCGAAGATGACGTCCACCCCGCGGGAGAACTGGGCCTTGGCCAGCTCGCCGCCGCGGGTGGGGTCGTTCCAGGCGGTGGGTGTGGTGCCGGTCATGTTGGCGAGCAGCTCGGCCTTCGGGTTGGCGTACTTGATGCCGTGCTCGTAGCCGCACTGGAAGCGCCGGATCAGCGGCACATCCATGCCGCCGATGAAACCGACCTTGCCGGTCTTGCTCGCCATCGCGGCGATCATGCCGGCCAGGAAGGTGCCCTCCTGGTCCTTGAACACCACCGACTGCACGTTGGGCGCCTCGACCACACTGTCGATCAGCGCGAACTTGACCTTGGGAAACTGCTTGGCCACCTTCTCCAGCACCGAGGTGTGGGCGAAGCCGACCGCGATCACCGGGTTGGCGCCCTTCTGGGCCATGCGCCTCAAGGCCTGTTCGCGCTGGGTGTCGTTGGAGATCTCGAAGTCGAGGTAGCCGATGCCGGTTTCCTTCTTGAAGCGCTCGATGCCGTTGTAGGCCGCCTCGTTGAAGGACTTGTCGAACTTGCCGCCCGCGTCGTAGACCACCGCGGGCTGGCTGGCCTGGGCCCAAACGCTGCCGCCGAGGCCGATGGCAGGAGCGGCCAGCAGCGCCAGGCAGGCGCGGCGCCAGGGGGTCGGGAGCAAGGTCCGGGTCATGGGGTCGTCCTCGTGCTGATGTGGGTGGGCGCTCATGTTCGCAAATTGCCTGCAGGCCTGCCTTGGGGATGATCCCAGGACACAAGGCGCCGCCATCAGGCTGGCGCGTCGAAACCGAAACCGAAGGGCAGCAGCTCGTCCACCCGGGTGAGGCGCCGCCCGCCCTGGAGATTGGCGAGCAGCACCTCCAGGTGCGGCCCGCCCAGTTCCAGCATCACCTGCCGGCAGGCGCCGCAGGGCGAGATCGGATCCTGCGTGTCGCCGATGACCGCCAGGCGCCGAAAGCGGCCCGGCGGCACCCCGGCGGCAATGGCCGAGAAAAAGGCGGTGCGCTCGGCACAGTTGCAAAGACCGTAGGACGCGTTCTCGACATTGCAGCCGGCGAAGACGCGGCCGTCGTCGGCGAGCAGCGCGGCGCCGACGCGGAAACGCGAGTAAGGCGCATGGGCGCTGTCGCGGGCCCGGCGGGCCGCGTCGATCAATTCGTCGTCGCTGGGGGGAACGCTCATCGGGGCTCCTCGGAGACTGGCGTGTCGCTGCCGACAGCGATCGTGGCGGCCACCACCGGGCCTGCCGGCGGCCGCGAGCCGGGCTCGCTCCAGCGGCACGCCGCCTGCACGGCCGCCACCGCGGCGTCGGCCGCCGCCTCGCTGGCTGCATGCACACAAGCGACCGGCGTGCCCGGCGGCAGTGCCGTTCCGACCGGGGCGATGGCGCTCAGGCCCACGCTCGGGTCGATGCGATCGCCGCCCCGGCGTCGACCGCCGCCCAGCTGCACCACCACCAGCCCGAGGGCCCGCGTGTCCACGCCGGCCAGGCAGGACAGGCCGGCGGCCCGCACCTCTGGCGGCACCGGCACCGGGCGCACCAGCGGCGCCGCCGTCAGGTAGCGCTGCGAGCGATCGAACAGGTCGTTGGGTCCGCCCAGGCCGGCCACCATGCGGGCGAAACGCTCGGCCGCCTGGCCGCTGTCCAGCGCTCGGCGCAGCAGGGCCTGCGCCTCGGCCGTCCCGGCGGCGCGCCCGCACTGCTGGAGCAAGGTCGCGCCGAGCGCCAGCACGACCTCGTCGAGCCGGGCCGGGCGGCAGCGGCCGGCCAGGTAGTCCAGCGTCAGGCGCAGTTCCAGCGCGTTGCCGGCGGAGGGTGCGAGTGGCTGGTCCATGTCGGTCAGCAGCGCACGGGTCGGCAGGCCGGCGCCCTCGCCCACCTCCACCAGATGCTGAGCGAGCGTGCGGGCCGCGGCGCCGTCCTGCATGAAGGCGCCCGAGCCGAACTTGACGTCCAGCACCAGCGCCTGAAGGCCGGCGGCCAGCTTTTTCGCCAGGATGGAGGCGGTGATGAGCGGCACCGACTCGACCGTGGCCGTGACGTCGCGCACCGCGTACAGGCGGCGGTCGGCCGGGGCCAGGCGGTCGCCGGCGCCGACGATGGCCACCCCTGCGTCGCGCACCACCCGGCGCAGCTGCGCGACCGAGACCTGGCTACGGTAGCCGGGAATGGCTTCGAGCTTGTCCAGCGTGCCGCCGGTGTGGCCCAGCCCGCGCCCGGAGATCATGGGCACATAACAGCCGCAGGCCGCGAGCATGGGCCCGAGCATCAGCGAGACGCTGTCGCCGACGCCACCGGTGGAATGTTTGTCGACCACGGGGCCGGGCAGGCCCTCGGCTTCCCAGCGCAGGCGCTCGCCGCTGTCACGCATCGCCAGGGTCAGGGCCACTGCCTCGTCCCGGCTCATGCCGCGGCAGCAGACCGCCATCGCGAAGGCCGCCATCTGGGCCTCGCTGATGCTGCCATCAGCGACGCCCGCGACGAAGGCGCCAATCTCGGAGGGGCCCAGGACCGCCCCGTCTCGCTTGCGGCGTATCACCTCCTGCGGCAGGAAGTTGGGCGCTCCGGCAGGCCGGGCCACCGTGGAGCTGATGCGCGCGGGCACGACGCTCGAGCCCGCGTTCAATAGGATGCCGGCGTGCCGGCGGCGGGCGCGTCGCCGTCCAGCACCGAGACGAGCACGCCCAGCAGGCCCGAGGCGCCGAAACGCAGGCGCCGCGGCGTCAACCAGGCTTCGCCGCAGACCTCCGCGGCCAGGGCCAGATAGGTCTTCACTTCGGCGAGACCGGTGAGCCCGCCGGCGACCTTGAGCCCGACCTGCCCGCCATGCTCCCGGATCACCTGCAGCATCGCGCCCACCGCCTCCGGCGTCGCGTTGACCGCCACCTTGCCGGTGGAGGTCTTGAGAAAGTCGGCCCCCTGCTCCACCGCGATGCGGCCGGCTTCGACGATGCGGTGCGGCTCGCGCAGCTCGCCGGATTCGAGGATCACCTTGAGCAGCACCGTGCGGTCGGCGGCGTCGCAGGCACGCCGGCTCGCGGCCACCAGCCGCGAGCCGGCCGCCGCATCGCCCGCCAGCAACGCACGCCAGGGAAAAACGACATCGATCTCGTCGGCACCCGCCGCGACTGCCGCGTCGATCTCCCGCGCCACGTCGGAGGGGCTCGCCTCCCCACGGGGGAAGTTGACCACCGTGGCGAGCCGCACCTGCGGCAGCCCGGCGGCTTGCAGCGCACGCCGCGCGGCGCCGATGAAACGCGGGTAGACGCACAAGGCCGCGGGCGCACCATGGGGGGTGCGGGCGCGGGCGGCGAGCGTTTCGATCGAGGTGTCGCTGTCGTCGTCCTTCAAGGAGGTCAGGTCCAGGCAACGCAAGGCCAGCAGCGCTACCGCGGTGTCGGAGCGCGGGCTCATTGGGTCACCTCCGTGCTGCGCACTGCGGTGCGAGCCCCTTCGGGCGGCCGGGCGGGGCTCATTGGGAAACCTCCGTGCTGCGCACTGCGGTGCGAGCCCCTTCGGGCGGCCGGGCGGGGCTCATGCAGCACGGGCCGGGCAGGCCGTGCGTGGAGATCGGGGAGATGCACGAAGGTGCAATGCTCATCGTCGAGCCTTTCACTGTCGGTCGGATTGCAGGTCGAGCACGGATCGTAGCGATTTGGCGGCCACCCGCGTCGCGAGAAGTGACAGGATCCCGCTGCTAGAGTGGCGCCCCTGTCCGATCATGGGCGCACCGGACCGAGCTGCAAAGTCCGGCTGCGACTCTGGCCCAAGCAAGCCGGCGCCCTCTGGCCGCCGGCCGTTTCCGGTATCCAAACACGCTGTCCGCTGGTCGCCGCGCAAGTGCCCCACGAAGGTACCGATGCCACGGCGCCAGCCATTGCCTTCAAGGAGTGCTGCAAGTGACCGAATGGATCAGCAAGATCAACGGCATCGTCTGGAGCGTCGCGCTCATTTACCTCTGCCTCGGTGTGGGGCTGTTCTTTTCGCTGCGCACCCGCTTCATGCAGGTGCGCGGCATGGCCGAGATGGTTCGGCTGATGTTCCGCGGCGAGAAGTCCGCCGCTGGCGTCTCGTCCTTCCAGGCCTTGGCGATGTCCCTGTCGGGGCGGGTTGGCACCGGCAACATCGCCGGCGTCGCCACCGCCATCACCTTCGGTGGGCCGGGCGCGGTGTTCTGGATGTGGATGACGGCCTTCCTCGGCGCTTCCACCGCCTACATCGAATCGACGCTCGCGCAGATCTACAAGGAGGTCGACGACAAGGGCCAGTACCGCGGCGGGCCGGCCTACTACATCGAGAAGGCGATGGGCCAGAGGTGGTACGCCTGGATCTTCGCGGTGGCCACCGTGATCGCGATGGGTTTCCTGCTGCCGGGGGTGCAGGCCAACAGCATCGCGGCCGGCGTCGAGAACGCCTGGGGCGTGGCGCCGGGCGTGAGCGCCGCGCTGATCGTGGTGGCGCTGGGCTTCATCATCTTCGGCGGCGTCAAGCGCATCGCCAGCTTCGCCGAGGTGGTGGTGCCCTTCATGGCGCTGGCCTACATCCTGGTGGCGCTGGTGATCACGCTGCTCAACATCCAGCAGGTGCCCGAGATGCTGTCGCTGATCGTCAAGAGCGCCTTCAACCTCGAGGCCGGCTACGGTGCGGTGTTCGGGCTGGCAGTGGAATGGGGCGTCAAGCGCGGCGTCTATTCCAACGAAGCCGGCCAGGGCAGCGGTGCCCATCCGGCCGCGGCGGCCGAGGTGTCGCACCCGGCCAAGCAGGGTTATGTGCAGGCCTTCTCGATCTACGTCGACACCTTGCTGGTGTGCACGGCAACGGCCTTCATGGTGCTGGCGACCGGCAAGTTCAACGTGCAGCATCCCGACGGCTCGATGATCACCAACCACCTCCCGGGCATGGAAACCGGCCCTGGCTACACCCAGGCCGCGGTGGAGTCAGCGCTGCCCGGCTTCGGCGCGAGCTTCGTCGCGCTGGCGCTCATGTTCTTCGCCTTCACCACCATCGTCGCCTACTACTACATGGCCGAGACCAACCTCGCCTACATCAACCGCAAGGCGCACCGGCCCTGGCTGAGCCTGCTGCTGAAGTTCGCGATGATTGCCTCGGTGTCCTATGGCGCGATCAAGAGTGCCGGTGCTGCCTGGGATCTTGGCGACATCGGTGTCGGGCTGATGGCCTGGCTCAATATCGTGGCCATCCTGATCCTGCAGAAGCCGGCGCTGCTGTGCCTCAAGGACTACGAGGCGCAGAAGAAGGCAGGGCTGGACCCGGTCTTCGATCCGGACAAGCTGGGCATCCGCAACGCCGAGCTGTGGAGCGCGCGGCTGCGGCAACCGCAGGTCGCAGCAGGTGCTTCGGCCTCGCTCGCGACACCGGCGTCCGAGGTGAAGCTGCCCTCGTCCTGATCGGCTCCCGGTTTTTGGGTCTTCTCGTTTTCGGTCGCTCGCATCGACAGGTCGCGTCGCCCTGAAGGGCGTGGCCGCGTCGCTGTCACGGGCGCTTCACCGTCGGCCCCTAGGCTGCCGGTGGTTCCGAACACGAAGCCCTCCATGAGCCAAAAACCTTTCGAAGTCGAAACGTCGCGCCGGCGTTTCATCCGCGACCTCACGGTTGGCACCGTCGCCCTGGGCGGCGCCCTCGGCGTCACCGGCTGCGGCGGTGGCAGCGGCGACGGCGACGAGAACAGCGAACAGCCCGCCGAGAGGCCGGTCGCCTTCACGCACGGCGTGGCCAGCGGCGATCCGCTGAGCGACCGCGTGATCTTGTGGACACGCGCCAGTCGCTCGTCGAACGGCGCGGTGGAGCTGCGCTGGGAGGTCGCCCTTGACGCCGGCTTCGCGGACATCGTGCGCAGCGGCACTGCGTTCACCGACACCGGACGTGACTACACCGTCAAGGTGGACGCGGACGGCCTGGAGCCGGGCCATGCCTATCACTTCCGTTTCCGGGCCGGTGCGTCGGTTTCGCCGGTGGGCCGCACCCGCACCCTGCCGACCGGCACGGTGTCGCAGGTGCGGCTGGCCGTGTTCTCCTGTGCCAACTACCCGGCCGGTTACTTCAATGCCTATGCGGCGGCGGCCCGCATGGGCGATCTCGACGTGGCGGTGCACCTCGGGGACTACCTCTACGAATACGCCCGCGGCGGCTATGCCGACAGCGAGGCGGCGAAGCTGGGCCGGCTGTCGGAACCGGCCACCGAGATCGTCTCGCTGGCCGACTACCGCATGCGCCACGCCCAGTACCGCAGCGACCCGGACCTGCAAGCCTTGCACGCCGCGCTGCCGATGATCGCGGTCTGGGATGACCACGAGCTCTGCAATGACGCCTGGCGCGACGGGGCACAGAACCACCAGCCCGACAAGGAAGGCAGCTTCGCTGCCCGCAAGGCCGCAGCGCTGCAGGCCTACTTCGAATGGATGCCGGTGCGCTTGCCCGATGCCTCGCAGCCCGACCGCATCTACCGCTCCTTCCATTTCGGTTCGCTGCTGTCGCTGCACATGCTGGACACGCGTGTGATTGGCCGCGACCCGCAGCTGGAGCTGACCGACTATCTCGGCGCGGGCGGAAGCTTCGATGCCGAGACCTATGTCACCGAGGTCGGGGCCGCCGACCGACAGCTGCTCGGGGAAGCGCAGTCCGTCTGGCTCGAGCAGCAACTGCGCGATTCTCCGGCGACCTGGCAGGTCCTGGGGCAGCAGGTGCTGATGGGACGCATGCAGTTGCCTGCGCCGGTGCTGTTCAACCTGCTGAGTGAAGGTGAGCTGGGACTGTCGATCGAGCGCTACCTCGCCTTGGCCGCCAAAGCACTGGCGTCGCCCGGCACCCTGACACCCGAGGAACAGGCCCTGCTCACCCAGCCCGGCTTGCCCTACAACCTTGACGCCTGGGACGGCTACCAGGCAGCTCGGGAACGTGTACTGACGATGGCGCAGGCGCTCGACAAGAACCTCGTCGTGCTCGCCGGCGACACGCACAATGCGTGGGCCAGCAACCTTGTCAGCGCCGACGGCAAGGCTGCGGGCGTGGAGTTCGCGACACCTTCCGTGAGCTCGCCGGGCTTCGAGGCCTATTTACCGCTGGTGGCCCCCGCCCATCTGGCAGCCGCCCTCGAGCAGCTCATCAAGGACCTGGAGTACGCGGACACGAGCCGGCGTGGTTTCATGGTGATCACCGCAGGTCCGGATGAATGTCGCGCCGACTGGCATTACGTACCCACCATCGCGGCCCGCCGTGCCGATGCGAGCCTGGGCAAAAGCCTCAAGGTCCGGCCGGGCGCAGGCCAGCGAAGGCTGGTGGCTGCTTGATTCGCACTGCGGCACTCGAACCGGT
>NZ_JAPFBW010000062.1 GCF_026153205.1 Aquabacterium sp. A7-Y | reverse complement strand
TTGTTTTCTCCTGAAGGAAGGAAAGGTCCTGACCCGGGCGCCGTGGCACCGCGCCCCCTCCGGCGCTCGCGGGCCTGGTTGCAGCTCGGGCAGCGCGGCCGATCATAACGTTACGGTATGACGGTGGACTGGGTCGAAACCCGGGTGTGTCCGGTCGCGCCCACAGGCTGGGCAATAGTTCTCGATCCGGCGCTCCGGCGCGACCCTTCCGGCAGGCCGCAGCCGGCTTGGCGACAATAGCGGGCATGACCCCCGATGCACCGGCTGCGGGCGCTGCTGCCCTGTTCCACCTCGCTTTCTACCGCTTCGTCAAGCTGGTCGACCCCGACGCGGCGGCCGCCCGCCTGCGCGAGCTGACACGTGGCCTCACCGGCAGTGTGCTGGTCGCGCCCGAGGGGATCAACGGGGTGCTGGCCGGCAGCGCGGCCGCAATCGACGGCTTCGAGCAAGCCTTGCGGGCCGATCCGGCGCTGGGCCCCGCCTGTGCCGGCATGCCCTTCAAACGCAGCGCCTGCCGCAGCCGGCCTTTCGGTCGCATGAAGGTGCAGCGCAAGGCCGCCATCGTGACGGTGGATGTGCCGGGGCCGGCGCTTGCATCACAGCGGGGCAAGGTGACGCCGACCGAGTGGCGCGAGCTGATCCGGCGCGACGATGTGGTGGTGCTCGACAACCGCAACAGCTTCGAATACCGGCTGGGCCGTTTTCGCTCGGCGGTTGATCCGCAGGTGCGCCGTTTCGGCGACTTCCCGGCCTTCGTCGAGGCGCAGGCGCCGGCCTGGAAGGCCGCCGGCAAACGCGTCGCGATGTACTGCACCGGCGGCATCCGCTGCGAGAAGACCAGTGCCTGGATGGAGGGCCTGGGCCTGGAGGTGCTGCAGCTCGACGGCGGCATCCTGAACTATTTCCAGGCCATGCCCGATGCCGAGCTCGACTGGGAGGGCGAGTGTTTCGTGTTCGACAACCGCATCGCGCTCGACACGCGGCTGCAGGAGACCGACACCACCGCCGAGCAGGTCTATGCCGACGAGCCCGACGGCGCCTGGCGTCTGCAGCGCGCGCGGCGCCTGGACGAGGCGGCCTGATGGGGCGGGTCCGTCCCGACTGCCCGCTGCCGACACGCGACGGCGTGAGCCCGAGTTGCCTGGTCCTGCCGGCCGGCTGCTGGCCGCGGCTTGCCGACTTCCTGGCCGTGCGTCTGCCGGCGGTCAGCCGCGAGGGCTGGCTGGAGCGCTTGCGCCGCGGCGAGGTGGCCGATGCCGAGGGCCGGCCGCTGCCGCCCGATGCGCCTTACCGCCCGCACCTGCGCATCTGGTACTACCGCTCGCTGGAGCGCGAGCACCGGGTGCCCTTCGAGGCGGAGCTGCTGTTCCGCGATGACCTGCTGGTGGCGGTCGACAAGCCGCATTTCCTGCCGGTCACGCCCTCGGGGCGCTACCTGCAGGAAACCTTGCTGGTGCGGCTCAAGCGCAAGCTGGGCATCGAGACCTTGTCGCCGGTGCACCGCATCGACCGCGAGACCGCCGGGGTGGTGCTGTTCACGCTGCAGCCGCGCAGCCGCGATGCCTACCAGTCGCTGTTCCGCGAGCGGCTGGTGGTCAAGCACTACGAGGCGGTGGCGCCGTGGCGGCCCGAGCCGCTGCCCGAGGTCTACCGGAGCCGGCTGGTGGAAGGCGACTCCTTCATGACCATGCGCGAGGCGCCGGGCGAGCCCAATGCCGAGACCGCGATCGAGCTGCTGGACGTGCGCGGCGAACTGGCGCTCTACCGCCTCAGCCCGGTGACCGGCCAGAAGCACCAGCTGCGCGCCCACATGGCGGCGCTGGGCCGGCCCATCCTCCATGATCAGATCTACCCGCGCCACCTGCCCGAGCCCGACCCCGACAGGCCGCCCGACTACAGCCGGCCCTTGCAACTGCTGGCCCGGGAGCTGGGTTTTCTGGACCCGCTGACCGGCGAGTGGCGCGAGTTCCGCAGCCGGCGCGAGCTGACGTGGGGCCGCGCCGAAGCGGCGCACGGCGGGCGCGACACGGCCATGGCCTGAACCGGCCGGCGCCGCAGCGGCTGGCCGGGCCCAGCCGTCAGTGCACCAGCTTGCCGTCGCCGTTGATCAGCGAGAGGTCGACCCGGCGTGGGCGTGGCGGGCGCTGGTCGCCGGCGCTGACCATCACGCCGCCTTCGAACTCGCGGCTGTTGAGCGCGGCCAGCGCGGCGGCTACCGAGCGGCCGCCGCCCGCCTGCGCGCCCCGCAGGCCTTCGACCGCGACCATCGCGTTGACATAGCCCTCGAGCGAGAAGTAGCTGTATTCGGACTTGCCGGTGTGGGCCCGCAGGTCCTGCTGGTACTGGCGCACGAAGGGCGAATTGGGCTGCTGCGGGTTGGGCATCACCTGCGTGATGATGACGCCGCGCGAGGATTCGCCGGCGACCTTGGCCAGGCCCTCGCCATTGACCACCGACAGCGCGTACATCGCGCCCCGCCAGCCGCCCTCGGCGGCCAGCTTGGAGACCATGGCGGCCGCGCAAGGCGTGATGCACAGCAGGGCCACCGCATCCGGCTTGGCCTGCCGGATCTTGCTCGAGACCGCGGCTGCGTCCATCGAGGTGGGGTGGACGGGGGCCTGCCCGACCACCTTCACGTGGTGGGCCGCGGCATGCTGCTGCAGGGCGCCGAAGGCGTCCTTGCCGAGCCCGTCGTTCTGCCAGACGGCGAACACCGTCGCCTGCCCGACGATGTCCATCTGGGCCAGCATCTGCTTGACCTCGTCGGCATAGCCCGCGCGCACATGGAAGATCAGGCGCTTGTCGGCGCTGCGCAAGGTGGACGAGCCGCTGATGGTGCCGACCAGGGGCTTGCCGGACTTCTGGATCAGCGGGTAGGCGGCTTCGACCTGGGAGGTGCCGGCCGACAGCACGAGCGCTTCGACATGGTCTTCTTCGAGCAGCTGGCGCACGTTGGCGACATGCCGCTCGACCTCGTAGCCGTCGTCCAGGGTCTTGAGCGTGACCTGGCGCCCGGCCACGCCGCCGGCGGCGTTGACGCGTTTCAGGTAGGCCTCGATGCCCGAGCGTATCGCCCGGCCCGCGGGCTCCAGCGGGCCCGACAAAGGGATCGACTGGCCCAGCACCAGGTCCTCGGCGGCCTGCACGGGAAGCGATGCCAGCAGACAGGCGAACAAGAAACTGATTCGGCGCATGCTCATGGACTCCTTGACGAATGAGGACAACGGGGCTTTCATCGCAGCTCCTGCGACAGCTTGAAAGAGCGCACCACCTCGGCGAGTTGCTGCGCCTGGCCCTTCATGCTTTCGGCGGAGGCCGCCGATTGTTCGACCAGGGCCGCGTTCTGCTGCGTCATCTGGTCGAGCCGCGCCACGGCCGTGTTGATCTGGCCGATACCCTCGTTCTGCTCCGAGGCGGCTGCCTTGATTTCGCCCATCATGTCGGTGACACGCTGGACCGAGCCGACGATCTCGTTCATCGTCGCGCCCGCGTCCTGCACCAGCGAGGCGCCGGCATGGATCTTCTCGACGCTGGCGCTGATCAGGCTCTTGATCTCCTTGGCCGCCTGCGCCGAGCGCTGCGCCAGGGTGCGCACCTCGCCGGCGACCACCGCGAAACCACGCCCCTCCTCGCCAGCACGGGCGGCCTCGACGGCGGCGTTGAGCGCGAGGATGTTGGTCTGGAACGCGATGCCGTCGATCACCGCGATGATGTCGACGATCTTCTGCGAGGCGGTATTGATCTCGCCCATGGTCGTGACCACTTCGGCCACCACCTGGCCGCCGCGGCCGGCCACAGCCGAGGCCGAGGCCGCGAGCTGGTCAGCCTGGCGCGCCGCGTCGGCGGAATGCGTCACAGTGCCGGTCAGCTCCACCATCGACGCCGCGGTCTGCTGCAGGCTGGCTGCGGCCTGCTCGGTGCGCATGCTGAGGTCGCGGCTGCCGGCGGCGATCTCGCTCGACGCGGTGCTGATGTTCTCGGTCGAGGAGCGCACCGAGCTGATGACGCTCCGGAGGCTGGCGGTCATGTGGCCCAGCGCCTCGACCAGGCGGCCGATCTCATCGCGAGAGCGGGGTTGGGGCTCGACGGTGAGGTCGCCCTTGGCGACCGTCTCGGCGATGCGCACGGCGGCTCGCAAGGGCACGGTGATGGCCCGGCTGACCAGCCAGGCACAGGTCACGGCACCCATCACGCCGATCACGCCGGCGATCAGCATCACCAGCTTGGAGCGCTTGGCACGCTCCGCCAGGTCGTCCATGGCCTGGCGCGCCGAAGCCCGCTGCGCCGCGGCGAATCGGTCGATCACCTCGCGACGTTGCAGCGACAGGGCATCGACCTTGGTGGTGATCAGGGTCACCGCGTCCTGCGGTTGGAAGGCGAGCGCGAACTGCATCGCCTGGGTACTCAACGGCGACATCTCGCCCTGCAGTTGGCGCACGCGCTGCAGCGCTGCGGTCTCCTCCTCGGAGCCGGGCGACTTCTGCAGCTCGTCGAGCGCCGCGAGGAAGCGCGCGTCGGCCTGCTTGGCGCGCGCCTCGTCCTTCTGCATCAACGAGGGGTCGTTCGCCAGGCCGATGTTGCGGATCGCGAGGTCGTACTGCAGGCTTTGGTCGCGCATGTCGGCGGCGACCGCGGAGCGCGCCGTCGCGCGCGCCAGGTGGGCTTCGATCTGGCGCAGGGAATGCGCCGCGTCGAGGTAGCCGACCGACGCGAGCAGCGCCACCAGCGCGGCCATGAAGCCGAAGCCGAGCACCAGGCGCTGCTTGACGGAGATGTTGTGGAGGAACTGCATGTCGAGAAACGGAAGTAGGCGGGGGTGAGCGGCTGCGCCCTCGTCCCCGTCGCTCGGCGCGGACGCCGGGTCTTACTTGTAGATGCCGACGGCGAAGCCGATCTCGCCGGCGGGTTCCACGTAGGTGGTCTTGGCTTCGATCTGCTTGGTGGTCGGGTTGGGCCACTTGTAGTCGACCCAGCCCGGCTTGCCGCTCTTGATCACCGCGACCAGCTCCTGCGCGAACAGCTTGCCGTCCGCGTCCTTCAGGTTGATCAGCGGCTTGCCGACCAGGTTGGTGTTGGCGCCGTGCGCCGTCACGAAGCCCTTGTCGCTCAGCACGAAGACGTACATGTCGCGGTCGACGAACTGGCCGGCCTTGTTGTTGATCTCGGCATAAGCCTTGTCCTGGCCCTGGCTGGCGTGGAAGGCGGCGGCCTTCTTGGCGAGCGCGATGGCTTCGGGCTTGGTGCCGCGGTCGCCGGCAAGCGCGGCGCCGGCCAGGATGGCAGCAGCCGCGAGGCCGGCGGAAAACTGGAGAACGGTGGTTTTCATGGAGGTCCTGCGAAGGGGGCGTTCAGGCGCTGGCGCGCCGACAGCGCGAAACGCGCGTCCGTTCAAGATATCGACGCTGCCGAGGGCCGCTTGAGACCCGGACCGGGTGCAGGCCGCCTCCATTCCGTGGTGCGTGTCACGCTGTGTCGGCGCGATCTGCCCGCGGGCCCTAGGCCGGCGTCGGACCGAGCTCGGCGGCGGTCTGCAGGGTGGAATCGGCGCGGATGGCCTCGCGTCCCGGCAGGCTGGCGCTGGCGAGCTGGGAGCGCAAGGCGCTCAGCTCCGTGCGTGCCTCGGCCAGTGTGGTCGTGACGCGGTCGGCACCAGCGGCCAGCAGCGAGCTGCAGGCGTCGGCGAGGTCGGTATGGCGCCCGAAGCAGGCCACCACCAGGCGCGGCGGCTGGGGCAGGCCGTGCAGCCGCTTGCACAGCAACTGCGCATAGCCGATGGCGGAGCCGCTGGCGAGCACGATGCAGGCCACCGGCGTCGGCCGCTCGTCGAGCGCGGCCACCACTTCCGACACCAGTGTCCCGGGGTCGCAGGTCTGCAGCGCGAAGCCCCCGGGCTCGAGCACGCGCTCCAGCAGCAGCGCCGCGGCCGCGGCCGAGGTGTCGCGCACCGGGACCACCAGCAGCGGCAGCGCCAGCAGCGGCGGACCTTCACGCTCCACGGTGCGCGGCGCTTCGGGAGCCTCGAGCTCGAGCGCCAGCTCGCGCACCGACTCGACGACGAAGTTGACATCGTCCTCGTCCAGCGCGTCGCGCTCCAGATCGCGCCGCGCGTAGCACAGTGCCGGCATCAACAGCTCGTCGAAGACGGCTGGCAGGCCCGCTGCCTGAACCTGCGCGGCGGCGACTTCGCGCGCCTCGTGCCGGTCACGTGCCAGCAGCCGCTGGTAGAAACGGGCGCCGGGCGCCAACGCGGGGCGATCGCCCAGCAGCGTGTCGAAAAACCGCAGCGCCGGCACATAGTGGCCGAGTACCACCAGACATACCGTCAGCGGCGTCGCCAGCAGCAGGCCGATGGGGCCCCACAGCCAGGTCCAGAAGGCCACCATCACCAGCGTCGCGGTCTCCGAGATGCCGATGCCGCGGCCGTAGAGCACCGGCTCCAGCAGCATGTTGCTGATCGTCTCGAGCACCAGGAACAGCCCCAGCACCTCCAGGGCCGGCATCCAGGTGGTGTTGATCACCAGGCTCAGCAGCAGCGGGAACACGGCGGCGATCCAGGGCCCGATGTAGGGCACATAACGCAGCACCGCAGCCAGCAGCCCCCACATGACGGCATAGGGCACACCGATCAGCCACAGGCCCGCTGCCACCGCGATGCCGTGGCCGGCGTTGATGGTGAACTGCATCAGCAAGTAGCGGCTGATGCGGTCGGCCGCCTCGTCGAGCATCTTGGTGGTGGGCACCAGGCGGGCCTGGCCCACCAGCGTGATGAGCCGGTCGCGCAGGTCCTCGCGGCGCAGCAGCATGAAGACCACCAGCACGAAGGCGAAGGCGACCATCGAGACCGGCTCGATGACCGGTCCGAAGGCATTCCAGAGCCGGCCCAGCTGGAAGGGCCCGCTGTCCTCGACCACCCGCACCGTGCGCGGCGTCTCGCCCTCGGGCGCCGGCAGCACCTGGGCCTTCTGCAGCTGGCGCGAGACGCGCGACATGATGCGCTGCAGCCGCTCCATCACGCCCGGGTCGTCGCGCTTGAACTCGGCGATCTTGATGTTGAGGTTGCGCTCGTAGCGCGGGAAGTCGTCGACCAGCCGGTTGGCCTGGTGCACCACGGTCCAGCCGATGCCGCCGATCAGGCCCGCGACCACCGCCAGCATCACGATCACCGCCGCGAAGCGGGGCACCCCGCGCCTTTGCATCGCGAGGATGGGCGGGCTCATCAGGAAGGTCAGCAGCAGGGCCAGCGCGATCGGGATCAGCACACCCTGCAGCCAGTAGAGCAGGCCCAGCATGATGGCGGCGCAGCCCAGCATCGCGAAGGCGCGCAGCCAGTTGGCGGGGGTGCCGAGGGCGCCGCCCATGGACAGCGGCGCGCGTTTCATCGTGCAGCCTCCACGGGATGGGGACCCGGGCGACTGCGGGGGCCGGCGGCCGGTGCGGGACCGCCGCGGGTCGCAGGAGTCGGCATGAAGGCCTTTCGGGAGCGCGGAGGGATGCGGCCGATGCTACTGCCGAGGCGGCGCTGCGCCGCTTCCCGCGCGCCTCGCGGCGTTGTCGGAGAGCGCCTACAACCGTGTTGTCTTTCGGGATGCGGGCAGGGCCTATAGTGTGGGCCCGCGCCGAGGGCGCAAGCGATGACAACCAGGACC
The DNA here is from genome assembly GCF_026153205.1 of Aquabacterium sp. A7-Y. GTDB lineage: Bacteria > Pseudomonadota > Gammaproteobacteria > Burkholderiales > Burkholderiaceae_C > Caldimonas. The sequence continues at coordinate 8,030 of NZ_JAPFBW010000062.1, read as the reverse complement.
AGACCAGATGGGTGAAGCAAAACGCAGAGGGCTGCAGCTCAGGCAGTTGGAGGCCGACCTGCGCGCGCGTGTCGCGGCCGGCGAGTTCGGCGCGGCCGGCCAGGCACAGAACTACCTCGTCGTGATCGACAAGTCGGCGCGTGGCCGAGACCTGCTGCAGGCTTTGCGGACGATGCCGGAGTTCCAGGGCCTGAAGCCCTTGTTCGAGGCCGAGCCCTTCCGGCTCTGGGAAACCTCGGCCCTGTTCCAGTACGTGCTGCTCAGCAGCGGGGACGCTTCAGCCGAGCAGCGCACCACGGTCGCCGCCACCACCGAGCGGCTGGTGGCCGAGGTGCTGCCGCGTGTCATGCGGCGGCTGCAGTCGGCCGGCGCAGCCTGGGGGCTGGTGGCCGGACTGGCCGACGAGGCCGCCCGGGCCGTCGAGGCGTGCCGCCCCGCGGCGGCGTGAGGCCCTTGGGGGCGGCCCTCAGGCAGCCTGCTCGTCGCGCTCGGCGAGCCGGAACACGCGGATCGCCGCCTCCAGCCGGGCCGCCTGCTCGCGCAGGCCGTCGGCCTCGGCGGCCGACTGCTGCACCAGCACCGCGTTCTGACGGGTCGCCTCGTCCATCGTCGCGACCGCCTGGTTGATGCCGGTCACACCCTCGGCCTGCTCGCCCGAGGCGGCCGAGATCTCGCCCATGATGTCGGTTACCCGTTGCACCGCATCGACCAGCTCGCGCATGGTCTTGCCGGCCCGTTCGATGTGGGACGAGCCGGCGCTGACCCTTTCATTCGATTCCTGGATCAGCTGCTTGATCTCGCGCGCGGCCTGGGCTGAGCGTTGCGCGAGCGAACGCACCTCGCTGGCGACCACCGCGAAACCCTTGCCCTGTTCACCGGCGCGCGCCGCCTCGACCGCGGCATTGAGCGCCAGGATGTTGGTCTGGAAGGCGATGCCGTCGATCACGCCGACGATGTCGGCGATGCGGGTCGCACTGTGCGAGATCGCGGTCATGGTCTCGACCGCCTGCTCCATCACGCCGCCGCCCTCGCGCGCCACGTCCGAGGCGCGTGCCGAGAGCCCGCGAGCCTGGCCGGCGCTCTCGGCGTTCTGACGCACCGAAGCGGACATCTGCTCCATGCTGGCGGCCGTGCGCTGCAGCGAGCCGGCCTGCTGTCCGGTGCGGCCCGAAAGTGCCTGGTTGCCTTCGGCGATCGCGTGTGAGCGGGCCAGGATCTCGTCACAGGAACGGCGCACCGCGTCGAAGGCCCCCTGCAGGCGCTCGACAAAACGGTTGAGCTGGTCGCCGATCTGGCCGATCTCGGAGCGGTCGGCGACGGCGAAGCGCGCCGTCAGGTCCAGGCTGTCGGTGATGGTCACGACACGCTCGCGCAGCTGGGCCAGCGGGCGCATCAGGCGCTCGACCAGGGCGTAGAGCAGCGCCAGGCCGACCAGCAGCAGGGCGCCGCCGGCCGCGAAGGTCCACCACTGGTTCGCGCGGATGCCCGCGGTCAGCTCGCGCACCGGCAGCTGCGCCACCAGGTAGCGCTGCAGGTCGGGCAGGTAGACGGCGCCGATGAAGTGCATCTGGCCATCGTCGAGCCGGACTTCGTGGACCGCCACGCCCCGGTCGGTGGTGCCCTGCCAGCCCCCGGCCACGAGCGGGGCGAAGCCGGCCGCCTTGGACAGGTCGAGCTTGCCGGCCTGGGCGGCGTCCGGGTGCACGTCGACGAGGCCGTTGGGCTTGACCAGCATCACCGTGCCGGACTCGCCGACGCGGTATTCGCGGATCAGGGTCGCGAGCTGGGCCATGTCGAGGCCGCCGCCGGCGACGCTCAAGGGCCGCCCGTCGGCGCCCTGGGCCTCGCTGCGGTAGTTGACGAACAGCATCACGCTTTTGCTGAGCGGGTTGCTGTCGAGGTTGAGTTCATAGGGGCGGCCGCTTTTCAGGTAGTTGAAGTACCAGCTGTCGCTGCTCGCGTCGGCCGACAGCTCGCGCCACTGCAGCTTGCCGCCCTCCCAGTGGTGGTAGCGCACGCCGCCGCCGGGCAGGGCCACCGCCATGAAGGCCGCGTTGGCCTTCAGCGAGCGCTGCACCTGCGCCATCGCGGCCTCGATCGCCGGCTGCTGGTCGAGCGGCGCGCCGGCTTCGATCCAGGCTTTCAGGTAGGTGTTGTTGGCCAGCCCTTCGGAGCCGGCGATGACCTTGTTCAGCTGCGCCTCGACGCGGCCCGCGATGCTGTGAAGCTGGGCCGGCAGCTCCTGGTCGCGAACGCGTTCGAGCTGTTCGCGCCGCGCCAGCTCGGTCTGGAACAGCACGACCAGCAGCACGGTCAGGGTGAGGATGAAGGCCGAAGCGGCGAAGTACTTGAGACGCAGGGAGGGAAGCTTCGAGAACATCGTGACTTTCAGAAGACGGCCGAACCCGGTGCACCTTCTGGATGCACCAGGCTGTGTCTTCTTTTCGTCGCTGATAACGCTTTCTTGATCAGGGTCTGCCCGCGGGTGAGAGACGGGGCCGCTTCATGGCTCCGGGCGGGCTTGCGGCGGCGGGTGCCGTTTCTTGCCCCACTGAGGCTCGATGCCGTGCTCGCGCAACTGCTTGCGCAGCGACCGGTTGTCCGCGGCCAAGGTGAAGAGGCTGATGCACACCATCAGCCAGCCCATGGCCTCGCCACCGAGCAGCTGGGAGAGCGCCCAGATGAACCCGGCCGCGGCCACCCCGGCGGCCAGCAACAGAAAGCGGTCGAGGAGGGTCTTCATGCCGTGGCTTGATATCGATAGAGGCTGCGGCCTGGCACCCCGGGGTCGTAGATGCCGGGATGCCGCGCCAGGTGCGACGCCAGCCACGGGCTGTTGACGCCTTGCCGCGTGGCCGACAGCAGCACATCCGCGATGCTGGCCCCGTTGCCCAGGCAGCGGCCTGTCGCCACGGCGAGGCTGCCGACGGCGGCACCCAGGTAGTAGGACGCCTGCATCGCCCCCAGGGTCGCCAGCTTGTCTGCCTTGAAGCCAGCCCCCAGCAGCTCCAGGACGGTGGTCTTGTACCCATAGGTGCGCATGTACAGTTCGAGCGCCTTGATCGAACCGAGGGCGAGCGTCATGTTGCCGAAAAGTTCGAGCGGCGCGGGCAGGTGAAGCGCCTCCATGTTCTCGCGGAAGTAGTCGTAGAACTTCGAAAAGTCAGCCATGTGTCCTCCCTCTCGGTGGTTGGTGCGCGCTCACATGGTGGCGTCTCCCATGCAATGACGCCGTCACGAAAGGTTTCCCCTTGCCGGCCTCACGGCTTCTTGTGGTGCGCCAGCCGCTGCAGGACCAGCTCGAATTCGACGCCGTTCGCGACGTTGCGGGCCGTGATGGTTCCGCCCATCTTGGCCATGTAGGTGCGTGCCGCTGTTCGGCAGGTGGCAGGACCCGGCCTGGAAGCGGCAGACGGTCAGTGTGCGGTGAGCATGCGGCGCACGGCGCGCTGTTCCTGTGGACAAACCTGTGGGCAAGCCGTGGGCGGACGGTGGACGGCCGGCGTGGTTCGGGCCGACCGGCAGTAAGCCTTCAGGACCAGCCATCCCGCGATGGCGGCCGCCAGGTGCTTCAGCGGGTGGCCGGCGACCAGGCCATCGGTCAGGGGCGCGAGCGCCGCATCGAAGTGCTCCAGCGCCTTGGCCAGGCCATACCAGGCGACCACGGGCAGGGCGGGAAACCAGCGTTGGGGCCGGCAGGCGAGCACGGCGAGCAGCAGCACGGCACCGCCCTGCAGCGCGAGATAGGGGGTCAGGTTGCCGCTGACCGACCAGTAGACCACGCTGGCGACGCCGAACATCGCGAGCGGCAGCAGGCTGTCGCGCCGGTCCAGCGCGAGCGCGACGACGGCGGCGAAGCTGAGCGTCATCGGCAGCCGGTCCCACACCAGGCTGAGGTCATCGGGGTGGGCGTGGTACCAGGCGCTGCCGATGCCGGTCAGCGCCAGCGACACCGCCAGGGTCCATGCCACCCGATGCTGACCGGAGCGTCCGGCCGCCGCTTCGGTGCGCTCGAGGCGCTTCAGCTGTAGCATGCCGGCCGCCGCCACGGCGACAAAGGCGAGGTTGGACAGCACGTTCCACAGGTCCTCCACCGGACCCGCGGCGACCGCGGCGGCGAAATGGTGGTAGGCCTGCGGCTGGGCCACTGGGGGCAACACGCAGGACAGCGCAAAGAGCACGGTCGCGAACAGGCAGGCCCGCACCACGGGACGCCGCACCGGGTGGCGGCGTGCGGGTGTTGTCGGCATCTCGATCTCCCCGAATCCGGGGCGCGCCGCCGTCGGCCGGGATGGCCGGGGTCGGCCTGCGCCGCGGGTGGGCGCATTGTTCGGCGTGCAGGGAGGCAGTCCTGCATTTATGTACCGAGTGCCTGAGAAATGAACCTTGGGTATTGCCCTGGGATACCGCGGGCGGCCTCAGAGGCGTTGCAGCACCCGCATCGAGTAGTCCACCGCCTTGAGGTCCTTGGTGAGGCGGCCGATCGAGATGCGGTCCACCCCCGTGGCGGCGATGCCGCGCACCTGCTCCAGCTGCACGCTGCCCGAGACCTCCAGCAGGGCACGGCCCTGGTTGACGGCCACGGCCTCGCGCATCTGCTCGGGCGTGAAGTTGTCGAGCAGCACGCTGCGCGCGTCGGCCGCCAGGGCTTCGCGCAACTGGGCGACGGTCTCGACCTCGATCTGGATGTCGACGCCCGATTGCAGCGCCTGCGCGTTGCGCAGCGCCTGGGTGACGCCGCCGGCGGCGGCGATGTGGTTTTCCTTGATCAGGATGCCGTGGTAGAGCGCCAGCCGCTGGTTCTGCCCGCCGCCGACACGCACCGCGTACTTCTGCGCCAGCCGCAGGCCGGGAATCGTCTTGCGGGTGTCGAGGATGGCGCAGCCGCGCGGGTTGGGCGAGGCGCCTTCGATCGCGTCGACATGGCGGCGCGTCAGCGTGGCGGTGCCGGACAGCAACTGCAGGAAGTTGAGGGCCGGGCGCTCGGCCGAGAGCAGGGCGCGCGCGTCGGACTCGATGTGGCAGACCGGCGTGTCGGCCGCCATGCGGGCACCTTCCTCGTAGTGCCAGTCGATGCGGGCGGCGCTGTCGAGCGTCTTGACGCAGCCTTCGAACCAGTCGCGCCCGCACAGCACCGCCTCCTCGCGCACCAGCACGCGGGCCTGCACACGCTGGCCCGCAGGCACCAGCCGGGCGGTCCAGTCCTGGCGGCCGATGTCCTCCATCAGGGCGTCGCGGATGTTGCGCTCGCGCGCCTCTTCCAGGGTTTCGTTGTTCTCGAACATGTGATCTTGTTGTTGAAGCAGGAAAACGCTCAGGCGGCCCCGACGTTGGGCACGAACCCCTGGGCCGGCTTGGCGATGCTGGCCGGGTTGCGGGCCACGAAATCGAGCATGCGGTCGATGCAGCCGAGCGCCTGGCTGCGGACCGGCTCGGGCACCGAAATCTCGCCGCTGCCGTGCTCCAGGCAGGCCACCACGCCCTGCAGCGCGTTCATCGCCATCCAGGGGCAGTGCGCGCAGCTCTTGCAGGTGGCGCTGTTGCCGGCGGTGGGCGCCTCGATCAAGGTTTTGGTCGGCGCCAGCTGGCGCATCCGGTGCAGGATGCCGTTGTCGGTCGCGACGATGAACTCCTGCGCGTCCGACTGCACCACCGCGTTGAGCAGCTGCGAGGTCGAGCCGACCACGTCGGCCTGGGCCACCACGCTTTTCGGCGACTCGGGGTGCACCAGCACCTTGGCGCCGGGATGGGCCTGTTTCAGCAGGTCCAGCTCCAGGCCCTTGAACTCGTCGTGCACGATGCAGGCGCCGTTCCACATGAGCATGTCGGCGCCGGTCTGCTCCTGGATGTAGCGGCCCAGGTGGCGGTCGGGCGCCCACAGCACCTTCTCGCCCTGGTCCTTCAGGTGCTGCACGATGGCCAGCGCGCAGGAGCTGGTGACCATCCAGTCGGCACGCGCCTTCACCGCGGCGCTGGTGTTGGCGTAGACCACCACCTTGCGATCCGGGTGGGCGTCGCAGAAGGCCGCGAAGTCCTCCGGCGGGCAGCCCAGGTCCAGCGAGCAGGTGGCGTCGAGGTCGGGCATCAGCACGCGCTTGTCCGGCGACAGGATCTTGGCGCTCTCGCCCATGAAACGCACGCCCGCCACCACCAGCGTCTTGCTCGGGTGATCGCGCCCGAAGCGGGCCATCTCCAGCGAGTCGGCGACACAGCCGCCGGTCTCCAGCGCCAGGTCCTGCAGGTCGCCGTCCACGTAGTAGTGGGCGACCAGCACCGCATCGTGTTTTTTCAGCAAGGCCTTGGCCCGCTCCTTCCAGTCGATGCGCTGCTCGGGGGTGAGTGCAGGGGGCACCTTGGCCCAGGCGTGGGCGGTGCAACTCGCGCCGGAGGCGTCCTGGCGCGTGTAGTCGAAGATCACTTGGGTCATGGCGAACGGCCGGGCGCTGACGCCCGTACAACAGCGGTCGTGGGTCGCGTTATGGTAGCGGAGCGGCCCGATGCGCCCGGCGCCAGGGCTATTGGCCCCGGGCCGGCGTCGCCAGTGGGGGCGCTCAGGCGAGCGACTTGTCGGCGTCGAGGATCTTGAAGCGGGCCAGTGCGAGGTTGGTGCGCTGCTTGTCGAGCACGGCAAGCAAAAACAGCTCGGCATGGGCCGCGACCGTGCGCAGCACCTGGTGGCGGCGCGACTGCGTGACGATGATCTCGTCGATGCGATCGGCTGGCTGGGTCTCGCGCGCGGCGCGTCGGTGGGCCTTCATCACCTCAGTCTGGGTGGCAGCGGCGAGCTCCAGGTTGAGGTCGCTGGCGTCGGCGGCGGTGCGCCCGGCCAGCACCAGGCCGCTGCCGCCGTCCACCACACAGCAGCCCAGCATGCCTTCGACACTCATCAGCTGCTCCAGCGTGCGCTCCAGGCGGGTCGCATCCGGCACCGGCCGGCGCCTCGTGTCGACCTGCACGACGTTGGGCGCGGCGGAGCCGGGCTTCTCGCCCGAGGCGACCCGGCCGATGACCGGCAGCCCGAGATCGGCCACCTTGATCGGGAACTCGGTCTCGCCCAAGGCCGTGGCCGGCTGGCGGGCCTCCCACTGGGGCCGCTTCTTGACCTGGTTCCAGCTGCCCAGCACGCTGTTCCAGACGCCCGAGGCGCTGGTCATCGGCTCGGTGGTGACCATCACGTTGAGGCGCGTCGGCCAGAGGTTGGACGCGATGCGCGGGGCGTGCTTGGCGGCCGAGTCGCACAGCATGAACAGCAGGTTGGGGCAGCGCCAGTCGGCGCCGCGTGTCGCGGCCAGCAGCATGTTCAGCATCTCGTCCAGCGCAGCGGCGGAGACCGGCGTCAGGACCACCGCGGTGAGATGGCTGCTGGCCATCAGCGCGATGGGGATCGCCTGCGCATCGCTGCTGAGGTCGCGCACGTCGGTGTGATAGATCTTGAGCGGTTCGTCGACCCGGCGCGGCAGCGCCGTCCGCTCGATGGTGGCGATCGTCGCCAGGGTGTTCTGGTGGCGCAGGCGCAGGCGCTCGACCGGCTGGCCGGAGGCTTCCGAGAGCGCCTTGATGACGCTGGAGGCCCACATGCGGCCCGGGTCGAACAAGGTGATCTGCCGGCTCGCCAGGCCCAGGTCGGCCCGGGTCGATGCCAGGTGCTGGCGGATCGCCTCGGAGGGCGAGCCGACCACAAAGAGGTCGCTGGTGTGCTTGTCGATGATCTGGCCGCGGTCGTTGACCTCGGTCGCCACGCTTTCCAGCATGGCGGTGGCGGCAAAGTCCGCGGTGTGCGCGGCCCGGCGGGCCTCGCGCGGGTCGGTGGGAGGGGCCAGGTCGCCGAACAGGGAACTGAGCATGGTGCGTCCTCGGGTACGTCGTGGTCGTGCTGCCGGCTGCTGGAGCACGTGGGATGCCTGCCCAGTATTGCCGGATCCGCCACCGCGCGGGCATCAGGCGGCGAACTCCCGTGCCAGTGTAGGCAGGGGCGGCCTGCGTCCCATCCCCCTGAAAGTGGGGGAGTGCCTGCGACGAGCGTGCCTGAG
>NZ_JAPFBW010000061.1 GCF_026153205.1 Aquabacterium sp. A7-Y | reverse complement strand
GGGGCAGTCCACGTGCGCATAGTGGCGGTTTTTCGTCTCGTACTCGACGTGCGCCGTGTTGATCGTGATGCCGCGTGCCTTCTCTTCCGGCGCCGCGTCGATCTGGTCGTACGCCTTCGCCTCGCCGCCGAACAGCTTGCTCAGCACCGTCGTGATCGCCGCCGTCAGCGTCGTCTTGCCGTGGTCCACGTGACCAATCGTGCCCACGTTGACGTGCGGCTTGGTACGTTCGAACTTGCCTTTTGCCATTTTTCCGATCTCCTGACGGCCGAATGTCGGTGTTGGACGGTGTGAGTGAGGGTGGTGCCCATGACGCGGATCGAACGCGTGACCTCTCCCTTACCAAGGGAGTGCTCTACCACTGAGCCACATGGGCATCGACACGGGTTTGAGCGCTCGCGGAAACACCCAAACCGCTGTCGACCCGGAAACCACCCCAACCGCCCGGAGGCAGGCACTGGAGCGGGAGACGGGAATCGAACCCGCGTCATTAGCTTGGAAGGCTAAGGTTCTACCATTGAACTACTCCCGCCCGGGAGCGCCGTCGGATCACCCCACCGACGAGTCATCACGACCCGCCAGCGAAGCCCACCCTCAGGCCAGGCATCACTTCAACCGCGCCCAAGCCAAACAACAAATTTGTTTCGCCTTGGTGGAGGAGGCTGGATTCGAACCAGCGTAGGCGTAAGCCAACAGATTTACAGTCTGCCCCCTTTAGCCACTCGGGCACCCCTCCGCGGCGAACCACAGATTCTAGCAGCGTGTTTTTCTTTTTGCCAAGCTCTTCGGCGTTTTTCTTCCAGTAAGCGCCGGATGCTGAAAAAAAGAGCACCCGAAGGCGCCCCGAGGAGCAGCCGGCGTCGGGTGAGGACCGTGCCGGCCGAGCAGTCCCCGGCAGCTTCCGGGGGGTTGCGTGCGTCAGAAGGCGTATTCCAGCCCCAGCAGGACGCGCGACTTGTTCCACCAGCCGGCCGTGGTGGCCGGGTTGGAAGCGCGTACGTAGCGGGCGTAGACCACCAGCGAAGGGTCGAGGATGTAGAGGGCCTGCACCGCGCTGATGTGCCCGCCGTTGTCGGTCACCGGGCCGTCGAGGTCGTCGTTGCGGGCGTGGCTGGCCTTGATCACCCAGTCGGCGTTGGCGTATTGCAGCGCGAGCTGCCAGGTGTCGCGGTCGTAGTCGCCCACCGGGTACTTGCCGATCGCCTCCTTCAGATCCGCGGAGCCGCGCAGCCACGCGCCGTAGAGCGAAAAGCCGCCGAAGCTCGGGCTCTGGGCGGCCAGCAGCCAGTTGGAGTTGTTGCTGGCGGCGCTGCGGTGGCGGTTGTTCTCGTAGCCGGCGTGCAGCGTGGCGCCGCCGATCGAGTAGTGACCGACGATAGAGGCCGAACGCGAATTCTCGGCAAGGAAAGCGTTGTCCGCCGCGACGTCGCGGTCGCCACGGCCGAAGGAGGCCGAGACGGTGAAATCGCCGAACTTGGGCGAGTCCCAGCGGATCTGGTCGGACACCCGCACGTAGGAGCCGCCGCCCGGCACACTGGTGGCCTCGACCAGCGGGTTCACGCCGCCGTTGGCGAAGGGCCAGTCCAGCGTTTCCCCGTAGGGCGTCAACAGGCGGCCGATCCGCACCTTGCCGAAGCCACCCTCCAGGCCAGCCCACGTGTCGCGTGTGCCGAGAGTGCCCGACTCGTAGGGCTCGGCGCGCAGGCCGTTCGGGCCGAGGAACCCCGACTCGATCTGCCAGATGAACTTCGCGCCGTTGAGCTTGGCCAGCTCTTTCGAGCCGCGGAAGCCGATGCGCGATTCGTTCAGCACTTCATCGGTGCGCTTGCCGTCGCTGCCTTCGGTCGACATCAGGCCGAAGGCGACGACACCGTAGATGTCGACGTTCTTGATGTCGGCGAAGGCCGGGGTGGCGCAGGCCAGCGCGGCCGCGGCGGCCAGGAGTCGGGTGCGGTTCATGGTGTTGCGTCTCCGTCGAAAGGTTGGTTGTGGAGCGGTGGGGAAATCGGTGCGGCTTCAGCGGGCAGCACGCGGGAGCGCACGGCCATCGGCGTCGAACAGGCTGGCGCGGCCAGCCTCCGGCTGCAGGCTGCAGGCATCGCCCGGCAGCGGCAGCCGATTGGCGCCCGGCACGCGGGCGACCAGCGTCTCGGTGAGGCCCTCGCAGCGCACGTGCACAAGCGCGGCATCGCCCAGGTGTTCGACCAGCTCGACGCGCCCGGGCAGACCGGGCGCGCCGGCCGGCGCCAGCGCCAGGTGGTCGGGCCGCACGCCCAAGGTGGCGGCGGCGCCGAAGGCGCTCTGCGTGGTGTCGAAGCCCAGCTTGAAGCCCGCGCCGCCCTGCGCCAGCACCTCCACCTCGGAGGCCGAGCGCGGCCCCAGCTTGACGGGCAGGAAGTTCATCCGCGGCGAGCCCAGGAAGCCGGCGACGAAGAGATTGGCCGGGTGCTCGTAGAGCTCCAGCGGCGTGCCCACTTGCTCGATGCGCCCGCCGTTGAACACGACGATGCGCTGGCCCAGGGTCATGGCTTCGACCTGGTCGTGCGTCACGTAGACCATGGTGGTGCCCAGCTCGCGGTGCAGGCGCGACAGCTCGACGCGCATCTGCACCCGTAGCGCCGCATCGAGGTTGGACAGCGGCTCGTCGAACAGGAAAACCTGGGGCTTGCGCACGATGGCCCGGCCGATCGCCACACGCTGGCGCTGGCCGCCCGACAAGGCCTTGGGCTTGCGGTCCAGCAGATGGGTGATCTGCAGGATCTCGGCGGCGCGCTCGACCGAGGCCTTGAGCTGAGCCTTGGGCGTGCCGGCCAGCTTCAGCGCGAAGCCCATGTTTTCCGCGACGGTCATGTGCGGGTAGAGCGCATAGCTCTGGAACACCATGGCGATGCCGCGCTGCGCCGGCGGCACGTCGTTGACCACCCGCTCGCCGATGCGCAGCTCGCCGCCGCTGATGTCCTCCAGACCGGCGATCATGCGCAGCAAGGTCGACTTGCCGCAGCCCGAGGGCCCGACGAACACCATGAACTCGCCCGAGCGCACGTCGAGGTCGATGCCGTGGATCACCTTGACGTCGCCGTCGTAGCTTTTCTCGATCTGTTTGAGTTGCAGCCTTGCCATCTCGGCGCTCCGTGATGTGTCGTTGGAAGGGGTCAGTTCAGGGGGATGTCCAGGGTGTGCAGCGAGACCGGCGCCCTGCCCTCGGCACGGCCGCTGCCGGCCAGCCACTGGTCGAGCGCCTGCAAAGCCCCTTCCGCATACCCCCAGGTGACGACGGCCGGCGCCGCCACGTCGAGCACCTGAAACGGGTTCCACAGCACGAGGTGCAGGTCGGGCTGCCAGGTCTCGCGCGCCTGCGGGGGGTAGCGCAGGCGGTGATTGGAGGCCAGCACGTTGAAGCGGTCGTCGCCGGGCAGCTCGGTCCAGCGCATCGCCCGCAGGTCCTTGACCAGCACGACCTCGACGTCGAAATGGCGCGCCAGCAGCTCGGCGATGCGCTCGCCGTCCAGCCCCGCCTCGGAAACGCCGTCGCAGGGCACGTGCTGCTGCGCGATCAGACGCACGCGCGAGCCGGGCGCGGGCGACCGGGCCAGCCCGCAGAGGGTCAGGCCACGCGCCCAGCCGCGGCGCATCAGGCGGTCGTCGCGGGCCCGCAGCTCGGGGTCGTAGTCCTTGTGAACCACCGGGTAGCGCTCGGCCAAGGCATCGAGCCGGGCCTGCGCCCGCCGGCAGGCTGCCGCATCCAGCCGACCGTCGGCCAGCGCCGCCTGGATCGCCTCGATCGCGGCGGCCTGCTCCTCGAAGCTGCCCAGGGCCATCACCATGTCGGCCCCGGCATCCAGCGCCATCACCGCCGCGCGGTCGTGGCCGTAGCGTTCGTGAATGGCCTTCATCACCAGCGAGTCGGTGATGACCACGCCCTCGTAGCCCCACTCGCGGCGCAGCAGATCACCCAGCACCGCGCGCGACAAGGTGGCGGGGTGCCGCGGGTCGAGCTGCGGGTAAACGATGTGCGCGGTCATCATGGCCGGCGCCGCATCCTTCAGGACGCGGAAGGGCAACAGCTCCAGTGCCTCCAGCGCGGCGCGCGGCTTGTCCACCACCGGCAGGTCGAGGTGGGAGTCCACGTGCGTGTCGCCATGCCCGGGGAAGTGCTTGACGCAGCAGGCCACGCCCTCGCGCAGCGCGCCGTGCATCCAGGCTGCCGCGAGCCGCGCCACCTCCTCCGGATCGGCGCCGAAGCTGCGCTCCGCGATCACCGGGTTGTGCGGGTTGTTGTTGACGTCCAGCACCGGCGCGAAGTCCCAGTTGATGCCCAGGCAACGCAGTCCGCGTGCCACGGCGGCGCCGACCTCCTCGCACAGCGTCGCGTCGCCGGTCGCGCCCAGCGACATCGCGGCCGGCGCCTGTGGCAGGAAGGTCGCCCGTACCACCGAGCCGCCCTCCTGGTCGAGCCCGATCAGCGCATGCGGGCCCATCACCTCGCGCAGCTCGGCGGTGAGCTGTTTCACCTCGTCTTCGGTGCCCAGGTTGGCGCGGAACAGGCACACCGCGCGGATGTGGTGGCGGCGCAGGAAGTCGGCCTGCACCGCGCTCAGCGAAGTGCCCTCGATATTGACCATCACGAGCGAGCCGGCGTGCAGCCCGCTCTCCGAGGAAGGCGTGTGTGCGTATGGAGTGTTCATGGCATGCAGGAGTCGCGCGGCGCTCACTTGACGGCCCCGTCGAGGCCGCGCATGAAAAAGCGCTGGGTGAAGAAGAAGACGAGCAGGGCGGGCGCGATGGTGAGCACCGCGCCGGCGGCGATGACACGCGTGGCGCTGCCGAAGGTGCCGGAGAGCTCGAGGATGCCGACCGCCAGCGGCATCAGCTCCGACCTGGTCAGCACCACGCCGGGCCAGAGGAAGTTGTTCCAGCTGGTCACGGTGGTGAAGATGACCAGCGTCGCGATCTGCGGCAGCGCAAGCGGCAGCATGATCTGCCAGAAGATGCGCAGCTCGGAGGCGCCGTCCACGCGGGCGGCGTCGATCAGGTCCTGGGGCACCTCCTCGAAGGCGCTCTTGAGCATGAAGATGCCGATGGCCCCCGCGATGGTCGGCAGGATCACGCCCAGGTGGGTGTTGACCAGGCCCAGCTGGGTCATCGTGATGAAGTTGACGAGGAAGTTCACCTCGGTCGGCAGCATCAGCGTCACCAGGATGGCCGAGAACACCAGCTGGCGGCCCTTGAACTTCAGGCGCGCGAGCGGATAGGCGGCCAGCGCGCACACCACCACCGTCCAGACCACGGTCCAGAAGGTGATCCAGATCGAGTTCCAGTAGTAGCGGCCCAGGTCGATGACCTTGAAGACCTCGGCGAAGTTGACCCACGACGGCTTCTGCGGCACTAACGAGGGCGGGAAGGCGAACACATTGCCTTCGGTGCCGATGGCGGTGGACAGGGTCCACAGCATCGGGAAGGCGCAGAAAAGCGCGATGGCCACCAGCAGCAGGTAGTGCAGCAGGGTGCCGACGCGGCGCGTGCGGCGCTGGGAAGGACGCAGCTTGGGCATCGCGGACCTCCTCAGCGATGGCGCGGGCGAATGAACTTGAAGTTCAGCCCCGCGACGAGAATGCAGAACACCGAGACGACCAGGCTGGCCGCGAGCGCCCGCGGGAAGTTGAACGAGCGGATGCCCATGTCGTAGGCGTAGTACAGGCCGGTGAAGGTCGAGCTGATCGGGCCGCCCTGGGTGAGGATGAGCACCTCCTCCAGCACCTTCATCGCGGCCAGCGTCGAGAGCACGCTGCACAGCAGGATGGTGGGCGCCAGCATGGGCACGGTGATGCGCCAGAAGCGCTGCCAGCGGTTGGCGCCGTCGAGGATGGCGGCCTCCTCCACTTCGCGCGGGATGCCCTGCAGCCCGGCGAGATAGAGCACCATGTACCAGCCCAGGCCGCGCCACATGGTCACGAACATCACTGCGAACAGTGCGATGCGGTCGTCGGTGAGCCAGCCGATGGGCTCCTGGATCAGGCGCAGCCACTGCAGCACCGCGTTGATCAGGCCCTGCTCGTTGTACATCCAGCCCCACATGATCCCGACCACCGAGACCGAGGTGACCACCGGCACGTAGAAGGCCGCGCGGAAGAACCTGATGCCCGGCAGGCTGTTGTTGACCAGCACCGCCAGCAGCAGTGCGCCGAGCTGGATGAAGGGCACGATCAGCAGGTAGAGCAGCGAGTTCTTCAGGCTGGTCAGGAACACCTCGTCCTCGAACAGCTCCTGGAAGTTCTTCAGCCCCACCCACTCCGGCGGTGTGATCACCTTGTATTCGGTGAAGGCCAGATAGCTGCCCCACAGCACCGGCCAGAAGGTGAAGGCCGCCAGCAGCAGCAGCGCGGGCGTGAGGAACAGCCAGGCCTGCAGGCTGCTCGGCAGGCGCCATCCTCGTGGTCGGCTCGGCATTTTCATGGCTGTGCCCTCCAGCGCATCGGCAGTGGTGTCCATCGCGGGTCTCTTGTCGTGTCTCGGTGGTCCGGGCAAGGCTTCGCCCGACCCGCTGCCCCATACGGCGGGGACGGGCTCGGAGAAGACGTCGGTATCGGGCACCGGGGCGGCCTGCGCGGCGGCCCCGGTGCGGTGCTTCAGCGCATCACTTTTTCGCGACCAGCTTGTTGTTCCAGAAGGCCACCGCGTCGTTGAGGGACGTCTGGATGTCCTTGCGGCCGATCACGGCGGCCTCGACCGCGTCCTGCAGGCGCTTGTTCAGCGTCTCGAAGTCGGGCACGCCGGCGACATAGAGGGTGCGGATCGAGTCCATGGTCCTGGCGCCGGTGGAGACCGCCTTCTCGAAGGCGCCCGCATTCGGCGGCAGCTGCTGGAAGTGCGGGTCGTTGGCGGCCTTGCGGGTGGTCGGAAAGGTGCCGGCCAGCTTGGAGAACTCGATCTGGTTCTCGTCGTTGGTGACGAACTTCGCGAACTTGCCCGCCTCGGTGAAGGTCGCGCCGGTGGTGCCCTTGGGCACCGCGAAGTGGAACAGCCAGCCGCCCGCGGCCACCTTGGTCGGGCCGAGCGGCGCAGCCGTCACGTCGGTGACGGCGTAGATGTCCTTCGCGTCGTCGCGGATGCGTACCAGCGCCTGCGGGGGCGCCACCAGCATGCCCAGGCGGCCCGACTTGTAGGCGTCGATCGAGCTCTGGAAATTGTCCTCGGCGAACAGCTTGTCCTTCAGCAGCGCGCCGGACTTGTAGGCCTCCTGGAACTTCTTGAGCAGGGCCACGTGCTGAGGCGAGTTGAAGACCGCCTTGCCGTTCTCGACCAAGGGCAGGCCCTCCTGCAGGAAGATGCCGGCGATCTTGCCCAGCGCCGGCGAGAAGCCCGCCTGGCCGGTCTTGGCCTTGATGGCCTTGGCGACTTCCAGCTGCTCAGCCAGGGTCGTGGGCGGCTGGGCGACGCCGGCCTGCTGGAACAGCCTGGTGTTGAAAGCCGTCACATTGGCGCCGTTGTAGTGCGGGAAGCCATAGGCCTTGCCGTTGAAGGTCACGTCCTTGAGCGATCCTTCGGCGTACATCGCGCGGTCCGCGCCCAGCAGGCCGTCGACCGGCAGGATCACGCCGTCCTGCGCATAGTCGTAGGCCCAGGGCACGTTGAGCTGCACCAAGGCCGGAGCGCTGCCGGCCGCGATGGAGGCGGTCAGCTTGGCCTGCAGCACGTCCCAGGGCACGTCCACCCACTCGACGTCGACATTCGGGTTGGCCGCCTCGTACTTCTTGACCACCGAGTCGAAGTAGGGCGTGAACTTCGGCTTCATGCTCATGGTCCAGAACTCGACCTTGACCTTGTCGGCGGCGCTCGCCGCGTGGCTCAGCATCAGCCCGCAGGCGGCGAGGCTGGAGATCCCGAGGAGTCGGGCTAGAAGTTGGAGTCGCATGGTTGTCTTCCTTTCTCTGTGCTCTCTCGTGCGCTTGTGAGACGACAAAGCTCCGCCCGGGCCCTGGCAAAGGCCATGTCGCAAGACTCTCTCTACAGAAGTCGCCGCTCAGGGCGGCGGCGGGATCACCGCGTTCGGGTCACCTTCGCGAGGTGGCGGGGACGGTCGGGGTCCAGGCCGCGCGCGCGGGCGAGCGCCTCGACCATCGGATAAAAACTCTGCACGGCGGCAATCGGGTCCAGCTCGGGCATGGGGGTCTCCACGGTGGGCAGCTCGGCCCCGGTCTCCCGCGGCGCGGCGAGCAGCACGCGGGCACCGCGTGCACGCATCTCCTCGGCCAGGGCGATCAGCCCGGCCTGGGCCGGCCCGCGCGGCGCGAACACCAGCAAGGGGTAGCCCTCGTCGATCAAGGCCATCGGCCCATGCTTGACCTCGGCGCCGGAGTAGGCCTCGGCCTGGATGCCGCAGGTCTCCTTGAACTTGAGCGCCGCCTCGTTGGCAACGGCCAGGCCGGTGCCCCGCCCGATCACGAACAGGCGGTCGGCGCGCAGCAGGGTCTCGACGCCGACGCTCCAGTCGGTCAGCGCGGCGCGCTGCAGCGCCGCCGGCAGGGCCGCCAGCGCCTCGTCGAAGGCGCCGCCCTCCCAGGCATTGACCAGGCGGGCGCCGGCCACCAGCTGGGCGATGAAACTCTTCGTCGCCGCGACACTGATCTCCGCGCCGGCATGCAGCGGGAAGACCCACTGTGCGGCCTCGGCCAGCGGCGAGTCGGATGCGTTGACGAAGGCCACCGTGCGGGCGCCGGCACCGCGCAGGTAGCGCGTCGGCGTGACCAGGTCGGGGCTCTGGCCCGACTGCGAGAAGGCCGCGGAGAGCAGGCCCGCGGCCTGCAGCTGCGACTGGTAGAGCGTGACCAGCGACATCGGCAGCGAGGTCACCAGCCGGCCCAGCCGGGCCATCGTCAGGTAGGCCATGAAACTGGCGGCGTGGTCGGAGCTGCCGCGCGCGATGGTCAGCACCCCGGCCGGCGGCTCCGCGCGCAGCAGCGCGCCGAAGTCGGCGTAGGCCGCGGTGTCGGCCGCCAGCTGCCGGGCCACGGCGGCCGGGGCTTCGCGGGCCTCTTCGAGCATGTGGGACGTCACAGCAGCTCTCCTTCCACGATCACTTGTTGCAGTTGCAGCTGGCGGTCGAGCACCACCACGTCGGCGTACGCGCCTTCGCTGAGGCGACCGCGCTCGTTCAGGCCGAGGTAGTCGGCCGCGTAGGTCGAGACGCGGCGCGAGGCGTCGTCCAGCTCGAGGCCAAGGCCCACCAGGTTGCGCAGCGCCTGGTCCATCGTCAGGGTCGAGCCGGCCAGCGTGCCGTCGGGCAGGCGCACGCCGCCCAGGCACTTGGTGACCTTGTGGCGGCCCAGCATGTAGTCGCCGTCGGGCATGCCGGCGGCGGCGGTCGAGTCGGTCACGCAGTAGAGGCAGGGGATGGCGCGCAGCGCGACGCGGATGGCGCCGGGATGGGCGTGCAGCAGGTCCGGGATGATCTCGGAATAACGGGCGTGGGCCAGGGCCGCCCCGACCATGCCGGGCTCGCGGTGGTGCAGCCCGGTCATCGCATTGAAGAGATGGGTGAAGCCGCCGGCGCCGAGGTGCATCGCCTCCACGCCGTCCTCGTAGGTGCCGAGCGTGTGCCCGATCTGTACCTGGAAGCCCTCGGCCTTCAGGGACGGGATCAGCTCCAGGTTGCCTTGCAGTTCGGGCGCCAGGGTGATCAGGCGGATCGGCGCGAGCGCGTTCAGGCGGTGCAGCTCTTCCATCGAGGCCGGCCGCGCGTAGTTGGGCTGGGCGCCGAGCTTGCCAGCGTTGATGTAGGGGCCTTCGAGGTGCACACCCAGGATGCGCGCAGTGCCCGGGCGCCGCTCCCGGCAGGCCGGGCCCAGCGCTGCCAACGCGGTTTCCAGGTCGCCGAGGGGCGCGGTCATCGTGGTCGCCAGCAGCGAGGTGGTGCCATGGCGCACGTGCAGCGAGGCCACCCGGTGCGGCGCGTCGCCTCCCTGCATGATGTCGCGGCCGCCGCCGCCGTGCACGTGCAGGTCGATGAAGCCGGGCATCACGATGCGGCTCGCCGTGTGGCGCACCACGCGCTCCTCGACCGGCTCGCCCGAGATGCGGACGATGCGGCCGTCCTCGTGCTCCAGCACGCCCCGCACGAAGCCGGCGGGCGTCAGCACGTGCCCCTCGATGACCCCTGGTTTTGTCATGCCGGGTCCCGCCTCATCTCGGCCACGAAGTCGTAATAGTCGCTGCGACAATAGGAGTGCGTCAGCTCGACGGCCTGGCCCGACTCCAGGTAGCCGATACGGGTGATGAACAACACCGCCTGGCCGGTCGGCACCTCCAGCAGGTCGGCCAGCTTGGCCTGGGCGTTGAGCGCCCGGATGTGCTGCAGCGCGCGCACCGGCGCATGCCCGCTGCGCGCCAGGTATTCGTAGAGCGAGCCCTCCACCGCCTCGGGGTCGGGCAGCACGGCCTGCGGGATCACGCTGACCTCGTAGGCCATCACTGCGTCATCCGCGAGGCGCAGGCGTTCCAGCCGCGCCACCCGGGTGCCGGGCGACAGTCCGAGGCTGAGCTGCTCCTCGGGCACCGAGGGCGCGAGGGTGCGCTCCAGCCAGCGTGAACTGGGGGTGTAGCCGCGCTGGTGCAGCTCTTCCGAAAAGCTCGTCAGACGAGACAAAGGTTGCTCCAGGCGCGGGGCGATGTAGTTGCCCGATCCGCGCCGGCGCACGATCAGGCCCTGCTCCACGAGTTGATCGATGGCCTTGCGCGCCGTGACGCGCGAGACGTTGAGCGACTCCGACAGGGTGCGCTCCGAGGGCAGTGCCTCGTCGACCTGGTAGCGGCCGTCGCGGATGGCCTGGCTCAGCGTCTGCGCGAGCTGCAGGTACAGCGGCGAGCTGTCGGCGGGGTCGGGTTTGAAGTCGAGGGTTTTCATCAGCAGATCAGTTGTTGCTTTGCATCAAGGCGCGGCGGATCAGGTGCAGCGCACCTTCGGCCGCATCGCCCGCGGGTTCGACCCGCCGCATCTGCGTCGCCTCGGAGAAGCGAGGCGCGAGCCGGACACCGATGCTGCCGCAGACGACCAGCGGCGCGCCCTGGGGTCCGTCGAGCGCCTGCGCGACCGCATCGAGCGCCTGCACGGCGCGGCGCAGCAGGTGCGCCGCGGAAAGGTCGGCCGCCTCAGTATCGAACACCAGGGGCGCCAGCTGTGCATATTCGAACTGCCCGGCTTCGTCGCACCAGGCCAGCAGGCGTTCGCGGGTGGCGCCGCAGACTTCCCAGACCGCGTGCACCAAGGCGCTGCGGTGGATGCGGCCGTCCATGGCCCATTGGGCCAGGCGCACCGCGCGCTGGCCCAGCCAGGCGCCGCTGCCTTCGTCGCCCACCGGAAAACCCCAGCCGCCGACGCTCTGGCGGCTGCCGTCGGCGCGCCAGATCTCGCCCACGCTGCCGGTGCCCGAAGCCACGATGGCGCCCGGCCCGCCGGCATGAGCGCCCAGCAGCATGACGAACGCGTCGGTGTCCAACGCCACCTCGGCAAACGGGGCACCGGCCGAGTGGGGGCGGACGGCAAGGAAGGCGTCGCGCCAACCATGGTTGTGCACGCCCGAGAGGCCGAGGCCGAGCGCGCAGGCGGACAAGGGGGGCGTGTCGATGCCGGCGGCCGCGAAGGCGGCAGCCACCGCGTCGCGCACGTGCACCCAGGCCTGCTCGATCCCCTGACCCAGAGCGGACGGGCCGGCCTGACCGCAGCCGACGAGCTGGCCGTCGATGCGCGTCACGCGGGCCCGGGTGCCGGTGCCCCCTCCGTCCACTCCTACCAGGTAGTCGATCATCGCTGCGCCTGCTCTCCGACGGTCCACCCGTCAACTGGGCCCTATGACATAGGGCGGATACCAGTTTAATACCAGTAATACCAAAACTTCAAGTGGTATTTTTGGACCGGAACGATGGGTGGGACAAACGGCTTTCGGGCAACGGGTTCATCCCGGTCGTGGTGCGCTCTGCCCTGACATGGAGCCTCGGGCAAACCACTATTGCGGCGGCAACAAGTAGCAGACCAAAGAGATACCAATAGCCGACCGGGGCCAGCCGCGCCCGCTACCAGGCGATCGGCGCCTCGCCGGGACGGTGCTCGGCAAGCCAGGCGTTGGCGCGCGAGAAATGCCGGCAGCCGAGGAAGGGCACGGGCGGCCGCTGCGCGGCCAGCGGGGAGGGATGGTTGGCGCAGAAGACCGCGTGGCGGCTGGTATCGATGAGGGCCTGCTTGCGCTGTGCCGGAGCGCCCCAGAGCAGGAAGACGCTGGGCGGCCCATGCCGGGAGACGTGGGCGATCAGCGCGTCGGTGAGCTCCTCCCATCCGCGCTTGGCGTGACTCTGAGGCTGGCCCGCCTCGACCGTCAGCACGGTGTTGAGCAGCAGCACGCCCTGCTCGGCCCAATGGCTCAGGTCCCCCTGCCGGCCGGGCACCTGGCCCAGGTCGGCGGCGATTTCTTTATAGATGTTGCGCAGGCTGGGCGGCAGCTTCTGCGAGGCTGGCACCGAGAAGGACAGGCCGTGCGCCTGATCGGCGCCATGGTAGGGATCCTGCCCGAGGATGACCACCTTGACCGACCCCAGCGGCGTCAGCTCCAGCGCGCGGAAGACGTCGGCCGGGTAGACCTCGGCTCCGTCGGCGACCCGCTGGTCGACGAAGGCGATCACCTGCCGGCCGAGGGGCGAGTGGCGGAAGGCCTCGGTCACGGGACGCCAGCCGGCCGGCACGCGGTCGAAGCAGGCGGCCAGCGGCTCGCGCAAGGCGTTGCCGCCCTGTGCCGGCCGCGGGCCGGGCGTCGGTGCCGGCGCGAACAGGTCGGGCTGACTCGCCATCGCGGTCTCAGGCGGCAAAGAGCCCGGCCAGCGCGGCACCCGGGTCGTCCGCCCGCATGAAGGCCTCGCCGACCAGGAAGGCGTGCACCCCGGCATCGCGCATGCGCTGCACATCGGCGCGCTGCAGGATGCCCGACTCGGTCACCAGCAGGCGGTCCTGCGGCACCTCGGTCAGCATGCCGAGGGTGGTGTCCAGCGTGACCTCGAAGCTGCGCAGGTTGCGGTTGTTGATGCCGACCAGCGGCGTCTTCAGGCGCAAGGCGCGCTGCAGCTCGGCGCGGTCATGCACCTCCACCAGCACCGCCATACCGAGCGCGATCGCCACCGCCTCGAGATCGGCCATCTGGGCGTTGTCCAGGCAGGCGGCGATCAGCAGGATGCAGTCGGCGCCCATCGCACGGGCCTCGAAGACCTGGTAGTCGTCGACCAGAAAGTCCTTGCGCAGCACCGGCAGCTCGCAGGCCGCGCGGGCCTGTTGCAGGTACTCCGGCGCTCCCTGGAAGAACTGCCGGTCCGTCAGCACCGAGAGGCAGGCGGCGCCGTGCCCGGCATAACTGCGGGCGATCTCGGCTGGCACGAAGCGCTCGCGCAGCACGCCCTTGCTGGGGCTGGCCTTCTTGATCTCGGCGATGACGGCAGCCTCACCGCGCGCCATCTTGCCGTGCAGGCTGGCGGCGAAGTCGCGCCGGCCACCCAGCTCTTCCGCCTCGCGGCGCAGCGACACCAGCGGCCTGCGGGCCTTGGCGGCGGCGATCTCCTCGTGCTTGACCGCCACGATCTTGTTCAGGATATCGCTCATGCCTTGGCCTCCCCCAGCGTCTGCGTCACGCGCACGAACTGGCTCAACTTCGCCAGCGCAGCGCCCGAGGCCACCGCCTCGCGGGCGATCTTCACGCCCTCGCCCACCGAGGACGCGACGTTCGCACAGTAGAGCGCGGCGCCGGCGTTGAGCAGCACGATGTCGCGCACCGGGCCGTCCTCGTTGGCCAGCGCGCGCTGGATGCAGCCGACCGACTCCTCGCGGTTGGCCACCTTCAGCACCCGGGTGTCGTAGACCGGCAGGCCGAAATCGCTCGGGTGCACGGTGTATTCGCGCACCTCGCCGTCCTTCAGCTCGCCGATCAGGCTTTCGCCCGACAGCGAAATCTCGTCCATGCCGTTCATGCCATAGACCACCATCACGTGCTCGGAGCCCAGGCGCTGCAGCACCCGCACCTGGATGCCGACCAGGTCGGGGTGGAACACGCCCATCAGCTGGTTGGGCGCGCTGGCCGGATTGGTCAGCGGCCCCAGGATGTTGAACAGGGTGCGCACGCCCAGCTCCTTGCGGACCGGCGCGGCGTGTTTCATCGAGGCATGGTGGTTGGGCGCGAACATGAAACCGATGCCGCTCTGCTCCAGGCAGCTCGCCACCTGGTCGGGCTGGAGGTCGATGCACACGCCCAGCGCCTCCAGCACGTCGGCGCTGCCGCTGCTGGAGGACACGCTGCGGCCGCCGTGTTTGGCCACCCGTGCGCCGCCCGCGGCCGCGACGATCATCGCGGCGGTGGAGATATTGAAGGTGTGCGCCGCGTCGCCGCCGGTGCCGCACAAGTCCACCAGGTGGGTCTTGTCGGCCACCGCCACCGGCGTCGCGAACTCGCGCATCACCTGCGCGGCGGCGGCGATCTCGCCGATGGTTTCCTTCTTCACCCGCAGGCCCACGGCCAGCGCAGCGATCATCACCGGCGACATCTCGCCGCTCATGATGCGCCGCATCAGCGCCAGCATCTCGTCGTGGAAGATCTCGCGGTGCTCGATGACGCGCACCAGCGCGTCGGTGTTGCTGATCGTCATGGCGGCGGGCTATTGGACGTTGAGGAAGTTCTTCAGCATGGCGTGGCCGTGCTCGGTGAGGATGGACTCGGGGTGGAACTGCACGCCCTCGATGGCCAGCTCGCGGTGGCGCACGCCCATGATCTCGCCGTCCTCCGAGGTGGAGGTGATTTCCAGGCACTCCGGCAGGGATTCACGCTCGATCGCGAGCGAGTGGTAGCGGATCACGGTGAAGGCCTTCGGCAGGCCCCGGTAGACGCCCTGCTGGTCGGTCGTGATGACGCTGGTCTTGCCGTGCATCTGGCGCTGCGCGCGGATCACCTTGCCGCCCAGCGCAGCGCCGATGCTCTGGTGCCCCAGGCACACCCCGAGGATGGGCAGCTTGCCGGCGAAGTGCCGGATCGCCTCGACGCAGACACCGGCCTCGGCCGGCGAGCAGGGCCCGGGCGAGAGTACCAGGCGTTCGGGCTGGAGCTCGGCCATGCCCTCCACCGTGATCTCGTCGTTGCGGAACACCCGCACGTCCTGGCCCAGCTCGGCGAAGTACTGCACCAGGTTGAAGGTGAAGGAGTCGTAGTTGTCGATCATCATCAGCATGTCACTTCTCCCTCTTCAGAAACCTTCCTCGACCAGCTCGGCGGCGCGCAGCAGTGCCCGCGCCTTGGCTTCGGTTTCCTTCCACTCCAGCTCGGGCACGGAGTCGGCCACCACGCCGGCCGCGGCCTGCACGTACAGGGTGTTGTTCTTGACGATGCCGGTGCGGATCGCGATCGCCACGTCCATGTCGCCTGCAAAACTCAGGTAGCCGCAGGCGCCGCCGTAGATGCCGCGTTTGACCGGCTCCAGCTCGTCGATGATCTCCATCGCACGGATCTTGGGCGCGCCGGTCAGCGTGCCGGCCGGGAAGCTGGCCCGCAGCACGTCGAGGTTGGACATGCCCTCCTTGAGCAGGCCCTCGACGTTGCTGACAATGTGCATGACGTGCGAATAGCGCTCGACCACGAAGGCCTCGGTCACCTTGACGCTGCCGGTCTTGGCGATGCGGCCGATGTCGTTGCGGGCCAGGTCGATCAGCATCACGTGCTCGGCGCGCTCCTTGGGATCGGCCAGCAGCTCCTCCTCCAGCGCCTTGTCCTGCTCCATCGTCGCGCCACGCGGGCGGGTGCCGGCGATGGGCCGGATCACGATCTTCTCGCCCTCCGGGCTGTGCTCGTGGCGCACCAGGATCTCGGGCGAGGCGCCGACGATATGGAAGTCGCCCATGTCGTAGAAGTACATGTAGGGCGAGGGATTGAGCGAGCGCAGCGCCCGGTACAGGCTCAGCGGCGATTCGGTGTAGCGCTTTTTCAGGCGCTGGCCGATCTGCACCTGCATCATGTCGCCGGCCGCGATGTACTCCTTGCTCTTGAGCACCGCCGCGAGGTAGCCGTCCTTGGCGAACTCGCGCTCCACCGCGTGCGAGACGCCGCGCCGGACCGGCGGCGCGGTAACGCTGAACTTGAGCTTGTCGGTCAGTTCCGCGAGCCGGCGCTTGGCCTTGAAATAGGCCTCGGGCTGGCCCGGGTCGGCATAGACGATCAGGTAGAGCCGGCCCGACAGGTTGTCGATCACCGCCAGTTCCTCGCACTGCAGCAGCAGGATGTCCGGCGTGTCCAGCCCGCCCTCCTTCTGCACCTTGGCGAGCTTGGGCTCGATGTAGCGCACGGTGTCGTAGCCGAAGTAGCCCGCGAGGCCGCCGCAGAAGCGCGGCATGCCGGGACGCAGCGCGACCTTGAAGCGCTGCTGGTAGGCGTGGATGAAGTCGAGCGGATTGCCTTCGTGGGTCTCGACCACCTGGTCGTCGGTGACCACCTCGGTCTTCCAGCCCTTGGTGCGCAGCAGGGTGCGCGCCGGCAAGCCGATGAAGGAGTAGCGGCCGAACCGCTCGCCCCCCACGAC
Source organism: Aquabacterium sp. A7-Y (assembly GCF_026153205.1). Classification (GTDB taxonomy): domain Bacteria; phylum Pseudomonadota; class Gammaproteobacteria; order Burkholderiales; family Burkholderiaceae_C; genus Caldimonas. The sequence goes on along the minus strand of NZ_JAPFBW010000061.1, from coordinate 56 downwards.
CGACTCCAGCAGGAAGCTGTAGCGGCCGCGGCCGGTCGCATAGGCCAGCTTGAGGT
>NZ_JAPFBW010000060.1 GCF_026153205.1 Aquabacterium sp. A7-Y | reverse complement strand
AGCAGTACGTCGTTGACGCGCTGCCGACCGCTCAACAGCTACGGCGGAAGCAGCGGCCCCACCTCGGACACGTCCTTGTACTGCTCACCCAGCTGGGCGATGGCCGACTGCAGCGCCGGCATCTCCTCGCTGGAGGCCGCACGTAGGGCTTCGTTGAGCACTTGCAGCGCCGCCGTGTACTCCTGGGCGCGGCTCAGGTCACGGGCTTCGATCAGCTTCACGGCCTGGCGCTGGGCTTCGCTGCTCGGCTCGAAGTCAAAACCCAGGTCCGTCCCCGAGCCCGTGCGCGCTTTCGGCGTCTTGCCGGCCTTCGGCTTCTCCTCCAGGTCCAGCGCGGTCAGCACCGGCTTCACCACCTCCGGGGTTCACGAAACCCCGGCCGCCGCCGGCCGAGCCATCCGTCAGGCCCAGGTAAGCAGCATTCGCCTCTCTGAACTTCTTTTTCGCGGTGTCCAGCTCGCGCGTCACGTTCGCGATTTGCGCCGCGACCTTCTCGGCGTTGCCGAAGTAGCCGATGCCGCCCGCCTGGTCGGCCTTGAGCTGGTTGAGGTGGCTATTCAGCTGGATCACCTCGGACGCGATGGCGGCCAGCTCCTTCTTGGCCTTGAACTCCTTGCCGAAGCCAAACAGCGACAGGAAGCCCTCGTCGCGCATCTGCTGCGTGACGTTGTTGAGCGCCGGCACCAGCGCCATGGTGAGACTGCGGGCGACGTCCCCCACTGTGGTCTGCAGCTGAAACAGCTCCTTGTTGTACCGGTCGGCTTCGTCGGCCTGCTCCTTGGTAACGGTGGCGGTCAGCTGGCCCGCCTCGGCCAGGTCCTTGAGGAAAGGCGCGGCCTCCTGCACGCTCTTGCCGAACAGCTCCTGCACTAGACGGGCCTTGGTGCCATCGTCGGCGTACTGCGAGAGGGCCGCGGCCACCTGGCGTAGGGCCTCGGACGGGGCCTGGCGGCGCAGGTCCTCGGCACTCAAGCCGATCGCCTGAATGGCCCGCGCCATCGCGCTGTCGGGCTCGGCCTCCTTCAGGACACCGTTGAACTTGACCAGCATCGAACCGACCTGGTCGAGCGTGCCACCGGTGAGGCGTGCGACGTTCTCCAGCCCGGAGATGTTCTCGATGGTGTCGCCGGTGGCGTCCGCTACATCGTTCAGCGCGTCGATCGCACCGACGGTCCCGTGGATGAAGCTGGCGATGGCTCCGACGCTGAAAGCGCCGGCAATAGCACCGCCCACCATCGCCGCGCCGGCTTTGATGCCTTCGAGCGCTTCCTGAATCTCCTGCGCGCGTTTGTCGGCCAGGCGGGCAGCCTTGTCCATGCCCTGTTCGAAGTTCGCCAACTTCGCTTCAAGGTCAATGGAGAGGGTGGCGAGTGCCATCAGTCGGGTTCCTTCGGGGGCCGGTGCGTCTTGATGATGTGCAGCCGGTGCAGCAGCGCCTCGACGTCGCTGACGCCGAGCAGTTCGACGACCAGCAGCAAGCCAGCCCAGTCCAAGCCGCCCATGCCGTTGCTCAGGTAGTTCCAGACCGTGATCGCAGTGCGGTCCTCAAGGCTGGCTTGAGGCGCTGCTTCGCCCTCGTACTGGACGCCGGCCGCCGCGTCCAGGAGGGCCGTCAGTTTTTTGCCGCTTCCTGCAAGCTGAAGCGGTGCTCGGCGATGACGCGCAGCAGCTCGGTCGCGATCGTCTTGTGCCAGGCGAGGCGGTCGGCTACCACCTCGGCCCACAGCTCGGTGTCGAAGGGCACTTCATCGCTGGAGCCGACCGCCTCGCCGAGGAGATCGGCCTCGGTGATGCCACTCCACCCGGTGACATAGTCGCGCACGTGCTCCACCTCGACCTTCATGCCCTTGTCGGCAATGAAACGCACCATTTCGGCCTCGGGTGGGCGGATGATGCGCACCCGCTTGCCTTCGGCCACCGGCACCCAGGACTCGCGCTGCGCCCGCAGCTTGCGGATCAGGACATCGGCGCTCATCAGGCGGCGCCCTCGATCACGAAGCCCTTGATCGTGACGCTGAAGCTGCCGCTGCCCACGGCACCCTGGGCCACCGATTCGCCGGGCAGCGAGGGCTGACCACGGAAGACCCGGACCGAGCCATCCTTGAAGCTGATGCGGAACACCAGGTAGTCGCCTTTACGAGCAGTCTCGCGCACGCGCTGCATGGCGGCCGAGCCGACGGTCTCGGTGCGCACGTTGAAGCTCACGGTCTGCGCCGCCAGCTGACCGTTTTCTTCCTGCTTCTGGTCGTCCAGCAGCACCGACACGTCGAGCTTGTCGGCCGCCGCTTCGCTGATCTGGTAGTCCACCGTGCTGGCGAGCGTGGCCCAGGCGGTAACCGGGATGAAGCTGCCGGCGCCGGCCGCGCCGTTGCCGGTCATGTCCAGGTCTTCCAGCGTGAAGTCGTTGGCCGTGACCGCAGCGAGGCGGCAGGCTTGCCCGACGAGCTGGGGTGCGTTCGCCAGTGTGCTGAAGTAGCCGACGCTCTTGGCGGTCAGACCGTGGGCGACGCTGCTCGCCACGGGCGGCTTGGCGGCAGACACGGCTGTGACCGCCTTGGCCGAGCCTTCCGTGGTGCCGATTTCGATGCGGACCCCGCGTCCGATGGCATAGGTCATGTGTGTGACTCAGAAAAAAGAAGCCCGGCGCGGCGGCCGGGTGGTTGCACAGACAAAAGGGTCGCCTCGTGGGCGACCCTTGCGGATATCGACCGCAGTGCGGCCTCTAGACGGCTGGGACTGGATCAGCGGCCACCGCATCGGTTCTCCGCTTGCCAATTTCAATCTTCAAGTTCTGCGCGTTGGGGATAACAACCAGTATGGGCTTCTCGGGGGAGCCGGTGTCAATGTAGACATTGCGCACCCCTAGCATTAGGAGCCGCCCTGTTATCGTCTGCGGCGAAGCTGCACCGTCCTCTATCCGTCCGACCTTGACGGGCAATTGACCACCCACCCTGTACTGCCTGAACCCGGTGTCCATGATCTCTGCGGTGAAGTCGTGCCCGAGTGCCGGCAGAAACAAGGACACGGCGAGCAGGAACAACGGCGCAACCCAATTTATCGCGGCCTCAGCCACCGTCTTGCGGAAGAAGAGAGTCAACGACACACAAAGCGCCAGGCTGAAAATTGAGAAGGCGCCAAGTAACACCCAGGTCCGCTCCTTGCCGAAGAAGGCAAGGAGGCCGAAGGGTATCCAGACCACCAAGGCCATGACCGTCATAAAAATCCAGGCAGGACGCGGCACCTTGAGATCAATGCGTCGGCGCAGAGTCAGCAGGGCAAGGAGGCCCCATTGGTAGAACGAGAGGGCCAAGAGCATGAAACCCGTCCAGGTCAGGACAGTGTTCATGCCCAGCATACCTTCAGCCAGCACGTCGAAGGACAGGAATCCTCGCTTTGCCGAATAGACCAGCAAGAGATAGGACGGGTAGAGCCGGAGCCACACGTACAACAGCAGGCCAACACCGACGCGGTAAATCACGTCTTTGCGGTGTTCCACCACCCAGGTCCAGGTGCGTCTCGCAATGTCTAACTCCATGTCTGTCCTCCACTGAGTAGCACGTTGAAGTGGGCACAGGATAGGAGGTGCTCCCCGCCCAAGTCATCCCCCCGGAAGAGGTCTGCGAAAATCCTCAGTTGATGCAGTTCTGGATCTATGCCGGACCGGCCGCATCACACCTCTGAGATCACTGGACACGACTGGGCTACAGGCAGCTATGAAGCTTTCGACAGGAACGATTGAGGCCATCCGCGCCCTTGGCCTGTACATTGCCGACACACCCGACTTCGAGGCCGATCACTGCGCTTTTCCAGATGGCTACGTGGTCAGCAAGCCCAAGACGGTCGGTGGCAACAGCATCCCAAACTACGAGGTATGGACGAAAGGCCCCGCTGGCGATGACATCGAGTGTGACGCGCCAGGCGTCTTCGTGTTCGGCAAAGAGGGGATATGGCATTGCGCCGTCTCCCTCTATGCGCCCGGCCCTGGTCCAGGGGAGTTCTGTCGCGCCGCGACGGGTGAAGCAGGTGTCATCGCCGAACTGCGCCACTACTACTTCGGGCCATCTGAGGACTTCCGCATGCTCCTCGAATACTGTTCATCCCGCTAGGCAAGGGGGCCGGGGATTCGTCAGGCCCACCACTCCACAGTCAGAACCACAGCATCAAGGTCCAGCTCGCCGCTGTAGCCAGTGGCCCGGGTGCGCACCGTGCCGGCGGCCAGCGCCATTGCCTGCTCGACGGCATCGGCGACCGCGTCGGCTTGCGCCTGGCTCTCAGCCCAGCATTGCGCCTCGAAGGTCACGCGGCCAGCGTGCTTGCTGCCGTCTAGGCCGTACACCGGTTCATGGGTGCTGCTGAAGGCGATGTAGGGGAGCGGCGTCCCCTCGGGCACGGCGTTCGCGGCGATGCGGTCGCCCACCAGGGCGAAGAGCGGGGCATGCTCGACCAGGGCGGCCCGGAAGTCGGTTTCAGCGCTCATTTGGGTCGATTCAGTCTCTGGATGGCCGGGCCCGCCACCTGGGTGAACTTGCTGAGGGCGTCGCCGAGGCGCTGCCCCCCCTTCTGCAGGAAACCCCTGCCCTCCAGCTTGGTCGTGCCGAACTCCAACCACCGCCAATAAAACGGGTCCGTCGGGCTCGTGGCGCCGCGCTGGCCCTTCTTGGCGGGGCGCACATTGACGAAGACGCCGACGTCGCCCGCGCGCCGCGCCCGTTTGCTGGTCCGCACGGCGATCGCCTTCTGCACGGTGCCAGGCGCGCGGTACGGCACCGGGCGCTCGTTGCTGAGGACGGGCGCGTGCTGCTTGGCTTCGTCCCGCACCACTCGCGCGCCGGCCGCGAGCGCGCGCCGCAGCACCTTGCGGCGCAGCTCGTCAGGCAGTCCGCGCAGCGCGTCGATGACGCTGTGGAGTCCCTTCATGCCCTACTCCCCTCGCCCGTCTCGCACGCCCTGGCTGCACATCAGCTGCAGCCACTGCCGTTTGCCTTTCACGTCGATCACCGAGCTGATGCCGTGCGGCTGCCCGCGCCACAGCACCCGCAGCGTGGGCACGACGCCTGGCCGGTAGCGGATGGTGAAGCGCACCGTCACCTCGGACTGCGCCTGCGCCGCCGCGAAGAACTCGCGGCCTTGCAGTGGCTCGGCCTTGGCCCACACCGCCGCCTCGTCCTCCCAGGCCACGACCTCCTGCCCATAGCCATCCTTCACCGTGCCGCGGCGCTGCAGGGTGATGCGCTGGTCCAGTTCTCCGGCGGTCATGCACCGGCCCTCAGTACACCAAGGCGGCGTTGGGCGCCTTGCGCAGGCGCGGCCGGGACAGCCGGATGTCCGCCGAGCCGGCACCGTTGAACAGCAGCGCCAGCGTGGCGTCGAGCGACGTGGTGCCGCTGCTCACCTCCCACCAAGGGGTGCCCAGCCGCAGCGGTCGCAAGGCGCCGCCCGGCAAGGCCCGGTCGTTGGCTGGCGTGACCAGGTCCCGGCTGATGTCGATGATGTTGAGGTTGCCGCTGTTGCGCACCGCGTAGAACGGCAGCGCCCGCAGCGACGACGAGGACGTCACCCACACATCGATCTCCAAGCTGATACGGTCCCCCACCGAGACCAGCGGCAGCAGGTGCGAGCTCGGGATCGTGACGTTCACTCGGTCGTTGGCCGCGTTCGCCGTGATCTGCAGGCGCTGCGCCAGACCCAGCCCGTCGTGCGCCGACGCCATCGAGCACACGACGCCCGGTGTGCCTGCCACGCGAGTCACGTTGAAGGAGTCCCAGGTCGTGCCGTTCACCGGCGCTGTCGCCGCTTTCGTCGCGGTCATCCCGGTATCGGCCAGGTGGTTCCACTCGTCGAGCTCGTTGTGCACCATGTCCCGGGTGAACAGGTCCACCGCTTCGAAGCAGGCGTCGGCCACCTTGTAGGCGCCCAGGTTGCTCAAGTGCTTGGTGTCCTCGAAATGGTCGGGGAGCGCTTCGCCGACGTCGCTGGCTGGGTCCACCAGGGCCGCCGGCCAGTTCAGGAACAGCACGTTGCGCTTGCCGGCCGCGTAGCTGCGCAGCAGCTCGACATAGGCGAAATACTGCTGCAGCTTGGCCGCGGAGTAGGCGGCGTCCGCTGTGGACCACTGCTGTGGGGCGCAGACGATCAGCCGGATGCCGCGGGCGAGTAGCGCCACGAAAATCTCGACCGCATTGGCAAAAACGGACGCCGCTGGGGTTCCGTTCATGAACAGGTCGTTGATGCCGCCGTGGAACCAGACCAGGTCCGGCTCCTCGTCCAGCACCAGCGGCACACGCGCGAGCATCTGCACCGTCGTGTGGCCGCCGACACCGAGGTTCTTGACGATGTGGAAGCGGCGGTCGAGCATCGCATTGAGCCAGTGGATCGGCCCCTTCGCGGTCGCCGCGACGCGGTTGACGCCGCCGCTGTTGCCGACCTCGTGGTGCTTCTCCATCGACGACGAGCCGAAGAGCACCGTGCGGTTGCCACCCGAGGCACTGGCGGGCAAAGGCAGCGGCACCACTTCGCCGCCGGGTCCCCGCAGCCCGCGCACGCCGCTGCCCTTGACGACCCATTTGACCGCGCCGCCGTCGACAACCTCGGCCTCGGGCTCGCGCCAGACAACGCCGGCCGCGGTATTGGTATCGGCCAGGCGGGCTTTCACCAAGCCGGCTTCCGTGCCGGCATCGAGCGACACCACCGCATTCGCGGGATACCGGTCCCAGGTGGTGAGCAATCGAACGGTCATGTCCTCCCCTTCAGGCCCACACCCGGTAGGGATCGAGCAGGCTGTCGGTGTACGGGAGCGGCTGCACCCCGCCGGTGGTGCTCGCTTCCCGGTTTTGGTAGAGATGGCCCAGGTGGAGCAGCATCCAGGCCTTGAGGGGCGGCGGCACGTCGGCCGCGCTGGTGCCGTAGCCGGCGCGATAGCGCACCCGCACTGCCCCCGGCTGTGGGCGCGTCGCCGGCCAACCCGCTCCGTAACCCGGCAGCAACCGGGCCGGCTCGCTGTCCTTGTCGAGCTGGTAGGCTGCCGGCCTGAGGATCTGCTCCGCGCCAGCCGGATCGATGTACTTCACGGACAGCACCTCCATCACGCGGGGCAGGAACAGCGACAGCACGTCGCAGAAGGCATCGGCGACCAGTTCCAGCGTCGTTTCGATCAGGGTGCGCCGACACTCGGCCTCGCACGCCATCCGCACCGTCTTGATCAGCTGCGCGATCAGGACGTCTTCCTCGTCGCCGTCCACCCGCAGGTGCAGCTTCGCTTCCTGCAGGTCAATCGGCTCCACGGTGGCGTCGGTGATCTTGAGGATTGGCATCGCTCCCGCGCCTTTCGTATCAGGTCGCCGAGTTCGCGTAGTGCTTCACTGCGCCGCCTGCGTCGATCAGGTTGCCGCCGAGGCGTTGGAACGCCACGAAGCCGACCTGCCCCTTCAAGGTGAAGGCGCTGTCGGTCATGCGGAACATCGTCAGGTCCATCACCCGACGCACCATGTACTTGCGCAGCAGGCCGAACAGGATGGACTTGGCGTTCGCCGCCATCACCGGCATCTCCTGTGAGATCGTGATCGGCCGTCCCATCAAGGTGTCGGGGGCGCCACCCGGCGAGCCGGACTCGTAGCCCGGCACGAAAATCGGGCGAGCATTGCTGTCCTTGATCTTGCGCACGACCTTCAGGGTCTGGTCGTGAAACATCCAGCCGGTGCCCGGCATGCGGCGATAGGCCGGATCCACGCTGTGCTCCAGGTCCACCAGGTCGTCGTACGTGACCGTCACGGTCTGACCGGTTGCGCCGGCCTTGCCCAGCGTCGAGCCCGTGAGGATGCCCCGCGGCTGCCCGGCGCCTGAGCCGATGGTGCAGTGCTTCGAGAGGATGCGGCCCAGGCGCAGCGCGAGCAGTTCCTGGATGTAGAGCTCGATGTCGATGAAGCTGTCCTGGATCAGCTCCCACGGCAGCGCGATCTTCTTCGACGAGTATTTGTAGACGGTCAGCTGCGCGTTGCCGAACTGGGTGTCCCCACCGGTGACGTCGGTGCTCTCGCCGATGATCTCGCCCTCTTCGGACGTGGCGTCGGCGGTCGGGAAGTTCATCACCGCGCCGCTGCCGGTCTGGATCATGCTGGCGACCTGCAAGATGCCGCCGTAGTCCTTCATCGCGGTCTCCAGCTGGCGCTGGTATTCCGTCGCGACGGTGTAGCCACCCTCGGCCGGCACGCCCGTGCTCATCGCCGCGTGAAGCGTCGAGTGCATGCTCTGCTGGATGTCGGGCGTCACGCGCATCTGGTGCTCGGCGCGTTGCGTGTCTGACAGGGCTGCCAGGCCGCCGGCCAGGAAGGCTTTGAGGGCCCTGCTGTGGTCGCTGTGCCGCGAGGGGTCCCGCGTCGCCTGCTCGCGCGTCCGGTTCAGCAGCATGTCGGTCTGTTCGGCCGCGAGCTGGGCGAGGCGCGTCTCGCGGCCGATCTCACCGTCGATCGCTTCGATCTCGGCCAGGAGAGCGTCGAGTTGCGAGGCCTCGGCCGCGGGCATGCGCTGCTCGGCGGGGTAGCGGTCGTTGAGCGTGCGGGCTTCGACGGCCTTGGCATTGCGGCGCTCGCGCAGTTGAGCGAGTTTGCTCATGAGGATCCTTTCAGCATTGGAAAAGAGAAAGCCCGCCTTGAGCGGGCGGGCCTGGTTCGGGGTCGAGAACGTCGGAGCACGGCCGATCGCTGTTCCGGCTTGCATCAGAGACGACGTGGAGCGAGAACTAATGCTTCACGCGCTGGGTATGGGCGGTTCTGGCGCTCGCTGACGATGGCGAAAAACAGCGACACTTACCGACCGGTCTCTCCATCCCTCAGAAAGAACAGACAAAGTGAGAACGCTTCGAAGCGCCGTCCAGCTCGGTCTCGCCATGGTCCTCGTGGCACTCTGCGAACAATCGCTTGCACGAGACATGCTGACCATCGACGGTCAGTTCACGGTCTGCCGGTGGGGCGAGACAGCGACCTGTGACGCGCTCGACAAGCAGCGGGAGAAGGCGCTTCGCCTGACTCCGACGGAACAGAAGAACTTGGACGAGCTGAGGCGATATAGCGCCGCGAAGTCCTTTAACGGCAAAGATCTCATCGCCTCGTTCGGCCAACCATGGACCTCCTTCAAGGATCCAGCTGACACAGTCAACATCATCTGGCTGTACGACCAACGAGAGGGACACCCGGCAAGCTCGTTCGGGATGGTGTTCGTAGACAACAAGTTATCCATCATCACCTACAAGGTGCCGAACAAGTTCTCGATCATCTGGTACGCGAAGCTTTCCAAGTAGCACGCCTACCTAGGCAGTAGTCTCGTCAGCACTGCGAGACGCAGGCGCTGGCGTTCTCGGTAGTCCACCGAAGCCGCTGGCTCACGGTCCAATGGTGTTGCCAATGGACCCCGACATGTGGGCGCCGGGACCGGACAGGGCGCCTTCGCGTAGGCGCTCAGGTTCCACCCACCGTTTGCCTTCGCTTCGGCATCGGCCAGCCGGTCGGCGAATCCGTGCTCGACCGCCTCCTGCGCCGTGAACCAGGTCTCGGCCGCCATCCAGTCGGCGATTTGGTTCGGGTCCTGCTGCGTGCGGTCGGCATAGGTCTCGACCAGGGTGCCGTCGATCTTCTCCAACAGCGCCGCCGTGCTGAGCAGGTCGTCGCTGTTGCCCCAGGCGACCGTCCACGCCTTGTGGATCATGAACAGCGCGCCCTTGGCTATGACGACCTCGTCGCCCGCCATCGCGATGAAGGTCGCCGCGCTTGCGGCCAGGCCGTCGATGTGCACGACGACACGGGCCGGGTGCTCACGCAAGGCCTGCTCGATGGCGCGCGCCGCCGGCACGCTACCGCCGGGGCTGTTGATGCGCAGGTGAATCGTGCTCGCCGTGATGCCGCGCAGGGCCTTCACGAAGCTCTGCGGCGACACGCCGCCCCAGTATTCGGCCTCCAGTTCGTCGTCAACGATGGCGTCATAGAGGAAGACCTCAGCGCCATCGCCCTGCTCCGCGGCCACCACTTCGAAGCGTCGCGAGGGAGCCCGCCGGTTGTCAGCCAGTAGTTTCAGGAGGCGGTTCATTCGGGCTTCCTTGGTGGATGGTGTCGCCGCCTTCGATGGGCGGCAGGTTTTCGAGCCGGCGGACTTCGTTCGCGCTCATCCAGGCCGGTTCGCCGGCCCGGCCCAGCGCGATGCGGTAGGCCTCGTTGCGGCTCTTCAGGTCGCCGCGCTCCATCGCGGCCGTCACATGCTCCACGAAATAGCGCTCGCGCACCGGCCACAGCTTGCGGTTGAACTCCTGAGCGATCGGCGTCAGGTGGCGTTGCAGCGTGTACTTTACGAAGCCGATGCCCTGCTGCTCGATGCCGCTGCCCCAGCTCGTCGTCTTGTCGGTGTGGCCCACCATGTGCGGCGGCACGCCGAAGATGCGGCAGATCTCTTCGACCGTGAACAACCGCGTCGCCAGGATCTCGGCGTCCTTCGGGTTGACGGACAGCTGTGCCGGCTCCAAACCGCCGGTGAGGATCAGCGGCGCTCGGCTGTTCTTGCCGCCGGTCATCCGTGCGAGCAGTGAGGTACGCAGGGTCTCCAGTTGCTCCGGGCCGAGCTTCGACTCGGTCTTGAGCGCGTAGTCGAAGGTGGCGCCCTCGCCGAAGAAGCGGGCGTTGTAGCCTTCGGCGGCGAGTGCAATTCCGATCGCCTCGCGCGCTGCGTAGGTGATCGGGCTCGGGCTGGTGAGGCCATCGAAGCCGAGGCTCGGCAGGTGGATGACATCGGCACTATCGAGCACGTAGGCGGGGCCATGTTCCGGGGTGACGCGGTACAGCAACACGCCGCGACTGTCCCGAAACGGTTTCACGCGCAGCGGGTGAAGGGGCCGCCAAGCGGTGATTCGGTTGCTGCTCTGGCTGGGGCGCAGCAGTTCCGCGTAGCCATCGCCATAAAACAGCTTAGCGCCGATCAGGTACTCCCAGGCGGCAAAGGCAGTCATGTCGGGGTGCGCCTGCTCGTTAAGCAGCCACCAATAGTCGTGCTTCGCCTTGCGGCGCGCGTCGCCGTCACGCTCGTATACCGCCAGCGGCAGCGAGGCGATGGCACCTGCGATCAGGGAGACGCAGGCGTAGACGGCGGACACCCGCATCGCGGTCTCGGGGGTCACCGCCACCCCGGCCCCCGTGCCGCCGGCCAGGCCCAGCACGTTCAGCAGCTGCTCGGCCGTGAGACCAGTGGTGCTGCCGTTCTCTGCTCTGATCCCCGCACGGCCTGGCCCGCCCTCGCGCGACGCCAACCAGGCGCCGAGCACGCGCGAGTCGTGCCGCTTGGCCGTAAGGTTGAAGGTCAGCGCCATGCTCACAAGTCCAGGTTGATGATGGCCGGCACGTCGTCGGGCGCGTCCACGGCCGCCGCACGGGCCATTGCGATAAACGCCGCCACGGCGCCGTCGATCTTCTGGTGGTCCTGCCCCTTCTGCTTCACGGGCGAGGACAGCCCCTTCTTCGTTCGCCGCGCCACCACGTTCGCCATGCACCAGGTGGTGATCTCGTTGCCATCGTGGTGGAATCGGCCGTCTTTGACGGCCGCCTGCAGCTCGTCGATGGGCACGGCGAAGTTGGCCGGGTTCTGGATGAACTCGACCGCCTCGATGCCGTCGGCCATCAACGCCTGCGCCAGCTGCGTCGCGTTGAAGGGGTCGTAGACCACTTCCTTCGGGTTGATCCGTTTGCAATCCGCCTTGACGGTCTCGGTGATTAGCTCGAAATCGACCGTCGCGCCATCCGTCTGCGTCAGCAGGCCCTTCTTCACCCACGCCACATACTTGGCGTGGTTCGGGCCCGGTTCCTCGATCGCCGCTTCCGGCAGCCAGTAGCGCCCGAAGAGGTAGAAGTGCGGCTTGCGGTGCGACAGGCGCCGGTACAGCCGCTGCTCGGCGCACAGGTCGGACTTGCTCGCCAGGTCGAGCGCGATCCAGCAGTTCGTGCCGATCAGCTCGTCTTCGTCGAGCAGCGGGTCGGCGCACAAGGCCCACTGCTGCATGTTCATCAGACCGGCGAGCACCGAGCACCACACGTTCAGGTGCTTGGTCTTGAACTTGTTCTGCTGCACCGGGTTAAGCATCGCCTGGCGCTGCTGGCTCAACAAAAAGTCGGCATCGACCGAGACGCCGAAGTTCGGGTTCGCCTTGATCAGCAACTGCGGGTCGGCCCAGTCGTCTTCCGGGTCGATGCCGAAGATCATGCCGAACAGCTCGTCGTTCTCGGTCACGCCGTCGAGCACCTGGGCCAGCTCGGTGTGCTTGTCGAAACACGGGCCGGCGATGTTGTAGCCGGCCGTCGTGATGACGAACATCAGGGGCTGCTCGCGGGCGCCCATGCCCGTTTCCATCGTGTCGTACAGCGCGGGCGTGTCGTGCTCGTGAAACTCGTCCACGAGCGCGCAGGACGGCGAGGAACCATCGCCGGGGTTGCCGATGATGGGCTCGAATTTGCTGCCGTCCGAGGGTTTGACCAGGGCCTTCGCCCACACTTCGGCGCCGACAAACTCGCGCAGCTGGGGCGTGCGCTCCAGCATCAGCTTGGCAGGGCGGAACACCTCCCAGGCTTGCTTCTCCGTCGTCGCACCGGAATACACCTCGGCGCCGAACTCGCCATCCATCAGCATCATGTAGAGGCCGACACCCGCGGCGATGATCGACTTCCCGTTCTTCCGCGGGATCTCCAGATACGCAGCGCGGAAACGGCGCCGGCCATCCTTCTTGCGGACCCAGCCGAACAGCACGCAGAAGATGAACTTCTGCCAGGGCTGCAGCCGGATGCACTCGCCCTTGGCGGCCCACCGGCCCTTGGTGTGCGGCAGCAGCTCGACGAACTTGCACACGCGCTCGGCCTTCGCCGCGTCGAAGGTGTAGGCCCACGCCTTGTTCTTCGCCCGCTTCAGGTCGTTCAGGTGGCGCTCGACGGCGCGCCGCACGTAGCGCCCCGCCGGGATCCTACCGGCCGTGACATCGGCTGCGTACTTCAGCGCGTCATGGACGTGGGACATGGAGGCTCACAGGTTGGCGAACGGGTTGTCGTCCTCCTTCTTCGGGGCCGACACCTTGGAGCGATCGGCCGGTGTCATGCCGAACTTGCCGATCAGGGTTTCGTAGCGGGTGAGCAGGCCGGGCGGCATCAGCCAGTTCGCTTGGCGCAGCTGGTGCAGCAAGTGGGCTGCCATCTCCAGCGCGAGGCGGTCGGCCTTGCAGACGACACCGGGGTGCGTGAGCGACATGATCTCGCGCCAGCAGGCCTTGACCTCTTCATCCATCGACGCAGGCGGCTCACCGACGTCGCCGTTCGAATCGGGCTCGTTCTGACGCGCACGGCCGCGTGCTGGGTCCTTCTTGAAGGCGCCGCGCAGTGCAAGCACGTTCGACGGTGTCCGCGACTTCGCCATGCCAAATTTCCAATTGCGGATGCAAAAAAACGCTGAGGGGCTCGGTTTCCAGAAGAGACCGTTTCAACTTTTCTGGCCCCCCTCCCCGCTTCTGCTCCCTGTCAGGGCACCGGTCTGGTGCGGGCTCTCAGGGCCTCGGCGAGGGTTTTCTCCCCGTGGCAGGGGGCACAGAGCCCCTGGATGTTCTCGGGCTCATCGCTGCCACCCTCACAGAGCGGCACGATGTGGTCGCGTTGCGTGGCCAGTGTCACGCGCCCTTGCCGCTCGCACTCGGCGCACAGCGGGTTGCGCGTAAACAGCTGGTGCCGCATCTCCTGCAGGCGTCGGCCCGTCACGCGCTTCACCGGCGTCTCGCGCTTCTGGCTCCATGCCTTTATCGGATGCCGCTCGCACCGGCCGGTGGTGCTCAGCGCGTTGCACCCGGGGTAGGTGCAGCGACGTTTGGGAGCTGGGGGCATGCGGCGGGAACGAAAAAGCCCGCCGAGCGATGCAGGGCGGGCTTTGAGCGACAGACACTCAGTGTGCCTGTGGGACGAGATTTGATTACATCAAGGGGACGGTGTCAACCACCCGTTTGATGCGAATAGCAGCGCGCCTCCTTGCCCGTGGTGCGCCTCCGCTCGTGACACCTGCTCCATGCTTCGTGAAGTTCTGCCGACGCGCTGGTCGAGCCCTTTGGTGCCTGCTTACTTCATAGGTTCTGGTCCTGTGCTGCGATCAGTTGATGTTTTTCCCGACCGCAAGCAGATTGATCTGGCCACCGCGCGAGGCCCAGTCGCTCCAGCCGCCATTGGGCGCGAGTTGCCATTTATGCCAAAGACCGCCGTCGTTGCCGCGCGCAAAGATCTCCTGCCGACCGTCGTGGTTGCGCCCGAGCGCGAGTCGATCCACCCATCCACCCAGCGAGTACCAATCGCTCCAGCCGCTGGCACTCTGCCACTTGTGCCACACCGCCCTGTCGAGGCCACTCGCCACAATCTCCAGATACCCGTTGGCATTCGCACCAATTGTCAGCAGGTCAACCCATCCTCCTTGGGAATACCAGCCACTCCAGGTGCCATTGGGTGCGACCTGCCAGATGTGCCACACAGCACCGTCAACGCCTCGCGCAAAGACCTCCTGGCGGCCATCCGCATTGCGCCCGAGAGCAAGCCGATCAATCCAACCACCGAGCGATTCCCAACCGCTCCATCCGCCGGAATATTGCCATTGGTGCCACAAGGCTTTGTCGATGCCACGCGCAAACAGTTCCAAGTACCCATTAGCATTCTGCCCGACGGCCAAGAGGTCGACCCAACCGCCCCGCGACGTCCAGCCGCTCCAGCGGCCGCTGTTTGGTGCTAACTGCCAGATGTGCCAGACAGCCCCGTCGCTGCCGCGGACAAATACTTCCAGACGGCCATCGGCGTTTCGCGAAACGACCGCCGGCTGCTCGAATGGCCCGGTGCCGATCATGTCGAACCAGCCGCCCAAACTGGCCCAGTTGCTCCACGATCCGCCCGGGGAAGTCTGCCAAATATGCCAGAGAGCACCGTCGTTGCCTCTCGCAAACACCTCCAGCCGGCCGTCGGCATTGCGCCCGACCGCGAGCCGGTCCATCCAGCCTCCGAGCGAGCCCCAGTTGCTCCAGCCGGTGGCATCCTGCCAGATGTGAAATAGCGTTGATTGTGGATTGGTGACGAACACTTCGAGCCGGCCAGGTTCGAGAGGGTCGGCTTGTTGGGCGCCGACCTGCTCCGAGGCCGGCCGGATCGTTTCGGCAAGGGTTACCGGTAGCGGCATACCGGTCCGTCTGGTTCCGTCGGTTTGCGCGACCCGCTTCGTTGTGTTCGCGTGCGTGGCGTGCATGCCGGGGGGCGCCATGCTCTCGATGGTGTTGCCGAGCCCGACCTCGCTGCTCACCGGCGTATCCGCCCGCATAGTGTCGCCAATGATCGGAACTGGCATTCCAGTAGCCCGCCTGGAGCGCGCACTACCGGGTGTCTGTGCCTCACCCTCTCGCGCGGGGTCCTTACCTCCATTGAAGCTCGGTTTAGGGGGTTGCTGCTGCTCAGCCATCATGTCCTCCATGAGTTTCGTAGGTGGGTTTCCACCGGCGGCAATGCACCGGGCAACCCACATAGGCGAGCCTAGAAGGAAGCAGAGGCGTTCGTTAGAGCTGGTTGTCACAGGGTGCGGTATTCCCACCTCTCGCCCGCTCTCGACCCGATCGATGAGCAGATCAGAGCTCACGGCACCGCCGATGTGGCAGCAAGACGATGCGTCGATTCGCATGCGCGTTCGCCAAGATTCGCCGTGGCGCTGCCTCGGCGCAGCTCGCGTTATGGGGCAAATTTTTTAGCTGTCCCTGTGCATGCAGCGACGGTCTCAGCCACTGTATGCGGCCACCGATGCGACCTTCCAACGGCGGTACGCTCATCCATCCCTGCTGCATTCATACAGCGGCACGGTTTGGTAGGGCTGAGTAGTCAGTCTCACGCGCACTCACCTTTCACGCTCGGCCACAGCGGGTTGCGCTTGAACAGCTCGCGTCGCAGCTTCTCAAGGCGCCCGCCAATGATGCGCTTGACAGGTGTCTCGCGCTTCTGGCTCCATGGGTTGATCGGATACCGCTCGCACCGGCCCACAGTGACGACACCGTGACTGGGCCAGGTGGGCAGCTTGGCACTGTTTACCGCTCTATCTACAGTCGGGTCATAGCCCCGGCATTGAAGATGAGTAGTTCCCGGCCCGGTTCGTTGGAAGCCCGTTCGCTTTCCAGCCGGTGCCGCAGTTCGTGCATCGGAGCCGCGGTGTGCATATTGTCACCGGCCGCGGTCCGTTCGCCATCACCAGGAGATATGCCATGGCACGCCCTCTGACGACCAAGCTGCTCGCGGCAAGCGCCGCTGCTGCGTTCCTATGTACACCGTCCGCCATAGCCGGCGCCCAGATTTGGACTCCACCGTCCACATGCACTGCTCTCAATTGTGGAGCGACCATACTGCATACCAACATCCTCTCCAGCAGCACCAATCCGGGAGGTAGCGTCCTACCCTTCGTGATCCAAGTGCACAGTTCACCGGCGTCCTGCCTGCGGCTTGACGTTCTCAATCAGACAAGCGACCTTGAGATGGTTTTGACCAGCCCCGATGGGACGGTGTGGCGCAGCGACAATCGGGCCGGCAGTACCTTGCCACTGATTGTTGTTCCCGTCCCTCCCTCCCAGGGTTGGTACACGGTGCAGTTGTCGACGGCCAGTGGTTCTATTCCCTCCCCGGGTACGCACGCCTCCGCCGACCTGGCCTATGGCCGCTACACCAGCACCGGCAACCCGAATTGCACGGGCGCGTCCACCGCACTCATGCCCGCATCGGACAGCCTGTAGGGCGTGTTGGACAAATTAGCCCGCTCTATGTCGCGGGCCGGACCTTCATAGGTCGACGCAACGTTGTCCAGCGAGACTTGCAGGACGCCCATCTGCAGACGCGGCGGGATTGCATCGACCCGCGGCCGGGAGCATGTGGCACCCCGGAATGGAACTTCGGTGTTTGGGAGTAGGTGGCATGTGACGGGAACGAAAAGCCCGCCGAGCGATGCAGGGCGGGCTTTTATTGACAGACACTCAGTGTGCCTATAGGTCGAGATTTGATTGCAAGGTTGATGGCTTGTCAACCGACGGTTTGTCGCTCGGCAGCAATGGATACGTTTTAGGGACAGGCCCATTCAAGCAGTGTCAGTTGTTCCTTTCGTACCAATAGGCATCTTGTACCGAGCCGTTGGGCCCAATCCACCAGACCTCCATGCTGCCTGGGATGCGGGAGACTGCTGCAACCGCACCACTCGCGCTACCGGGTGACGCGAGTTCGAAACGCCTCCACCCCACATTGACGTACCAGTAGGCGTCCTGTACCGACCCGTTGGGCGCAACCCACCAGACCTCCATGCTGCCTGGGATACGGGAGACCGCTGCGATCGCACCACTCGCACCACTCGCGCTACCGGGTGGCGCGAGTTCAAAACGCCTCCACCCTACATCGACGTACCAGTAGGCGTCCTGTACCGACCCGTTGGGCGCAACCCACCAGACCTCCATGCTTCCTGGGATGCGGGAAACTGCCGCAATCGCACC
>NZ_JAPFBW010000059.1 GCF_026153205.1 Aquabacterium sp. A7-Y | reverse complement strand
GAGGTGCGCGGCATGCGCTACACCGCCGAGGGCATGAAGGGCATCAACGCATGAGGCCGGGTGCCGGCGCCGACAGCGCATGTCGCGCCGGCAGCACCGCGCCTTTCAGCGCCGAGCGTATCGCCTCGATCTTGTTCAGCACCTCTCGACGCGTTTCGCCGGCCCGCCACACCATCTGCACCTCGATCGTCAGCAGCCGCTCCACCGCTTCCTCGAAGGGCCGGTACACGACACCGATGCGGGAGGCTGCGCGCATCGAGGCCGGGCAGAAGGCCAGCCCTTCGCCCGCCGCGACCGCGGCCAGCAGCTTGGTGAAGTCGTTCGGCTCCAGCCTTCGCGGCGCGGCATAACCGTAGGTGCGGAAGGCGCGTTCGCACTTGTCGTAGAAGACCGGGTTGTCGGCGCGCGAGAACCAGAACAACGGCGTGTCGCCCAGGTCGGCCAGCCGCAGGCGGGTCTTGCCGGCCGCCGGGTGACCGGCCGGCAGGGCCACCATCATGGGGTCGCGCCCGACCGATTCCACCGACAGCTCTTCGGAAGGGGCCGCGATGTCGCCGACGATGGCGACATCGAGCTGGCCCCGGGCCACGCGCTCGACCAGGTGTTTGGAGAAGGCTCGTTCCAGGCGCTGGCCGCCCGCGAACTCGGGGTGGCCGATCAGGGCGTCGAGGTGCGGAATCAGTGAAAAGTCGATCACGCTGGTCAGGCCGATGCGCACGTCGCCGGTTCGCTCCTGCTCTTCTTCCGCGTACTTCCTGAGCGAGGCGACCGCGGCGTCCAGCGCCACCAGCACCGAGTGGATGTCCTTGCAGAAGGCCTCGCCGGCCGGCGTCAGGCTCACCTGGTGCGTATTGCGTCGGATCAGCTGGACCCGCAGCAGGTCCTCGAGGCTCTGGATCTGCCGCGACAGGGGCGGCTGCGACATGTTGAGCAGCTCCGAGGCACGCCTGAAGTTGAGCTCTTCCGCCACCGCGACAAAGCACTGCAATGTTCTGATGTTAGGCAGATGTTTCGAGAAGATGCGCATGTGAAAATCTCGGCAGGCGGAATATCTCTCATTGACAAGTAGATGCGCCTGCATTCTTGCGTCGCCTTCGCCGGCCGGCAAGGAGGCAGCGGGGCACCCGCCCGGTCCATGGCCCCGCTGCGCGGTGCTTCAGGGCCGCTGTCTGACGCCTGGTGCGGCGCGATGTGTCCGCAGAGCACCGTCTTGCGAGGCGCTCGGGCATTGGCTTGGCTCGGACCCTGGGGACAGCCCTCGTGCCGCGAGCCGCCTGCTGGCCCTGCCGCAAAACCCGGTGCACGTCACCCTGTGCAGGCCCGCGGGTCGTTGCGAAATGCAGACGCGACCCTGGCAAACCTTTCTGGCCGTGTCGCAAGGAGCTCGAACTGCGCTAGAGCGGCTTAAAACAGCTTGCTGATCAGCATCGCGAAAAAGCTCAGCAGCACCGTGGTGGCGATCGGCAAGTGCCACTCGCGGCCCGCCAGCCGGAAATGCAGGTCGCCCGGCAGCCGGCCCAGGCCGATCTTCTCCAGCCAGGGCCGCAGTCCGCTGAAGACGAGCAGCACCAGCACGACGACGATCAGCCAGCGCAGCATCTGAAAACCTCGGCCTTCCTCAGAGCCTGTGGCTGCGGTCGCCGACGGCGAAGCCCATCGCGTCCGCCAGTTCGGCGCCGCGGCTAAAGCCAATCACCTTGAACAGCTCGCCCATCTCGTGCTCGGCCACCAGCTTCTGCACCGCCGCGACGCTTTTCAGCCGCTCGGCCTCCGCGGCGGCGGGGGCGTCGGGGTCGGCGGGCGGTAGCAAGTCCAGCAGCCCGCAGTTCAACAGAAAGCGCGCCTGCGTCGTGTAGCCGAGCACGTCCAGCCCGCTGTCCTGCCCGGCCAGCGCGATGCCGGTGAAATTGACATGGCTGGTGATGTCCTTGAGCCCCAGCGCGCTGAGCGGATCGGGGTCGGCCTGGTGGCCGCGGTGGCACATCAGCGTGCCGCCGGTGCGCTGCGGGTGGTAGTACTCGGTCTCGGGGAAGCCGTAGTCGATGAAAAACGCCGCCCCGCGCGTCATGCGCCCGGCCAGCGTGCGGATGAAGGCCTCGGCCTGCGGATGGATCTCGGTCACCGTGCCGGGCACGAAGGGCCCTTCCACGGGCGGGCGCAGTGGGGTCGGCCGGTCGGCCCACTGCAGTGCCGGCCCATCGGCAGCGGGCTGCGCCACCGCCACCCCCCGCTCCCACCAGTCCTGTCCGTCGAAGTGCAGCAGCTGCACCGGCATCGCATCCAGCACCTCGTTGCCGACCACCACACCCCGGATGTCCCGCGGCAGCTCGTCGTGCCAGGTCACCCGAGCCGCCTGCGCCTCGCCCAGCTCGCGTGCGATGCGTTCGCGCTGCCGCTCGCGCAGCACGCCCGACAGTTCGACGATGTGGTACGCATTGCAGGCCCCGCCCAAAGCGCCCAGCAGGTGGGCCGCCAGTGCACCGGAGCCGGCGCCGAACTCCCACACCTCGGCGGTCGCGGTCGCCACCAGCGCCTGCCGCACCTGGCGCGACAGCGCCCGGCCGAACAGCGGCGTCAGCTCGGGCGCGGTGACGAAGTCGCTGCCGCTGCCGGGCAGGGCGCCGAACTTGCGCCCGGCATTGGCGTAGTAGCCCAGCCCCGGCGTGTAGAGCACGAGGGCCATGAAACGGTCGAAGGGCAGCCAGCCGCCGCTGTCGCGGGCGGCGTCGCGCAGCCGCGCGAGCAAGCGGTCCTGCAGGTCGGCCGCTACACTGACAGGTTCTTCGTGTTGCATCGCCGCATTGTAGGAAGATCGCGCCCGGCCGCTCGCCGAGCCCTTCTGCCAGGCGTTGCAAGGCCGCGAACAAGGAAACCGTGAAATGCACAGCATGTTGAGCCACCCCAGCCTGATGGACTGCAGGCGCCTGTTCCTGCGCAATTACGAGGTGTGGATCAACATCGGCGTGCACGACTACGAAAAGCGCGGCGAGCAGCGTGTGGTGATCAACGTCGAGCTCTACATCCCGCTGGCCTTGTGCACACCCAAGGCCGACCAGCTGCACGAAGTGCTCGACTACGACTTCATGCGCCGCACCATCGCGCAGTACGTCTCCCGGGGCCATGTGCACCTGCAGGAAACGCTTTGCGACGAGGTGGCCGAGCTGATGATGGCCCACCCCCTGGTGCGCGCCGCCCGCGTTTCCACTGAAAAGCCAGACGTCTATCCCGACTGCGACTCGGTGGGCGTCGAGGTGTTCCGACTCAAGACTGACACAACGGAGGCCCGGCAATGAGTGCCGTGTTGCACCCCCAACCCCCCGCCGGCGACGACACCGCCAAGGCGGCCAAGCTCGCCTTCGAGAACCACAAGCTCGGCAAGCGCCTGCACCGTCTGGTCGGCCAGGCCATCGGCGACTTCAACATGATCGAGCCGGGTGACAAGGTGATGGTCTGCCTGTCCGGCGGCAAGGACTCCTACGCCCTGCTCGACATCCTGCTCAACCTGAAGCAGCGCGCGCCGGTGCACTTCGACCTCGTCGCGGTCAACCTCGACCAGAAGCAGCCTGGCTTCCCGGAGCATGTGCTGCCCGAATACCTCAAAGGCGTCGGCGTGCCCTTCCACATCGAGGAGCAGGACACCTACTCCATCGTCAAGCGGGTGGTGCCCGAGGGCAAGACCATGTGCTCGCTTTGCTCGCGGCTGCGCCGCGGCGTGCTCTACCGCGTGGCCGGCGAGCTGGGTGCGACCAAGATCGCGCTGGGCCACCACCGCGACGACATGCTGCAGACGTTTTTCCTGAACATGTTCTTCGGCGGCAAGCTCAAGGGCATGCCGCCCAAGCTGGTGAGCGACGACGGCAAGAACGTCGTGATCCGCCCGCTCGCCTACGTGGGCGAGACCGACCTCGAACGCTGGGCCGAATTCCGCAAGTTCCCCATCATCCCCTGCACCCTGTGCGGCAGCCAGGAGAACCTGCAGCGCAAGCAGATCAAGGCGATGCTGCGCGAGTGGGACAAGAAATTCCCCGGCCGGGTGGAGAACATGTTCAGCGCGCTGCAGAACGTCGTGCCCTCCCACCTGATGGATCGGAACCTCTACCCCTTTGCCGGCCTCCAACCCACGGGCGAGGCCTTTGCCGCCGGGGACAAGGCTTTCGACGACGACGAGGACTGCTCGACGCCGTCGACCTCGGTGGTCCGCCTCAAGCTCGACGAATAGACCGGCTGGCCGGCCGCCCGCCGCCCGGCCCGGCGACCCAAGGAGGTGAAAGATGTGGAAGATCACGGCGTGTGCCGCGGCGCTGCTCGCACTGGCGGGCTGCTCCACCGTGCGGCTGGTCGAGAGCGACGTCAACAGCTACACCGAGTGGGCGGAAGCCCGCCAGCCCGGCAGCTTCACCTTCGAGCGCCTGCCCTCGCAGCGAGCCCGTCCCGACCGGCAGGCCAAGATCGAGGCGCTGGCCCTGCCGGCGCTGCAGAAAGCCGGCTTCCGGCAGGCGCCCAACGGCAGCGGCGATGTCACGGTGCAGGTGGGCCTCAGCGAGACCTACTACGACCGCGCACCCTGGGACGACCCCTATCCCTGGGGTTTCGGGCCCAGCTTCTATTACGGCTACGGCAGCCGCTATCGCTCGCGCGCCGGTGTCGGACTGGGTCTGGGGTGGCATGCCCCGTCGCCGTACTACGTGTTCGACGCCGCGGTGCTGATCCGCGACGCCAAGAGCAAGCAGGTGCTCTACGAGAGCCATGCCAAGCACGACGGTCGCTGGGTCGACGACGTGCTGCGCGCGACGCTTTTCGAGGCGGCGCTGCAGGACTTCCCGAGGCCGGCCATCAGCCCCCGGCGCGTGCGCATCGAGATCCCGCGCGACGCCAAGGCGCCGACCGAGCCGGCTGAGCCCGCGAAGCCGGCCGAGAAGCCGGCGAAGTAAGTCGGTCCGGCAAGGCGGCCCGGCTCACGACTCCGCGGCCGCCGCCAGCGCCCTCAGGTCCTTCTCCCACCCGTGCAGCTTGTCCTGCGCCGTCTGGCGCTGGTCGGCGGTGGTGCGGTTGTGCAGCTGGGCCACCAGCTCGCAATTGAAGGCCGTGAGCTTGTCGTGATAGCTGCGGTAGTGCGCGTCGGGCGAGTTCATGAGCCGGTGCACCAGCTCGCGCACCCTGGCGCGTGCCTGCTCGACCGCCGGCCGCTCGGCCTGCAGCGCCCGCAGCGTCTGCAAGACGTCCTGCTGCCGGCGCTGGCGCTCGCGCAAGGACACCTCCGCATCGAAAGGCGAGGCCGCCATGCGCTGCGCCAGCCACTGCCGCTGCTCCGGCGACAGCCGTCCATAGAGCGACTCCGCGCGCTCCGTCGAGCGCTTCAGCCGCGCCTGCTGGCGCTCTTCATGGTCCTCCTGCAGGTGGTCCTTGCGGAATTCGCGGTTGGACTTCTGGTAGCGATTCTGCAGGTGCTCGATCTGCTCCGGCGTCAGCTTCAGCGCCAGGTCCGCCATCGCCGGCAGCGCGTGCTCGGCGGCCAGGTCGCGCCATCGCGTGACCTCACCCCACCAGCGGCAGGCCTGCGCCGGGGTGCCGTCGTGCAGCACCTCCTGCCGCAGCTGCGCGAGGCTCTGGGCGTAGGCCGGCAGCTGGGTCGCCCGGTGCCAGCGGAACCAGCGCGAGATCTCGTCGCGCGCCTGGGGCGACTGCTCGTCGGTGACGTCGATGTAGTTGTCCAGCCACCAGTAGGCCATGTGCTGCCCCTGGTTGTAGGCCAGCCGCATCGTGCTGCAGCCAGCCATCAACACGACGGACAGCAGCAGCCCCATGACGAGGGGGAGGGAGCCGCGCCGCCGGCCATCGATAATCGCGGGATCCACCTTCTTGTTTGAAGCGTTCAACGAATACCTCCACAGCATGGCACTCGACGTCGTCATCATGGCCGCGGGCAAGGGCACCCGCATGAAATCCAGCCGCCCCAAGGTGCTGCATGCGCTGGCGGGCCGTTCGCTGCTGCAGCACGTGTTGCAGACCGTAGCGAGCCTCGGGGCGCGCCGCATCGTCACCATCACCGGCCATGGCGCCGAGCAGGTGGAAGCAGCAGTGCAAGCGCCGGGCCTGCAGTTCGTGCGCCAGATGCCCCAGCTGGGCACCGGCCATGCCGTGCAACAAGCCGTGCCGGCCCTGGGCGACGACGGCACCGTGCTGATCCTCAACGGCGACGTGCCGCTGATCGAGGCCGCCACCGCCCGTGCGCTGGTCGACGCCTGCGGCGGCCAGCGCCTGGCGCTGCTGACCCTCGAGCTGGACGACGCCACCGGTTACGGCCGCATCGTGCGCCGTGTCGACGGCGGCATCCTCGGCATCGTCGAACACAAGGACGCCAGCCCCGAGCAGCGCCAGATCCGCGAGATCTACACCGGCATGATGGCCGTGCCCAGCGCACTGCTGAAGCGCTGGCTGTCGCAGCTGAAGAACGACAACGCCCAGGGTGAGTACTACCTCACCGACATCGTCGCGATGGCCGTGGCCGACGGCGTGCCGGTGGTCGCCGCTCACCCCGGCAGCGAGATCGAGGTGCTGGGTGTCAACAGCCCGGTGCAGCTGGCCGACCTGGAGCGTCGTTACCAGCGCCGCCTGGCCGAGCAGCAGATGGAAGCCGGCGTGCGCCTGGCCGACCCCGCCCGCTTCGATTTGCGCGGCACCCTGGAGTGCGGCATGGACGTCGAAATCGATGTCGGCTGCATCTTCGAAGGTCATGTGGTGCTGGGTGACGGCGTGCGCATCGGTGCCCATTGCGTGGTCAAGAATGCCGTCATTTCTGCAGGCGCCGTGATCCACCCCTACACCCACATCGACGGCGAGAAGCAGGGCGCCAAGGTGGGCGAGGGCGCCCTGATCGGCCCCTTCGCACGCCTGCGCCCCGGCGCCGACCTGGGCCCGGAAGTTCACATCGGCAATTTCGTCGAGGTGAAAAATTCGACCCTCGCCAAGGGCGCCAAGGCCAACCACCTGGCCTACCTGGGCGACGCCACGGTGGGCGAGCGAGTCAATTACGGCGCCGGCAGCATCACCGCCAACTACGACGGCGCCAACAAGCACCGCACCGTGATCGAGGCCGACGTGCACGTGGGCTCCAACTGCGTGCTGGTGGCCCCGGTCACCCTCGGTGCGGGCGCGACCATCGGCGGCGGCAGCACCATCGCCAAGAACGCGCCGGCCGGCGAGCTGACGGTGGCGCGGGCCAAGCAGGTCTCGCGGCCGGGCTGGCAGCGGCCCAAGAAGGCGACGCGCTGACAGCGGCCGCAGCGGCATGGACACGACGCGCTGCCCCCTTTGTGGCGCCTCCAACCGCTGCGTGATGGCGGGCTCGCCCGGCGCGGGCGACCCGGCCTTGCCCTGCTGGTGCACCACGGTCGAATTCGACCGCAGCCAGCTCGACCTCATCCCCGCGGCCGCGCGTGGCCTGGCCTGCCTCTGCCCGGCCTGCGCCGCGCGTCAGCCGCCCGCCGAGCTGGCGCCCGGCGCCGACGGCAAGGCGATCGCCGGCTCGAACTTGGAACGCTTCACCGAGAAGTAGGTCTTCACGTTGCGCACGTTCACGTCCGTCGTGAACAGCCGCTGCACCAGCGTGTGGTAGGCCGCCATGTCGCGCACCTGCACGATCAGGACGAAGTCCGGCCCGCTGGAGGTGCGGTAGCACTGCTGCACGGCGGCCTCGGCCACGGCCTTGTCCTCGAAGGCCGCCAGCTTCTCGGCCGCCTGGTGGTCCAGAGTGATCTCGACCACCGCCGTCAGCCCGGCACCCAGCCGGTCGGGCGAGAGCAGGGCGACCGTGCGCTCGATGACCCCCAGCTCCACCAGCCGCCGCACGCGGCGCAGGCAGGTGGCCGGCGAGACATGCGCGCGCTCGGCCAGCGCCTGGTTGCTGAGCGAGGCGTCGTGCTGCAGGAAGTCGAGCAGGCGCAGGTCGAGGGCATCGAGTTGAGGGGGTGGTGCGGCAGAAGCCATCAATCTTCAGCAATTTGAGAAAGGAAATTTCTCATCCATGGGGCGATGCAATGATCCGCCAAAACAGGATCAATTCTGCAAGAAACTTCTCCGAGGTCCAGCCTACCATTCGCACACTTTCAAATTCCCATCCCCTTCAAGGAGCCCCTCCATGTGCGGCATCGTCGGCGCGGTCAGCCAACGCAACATCGTTCCCATCCTGATCGAAGGCCTGAAGCGGCTGGAGTACCGCGGCTACGATTCCTGCGGCGTGGCGGTGCATCGCAACGGTGAGCTGCAGCGCGCGCGCAGCACCTCGCGCGTGGCCGAGCTGGACGCGCAGGTGGCGAGCGAAGCGGTGAGCGGTTTCACAGGCGTGGCCCACACGCGCTGGGCCACCCACGGCGCTCCGGCGGTGCACAACGCCCACCCCCACTTCTCGCACGGCCCCGGCGAAGACGCCTACACCGCGCGCCCGGGTCGCATCGCGCTGGTTCACAACGGCATCATCGAGAACCACGACGAGCTGCGCGCCGAGCTGCGGGCCAAGGGTTATCTCTTCATGAGCCAGACCGACACCGAGGTCATCGCCCACCTGGTCGACCACCTCTATGACGGCGACCTCTACGAGGCCGTCAAGCGCGCCACGCTGCAGCTGAAGGGCGCCTACGCGATCGCGGTCTTCTGCCGTGACGAGCCGCACCGCGTGGTGGGCGCCCGCGAGGGCTCGCCCTTGGTGCTGGGCGTGGGCGCGCAGCAAGGCGCGGGCGAGAACTTCCTGGCCTCCGACGCAATGGCTCTGGCCGGCGTGACCGACCAGATCATCTATCTGGAAGAGGGCGACGTCGTCGACCTGCAGCTGGGCAAGTACTGGATCGAATCGCGCGCCGGCGGCCAAGGCGACCGCTTCACCCGCGTGGAGCGCCAGGTGCGCACGGTGCTCGCGCACACCGGCGCGGCCGAGCTCGGCCCCTACCGCCACTACATGCAGAAAGAGATCTTCGAGCAGCCGCGCGCGATCAGCGACACGCTCGAAGGCGTGGAGGGCATCTCGCCCGAGCTGTTCGGCGACGGCGCGTACAAGGTCTTCAAGGAGATCGACAACGTCCTGATCCTGGCCTGCGGCACGAGCTATTACGCCGGCTCCACGGCCAAGTACTGGCTGGAGTCCATCGCCAAGATCCCGACCAACGTCGAGATCGCGAGCGAATACCGCTACCGCGACAGCGTGCCCAACCCGCGCACCCTGGTGGTCACCATCACGCAATCGGGCGAGACGGCCGACACGCTGGCCGCGCTGAAGCATGCGCGCAGCCTCGGCATGCAGCACACGCTGACCATCTGCAACGTCGCGACGAGCGCGATGGTGCGCGAATGCAAGCTCGCCTACATCACCCGCGCCGGCGTCGAGATCGGCGTGGCCTCGACCAAAGCTTTCACGACGCAGCTGGCGGGCCTGTTTCTGCTGACCCTGGCGCTGGCGCAAGTGCGCGGCCACCTGAGCGAGGAGCAGGAAGCGCAACACCTGAAGGCGATGCGCCACCTGCCGGTGGCGCTGCAGTCGGTGCTGGCGCTGGAGCCGCAGGTGATCGCCTGGGCCGAGGAATTCGCGCGCAAGGAAAACGCGCTGTTCCTGGGCCGCGGGCTGCACTATCCGATCGCGCTGGAAGGGGCCTTGAAGCTGAAGGAGATCAGCTACATCCACGCAGAGGCCTATCCGGCGGGCGAGCTGAAGCACGGGCCGCTGGCGCTGGTCACCAGCGAGATGCCGGTGGTGACGGTGGCGCCGAACGATGCGCTGCTGGAGAAGCTGAAGAGCAACCTGCAGGAGGTGCGGGCGCGGGGCGGGCAGCTGTATGTATTTGCGGATGCCGACTCGCGCATCGAGAGCGAGGCGGGGCTGCATGTGATCCGCATGCCGGAGCACTATGGGGCGCTGTCGCCGATCCTGCATGTGGCGCCGCTGCAGCTGCTGGCGTATCACACGGCTTGCGCACGGGGGACGGATGTGGATAAGCCGCGGAATCTGGCGAAGAGTGTGACGGTGGAGTGAGGGGCGGCCCACGCTTGACTGGAAGCACGGCCTCTGGCGCTTTGTTGCCAAGTGCCTTGCCGGTGACGTCCCGCTCGAGCGAAGGCGTGGTTGCCCGAAGCGACAACGGCGCCGAACCTCGGCGCGCTCGGTCATGCGCTGGCTGCATGGCGCCTTAGGCTATCGACGCCTTCGGCGATTCGCAGGGAGTGAACTAACATCCCATCGAGACTCACCGCCTAAGTGGCTGCAACTTCCGTACGCAGGTTAGAGGGCCTTCGCGGGCAACCCTGGTTGAACAGACGCATGTCGCTGGACTACGCCACACTCGCCACTCTGCGCGATCGCCATCCCGCTTGGCGCCTGCTGGCTTCGCCGCACGCGCCGCTGGTCGTGAGCTTCCTGCACCGGGTGTTCGTGGCGCCCAATGTGCGGACCATGAGCGAGGGGGATGTCGCCGAGGCGCTGGAGGATGACCTCTTTTCTCTGCGCAAGCAGCTCGGCGCCGACGCCTATCCGAAGGTTGCGCAAGAGTACTTGAACGATTGGGCTGCATCCGACAAGGGCTGGTTGCGAAAGTTCTACAAGCCTGGCACGGATGAGGCGCAGTTCGACCTGACGCCTGCCACCGAGAAGGCCATCGCGTGGCTGGTGTCGCTGAACGAGCGGCCCTTCGTCGGCACCGAGTCGCGATTGCTGATGCTGTTCGCACTACTGGAGCAGATCGGGGCTGGCACCGAGGCCGATCCCATCAAGCGTGTGGAGGACTTGCGCACGAAGCGCAACGAACTCGATGCAGAGATTGCCCGTGTGCTGGCGGGCGACGTGCCGCTGCTGGACGACACGGCGGTCAAGGACCGCTTCCAGCAGTTCCAGCAACTGGCGCGCGAGCTGCTGACCGACTTCCGCGAGGTTGAGCACAACTTTCGTCAGCTCGACCGCAAGGTGCGCGAGAAGATCGCGCTATGGGATGGCAGCAAGGGCGCACTGCTTGACGAGATCATGGGCGAGCACGATGCCATCGGTGACTCGGATCAAGGCCGCAGCTTCCGCGCCTTCTGGGACTTCCTGATGTCCAGCCGCCGACAGGAGGAGCTCTCCGCACGGCTCGATCAGGTGCTTGCCTTGCCCGCGGTGGTGGCGCTCGAGCCCGAGCCTCGCACCCGCCGGGTGCATCACGATTGGCTGGAAGCCGGCGAACACACGCAGCGCACCGTGGCTCAACTGTCACAGCAGCTGCGCCGCTTTCTGGATGATCGGGCGTTTGTGGAGAACCGCCGAATCCTGGACCTGTTGCATGGCATCGAGAGCAAGGCTCTGGCGCTGCGCGAGTCCCCGCCTGCGCAAGGCCTGATGGCCATTGAAGCGATGGGTGCGGACATCGAACTGCCGCAGGAGCGGCCGCTGTTCACGCCCAGCGTGAAGCCGCGCCTCGCCGAACTGGTGCTCGATGCGGTCGAGGACGACATCGACACCGCGCGATTGTTCGATCAATTCGTCGTGGACAAGGGACGCTTGCGCGCAGCGATCCAAAGGGCACTGCGTCACCACCCGCAGACCACGCTGCGCGACCTGCTGGAAACCGAGCCTTTGCGCCAGGGCCTGGCTGAGCTGGTGGCTTATATGCAGCTGGCTCACGAGGACGATGGCAATGGTGCCTTGGACGGCCTGCATGCGGTAGTGGACGATGCTGTGGAGGAACCGATTCGCTGGCAGACCAGCAATGCGCGGGGCGAGCCGGTGGTACGCGAAGCACGCCTGCCCCGTGTGATCTTCACGCGGTGAGCGCCGGTGTGAGAGGGAGACCAAGATGAATGACACGGTGCAAGGGATCGCATCCTTCGAACCCGCACCCACCGCTCTGCCTGCTGTGCCCGAGCTGTCTGTGTTGCTGGTACATCTGCTCAAAGGCGTCCTCTATCGTGAGGACGACGAGCGCCTTTGGGCGAGCCTCTTGCGCCTGCAGGCGCGGGTGAGGGAACAAGCGGCGGTGCTGCTGCTCGATCTGGTGCAGGACGAGGCCGAAGGCTACGCCTTCCTAAAGAGTCGCCCGGATCCGGACGAATCCGAGGGTGCGCCGCGTCTGCCGAGGCTCGTCGCGCGCCGGCCACTGTCCTATCCGGTGAGCCTGATGCTTGCGCTGCTGCGCAAGCGCATGGCAGAGTTCGATGCCGGTGGTGGCGACACCAGGCTCGTGCTCACGCGCGACGAGATCGCCGAGTTGATGCGCGTGTTTCTGCCTGATGGCACGAACGAGACCCGGGTCATCGACCAAGTGGATGCGACGATTGCAAGGGTGGTCGATCTGGGTTTCCTGCGTCGGCTCAAACCCGCCGCGGGCAGCGGCCAGCAAGCTGGGCAGGACAGGGGGCACTACGAGGTGCGGCGCATCCTCAAAGCCTTTGTCGATGCGCAATGGCTGGCGGAGTTCGACGCACGGTTGGATGTCTACCGCACGGCGCTTTCCGGTGCAGCAGCTGCGACACAGCCCAAGGGTGCGGCCGATGCGTGAGGCGCCGACCCTAGCCCTAGACTTCGTGGCCGACGAC
Source organism: Aquabacterium sp. A7-Y (assembly GCF_026153205.1). Classification (GTDB taxonomy): domain Bacteria; phylum Pseudomonadota; class Gammaproteobacteria; order Burkholderiales; family Burkholderiaceae_C; genus Caldimonas. The sequence continues at coordinate 5,222 of NZ_JAPFBW010000059.1, read as the reverse complement.
TGCAGGGTGGGATTCCGTCTGCAACGGCTGGAAGTGCTCAACTGGGGGACCTTCGACAAGCGCGTCTGGCGCTATGAACTAGGCGGCCGCAACGGCTTGCTCACCGGCGACATCGGATCGGGCAAGTCCACACTGGTCGATGCCATCACGACCTTGCTCGTGCCTGCTCACCGCGTGGCTTACAACAAGGCCGCCGGGGCGGATGCCCGAGAGCGAAGCCTGCGTTCGTACGTGCTCGGCCACTACAAGAGCGAGCGCAACGAGGTGACGGGTAGCGCCCGAGCGGTGCCGCTGCGCGACGCGTCCAGCTACTCGGTCATCCTCGGCGTGTTCCTCAACGAGGGCTTTGATGCGGCGGTGACACTGGCCCAGGTGTTCTGGCTGAAGGACCCGCAGGGCAAGCCGGCACCTCTGTACGTGGCGGCCGAACGGGCCATGACCATTGCTGATGACTTTGCCGGCTTCGGCAGCGACATAAGCGCATTGCGCAAGAAGCTGCGCGCCTCGGGCTGCGAGCTTTTCGACAGCTTTCCGCCTTACGGCGCGTGGTTTCGCCGGCGCTTCGGCATCGAGCATGAGCAGGCGCTGGAGCTTTTCCACCAGACGGTGTCGATGAAGTCCGTGGGCAACCTTACCGATTTCGTGCGCAGCCATATGCTGGAGCCCTTTGATGTGGGCAGCCGCATCGAGGCATTGATCCATCACTTCGACGACCTGGACCGCGCCCACCAGGCCGTGCTCAAGGCCAAGCGACAGGTTGAGCTCCTCACACCGCTGGTGGCCGATGGCCAGCGCCACGCCGCGCTCACCGCGGAGATTCAGGGCTTTCGCGACGGGCGCGATGCGCTGCGGCCGTACTTCGCCCGGCTCAAGGGCGACCTGCTGGACAGGCGTCTCGCGCTGCTGGCGGAGGATGCCGCCCGGCTGGATGCCCAGATCGAGCGCCTGATCGTGCAGCGCGATACCGGGCGAGCCGAGGTGAGCAATCTGGAGCGCGCCTTGCGCGACAACGGCGGCGACCGGTTGGAGCAGCTGGCCGCCGAGATCCGGCGCAAGGAGACCGAGAAGCTTGAACGTCAGCAGAAGGCCGAACGGTACGCGGCCTTGCTCGCGCGCGTTGACGAGGTACCGCCGTCCGATGAGGCGGCTTTTCTGGCCCAGCAGCTATCCATCGGCGCGCGCGCGGAGTCGCTACGCGAGCGCATTGCGGACCTCGCCAACCGCGAGCGCGAGGAAGACTTTGCTTTCCGCAAGGGGCGGGAAGAGCACGTGGCTTTGTCCGAGGAAATTGACAGCCTCAAGCGCCGCAAGAGCAACATCCATGCCGCCCAGATCCGCATCCGCGAAGCGCTTTGCGGAGCGCTGTCCATCGGCGAGGACGAATTGCCCTTTGCGGGCGAACTCATCCAGGTGCGTGAGGACGAGCGCGACTGGGAAGGCGCTGCCGAGCGGTTGCTGCGCGGCTTTGGTGTCGCGTTGCTGGTGCCCGATGCGCACTACAAGGCAGTGGCGGAGTGGGTGGACCGCCAGCACCTGGGCGCGCGTTTTGTCTACTTCCATGTCAGGCCGAAGAAGACCCCGCAGGGCGCCAGCCTGCATCCGCAGTCGCTGGTGAGAAAGCTCGCCATGAAGCGGGACTCGCCGCACTACGACTGGCTGGAGCTGGAGCTTCGAAGCCGCTTCGACGTGGCCTGCTGTGACAACGGCGAACAGTTCCGCCGGGAGTCCCGGGCGATCACGCGAACCGGGCAGATCAAGGATCCGACCGGGCGCCACGAGAAGGATGACCGCAGCCGCATCGACGACCGCAGCCGGTACGTGCTGGGCTGGAGCAATGCCGACAAGCTTCGCGCATTGCGGGAGCGACAGGATCGCCTGGAAGGGCAGCTGGCGACACTCGGTCAGCGCATCACCGAGATCCAGCAGGCGCGCAAGCAACTCGAGGATCGGCTGGAGGCACAGGCCAAGCTGGAGGAGTTCATGCGCTATGCGGACATCGACTGGCAGATGTTGGCGCGAGAGATTGCGGGACTCGCTGAGGAGCGCGAGCGCCTGGAGTCCGCATCCAATACCTTGCAGGAGTTGGGCAGGCAGTTGAAGACCGCGCGGGATAGGCTGGTCGAGGCCGAAACCAAGCTGACCGACGCACTTGGCAAACGTGGAGAGATCAAGAGCAAGTGCGAGGCGGCCCAGGAGTTACGGGATCAGACGAGGGCGGTCTGTGACGCGATGCCGCTTGACGAGGCCCAGGTCATGCGCCTGGGTGATTGGCGCACCGAGGCACTGGGCGAACATCAGCTCTCGGTCGAATCCTGCGACAACCGCGAGCAGGAGGTCCGCAAGTGGCTGCAGGACCGCATCGACGTGGAGGACAAGCGCCTGGCCCGCCTGACCGAGCGCATTGTCAATGCCATGCGCGGCTTCAAGGAGGAGTTCAAGGCCGAAACCGTTGAGGTGGATGTTAGCTTGGCGGCGCTGGGTGAGTATGAGCGTCTGCTAGACGGCTTGCGGCGCGACGACCTGCCGCGATTCGAGACGCGCTTCAAGGAATTGCTCAACGTCAACACCATCAACGAGATCGCCAACTTCAATGCGCAGATCGCACGCGAGCGGGAAACGATCAAAGAGCGCGTTGACTTCATCAATCAGTCGCTTCAAGCCATCGACTACAACCCCGGTCGTTTCATCAAGCTAGTGGCGCCGCCCAGCCCCGACGCGGAGATCCGTGACTTCCAGCAGGATCTGCGCGCTTGCACCGAGGGCGCACTGATGGGATCGGCGGATGAGCAGTATTCAGAAGCCAAATTCCTGCAAGTCAAAAGCATCATCGACCGCTTTCGGGGCCGCGAGGGCCTGTCGGAGGCTGACCGGCGCTGGACGGCGAAAGTCACAGACGTGCGCAACTGGTTCCTGTTCTCGGCCAGTGAGCGGTGGCGAGCCGATGGCGCCGAGTACGAACACTATTCGGATTCCGGTGGAAAGTCGGGCGGACAAAAGGAGAAGCTGGCCTATACGGTGCTGGCCGCCAGCCTGGCCTACCAGTTCGGTTTGGAGTGGGGTGCAGTTCGTTCCCGCTCCTTCCGCTTCGTGGTCATCGACGAGGCGTTCGGGCGCGGCTCTGACGAGTCGGCCCAATACGGGTTGCGATTGTTCCAGCAATTGAACCTGCAATTGTTGATCGTCACGCCGCTGCAGAAGATCCACATCATCGAGCCTTTTGTGGCCAGCGTCGGCTTCGTGCACAACGAGGGCGGGCGGAATTCGCGGTTGCGCTGCCTGACCATCGAGGAGTACCGGGCTCAGAAAGCCAACATGGGCGGTGCTGCGCCATGAGTTGGACCACCTCGGCAGACCTTCGCGTCCAGGTGCAACGTTTGTGGGATCGCGGCGAGTTGCTGCGTGCGTCGGTCTCGGAGGCCGTCGTGTGGCCACTCCGCCTGACCCTGAAGGCTCCTGCTGCCAATGACTTGTCCGATCGCTTCGAAGCGGTGCGCGACTGGGTGCGCGCAGTGGCCGGCACACCCCATGTGCGGATAGAGTGGCGTGATTGGACGCATCGGGTCCAAGGCAAGCAGCGGCTGCCGGCTGCCGTTTGGCTCGATTCGCTGCAGGATGCCTTGGCCGTCATCGAGCAGGCTCGAGCAGCAGAGCGCTACCAAGCGCTTTGGCAGCAGGCCGCCACCGCGCAGCCCGCATTGCTGCCCTGGCTAAGCAAGCGGCCTCTCCAGGTTCTCGACTTGGCCGACCGTTGGGATCGCCTCTTGGCTGTGGTCGCCTGGCTGCGTGCCCACCCCCGCCCTACCGTATACCTACGCCAGGTGGACATGCCGGGAGTGGACAGCAAGTTCATCGAGTCGCATCGAGGCGTGCTGGCAGAGTGGCTGGATTTGGCCTTGCCGCCCGAGGCGATAGATGCGGCGGCGACTGGGGTGGCGCAGTTCGCCCACCGCTACGGCTTTCTCGACAAGCCGGTTCGCCTGCGCTTCCGACTGCTCGATCCCACCTTGCCGAGCTTGCCCGGCTGCCAGGGCCTGCCCGACGTCACCCTGGACGCGGCGAGCTTCGCCGAGCTCACGCTACCCGTGGCGCGGGTGTTCATCACCGAGAACGAGACCAACTTCTTGGCCTTCCCGCCAGTGGCGAAGGCGATCGTCATCTTTGGTGCCGGCTACGGGTGGGAGTCACTGACACGCGCCCGGTGGTTGCACAGCTGCGACTTGTGCTATTGGGGCGACATCGATACCCACGGCTTTGCGATCCTCGACCAGTTGCGCAGTCATTTCCCTCAGGTGGCTTCGTTCCTGATGGACCGAGAGACGCTGCTCACCCACCGGGCGCAATGGGGCGAGGAGCCCGAGCCCGCGCGCCATGACCTGGCCCGGCTCACGATCGAGGAGGCCGCGCTCTACGACGAACTCCGTTTCGATCGGATTCAACCCAGGCTGCGGCTGGAGCAGGAGCGCATCGGCTATCGCTGGTTTGGCGACAGTCTCAACCGCATTTCCGCAACATCACACTGAGATCAGCGGGAGCGTACAGCATCTTGGGGTCCGTACTCGCCGCGGGCCGAAGACGATGACGGCCATGAAGACCAAGGTTGCCAAAGGCTTGAGCCGGGTTCGCGAGGAGAAGGTTGAACTTCATGCAACGGGTGCCGGCGCTGCAAGAGGTGACAGCCATCGCAAAGAGTGCTCGCAACGTGCCTGCACCAGTTCGGCCCTACTTCGTCTCGGCGGACCCTAACGAAGGGCGCGAGGGCTTCGAGGACTTCAATCGATGGGCTGAAGCAACAGTTCCTGCTCGGCGAAGCGCGCGGGTGGGATGCGACCGATACTGCTGCGCGGCCGCACCTCGTTGTAGTTGCGTCTCCGGAGCGCAATGGCCTCCCGGGCCTGCTGCAGGGTCCGAAACGAATGCTCATTCAAGCACTCGTCTCGGAACTTGCCGTTGAAGCTCTCCCGTTCGGGCTGTCGCTGCACGCTGCGCAGATGTTTGGAGGTGGCCTTGGCCAACTGCAGCTTGGTGCGCGCCGGAACTAGCCCTTCCAGCCGCCAGCCTCATACGCCTTGCGCGCCGCGCTCACCGTGGTGCGCGACATCTCGCACTGCACGGTCGTCTCCTTCAGGCTCACTCCCTGACGTCTCATCTTCACCGCACGCCGCCGACGCTCGTTCAGCGCGTCCACTGATAACGTCCTCGAGTCGATTTTGTCCATTCACCAA
>NZ_JAPFBW010000058.1 GCF_026153205.1 Aquabacterium sp. A7-Y | reverse complement strand
TCGGGCTGCTGTCGGCCTGGGCGGCGCCGGGCCGCCGCCTGCTCAATGCCTATGGCCCGAGCGAGGCCAGCGTCTGCGCGAGCATGCAGCTATGCGACGCCAACGACACGGAGGCGCCCTCCATCGGCCGACCCATGGTCAACACCTCGCTCCACATCCTCGATGCCCGGCAACGGCCGGTGCCCATCGGCGTGGTCGGCGAGATCTACATCGGCGGCATCGGTGTGGCCCGCGGCTACCTGGGCTTGCCGGAATTGACCGCCGAACGCTTCATCGACGATCCCTTCAGCCCCATCCCGGGCGCGCGGCTGTACAAGACCGGCGACCTCGGCCGCTGGCGCCCCGACGGCCGCATCGACTTCCTCGGCCGCAATGACCAGCAGCTCAAGCTGCGCGGCTTCCGCATCGAGCCCGGCGAGATCGAGGCCCGGCTCATGCAACTGTCCGCGGTGCGCGAGGCGCTGGTCGTCCTGCGCGAGGACACTGGCCACCAGCGCTTGGTCGCCTATGTGACGCCGCGAGGCGAGGACCGCCCCGACCCCGAGATGCTGCGCACCCGGCTCAAGGCGGGGCTGCCGGACTACATGGTGCCCGCCGCCTTCGTGTGCCTGCCGGCCCTGCCGCTCACGCCCAACGGCAAGGTGGACCGTCGCGCGCTGCCCGCGCCCGACCAGCAGGCACTCGCCCTGCGCCACTACGAAACCCCGCAAGGCGAGACCGAAGTCCTGCTGGCCTCGCTGTGGCAGGAGCTGCTGCAGCTCGAACGTGTCGGCCGCCACGACCACTTCTTCGACCTGGGCGGACACTCGCTGACAGCCATGGCGCTGATCACGCGGCTGCAGGGCCGCGGGGCCCGCGCCTCCCTGGCCGAGTTGTTCCAGCGGCCGGTCCTCAAGGACCTTGCCGAAGCACTGGACAGCGCCGCAGCGGTCGCGCCGCCCGCCGGCGCACAGGCCCTCCTGTTGCAGGCGGGGGCCGGCGGCGGCACCCCTCTGTTTTTCGTCCCGGAACTGAGCGGGGAGGTCCTGCCGTATGTCCAGCTGTCGGCCCTGTTGCCACTGGACGGGCCGATCTACGGCCTGGCGCTGCCCGCCGGCTGCGCGGCAGCCCGGGCCTCGGTGCCGGAACTCGCCGGGCTGTATGCGGCGGCCCTGCGCGAGGTGCAGCCGCGCGGGCCGTACCGGCTGGCCGGCTGGTCGCTGGGCGGGCTGCTGGCCTGGGAGGTGGCGAAGCAGCTGGGCGGCACGCAAGACGAGGTCGAGTTCCTCGGCTTGATCGACGCCTACACGCCTGCCGCGCTGGCCGGCCTGGACAACAGCGACGAGATCGCGGCCTTGCTCGGGCATGTGAAACACCACGGCCCGCAGGTCGATCTCCCGGCCCTGCGGGAGCTGATCGGCACCCGCGGGCTGGAGGCCGGCATCGCGCACTGCCGGCAGACGGGCTGGCTGCCGCGCGACTTCTCCGCCGCCGAGTTGCGCCAGGCGCTTGCCGCGAACCGGGCCTCGGCACGGCTGGTGGGCGACTATCGGGTGCCTTCCTTGGACCTGCCGGTGCACTTGTTCACGGCGGACGATGGCCACGGCGAGGATGCGAGCCGCGGCTGGCGCCCGGTGGCGGGCCGGCAGCTGCAGTTGAGCCGGGTCGGCGGCTCGCATGCCTCGATCATGAAGCTGCCTCACGTGGCACGGCTGGCGGCGGCCATCGCCAGGGTCCTGCCGCGCCGCGCGCCGGGGGCGAGCCCGGCGGTCGAGGCTGCAGAGATGGCTTGAGCGGTGGCAAGGCCAGTCGGCCCTGCCACCGAGCTTCGGCACCAGCCAGGCCGGGCCTCTACCCCGGCCTGGCCGCGCAAGGTGGCATCGTGGCGAGGTGAGGCACCCGCGCTAGGGGAGCGGAGCCGCGAACAAGGCGTCGAGCCCGAGCGCCGCAGCGGCGAGCAGTGGCGCCACCAGGAGCGATGTCCTCAGGAGCCACGCAATCGGCTGGGGATAGCGGTACGGCCCTTCGAAAAAGCGCCGGCCCAGCACCAGCAGGCGGTGCAACAGGCCGAGCGTGAGCGCCAGACCGAGGGTCAGCAGCGGCAGGCCCACTGCGCCGCGCTGGATCCAGTTGAACTCCAGGCCGGCCACATCCCCGGCACCCTGGCCCTGTGGCAAGGGGTCGGCAGAGCCGGTACCGGGCCCACATCCGAGCCTCGTGCCGTCGCGCTGCCAGTCTTTGTAGGCGGAGCGGGTCACGACGCCACCGATGCCCAGCAGGAAGGCATTGACGACGAGGCACAGGAACAGCGCGCGCCAGTCCAGTTTCACGGTATTCGACCTCCCAGAACGTCTTTCTTGTCTGCCCCGCCTTGCCAAGCCGCTGCGGACGGACTGCCCGATACCGCGGCGGGTCAGGCCGGCCGTCGGGGGCAGGAGATCGCGCAGGCACCGGACGCGCACAACGACCTGCTTCGCACGGGGCACCCTCGGAAGCTTGTCTTGTGAAGTCCTGCCCCCGGGGGCGAGGCAGGACCGGCAATGCCTTGCGGCGCTGCGAGGCGTGATTCTCGGTGCAGCGGCAGCGGCAAGGTGCAGGGTCAACCCCCGCGAATAAGGGGGGTCTCGCAGGAGGCGGCGGGATTCGTGAAAACTGCTCGGACCGTCTCGGCGGCGAAACACTTGGCCGCGCAGACGCGCGGCTCAGGTCCCGCCGATGTTCTGCATCAGGCCGCCATCGACGAAGTAGCTGCTGCCGGTGACATAGCTGGCAGCATCGCTCGCGAGGAACAGCACCACCTGCGCCACTTCCTCGGGCCGCCCGGGGCGACGCATCGGGATGTTGTCGTGCGCCCGCTCGCGCCCTTCCGGCCGGCTCAGCGCGTCGGCCGTCATCGGCGTCGCGATCATCCCGGGCGCGACATTGTTGATGCGCACACCTTGACTCGCGAGCTCGTGGGCGAGATTGCGGGTCACCGAGCGCAGGCCGGCCTTGGCTGCTGAATAGGCGGTGCCGCCGGGGATCGGAATCTCCTCGTGGACCGAGGTGATGTTGACGATGGCGCCGCCACCGTGCTCGCGCATGTGCAGCGCCGCGGCCCGGCACAGCACCCAGGGCGTCACCAGGTCGACGTTCAGCACCTGCACGAAACGCTGCAGCGTCGTGTCCAGCGACGAGGACGTGCCGGAGGCCCGCCCCGCGTTGTTGACCAGCACGTGCAGCCGGCCGAGCCGCTGCAAGGCCTCCTCGAAAAAGCGCTCCCCCTCGCGGGGGTCGGAGAAGTCGGCTTGCAGCACTTCGGCCCTGCGGCCCGCCTGCCGCACCCGGGTCGCGGTGTCCTGCGCGCCATCGCGGTCGCTGTGGTAATGGATCAGCACGTCGGCGCCTTCCTGCGCGAAGGCGACGGCAATGGCCTGCCCGATGCCGCTGTCCGCGCCGGTGACGATGGCGGTCTTGCCTTGCAGTTTCATGGAGAGATCCTCGCGGTCTGAAACCCTGCCGCGGCTGCAAGGGACATGCCCTGCACTGGCGTGGTGTTTGCTTGGGCGTCGCTCATGAACGCCTCGCCTTCCCCCCTGCCCCGTGGTCTTGCCGCTCTGCTGCTGGCCGCGAGTTGCGCCGCCTGGTCCCAGGCCCCGGCGGGCAGCGCGCCTGCCGCCGTCCAGTCCAGCTTCGAAACGCTGATCCGCGCGACACTGGACAACGATCCGACCCGCTTCCACGCGGCCTGCCATGAGGAGATCCGCAGCGCCGTCACGCCGGAGAAACTCTCGGGCGTCAGTCACACGGTCAAGCCCGTGCTCGGCGACGGCTACCAGACCCAGTACCTCGGCAGCTACCGCAAGACGGGGATGGACGTGCACCTCTTCAGGCTGGACCCGCGTGCCGGCGAGGACGACGTGCTGGTCGTGCTCGCGATGCGCGGCGCCAAGTGCGCCGGCTTCCTGCTGCAGTGAGCTGACCCGCCGGTAGAACGAGCCGACGGCTCTGTACGAATTACCGGGCCGACTCGGCGGCGGTCGGAGCCCGCAGCGGCAAGGCGAAACAGAAACACGCCCCCTCGTCAGGCCGGCTCTGCGCCCAGACCCGGCCGCCGTGCCGGGCCAGGATGCGCTTGACCGACGCCAGACCGACGCCCACGCCCTCGAAGCTGCTGGCCGCATGCATGCGGAAAAATGCGCTGAACAGCCGCTCGGCCTTGCTGCTGTCGAAGCCCACCCCGTTGTCGCGCACGCGGTAGACGGTCTCCTCCTCGCCTTGCTCGGCGTCGATCCAGATACGCGCCGGGTCGCGGGTGCGGGAGTACTTGAGGGCGTTGGAGATCAGGTTCATCCAGACCTGCCGGAGCAGCGTCTCGTCGCCCTGGGCGCGCGGCAGCGGCCGCACCTCCCACTCCACCTGCCGCCCCTCGATCTCGCGGGCCAGCTGGACGCGGCAGTCCTGCACCAGCGCCTCCATGTCCACCGGCCCGGTGCTCAGCGCCTCCGAGCCCAGCCGGGCGAAACGCAGGAACTCGCCGATCAGGCAGCGCATGCGCAGCGTGGACTCGCGGATGGTGTGCACGTACTGCTGCTCGGTCGGCCGCAGGTGCTCCCTGGCCGAGGCCTCGAGCAACTCGATGAAACCCTCCACATGGGTCAGCGGCGTGCGCAGGTCGTGCGAGACCGCGGCGCAGAAGGCGTCCAGCTCGGCATTGGCGGCGGCCAGCTCGGCGTTGCGTCGCTCCAGCAGCAGGTTCAGCGCCTCCAGCTCGGCAGCCGCGCGTTCGCGCTCGCGGATTTCGCGCTTGAGGTTGCGGCGCGCCTGCTCCAGGTCGATGAAAACCTCCACCTTGGCGCGCAGGATGGCCGGCACGAAGGGTTTGGTGAGGTAGTCGACCGCGCCGGCCGAGTAGCCTTCGAAGACCATCTCCGGGCTCTTCTCCAGCCCGGTCAGGAAGATGATGGGGGTGGTCTGCGACCGGCGCCGCGAGCGGATCAGGCTGGCGGTCTCGATGCCGCTCATGTCCGGCATGCGGACATCCAGCAGGATCACCGCGAAGTCGTCGTCGAGCACACGCTTCAAGGCCTCCTGGCCCGACTGCGCCGGGACCAGGCGTTGCCCCAGCGGCCCGAGCACCGCCTCCAGCGCCAGCAGATTGGCCGGCTCGTCGTCCACCATCAGGATGCTGACGGGGTCGCTGTACGTCATGTGAGACCTTGGATCTTGCACACTAGCGGGCCCTGCGGAACAGAGGCTCGCGCTGGTCGATGCGCTCGTAGTCGCGCTGGTGGGCCGAATGCAGCAGCGACTCGCTGCTGCCCAGCGCCAGGAAACCCAGCGGCGACAGGCTCTCGTGGATGATCGAGAAGGCGCGCTCCTGGGCGCGGTGGTCAAGGTACATCAGCACGTTGCGGCACGACACCAGATGGAACTCGTTGAAGGACATGTCGCTCACCAGGTTGTGCACCGCGAATACCGCGTTGCCCAGCAGGTGCGGGCGGAAACGGCTGTAGCCCTCCGCCACTTCGAAGTAGTCGAGGAAACGGTGTTTGCCTCCTGCCGCGCGGTAATTCGCTTCATAGTTCCCCAGCAGGGAAGCATCGACCGTGCCCGAACGGGCCGCCGCCAGCACGGCTTCGCTGAGGTCGGTGGCATACAGCGTGCAGCGCTCGCCCAGGCCTTCCTCCTCCAGCAGGATGCGCAGCGAAAACAGTTCCTGGCCGGTGGAGCAGCCGGCCACCCAGATGCGCGGGTGCGGATAGGTGCGCAGCCAGGGCACCACCTGCTCGCGCAGGGCCAGGAAAAAGCTCGGGTCCCGGAACATCGTCGTGACATGCAGGGTGAGCGCCGAGCGCAGCCGCGCCAGGCAGTCCGGGTCGGTCTGGGCGCAGTGCAGCAGGCCGGCGAGGCTGCCGACCCCCTCGGCGTGGACGCGCCGCATCACCCGCCTCAGCATGGTGGGGTGCTTGTACTGGCGGAAGTCCTCGCCCGAGTGCTGGTACACCAGCTCCAGCAAGGCGTTGAGGCCGTTCTTCATCTCGTCGCTGAGCGGCCTGTCCTCACTCATCGCGCGCCCCAGTCAGCAGGACCCGCAACATCGCCCGCAGGCGGTCCATGTCCACCGGCTTGGTGAGATAGTCCGAGGCGCCGGCGTCGATGCAGCGCTGGCGGTCGCCGGGCATCGCCTTGGCCGTGATGGCGATCACGGGCAGCGCCTGCAGACCCGGCAGACGGCGCAGCTGCCGCATTGCCTCGTAGCCGTCCATCCTGGGCATCATCACGTCCATCAGCACGGCCTGCACGTCAGGCTCCAGCTCCAGCTGGCGCAGGCCGTCCTCACCGCTTTCCGCGTGCACCACGGTCATGCCGTAGGCCTCGAGCGCCGCGGTGGTCGCAAAGATGTTGCGCATGTCGTCGTCCACCACCAGCACCTTGCGCCCGGACAGCACCGGGTCTTCCTGGTGGCCGCGCTCGATCATGCGCTGCTTGGTCTCGGGCAGGCGCAGCTCCTGGCGGTTCAGCAGCAAGGCCGTTTCGCCGAGCAGGCGCTCGGGCGAACGCACCCCCTTGACGATGATGGCCTCGGAGATGGGCTTGAGCGCCGCCTCCTCGGCACGCGTCAGCTCGCGCCCGGTGTAGATCACCACCGGCGGGCAATGCGCGCCGAAGCGCTCGTGCATCGCGGTCAGCAGGTCGGCCCCTTCCATGTCGGGCAGGCCCAGGTCGACCACCACGCAGTCGAAGGTGGAGCCGGCCAGCGCGTCGAGCGCCTGCTGGCCCGAGCCCACCCCGGTGGCGTAGACATCGCCGTTGCCGATCAGGTCGAGGATGGCCTGACGTTGCACGGCATCGTCCTCCACCACCAGCAAGGTGCGGTAGGGCCGCGCCAGCCGTTCCATCTGCACACCCAACACGCTCTCGAGCAGCGCCGGCGTCAGACCGGCCGACGGGATCGCGGAGGCCGCCCCCAGCCGCAGCGCGCGCTCGCGCTCGCCCGGCGCGCACACCAGGTGCACCGGCACGTGGCGCGTGCGCACGTTCTGCTTCAGCATGCCCAGCGCGACCCAGCCCTGGTCCTCGTCCATCGCCGCCTCGAGCACGATCATCATGGGCCAGACGCGCTGGCACAGCGCGCTGATCTGCGCGAGGTCGGACAGCCGCAAGGCCTCGATGCCGTGCGAGCGGGCCACCTCGCTCACCTGCTCCACCACGCCGGCCTGGCTGTGCGCCACGATGATGCTGCGGCTGGACGCCGGCGGCCCCCCCTTGCGGGCAACGCCGCCAGGCAGCGCTTCGGCGGGCGGCGCCGCCGGCACGCGAGGCGACGCGGGGCTCGCCGTGTCGGAGCCCGTCCCGCCGTGCGGCGCGGGCGGCGACAGCTCCTCCGCGAGCGCGTACCGGGCGGACGTCAGCGGCAGGTAGAGCGTGAACACACTGCCCTGCTGCAGCGTGCTCTCGACCGTCAGCACCCCACCGAGCAGCCGCGCCAGCTTCTGGCTGATCGACAGGCCCAGCCCGGTGCCGCCGTACTTGCGCGCGGTGCCCCGGTCGCCCTGGTGGAAGGACTCGAAGATGCGCTGCTGCTGCTCGGGCGCAATGCCGACCCCGGTGTCGCGCACCGAGATCGCCATCCAGCGCTCGGCCGGCGGCAGCGTGTCGTCCACGGGCGCTGCCTCGGCGGGAGCGATGGTGAAAGTGACGCGGCCCTGCTCGGTGAACTTGAAGGCATTGGCCAGCAGGTTCTTGACGATCTGCCAGAGGCGGCGTGCGTCGGTCGAGACCGCCGCCGGGAGCGCCGGGTCGAGCCGCGTCTCGAACCCGAGCCCCTTGGCGTCGGCCATCGCCCGGAAGGTGCTCTCCGCCGAGCGGATCAGCTCGGCCAGCGTGTGGTCCTCCAGGTCCACCTGCACCGTGCCGGACTCGATCTTCGCGAGGTCGAGGATGTCGTTGATCAGCGAGAGCAGGTCCTCACCGGCGCCGTGTATCGTGCGCGCGTACTCCACCTGCTTGTCGCTGAGCGTGCCCTCGGGGTTCTCCGACAGCAGCTGCGACAGGATCAGCAGGCTGTTGAGCGGGGTGCGCAGCTCGTGCGACATGTTGGCGAGGAACTCGGACTTGTAGGCCGAGGCCGCAGCGAGCTGCTGGGCCTGCTCCCGCAGCACCTCGCTGGTCTGGCGCAGCTCGGTGTTGGCCTCCTCGTACTCCTCGTTGGTCTGCTGCAGACGCTCCTGCTGCTCGCGCAACAGGCTCTCGGACTGGCGCAGCTCCTCCGCCTGGGCCTCCAGTTCGTCGTAGGACTGGGTCAGCTCGGCCTGCTTGACCTGCAGGCTGGCGGTGAGGCGGTTCGACTCGGCCAGCGCCTCCTGCAGCGCCTCACGCGCCTCCAGCCCGTTGAGCACCACCGCCAGGCTGCCCATGAAACGCTCCAGGAAGTCGCGCTCCCTGGCCTCCACCGGCTCAACGAAACCCAGCTCGATGACCGCCTTGACCTCCTTCTCGTAGACCGCGGGCAGCACCAGGATGTCCGCCGGCGGCGCGGCTCCGAGGGCCGAGCTGATACGCAGGCCGTAGCCGGGCGGTACCGGGTGCAGCCGCAGCACCTTGGCCTCGACGGCGCACTGGCCGACCAGGCCCTGCCCCGGCTCGATGTGTTGAGGGGCGTCCTCGGCGCCGTAGGCGACACAGCGCTCCAGCCCGGGCCGGCCGGGCTTGCGGCTGCAGATGTAGAGCGCCGCGTACGGCGCCCGCACCAGCGGCGCGAGCTCGGACATCGCACTCCGGCAGAAGTCGTGCAGGGCCAGCTGGCTCTGGAACATCGGCAGGAAGCGCGCCAGCGCCGACTTGATCCAGTCCTCCTCCGACAAGCGAACCTCGCGTTCGCGCACCTGGGCGGTCATCTGGTTGAAGACAAGCGCCACCTGGCCGAGTTCGTCACGCGACTCCGGCAATTGCAAGGCGTAGTCGCCCCCGCCGACGCGCAGCGCGCCCTGCTGCAGGCGCCGCAGCGGCACGACGATGGCGCGGGCGGTGACGACCAGTCCCAGCGCCACGATCACCAGGGTCAACGCGGTCGTCCCGGTGATCAGCCAGCGGGTGTTGCGGCCGGTCTCGCGGGCTTGCGCACGACGCTGCTCCAGCAGCTCGCGTTCGCTGGCGGCGAGCGCTTCCAGGATCCCGCGGGTGCGCTCGGAAAGCATGAAGCTTTCCTGCTGCAGCTGCCGGGTGGTCTCGGTACCGGCCTGGTCCTGCGCCTCTGCGAGCAGGCGCTCCAGCACCCCCATGCGGCGCTGCAGCAGCGGTTCGAGTTCGTTGAGCCGCGCCTGCTGCTCCCAGTTGTCCAGCGTTCTCAGTCGCAGCGCTTCCATCGAGCTGCGCAGGCGCTGGCGCGAGAGCTGGTAGTTCTCCAGCAACTGCGGCGAGCGAGCCAGGCGGTAAGCCCTCGCACTGCTCTCGGTCTCGGCCAGCTGCGTCGAGGTCTCGCCGATGCTGTGCAGCACCTCCAGGGTGTGCGTGACCCAACGCTCGTCGGTCTCGACCGCGCCGAGCCGGCCCAGCGACAGGCTCCCCACCACGAGCAACCCCAACAGGGCCGGCACCAGCCCCAGGCCCAGCCGCGAGGGGATCGAGAGAGTCATGAAACCGTGCTCCGGGGATCGCCAACGCGCGACGTGTTGTGATCTCACCTTTTCAGCAAGCGTCGTGCCCGCGCGCGGGAGAACCCCTCCGGTAGACTTCGCGGCACCGTTTTGCTTTTCGCACAGGACCGCTGCGATGACCCCTCTGTTCCGCTGGATCGGCATGCTCGCGCTCGCACACGGCGTCGCCGGGACGGCCGCAGCCGCCGAGCTGACCGTGTTCGCCGCGGCCAGCCTGACCCAGGCCCTGCAGGAGGCAGGCCGGGTCTTCCAGGCGCGCGGCGGCCAGGCGCCGCGTTTCGCCTTCGCCGCCTCGTCGACGCTGGCGCGCCAGATCGAAGCCGGTGCACAGGCCCAGCTGTTCCTGTCGGCCGACCAGGCCTGGATGGACTATCTCGCGCAGCGACGCCTCATCGAGCCGGCCTCGCGCGTCGACCTGCTCGGCAACCGCCTGGTGCTGGTGACGCCCGCCGAGCGCCCGCTCAGACAGTCCTTGCAGAAGGGTTGGGACCCGGCCACGCTGCTGGGCGCGAACGGCCGCCTCGCCACCGGCGATCCGGCCCATGTGCCGGTCGGCAAGTACGCGCAGGCCGCCCTCACCCGGCTCGGCAGCTGGCCCGCGGTGGAGCCCCGGCTGGTGCGGGCCGATTCGGTGCGCGCGGCGCTCGCGCTGGTGGAGCGCGGCGAGGTGCCGGCCGGCATCGTCTACCAGACCGATGCCGCGCTGTCCAAGGCGGTGCAGGTAGCCGGCGTCTTCCCGGCCGAGAGCCACCCGCCCATCGTCTATCCGATGGCGCTGGTCGCCGGCGCCAGCGGGCCGGCAGCCGCGCAGGCGCGCGAGTTCCACGCCTGGCTGCGCGGCGCGCAGGCGGCCGAGATCTTCAAGCGCCACGGCTTCACCGTGCTGCCTTGACGGCCGCCATGTTCAGCCCGCTGGAGTGGGAGGCGCTGCGTCTGAGCCTGCGGGTCGCCGCGCTCAGCACGCTGATCAGCCTGCCGGCCGGCCTGCTGGTGGCCTGGCTGCTGTCGCGTGCGCGCTGGCCGGGCAAGGCCCTGCTCGACACGCTGGTGCATGCCCCGCTGGTGCTGCCGCCGGTGGTGATCGGCTACCTGCTGCTGATCTCGCTGGGCACGCGGGCGCCGCTCGGGCGCTGGCTGCAGGAGCACTTCGGGGTGCAGCTGATCTTCACCACCGCGGGCGCGGTGACCGCCGCCGCCGTGATGTCCTTCCCGCTGATGGTCAGGGCGATGCGCCTGTCGCTCGACGCGGTCGACCGCGGCCTGGAGGTGGCGGCCCGCACTCTGGGCGCGACGCGGCTCGACGCCTTCCTGAGCATCACCTTGCCGCTGATGCTGC
Source organism: Aquabacterium sp. A7-Y (assembly GCF_026153205.1). Lineage (GTDB taxonomy): Bacteria > Pseudomonadota > Gammaproteobacteria > Burkholderiales > Burkholderiaceae_C > Caldimonas. Next base: position 6,921 of record NZ_JAPFBW010000058.1, on the reverse strand, counting down.
CCGGCATCCTGTCGGGCAGCATGATGGCCTTCGCGGCCAGCCTGGGCGAGTTCGGGGCGACCATCACCTTCGCCTCCAACATCGAGGGCGAGACACGCACGCTGCCGCTGGCCATCTACACCGCGACGCAGACGCCCGACGGCGACCGTGCGGCGCTGCGCCTGGTGGGCCTGTCGATGGCGCTGGCCGTGACGGCACTGCTGGCCTCCGGCTGGCTGGAACGGCGCACGCGGCGCTGGCTGTCCCAGCCATGATCGAACTCGACATCCAGCGCCGACTCGGCCGCCTGCAGCTGCAGGTGCAGGCTCGCCTCCCCCTGCAGGGCGTGACCGCCGTCTGGGGGCCGAGCGGCTCGGGCAAGACCAGCCTCGTGAACGCGGTGGCCGGCATCCTGCGGCCCGACAGCGGCCGCATCTCTATCGGCCCGCGGGTGTATTTCGATGCGGCGCGCCGCATCGACCTGCCGATGGAACAGCGCGGCATCGGGTATGTCTTCCAGGACGCCCGGCTGTTTCCGCACCTCAGCGTGGCCGGCAACCTGCGGTATGGGCTGAAGCGCTGTGGCGCCCGCGGCTTGGGGGTCGGCTTCGACGCCGTGGTCGAGGTACTGGGCATCGCCGCCCTGCTGCAGCGGCGCCCGGCATCGCTGTCGGGTGGCGAGCGCCAGCGGGTCGCGCTGGGCCGGGCCCTGCTGCGCCAGCCGGCCCTGCTGCTGATGGACGAGCCGCTCGCGGCGCTCGACGCGGCGCGCAAGGACGAGGTGCTGCCGTATATCGAGCGCCTGTGTCGGGAGTTCCGGCTGCCGGTGCTGTATGTGAGCCACTCGATGGACGAGGTGACGCGGCTGGCGCAGCACCTGCTGATCCTGCACGAGGGGCGCAGCGTGGCCTGTGGCGACCTGATCGAGCTGATGTCGCGCGCCGAGCATGCGGCGCTGCTGGGCCGCTTCGAGGAAGGCGCCGTGCTGCCCTGCGAGGTGAGCGCCCATGATCCGCACTACCGCCTGAGCACCTTGCGCTTCGCCGATGGCGAGCTGCGCGTGCCGCTGCTGCAAGTGCCGCTCGGCACGCGGGTGCGGGCGCGGCTGCGGGCCCGCGACGTGGCACTGGCGCTCGCGCCGTCCGACACCTTGAGCATCAGCAACCAGCTGCCCGGACACATCGAGGCGCTGGACGCGGGCGAAGGCCCCTACCTGGACGTCACGGTGAACCTCGGCAGCACGCGGGTGCGGGCCTTGATCACCCGCGAGTCCCGCGACCGGCTGGGCCTGCGGCCGGGTCGGCCGGTGTGGGCCCTGGTCAAGTCGGTGGCCCTGGACGCGCGCTGAGCGGCGCGGCCGGCATTTTTCAGTCCTCGGCCCGGGCCTCGGGCGGCAGGCGGGTGGCCAGGACCTTGTCGATGCGCTTGCCGTCGAGGTCGACGACCTCGAAGCACCAGCCCTCCCACTCGACCTTGTCGGCGGTCTGGGGCAGGCGGCCCAGCAGCAGCATCACCATGCCCGCCAGCGTGTTGTAGCGGCCGCGGTCCTCCTCGGGCAGCTCGCGGATCGCCAGCCCGTCCTTCAGCTCGTGCACCGGCATCAGCCCGTCGACCAGCCAGCTGCCGTCCTCGCGCTGCACCATCCAGGCGTCGTCCGGCCGGCTGGCCGAGCGGAACTCGCCGGTGATGGCCTCGAGCACGTCCTGCAGGGTGATCATGCCCTGGATCTCGCCGTATTCGTCGACCACGAACACCATCTGCATGTCCGAGGCCCGGAAGCTCTCGAGCAGTTCCATGCCGGTCAAGGTCTCGGGCACGAACACCGGGGCCTGCAGGTTGGCCGCGGTCAGATCGATGCCGCGGCCCTGCGCGAGCTGCTGCAGCAGCTGACGTGCCGCGACGAACCCGATCACGTCTTCCAGACCGCCGCGGCAGACCGGGTAGCGCGAGTGCTCGGTGCGGGCGATGATGTCGAGCGCCGCCTCGGGCGGAGCGCTGGCGTCGAGCCAGATGATCTCGCCGCGCGGAATCATCATCGACGAGACCTGCCGCTCGTCGAGGCGGAACACATTGCGCACCATCTGGTGCTCATGGGCCTCGATGACACCGGCGTCCAGGCCCTCCTCCAGGCTGGCGGCGATCTCCTCCTCGGTCACCGAGCGGTTGGGCGCCTCCTTGATGCCCAGCAGCCTCAGCACCGCCTGGGTCGCCACCGACAGCACCACGACAAAGGGCTTGACGGCATAGGACAGCCAGTTCATCGGCTGGGCCACCAGGCGTGCCACCGATTCGGGGTACATCTGGCCCAGCCGCTTGGGCACCAGCTCGCCGAAGATGATGGTCAGGAAGGTGAGGATCACGACCACGAGGCCGGTCGCGATCACATTGGCGATGCCCGGGGACAGCGCGAAGCGGTGCATCAGCCAGGCACCCAGCGGCTGCGAAAAGGCCGCATCGCCGACGATGCCGTTGAGCACACCGATGGAGGTGATGCCGATCTGCACCAGCGACAGGAAGCGGTTGGGGTCGTCGTGCAGCTCCATGGCCGCGCGGGCGCCCGCGTCGCCGCTCTCCACCAGGATCTGCAGGCGGGCCTTGCGCACGGCGGTCAAGGCCATCTCCGACATGGCGAACGCACCATTGAGGAGCACGAGGAAGATCAGTAAGGCAAGGTCCATGCAGGGCCGGCGAGGCGGGTGTATCCGGGAAATCGCAGCAGCGTAGCAGAATCGCGCCCATGATCTATCTAATCGGCGACCTGCAGGGCTGCTGTGATGCCCTCGACCGGCTGCTGGCGAAGCTCGCTTTCAGCCCCTCCCGCGACCGCGTCTACCTGCTGGGCGACCTGGTCAACCGCGGCCCCGGCTCGCTGGAGGTGCTGCGCCGCCTGCACGGATATGGCGACGCGGCCACCTGCCTGCTGGGCAACCACGACCTGCATCTGCTGGCGGTGGCCCACGGCGTGCGGCCGCCCCACCGGCGCGACACGCTGGCGCCGGTGCTGGACGCGCCGGACCGCGACCGCTGGCTCGAATGGCTGCGGCACCAGCGCCTGGCGGTCCACGAACACGGCTGGCTCATGGTGCATGCCGGCGTGGTGCCGCAGTGGGACGTGGCGCTGACGCTGCAGCTGGCCGGCGAAGTCGAAGCGCAACTGCGCAGCCCGGACTTCGGGAGTTTTCTGCAGGTGATGTACGGCAACCAGCCGGCGCGCTGGAGCGACGAGCTGCGAGGCCACGACCGGCTGCGCAACGCCGTCAACACGCTCACGCGCATCCGCTTCTGCACGCCCGACGGCCACCTGGAGTTCGCCGCCAAGGAAGAGGCCGCGAAGGCGCCCGAAGGCTACCTGCCCTGGTTCGAGGTGCCGGGTCGGCGCACCGCCGACAGGCCGGTCGCCTTCGGCCACTGGTCGACGCTGGGGCTGATGCAACGCGAGAACCTGCTGGCGCTGGACACCGGCTGCGTTTGGGGCGGCCAGCTGTCGGCGGCCTGCATCGAACAGGGCCGGGTGCGGGAGGTGGTGCAGGTCGAATGCGCGCAGGCGCAGGCGCCGGGTTGAGGCGCTCGCCGCCGCGGGTAGAATCGGCGGCTTGCTGGAGGTGTGGCCGAGTGGTTTAAGGCACTGGTCTTGAAAACCAGCGAAGGGGTGACCCTTCCGTGAGTTCGAATCTCACCGCCTCCGCCAAGCCTCTGAGGCTGCCACGGATCGCGGGCCCCTGACGGCGCCCAGCCATCCACCGGCCCCTCGCCGCCTGCCGCGCTTGAAGGCGCTCCCGCGCTAGCGAGAGTAGGTCAGCGTGGAGAGCACCTTTGCAACACCGACGCGGGCCGCTTTTTCGTTCACCGCGCGCGTGTGCGTGTGCACGAGACAGACAAAGCCTTTGCCACAGGTCTTCATGGCGTAGATATCGAAGAGCTTGGCAAGAGGGTCGCCCTCGGCAAACGCCGTATTCTCATACTTCGCGCCCAGCGCCTCATGCGAACCGATTCGGTAGGGCTCGTAGACTGTTTTCGTGTAGTTCTTTGAGCCGTCCTGGTGCACTCCGATCAGATAGTCCGCCGCCTCTTTGAGCGACGAAATCATCTCGGCAGGATACACCTGCACCTGGACATTCAACGCAGCCGTCGAAATATCGGGCTTGTCTGCTTGAACGTCCACAAGCACGACCTTGTCCTGCATCTCGTGGCTGGTCACCTGCCAATTTCCCGGAAAGTCGAACTTCACGCCTTGCCGGGAATACTTCTTGACGTGGGCAAGGTCTGGAGCAGCAATCGGTTGCCCGAAGTTATAAGTCTGCGCCATGGCGTGGGGTGCCGAGCCGCACAACAGCAAGGCTGTGATCGCGGAGAGGACCTTGAAGCGAATTGGTTGATTCATGATGTGGGTCGTGACCAGGACGTAATGCGGCCAGAGGCGGCTGGTCCAGGCCGTCTCGCCGAAACGAATGTTCGCAATGCTTGTTGTCGGCCTTGTGGCTCGATGAGCGGCCTCAGCCCACGGGCGGTGACACCCGGTCGTTGTGCGTTTTCATGGCCCCCCCTTGATGTAGTTGGCACGACCGCGACGCACTCTTCGGTGGGTCGGTTCGTGAAATTATTTTTCGTGGGCCAGAGTTTAGGAGGCGCGCCGGAACGGGCTTTCCACCCATCTGGGGGATAGCTTGTGTCCGAACCTTGCAAGCGGAAGACAAAAACTCCCGTGCTGGCTTTGCCACCTATCGCGGCGACAACGCAGGGGGGCCCAAGGGAAGGCCAACGCGTCGTCAGAGCCCTGCCGCAGAGAGGCACCCTAGAATCTGCCGCGGGCGGACACCGCCGCCGCCATTTCTCTCTCACATGCGAAGTTTCATTCTCGCCGCCATCCGGGGCTATCAGCGCTACCTGTCTCCCTACAAAGGCTACTGCTGTGCGTGGCGCTGCCATACCGGCCGCGCCAGTTGCTCGACACTCGGATACCGGGCGGTCCGGCGTTATGGGGTCTTGAACGGCCTCGCGATCCTGAGACGAAGAACCTATCTGTGTGGCGTGGCCCACCGGCGGCACAGCCCCGCGCCACGACGTCCGCCGGCACCACAGCGTGGCGACTGCGATGTGGGTTGTGACCTGCCCTGGCCCGACGGCTGCCGTGTATTGGACGCCTGCAACTGCGGCAGTTGCGACTGGCCGGAGAGGAAACGCAAGCAACGCAGGTCGGAGGAACGGTATGTCTACATTCCTCCGAACTCCAGGTGGGGCGACGACAAGCGCCGGCGCTGAGGCCATGCAGCGACCGAACTGCCTCGTTGTCAGGCCCCGGCGGCCTCCTGGCTCGACACCTCCGCGAAACGCAAGGCGGCCGGACCGGCCCGCGTGAGCGAACTGCGTCCGGGTCGCCCGCTGGTGGCGCGATGGGCCTCGGCGACCCGCGCGTCGCGCGCCAGGACCGGGTGGCCTTCTTCCGCGTCGCAGACAGCGCAGTCGGTACCCGGGGACGCGACCTGGCGGCGACGACGCGGGAAGAGCGCATTCCCGAGCGGCCGTCCTCCCTCAGCGTGATACGACTGTCCGACGACGAAGGCCGGGCCGCTGAGCACCGGCGCCTGCACAGCGTCGAGACCGACGCGAGTGCCGAAGGCCTGGCGGTCTGCCCGGACGGCCGGCTGGTGGCGACCGTGAACAGGCGCGGCACGGCCTTTCCGGCGGGCTCCCCGCGGCACCAGCGCGAAGCGAGCGTGACCCTGCTGCGCTTCGACCCGGCCAGCGGGACGCTCATCAAGCTGCAGGACCATCGCTTCGAAGGCGTGCTGCCCGAGGGCGGTAGCTTCGACCTGTCGGGCCGGCACTTCGTGGCCACGGTGTTCCGCGTCAACGACGGCGAGCCGCCCACCTTGCGGCGGCTGGGGCGCATCCCGTTGCCGCAGGGGGCGCACCCTGTGCAGATGGCTCACTGGCATCGCGCCAGGCTCCTGAGAACCGCCGGACCAGCAGGGATCGGACCCGTGCATTGGCTCTGGATGACCCGGGTACGAACGCGCTCCCGCCTCTTCTGCCTGCCAGCAGGCTTGTAACCGCGCCCTGCTTGGGGCTGCGAGCGAGCGTCCGCGCGACAGCCGGCCCACCACGCTGCGTTTCTTCGGCAGCATCCCGGGGCAGCCCGGGCACGGACTGGAGCCAGCGACGATCCGTCCTGCGCCAGCTTCTCCTGCACGACGCCGGTCTCCGACACGGCGTCTCGGGCGAGCTGTCCTTCTATGCCCTGCCGGCCGTGCCGGAGCCGGCCACCTGGCTGTCGATGCCGGGCGGTCTCGCCTTGCTGGCCGGGTGCAAGCGACGCAAGGCGTAGTCGGCAGCGCCACCGTCGGCAGAGCCGGGAAGGGGTGCCGCGGCGCAAGCGAGGCTCCGATCCGGCACTGCGAGACGCGGGCCGCCGCCGAGCCGGCCCGCCCGGCTCTACACCCCGGTTTCAATTCACGCCCGCTGTCACTGACGGGCGAAGCGCCCATGTCAGGCCGGCCGAACTCTTTGCCGCGGTTTCAATCCACGCCCGCCATCACTGACGGGCGAAGCGCGCGCGACATCACCAATCGTCGTCTGCAGCTTGTTTCAATCCACGCCCGCCACACTGACGGGCGAAGCGTGAGGGCGGTCACCTGCGCGTTGATGCTCGAGGTGTTTCAATCCACGCCCGCCATCACTGACGGGCGAAGCGCTGCCGGCCGTGGTGTAGCCCTCCAGCGACAGCGGTTTCAATCCACGCCCGCCATCACTGACGGGCGAAGCGACCAGCGGCACGCCCTGCGCAACAGCTGGACCCTGTTTCAATCCACGCCCGCCATCACTGACGGGCGAAGCCACCCACCCTCCCGCGGCGCAAGTGCCGGCCGGGTGGTTTCAATCCACGCCCGCCATCACTGACGGGCGAAGCGCCCGTGAGGGGGGAGGGAGGCAGCCCGCTCCCAT
>NZ_JAPFBW010000057.1 GCF_026153205.1 Aquabacterium sp. A7-Y | reverse complement strand
ACGCCGCCCCGCGGCCTACACCATCGAGGTGACCGCCACCGACTCCAAGGGTGCCAAGGTCTCCACCAACTTCGAGTTGTCCGTCAACAACCCAGCTCCGGTTGGTGCTGACGAGAACGAGACAGTTGCCGAAGACGGCTCGTTGAGTGATGCCGTCAGCGCGACCGATCCCGACGGCGACGCACTGAGCTATGCGATCGACACTGCACCGACGAACGGCACGGTGGTCGTCGATGCCAACGGCAGCTACACCTACACGCCCAACGCCAATTTCAACGGCAGCGACAGCTTCACTGTCGTCGTCACCGACGCACAGGGCGCCACCGACACGATCACGGTCAGCGTGACGGTCAATGCCGTGAACGACAACCCGGTGGTGGTCGGCTCACTCGACAACGAGACCCGTAGCGACGGTGCCACCGTCAGCATCCCAACCAGCGCGGTCTTCCGCGACGCCGACATCACCACCAACGGCGACCAGCTGACTTTCTCGGCCACCGGCTTGCCGGCTGGCTTGAGCATCGATCCGAGCACCGGTCTCATCTCCGGCACCCTGCCCAACGACGCCAGCCGCCCCGCGGCCTACACCATCGAGGTGACCGCCACCGACTCCAAGGGCGCCAAGGTCTCCTCCAGCTTCGGGCTGTCGGTCAACAACCCGGCTCCGGTGGCCGGTGACCAGACCGTCTCCACCCCGGAAGACACCCCGGTCACCGGCCAGGTCACAGCGGTCGATCCCGACAACGACGCCCTCACCTTCAGCAAGGCCGCAGATCCGGCGCATGGCAGCGTGGTCGTGGACGCTGACGGCAACTACACCTACACGCCCGACGCCAACTTCAACGGCGCCGACAGCTTCCAGGTGCAGGTGTCCGACGGCCAGGGCGGCACGCACACGGTCACGGTCAACGTCACGGTCGATCCAGCCAACGACGCCCCGGTCGCGGTGGCGGACGCACCGGTCTCGCTCGTGGGCCTGCGCGGTGAGTACTACGCCTACCACGAAGCCACCGACGGCGGCACCATCGGCTCGCTGGCCCAGGTGCGCGACTTCATCGCCGCCAACACGGCCGACGCCTCCTTCATCGCCAAGACGCTGAACTACGGCCAGGTGGCGGGCGACCTCGGCGCCGACGGCAAGCTGCAGACCTTCCTCGGCAGCGACGCCACCTCCCTCAGCGTGGATCCGCCCAACAGCAGCGACGCCATCGTGCGCCTGAGCGGCACCGTGCAGATGGCCGCGGGGACCTACAACCTGCGCATCCTCGCCGACGACGGCTACATGGTCTGCATCGACGGCATCATCGTCGCCCAGGTTCCCGCCAACCAGTCGCCGACCACGACCGCGCACCCCAGCTTCACGATCGCTGCCGGCGGCGCGCATGCCATCGAGATCATCTACTGGGACCAGGGCGGCAACGCCGTCTTCCAGGCCGAGATCAGCAACAACGGCGGCACGTCCTACCAGCCGCTGGGCAGCCTGCCTCTGGCGCACGACAGCTTCACCGCGAGCGAAGACAGCGCCCTGGTGATCGCCTCCGCAAGCCTGCTCGCCAACGACAGCGACCTGGACGGCGACACGCTCTCCATCGTCTCGGTTCAATCGCCGGTCAACGGCACGGTGGCACTGGTCGGCGGCCAGGTGGTCTTCACGCCGAACGCGAACTACAACGGCCCGGCCTCCTTCACCTACACGGTGAGCGACGGCCATGGCGGCACCTCCACGGCGACCGCCCATATCGTCGTCAACGCGGTGGCCGACGCGCCGGTCAACACCGTCCCGGCCGCCCAGACCCTCTCCGAGGACGGCACCCGGGTCTTCTCCAGCGCCAACGGCAACGCCCTCACGGTCGCAGACGTCGACGGCGGCAGCCTGACCACCACGCTCGACGTCGGCTCCGGCGTGCTGACCCTCGGCTCGACGGCGGGCGTCACGGTGACCGGCAACGGCACCGGCACTGTCACGCTCACCGGCACCGCCGCAGCCATCAATGCCGCGCTCGACGGCACCACCTACACCCCCGCGGCCGACGCCTCGGGCAGCGTGACCCTGCGCGTGAGCACCACGGACGGTAGCGCCACCGACGTGGACACCGTCAGCCTGACCGTCAACCCGGTCGCCGACATCGCCGCCGACAGCGCCGTCACGAGCGAGGACACGGGCATCGTCATCGACGTGCTGGCCAACGACAGCTTCGAAAGCGGCGCACGCACCGTCACGGCCGTCAACGGCACCCCCCTCACCGCCGGCGGCGCTGCCGTCGCGGTGGCGGACGGCAGCGTCAGCCTCAACGCCGGCGGGCAGCTGGTCTTCACGCCGGCCGCCAACTACAACGGCAACACCAGCTTCACCTACACGGTGAGCGCGGGCGGCAGCACGGAAACGGCCACCGTCAGCGTGCGGGTCGACGCCGTCAACGACGCCCCCGTCCTCGACCTCGACGCAAACAACTCCAGCGGCGGCACCGGCGCCGGCTACACGACCGGCTACACCGAACAGGGCTCCGGCGTCGCCCTCGCCGACCTCGACCTGACCATCACCGACGTCGACCACACCACGCTCGCCGGCGCCACCATCACGCTCAGCAACGCACAAGCGGGCGACCTGCTCGCCGTCGGCAGCCTGCCCGCCGGCGTCACCGCGGTCGTCACGAGCGTCGGCGGCCAGATTGTCGTCACGCTGTCGGGGACTGCCTCGCTGGCCGACTACCAGAGCGCGATCCAGGCCGTCACCTTCTCCAACCCCGGCGACGCGCCGAGCACCACGCCGCGCACGGTCAGCGTCAGCGTGACCGACGGCCAGAACGTCAGCAACCTCGGCACGACCACGATCAACGTGACGGCGGTCAACGACGCGCCGCAGACTGCCAACGCCACCGCCTCCGGCAACGAGGACGGCGGCCCGATCAGCGTCACGCTGACCGGCAGCGACGTCGACGGCACGCTGGCGAGCTTCAGCGTCACCAGCCTGCCGGCCAACGGCGTGCTCTATCGCGACGCCGCGATGACGCAGGCGGTCACGGCCAACACCGACCTGAGCGCCTCCGGCAACTCGCTGACCCTGTACTTCCGCCCCAACGACAACTGGAACGGCAGCACCTCCTTCCAGTACGCCGCGAAGGACACGCAGGGCCTGGCCGACGCCACCCCGGCGACGGCCACGCTCACGGTGTCCGCCGTGAACGACCGGCCGGGCACCTACAACGTCAGCGCCACCGGCGCCGAGGACAGCACCATCGCCGTGACGCTGCAGGGCTCGGACGTCGACGGCAGCATCGCCAGCTTCCGCCTGGCCAATCTGCCGGCCAACGGCACGCTCTACCTGGATGCGGCGATGACGCAGCCTGTGGCGATCAACACCGCGCTGGCCGCCAGCAACGACGCGCTGACGCTGTACTTCCGCCCCAACGCGAACTGGAACGGCAGCACCACCTTCAACTACACGGCGACCGACAACCTGGGCCTGGCCGACGCCACCACCGACGTCGCCACCGTCACCGTCACGCCGGTCAACGACGCGCCGTCGGTCGCCTCGCCCAGCGCCTCGGGCAACGAGGACGCCGCCAGCATCGCCGTCACCCTGACCGGCAGCGACATCGACGGCACGGTCGCCAGCTTCCGCCTGGCCGGCCTGCCGGCCAACGGCACGCTCTACCGCGACGCGGCCATGACCCAGGCTGTGGTCGCCGGCACCGATCTCGCGGCTTCGGGCAACTCGCTGACGCTGTACTTCCGGCCCAGCAGCAACTGGAACGGCTCGACCAGCTTCCAGTACAGCGCCACGGACAACTCGGGCTCCACCAGCGTGGCGTCCGGTACGGCCACGATCAACGTCGCGGCGGTCGACGACGCGCCCACGGCCGCCCCGGTCGCCCTGAGCGGCACCGAGGACGCGCGCCTGATGCTGCAGTGGTCGCAGTTCGGCGTGGCCGACATCGACAGCGCCGACAGCGCGCTGGGCATCCGCATCGTCGGACTGCCGGCCGACGGCACGCTGATGGTCAGCGACGGCACGACCTGGACGGCAGTTTCCGCCGGCACGGTGATCGCCAAGGCCACCTTCGACGCCGGCCGGGTCAGCTTCCTGCCGGATGCGAACGAGTCGGGCACCGATGCCTACGGCGGCAGCGGCGTCGGCAACCTGGGCAGCGACTACGCGCGCTTCACCTACCAGGCCACGGACGCCAGCGGCAGCAGCGCCACGCAGACCGTGGTGATCGACATCGCGCCGAGTTCGGACGCGCCGGTCCTGGCATCCAACCCCGCCGCCGCGCCGGGGTTGACCCTGGCGCCGACCACCTCGGCCGGTCTGATGCTCGACTACTACGACGACATCTCGACCATGGGCTCCAGCGCCGGCAACACCAACCCCGACATCGCCGAAGCCGCCATCGAGAATGCGCTCCCAACCGGCAGCGCGGTGGTGAGCGATGCCGGCGACCCCGGCACCGGTTCCTCCGACCGCATCCAGGTGGCCGTCGACGACGCCTACAAGCTCCAGGGCCTGGTCTACCTGGAAGCGGGCAAGGTCTACACCTTCTCGGGCTATGCGGACGACACCTCGCGCCTGGAGATCGGCGGCAGCACCTTGCTGTCCGGCCAGTGGGGGGTGAGCAGCGCGGCGCAGGCCGGCTCGGGCAACTTCTCGGTGAGCTACACGGCACCGGCCACGGGCTACTTCAGCCTGGAGTTTTTCGTCTACAACACCAACGGCCCGGGGAGCTACGACCTCAACGTCAGCGTCAATGGCGGCGCCGTGACCGACCTGTCAACCTCGAACCTGAAGCTCTACGCCAGCATCGGCCAGGTCGATGCGCTGGGCGGCCAGCACGACAACTTCACCGCCGTCGGCGAAGGCGGTTACTACGCCGCCCGCTACAACTCCGGCATGCAGGGCAGCACCATCCGGCTGGCCCCGCTGGTGGCGAGCCTGCCGGACGGCGACGGGTCCGAGAGCCTCACCTCGGTGAGCATCTCCGGCATCCCGGTGGGCGCCGTCCTGAGCGACGGGACCAACACCTTCACAGCCACCGCTGCGCTCAGCTCGGTGACCGTGACGAGCTGGAACCTGAGCGCCCTGCGCATCACCATGCCAGCGAGCTACACCGGCAGCTTCGACCTGACCGCCCAGGCGACCAGCAGCGAAGCCATCACCGGGACCACGGCGAGCAGCAGTGTCGCCATGCCGGTCACCGTGTGGCCTTCGGTCGACCGCACGGCGCTCGGCAGCACCGGTGCCACCGAGGCCGGCGGCGCCTTCAGTGGCGACGGCCTGGTGGGCAAGGACGGCAACGACATCTACCTGGTGAGCGAGTCCGGGACCGGGCTGTCGGTGTCGGTGGACGAAGCGGCATCCGCCGGCTATGCCCGGATGGTGGACACAGAAACGACGGCGACCACTGCCCAGGTGTTCGACACCAAGGGCGGCAACGACTACGTCGAGGCCGGTGCGGGCAACGACGTGATTTACCTGGGCGACTCGACCAACTACGCCCAGTCGGGCCTGATCAACCTGAGCTTCATCTCGCGCACCGATGCCACCATGGTCGGCAGCGGCGGCATGCTGACCAGCCAGGCACGCAGCGGCATGCTGGATGACGCGGACATCGCCGGCGGCGGCAGTGGCAACGACTACATCGCCGGCCAGGGCGGCACCGACCTGATCTACGGCGGCGCGGGCGACGACGTGCTCGACGGCGGCAGCGGCAACGACCTGGTGCGCGGCGGCGCGGGCAATGACCTGCTGATCGGCGGCACCGGTGACGATGTGCTGCGCGGCGACGGCGGCAACGACCAGCTGACCGGCGGCGCGGGCAGCGACGTGTTCCGCTGGGGCCTGGCCGACCGTGGTACGGCCGGCAGCCCCTCCACCGACGTCATCACCGACTTCGACGCCTCGGCGGCGAGCGCCGGCGGCGACGTGCTGGACCTGCGCGACCTGCTCAGCGGCGAGGACATGGGCAACAACGGCAGCGTCGGCGACCTGGCCACCTTCCTGGACTTCAACGTGACCACGGTCAACGGCGTCACCCAGACCGAGATCCGGATCAGCAGCACCGGCCAGTTCCCGGCCAGCGGGGGCACCGCCGCGCTGACGGACCAGAGCATCGTGCTGGAGAACGTCGACATCCGCAGCGCCCTCAACCTGACGAGCACGGCGAGCGACAGCGCCATCATCCAGGAGCTGATCAACCGCAACAAGCTCATCACAGACTGAGGACGGCCATGGCCGTGCCACGGTGGGGCGCTCCCGGGTCTGCGCACCATCGACGTCCGGCTAGCGGGAACCATGAGAAGGGGGCCAAGGCCCCCTTCGTTTTTGGCCGATCGGCCCTGCCCTCTCCGGGACGGCCGCAGCCGACCGAAGCTCAGGCAGGAATCGGGAGCGCGACGCGCCGGTTCGATCAGCCTTGTGGCCGGCGGCGGGCCACCCATCCCAGAGCGGCCAGGCCGAGGCCTACCAGGAGATAGGTACCCGGTTCGGGCACGGGCGACGGGGAATTGGCGCTGGCGAACACGTAGACGCCGAGATCGAACTGGACCGCCTCGCTGCTGGTGTTGGCAAAGGTGGCCGTCATCTGCCGGGTCTCCGACAGCACGGTTCCCGCGGTGTCGGGTGCCCACAGCTGCATGTCGTCCGACCGCCCGGGAGCATCGACACCGTAGGGGTTGATGCTCAGCCAAAGGGTCGCGTAGGTGCCGTCCCGTCGTTGATGGGAGAAGCAGTCGGCACCGGAGGCGGACTCGCAGGACACCGAAGCGCTGCCCAGGGCGGTCAGAGTCAGCCGGGTGTTGGGCGAGAGCACGGGCACGACGGTGCTTTCCCAATGGCCGTTCCAGGAGGTCGAACCGTAGCCGGCGTCGGCGCCCGAAGTACTGACAATTCCGGGGTCTGAGAACTGCGCGGAGGCCGACATCGATCCGTCCGCCCCGACCACCAGGCGTGAGCTCGACGAGCCTTCGGCCAGTTCATAGGTGCCTTCACTGAAGGTGAAGCCGTCGGTCCGCGGCGTTTCGACGCCCTGATTGGACGGGTACACCGCGACCGAGCCGCCGAAATGCAGGGTGCCCCATGAGATCGACGGATCGATGCCGTCGTCCAGATCCAGGTCGACCAAAGTCAGGGTGAGATGGCTCAAGCTGGCCTGGGCATGGCCGCTGGCTGCCAAGGCGGGCAAGGACAACAAGGCAAGAACAGCCGACACCAACGCCGACGCGCATTTCATAGTGCTTCTCCTGTCAACGAGTCCGGCCGGCAGCGTACCCGCTGGCTCATGAAGGCTGCGTTACGACGGTGTAAATGCTGCGGTCTTCGATCCTTTCATGCCCGCAGGCTCAGCCAGGCATCACCGCGCTCGCCCAGGGCCCGGTGATGCCGTCCACCCCGCAGGCCCACAAGGCCTCGGCGTCGGCCGCCTGCGTCACGCCCTCGGCATACAGCTGGATACCCAGGCCGTGGGCCATCGCCGCGGTGCCCTGCACGAAGTTGCGCACCGCCTGGTCCTCGGCGGCACCGCGCACGAAACGCGCGTCGAGCTTGATGTAGTCCAGCCCGATCTCGTAGAGCCGCTCGATGCGCGAGAGCTGTTCGCCGGCATGTTCGATGCCGAAGCGGGCGCCGGCGTGGCGGGCCTGCTGGCACAGCTCGCGCACCAGGCCGTGATGGCGCAGCGCTGCCCCTTCCGGCACCTCGAGCCAGAGCTGGGCGGCTTGCGGCGCCCCCTCCAGCCGCTCCCTCAACGCGGCCGCAAAGCCGGGGTCCTGCACCGACGCCGCGGACAGGTTGATGCCCAGCGGTCTTCCATGCGCGGCGATCTCGGCCAGCGCCAGGCCCACCACCGCCAGATCAACGGCGGTCACGGTCTGGGTGCGCACCGCCAGCGGCAGCCAGCGCGCCGCGGACTCGAACTCGCCGCCAGGCTCCAGCTGCAGGCGCAAGGGCGTTTCGGCATGCACCAGGGCACCGCTTGCGTCGATCAAGGGATAGTGGGCCAGTTGCAGGCGGCCGTCGGCCAGCGCCGCCTCGATGCGGCGCTTCCAGTCCTCCTCGCCGGCAGCCAGCGGCCCCTCGGCCACGCCGCCTTGCACCACGCAGGCGAACAGGCCCTGGGCCTCCGCCCGGGCCAGCGCTTCATCGGCCCGCGACAGCAGCTGGGACAAGGCCATGCCGTGGCGGTACTCCACCGCACCGAGCACCACGCCGCGGGCCTCGCCATAAGGCAGGCAAGCGGTTCGCAAAGCTTGCACCAGCGCTTCCACCTCGGGCCCGCCCGAAGGGGCCTGCAGCTCGGCCGCCGGCAGGCAGAGCGCGAAGTCCGAGCCGTTCAGCCGCCCTACCCAGGCGCCGGCATTGGGTTGCCCCGCGTCCTGCAGCACCTCGGCCACCTGCTGGATCAGCCGGTCGGTCTCGCGCCGGCCCAGCTCGGCGTTCACCCGCGCCAGCTCGGCGATACGCACCATCAGCAGCGCACCGCGCGACGCGGCGTCCTCGCGCTCCAGCTCCGATTCGAGCCGGGTCAGGAAATGCCGGCGGTGCGAGACGCCGGTGGCCGGGTCGCAATTGGCCTGCAGGCGCAGCGTGTCGACCTGGGCGGCCTGCTCCTCGAAAGCGGTCTTCAGGCGCGAGACCATGCCGTTCATCGCCCGCGTCAGGCGCTGCAGCTCGGGCACGCGCGGCTCCTGCACCGTGACGAACTGGCCGTTCACCAAAGCCTGGGCCTGCCGCACGGTGGAGTGCAACGGCCGGCGGATGCCCTGCACGATCACATGGCCGAGCACGCCGGCCACCAGGGCGACCAGCGCCAGCCAGGCCCCCGACTGCAGGCAGCCGCGCCACAGGTCGCGATAGGCATACGAGACATGGCTCACCACCTGCAGCGAGCCGAGCGCACGCCAGCCGTCGCTGACCTGCGCCACGCCGGGGGCCGACTCGATCGGCACCCACCTCACGAACCAGCGCGGTGCCTGCGGGTCCACCGGCCCGGCGACACGCTCGATGACCCGGCCGTCGCTGCCCTGGAAGCGGATGCGCTGATAAAACCCGGTGTCGAACTGCGCCGCCAGCACCAGCTCCATCAGCTCCAGGTCGCCTTTCTGCTGCGACAGCGAGAGGGCCAGCGCGGCCGCGTTGTCGCTGTTTTTCACGCGCAACTGGGTCTCCAGGTAGCCGCGCGCGGAGGCCACGTTCACGGCAAAGCTGCCGGCAAAGGCAATCAGCGCGGTGCTCAGCACCACCAGCCAGATCTGTCGAATCAGAGACATCGGCTTCCCTCCTGCACCCTCATGGCAAGAATCCTTCTTCACGGGCCTTGGCGAGCACCTCGCGCCAGCGCGACAGCCGGGCGGCGGGATCGCCCGCAGACAGCGCGCCGACGCCCTGCCACAGGCCTTCTGCGTTGAAACTGAAGACCGGCATCAGGTCCGGCCGCCGCGACGCGGGGCGGATGTCGCCGATCAGGTTGTCGAGAATGAGCGGCTCGGCCTGCGGAGTCGGGTAGTAGGCGAGCACCATGTGCGCCTGGCTGGTGCCGCCCGGGCCGCCGATGGTGGCCCGCACGTAGACCAGCCGCATGCGCTCGGCCGGCGTACCGACAGCCAGCAGGGTGAAGTACTTCGCCATCGCGAAGTCCTCGCAGTCCCCCTGCCCTTGCTGCAGGAATTCGAGTGGGCTGGCCCAGTGGTCGAGCCGCCCCCAGACCAGATGGTCGTCCCGGAAACCCTGGCGCCGGTTGAAAAACTGGTTCACACCCTGGAGCTTCTGGCGCTCGTCCGCCGCCTGCAGCGCTGCCAGTTCCGCCTGCAGTGCCCGCACGCCGGACACGGCCGCCGGCCCCAGGCGCTCGGCCGAGCGCAGCATGCGGTCGGCGTCGAAGGCCAGGGCCCAGCCGAGGCCGAGCAGCAGGCAGCCGGCCAGGCAGCCGCCCAGCCACCGGGAGGCGCACCACACGAAAAAGCCGGCCTTCGAGGACATCTGCAACGCAGGCTACCTCAAGGCCGGCATCGGCGAGTGCAGGAACAGAGGCTGGGAGCGCCTGCTTTTCGCGGCATCGGTGCGCGGCCCGGCCGCTTAAGCTGCCCTCGCATCCTGCCCCACGCTCGCCCGCCTTCGGCCCGTCATCGGAGCGCGTTCCGCGACATACGCCACGCGAATTGGTGACAAAGTTTCCTTTCCAGGGACCACGGTCGACGCCCGCAGTATTACATAGCGATACACTCCTGCAAGTCGGTGCTCACCCAGGTGGAGCCCCTGTCCGCTGACCCTTTTGAAAGCGCCCTGATGAGTCTTAACACACGCCTCACGGCCCTGGCCCTGCTGTTCGCCTGCCTGCCCCTGGCAGCGCAAACCACCGACGCACTGAAGGCCTCGGCACGCAAGGCGGTGCAGACCCATCCGGAGGTCCTGTCGCGACTGAACGCGTGGCGGGCGTCGATCGACGAAGCCTCCGCAGCGCGCAGCGGCTTCCTGCCGCGGGTGGACTTGACGGTCAGCGGCGGCCATGAGCGCGATCGCGTCAGCTCGCGGGACCCGGTGCGCTCCAGCATGGAACGCAGCGGCGCCGCCTTGAGCGTGACCCAGGTGCTGTGGGATGGCTCCGCCACCCGCAGCGAAGTGCGCCGGCTTGGCCACGCCAAGCTGACGCGTTATTTCGAGTTCGTCGACAGCTCCGAGCAAACCGCGCTGGAAGCGGTGCGTGCCTATTACGACGTGGCGCGTTTCCGCCGGCTGGTGGAACTGGCCGAAGACAACTATGTGCAGCACAAGGCCTCGCACGACCAGATCCAGGCGCGCTTCAAGGCCGGCGTGAGCCGCGGCGTCGACCTGGAGCAGGCGGCTGCCCGCCTGGCCCTGGCGGAGTCCAACCTGAGCACCGAGATCGCCAACCTGCACGATGTCTCGGCCCGCTACCAGCGCCTGGTCGGCGAGCTGCCCCCGGCCGACGCCACGCTGCCGGCGCCGCTCACCGCAGGCCTGCCGCTCACCGCGAGCAGCGCCGTGGAGGCCGCCGTGTCACACAGCGGCACGGTGACCGCCGCGATCGAGAACCTGCGCGCGGTGCGGGCCCAGGCCGACGGCCGCAAAGCCGCCTACCAGCCACGCGTGGAAGCCCGGCTGCGCGCCGGCGTCGGCCACAACTACGAAAGCGTGCGCGACCAGCGCCGTGACACCGTCGCGGAGCTGGTGATGAACTGGAACCTCTACAACGGCGGCGCCGATGACGCCCGCGCACGCCAGTTGGCCGACCTGGTGAACCAGGCCGCCGACCTGCGCGACAAGGCCTGTCGCGACGTGCGCCAGACCGTGGCGATCGCCTTCAACGACACGCAGAAGCTGGTCGACCAACTGCGCTACCTGGATGCCAACCAGCTCGCCATCGAGAAGGCCCGGGACGCCTACCGCAAGCAGTTCGACATCGGCCAGCGCAGCCTGCTGGACCTGCTGAACGCCGAGAACGAGCTCTATACCGCGCGGCGCGCCTACGCGAATGCCGAATACGACCTCGGCATCGCCTATGCCCGCGTGCATGCCGGCACCGGCACGCTGCTGTCGACGCTCGGCATCACCCGCGAGGAGCCCGCCAGCGCCGAGGCCCAGGGCTGGTCCGCCGGCGAAGATGGCGCGGCGGGCCGTTGCCCCGCCGTCGGCCCCGACTTCCAGCCCACGCCGCGCGCCGCCCTGGACGCACGTGCGCACCGGCTGTCCAGCAGCGCACCCGAAGTGCCCCGCGCGCCCGCCACGCCGGTCCCGGCGCCGGCCGGTAGCCCGCCGGCTCGCGCGACCCAGCCCCAGCGCTGAGCGATCTTGCAGGGCAGGCGCGCCGCCTGCTACTGCACGCCATTCCTGCTACACCTTGTATACCGGCGGTTGTCACCTGTCCGAACACCCCTGACTCATCCCGTAACGAGCTGATCCGGGTTGTCTCTTCCCTGCTTGGTAGCCTCAACGCCAACACATCTGAGCGGACCCAGGCCCCTTGTTGCGACTGCTCGGCAGTCGTGCCCGGCGCCCGCCGCTCACCTCGGTTCCCGGCCTGTGTCGTTCAACGCCGGGAACACCACGGTTGTCACTCAGGGAGTACCGCATGAGCCGTTCCAACGCGGGCTCGGTGACGCAGCGTCGCCTGTATTGGCTGGATGGGGCCCGAGCGTCTCTGATGCTTCTGGGCGTGCCTTTCCACGCCGGGTTCGTTTACGCCGTCCAGGGCTGGGAGATCAGTTCGCCGGACAAGTCCGCCCTCCTCAGCGGCTGGGGTGCAGCCTCCAGTGCGTTCCGGATGCCGGCGTTTTTTCTGGTGGCCGGATTTTTCGCAGCCCTGCTGATGAGCCGTCGCTCGCGCGGCGACTTCCTGCGCACGCGGCTGTTCCGCCTCGGCGTGCCGCTGATCACCGGTCTGGTGCTGCTGGCACCGATTCAAGTGGGGCTGCGGGAGCTCGCGAGCGGCTTCTCCGGGCCGGACGGGCCGCTGGCCCAGTCTTTCCTGGACGAGGGGCACTTGCGGCCCGACGCGGGACGCATCTGGCTGGCCCAGCTGTGGTTCCTGGTCGACCTGCTGATCTACACCGGATTGATCGCCCTCATCTCGACGCCCGCCGTGCTGGCACGGCTCAAGGCCGCGGGCGACTGGCTCAGCCGGCTATCGCCGATGCACCTGCTGGCGCTGGTTTGCCTGCACGGCCTCTACGGCCTGTGTCTGGGGGCCTTCGACAACTTGACCGGACTGAGCCTGCCCACCTTCTTCTGGGGCGGAGTCATGACCCAGAAGCTGCTCTACAACCTGCCGTTTTTCCTGCTCGGCGTGATCTGTTTCCTGCAGCGCGACCTGCTCACGCGCCTCATCACCTGGAGGCGCTGGTCGGTGCCGCTGTGCCTGCTGTTGCTGATCGCCTGTGCCCTCTGGCCCGCGGCCGACCGCGCCGCCTGGCAGAAGGCCGTGCGGCTGTTCATGCTGCCGGCCACCGCGTGGGCCGGCGTGCACCTGGTGCTGGGTGCCTGCGCGCGCTGGCTGGACCGGCCCTCCCCGGTGGTACAGAACCTGGTCGACAGCGCCTACTCGATCTACCTGCTGCACATCATTCCGGTGTTCGCCACCGGCCTGGCCTTCTGTTTCGTCGACTGGCCCGTGCTGCTGGAGTTCACGCTGATGGTGCTGATCTCGCTGCTGAGCGCCTGGGGCGCCCACCAGTTGCTGAACCGTTACGCCCTCTACCGCGTGCTGCTCAACGGCGAGCCGCTCAGCACGCTGCGCAACGACACGCCGGCCGGCGCGGCCGCCGAACCGCGGACGAGCTGAGCCGGGCAGGCCGGGCCGAGCCGCCGTTGCTCTCCGCTCTCCGACGCCGCCAGCCTGCTACGCACCCTGCCCTTTGCCGTGCTCGCTTGCCGGCCGGCCCGCGTCTCAGGCGACGCTTCGGCGATGGCGGCGATTGCTGCGGATGGCCTGCACCGACGGCGTGCTCGCCAGCTCGCGCAGCTGACGCGGGGTGACCTCGACGACGAAGGAGCCGTTCAGGTCGTTGCGGCGGGCCGAAGCGGCCAGGCCGAGGCGCTGGAGCGCCGCTTCGAGCTCACGCATGGCGGCGCCGGCGCCCGAAACGTCGGCTCCGCCTTCGCTGGGGCTGCGGCCCTTGCGCGGCGCGGGCAGCAGCTCGCGCGGCTCGGTCACCGTCTTGCGGGCCCTGCTGCGCCCGGCCGTTACGGCGGGGCGGCGGGCCTCGACGATGACCGAGGTCTTGCGGGATGAACCGAGTTCGGTCGCGAAGTCGACCAGGTCGGTGTCTCTGAGGGCGGTGGCTGCGGTCATGGGAGAAGTCCGGAGCCACAGGGTAACGGCAGGCGCGCCGCTTTTCAAGGGCGCGGCAGATAGCCGAGCCCGACGGCATTGCCGTAAGCCGCCAGCGCGTCGAGCCCGCCGTAGCCGTAGCGGTGGTCCTGGCCGTTCTCGCCCAGGTCGCGCACGCTGCCGAGCACCAGTTGCACCAGCGCCTCGCTGCGCTCGATGCCGCCGAGCTCCAGCAGCGCGGCGCCCTTGCGCGTGGCGCCGGTCCGGCTCAGCAGCAGCGCGATCGCGCCGGCCACATGGGGCGTCGCCATCGAGGTGCCGTTGAGGTGCTCCCACTTGCCCTTGCCCATGCAGGAGTAGATGTGCACGCCGGGTGCCGAGAGGTCCGGCTTGGCGTACACCAGCGGCAGGTCGGCGAGCTCGATCGCGTCCGAAGACTCGACCACCTGGGTGCGGCCGCCGCTGAAGGCCGCCACGCGGCCGTGCACGTCGGTGGCGCCGACGGCCAGCGCGAAAAAATCGTTGCCCGGCGAACCGGTGGTCTGGGCGCCATCGTTTCCGATCGCCGCCACCACCGGCACGCCGGCGGCGCGGGCCGAGACGATGGCCGCCGTGTAGGTGTCCAGCACGCCGGGCTCGAAGCTCAGTCCGCCGAGCGAGAGGTTGACGACGTCCGCGCCGTTGGCGACGGCCCATTCCAGCCCCTTGAGGATCTGCTCGTCGGTGCCACCGTTGCGGCCGAGCACCTTGGCGACCAGCAGGCGCGCCTCCGGCGCCATGCCGATCCAGCGCCCACTGGCATTGCCGCCGGCCACCGTGCCGCAGACGTGGGTGCCGTGGCCGTCGGCATCCCAGGCCTGGTCCACGCCTTCCTTCACCAGCCGGCCCTTGGCGTCGAACTCGGCGAAACGCGCCACCTTGCCGCGCAGGTCCGGGTGCTCGGCTTCCACGCCGGTGTCCAGCACCGCCACCCGCACCCCCTGCCCGCGCGCATCAAATCCCCCCCAGGCCGCCAGCGCACCGCAGGACTCCAGGCCCCAGGTGTGGGTCGAGCGCCGTGCCACCTCGGGCGGCAGCTGCTTCGCCTTCAGGCGCGGCGGCACCGCGATGCGCCGATTCGGAAACACCGCCAGCGCGCCCGGCAAGGCGGTCGGCAATTGCGCCAGGTCGTCGCGGTCCATCTCCATCACGGCGGCGCCGGCCAGCGGCAGCGGGCGCGGCCGGCCGCGTTCGTCGGAGCGGCGTGCCAGCCGCGAGTTGTTGAGGAAGGCGGCCTCCTGCATGGGCTGCAGCGCCGCCGTGCCGGCCCGCCTCACCTCGGCCAGCGGCCCGGACTCGCCGCGCGCCTCGCGCGGGCGCTCGGCGAGAAGCCGTCGCTCGGGGGCGGGGGGCGGCAGCAGGTCGGCGGCCTGGGTCACCGCGCGCAGCTGCAAGGCCTCGCGGGCGGCGCGTGCAATGGCTTCCTGCAGGCCGGCCGGATCGCCTTGCAGGATCACGCTCACGGTACGCTGGGGATAGTCGTCGAGGATACGTTCGACCTGTTGTCGCAGTTGTCGTGTTTTCAAGAACCGGGCCTCCGCTGTGCAGCCGCGATGATGCCTGAGCTGCTGCAGGCCCCTGTGGACAGCGGCCTGCAAGCCGATTAAGGAGGAAATGCCGCCGCTTTTCCGGCGGCGTTCTTCGGGACCATGGCTTACCCTAGAGGCTCGTGGAGGACCGCGGCCGTGCCCATGAGCCCTCTGACGCCAGAGCGCAATCTTGCCGAGACCACCGCGCCGATGATTCTTGACCTGGCCTAGCACCAGAATGACGCGAAGTTTCTTAAACGGCTTGGTTGCCCTCTGGCTGCTCGCTTGCGGCACGGCTTTCGGCGCCCCCGCACCCGCCCTGCAGCTGGACAGCCCGCAAATCGGCAGCACCGTGGGCCGGCATCTCGCTTACCTGGAAGATCCGGACGGCACACTGGCCCTGGACGACGTGAGGTCCCGGCGCGACAGCTTCCGCCCCAGTGAACAGGAGGTGCCGAACTTCAGCTTCACCAAATCGGTGTACTGGTTCCACCTGCGGGTGGAGAACCGGCATGCGCCGACCTCGCGTTGGCTGTTGGAAGCGCAGTACCCCTTGCTGGACAAGGTGCGTTTTTATGCGCTGCGGGACGGCGTCACCCTCATGTCGTCCGAGGCCGGCCGCTTGTTTCCGTTCCACCAGCGTCCGTTGCGCCACCGCAATCTCGTCTATCCGCTGGACCTGCCCGCTGGCCAGGCGCTCGAACTGTACTGGCGCGTCGAGACCGACAGTTCGCTGCAACTGCCGCTGGTGCTGTGGACGCCCGAGGCACTGACGCTCAAGGACCGCGACGAGCAGCTCGCCTTCGGCTTCTACTACGGGCTGCTGGCGGCGATGCTGCTGTTCAACGCCCTGGTCTACCTGTCAATGCGGGACATCAGCTACCTGCACTACGTGCAGTACATCAGCGGCTTCGCCGTGTTCCTGCTGTCCCTCAACGGCCTGGCCTCCGAATACCTTTGGCCGGACTGGCCGCGCTGGGGGCAGGCGGTGATCTCCTTCAGCATGTTGCTGGCCTGGGCAGGAGCGGCCAACTTCGCGCGCTCCTTCCTGAACCTGGCCAAGCACCTGCCCGTGATGGACCGCTTCACCTGGTGGTATGCGCGCGGTGCCACGGTACTGGCCCTCGTGTCCCTGTTCATGCCCTATAGCGTCATGATCAGGCTCACGACGGTCAACGGCTTCGTGATGTCGATCACGATGTCCGCGATCGGCTTCGTCTGCATGAATCGGGGCGTGAAGCAGGCGCGCTTCTTCATGCTGGCATGGGCCACACTGCTGCTGGGCCTGGCCCTGTACCCGCTGAAAACGATCAACCTGCTGCCGAACGTCTTCATCACCGAATACAGCATGCAGATCGGCTCCGCGCTGGAAGCCCTGCTGCTGTCCTTCGCGCTGGCGCACCGCATGAAGCTGCTGGAGCAGCAGAACCGGCGCATCCAGGCCGAGGCCACCAGCCAGCTCGAGCAACGAGTCCAGCAGCGCACGCAGGAGCTGGACGAGGCGCTGCGCCACCTGTCGGACGCCAACAACGAGTTGCAGAAGCTCAACGTGCTGGACGGCCTGACCGGCGTGAAGAACCGCAAGTACTTCGACGAACAGCTGCACCTCCAGCTGAAGGTCGCGGGACGCAGTGGGCTGCCGCTGTCGCTGCTGCTGATCGACATCGACCACTTCAAGGCCGTCAATGACCGCCACGGGCACCTGGCCGGCGACGCTTGCCTGCGCGCCGTGGCGCGCGCCATCGGCGAGTCGCTGCTCCGCCCGGGCGACCAGGTGGCCCGCTACGGCGGGGAGGAATTTGCAGTGCTGCTGCCGCAGACCGACGCGGAGGGCGCCCAGCACCTGGGGGAGCGCATTCGCAGCGCGATCGAGCAGCTGACGGTGACGCACGAGGGCTGCCTGGTCCCGCTGACGGCCAGCATCGGCGTGGCGATCGTCGCCGAGCCCGACGAGACCGGCGAGCAGCTGATCGCCGCCGCCGACACCGCGCTCTATGCGGCAAAGCACCATGGGCGGAACCAGGTGCGTATCGCTGGGACACAGCCGCCGCCAGCAGCGTCATGACGGCTTGCCGGTCTTCGGTGCCGTCAGAACGAGCAGGCTGAATCCAGGTACGACGTGCGGCGGCGCGCGTCGTAGCTTCTCTGGCCTGTGCTGACCTCATTGCGGTTGAACACGGGCTCTCCTGCATCGACGTCAAGTGCCGCCCCCGGGTGGTCGGGGCTAGGTAGGGCTCGATGCCACGGCGCTCTCAGCTTGCATGCGTTCGACACGGCTTGCCCAATAACATGCAGATGAAGATAGTGCGCGGGTCTCGTCAGCTCCACTACGAGAAGACATAGGGCACCAGGACGTCCCCCCTTGGACAGTTTGATTGACAGCCCTTCAGCACCGCCTAAGCTGAAGCTGGACCTCAGTTGATGCAGCTTCAGCGGGCATCGGAGAGTCCCATGACGCCTATTCCCCGGAACCCAGACCGCCCCCCCGGAGACCGCTCCCATGCACTCCAATTCGACCTCAAAGGTGCTTCCTGGCAGCGGTCTCGACCCAGCCGGATGGCAGCGCATGAAGGGACTGTTGGCCGAGGCCCTGACGCTGCCGCCCTCGCAACGCCGCGTGTTCGCCAACCGGCTGGCGGCTGATGATGCTGCGCTGGCCGAGGAGCTGGGCTCGCTGCTTGACGCTGCAGAGGCCGGCGAGACCTTGCTTGACCGCCTGCCTGCAGTGCTGGCAGCCGAGGTGGACGAACTCCGCGGGGCCTCTTGCCTGGGCGAGCGACTCGGGCCCTACCGTATCGTCGAATTGATCGGTCGCGGTGGCATGGGCGAGGTCTACCGAGCCGAGCGCGCCGACGGCCAGTACGAGCAGCAGGTGGCCATCAAACTGATGGGCCACAGCTTCGACCGCGAACACGCGATCTCCCGCTTCCACGCGGAGCGCCAGATCCTGGCCAGCCTCGACCATCCCAACCTCGCCAAGGTCTTCGATGGCGGCGTGACCGAGGACGGCCGGCCGTACTTCGTGATGGAGCTGGTCGACGGT
>NZ_JAPFBW010000056.1 GCF_026153205.1 Aquabacterium sp. A7-Y | reverse complement strand
GGGACAGTCCACGTGCGCATAGTGGCGGTTTTTCGTCTCGTACTCGACGTGCGCCGTGTTGATCGTGATGCCGCGCGCCTTCTCTTCCGGCGCCGCGTCGATCTGGTCGTACGCCTTCGCCTCGCCGCCGAACAGCTTGCTCAGCACCGTCGTGATCGCCGCCGTCAGCGTCGTCTTGCCGTGGTCCACGTGACCAATCGTGCCCACGTTGACGTGCGGCTTGGTCCGCTCGAACTTACCTTTTGCCATTTCATTTCTCCTGGATAAAGAGCAACACCAGTGCTCGGTTTTAGGTCTCCACCGGGCCGCGGATTCGCACGCCACTGGCAGCGTGCGGCACCCCGGCGAAGACCGGCTTCAAAAATTACTTGCCGCGAGCGGTGATGATCGCGTCGGCGACGTTCTTCGGAGCTTCGGCGTAGTGCTTGAACTCCATCGTGTAGGTCGCGCGGCCCTGCGACATCGAACGCAGCGTGGTCGAGTAGCCGAACATCTCCGACAGCGGGACCTCGGCCTTGATGACCTTGCCGCCGCCAGGCATGTCGTCCATGCCCTGCACCATGCCGCGACGGGACGACAGGTCGCCCATCACGTTGCCGGCGTAGTCTTCCGGCGTCTCGACTTCCACCGCCATCATCGGCTCGAGGATCACGGGGTTGGCCTTGCGGCAACCATCCTTGAAACCGATCGACGCGGCCATCTTGAACGCGTTTTCGTTCGAGTCCACCTCGTGGTAGGAGCCGAAGGTCAGCGTGACCTTGACGTCCACCACCGGGAAGCCGGCCAGCACGCCGTTGGGCAGCGTGTCGATCAGACCCTTCTCCACCGCGGGGATGAACTCGCGAGGCACCACACCGCCCTTGATGGCGTCGACGAACTCGAAGCCCTTGCCGGCCTCTTGCGGCTCGATCTTCAGAACGACGTGACCGTACTGGCCCTTGCCGCCCGACTGGCGCACGAACTTGCCTTCGACGTCCGAGACCGCCTTGCGGATGGTCTCGCGGTAGGCCACTTGCGGCTTGCCGACGTTGGCCTCGACACCGAACTCGCGCTTCATGCGGTCGACGATGATTTCGAGGTGCAGCTCGCCCATGCCGGAGATGATGGTCTGGCCGGATTCCTCGTCGGTGCGAACGCGGAAGGACGGGTCTTCCTGGGCCAGGCGGCCCAGCGCGATACCCATCTTCTCCTGGTCGGCCTTGGTCTTGGGCTCGACGGCTTGGGAGATCACAGGCTCGGGGAACACCATCTTCTCGAGGGTGATCACGGCGTCCGGATCGCACAGCGTTTCGCCGGTCGTCACTTCCTTCAGCCCCACGCAGGCGGCGATGTCGCCGGCCAGGATTTCCTTGATTTCCTCACGCTGGTTGGCGTGCATCTGCAGGATACGGCCGATGCGCTCCTTCTTGCCCTTGATCGGGTTGTAGACGGAGTCGCCCGACTTCAGCACGCCGGAGTACACACGCACGAAGGTCAGCTGGCCGACATAGGGATCGGTCATCAGCTTGAACGCCAGGGCCGAGAACTTCTCGTTGTCGTCGGCCTTGCGGGTGGATTCCTTGTCGTCGTCGTCGGTGCCGGCCACAGGGGGAATGTCCACCGGGGAAGGCAGGAAGTCGATCACCGCGTCGAGCATGCGCTGCACGCCCTTGTTCTTGAAGGCGGTGCCGCACAGCATCGGCTGGATCTCGGTCGCGATGGTGCGCTGACGCAGACCCTTCTTGATCTCTTCCTCGGTCAGCTCGCCGGTCTCGAGGTACTTGTTCATCAGCTCTTCGCTGGATTCGGCGGCCGCCTCGATCATGTTCTCGCGCCACTTCTGGCACTCGGCTTCCAGCTCGGCCGGGATGGGACCGTAGTCGAACTTCATGCCCTGGCTGGCCTCGTCCCAGATGATTGCCTTCATCTTGAAGAGATCCACCACGCCCTTGAAGTTGTCCTCGGCGCCGATAGGCACGACGATGGGCACGGGGTTGGCCTTCAGGCGCGTCTTCATCTGGTCATAGACCTTGAAGAAGTTCGCACCGGTACGGTCCATCTTGTTGACGAAAGCCAGGCGCGGCACCTTGTACTTGTTGGCCTGACGCCAGACGGTCTCGGACTGAGGCTGAACGCCGCCCACGGCGCAGTACACCATGCAGGCACCGTCGAGCACGCGCATCGAACGCTCCACCTCGATGGTGAAGTCAACGTGCCCGGGGGTGTCGATGATGTTGAAGCGGTGCTCGGGATAGGACAGGTCCATGCCCTTCCAGAAGCAGGTGGTCGCGGCGGAGGTGATGGTGATGCCCCGCTCCTGCTCCTGCTCCATCCAGTCCATGGTGGCAGCGCCGTCGTGCACTTCACCGATCTTGTGGTTCACACCCGTGTAGAACAGGATGCGCTCGGTGGTGGTCGTCTTACCAGCGTCGATGTGAGCCGAGATACCAATGTTGCGGTAGCGCTCAATCGGGGTCTTGCGGGACATGATGTCACTCCAAATACAAAGGCCGCCCCGGGTGTCTCGTGGACCTGACGGGGCAGCCGTGGGGGCTTGCTGAGGTGCTTAGAAGCGGAAGTGCGAGAAGGCCTTGTTGGCTTCGGCCATGCGGTGCACTTCGTCGCGCTTTTTCATCGCGCCGCCACGGCCTTCGGAGGCCTCCAGCAGCTCGTTGGCCAGACGTTGGGCCATCGACTTCTCACCGCGCTTGCGAGCGGAGTCCTTGAGCCAGCGCATCGCCAGCGCCATCCGGCGGACAGGGCGAACTTCCACGGGAACTTGGTAGTTCGCACCGCCCACGCGGCGGGACTTCACTTCGACCATCGGCTTCACGTTGTTCAGCGCGGTCAGGAACACCTCCAGCGGGTCCTTGCCGGACTTCTTCTCGACCTGCTCCAGTGCGCCGTAGATGATGCGCTCAGCCACGGCCTTCTTGCCGGACTCCATCACCACGTTCATGAACTTGGACAGATCGACGTTGCCGAACTTCGGGTCCGGCAGGATCTCGCGCTTCGGTACTTCGCGACGACGAGGCATGATTCACCTTCCTTTTGCTTCAGTTGGCGCGGGCTTGTTTCGTTTCACCCACACCCTGGGCGCCACCAACATCCGGGGCCACCCACTTACTCGGCAAGCCTGAGGCCCACCGCGACACATCCGATCTCGCTCAGCATAGGAGCGGACCGTGACAACTTGCTAAATCAGGCCTTCTTCGGGCGCTTGGCGCCGTACTTCGAGCGAGACTGCTTGCGATCCTTCACGCCCTGCAGGTCCAACGAACCACGGACGATGTGATAACGCACACCCGGCAGATCCTTCACACGGCCGCCGCGCACGAGCACGACGCTGTGCTCCTGCAGGTTGTGGCCTTCACCGCCGATGTAGGAGATGACCTCGAAGCCGTTCGTCAGGCGCACCTTGGCGACCTTACGCAACGCCGAGTTCGGCTTCTTCGGGGTGGTGGTGTACACGCGGGTGCAGACACCGCGGCGCTGAGGAGACCCCTCCATCGCCGGCGACTTGGACTTCGTGACCTCGGTCTCACGACCGTGGCGCACGAGTTGATTGATGGTTGGCATGGGTAACTTGTTCCCGTTTGAAGTTACGTTACAGATTTCTTTTCCGACAGGACCGCACGGGCCAAACCCGCGCGACAGCCGCCACGCACCCCAAATGAAGCACCAGCCCGATGCCGGAAGCACGCCGGCGGTGAACAAACTCTTGGCGCCATGAGACGCCTTGTCACCACCGATTCCGGTGAGCCGCCCAGCAAAGAGCGCAGCAGAATCTGCCGAAAAGCTTTCGATTATATTGCGGGCAGTACCTCGCCGCAAGCCAGGGCTTGTGCCAAACCCCCACTTCCCGGGAGCCTCATGACCCCTGCCCCGCTGCCCGCCGTTGTCCTCGACACCAACGTCCTGCTGGACTGGCTGGTTTTCCGCGACCCCGAGGTGCTGCACATCGCCGACGCGGTCACCTCCGGCCGCCTGTGCTGGATCGCCACCCATTCTATGCGCGACGAACTGGAGCGAGTGCTTACCTATGAATGGATCGCTGCACGGCAACCCGATTCCTTGCACATCGCGGCGATTTGGGAGCGCTATGCCCATACCCAGGAGCCGCCGGCCCCGCGCGCCCCGATGCGCTGCGGCGACCCGGACGACCAGAAGTTCATCGACCTCGCCGTCGCACGCGGCGCCCAGTGGCTGCTCACCAAGGACCGCGAACTGCTCAAGCTGGCCAAGCGCGCCCGACTGCGCGGGGTCGCGGTGCTGCGCCCGGCCGATTGGCAGGACAGCGCGGCGGACCCGAGGTCAGGCTCGCAGGGCGCCGAGCAATAAGCGCGCGCTCGCCACGTTGGTGGCGCAGGGGATGTCGTGGACGTCGCAAGCGCGCACCAGGGCATTGATGTCGGGCTCGTGCGGCTGGGGCGTCATCGGGTCGCGCAGGAAGATCACCGCATCAATCCCGCCCACAGCGAGCCGGGCGCCGATCTGGAGATCGCCGCCCAGCGGCCCGCTGAGCATGCATTCCACATTCAGGCCGATTTCGCGCTGCAGGCGGCCGCCGGTGGTCCCGGTGGCACAGAGCTGGCACTGAGCCAGGAAGTCGCGGAACTCGCGCGCCAGCGCGATCATGTCGTCCTTCTTCTTGTCGTGAGAAATCAGCGCGATGCGGTGGGAAGGCATGGGGTCAACTCCGGGCTAGCCGCCATGATAGGCGCCGTGCATTACGGCTGAGGAACGAGTTGCCGCGAGCCTGGCCGCCCCCACTTCGCGCCGCTGCCATCGTCCTGCGCATGCAGGGCGCGAGGCCGCCGCAACATCCCTTGACCTGGAGTGTGCTCGAGCGCGTTCAATACAGGCATGCAGGAGAGCATCGATGACGGGACGGCTTCTCATCGGCGCGCTGGCGGCACGCACCGGCCGCAGCGTCCACACCATCCGCTGGTACGAGGCGCAGGGACTGATCCCGGGCGTCGCGAGAGATGCCGGCGGGCGACGGGTCTACACCGAGCAGCACGTCGGCTGGCTGCTGCTGATGGAACGACTGCGCGCCACCGGCATGTCCATCGCCGCCATGCGGGAGTACGCCGATCTCGTGCGGCAAGGCAAGGCCACGCTGGTCCAACGCGCCGGGCTGCTGCGCAGCCACCGGGAGCGGGTGCAGCGTACGCTCGCCGAGTGGCAGGACGCGCTCGTGTTGCTGGACGCGAAGATCGACTTTTACGACCAGTGGCTCGCCGACGGCAAGCGTCCCGCGTTCGATCCTGCGCCCCTTCCCCCCAGGCACCGGACACACACCGACGAGCAAGGGCAACAAGAAGCTGATGCAGGACCTCATCGCCGAACGGGCACGAGGTAGCGGCCCACCCTTCGCCCTGGGCTGCCACGGGGTCCGGCCGCCATTCGTCGTGCGGCCACCCGGCCCTGCGGGGGTGCAGTTAGACTGCGCCCCGCCGTAAACCCAGCAGTGGGGCGACAAGGCATGCCCCATCGACAGGAACCGACCTTGCTCCAGCTCGCAGAACACGCTCTATCCAAACCGGCACGCGCTGTTTCCGATCGCGCCCATGTCGTGGTCACGTCCTGGGGCACCGCCGGAGACATTCGCCCCTTTCTCGGCATCGCGGCCGGCTTGCAAGCTCGTGGCCACCGCGTCACCTTCCTGGTCTCGCCCGTGCACGAGACGCTCGTGAAGCAGGCCGGCTTCGTTTTCAGGCCGATGGGGACCAACGAGCACCACCAGGCTGCCATGGACGACCCGGACCTGTGGGACGAACGCAAGGCTTTCGGCGTCGTTTGGCGCAGCCTGCGCCCCAGCCTGGGAGCCACCCGGGACCTGATCGCCGCGCTGCCTCGCGAGGATCGCTGCTGGGTCCTGGCCCATCCCATCACGCTGCCGGCCGCCGCCATCGCGCGGACCGTCCGCAGGGATTTGCAGATTGTCGGCGCCTACCTGGCGCCATCCAATCTGCGCACCTGCCACGACCCGATGACCGTCGGCTCGCTGCGGGTGCCCGCCTGGGTGCCGCCGGCCTGGCGCCGCTGGATCTGGCGCCAGGTCGATGCCCGGATGATCGACCCCGTCTTCCTGCCGGACCTGAACACACGCAGGGAAGCCGTCGGTCTGGCGCCGGTGCGCGGGTTCATACACCACATGCAGGGAGCCGCCGACCTGTCGCTGACGCTGTTCCCCACGTGGTTCGGTGCGCCGCAACCCGATTGGCCGAGCCCTGTGATCAGCGGGGCGTTTCCGCTCCATGAAAGCCGAGTCGGCGAAATCCTGCCCCCCGAGCTGAACCAGTTCCTGGCGGACGGCGACGCGCCCATCGTCTTCACGCCAGGCACCGGACACCGCCATGCCTCGGCCTACTTTGCAAGTGCGCTCGCGGCGACGATGCGACTCGGCCGACGGGCCATCTTTCTGACGCCGCACCGTGAACAGATCCCGTCGGAACTCCCCGACACCGTGCTCTGGCAGGCGCACGCCCCCTTCCGGGCCCTGCTGCCACGCGCCGAGGCGCTGGTGCATCACGGCGGCATAGGGACGACTGCGGAGGCCCTGCGCGCCGGCATTCCGCAACTGATCGTGCCCTTCGCCTTCGATCAATTCGACAACGGCGTCCGGGTGCGGGAGCTGGGTGTCGGCGAGTGCGTGAAGGCCTCGCGAGCCAGCCCTCGACGATTGGCGAAGGTGCTCGGCGACGTCCTCTCATCGAGTTCACTCGGGGCGCGGTGCGCTGCGGTCGCAGAGGGTTTTGCCGGCGACAAGGGTCTCGACGCCCTGTGCGGCGAGTTGGACGACGCGCTTGCCGTGCTGCGCCGGCAGCGCGACCGGCCAGCGGGCGTCGCGCCGGAACTTGCGATGAGGGCCTGAAGGACCGGCGCGTCCGCAGCTTCCCAGCCCGGCACCCGACGCCGGTTCGCGGCGCGAGCATGAAAAAAGGCGGCCGAAGCCGCCTTTTCAGCAAGGGCACGAAGCCCGCCATCTTCACTCGCCCGTCGGCGCACCCTCGTCCGGGCCGGCATCGACGTGCGCCATCTGCAGCGCCGCCATTTCTTCGGCTTCCTGCATCGCGATGGCGCGGCGCTCCTGCTCGTCCATCTCCTCCTTGGCCTTGCGGGCCTGGTGGAAGGCGAGACCGGTACCGGCCGGGATCAGGCGACCCACGATGACGTTTTCCTTCAGGCCACGCAGCTCGTCGCGCTTGCCCATGATGGCCGCCTCGGTGAGCACGCGGGTGGTTTCCTGGAAGGAAGCCGCGGAGATGAAGGAGTCGGTCGACAGCGAGGCCTTGGTGATGCCCAGCAGCACATCGCTGTGCGTCGCCTCCATCTTGCCTTCGTTGCGCATGCGGTCGTTGGTGTCCAGCAGCTCCGAACGCTCGACCTGCTCGCCGGCGATGTAGTTCGTGTCGCCCGGGTTCGTGATCTGCACGCGACGCAGCATCTGGCGAACGATCACCTCGATGTGCTTGTCGTTGATCTTCACGCCCTGCAGACGGTACACGTCCTGCACTTCGTCGACGATGTAGCGGGCCAGCTCCTCGATGCCCAGCAGGCGCAGGATGTCCTGCGGATCCGCCGCGCCGTCGACGATCAGCTCGCCGCGGTTGACCACCTGGCCTTCGTGCACCAGGATGTTCTTTTCCTTCGGCACCAGCTCTTCCCACACCTTGCCGTCCGGGTCGGTGATCTGCAGGCGCACCTTGCCCTTGGTCTCCTTGCCGAAGGACACCGTGCCGGTGACCTCCGCCAGGATGCCCTTGTCCTTCGGCGAACGGGCTTCGAAGAGCTCGGCCACACGCGGCAGACCGCCGGTGATGTCGCGGGTCTTCTGGCCTTCGACCGGAATACGGGCCAGCACTTCACCAGGCGCGAGGTCTTGGCCATCACGGATCTGGATCAGCGCGCCGACCTGGAAGCCGATCGTCACCGAGTGGTCGGTGCCCGGGATCTTCACCTCGTTGCCGGTGGCGTCGAGCAGCTTGACCTGCGGACGCACGACCTTGGCGGCGCCACGGCGCTTCGGGTCGATCACGACCAGGGTCGACAGGCCGGTCACTTCATCGACCTGCTTGGCGACGGTCACGCCTTCCTCGACGTTCTCGAACTTCGCACGACCGGCGAATTCCGTGATGATCGGGCGGGTCAGCGGATCCCAGTTCGCGAGGATCAGGCCGGCCTTGATCTGCTGGTCGGCCTTGACGTTCAGGGTGGCACCGTAAGGCACCTTGTGGCGCTCGCGCTCGCGGCCGTGCTGGTCGGAGATGATGATCTCGCCGGAACGCGAGATCACCACCAGCTCGCCCTTGCCGTTGGTCACGTAGCGCATCGTCGGGTTGAAACCGATGATGCCGTCGCTCTTGGCCTCGACGCTGGATGCCACCGCCGCACGCGTGGCCGCGCCGCCGATGTGGAAGGTCCGCATCGTCAGCTGCGTGCCAGGCTCGCCGATGGACTGCGCGGCAATCACGCCGACCGCCTCGCCGGTGTTCACCAGGCCGCCGCGGCCAAGGTCGCGGCCGTAGCACTTGGCGCACAGACCGAAGCGGGTCGCGCAGGTCAGCGGGGTGCGGACCTTGACCTCGTCGACGCCGGCGGCCTCGATCTGGTCGAGCGCGTCCTCGTCCAGCATGTCGCCGGACGCGAGGAGGCCTTCCTGGGTCTCGGGGTGGACCACCTCGTTGGCAGTCACGCGGCCCAGGATGCGGTCGCGCAGCGACTCGATCACCTCACCGCCCTCGACCAGCGCGCGCATCGCGATGCCATTGCTGGTGCCGCAATCGTCCTCGGTCACCACCAGGTCCTGGGTCACGTCGACCAGGCGACGGGTCAGGTAGCCGGAGTTCGCGGTCTTCAACGCCGTGTCGGCCAGACCCTTGCGGGCGCCGTGCGTCGAGTTGAAGTACTGCAGCACGTTCAGGCCTTCACGGAAGTTCGCCGTGATGGGGGTCTCGATGATCGAGCCGTCCGGCTTGGCCATCAGGCCGCGCATGCCCGCCAGCTGGCGGATCTGGGCGGCGGAACCCCGCGCGCCGGAGTCGGCCATCATGTAGATGGAGTTGAACGACTCCTGGTCGACTTCCTTGCCGTGGCGGTCGATGACCTTCTGCTTGGCGAGCTGGGTCATCATGACCTTGCCCACTTCGTCACCGGCCTTGCCCCAGATGTCCACCACCTTGTTGTAGCGCTCGCCGGCGGTCACGAGACCGGAGACGTACTGCTGCTCGATCTCCTTCACTTCCTTCTCGGCGCGCTCGATGATGAGGTGCTTCTCGGGCGGCACCAGCATGTCGTCGATCGCGATCGAGATGCCGGCACGCGTGGCCAGGCGGAAGCCCGACTGCAGCAGCTTGTCGGCGAACACCACCGTGTCCTTCAGGCCGCACTTGCGGAAGGACACGTTGATGAGCTTGGAGATCTCTTTCTTCTTCAGCGCCTTGTTGATGTTCGAGAACGGCAGGCCCTTGGGCAGGATCTCGGACAGCAGCGCGCGACCCACGGTGGTCTCGACCAGCTTGGTCTCGGGGATGAACTCGCCGGTGACCTTGTCCTTGCTGTACTCGACCAGCCGCACGCTGATGCGCGCGGTGATCTCGATCACGCCGTTGTCGAGCGCACGGTGCACTTCCCCGATGTCGGAGAACACCATGCCTTCGCCCTTGCCGTTGGTACGCTCACGGGTCGCGTAGTACAGGCCCAGCACCACGTCTTGCGACGGCACGATGGAGGGCTCGCCGTTGGCGGGGAAGAGCACGTTGTTGGAGGCGAGCATCAGCGCGCGCGCTTCCATCTGCGCCTCGATGGACAGCGGCACGTGAACGGCCATCTGGTCACCGTCGAAGTCGGCGTTGAAGGCCGCGCAGACCAGCGGGTGCAGTTGGATCGCCTTGCCTTCGATCAGCACCGGCTCGAAAGCCTGGATGCCGAGGCGGTGCAGGGTCGGAGCGCGGTTCAGCAGGACCGGGTGCTCCTTGATGACCTCTTCCAGGATGTCCCACACCACCGGCGTGCCGGCTTCGACTTCCTTCTTCGCGGCCTTGATGGTGGTGGCGATGCCCATTGCCTCCAGGCGCGAGAAGATGAAGGGCTTGAACAGCTCCAGCGCCATCAGCTTGGGCAGGCCGCACTGGTGCAGCTTGAGGGTCGGGCCCACGGTGA
Organism: Aquabacterium sp. A7-Y; assembly: GCF_026153205.1. GTDB lineage: Bacteria > Pseudomonadota > Gammaproteobacteria > Burkholderiales > Burkholderiaceae_C > Caldimonas. The sequence goes on along the minus strand of NZ_JAPFBW010000056.1, from coordinate 9,201 downwards.
TGACGGAACGGCCGGAGTAGTCCACCCGCTTGCCCAGCAGGTTCTGACGGAAACGACCGCTCTTGCCCTTGATCATGTCGGCCAGCGACTTGAGGGCGCGCTTGTTGGCACCGGTCATCGCCTTGCCGCGACGGCCGTTGTCCAGCAGCGAGTCGACCGCTTCCTGCAGCATGCGCTTCTCGTTGCGCACGATGATCTCGGGCGCCTTCAGCTCGAGCAGGCGCGCCAGGCGGTTGTTGCGGTTGATGACGCGACGGTAGAGATCGTTCAGGTCGGAGGTCGCGAAGCGGCCGCCGTCCAGCGGCACCAGCGGACGCAGGTCCGGCGGCAGCACGGGCAGCACTTCGAGAATCATCCAGTTCGGCTTGATGCCGGACTTCTTGAAGGCCTCCATGACCTTCAGGCGCTTCGAGTTCTTCTTGATCTTGAGCTCGGAGCCGGTCATGTCGTTGCGGAGCTTGTCGATCTCCACATCGAGGTCCATCTCGGCCAGCAGCTTCTGAATGCCTTCGGCACCCATCAGCGCGACGAACTCGTCACCGTACTCCTGGCGCTTCGCGTCGTAGTCGTCCTCGCTCATGATCGAGAACTTCTTCAGCGGCGTCATGCCCGGGTCGACCACGACGTAGGCTTCGAAGTACAGCACGCGCTCGATGTCGCGCAGCGTCATGTCGAGCACCAGGCCCAGACGCGACGGCAGCGACTTCAGGAACCAGATGTGCGCGCAGGGCGCGGCCAGGTCGATGTGACCCATGCGCTCGCGGCGCACCTTGGTCTGCGTGACCTCGACGCCGCACTTCTCGCAGATCACGCCGCGGTGCTTCAGGCGCTTGTACTTGCCGCACAGGCACTCGTAGTCCTTGATCGGGCCGAAGATCTTGGCGCAGAACAGGCCGTCACGCTCCGGCTTGAAGGTGCGGTAGTTGATGGTCTCGGGCTTCTTCACCTCGCCGAACGACCACGAGCGGATCTTCTCGGGCGAAGCGAGCCCGATCTTGATCGCGTCGAAGTGTTCGTCGGGGGTGAACTGCTTGAAAAGGTCCAGCAAGCCTTTCATGCATAACTCCTTTAGTTGCGCTCGAGCTCGATGTCGATGCCGAGCGAACGAATTTCCTTGACCAGCACGTTGAACGATTCCGGCATGCCGGCGTCGATCGCGTGTTCGCCCTTGACGATGTTCTCGTACACCTTGGTACGGCCGTTCACGTCGTCGGACTTCACGGTCAACATCTCCTGCAGCACATAGGAAGCGCCGTAGGCTTCCAGCGCCCACACTTCCATCTCACCGAAGCGCTGGCCGCCGAACTGGGCCTTGCCGCCCAGCGGCTGCTGGGTGACGAGCGAGTACGGGCCGGTCGAACGGGCGTGCATCTTGTCGTCGACCAGGTGGTGCAGCTTCAGCACGTGCATGTAGCCGACCGTGACCGGACGCTCGAAGGCGTCGCCGGTGCGGCCGTCGTGCAGTGTGGCTTGCGTGCGGGTGCTGGTCAGGCCCTTGGCCTTCGCGATCTCGTCCGGGTAGGCCAGCTTCAGCATCGCGCGGATCTCTTCCTCGGCCGCGCCATCGAACACCGGGGTCGCGAAGGGCACGCCCTTGGCGAGGTTCTCGGCCATCTCGATGACCTCGGTGTCGCTCAGCTCGTCGATGTTCTCGGTCTTGCCGCCGGACTTGTTGTACAGCTCGTCGAAGAACTTGCGCAGCTCCTGCACACGGGTGTGCTGCTGCAGCATGTCGCCGATGCGCTGGCCGATGCCCTTGCCGGCCCAGCCCAGGTGCACTTCCAGCACCTGGCCCACGTTCATCCGCGAGGGCACACCCAGCGGGTTCAGCACGATGTCGGCAGGGGTGCCGTCGGCCATGTAGGGCATGTCCTCGACCGGGACGATCTTGGAGACCACACCCTTGTTGCCGTGGCGGCCGGCCATCTTGTCGCCGGGCTGCAGGCGGCGCTTGACGGCCAGGTAGACCTTGACCATCTTGAGCACGCCGGCGGGCAGCTCGTCGCCCTGGGTCAGCTTCTTGCGCTTCTCTTCGAAGGCGAGGTCGAAGCTGTGGCGGGTCTGCTCCAGCGAGTTCTTGATGCTCTCGAGCTGGTTGGCGACATCGTCGTCGGCCGGACGGATGTCGAACCAGTGGTACTTCTCGACATCGGCCAGGTAGGCCTTGTCGATCACCGCACCCTTGGCCAGCTTCTTCGGACCGCCGTTGGCGGTCTTGCCGGTGAGCAGCTTCTCGATACGGTCGAAGGCGTCGGCCTCGACGATACGCAGCTGGTCGTTCAGGTCCAGGCGGAAGCGCTTCAGCTCGTCGTCGATGATCTGCTGGGCGCGCTTGTCGCGCTGGATGCCTTCGCGGGTGAAGACCTGCACGTCGATGACGGTGCCGGCGGTGCCCTGGTCCACGCGCAGCGAGGTGTCCTTCACGTCGGAGGCCTTCTCGCCGAAGATCGCGCGCAGCAGCTTCTCTTCAGGCGTGAGGGTGGTCTCACCCTTGGGCGTGACCTTGCCGACCAGCACGTCGCCAGCCTGCACCTCGGCACCGATGTAGACGATGCCCGACTCGTCCAGGCGGGACAGCTGGTGTTCCGACAGGTTGGGGATGTCGCGCGTGATTTCCTCGGGGCCCAGCTTGGTGTCGCGGGCCATCACCACCAGCTCCTCGATGTGGATCGAGGTGTAGCGGTCGTCGGCCACGACACGTTCGCTGATCAGGATCGAGTCCTCGAAGTTGTAGCCGTTCCAGGGCATGAAGGCGACCAGCATGTTCTGGCCGAGCGCGAGCTCGCCCAGGTCGGTCGACGCGCCGTCGGCGATCACGTCGCCGGCGGCCACCGCATCACCGCGGCGCACGATGGGGCGCTGGTGGATGTTGGTGTTCTGGTTGGAACGCTGGTACTTGATCAGGTTGTAGATGTCGACGCCGACTTCGCCGGCCACCGTCTCGTTGTCGTTGACGCGGATCACGACGCGGTTGGTGTCGACATAGTCGACCACGCCGCCGCGCTTGGCCGCGACGACCGTGCCAGAGTCGACCGCGGCAACGCGCTCGACGCCGGTACCGACGAAGGCCTTCTCGGGACGCAGGGTCGGCACGGCCTGGCGCTGCATGTTGGCGCCCATCAGTGCACGGTTCGCGTCATCGTGCTCCAGGAAGGGCACCAGCGAGGCCGCGACCGAGACGATCTGGGTCGGCGCCACGTCCATGTACTGGATGCGCTCGGGCGAGGTCAGCACCGATTCGCCCTTTTCGCGGGCGGACACCAGCTCGTCGATCAGCTTGCCTTCGGCATCCAGCGAGGCGTTGGCCTGGGCGATGACGTACTTGCCTTCCTCGATGGCCGACAGGTAGTCGATCTGGTCAGTCACCTTGCCATCGCTCACGCGGCGGTAGGGCGTCTCCAGGAAGCCGTACTCGTTGAGCTGGGCGTACAGCGCGAGCGAGTTGATCAGACCGATGTTCGGACCTTCAGGCGTTTCGATCGGGCAGACACGGCCGTAGTGGGTCGGGTGCACGTCGCGCACTTCGAAGCCGGCACGCTCGCGGGTCAGACCGCCCGGGCCCAGGGCCGAGACGCGACGCTTGTGCGTGATCTCGGACAGCGGGTTGGTCTGGTCCATGAACTGCGACAGCTGCGACGCACCGAAGAACTCCTTCAGGGCCGCGGAAATCGGCTTGGAGTTGATCAGATCGTGCGGCATCAGGGCTTCGGTCTCGGCCTGGCCCAGACGCTCCTTGACGGCCTTCTCGATACGGGCGAGGCCGGAGCGGTACTGGTTCTCGGCCAGTTCGCCGACGCAGCGCACGCGGCGGTTGCCGAGGTGGTCGATGTCGTCCACTTCGCCGCGGCCATTGCGCAGGTCCACCAGGATCTTGACGACGTCGAGGATGTCCTCGTTCGACAGGGTCATGGGGCCCGTGGGTTCGTCGCGGCCCACGCGGGCGTTGAACTTCATGCGACCCACGCGCGACAGGTCATAGGTGTCGGCGCTGTAGAACAGGCGGTTGAACAGGGCCTCGACGGCGTCTTCCGTCGGCGGCTCGCCGGGGCGCATCATGCGGTAGATCGCCACCCGCGCGGCCAGCTGGTCAGCGGTCTCGTCGCTGGCCAGGGTCTGGGAGATGTAGGCCCCCTGATCCAGCTCGTTGGTGTACAGGCACTGGATGTCCTTGATGCCGGCACCGCGCAGCTTCTTCAGCAGCGATTCGGTCAGCTCGTCGTTGGCCTTGGCGATGATCTCGCCGGTGTCGGGGTCGATCTGGTTCTTGGCCAGCACGCGGCCGACCAGGAAGTCCTCGGGCACCGTGATGAACTGGGTGCCGGACTGCTCCATCGCCCGGGTGTGGCGGGCGGTGATGCGCTTGTCCTTCTCGACGATGACGTTGCCGGACTTGTCGGTGATGTCGAAGCGGGCGACCTCGCCGCGCAGACGCTCGGAGACGAACTCCATCTGCGCGCCCGAGTCCATCAGGCGGAAGTTGTCGAAGACGAAGAAGTTCGCCAGGATCTGCTCGGGATTCAGGCCGATCGCCTTCAGCAGGATCGTGACCGGCATCTTGCGGCGGCGGTCGACACGGAAGAACAGGATGTCCTTGGGGTCGAACTCGAAGTCCAGCCAGGAGCCGCGGTAAGGGATGATGCGGGCGCTGAACAACAGCTTGCCCGAGCTGTGCGTCTTGCCCTTGTCATGCTCGAAGAACACGCCCGGCGAGCGGTGCAGCTGCGAGACGATGACACGCTCGGTGCCGTTGACGATGAAGGAGCCGTAGTCGGTCATGAGCGGTACTTCGCCCATGTAGACTTCCTGCTCCTTGATCTCCTTGACGGTCTTGGCCTGCGGCGACTCGCGGTCGTACACGATCATCTGCAGCTTCGCGCGCACGGCGGAAGCGTACGTCAGACCGCGCTGCTGGCACTCGCGGGTGTCGAACGGAGGCTTGGCGATGTTGTATTCGATGAACTTCATCTCCACGAACCCGTTGTGCGACACGATCGGGAACGCGGAAAGGAAGGCTGCCTGCAAGCCCTCGGGCTTGCGCTTTTGCGGGGGGACGTCCTTCTGGAGGAAGGCGACGTAAGATTCCCGCTGCATGGTCAGCAGGTAGGGGACGTTGAGGACGCTCTCGCGCTTGCCGAAGCTCTTGCGAATGCGTTTGCGCTCGGTGTAGGTATACGCCATAAACACTCCGTACGTTGAAGCGACCTGCTTGGCCTGAACAGGTGCTCAATCGGGCGACTGGCGATCAGATCCGTGGGCTTCCCCGGATGGTGGCGGGGGCGGATCTGAAGCTTGGTGGCTGGCCACTACCAGCCGCTGGCGGACGACCTCGGCGTTGCACCGCGGTCCGACCAAACCGTCTCTCTGCAGTCGGATCAGAGAACACTCGGAAAGGGTCTCAAGGCCACTAGCGTGCCCCGAAATCCCTTTCCGGGTGCGCTCCAGGAGTCAAATCCATGAAGCGCAAAAGGCTGGGAGCCCCTTAGAAGCCCCCAGCCCCATGCGGGAAACGCAATTACTTGAGTTCCACCTTGGCGCCGGCTTCTTCCAGCTTCTTCTTGGCGGCTTCGGCGTCGGCCTTGGCAATGCCTTCCTTGACGGGCTTCGGAGCGCCGTCGACCAGGTCCTTGGCTTCCTTCAGGCCCAGGCCGGTGATTTCGCGCACGGCCTTGATCACGCCGACCTTGTTCGCGCCGGCTTCCAGCAGCACGACGTTGAACTCGGTCTTCTCTTCAGCGGCCGGGGCGGCAGCGCCACCGCCGGCGGCGGGAGCGGCCATCGCGGCGGCGGACACGCCGAACTTCTCTTCAATGGCCTTCACCAGGTCATTGAGTTCCATCACGGACATGCTGTCCAGGGCGGTCAGGAAAGCGTCTTTATCGAATGCCATTTTGGGTTCCTAAACTGTGGTTCGTATGAATGAATTCAAGCTGCGGGGGCGGCTTCGGCAGCGGGTGCCTCGGCAGGGGCGCCTTCGCCACGCTTCTCGGACAGGGCGGCCAGCACGCGAGCCATGCGAGACACGGGCGACTGCATGAGACCCAACAGTTGGGACAGCAGCACTTCCTTGCTCGGGATGGCGGCCAGGGCCTTCACGCCGGCAGCGTCAAGCGACTTGCCGCTGTAGGCGCCAGCCTTGATGACCAGCTTGTCGTTGCCCTTGGAAAAGTCGGCGAGGACTTTCGCGGCGGCAACGGCGTCTTCCGAAAAGCCGTAGATCAGCGGACCGGCCATGGACTCGGCCGCCACTTCGAACGGGGTGCCAGCGACGGCGCGACGGGCGAGCGTGTTCTTCAGGACGTGCAGATACACACCCTGGGCACGCGCCGTACGACGCAGCTGGTCCAGTTGAGCGACGGTGAGGCCACGGTACTCCGCCAGCGCGAGCGTCTGCGAGCGGGCCGCTTGGGCCGCCACTTCCGTCACGACAGCTTGTTTCTCGTTGCGATTCAGACTCAAGGTCTACTCCTCACATTCACACCCGGGTCACCCCGGGTGCACCAGTTAACAGCGACCTCTGTTCAGGAAACCAGGCCGATCTCGCGACCGACCTCACATCCATTCCAGCGGGTGCGCCATCTGCGTTGGCCGGGAACCGGACTTGCGCCCTGTTCCCGATTAAGCGGCCCGAGGGCCCCACCAACGGTCTTTGATAGCCCGCAGCTCCTGCTCTCGCGAGGGGGCTGCGGCCCACCAATTCAAGCACCGTGCCCTTGTGGGGCACTGGCGCTTCAAATACTTCTTCAGGCAGCCGGTGCAGCGTTGATCGTCGCTGCATCGACACGCACGCCAATGCCCATCGTCGAGGACACCGCGACCTTGCGCAGGTAGATGCCCTTGCTCGAGGCCGGCTTGGCCTTGTTCAGGGCTTCCAGCAGCGCGGCCAGGTTGCCGCGCAGCTTGTCGTCTTCGAAGGAACGACGGCCGATCGTGGCATGGATGATGCCGGCCTTGTCGACACGGAACTGCACCTGGCCGGCCTTGGCGTTCTTGACCGCCGTGGCGACGTCGGGCGTCACGGTGCCGACCTTGGGGTTCGGCATCAGGCCGCGCGGGCCCAGGATCTGGCCGAGCGTACCGACCACGCGCATCGTGTCCGGCGAGGCGATCACGACGTCGAAGTTGATGTTGCCGGCCTTCACTTGCTCGGCCAGGTCTTCCATACCGACGACGTCGGCACCGGCGGCCTTGGCTTCCTCGGCCTTGGCGCCCTGGGCGAACACGGCGACGCGCTTGGTCTTGCCGGTGCCGTTGGGCAGCACGACGGCGCCACGCACGACCTGGTCGGACTTCTTCGCGTCGATGCCGAGTTGCACGGCGACGTCGATGGACTCGTCGAACTTGGCGACGGCCGCCTCTTTCACGAGGGACAGGGCCTGCTCGATCGGATAGAGCTTGGTGCTCTCGACCTTGCCCTGGTTAGCCTTCTGGCGTTTGGTCAGCTTGGCCATGATCAGACACCTTCCACGATGATGCCCATCGAACGGGCAGAGCCTGCAATGGTCTTGACGGCGGCGTCGAGGTCGGCGGCCGTCAGGTCCTTCATCTTGGTCTTCGCGATCTCTTCGAGCTGGCCGCGGCTGATCTTGCCAACCTTGTCCAGGTGGGCGCGGCTCGAGCCCTTCTCGATCTTGACCGCCTTCTTGATCAGGACCGTCGCGGGCGGGGTCTTGATGACGAAGGTGAAGGACTTGTCTGCAAACGCGGTGATCACCACCGGCAGCTTCAGACCGGGCTCAACGCCCTGCGTCTGGGCGTTGAACGCCTTGCAGAATTCCATGATGTTCAGGCCGCGCTGACCCAGCGCAGGACCGACCGGGGGCGAAGGATTGGCCTTGCCTGCCGGGATTTGCAGCTTGATGAAGCCGACAATCTTCTTGGCCATAGTGGCTCCTAACCGAGTTCAAACGCCGGCGTCACCGCCGGCTCCTCGTCAAAACAACCCTGTTGGTACAACGCGGCAGGCCCCGGGCTGGACGGGCCGACCGCTGAATTTCAGTGCGAAGACGCTCAGATCTTCTCGACCTGGTGGAAGTCCAGCTCCACCGGCGTTGCGCGGCCGAAGATGGTGACCGAGACGCGCAGCTTGGACTTGTCGTAGTTGACCTCTTCGATCGCGCCGTTGAAGTCGGTGAAGGGACCTTCCTTGACGCGCACCACCTCGCCGACTTCCCACTCGACCTTGGGCCGCGGCTTCTCGATGCCTTCCTGCATCTGGTTGACGATCTTCATGACCTCGTCTTCCGAGATGGGCACCGGCCGGTTCTTGGCGCCGCCAACGAAGCCGGTCACCTTGGAGGTGTGCTTCACCAGGTGCCAGGTGTCGTCGTCCATCACCATTTCCACCAGCACGTAGCCGGGGAAAAAGCGGCGCTCGGTGACGGCCTTCTTGCCGTTCTTGACCTCGATCACCTCTTCGGTGGGGACCAGGATGCGGCCGAACTTGTCCTGCATGCCGGCGCGGTCGATGCGCTCGCGCAGGTTACGCTCGACGGCCTTCTCCATGCCGGAATAGGCATGGACGACGTACCAGCGTTTGGCGGAGGCTCCGCTTTCGATTTCGCTCATCTCGGGGACTCCTTCAGCGCCAGTTGAGGATCAGGTCGTACAACACCCATTCCAGCGTCTTGTCGGTCAACCAGAGGAACAAGGCCATCACGACGACGAAGGCGAACACGTAGCCCGTCATCTGCAGGGCTTCCTTGCGGCTCGGCCAGACGACCTTCTTGACCTCGCGCCAGGACTCGTTCGAGAAGCCGATCAGCTGCTTGCCCTGCTCGGCCGTGAAGAACATGCCCACGGCCGCCGCCAGGCCGACCACCAGGGCGGCAACACGCACCCAGGTGTCCTGCTGGTTCAGCAGGTAAAACGCCGCCACGGCGCCGACGAGCAGCACGCCGGCAGCGGCCAGCTTGGCTTTGTCAGCGCCGGTGGAGACGGTTTCGACTTGTGGTTGGCTCATTTGTTTCGTTTCGAACGGGGCGGCGACGCCGCCACCATCAGCAGCAAAGCCCGCCGGGCTTGTCGGACCCTGTCGGGTCCTGCCTGCGGGCTGCTGGACGGGCCAAATCCGGACTCAGATCGGGTGCGCCGTGAAGCGCGGGAGTCACCGGGATCTGGCAGGGGCAGAGGGAATCGAACCCCCAACCTTCGGTTTTGGAGACCGACGCTCTGCCAATTGAGCTATACCCCTAAACCTCTTCT
>NZ_JAPFBW010000055.1 GCF_026153205.1 Aquabacterium sp. A7-Y | reverse complement strand
TGGCACAGCTGGGTGCCGAAGAGAACCGGCTGCGAAGTTCTGTCGAAAACGGTCGCAGGCTAGGCGCGGCGCGGAATCGGGCGGGGCCGCCCGATGAGCACCGCAACGACGCATGCGGCCGTTTCTCGGCAGAACTTCTGCCACGTATCTGCGGGACACCACACTAGGAGAAACCCATGGCAGTCACCACCGAAATCGGCACCACCACGCCCGATGTCATCAGCGTGCGCGGCAGCAACCTCGCCACCGAGATCCTGGGCCGGTTCGACTTTGTCGACATGATCTGCTGGCTCTGCTGGTCGCGGCTGCCGCAACCACGTGAGAAGAACATGATCAACCTGCTGCTGGTCGCCGCCGCGGACCATGGCCTGACGCCCAGTGCGATCAGCAGCCGCTTGACCTTCCTGGGCGCGCCGGAGTCGCTGCAGGGCGCGGTGGCGGCGGGATTGCTCGGCGCCGGCAGCCACTTTCTGGGCACCGTGCAGAACGTGATGGAGCTGCTGACGCAAGGCGCCGCGGCGCTGTCCGAGGACGCCAGCGAGAACGAGGTGCTCGCCTGCGCGCGTGAGCAGGTCCAGGCGTTCCGGGGCGCCCGGCGGGGGCTGCCGGGCATCGGACATCCGATCCATGTGCACGGCGATCCGAGGGTGCCGGCGCTGCGGGCCGCGTCGCAGACCAACGGTTATTTCGGCAAGCACTGGCGTCTGGCCCTGGCCCTCTGCGAGGTCCTGCACATCGAGCACGGCAAGGACCTGCCACTCAATGCCGCCGGCGCGATCGGCGCGATCCTCGCCGACATGGGGCTGGACCCGCTGTTCGGCCGCGGACTGGCGCTGATCGGCCGCGCCGCCGGTCTGGTGGCCCACGTCGCGGAGGAGCGCGATCACCCCACCGGTCAGGACCTCTGGAACCTGGTGCTCGCCCAGGATCCGCGCAATGTGCTGCCGCCAGCGCCGCAGCGGGCGGAGCGATCCTCCGCGGCCACCTGAGGAGCGCAAGGCGCACCTCGGCAGCCGCTGCCTATCCTTGCAGGGGGCCGTGGTGGGCGGTCTCGCGCCCGGCCCGACCCGCTCCCCAGTGCGGCACCGGCAGGCGGGCCGACAAGCTTTTCGCATTCTCTCGGGCCAACGGCCTGCCCGGCTGGTAAAAAGCCTTCAAGTCACGGCCGTCCAGGTCGAAATACAGGCGTTGCCCCGCAAGCTCGATGCCGTCCGCGCGGCGGTGGTCGCTGGGGGTGGCCCGACAGGGTATTTCGCCGTGTGCCGGGTCGGGCGCCGCCCCCGGGTCAGTTCGAGAGGGCGGGCCGTACCAGCAGCTGGGTTGGCGAGGAGAGATGTATGCGCATACTGCGCCAGACGATGGGGACCGGATGATGCTGCGCCTCCTGCGCCGACTGCTGTGGCTCGGCTGCCTGTGGGCCGTCTGCCTCGGCGTCCGCGCAGAGCCGGTGCGGCTGGACGCCGCGCCGGCCGGCATCGCGCTGGGCCGCCAGCTGCGCTACCTGGAAGACCCGCAAGGCGGGCTGCAGCTGCAGGACGCGCTGGCGCGCCTCAGTCAGTTCCGGGCGGTCCAGCAGGACGTGCCCAACTTCGGCTTCACGGCCTCGACCTACTGGTTCCACCTGAGGCTGCAGAACCCGGGCATGCAGCCGGGCCGCTGGTGGCTGGAAATGCAGTACCCGTTGCTCGACGACGTGCGTGTGCACCTGCTGCGCGCCGGCGGGGCCGTCTCCTCCTTCCCGGCGGCCGGGCGCTCCTTTCCCTTCGACCAACGTCCGACGCCGCACCGCAACCTGATCTACCCGGTGGAACTGGGCGCGGGCGAGACCGTCGACGTGCTGATGCGCGTGCACACCGAAAGCTCGCTGCAGCTGCCCTTGGTGGCGTGGGAACCCGATGCGCTGGCCCTCAAGGACCGCAACGAGCAGTACATGATGGGCATCTACTACGGAGTGCTCGGCTCCATGCTGGTGTTCAACCTGCTCGTGTTCTTCTCGATGCGGGACAAGAGCTACCTGCATTACGTCATCTACATCGGCGGCTACATCGGTTTCCAGTTCGCCCTCAACGGCCTGGCCTTCGAACACCTCTGGCCGGGCTGGCCGGAATTCGGACGCCGTTTCCTGCCCGTCGTGATGGGCATCTCGGCGATCGGCGCGCTGAATTTCACGCGCAGCTTCCTCGATGTACCCACCCACCTGCCGCGGGTGAATCGGCTGATCGGCGTGCATGTCGCGGCGACCGCGGTGATGACGGTGCTGACCCAATTCGGGTCCTACACGCTGGCCATCAAGCTGGCATCCGCCAACGCGCTGCTGCTGTCGCTGGCGGTGTCCGCCATCGGCCTGTGCTGCCTGCTGCGCGGCGTCAGGGAGGCGCGGTACTTCATGCTGGCCTGGACCACGCTGCTGGCCGGGCTCGCGCTCTACCCGCTCAAGACTGTCAACCTGGTGCCCAGCTCCTTCTTCACCGAGTACGCGATGCAGATCGGCTCCGCGCTCGAGACGCTGCTGCTGTCCTTCGCGCTGGCCCACCGCATGAAGCTGCTCAAGGAGCAGAACGAACGCATCCAGGCCGAGGCGACCTCGCAGCTGGAGCGGCGCGTGCAGCAGCGCACCGAGGAACTGGACAGGGCCCTGCGCGACCTGTCGCAGGCCAATGCCGAGCTGCAGAAGCTCAATGCGCTGGACGGCCTGACCGGCGTCAAGAATCGCAAGCACTTCGACGAGCAGTTGGCCCTGCAGCTCAAGGTGGGCCAGCGCAGCGGGCTGCCGACCTCGCTGCTGCTGATCGACATCGACCACTTCAAGGCGGTCAACGACCAGTACGGGCACCCGGCCGGCGACGCCTGCCTGCGCGCCGTGGCGGGCGCGATCGCCCGATCGCTGTATCGCCCCACCGACGAGGTCGCCCGCTACGGCGGCGAGGAATTCGGGGTCCTGTTGCCACTGACCGATGCCGAAGGCGCGGTGTTCCTCGGCGAGCGCATCCGCACCGCGGTCGAGCAGCTCGACGTGGTGTACGAGGGCCGGCACATCCCCATGACGGTCAGCGTCGGCGTGGCGTTGCGCACGACCCTGGCGATGGGCGGCGAGCAGCTCATCGCCGCCGCCGACACGGCCCTCTACGCCGCCAAGCACCAGGGCCGCAACCGGGTCGTCCTGGCGCCCCCCCTGGCCGGCGCGGAGCCCGCGCCGTCATCGGAAGGGAGCACCTGACACCGGCGTCGAGATGACCCGCGGAGCCGGACGCCGGCAGCCGGAGGCCAGCTGTTGCGTCTGCTCACTGCTGATACGGTTAACCCCGGTTTCCGGGGGTGCACAAGCGGTGGTCCGGCGACGCACCATCCGCCTCTGCCAAGACAACTCAGCTTTACACAGCTCCGGAGGGTTCATGATCACGAAATGCCAGCGCGCGGCTGCGGCCGCCCTGCTCGCCCTGGCCGCCACGGCCGCCCACGCGGTGCCGATGGCGCCGCACGACTACCGCTACGTCGCGCTGCCCGGCACCACCGCTGGCAGCGGTGCCGGCCACCGGGCCGGTACCGTGCTCGAAGACGAAACCGTGCGCTTCAGCTACCTCCACTGGGAGGACTCGCAGCACACCGGGATGCCGGCCGGCGGCAGCATCCAGTCGCAGGTGGTGCGCACCGAAGACGGCACGCTGGACTTCTACTGGCGCATCACCACCGACGCCGATTCGGCCGGCAGCGCGGATATCTTCCGGCTCAACAACTTCTACGACGCGAAGTACAGCTACGACATCGACTTCATCGCCGACGGCCCCGGCTCGGTGGCCCCGCGCCACGCACTGATGATGGGTGAGGAGTCGTCCGCCTGGGCTCGCCGCAAGATCGGTGACATCGACTTCTACTTCAACCCGTCCGATCTGTCGCAGGGCCGCTCGTCGTATTACTTTTTCATCGACACCGACGCGACCTCGTATGCGAAGACGGCGACCGCGAGCCTGAACCCGGAGCTCATCTTCATGGCCGGCTCCGGCGACTATGGCGTGTTCGCTCCGGTGCCGGAACCCAGCTCGATGGCCCTGCTGGCCGGCGGCGTCGGGCTGCTGGCGTGGACGGCCCGGCGGCGCGCTGCACGCCGCGGCGCCTGAAGGCGGACCCCAAGACCCCGAAGAAACACCCGCCCGCCGCTCCGTCAGGGAGCAGCAGGCAGGGTGGCAAAACAACTGCAAAGTTGGCAGCGCAGTTTACTGTATTTCCATACAGTATCAAGTCGACCTGACGCGGCCCGATGTAACGCCCTGTTCGCTGTGCCAGGGCGGGGCCCGCAACGCCGAGGCGCGCCGATCGATGCCTCGGTCGGCCAACACCGCCCTCGCGCACCCCTGCTCCCCTCCCCCCGGGTTGCGGGGCCGTCACCTCTAAAGGCGACACCATCCCCCCGGCCGGTGCTCTACAGTGGCGGCACACCGGCCCGGCGGGCTCCCGCCCGGCCCGTCGAGAAGATTCACCCCCTAGCATGAGGGATGGGGGGCCGGGTCGCTCCCGGTGGTACACCGGCGCGATCGCGCGACAATGGGCGCCCGTTTCAGGCAGGGTGCTTTCGAGCGAGCCGCCTGAAGCTGCCCCTGGCAAGAGAACCGCAATGACTTCGGCACCCGCAGACGACCACGAGCGAACCATCATCGGGTCCCCGGCTCGCACCTTCGTCAGCCCGCGCGAGCAGCAGGTCGCCGACACACCGATGAGCCACACGCTGCCGCAGGGCAGCCGCATCGCGGAGTTCGAGATCGTCGGGCTGATCGGCGAAGGCGGCTTCGGCATCGTCTATCTCGCCTACGACCCCTCGCTGCAGCGCCAGGTCGCGCTGAAGGAATACATGCCGTCGTCGCTGGCCTCGCGCTCGGCGGTCACGGCCACGGTCGCGCCGAAGTCGGAGCGTCACGTCGAGACCTTCAACATCGGGCTACGCAGCTTCGTCAACGAAGCGCGCCTGCTGGCCCGCTTCGACCACCCGGCGCTGGTCAAGGTGCACCGCTTCTGGGAGGCCAACGGCACCGCCTACATGGTGATGCCCTACTACAAGGGCCCGACGCTGAAGCGAGCGCTCGCGGACCGCGGCAGCGCGCCGGACGAGGCGACGCTGCGCGGCTGGCTGAACCCGGTGCTCGACGCACTGGCGGTGATGCACGCCGAGCAGTGTTTCCACCGCGACATCGCGCCCGACAACATCCTGCTGACCGACGCCGGCCCGCTGTTGCTGGACTTCGGCGCCGCGCGCCGCGTGGTCGGCGACATGACCCATGCCCTCACGGTCGTGCTCAAGCCGGGCTACGCCCCCATCGAGCAGTACGGCGACGTGCCGTCGATGACCCAGGGGGCCTGGACCGACCTGTATGCGCTGGCCTGCGTCGTCTACTACGCCATCACCGGCAAGACGCCGGTGTCCTCGGTCGAACGGCTGATCTCCGACCGGCTGGAACCGCTGAGCCGCCTCGCGGCCGGCCGCTACAGCGAGGACTTCCTGCGCGCCGTCGACAAGGCGCTGTCGGTCAAGCCCCAGGACCGCCCGCAGGACGTGGCCCAGTTCCGCGCGCTGCTGGGCAACGGCCCGGTCCGCGCTGCCGCGAAGGCGGCCGCCGCTCCCGCCGCGCCGCAGCGCCAGCTGCCCATGCTGGCGCTCGGCGGCACCGCGGTGGCGCTGGCCGCTGCCGCCTCGGCTGCCTGGTTTTTTTCTCGCCGGGCCGGGGCCCGGAGGGCCGGAGACGGTCGAGCCGACCGCCGAGGTCCGCTCGGCCGGGCCCGATGCCTCGCCCGCCGCACCCGTGATTGCCGCACCGCCCGCTCCGGAGCCGGCGCCAGCACCCGTGCCTGTCGTGGCAACGCCTGCCCCCGCGCCGCAAGCGCCGCCCGCCGCACCGGCGGTAGCCGCCACCCCCCAGGCGCCGACACCGACACCGGCCCCCGCGCCAGTCGCCGCTGCGCCCCGGCCCCGGCCCGCGCCGGCTCCCCGAGCAGACGCCACGGTGGCCGCTGGCGCGGCCGCCGAGCGCCCGCGGCCGCGTCCCGACATGTCAGAGCCGGCCCCTGCCGCGCCTGCCGCCGAGCCGCGCCTCCCGAAAACTGCAAGCGTCCCGGCACGCTGCAGTGACATTCTCCAAAAGGCTTCCCTGGAAGCCTTGACCGATGAAGAAACGCAATTCATGAAGAGGCAGTGCAGATGAAGCAACTCGCACGCGCAAGGCATCACCGAGGCCTTTTTTCGTTCGTGGCCGCCTGCGTGGCGGTGGCCCTGGCAGGCTGTGCCGCGCCCCAGCCGACCCAACTGACCAACGAGCTGCCGTTTGAACAGGCGGTTGCCGAAGCCACCGACGGCCTGGTCTCGCAGACCCAGAAGCTGCCCGCCTTCCTCGCCAAGGTCGAGTCCAAGATCGCCAAGCGCGCGGTCGTGCTCGACCCCATGCTCGACGCCGGCAGCGGGCAGCAGACCGGCGCCACCGAGCTGCTGGAAATGCGCGTCAGCGAGCGCCTGACCAGCAAGTACGACCAGTTCGAGATCCTGCCCTTCCAGTCGTCCAGCCTCAGCAAGGCCCAGTATCTGCTGACCGGCACGATGACGCGCGGCCCGCGCAGTGCTGGCAAGGGCACCGCGCTGCATGTGAACCTGGCGCTGACCGACTTGCGTAGTGGCAGCATCGTCGCGCAGTCCTCCGCGATCGCACAGGACAAGGGCCTGGATCACAACCCCCTGCCCTACTACCGCGACAGTCCGGTGCTGGTGAAGGACAAGGTCATCGAGGGTTATGTGCGCACCAGCACCACCGCCCCGGGACAACGCGCCGACGCCTTCTATCTGGAGCGCGTGGCCGCCGCCACCGTCATCAACGAGGCGACCGACCTGTACAACTCGGGCCGCTACCAGGACGCGCTGGGCCGCTACCGCAGCGCGCTCGCCACGCCCGCCGGCGAACAGCTGCGTGTGCTCAACGGCATCTACCTGACCAACGTCAAACTCGGTCGGACCGCCGAGGCCGAGCAGGCCTTCGCGCGTGTCGTCGCCATGGGCATCGCCTACAACGAGCTGGGCGTGAAGTTCCTGTTCAATCCGGGCAGCACCGAGTTCTGGTCCGACCCGAAGATCAGCGGCGCCTATGGCATGTGGCTGCGCCAGATCGCGCGCGAGAGCACCACGGCCAAGACCTGCATGGACATCGTCGGGCACACCAGCCGCACCGGCTCCGAGCAGACCAACGACTCCCTCTCGCTGCAGCGCGCCGCCTACATCAAGCAGCGCCTGACCACCGAGGCCGCCGAACTCGGCTCGCGCACCAAGGCCGTCGGCATGGGCTCGCGCGAGAACATCGTCGGCAGCGGCACCGACAACGCGGTCGACGCACTCGACCGGCGTGTCGCGTTCAAGATCGTGCCCTGCGGTTGAGGCCGCTCGCCGGTCCGAAATGAACCGACTCTCGACCACCGGGCGCCGGCAGCCGCTGCTGGCCGCGGTCCTGCTCGGCCTGGCCGCCGGCGGCTGCGCCACCCGCATCGATCCCGCCAGCGGCAAGGGCATGGGCGGCAGCGACACCGGCCCGCGCATCGTCTTCGAGAACCGCTCGCTGTCGCCCGACAACGGGGGCCGGCGCATCGATGCCTCGGCCCTGCAGGCGGGCGACATCCTGCTGACGGCCAAGGGCGGCCTCACCTCGGTGGGCATCCGGCTCGCAACGCTCGCGCCGGTCAGCCATGCCGCGCTTTACCTCGGCGAGGGCCGGGTGGTCGAAGCGGTGGGCGAGGGCGTGCGCATGCGCGAGCTGCAGGGTTTCCTGGACGAGGAAGCCACCGCCGTGGCCTTCCGCCATCCCGGCACCACCGCGCAGACGGTGGCCGGGCTGCGTGAGTTCGCGCAGCTGAAGGCAGGCAGCCGCTACGGCTACGTGGGCGTGCTGCTGCACGCGCCGTTCTCGATCGAGCGCCGCGTCTGCGAGTTGCCGCTGGTGCCCGGCCTGGTGCGCGACTTCTGCATGCGCGGGGTGGCCTTCGTGCAACTGGGCAGCGGCAGCGACGACCGATTTTTCTGCTCCCAGTTGGTGATCGAGGCCTACCGGCACGCCGGCCTGCCCCTCACCTCGGCGAACTCGCGCTGGATCAGTCCCGCCGACCTGCTGCACATGCGCGAAGGGGACGTGCCCTCGATGAAGGTGACGCAGCCGCTGGCCTACGTCGGGCATCTCAAGTACCCGGTGCCCAGTCAGCGGGTGGCCGCCGAGTAAGGCTGGTGCCGCTTCGCCACCGCGGGCGGGCGCTTTCGTTTCGCAGCATGGCGGTTCGCGACGCCCGGCGGCCGCGGGCCTCGCGGTACTTCCAATCGGTGCTTCCACCACTCCACAGAAGGACCCCCGATGGAAGCGATCAACCCCATCGACAAGCCGTCCGGCACGAAGTTCGATTACCAGCGCTACCTGGACGGGCTCTATGCGCCGCAGTCGCCCCAGTCCGGCGGCTCCTTCAACGCCGGTCCCAACGAGGCGCTGCAGCAATGGGCGCCGGGCATCCAGAGGGCCGCCGAGCTGACCGGGCTGGACCCCAACCTGATCGGCGGCATGGTGTGGGCCGAGTCGCGCGGCGACCCCAACACCTCGACCACCAACGTCGACGGCACGACCGACGGGGGCCTGATGCAGATCAGCCAGGAACGCTGGAACAACGACGTCGTGCCCAACCTCACCGAGAAGGAGCGCGCGCGGATCAAGGAGCTGACCGGCAAGGAGGCCGAGGAGCTGGACATGAGCAACCCCGAGGAGAACCTCATCGGCGGCGCCTTCGAGATCCAGCAGAAGATCAAGGAAAAGGGCAGCGTGGAAGGCGGCCTGAAGTACTACGTCTCGGGCGACATCGAAGGCGTGGGCAGCCCCAACTACGTGCAGAACGTGCTGCAGTACCAGCGTGAACTGGCGAGCGGGCAGCAGCTCAGCGAGGACCCCCACGGCGAGTGAGGGACCCGGCTGCCCGAGCGTCGGCTCAGCGGACGTCCGGCAGCTCGATCTTGACTTCCAGCACCTCGAGGTTCTCCTGGCGTTCCAGGTGAACCTTGATGTCGTCCGGCTTGATCGAGACGTACTTGGAGATCACCTCCATCAGTTCCCGCTGCAGCTGCGGCAGGTAGTCGGGGCCGCCGGTGCGGCCCGAACGCTCGTGCGCGAGGATGATCTGCAGCCGTTCCTTCGCGACCGTCGCCGATTTCTTCTTTTCCCCGAGCAGGAAGGAGAGGAAAGACATGACTCACCTCCCGCCGAACAGGCGCTTGAAGAAGCCGGGTTTGGCGGCGTCGACGAAACGCAGCGGCTTGTCTTCGCCGAGGAAGCGGGCGACCACGTCCTTGTAGGCCTCGGAGACGTCGCTGTCCTTGAGGTGGATCGCCGGCACGCCCTGGTTGGACGCCTGCAGCACCGTCTCCGACTCGGGGATCACGCCGATCAGCTGAATGCGCAGGATCTCCTGGATGTCGGCCAGCGACAGCATCTGCCCGTCCTCCACCCGGTGCGGGTTGTAGCGGGTGATCAAGAGATGCTCCTTGATCGGCTCGCCGCCCTCGATGGCGCGCTTGGTCTTGGAGCTCAGCATGCCGAGGATGCGGTCCGAGTCGCGCACCGAGGAGACCTCGGGGTTGGTGACGACCAGGGCCTCGTCGGCGAAGTGCATCGCCAACAGCGCACCGGTCTCGATGCCGGCGGGTGAATCGCAGACGATGTACTCGAAGCTCATCTCGGCCAGGTCCTTCAGGACCTTCTCGACGCCTTCCTTGGACAGCGCGTCCTTGTCGCGCGTTTGCGAGGCCGGCAGCACGAACAGGTTCTCGCACTGCTTGTCCTTGATCAGGGCCTGGTTGAGGTTGGCCTCGCCGTTGATCACGTTGATCAGGTCGTACACCACGCGCCTCTCGCAGCCCATGATGAGGTCGAGATTGCGCAGGCCGACGTCGAAGTCGATCACGGCGGTCTTGTGGCCCCGAAGCGCGAGGCCTGATGAGAAGCTGGCGCTGGTGGTGGTCTTGCCGACGCCTCCCTTGCCGGAGGTCACCACGATGATTTTGGCCATCAGTTGCAGGTCCTTTAGAAGATTCAGGGTCCGCCGCCCGGCCCAGCGGGCGGCCTATGGTTCACAGTTTCAGGGGTTCCATCACCAATTTTTCGCCCACCAGGCGGATCTGCGCCGCCTTGCCGGCGACCTCGGCCGGAATGGCGGTCTCCGTGGTGCGGTAGATGCCGGCGATGGACACCAGCTCGGGCTCCAGGCAGGTGGTGAAGATGCGCGCCTCGGTGTTGCCGCGCGCACCGGCGATCGCCTTGCCCCGCAGCGGCGCGTAGACGTGGATGTTGCCGTCGGCGATCACCTCGGCGCCGAAGTTCACCGCCGCCAGCACCACGATGTCGCCGCCGCGTGCATAGACCTGCTGGCCCGAGCGCAGCGGTTTGTCGACGATCACGGTCGCGGTGGCCGGGGCGCTCCAGTGGCGTGAGCCTTCGCTGTCGCGGGCGTCCTCGGCATCGCTGGTTTCGGCCGCGCTGCCCTCGGGCACCGCGCGCGACTCGGCCGAGGTCGTCCCGACGGGGCTCAGGTCGGGCGCCTCGACCAGGCCCAGCGCCAGGGCCGCGGCCATCTGCTCCGGACTGCCCCCCTTGGCAGCCGTCGGCGCCATCTTGTAGCGACGCAAGAGCGCGACCAGCGCTTCGAAATCGACGCTGGCCCCCTGCTCGCGCAGCGGCGCGAGGTCGATCACCACCGGATCCTGGTTGAAAAGATCGGGCGAGGCGCTGATGCGCGCTTCCAGCTCGACCTCCAGTGCCTTCAGGTCGAACGTCCTCAGCACCACGGCCAGCAGGGGCAGCGTGGCGCTCTTCAGGTCAAAGATGGCAGGGGCGTTCCCTGTGGAGACACTGGCCATGGGGCGTTAACAACTCGAAAGGGGTGAAGTTTACCGGGCGTAAGCGCCAGCGGCCGCAAGCTGCCGCATGGAAACAAGCCGCCGCGGGCCCGGATGCCGCCGCTCCCCCGCTGGCATTCCATCACGCAGCAACCCTGGCAAGGGTGACAGCTGACGCGACGGTTTCGGGAAAACGGCACATCCACGCGCCAGAATGCTCCACAGGCACGGTCCTGTGGGCCGTCAGCAAGTGCAGTGCCGACCGGCCCTTTCGGACACCTCCGGTCCTCGAGCAACGGTCAGCGATTGCTTATCAAGTTCTCAGCTCTTAGCATCCTTAATGCATATACATTCACGTGCAGTGAATTGCGGTGAAACCCGCCGGCCACACTCGGCGGCGAAATCCGGCCCCGATGGTCAGCACATGCTGAGCGATTGAACCAGTGGAGGAGGACACCTCGATGGGCCGCATCACTTCGGGGAAGGGGCTCGCCAACTCCCTCGGCAGCAGGCCCGCCGGAGCTGCGCCACAAGCAACGCACAACATCGTTGCCCGGCTCCACCAGCGGGCGCTTGCCTCGCCACACCATCTGGCATTCCGCCATTTGCGCGACGGCGCCGCCGACAGTGTCGAGTGGTCCTATGCCGAACTGTGGCAGGCCGCGTCCGCCGTGGCGGCCCGACTTGCCGGGGAGGGACTGGAAGGCAAGCGGGTCATGCTGGTGCTCGAACCCGGTCTGGGCTATGTCGCCGCGCTGTTCGGCATCCTGCTCTGCAACGCCACCGCGGTGCCGGCCTTCCCGCCGCTGAACGCCCGCGCCGTGCGGCGCATGGCCGCCATCCATGCCGACTGCCGACCCGACGCGGTGCTCGCGGGCGAGGAGATCCAGCAGGCCCGACGTCGCATCGACGCCGAGCTCGGTGCGCTGGGGCAGTCGCCGCGCTGGCTGTTCCTCGAGGACGATCCGCCACAGGACGGCGCGCAGCGGAGTGCGCCGCCTTGCGGCGCCTCGCAGATCCGCATGCCGGCGCCGGCGCTGCTGCAATACACCTCGGGCTCCACCGGCGCGCCCAAGGGTGTGGTGCTCAGCCACGACAACATCATCAGCAATTGCGAGGTGCTGGGCGCCTTCCTCGATCCGGATGCGACGCGGGTCGGCCTGTCCTGGCTGCCGCCCTACCACGACATGGGGCTGCTGGGTGCGCTGCTGCTCGCGGTGCACAGCGGCTTCCCGCTCATCACGATGAGCCACACGCACTTCGTGCAGAACCCGCTGCGCTGGCTGCAGGCCATCACCGAGCACAAGGTCAGCATGACGGCCGCGCCCAACTTCGCGCTCGACCTGTGCGTCGACTCCATCCCCGACGAGGCCCTTCAACAGCTGGACCTGTCGTCGCTGCGCCGGCTGTTCTGCGGCGCCGAGCCGGTCTCGGCAACGACGCTGCAGCGTTTCGCCGAACGTTTCGCGCCGCGCGGCCTGTCGCGCTCGGCGCTGCTGCCCTGCTACGGACTGGCCGAGGCCACGCTGTTTGTCGCCGGCAAGACCGGCCAGGCGCCACCGACGGTGTTGAAGGTCGACAAGGCGGCACTCGACCACGGTTTCGTGCACGTCGACGCGCAAGGCGGGCCCTCGCGCTCCCTGGTGAGCTGCGGCAGGGCCGCGGCGGGCCACGAGCTGCTGGTCGTCGACCCGCTCACGCGCCGGGTACAGCCCGAGGGGATGGTGGGCGAGATCTGGGTGCACGGCCGCAGCGTCGCCTTTGGCTACCTCGACAAGCGCCCGGCGACCGCCGAGACCTTTCATGCACACCTGGAAGGCGACCCGTCGCGCCGGCGCTACCTGCGCACCGGTGACCTCGGCTTCCTGTGGAGCAACGAGCTGTTCGTCACCGGACGCATCAAGGATGTGCTGGTGCTGGCGGGCCGCAACCTCTATCCGCAGGACATCGAGCATTCGGCGCAGCAGAGCCACCAGGCGATACGGCGCAACGGCGTGGTGGCCTTCGCCGTGCCCGGCGACTCGAGCGAGCGCCTGGTGATCGTCGCCGAGCTGTCGCGGCGTGCCGCTGCGCTGGATCGCGGCAGCCTGAACAGCGTGCGGCAGGCCATCACCGAGTCGGTGGTGCGCGACCACGGCATCGCGCCCGCGCGCATCCAGCTGGTGCCACCGGGCTCGATCCCGATGACCACCAGCGGCAAGGTCCAGCGCCAGGCCTGCAAGCAGGCCTTCATGGCGCGCCAGTTCACCACACTCGAGGGCTGAGTCCCGCCGGCAGTCCCCCACCATGCAGTACCCCCATGGCCCCGCCGCCATGCCGGCCCGTCCGAGCTGCGGGCCCACCGATCGCAGTGCCCGGCGCCTGGCCCCCTGGATGGTGGGCCTGCCCTGTGCCGGCTTCGTCGCGGCACTGTGCTTCGCGGCCTTGCACGGCTTCACCCGCCTCGACGCCGCCCTGCTGGCCGGCATGTACCTGCTCACCGGACTGGGTGTCGAAGCCGGCCTGCACCGCCATTTCTGCCACCGCGCCTTCAAGGCGGGGCCGGTGCTGCGCGCGGTCCTCGCGGTCGCCGGCAGCATGGCAGCCCAGGGCCCCCTGCTGTTCTGGGTGGCGACACATCGCCTGCACCACCGCCACGCCGACTGCGGCGGCGACCCGCACTCGCCGCGACCGCGGCAGCCCGGCCGGCACGCCGCGCTGCAGGCGCTATGGCATGCCCACCTGGGCTGGCTGTTCACGCTCGAGCGCAGCGGCTGGGCCGAGCAGGTGGCCGAGCTGCTGAGCGAGCGCCGGCTGCTATGGCTGAGCCGGGGCTATTTCGCCTGGGTCGCTCTGGGCCTGCTGCTGCCCGGCGTGCTGGGCGCGATGCTCGGCTCGGGCTGGCGTGATGCGGTCGGCGGCCTCCTCTGGGGCGGCTTCGCACGCATCTTCCTGCTGCAGCACGCCACCTGGGCGATCAACTCGCTGGGCCACCGCGTGGGCGGCCGGCCCCACCCGACCCGCGACGACAGCCGCAACATCGCGCTGCTGGCCCTGCCCACGCTAGGCGGCAGCTGGCACAACAACCACCATGCCCATCCCGGCCTCGCCTGCAACGACGAGCGGCCCTGGCAACTCGATCCCTCGGCCTGGTTCATCCGGGCCCTCGAAGCGGCGGGTCTGGTGTGGGACGTGCGCCGGGCTCCGCGCGCGGAGCCCGGCCCCACACCCGGCGCCTGAGGCCCGAACGGCAGGATCGGTGCGAGGAGCGCGATGACCTGGGACTCTCGATCGACCGCGGCACTGCCACCGCCACCCCACGCGAGCGCCAGCGCGCAGGCGTTTGCCGCCGGTGTCACCTGCCTCGCCGGTCCTGCCCGGCGCCTTGAGCAGCTGGCGGCGCTGACGGTGCTGCTGCTGCCGGCGGCCGGCTTCGGGCTGGCCCTGCAGCTCCTGCTGCAGGGACGCTGCACGGCGCTCGACCTGGCCCTCTTCGGCCTGATGTACACGCTGCAGATGGCCGGCATCACGATGGGCTTCCACCGCCTGCTGGCGCACAAGGCCTTCCGCACCTCCGCCGCACTGGAGGCGGTGCTGCTGGTGTGCGGCTCGATGGCGGCGCAGGGACCGCTGCTGTTCTGGGTCGCGACGCACCGCCGCCATCATGTCTACAGCGACGGTCCCGCCGACCCGCATTCGCCCCGTCCGCGAGGCAGCGGCGCGCTGGGCAGCTTGCGCGGCCTCTGGCATGCGCACGTGGGGTGGATGTTGGGCAGCGACCGGGCGCGCTGGAGTTTTTTCGCCGCCGACCTGCTGCGCGAGCGACGCCTGCTCTTTTTCCACCGCAGCTATCCACTCTGGGTGCTGCTGGGGCTGGGGCTGCCGGCGGCGGTCGGCGGCCTTGCCACGGCGGACTGGGACGGCGCCTGGCGCGGCCTGCTGTTCGGCGGGCTGGCACGGATGTTCCTCGCCAACCAGGCCGCCTGGTGTGTCGGCTCGCTGTGCCATCGCTTCGGCCGCCGGCCCTTCGAGACCGGCGACTGCAGCGCCAACAACTGGCTGGTGGCCCTGATCACCTTCGGCGAGGGGCTGCAGAACAACCACCACGCCTTTCCCGGCTCCTTCCGCCATGGCCTGCACTGGTGGGAGCCGGACCCGGCCGGCTGGCTGCTGGCGGCCTTCGGCGCGCTCGGCTGGGTCTGGGACCTGCGCCGTCCCGATGCCGCCGCCATCGAGAGGCGGCGCCGGCATATCGCGAACCTAGGACCGGCCCCGGGCGCGCCCCGGGTGCAGGCGGTTTTCAGACATGGAAGGAGAAGTAGCAATGGTCGAGACCGGCTGGTGGAGCGCCGTCGCGCGCAGGTTCCAGAAGATGCGTCCGCCGCTGGACGTGAACCCGGTGGTCGATGAACCCAGCCTGCGGCGCTGGCTGGTGTGGCGGCTGGCAGCCCAGCTGAGGCTGCCCCAATCGAAGGTGGACACGGCGATGAGCTTCGAGCGACAGGGGCTGGACTCGATCGCGGCGCTCAAGCTGTCCGGCGAGCTCGAACGGCTGCTGGAGCGGCGGCTCTCGCCGGCGCTGCTGTTCGAGCACGACAGCATCGACCGGCTGAGCGCCTTCCTGGCGGCCGAACTGCGGTCGGCGCCGGCCTCGGCGGATGCGGACTGCGAGGATTAGCCGCCATGCCGCGCCCCACATTTCCCCGCGCGCCCGACGCCCGCTTCGAGGCGCTGACGCGCCGCGTGCGTTCGCTCGATGGCGTGCGACTGGCCGAGGCCATCCCGCCGGCCTGCTTCGAGCCGCAGCCCTGGCGCGGGCTGCTCGGCTTCGCGCTCAGCTATGCGCTGTACGGCCTGGCGCTCGCCGGGGTCGCGCATGCACCGCACTGGCTGTACTGGCCACCTCTGTATGTACTCGCCGGGCTGGGGGGGTGGGGGCTGCACTGCATCGCCCACGATTGCGGCCACCAGTCCTTCTCGCGCAGCCGGCTCCTGAACACGGTCGTCGGGCAGGCAGCCCTGCTGCCGCTGCTCTATCCCTACCATGCCTGGCGCCATGTGCACCATCTGCATCACCGCCATACCAATCACCTGGAGCTCGACACGGACTGGCGGCCCGTCAGCGCCGAGGTGCACGCCCGCATGCCGCCGCTGGACCGCGCCCTCTACTCGGCGACACGTTCGTGGGCCTTCTGGGCCGGCACGATGCGCTACTGGTGGGTGTGCACCTTCCGGCCGGGCTTCTTCCCCGAGCGCGCGATGCGGCGCGAAGTGCGACGCTCGACGCTGGTGGTGGGGCTGGCCGGCGGCCTGTGCCTGGCCCTGCTGTTGCGCCTGGCGGGGCCCCGCGGCCTGCTGCTGTACGGGGTGCTGCCCTGGGTGTCCATCCACGCCTGGTTCAGCGCCACCACGCTGATGCACCATGTGCGCAGCGACCTGCCCTTCCTGTCGTCGGCGTACTGGACGCCCAATGCCGGCCGCCTGCTGCTCACGACGGACTACCGCTACCCGTGGCTGCTTGAGCTCCTGACGCACCACATCTCACTGCACACCGCCCACCATGTCGCGCCGGCGGTGCCCTTTTATCACCTGCCGCGCGCGCAGGCCGCCCTGATGCAGGCCTTCCCCGGCATGGTGACACAGCGCCGCTTCTCCTTTGGCGAGTTGTTGGAGGTGCTGCGCTTCTGCCGCTTTTTCGATCCCGAGCGCGGCTACTACGCTGCGTCGCCACTGAACGTCGACCGCGCTGCAGCCAAAGCCGACCTGTCCTCGGGGGGGCCGCGATGAGCCGGACCCTGCGATCGACCCAGCGGCCCACGATGAGCATCCCACTGCGTATGGCCTGCCGCTGGCTCGGCCCGCTCACCCCGCACCTGCTGGCCCGCGTCGCGGCCGCGCAGTTCCACGATACCGGCAGCCGCCGCGACGCCGCAGTCGAGCCGCCGCCGCTGGGCGCGCGGCGTCTGCCGATTCGGGGCGGCACGGCACTGCCGCAGGCCTGGATGTGGCCGCAGCAGGGCCCGGCGGCCTTGCTGGTGCCCGGCTGGGGCGCGGGTGCCGGCAGCCTGTTGGGGCTGGTGCGCCCGCTGCGACAGCTGGGGCTGAAAGTGGCGAGCTTCGACGCGCCGACGGGCGCCGGCTGGCCGGCACGGGGCAGTACGATGAGCGACTTCAGCGCAGCGGTGGCGGCGCTGCTCGCGAGCCTGGGGGACACGGCGGCGCTGGTCGCGCACTCGGTGGGTTGCCTCGCGGCGCTTGCTGCGCTGCAGAACCAGGCGGAGCTGACGCACCGGATCCGCTGCCTGGTGCTGCTGGCCCCGGCGGCGTCACTGGCCGACCTGCTGGAGCGCTGGGTCTCGGGGGCCGCGGCGCCGCCGCAGGGCCGGCTGATGCAGGAAATCCGGCGCCGGCTGCAGCGTGGCAACGGCCAGCCGGTGGAGCACTGGGACCTCACCTCCCTGGCCCGGGGCCTGGCGCTGCCGGTGCTGGTCGTGCACGACCCGGCCGACGCGGTCGTGCCCTATCTGCACGCGCAGCACGCGACCGACGCCTTCACGCGCGCGACGCTGCTGCCGGCTCCCGGGCTGGGCCATGCCGGCCTGCTGCACGCGCCCCTGGTGGCGCGCGAGGTGGCCGGTTTCATCGCTGCCCACGCGGTCGCCGTGCGGACGCCTCAGCCGTAGCTGGCCAGGCGCGTGGCGACGTCGTAGGCACGCGCGTCGATGTCGCGCATGTTCTGGGTGCCGGCCGCCAGGCGCAGTTCTTCCTGCGCGTCCTGCCAGTCCTTCTGGCTCTTCGACAAGGTGGACGACCCGGCCCGGGTCAGGCGCCAATAACGCTCGCGCAGGTCCTGGGTGCCGACCTCGCAGTCGACCAGGCCGCTGCGCTTGAGCGTGGCCAGGGTGCGGCTCAAGGTGGTGGAGTCCATCAGCAGGCCTTTTGCGAGTTCACCAGTGGTGACCTGCCCGCGTTCCCTGATGACCATCAGGATGGTGTATTGCGTGATCTTGATCCCGTGACGGCTGAGCTTGGCGTCGTAGACCTTGGTGATCGCGCGAACGGCTTGTCGAAGCGTTCCGCAATAGCACAAGAGACGGATCGGGGTGTCGGACATGCTGCTGATGGTGTCGTGCAGGTGAACAAGAGATGCTGAGCCGCAGCCTCGGGTCTGGCGCCCGTGGTCCGCGCGGCGACTGCTCGCCTTCGTGAGGCGGAGTCCACGAGAATGGTAGAGCTTCCCAGGAAGACCGGCGGGCGAGGCAACGGGTACCCCAGCGGAGCCGTCGGACATGCCCCGGCGGGACGGACAGAAACCGACCGCGCCCAGAGTCAGCGCCCCCCGGGTCAAGCGCCGAAACGCCGGCTGCGTCAAGCAGGTGCCCGGTTATGGTGGCGCCCGAGGGCAGAGCTACGGAGAGGGGTATCCCGTAGCACTGCCAAGGCCACCAGGGTGCCATCCGCTTCAGAGCGGTGCATCGCTTCTGACTCGGGGGGATGCGAGTAGGTAGAACCGTGGGGCGGGCTGTGGCGCGACCACCACGGCGGCGCCAGCGCAGCAGCACGGCGGCCAGGCCGAGGCCGCTTAGCACATAGGTTCCCGGCTCGGGCACCGCGGCGATGTCGATGTCCACGCTGCCCGGTCCATAGCGGGCGGAAACACGGTAAAGCTCAGGGTCCAGGTTGCTGAGGACGGCATCGAAGCGGCCCTGCAGCCCGCCCTCGGCGACCAGGATGCGGTAGCGGCCCAGGGCCGGCGCCGGCCCCGACGCGTCGACCCACAGTTCGCCTGCGAGGCGGGCGCGGCCGGCAACGCTCAGCTGGTCGTAAGCATCGTGCCCGAACACGTCGACATCGAAGACGCCGGCCTCGAAACTCAGGCCGCCGCCCTGCAGGTGCGCCGAACCCACCTCCCCCTTGAGGCCGGCGCCCAGGCTGCCCCCTTCGAAACTGAAGCCGGCCGCCTGCATCTCGCCGTCCAACCAGGTCGAGGCCCAGCCGCCCTCCTGTCGGTAGGCGCCAGCCAGATCGAGCCGGCTGCCCTCGCCGACCTCGACCACGCCGCTGTTTTGCAGCGCCCCGGCAATATCGAGCACGGCGCCTCCGGTCAGGCCGAGGCGGCCCTCGTTGCTGCCCAGCTCGGACAGGGCGTCGCTGTCCCGCCCCTGCCAGCCGTTCACCAGGCGGGTGCCGCTGCCGTGCAAGGCAATGGCGGCGCGGTTGTGCACGATGCCGGCCGGCCCGCCGAGGTTGAGGGCGAGCCGGCCGTCGCGCACCGTGTAGCGGCCGCCGGCGAGACGCCGCTCGCCGGCCTGCCATTGCGACAGCGGGCCATCGACGCGCAGGCCCGAGCCGGTCGCGTCCAGGGATCCGCGATTGTCCAGCGGGCCGGCGAATTGCAGCGAGCCGCTGCCGCTCACGCGCACTGTCCCGGTATTGACGAAGCGGCTCTCGACACGCGTGTCGCCGGCGCCGGTCTTCAGGTAGGTGCCGCGGTTGTCGAAAACCCGGACCGCCAGCCGCGTCGCACGCCGCACGCCGCTGCCATCGCGCAGCCCGGTGCCTGCCACGTTCTTGTCCAGGAACACGGTGCCGGCTTTCACCGCCACGCGGCCGGCGCCGAAAGGTCGGCCGCACCGTCCCAGGACGCGCCGCCGTCGAGCCGCAACTCGCTGTCGATCCGCTTGCCATGGCGCGGCGCGGCCTCCCCGG
>NZ_JAPFBW010000054.1 GCF_026153205.1 Aquabacterium sp. A7-Y | reverse complement strand
TGCAGGCGCGCGAGCCGTGGCCGGCAGACGCCGATGCGCTGGCCGACTGGGACTGCTACCGCTGCAACCTGGACCTGGTGCTGTTGAGCGACGCCACCCGGGCCGAGCTGGAGCAGCACTTCCGCTGCGTGCCCGAGCAGGTGCAATGGCACGTACCGGCCCCGGCTCCGGCACAAGGCGTGGCGCCGGCGGACGACGAGCCGCCCGCGCTGCGCGAGCGGGCGGCCGCCCTGTGGCGCGAGCAGCTGGCCCTGCTGGCCCGCCCCGCGATCGCACCGCACACCGTGGAAGCGACCCGCCGCGCGCTGCGCGGCCTGCTGCGCGCCATGCCGAGCGAGACGGGCGCGGCGGCCCTGTCGGAGCTGGACGCCCTGCCGAGCCCGGTGGAGGCGGGCATGCTCGCCGCCTGGGCCGCCACCCGGGTGCCGGGCGGCGCCGCGGCCGCGCCGGCCACGGCCGAGGATCCGCGCCGTGCCGAGGACGGCGGCACCGGCGAGCGCCCCCAGCGCGTGCTGAAGGTCGGCCAGGAGAAGGTCGACCGCCTGATGGACCTGATCGGCGAGATGGTGGTGGCCAAGAACGGCTTGCCCTACCTGGCGCAGCGCGCCGAGGCGGTGTTCGGCCAGCGCGAGCTGGCGCGCGAGATCAAGGCCCAGTACGCGGTGATCCACCGCATCGCCGAGGACATGCAGCGCGCCATCATGGAGGTGCGCATGCTCCCGGTCGGCGTGGTGTTCCAGCGCTTCGGCCGGCTCGTGCGCGACCTCTCGCGCCGGCTCGGCAAGGAGGTGCAGCTGCAGATCGAGGGCGAGGACACCGAGGCCGACAAGAACGTCATCGAGGCGCTCGCCGACCCGCTGATCCACATCCTGCGCAACAGCCTCGACCATGGCATCGAGCAGCCCGCGCGGCGCCTGGCCGCCGGCAAGCCGGCGCACGGCACGATCCGCATCGTGGCCCGCCAGGAAGCCGACCGCGTCGTGATCGAGATCGCCGACGACGGCGCCGGCGTCGACGCGGCAAGAGTGCGCGCCAAGGCGGTCGAACGCGGCCTGGTGCCGGCCGACCGGGCCGCGGCGCTGAGCGACGAGCAGGCGGTGCAGCTGATCTTCCTGCCCGGCTTCTCGACCGCCGAGACGGTCTCCGACCTGTCGGGCCGCGGCGTCGGCATGGATGTCGTGCGCACCGCCGTCGAGCGCGTCAACGGCCAGGTGACGCTGGCGAGCCGCCCTGGCCTGGGCACCACGCTGCGCCTGTCGCTGCCGCTGTCGATGGCCGTCACCAACGTGATGGTGATCGAGAGCGCCGGACGCCGCTTCGGCGTGCCGATGGACCTGATCGTCGAGACGGTGCGCGTGCACCGCGACGACATCCACCATTTCAAGCAGGCCCGCACCACGGTGCTGCGCGGCCGCATCGTGCCGCTGCGCGACCTCAACGACATGCTGGCGCTCGACGCCGCGCAGGCAACCAACGACGACGGCGAGCTCGCCGTGCTCGTGGTCCGGATCGGCGGCGAGAACGCGGGGCTGGTCGTGGACCAGTTCCTCGGCGCCAGCGACATCATCCTCAAGCCGCTCGAAGGCGTGCTGGCCGGCATGACCGGCTTCGCCGGCACCGCGCTGATGGGCGACGGCGGCGTGCTGATGATCCTCAATCCCAAGGAGCTGCTCTGATGGGCATCCAGTACCTTCCCGACCATGCGGTGCTCGACGCCACGGTGGGCGTCGAGGACGCCGAAGCCCTGGCCCAGCACCTGCGCGGCCTGCCGCGCCCTGCCGTCCACCTGAGCGACTGCGAGCACCTGCACGCGGCCGCCCTGCAGGTGCTGCTGGCGCTGCGCCCGCGCGTGCTGTCGCTGCCGCGCGAGCGCTGGCTCGCCGCCGCCTTGGCGGGCCTCGAAGGAGCGCCGGCATGACGACGACCCGATTCGGCGCACGCCTGGCCCGGCTGGGCCGCGCGCTCCGGCGCGGCAGTGCCGCCTGCCTGCCGCGCCGTGCGGGCCTCGGCTCAGACACCGGCGCGGTGCTGGCCGACGTGCAGGCCGGCTCGCGCGAGCTGGACCACCAGCTGGGCCTGCAGCTGCAGCGTGCCGTCTCGCTGTCGGAGACCCAGGCGCTGCAGGGCATGGAGCGGGCCAGCGGCCTGCGCCAGCTCTCGGCCCGGCTGATCGACTACCTCGGGCACGCGCGCACCCAGAGCGACGCGATGCAGAGCGGCATCCAGCGCAACGCGCACATCATCGCGGAGCTGGCCACCTTCGTGCGGCAGCTGCCCGAGCAGATCGCCGCCGAGCGGGCGCACTTCCAGAGCCTGGTGGGCGAGGTCAAGAAGCTGCAGCAGATGACCGAGACCATCCGCGGCATGGCGCGCCAGACCGAGATCCTCGCGATCAACGCCGCGATCGAGGCGGCGCGCGCCGGCAGCGCCGGCCGGGGCTTCGCGGTGCTGGCCGGCGAGGTCCGGCGCCTGGCCACCGAGTCGAACCAGACCGCGGGCCGCATCGACGCCGACATCGCCACGCTGGTGAAGACGGTCGAAGGCGGCTACAGCGAGGAGTTCCAGGCCCGCACCCGTCACAACGAGGCCGAGTCGCAGCGCCTGGCCGAGATGACGCAGCAGCTGGACGAGAGCTACGTCGACATGCGCGACTTCTACCAGATGCTGATGGTCGCGGTGACGCGCCACCACTCCGAGCTGGACCACGGCATCGCGTCGCTGCTCGACACCGCGCAGTACCAGGACGTCTTCAAGCAGATCATCGACCGAGTGAGCCCGGCGCTGCAGTCCCGCGACGCGCTGATCGAGACGCTGTTCGACGCGCTGCGCGCCGACCGGCCCGACCTCGCGCCGCTGCGCGAGCGCGCGCTGGCGCTGGCAGCCGACTACGTCGCCGGCGAAGCCCTGCATCGCGATCCGGAGGCGGCCGCGGACGAACAACCCGGCGCGCCGGCGGCGCGCATCGAACTTTTCTGAGGAGGCCGCGATGGCCAAGATCCTGCTCATCGACGACGACGAGCTGCTGCGCGACACGGTGCTGCAGATGCTCGAGCTGGACGGCCACCGGGTCGTCGAGGCCGTCGGCGGCCGCGAAGGCCTGGACCGCTTCGAGGCCGAGCACTTCGACCTGGTGATCACCGACGTGCTGATGCCCGGCATGGATGGTGCCGAGCTCATCGTCGAGCTGCGCCGCCGCGGCGCGGCGCTACCCATCCTGGCGATCTCCGGCGGTCGGCGCGTGCTCTCGCCCGAGTTCAACCTGCAGACCGCCAGCCTGGCCGGCGCCACGCTGCAGCTCTGCAAGCCCTTCAACCGAGGCCAGCTGAAGCAGGCGGTGCAAGAGGCGCTGGCGTCATGAGCCTTGCCTCCCTCGGGACGCCGGCACCCGTCGCGCGGCAGGGGAGCCAGCCGATGGCACCCGCCGCGGCGCCGCTACCGCACGAGCGGCGCGATGCGGTGCTCCGGCGTCACGCCGTCAGCGTCCGCGGCAGCGGGCCGCGCACGCTGCTGTTCGCGCATGGATTCGGCTGCGACCAGACCCTGTGGCGCGAGGTGGCGCCGGCCTTCGAGGCCGACCACCGGGTGGTCCTGTTCGACCATGTCGGCGCCGGCGGCTCGGACAGCGCCGCCTATGGCGCGCGCCATGCCGCGCTGGGCGGTTATGCCGAGGACCTGCTGGAGCTGTGCCAGGCGCTCGCGCTGGAGCGCGTCTGCTTCGTCGGCCACTCGGTGTCGACGATGATGGGCCTGCTCGCCGGCATCACGTCGCCGCATGTGTTCGAGCGCCAGATCTGGATCGCGCCCTCGCCCTGTTTCGTCGACCATCCGCCGGACTACCACGGCGGCTTCGCGCTCGCGGAGATCGCCGGGCTGGTCGAGCTCATCGAGCGCAACGAGCTGCGCTGGCCCGAGTTCCTGGCGCCGATGGTGATGCAGAACGCCGAACGGCCCGAGCTGGCGGACGAGTTGCACCGCAGCTTCTGCCGCATGGCCCCCGGCGTGGCACGCGAGTTCGCTCGCATCAGCTTCATGAGCGACCACCGCGCATTGCTGCCGCTGCTGCAGCAACCGACCCTGGTCCTGCAGTGCAGTGCCGACCCGCTGGCACCGCCCTCGGTGGGCGAGTACCTGGAGCGCAAGCTGCCGCGCGGGCGCCAGCGCCGGCTCGACGCCGCCGGCCACTGCCCGCACGTGAGCCATCCGCGCGAGGTCATCGCCGCCATCACGGCCGAGCTGGCGCTCTGGCGTGCGGAGGACGCGTGATGCCGGCCGCTCCCCTGCGCCTGCTGGGCGACCGGCGCGTGCCCTGCGGCCTGCTGCGCTTCGCCGACGACGGCCGGCTGCTCGGCGTGAACGACGAGCTGCTGGCGCTGCTCGGCCGCAGTCGCGAGGACCTGGAAACGCTGCGCTTCCCCGACCTGCTCAGCCCGGGCGCACGCCTCTACGCGGAAGTGGTGATGCTGCCGCTGCTGCGCATCCAGGCGCGCGTGGACGAGGTGGAACTGGTGCTGCGAAACGGGGACGGCCGCGACCTGCACGTGCTCGCCAGCGCGACGCGCTGGACCGGCGACGCCGAGGGGATCAACGACCTCGCCCTGATGCCCTTGCGACAGCGCCGCCAGATGGAGGACCAGCTGCTGCAGGCGCGCCGCACCGCGGACCAGCTGCCCGGCGTGCTGTTCTCGCTGCTGCAGGGGCCGGGCGCCAGCCTGCGGCTGGAATACGCCAGCCGCGGGTTGACCGAACTCACCGGCCTCGACCCGGCCGCGCTGGCCACGGACGCCA
Source organism: Aquabacterium sp. A7-Y (assembly GCF_026153205.1). Lineage (GTDB taxonomy): Bacteria > Pseudomonadota > Gammaproteobacteria > Burkholderiales > Burkholderiaceae_C > Caldimonas. The sequence continues at coordinate 18,428 of NZ_JAPFBW010000054.1, read as the reverse complement.
CACCGCTGCTCGCGGCGCTGCACCCCGAGGACGGGCAGCGGTTCGGCAGCTGCCTGCGCCCGGGGCCCGAGCGCTTCGCGCCGCGCCCGCTCACGCTGCGCCTGGCCGGCCCGGCCGGCACGCGCTGGGTGCGCATGCACGCCAAAGGCGAACCCCTCCCCGGCGGGCAAGTGGCGTGGCGCGGCGCGCTGTATGACGTCACCGACCAGCAGCAGCTGGACGAACGCCTGCGCGACCACGACAAGCTGCAGGCCATCACGCAGCTCGCCGCCGGCGTCGCGCACGACTTCAACAACCTGCTCGGCTCGATGATCGGGCTGGCCGAGCTGTGCCAGGCCGACGCCACGCCCGGCAGCCGCCAGCTGCGCAACCTCGGCCGCATCGTCGACGCCGGCGAGAAGGCCGCCGCGCTGGTGCGCCAGCTGCTGGACTTCGCCCGCCAGACGCCGCAGCGGCTCGAGACGGTCTCGCTGGCCCAGCTGGTGGAGCGGTGCCGTGCGCTGCTGGCCGCCGGCCTGCCGCTGGGGGTGTGCGTCGCCATCCGCGTGGACGAGGACTGCCGGGTCGAGGTCGACCAGGCGCAGCTGGAGCAATGCCTGCTGAACCTCGTCAACAACGCCGCCTACGCGATGCGCCGCGGCGGCGGGCAGGTGCGGCTGACGGTGGACGTCATCGAGACCCCGCCGGACCTCGTCGATGCCGGCCACGCCACGCCGCGCATGGCGCGCCTGCGCATCGCCGACAGCGGCGAAGGCATCCCGCCGGAGCTGCTGTCCAAGATCTTCGAACCGTTTTTCACCACCAAGCCGGTCGGGGAAGGCACCGGCCTCGGCCTTGCCGCGGTGCACGGCATCGTCGCCCACCACGGCGGCCAGGTGCTGGTGCAGAGCGAGCCGGGCGCCGGCACGGTGGTCAGCGTGCTGCTGCCGCCGGCCCCGCCGGCCCGTGAGCCCACCCCCTCCCCCCTCCCCCAGGACCCCACGTCATGAAACACCTCCTCATCGTCGACGACTCCGCCACCATGCTGATGAGCCTGAAGAGCTCGCTCGAGATCGCCGGCTTCAAGGTCGACACCGCGCCCGACGGCGAACAGGCGCTCGCCAAGCTCAAGGGCGGGCTCAAGCCCGACCTGATCGTCACCGACATCAACATGCCGAAGATGGACGGGCTGGAGCTGATCCGCGAGACGCGCCGGGTGCTGCGCTTCACGCCCATCCTGACGCTCACGACCGAGAGCCAGCAGGCCAAGCGCGACGAGGCCAAGAAGCTTGGCGCGACCGGCTGGCTGGTCAAGCCGGTGGCCGCGGCCGAGCTGGTGAAGATCATCAAGCAGGTGCTGCCGGGCGCCTGAACCCGTGGGCGCGAAGCAAGAGCCGTTGCACGTAACGGGGCTGCAGGCCGCGGTCGGCAGGGCTGGGAATTGCTTGTTTACTTCGCTTCGGTCCAGGTGCCATTGTCTTCACGCTTCGAAGGCCGGCCTACCCTCCATGCGTTCGGTCGCGGTGTACAAAGGTACTGGCATGCGCACGACCCGCACACTTTTACGTCGCGCGACGGCCTTCGATCACGGCCTCATCCCTGCGCGGAATCCTTTCGATGCCTTGCACTCCTGCGCATAGGACAGGCCGATGTTCCATTGCTCCCTCATGAGCGTGAGCAATTCACGAGGAACGCGCGAGTCTTTCTCTGCATCGGCCAGTGCCTGGACCATCGCGTCTGCGATCCGCTCCACCACCCCCCTCGGCTGCGGTACGCCGCACAGCTCGCGTCCGAACGCGAGCAGCTCTTCCGTGGTCGGGTATGCCTTGGAGGCGTACTTCTTTCCCCGGCGCCACTTGAGCGCCATCGTGCGGTCGACGTCTTCGAAGCCGCCCGGCCGCTCGTACTTGTAGACGGTGGTCGTGACCACATCGAACATCGGCGCCAGACGGGCGTCATCGTCCTTCGTGTAGAGCAGACCGAAATTCTTCAGATGGGCATCGCCGTTGCGCACCATCACCGAAAAGGCAAGCTGCTCGAAAAACCGTTGGAGGTCTTCGCCTGGTGCCGCCGAGAACAGCCGGATGACTTCGGTGATCGCCTCGTAGCTGCCCTGGTACTTCCTCTCCGAGAACCGGTCATGGACTCGCAGCGCCATCAGGGCGGCGATGTCCTCGAACCCAAGGCGCTGGCCAGCGCTACCGATATCGAAACGGTCGATGGCGAGAATGTCTCCGTTTGCCGAAAGGTCGAACCGGGGCACCTCTATGCCGGCATGGGCGGCAGCGCTCAAACAGATGAACTCGTTTGCGGCGAGGCCCGGGTACTGAGGCCCCGCGCTTTTCACGATCAGATCCGGGATCGGGATGGACACGCGCGAGGGAATCATGATCTTGGGCTGAACTCCCGAGATCCCGGCGCCGGTCCACAGGTAGGCGCTCACCAGCCGCTGGAAGAAATCGCCCCCCGCCTGGCTGGAAAGCAGCTCCTGGCGCGAAACCACCGCGCTCGGCTTCCGGGCCGCGTCACCGACTGCGTATCCGACCCGGCCGATGCCGTTGTCGCCCGCCAGCGCCAGCAGGTGCATCTTGGTGATGGAGCGCTTTGGATAAAGCTCGATGATCCGCTGGAACAGAAAGCCCTCGGGCAGGTTCATGTCCATCGACGGGAACAGGTCGCCGTCGGACCACGTTGTACGGCTCGGCGGCATGAGCATGCTGACCGCCGGCTGCTCTGCCTCGGCACTTCCGTAAGTGAAAACGTACTGGGACTCGCGGACCAGCGTGCCGGCAAGAGCGGCGGCGATGCGCACGTTCAGCAGCTTGACCTTCTCCGGCAGCTCATTCACGGTCGTCTTCCTCGGCAAAGCGGCGGCTCATTTCCTCCAGCGTGGGCCGGCCCAGCTCCTTGATGTCTATGCCGCAGCCAAGCGCGCTGAGCACCGCGAGGAAGGTGCTCAGCGAGACATCCTCCCCTCGCTCCAGCCGGTGCAAGGTGTCTCGGCTTTTCCCGGAGATGTCGGCAAGGCGCGAAGCAGGGACGCGTTTGACCTTGCGGAGCTTGCGAACCGCCGATCCTGCGTCGTGCAGCAGCCGAATTGTGTCTGACATGCCGGACATATTAGACGACTCATCGTCTTTTGTCAGGCATGTCGTACACCGCTATCTGTGTCGCATCTCGTCAATGAAGCGGGGCTTCAGCCGGCAGAACCCTGTGGCAAATGCGCGCCTTCCATCCGCCTCCATGCTTTTGCAAGGTGTGGTGCGAGGGTGACCTCCTTCCCCCGCGCGTCGCGGTAAAGCGGGCTGCCCTAGAATGCCGCGCATGTCCCGCTGGCTCGCTGTCGTCCTGATGCTTGTCCTGCTGCCCTGGCAATCCGTCGCCACGGCAGCCGAGGCACTGTGGGACGTACACGGCGGCGACATGTCGCATGCCGTCGCGCACTGGATCGATGAAGCACACCATCATCACGACGACGGCAGTGTCCACGAAGACGATTCCCAGGAGTCGCGCCAGCACGTCCAGCTCGACACCCCGTTGAGCAACGCGCCGGTGTTGCCGGCCGTTCCGGCCTGGTCACCCGCCCTGCTTGCGGATGAGAGCCCGCCCTCTCTGTCGGTCACCGTTCCCCCAGCGCCTTTTCTCGAGGGCCTGAGACGGCCGCCTCGGTCCACCCGCTGACTTTATGTTGGCGCCGGCCCGCGTGACGCGGGCCGGATCGGGTGCGCGACCGCCGTTCGCGCCTGTCGCGCCCGTTGAACCGCATTCATTGACGTGAACATCCACCGATGGTTTGCGCCTGGCCTGCTGGCCGGCGCGGTCTGCTGCAGCGTCATTGCAGCAGAACCGGTCGTGGTGCCCGGGACGAGCCTGGCCCACGCCGTTGAAGCAGCCTGGCAACGGGCCACCGTGGCTGCCGAGAGCCGAGGTCGCGAACGTGAGGCCAACGCGGCCCGCGCCGCGGCCACCGCCTGGACCCCGGCCGCTCCGGCGCTGACCTTGGAGCACCGAAGTGACCGTCTGCACGACGATCGCGGCGCGCGAGAAACCGAACTGGGCGTCTCTGTGCCCCTGTGGCGGCTCGGCCAGCGAGGAGCTCGCCAGGCGGATGCCGAGGCGCAGGCCTCGGCGGCCAGAGCCAGTGCAGCCGCCACCCGTCTCGCCCTCGCCGGTGAGGTCCGGTTCGCTGCCTGGGCCCTCGCGTCCGAGCAAGCGGCCTTGCAGTCGGCCCGGCAGGAGCAGCAGACGCTGCAGCGCTTGGCCGATGACACCGACCGACGTGTGGCCGCCGGGGATTTGGCGCGCGCCGACGGCATGGCGGCACGGGCCGAGTTGCTCGCCGCCCAAGGTGCGGTCGCCCAGGCGCGCCAGGCCCTGACGGTGGCACGGTCTCGCTGGACCGCATTGACGGGCCTGTCGGGGCCGGTCGATCCCAGCGAACCTGGCGCCGCGGCCGCCGAGGCCCAGCCGCCAGCGAGTCACCCGGAACTTCTGAGCGCCGAGGCCGAAGTCGAGCGCACGCGGCACCACCTCGACGCCTTGCGGCAAGCACGCCGCAGCCCGCCGGAACTCACAGTGAGCGCGAGACAAGAAAGCGCAGCGCGGGGCGAGCCTCGCGAACGCAGCCTGGGCGTCGCCTTGCGACTGCCCATCGGCGTCGACGCCGGCAGCCGGGAACTCGAGGCGGAGGCCTTGAGCCGGCGCGAAGTCGCCGAGGTGGCACTGCAACGGGTGCGCGAGCGCCTCGTGGCCCGACTGACCGAGGCCCGCGGCGGCCTCGAGGCCGCGCAGCACCAGCTCACCGCTGAGCAGTCCCGCGCCGCCTTGCTGCGCGAGCGCGCGCGGCTGCTCGACACCTCCTTCCAGGCCGGCGAAACCGCCCTGCCCGACCTGCTGCGCGCCCTCTCCGCCGCCCATCAGGCCGACGCCGCCGTGGCCCGGCAACAGGCCGCCCTCGGCCTCGCCCGCGCCCGCCTCCACCAAGCTCTTGGACTGATGCCATGACCCTGACCCCTGACCTTGCGCGCCACGGTCGCCACACCCGCTCCCTGGCGGCGCTTCTGCTGACCCTGTCCCTGGTCCAGCCGGCCTTCGCCGGCCCGGGCGCACACGGCCCGAACGGCGAACACCTGGACACGCCGGCCCAAACGGCCGGCGCGGCCGCCAACGGGGCGCCGCGCTTGGAGGCCCAGTCCGAGGCTTTCGAACTCGTCGCCACGCTGAGCGGGGGTGAACTCTCGGTGCTCATCGACCGCTTCGAGACCAACGAGCCGGTGCTGCGAGCCCAGCTTGAAGTGGAATCCGAGGGCCGCAGGGCGACGGCCACCTTTCATGCGGACCACGGCGACTATGCGGTGGCCGACCCCGAATTCCTGAAACTGCTGGCGCGACCGGGCAGCCACCCCCTGATCTTCACGGTGGTCGCCGGCGCAGAGACCGACTTGCTGGACGGCACACTGGTCGTGGCCGACGCGGCGGCCGGCAGCGCGGCGATGACAGCAGGGCACGGCCATGCGCACGGACCAGGCGCGCACGCCCACGAGGAGGCGCCGCACGAGCACGGCAGCGTGGCTCGCAGCACGGTCGTGGTCGGGGGCTTGGCCGCCCTCGCGCTCGGCGGGCTTTGGTGGCAGCGGCGCCAGAAGCGCGCCGCGCGCACCCAGGGGCAAGCATGAGCCTGCTCTTTGGCCCCCCTCTCGGCATCCCGGGCCGCGTCGCCGCCCTCGCCCTCGGTCTGTGTGCCGTGGTGTTCAGCCCTGCCCACGCCGGCCCGGGTGCGCACGGACCGAACGGCGAACATCTGGACGCGCCGGCCACGGTCAACGCGTCCGGGCTCGCCCGCTTGCCGGACGGCAGCGTCAACGTGCCCAAGCTGGCCCAGCGCCGCATGGGCATCCGCACGCTGCTCGCGCCCTTGGGCGAGGCCGCCGCCAGCGTCGAGCTGAATGGGCGCGTCCTGATCGACCCCAACGCCGGCGGTCGCGTGCAAGCCGTGCACGGCGGACGCATCGAGCCGGGGCCGAACGGCTTGCCGGTGGCCGGCCAGGCGGTGCGCAAGGGCCAGCTGCTGGCCTACGTGCACCACCACGCCGAGCCGTATGCGGCCGCCAACCAGCAGGCCGAGCTGGCCCAGCTGAGAGCCGCCCGTCAGCTCGCCGAGCAGCGCCTGCAGCGGCTGGAATCGCTCGAAGGCACGGTGCCCCGCAAGGACATCGAGGCCGCCCGAGCCGAGCTGGGCAGCCTGCGCGAGCGTGAGCGAGCGATCGGCGGCAGCTTGCGCTCTCGCGAGGGCCTGGTCGCGCCCGTTTCGGGCGTCATCGCCAAAGCCGACGTGCTGGCCGGACAAGTGGTCGAGGCGCGCGACGTGCTGTTCGAGATCATCGATCCGAACCGGCTGTTGATCGAGGCGACGACGGCCGACGCCAGTCTGCCCGGCCGCCTCGAGCGCGGCACGCTGAGCGGGATGGCGGACAGCGAGCTGCGCCTGGTCGGGGCGTCGCGCAGCCTGCGCGAGGGCGTGCTGCCGCTGACCTTCCGCCTCCAGACGGCCGCAGGCCGAACGCCTCCCGCGCTGGCCGTCGGCCAGCCGGTGACCGTGGTGGCCCGCCTGAAGGAGCGCCTGAAGGGCATCGTGCTGCCCGCGCAGAGTGTGGTGCGCAACGCCGCCAACGAACCGGTGGTCTGGATCAAGGACACGGCCGAGCGGTTTCTGGCCCAGCCCGTGGTGACCCGACCGCTTGATGCCGAGACGGTGATCGTCACCCAGGGCCTCGCGGCCGACAACCGGGTGGTGGTCCAGGGCGCGGCGCTGATCAACCAGATCCGCTGAGGCCGCGACAATGTTCAACTGGATTGTTCGTTTCAGCCTGGCCAACCGGCTGTTCGTGTTGGCGTTTGCGGCGCTGTTGATGGCCTACGGGGCCTACTCGGCCTGGCGCACGCCGGTCGACGTCTTCCCCGATCTCAACAAACCGGTGATCTCGGTGTTGACGGAGGCCGGCGGCATGGCGCCCGAGGAGGTCGAGCAGCTGGTCACCTTCCCGGTGGAGACCTCCTTGAACGGCATGCCTGGGGTGACCCGGGTGCGCTCGACCTCCGGCGTCGGCCTGTCCATCGTCTACGCGGAGTTCGACTGGGGGACCGACATCTACCGCAACCGGCAGCTGGTGTTCGAACGCCTGGCACTGACCCGGGAGCAGCTGCCAGAGGGCGTCACGTCGATCATGGGCCCGGTGTCCTCCATCATGGGCGAGATCATGCTGATCGCGCTGCCCTTGCAAGGCGGCGAGCAGGCCGCCACGCCCATGCAGGTGCGCGAGTACGCGGACTTCGTGTTGCGGCCCCGGCTGCTCTCGATCTCGGGCGTCTCGCAGGTGATCCCGATCGGCGGGGACGTGCGGCAGCTGCGGGTCGAACCCGACCCGGCGCGCCTGGCGCAGTTCGGCGTTTCCCTGAGCCAGGTCGAGCGGGCCCTCAAGGGTTTCGCCGGCAATGCCGGTGGCGGCTTCATCGACCTCAACAGCCGGGAGTACCTGATCCGCCACCTGGCGCGCACCAACCGGGTGGAGGATCTGCAGGGGCTGGCGGTCGCCTTCCAGGACGGCCGTCCGGTGCTGCTCGAACAGGTCGCCACGGTGCGTTTCGCGCCGGGGCTCAAGCGCGGCGACGCCGGCTACAACGGCGCGCCCGCGGTCATCGTCAGCGTGCAGAAGCAGCCGGCGGCCGACACCGTGCGGCTGACGCGCGAGATCGAAACTGCCTTGACCGAGCTGCAGCAAGGCCTGCCGAAGGGCCAGAGCGCGCCCAAGGTGCTGTTCCGCCAGGCTGATTTCATCGGGGCCTCGATCGGCAACGTGACGGAAGCCTTGCGAGACGGCGCGGTGATGGTCGCCATCGTGCTGTTTGCCTTCCTGCTGTCGGCCCGCACCACGCTGATCTCGCTGATCGCGATCCCGCTGTCGCTGGCCGTGACAGCGCTCGTGTTCCGCTGGCTGGATCAATCCATCAACGTGATGACGCTGGGCGGTCTCGCGATCGCGATCGGCGAACTGGTCGACGACGCGGTGGTGGACGTCGAGAACATCGTGCGTCGCCTCAGGCAGAACCGCGCGCTGGCCCAGCCCCTGCCGCTGTTGGAGGTGGTCCGGCAGGCCAGCGTCGAGGTGCGCTCGGGCATCGTCTACGCGACGGCCATCGTGGTCCTGGTGTTCGTGCCGCTGTTCGCGCTGCCCGGCATCGAAGGGCGCTTGTTCTCGCCGCTGGGCATCGCCTACATCGTCTCGATCGCGGCGTCGACGGGGGTGTCGATGACGGTGACGCCGGTGCTGTGCAGCTACCTGCTGCCCGGCATGAAACGGCTGGACCACGGTGACAGCCCGCTGGTGGCGTGGCTCAAGCGGCAGGACGCCCGGCTGCTGGTCTGGTCGTTGCCGCGTGCCAAGGCCATCATCGCCATCGCGGCCTTGGCCGTGGTCGGCGCGGCCGCGACGGTGCCGTGGTTTCCCCGCGCCTTTCTGCCGGCTTTCAACGAAGGCTCGCTGGTCCTGTCCTTGATGTTCAACCCCGGCACCTCGCTGGCAGAGGCCAACCGCATGGGGTCTGTCGCGGAGCGGCTGGTCGCCGAGGTGCCCGAGGTCACCCAGGTGGGCCGGCGCACCGGGCGGGCCGAGTTGGACGAGCACGCCGAAGGGGTGCACTCGGCCGAGATCGACGTCGACCTCAAGCGCTCCGAGCGCGACCGCGAGGCGGTGATGGCCGACATCCGGGCGCAGCTGGCGACCTTGCCGGCGGCGGTGGCGATCGGCCAGCCGATCTCGCACCGGCTCGACCACCTGCTGTCCGGGGTGCGGGCCCAGATCGCGTTGAAGATCTACGGCGACGACCTGGACAGCCTGCGCAGCCTGGCCGAGCAGATGCGCCTGGGCCTGACCCGCATCCCCGGACTGGTCGACCTGACGGTCGAAAAACAGGTGTTGATCCCGCAGATCAATGTACGCGTCGACTACCGCAAGGCGGCCCAGGTCGGCGTGACGCCAGCCGAGGTGGTGCGCATGCTGCAGGCCCTGACCGACGGTGCGCACGGCGCCCAGATCGTCGACGGCTCGCGCCGCTACGAGCTGGTGCTGCGCCTGCCGGACCCGCGTCGCAGCCCACAGGACCTCGCCAATGTGCTGCTCGACACGCCGGCAGGCCGCATTCCGGTCTCCAGCATCGCGACCGTCGAAGAGAGTGACGGACCCAACCAGATCGGCCGCGAGAACGGCCGCCGGCGTATGGTCGTCTACGCCAACACGGACGGCAGCGACATGGGCCGGGTCATCGGCGACATCCGCGCGGTGGTGGCGCAGACGGCCTTGCCGGCGGGCACCTTCGTGAGCCTGGAGGGTCAGTTCCAGGCCCAGGAGCAGGCGACCCGGCTGATCCTTGCCCTGTCGCTGCTGTCGCTCGCGATGATCTTCATGGTTCTTTACTCGCGCTACAAATCCGTGGTGCTGACCGGCATCATCATGGCCAACATCCCGCTCGCGCTGATTGGGAGCGTGGTGGCGATGTGGATCGCGGGCGTGAGCTTGTCGGTGGCTTCGATGGTGGGTTTCATCACGCTGGCGGGGATCGCGACGCGCAACGGCATCTTGAAGATCAGCCACTACATCAACCTGTGCCGCTTCGAGGGCGAAAGTTTTGGCCCGACCATGATCGTGCGCGGCTCGCTGGAGCGGCTGCCGCCGGTGCTGATGACGGCGCTCGTGGCCGCGTTTGCGCTGACGCCGCTGCTGCTGGCCGCCGACGCCCCGGGCAAGGAGATCCTGCATCCGGTGGCGGTGGTCATCTTCGGCGGGCTCATCAGCTCGACGCTGCTGGACACCTTGCTGACGCCCTTGGCCTATGCACTGCTCGGTGAACGTGCGACGCGACGCCTGCTGGAGGGCTCCCCCGCCGAGACGTACTGATACATCGGTCTTTCATCCGGTGTCGACGTCCGCCGCGGGGTGTGCGTTGTAGACACAACAGGCCGCTGCAGCACAGCCTGACCCAATGTGCTGCACAGAAGGAGCTATCGATATGAAGAAACTGTTGAGCCTGTTGGTGGTCGCTGCTGCGGCTTTGTCGTTCAACGTGGCGATGGCACATGGCACCAAGGCACAACACGGCGGCATCGTCGCAACGGCGCAAGACCTCGGCTTCGAGCTGACGAACGAAGGCGACAAGGCCACCCTCTACATCACCGACCACGGGCAGCCGTTCGACACCGCCGGGCTGTCCGGCAAGCTGACGGTGCTCAGCGGCACCGAGAAGAGCGAAGTCGAACTCAAGCCCGTCGGCGAGAACAAGCTCGAAGCCCAGGGCGTCAAGCTGGCCAAGGGCAGCAAGGCGGTCGCCACGCTCACCAATGCCGAGAAGAAGACCTTGACGGTGCGCTTCAGCGTCAAGTGATGGCCCCAGGCCGCCCCTGCCGGGGTGATCTCGGTTTCGGTGCAACACGTGGCGCCAATCACCCAGGGTTAACCCTGAAAACCCCGCTGCCGGCCGACTTGGACATCACGATGACCGCCCCTGTCTGGCATGCGCTGCTGATCTCACCGGATCGCAAGAAGGGCCTGGCCTGAGGTAAGTGCAAGCGCTCAGGCCACGCCCCCCGCAGACTAGGGGGGTGGTTCGAACAGACGTCGTCTATGTTTCCCGGGAACTGATGCCGTCAGCGCATCGCCAGGGAGGATGGTGAGATCGTTGTTCGAGCATTGGCGACGCCGCTGGCAGGGATCGCGTGGTCGCGTTTCTCTCCCGTGCATATAGAGATGAAGATAAGGAAAAAGATAGCGCCTCCTCTGGGGCGGTACTCCGAGCCTGCGGTTCCATCGGAGCCGGCGTTCTCCGCGAACATGCCTTGCTCCAGGGTGTACCTCCTGATCAAACCACGGCATGCGCATCTGCTGCGGCGATTCATCTGGTTCCCAAACTGACTTCCTGTCTCTGGCTCGCGACATCTCTGCCGGTGCCGCCTGCGAAGAGTCACAGCGCGGCCCAAGTTGCCATGCATTCATCCTGCAGACGTTATACCGCCGCAAAGCGGCACCTCAGCGGCTGCTGCCGCGTCACTTGACTTGAATCGGCGCGGACGGACACTCAGCGCCGTTGTAGGAAACGCGATGGGTCGTTCTCGACAGGCACAGGAGAAAGACCGTGTTCACTGACCAACCCGCGTCGCCGCCCCACCTCAAGCTCGGCCCGACCACAGCACTTCCTGACTGGACAGCCCTCAACCTGATCGGCCGCTCACGTCGCTTCCGAGGCGTGTTGGACTTGCTGCTTCAATATGCGGCCGTCGATGCGACCGTCCTGCTCTGTGGAGAAACGGGCACTGGAAAGGAGTTGGCCGCTCGCGCGCTTCACTACCTGAGCCGGCGCCGGGACGGACCCTTTGTGCCGGTGAACTGCGGCGCGATCCCGGACAGTCTGCTCGAGGCCGAGCTGTTCGGTCACGTCAGAGGCGCCTTCACCGACGCCAAACGGGAAGGCGACGGCGTCATCACGCAAGCCGATAAAGGCACGCTGTTTCTCGACGAAGTGAATTCCCTCAGCCCCCGGGCACAGGTGGCCATCCTGCGCTTCGTGCAGGATCGCAGTTACCGACCGGTGGGGGCACCCCGCCTGCGGCACGCCGACGTGCGGCTGATCGCGGCCAGCAACGCGGACCTCGAGACCTTGAGCCGGGACGGGCTGTTTCGTCAGGACCTGCTGTTCCGACTCAACCTGCTGACGCTCAGCCTGCCACCTTTGCGTGAACGCGAGGGAGACGCGCTGCTGCTCGCGCAGGCTTTCATGCAGCGCTTCGCGCAGGCCTACGGCATACCAGGGCGTCGGCTCGACGCCGAGAGCATCGCGGCCCTGCAGAGCCCTCAGCCTTGGCCCGGCAATGTGCGTGAACTGGAGCACCGGGTGCACCGCTGTTTCCTGCTCTCCCAGGGACCCTTCGTCAACCTCGGTCTGGCATCGCGGCCCCCAAGCGGCGAGCCCGTGCCGCGGCAGTCCTGGTTCGGGTTGCCCTTCGCACAAGCAAAGGCGCAGGTCATCGCCGACTTCGAACGGTACTACCTCAGTGAACTGCTCGCGCAGGCCAATGGCAACCTCAGCCTGGCCGCTCGCCTCGCGGGCAAGGAACGCAGCCGCTTTGGCAAGCTGGTGAAGAAGTACGGGTTGCTGCGCGCTGCGTTCTCGGACACCGACTGAAACGGTCTCTCCGCCCCCCCTCCCGTCCGCCCTCGGCAGCGGCTCAGATGGGCGCGTCCTGCAGTTGTCGTGGCGCTCCTGCCCCGGGGTGCGGCGCGAGCGCCATAGCCTTGGCCTCGCAATGGCGCGGGCCGTGCCGGCCCTCCTGTGGCCTCACCGCCCCACCCCCACTTGTCGATTCTGCAAGTGCTTGAGTTCATTGAAGATTTGTGGCGACCTTCGGTTGGCTCGGGCCTTGCTGTTCCTGCTCCGAATCCGAATCCGAATCCCATTGCAAACGGTGGCGCCCCGATGAGCACTGCTCCCCCACCCCCCAGCGCGGGCGAGGTCGCCACCTGGATCCGTCGTTACCTGCGCAAGCATCCGCGTGCGGCCGACACGGCGCGAGGCATCCAGCGCTGGTGGCTGGCACCGAGCATCGGCGAGGTGCCGCTGTCGACGGTCGAGCAAGCCTTGGCCACACTGGAAAGAGAGGGCGCGGTGTACAAACTCGACCCCCTGAAAACACAACCAGCGTACGGGCGCGGGCAGCGCTTCGGTCGTCACCGGTGAATCGCGATGGCAAGCTATCTTGCGATTGCCGCGGTGGCCAGAACGCTGTTGCGTCTGATCGAGCAGCAGTGCCCGCGCGACGAGTTCACCTCCGCACCGACGTTTTCGCTGTACCAGAGTCACGACTTCGGCAGTGCTGCGGTGCAGGAGGGCTTCTCCCTGATGCTGTACCGGGTCACGCTGAACGGTGCGCGCAACCAGCCGCCGCGGCGCGCCGCCGATGGCACGCTGCGCCGGCCCGCGCTGCCGCTGGACCTGCACTTCCTGCTCACCCCGTGGGCCGGCGAGGCCGAGCGCCAGCTGCGGCTGCTCGGATGGGCGATGCGCTTTCTGGAAGACAACGCCGTGCTGCCGGCCAACCAGCTCAACCACTCGTTGAGCCGGCGCGAGCAACCCGCCTTCGAGTCCGACGAGACGGTGGAACTCAGCTGCGATCCGCCGGGTCTCGCCGACTACCTGGGCCTGTGGGACAAGTACAAGGCGCGCTGGCAGACGTCCGTCACCTATGTCGCACGCCTGGTGCGCATTGAGTCGGACCTGCTGGTCCGCGACGAGACACTGGTGCACACGCGCGATCTGGGCTTCGGCACCGAACGGGTGGAGGCGGCGTCATGAGACGCGAACTCAGCCCCGGGTTCGACCGTGTGCTGCTTCGCGCGCCGGTCGGCGTGATGTTCCGCGACAACTTCGACCAACGGGTGGTGGCCGAGGGCCTGCATGTGGAGTTGCGCGATCTGCTGACGGGGCGGCGCCAGGGGCTGGCAGCCAACGCGCAGGGCGTGTTCGTCGCGCACTCGTTGCCGCGCTGGCGAATGCTCGGCGACGACAACCACAGCTCGCCACCCGCCACGCGCCCCTTCCTCTTGCAACTGGGCGATCGCCTCGGCCGCTTTTTGCCGATGCGGCTGCAGGCCGATCTGCCCACCGATGGACTGCTGGCACCTGATGGTCCGGTGGCGTCGCGACCCGACGCGCCGCCCTTTGTGCCGCTTTTCAGCGCACCCGCCCGCACCCTGACGGCCGGGGTGGGCATCGTGCGTGCCTGTCTGCGCCGGTCCTCCGATCCGGAACGCCCGGTGGCCTGGGCCCGCGTGGAGCTGTGGTTGGGCGCCACACGGCTGGGCGAAGGCGTGACCGACCCACAGGGCAGCCTGCAGTTGCCCTGCGCTCTGCCGCCGCCGCGCGAACCTCCTTTGCACGGTTCGCCGCCGGCGGCTGCCGCCGACTTCGAGCGCGAGCGCTGGGACGTGACGCTTCGCGCCCACTGGGACCCGGCGCTCATCGGCACAGCCGTTCCCGACCTGCACGCACTGCAGCGCCAGCCCGAGGTGGCGCTGCTGCAAAGCGCCGGGCCTCCCGCGCTGCCCCTGCGCCCGCAGGTCCTGCGCGCCGGCGAACCGCTCGTCGCCCGCAGCGGCGGATCGTCGTTTCTCTTCGTCGGCGCGTGATGAAGCGCCCCAGACCCGAGAAGGAGAGCTTCCATGCCTGAATACCTGGCGCCCGGCGTGTTCGTCGAGGAGGTGTCATTCCGCGCCAAGACGATCGAGGGCGTGTCCACCACGACCACCGGCTTCATCGGCGCGGCCCGCTTCGGTCCGGTGCACCTGGAGCCCGACATCGTGACCAGCCTCGGCGAGTTCGAGCAACTCTACGGCAGCGGCGACGAGCTCGTGTTCAGCGATGCCGGCACCGTGCCCAACTTCCTGTGGCACGCGGTGCGCGCCTTCTTCACCGAAGGCGGCAAGCGGCTCTACATCTCCCGCGTCTTCAAGCCTCGCGGCGAGCGAAGCTACGAACCGATCGGTCCCGGCGAGGAGTTCGGCATCGATCCCCCCACCGGGTCGGGCGGCGCACCGGCCTACCAAGACGGCCACGCTCGCGTCGTGGACCAGGTGCAGAACGGCCTGATGGTGCGGGCGCGCCATCCGGGCGCCGTCGGCAACTGGCGCGTGCGCTTCACGCTGAAGGCGCGGGCCAACATCCTCGGCTCGGCCACGGACCCCATCACACGCGCACGCCGCACCACCGTCGGCGCACTCGCCCATCGTGACCTGGTGTGGGTGCGTAACATCACCAGCCCGGTGGTAGCGGACGACCTCGGCCGCTTCTACACCGCGCTGTGGGACGAGGACCGCGCGGTGTGGGAGTTCGAGCCGGTCGCCAGCGGTTCGCCGTCCAGTGTGCCGGCCGGCCGCCAGACCCTGGAGCAGCTCTTCCCCGATCCCTTGCCCGATGCCGGGGACACGCTGCGCGTGGTCACGCTCAGCGTCACGTTGATGTCCCGCGATGGCAGCCGCGCGCTGGGCACCTGGTCTGACCTGCCGCTCGACCCTCAGCACCACCAGGGCGCCAGCGCCGACTCGGTGTTCGATCGTTTCGCCACTGCGCCGGCCTCGACCGCCGACGCGCGGCGGCTGCCGCTGGTGATCGCGCGCAACGACAGCGCCATCGCCAACGCCACGGACCTGCTGTCCGTGCTGTTCGATGGCGACGCACTGCCCTTGCTGCGGCCTACCGATGCAGAAGCCCGCCGCAGGATCGGCGTCGAGGACAAGCTCACCCTCGGTGTGTCGACCGAGTTCCTGCTCGACGGCGGCCACGACGGCCAGCGTCCTGGCGCCGGCGACTACGAGGGCGAAGCGGATCCCGCGCGCTCGTATGCCCTCGGCCTGTACCAGTTCGAAGACCTGGAGGACATCTCCATCGTTGCGGCGCCGGGGTCCACCTGGAACTACGCGCACTACGACGAGGACGCCAACGCGATCGCGGGCCTGCTGATCGCCCATGCCGAGCGCATGCGCTACCGCATCGCGGTGCTCGACAGCGCACAGGGCCACACGATGTCGGAGGTGCGCAACATGCGCGCACGGATGGACTCCAAACACGCGGCGCTGTACTACCCCTGGGTCACCGTGCTGGACCCGATCACCCGGGGCGAGATCGACCTGCCGCCCAGCGGTTTTGTCGCCGGCATCTATGCGCGCAACGACGTGGACCGAGGCGTTTACAAGGCACCGGCGAACGAGGAGGTGCGGCTGGCGCTGGGCTTCGAGACGCTGATCAACAAGGGCCAGCAGGAGGTGCTCAATCCCGAAGGCATCAACTGCTTCCGGTTTTTCGAAGGCCGGGGCATGCGCTTGTGGGGGGCCCGCACGATCAGCTCCGACCCCGAGTGGAAGTACATCAACGTGCGGCGCTACTTTGCCTACCTGGAGCGCTCGGTCGACAAGGGCACGCAGTGGGCGGTGTTCGAGCCCAACGGCGAGCAGCTGTGGGCCAACGTGCGTCGCACCATCGAGGACTTCCTGCTCACTGAATGGCAGAACGGCGCATTGCTCGGCGACAAGCCGGAGAAGGCGTTTTTCGTGCGCTGCGACCGTTCCACGATGACCCAGAACGACCTGGACAACGGCCGCCTGATCTGCCTGATCGGCGTGGCGCCGCTGAAGCCGGCCGAGTTCGTGATCTTCCGCATCGGCCAGTGGACGGCCGACCGCAAGGTTTGAATCCCTGGCAAACCAAGGAGAAGGCCATGGCCGTCCTGAGAGACCGACCTTACGTGCAGTTCAACTTCCTGGTGAACCTCGGCACCGGCAGCACCCAAGGCCCGGACGCCGGATTCCAGGAGGTGAGCGGCGTGGGCATGGAAGTCACCGTTTCCGAGTACCGCAACGGCAACAGCGGCGAGAACAGCGTGCTGAAGATCACCGGTCTCAACAAGTCCACCGATGTCACGCTCAAACGCGGAGCGATCGGTTCGCTCTCGCTCTACAGATGGCTCGACGAGATCCGCAATGGCAACCAGTCGGCGCTGCGCACGGTGACCATCGAGCTGCAGAACGAGGACCACACGCAGGTGGTGCAGACCTGGAAGCTGATGCGCGCCCGCATCATCAAGCACACCAGCGGCCCGTTCAACGCCAAGGGCACCGACGTGGCGATGGAAGAGCTGGTGCTGGCCTACGAGCGCCTCGAGATGGAGTGACGCAGCGTGTTGCGCAGCCTGCCCCATCGCCGTCTGCCCGGCGTGCGCTTCGAGCTGCCGGCGCCAGCGCCGGACGAAGTGCTGCCGCGCATGGACATCGCGTTTTTCGTCGGCTTTGCCACGCGCGGTCCGCTGGGGCGCGCTGTGGCAGTGGAAAGCCTGACCGAGTTCGAGGCGGTGTACGGCATGCGCATCGTTCTGGCGCGGGACAAGCGCAGCGGCGATCCGGTGCAGGGCCTGCTGCATCCGGCGGTGCGCAGCTTCTTCAGCCAGGGCGGACGGCGCTGCTGGGTGTTGCGGGTGACCGGTGAGGAGGTACAGGCCGCGGTGTTCCCGGTGCCCTCGATGCTGTTGGCGCAGCGGAGCGCCGGAGGCTGGCGTGTGGCGCCGGCGCTGCTGCTCGCGGGCAGCCCGGGCAGCGGTGCCGATGCGCTGCGGGTGTCGGCACGGCTGGACGTCAAGCTGCTGCGCGTGAGACCGTTGCCCTCCAGCCCCGGCGATCTGCTCTTGCTCGACGCTGCGGCCTCGGGCCTGCAGGACGTGCGCAGCGGCGATCTGCTGCGCATCGAAGTCGAAGGTCGGCGTGTGCATGGACGCATAGACTCGATCGAAGACCACGGCGCGCAGCGGCGCGTGATGTTGCGCGGCCTGCTGGCCTTGCGCGCGGCTGCCGGCGCATCCCCGGCGCTCGAGGTGCGGCGGATCGAACGCAGCGTCAGCGCTGCACCCACCTCGCCCGATAGCGTGGCGGCCGAGGGCGAATGGGACGATGCCGGCCGGCTGCGCGTGCGCTGTCGCCTGCCGGCCAGCGCGCTGCCACAGCGGGGCGAGGTGATCCGCTTGCAGTTTGCGCAGCTGACGGACGGCGGCTGGATGTCGCTGGAGCACGTGGACCTGCTGCAAGCCGCAGAGCCGGGTCGCTGGCCCGAGCTGGCCTTGTTCGGGCGACCGTGGCTCGAAGACGCCGCCATCGATGCGCTGGCGGCGTGGCAGGCCAGCGCGCAAGAGCGTGTTGCCCAGGTGCTGCGCTTGGAGCTCCAGGCGCAAGACGCCGTCACGACCACGGTGTCCGCCCCGCTGCGCATGGCCGCCAGCGCGCAGCAGCGCCAAGGCAGCGCCTTTGGTCTGGACGAAGGGACCGGTTTCCCGCTTGCCGCGCCGCCGCAGGACGGTGAGCTGATGTGGCTGCCGCTGGCCGAGCTGGCCGACTTCGAGGCCGGCCTCGGCCCGCTGCCCAGCGCGCTGTCAGCGCTGGAACGCGACGGCCTGGCCCGGTTTTCCTGGACCCTCTTCGCCGAGCCCGTCCTGTCCGACTGCGCCAGCGACGTGCTGGCCGACCGCGCCGAGGCATTGCGCCACGCCGGCCGCGAGCTGCGCCCGCTGCGTGGCATGCACGCGCTCTTCGGCGGCCGGGCCGAGGCGCTGATCAACGAGCCCACGCTGCTGGCTGTCCCCGACGCGGTACATCCCGGCTGGTTGCCAGTGCCCAGGATCGAGGTGTGGGTCGAACTGCCGACCTTGCCCGAGCCGCCGAATCCATGTGCAGGCGAAGCGTTCAAGGACTGCGACGCCGTGCCGCTGCCGGCGCCGCGCTTCCTCAAGGGGGACGACCCCGATGCCGAAGGCAGTTTCACGCTGTACTGGACACAGGTGGTGCCTGGCGCCACCTACCGGCTGGAGGAGT
>NZ_JAPFBW010000053.1 GCF_026153205.1 Aquabacterium sp. A7-Y | reverse complement strand
AGTAGGCCCGCCCATGCAGCCACCGCTCTCGCCCCCCCAGCCCCGCAGCGCCCCGCGGCGCGGGCGCCTGGCCGTCATCGGCCTGCCCTACGCCTGGCTGCTGCTGTTTTTCCTGCTGCCCTTCCTGATCCTGCTGAAGATCAGCGTGTCGGAGATGGACACCGTGGTCGTCAAGGACCTGTGGCGTTATGCCGAGGGCAGGCTGCAGCTGAGCCTGCGGCTCGGCAACTACCTCTACATCGCGCAGGACCCGCTCTACCTCGCCGCCTACCTGGCAAGCCTGAAGTACGCCGCCGTCACGACGCTGATCTGCCTGGGGCTGGGCTACCCCTTCGCCTACTTCATGGCTCGCGCACGCAGTACCGTGCAGCCGGCGCTGCTGATGCTGGTGATGCTGCCGTTCTGGACCTCCTTCCTGCTGCGCGTCTACGCGTGGAAGGGGCTGCTGAGCGAACACGGCTGGGTGGCGCAGGCGCTCGCCGCGCTGGGCATCGACAGGCTGCTGGCGGCGGCCGGCATGATCCCGGCCCCGGGTCAGCTGATGAACACGCCCTTCTCCCTCGTGCTGGGCATGGTCTACACCTACCTGCCCTTCATGATCCTGCCGCTCTACGCCCATCTCGCCAAACTCGACGTGCGGCTGCTGGAGGCGGCGCAGGACCTCGGCGCCACACCCTGGGTCGCGTTCTGGCGGGTCACGGTGCCGCTGTCCAGAGCGGGCATCATCGCCGGCTCGATGCTGGTTTTCATCCCCTGCGTCGGCGAGTTTGTGATCCCCGAGCTGCTCGGTGGCCCGCAGACCCTGATGATCGGCCGGGTGCTGTGGGACGAGTTCTTCAGCAACAACGACTGGCCCATGGCCTCCAGCCTGGCGGTCGTGATGGTGCTGCTGATCATCGTGCCGCTGGCCCTCTTCAGCCGCTACCAGGCGCAGGCACGGGAGGGCGGCCGATGAGGTCTGCACACCGGTCCCGGCGGCTTCACCGCCTGCTGCCGCGCGCCTGGCTGCTGGCCGGCTACGCCTTCCTCTATCTGCCGATCGCGGCGCTGGTGCTCTACTCCTTCAACGACTCGCCGATCGCCAACCAGTGGGCCGGCTTCACGCTCCAGTGGTATGCCGCGCTGAGCAGCGACCACGAGATCCTGCGCAGCGTGTGGCTGTCCCTGCAGATCGCCTTCCTGACCGCCTGCGGCGCGGCGGTGCTGGGCACCCTGGCGGCCTTCGCGCTGGTGAAGTACCGGCGCTTCACCGGTCGCACGCTGTTCTCCGGCATGGTGAGCGCGCCGCTGGTGATGCCGGAGGTCATCGTGGGCCTGTCCCTGCTGCTGATGCTGGTCTCGATGCAACGTCTGCTCGGTGTTCCCGAGCGCGGCGTGATGACGATCTGGCTGGGCCACCTGCTGGTCGGCATGGCCTACGCGACCGTGGTGCTGCAGGCCCGGCTGCAGGAGATGAATCCGCAGCTGGAGGAAGCCGCGATGGACCTGGGCGCGCGCCCGGCGCAGGTGTTCCGGCTCGTCACGCTGCCGCTGATGACGCCGTCGGTGGCCTCGGCCTGGCTGCTGACCTTCACGCTCTCGCTCGACGACGTGGTGCTGTCGGCGTTTCTCTCGGGGCCGGGCGCGACCACGCTGCCGCTGGTGATCTTCTCGCGCGCCCGCCTGGGCCTGGACCCCAGCGTCAATGCGGTCGCCAGCGTGCTGATTGCCATCGTTGCCGTCGGCGTGCTGCTCGCCAGCTACCTGATCGCACGCACCGAGCGTGAACGCCAACGCGCCGCTGCGGCGCTGCAGCGTGCTTCCGGCTCACTGGATCTGCTTGTTGTTCCCGTCAGAAGGTCACAAGACCAGGAGGACTACCGATGACACCGTGGAAGCACACTGCGCTGGTGGCGGCCCTTGCGGCCGGCTTCGCCCCGCTCGCGCCCGCCCAGACCAACGAGGAACTGCTCAAGGAGCTGCGGGCACTGCGTGAGCGGGTGAATGAGCTCGAGCGCAAGGTGCGCGACAACGAGGCCCGCAGCGCCCCCGCCACACCGGCCGGCGGCGCCGCAGCGACCGCGGCGCCGCCCGCGGGAGCCGAGCCGGCCGCGCCCGGCATGACACCCGAGCAGCAGCAGGAATTCAACCGCATCGCGCTGAAGACCGAGGCCCTCGAAGACAACCAGGAACGCTACGGCTTCAAGGGTTTGAAGATCAGCGGCTACATGGACCCGACCTTCATCTACAACCACCGCGCCGACCGCTCGGGCTTCCAGTTCCTCAACCGGGTCAACGATGACAACGGCGGCTTTGCCTACGACAACTCGTATTTCGGCGCGGCCGTGCTCGACCTCATCAAGGAGACCGACAGCAACACACGCTGGCGCCTGACCTTGGCGCCCAACCGTGGCGTGGGCGCGGTCTTCGACGGCAGCTCCATCATCCAGGAAGCGTCGGTCTCCATCCCGCTGACCGACCTGCAGACCCGCGTCATCGCCGGGCAGGTGCCCGACTGGTCGGGCTACGAATACCTGCCGGCGCCGCAGAACAAGCTGATCACCCACAACCTGCTGTTCGACTTCACCTTGCCGACCGCCTATACCGGTGCCGGCATGGAGATCACGCGCGGCAAGTGGATCAGCAAGCTGATGCTGGCCAACATGAACGCCAGCCGCCGCACCCCCGGCAACAAGACGCCGGTGCTAGCCTACCGGGTCGACTACGCGCGCGGCGAGTTCCAGGGCTTCGGCTTCGCGGGCGTGCACGGCAAGGCCGCGAATTTCAGCGAGAACATCGTCGATGCGGAGACCGGCGAGGCGGTGAAACAGCCCGATTCCGCCGTCCACCTGTTCGAGTTCGACGCCTACTTCATCCGCGGCGACTGGACCGTGCAGGGCCAGGTCTCCTTCGGCACCCAGAAGGACGCCGCCGTCACGCCCGACCCGGACAGCGGCGAGCTGCGCAACTCGCGCTGGTGGGGCCTGTCGGGCCTGGCCGCCTACAAATTCACGCCGCGCCTGGAAGGCATCGCCCGGCTCGACTACCTGAACAACGAGAAAAACGGCGGTGGGCTGCTGGGCTACAGCGCCCCCGACGACCACAACGGCATCGGCCCAGCACCCGGCGGCGACCCCGAGAAGGGCGCGAACCGCTATGCCCTCAGCGTGGGCGCGAGCTACCTGCTCAACCTGAACACCACACTGAGGGCCGAGTACCGGCTGGACCGGGCCAGCGTGCCGGTTTTCCTCGACCAGGACAGCGGTCTGTACAAGAAGTCCAACCACCTGTTCGGCGCCTCGGTGCTGGTCAGCTTCTGACCGCCGCCGTGGCCGGCGCACACCCCCCTCTCCGAGGAGTACTGGCATGAACACCCCGCCCACCCCCGACTGGCACGCCCGCGCCGCGGCCCTGCAGCCCGACGGTCGCCTCTACATCGACGGACAGCGCGCCTGGGCCGCCGATGACGCGAGCTTCGAGAAACACTCGCCCATCGACGGACGGCGCCTGGCGACGGTCGCGCGCGGCCGGGCGGCCGATATCGAGCGCGCCGTCGCGGCCGCCCGGGCCGCCTTCGACGACGGCCGCTGGGCGCGCCAGGCGCCCGCCGCCCGCAAGAAGGTGCTGCACCGCTTCTCCGAGCTGATCGTCGCCGCACGCGACGAGCTGGCCTTGCTGGAGACGCTGGACATGGGCAAGCCCATCCGCTACAGCCGCAGCGTCGACGTGCCGGCCGCGGCCAACTGCATCGCCTGGTACGCCGAGGCCATCGACAAGGTCTACGACGAGATCGCTCCCACCGGGCCGCAGGCGCTGGCGCTGATCACGCGCGAGCCGATGGGTGTGATTGGGGCCATCGTGCCCTGGAACTACCCGATGATCATGGCCGCCTGGAAGCTCGGGCCGGCCCTGGCCAGCGGCAACAGCGTGGTGCTCAAACCCTCGGAAAAATCGCCGCTGACCGCGCCGCGCCTGGCCGAACTGGCGGTCGAGGCCGGGCTGCCCCCGGGCGTCTTCAACGTCGTGCCCGGCTACGGCCCCGAGGCCGGCGAGGCGCTGGCCCTGCATCCCGAGGTCGACGCGGTCGGCTTCACAGGCTCGACCCGGGTCGGCCGGCGCATGCTGGAGTACGCGGGCCGCTCCAACCTGAAGCGGGTCTACAACGAGCTGGGCGGCAAGTCGGCCTTCATCGTGTTCCCCGACTGCGAGGACCTCGAACGCGCCGCTGCCACCGCCGCTGGCGCCATGTTCTTCAATCAGGGCGAGTCGTGCAACGCGCCCTCGCGGCTGCTGGTGCACGAAAGCATCGCAGACGGCTTCGCCGAACGGGTCGCGGCCCTCGCGCCGCGCTACCAGCCGGGCGATCCGCTCGACGCCACGACCGAGATGGGCGCCCTGGTCGACGAAGGCCAGCTGCGCACGGTGCTCGGCTACATCGACGCCGGCCACGAAGCCGGCGCGCGCTGCCTGACCGGCGGTCGGCAGGCCCGCATCGACAGCGGCGGCTACTACGTCGAGCCGACCGTGTTCGACGGCGTCGGCAACGAGATGCACATCGCCCGGGAGGAGATCTTCGGCCCGGTGCTGAGCCTGATCCGCTTCAGGGACGAGGCCGAGGCCGTATGCTTGGCCAACGACTCCAGCTATGGCCTGCAGGCCAGCGTCTGGAGCCACAGCCTGGACCGGGCCCACCGGGTCGCGCGGGCCCTGCGCGCCGGCACCGTGCACGTCAACCAGTACGACGAGGACGACATCACCGTGCCCTTCGGCGGCTACAAGCAATCGGGCAACGGTCGCGACAAGTCGCTGCACGCATTTGACAAGTACACCGAACTGAAGACCACCTGGCTGCGCATCGCCATGCCGGCAAGCCGCTGAATCTGCGCGACAAAGCCGTTCTCTTGGCCCGGCTTGGGCTGCTTGATAGAAATACCCGGCACTGTCTGCGAAGCCCGACCAGCTGATACCGCCGGGTAGCCTCGCACCGGGTCAATGCAACCCTCTGAAAAGGGAAGCGTTTATGGGCTGCTGCGCTTCTTTGTCGTGACAATCCACACTGATACCGCCATCAGCATCAAAGGAGTAACAACCGCCCACCCCAGTCGCTCATTCAACACAAGACTCGAAAAAACCACGCCGAAGATCAATGAAAGAAGCGACGAATAGGAAACATACTCGGCCCCTTTGAGGGCAATCAGCGAAAACCACAATATGAACACATAAGCGCCCCCAACCACACCGACAAAAATCGATACGAGAAGCGGCAACCACTGCACTTTGTAATCAGCAAAAGAAAGCCGACCGAAGAAGAAGTAGAAAAGCAGAACGAGCACAAGGGAAACAAGGAATTGCAGCATCGTGCTTTCGACGGCGGGGATATCATGCTTTATAAAGCCGGTGAGGAACGTACCGACCGCCCAGACACAGGCACTTGATATGATGATCACCTCGCCCTTCCCCATGCCTTGAAAACCCAGAAGCCAGGCTATCGCAGCAAGCGCAATACATGCGGCCAGCGCTGAATCCCGGTTGAATTTCCTCTCCCTGATCATGGTTAGAACCGAAACCATGATCGGCATCGAATAGATCAGGATCAAGGAGTTCGAGGAACTGGTGAATTTGAGAGAATAATTGTTCAACGTTGGAACCAGAAATACGTTGGGCACAGCCAAAAGGGAAACCTTCAAGAGGTCATCCTTTTTCCGGCCGAACAGCAACCCCAGCTCACGCCGAAAGAAAAATACAAGAGTCAGCGTCGCCGCCAGCGCTGAAACCAGGCGAAAATCCCAGACACCGAGATAGGAAATGGCGTATTTAGAAGCGGGAAAATTAATTCCGAAGATAGCAGCAACCAGCAGCAGCTTAACAACAACCGCCGACGTTCGACGCGAATTCCCAATTATGGTCACTGCTTGATGCGCTCAATGTGAAGCCGCGCCACCAGAGAAGACCTTCCGCGGCCACGAGGAGCGCAGACCATGCTGACGAAGTGGGGCGTCGGCTTGCCCTTGGTGTCAAAGATGACTGCCTCCCCAAAAGAAGGAGAAATCGTACGAAGAATGCGGGTCCGATCCTGACTCAGGATGAACGTCAATCCTCCATAGTTCATGTCCCAATCACGGGTCAAACTGATCACGACCGCAATGTCTGCACCTCGGTCGCAATGGGTCGTGAGAAAGTCGCCTTCTTCGAACTTGTTGATATAGACGGCCTCGCCTCCCGTGACGACGCTTCCAAACCGATCCGCCAGCATTGAGGTAAACAGGGTCGAGCGGAGAAAGCTGCGCACCTGTTCTGAAGCGGCGCTCCGTGCTTCCCCCGCGCAGTCAATCCGCTTGAAACTGTAGGCGAATTCCCCTGCAAACAGCCTGTCACGCGCCAGCGCATGTTCCTTGACGAGTACCGGGTCGTTCAACGCAAGATCTTGAACACGACCATTGTTGTTGATCACCTGCGTCCAATCCTCAAGCGGCGCCGCCTCGGCCGCCTGCTCCAGCTGTGTAAGCGCCTCGTTCATGCGATCCCGCAGATCAAAAACCACGTAGCCGTGCTCGGTCAATGATTGTTGGAGCGTGTCCACGTCCCTCTCCCCAACCGTCAGAACAGCCGTGTTTTTCTGGTGGAAAAATCATTCAGCGACATGAAGAACCGAGTCCCCACCAACTCCGGCCTGTCGTAGCCTGTCAGATATTTGATCACCTGGTCTGCAACGATTCCAGACATGATGGAAAGAGACGGTGAACTTTGCCACGCATTGACTTCACGCCTTCCATTCAAGAAGGAATTCCTCATCCTGGCCTTCTGGAACATCGCCACCGACTCTTTCTCACTATAGAATCTGTTTGCCCTCTTGAAGTCTCGGTCCGCATAAAGATTGAGGCCATCTTGATTTGGATAGATTGGGCCTGCGGAAATCTCGATCGGATCGCCACCCAACTCCATCAGGGGAACCTTTTTCGCGCTCGCGATGGCATGGACCGCCTCCTCATTCGTTCCCTTCCTGTAATAACCCAGGCTGGCCCAAGCGAGGATAATAAAATTCGCACCGTCGATATACTCCTCAAGTCTTTCTTTTTCTGAGGCAACAAACTCGTCATAAGCCTCCACCTTGACACTTCCATTGACGCGGGCGATTGCTTTTTTTGCCGCAAATACCTTCTTGGCCCCGATGTCCTCGTCGGAATAGAGAACCTGCCTGTTCAGGTTCGACAACTCAACCACGTCGCCGTCGACGATCTTGAGCTTGCCCACTCCCGACAATGCCAGATTCAGCGCACACCATGTCCCCCATCCCCCCATGCCCAAGATAAGGATGGTGGATCTTTTCAGAGCTTCCTGGTACTGGGCTGGCGGCACTGTTTTTCTGTCTTTAAGCCCGAACTGAAGAATCTGCCTGTTGTAGCGCTCCAACTCTTCCGACGTCAGCGTCGGGGATTGATATTCTCCGGGTTCAAGCAGACCAAAACCATTTAATGCGCCGATAAATTCTTCTATCTTTTCCGCAGCTACCGAGTCGTGCAGCAATTTGACTTCCTTCACGATCCTCGGAACGGTGTGTTCTCCGTCGAGCTTCTCCAAAACCTGGGGCACCCACCGATCGGGATTCCGGATCACCTTCGCACTCTCCGGCAGCTCGCCGATACATATATCCCCATTTTCCGCCACGATGATGTTGTGCGACCTCTTAACGATGGGCTTGACCGGCAGGATATCGCTCATTGCTCACCTCACACAAAAAGGCGATCAAAATGATCGCCTTTTCAAAAACTTACCAACAATCAATCTTCAAGGTCGGGCTCTACACCTTCGTTGTACATTGAAGATTCTTCGGTAATAACCGACACACGCTCTTCAAGATTCTCGAATTGCATGATTCATTCCTCCTGTTAAAAAGCATCACGGTCGACATACCGAGATGAAGGCCTCAGCCTCGCTGCTAATGATGAGCGCCCCTGTCAGTGCTGTCAATCCCACCCGCTGGACAGGGCTTCTGCTTTTGTGGCGCAACTCTTCGGTATTGCTTCATGGCCGGCTTTCACATATTCAGAGCCGCCCCCCACCGATAATCCCATTAATGCAAATACCGTACCACGAACGCCTCCTGATTCCCGCAAATTCAGGGCAACTCACGAAATTCCCTTTTCCCCATGGAACGGCAAGTTTCAGCGAAGCAGATATCGAGATATCCCATTCCGCCGGCGAGGCGTTCGGATTCGCGCGTGCCGCCTGGGGCGTGCTCCTGGACGAGGAGAGCTAGGGGTCCCCTCCTGCAGGCACCGGGCAAGTACGGCATGATGGCCGCTCTCGCGGCCGCCATGGGAGCCATCCGTGCGATGGGCACCTGCGGCCGCCTTGCCTTCCCTGCCGTCCATGTCCGCCCTCGTCTCCCACCGTTCCCATTGGCTCGCCTACGCCGCACTCGCCGCCAGCATGACCCTGGTCGGCAGTTATGTCGCCCTCTCCAAGATCCTGGTGCTGGTGTTCCCGGTCCTGCTGTTGGCTTGGCTGCGCTTCGGCATCGGGGCGGTCGCGATGGCCGGCTGGCTGAAAGGCCAGCCCGGCGAGGCGCCGCTGTCGCCGCACGACCGCCGGCTGCTGTTCTGGGAATCGTTTTTCGGCAACTTCCTGTTTTCGGTCTGCATGCTGTTCGGCGTCTCGCTGACCTCGGCGCTGGCCGCGGGTGTCATCATGGCCGCCATTCCGGCGGTGGTGGCCATCCTGTCCCGGCTGCTGCTGAAGGAGCGCATCACCGGCCGGGTGCAGTTCGCGATCGCCTGTGCCGTGGCCGGCATTGCGCTGCTGGCCGCCGCCAAAACCTGGGGCAGCGACGGCGGCGAGGCAGGCCACACCGGCAAGGGTCTGCTGGGCGACCTGCTGCTGTTCGCCTCGGTCTGGTGCGAGGCCACCTATGTCGTGATCGGCAAGAAGCTGACCGGCACGGTCTCGGCCAAGCGCATCAGCGCGCTGGTCAACCTGTGGGGCTGGGCCCTGGTCACGCCCTTCGGCCTTTACCTGGCGTGGCAGTTCGACTTCGGCACCGTGTCGCCCTCGGCCTGGGGCCTGCTCGTCTTCTACTCGGTCGCGGCCAGCATGATCACGGTCTGGCTCTGGATGACCGGGCTCAAGCAAGTGCCGGCCGCGTCTGCCGGGGTCTTCACGGTGATGCTGCCGGTCAGCGCCACGGCCGTCGGCGTATTGTTCCTCGGGGAGGACTTTGGGCTGGTGCATGCACTGGCCTTAACGCTGGCACTACTGGGACTCGTGCTTGCCACATGGCCCAGCCGGAAAGTGAAAGTTACTGAAACAGCGCAAGCGTGATTGTGACTCTCCGTTTCGGTTCTCACCCTCGATCCCGGGGGCCCTTGTCAAAACCCCCTATGGGCTAGGGATGTAAAGCCCCCACGCTTTGAGGCACCTTCTGCCCCGCACGCGTGGCGCACAGGCCGCCGGGGTTTGGCCCCCGCCCTTCCTGTACGCGCAACGCGCCCACCGCAGAAAAGGAAGCCAAACACCGTGGACGTGCTCGCCGAACTCACCACCCCGCTGGGCGACGGGGCGCTGTTCTTCTACCGCATGCAGGCGGTCGAGGTGGTGTCCCAGCCCTTCGACTACACCCTCGAACTGCTGGCGGAGACACCTGACGTGGCCTTCAAGGACCTGATCGGCCAGCCCTTGGGCGTGACGCTGCACATGCACGGGCGCAAGCGCTATTTCCACGGGCTGGTGACGCGCTTCCAGCTGGTGGGCCGGCACAGCCACTATTTCCGCTACGAGGCCCGGGTGCGGCCCTGGCTGTGGGTGCTGTCGCGCACCCACGATTGCCGCATCTTCCAGGAGAAAAACACGCTGGAGATCGTCAAGGAGGTCTTCGCCGACCACTCCGTCTCGGTGGTCGAGGACCGCACCACCGGCAGCTACGAGAGCTGGGACTACTGCGTGCAGTACCGCGAGAGCGACCTGCAGTTCGTCAGCCGTCTGCTGGAGCATGAGGGCATCTACTATTTCTTCGAGCACCGCCAGGGCCAGCACACCCTGGTGCTGGCCGACGGCCCCTCGGCGCACGAGAAGACGCCCGGCTACGAGCAGGTCGCCTACAAGGAGACCGAGGGCACCGAGCGCACCGACCGCGAGGCGGTGCGCACCTGGCGGGTCGTCGAGGAGATGCTGCCGGGCAAGACCGCGGTCAGCGACTTCGACTTCGAGCGCCCCAGCGTTTCGCTGCTGCAGCAACGCGCCGCGCCGCGCAGCCACCCGCAGGCCGACCATGAGGTCTACGACTACCCGGGCGAGTACACCCAGGCCGACCGCGGCGAGCAGTTCGTGCGCACCCGGCTGGAGGAGCTGCAGTGCCGCTACCAGGTGGCCCAGGCGACCACCGATGCGCGCGGCGTCAGTTGCGGCGCGATCTTCGACCTGACGGGATTCGACCGACAGGACCAGAACACCGGCTACCTGATCACCGGCACCCGCATCGAGCTGCTGCAGGAACACCCCGAAAGCCCGCTGTCCGACGGCAGCAGCTTCCACTGCAGTTTCGACGCGATCCCGTCCAGCGAGCCCTTCCGCCCCGTGCGCAGCACGCCCCGCTCGGTGGTGCAGGGGCCGCAGACTGCCATCGTGGTGGGCCCGGCGGGCGACGAGATCTACACCGACAAGTACGGCCGCGTGAAGGTGCAGTTCCACTGGGACCGCTACGGCAAGCGCGACGCCAACAGCTCCTGCTGGGTGCGCGTGTCGCAGCCCTGGGCCGGCAAGAACTTCGGCTTCATGGCCATCCCGCGCATCGGCCAGGAGGTGATCGTCGACTTTCTCGAAGGCGACCCCAACCGCCCCATCATCACCGGCCGCGTCTACAACGCCGAGCAGATGCCGCCCTGGGCGCTGCCGGCCAACGCGACCCAGACCGGCATCCTGACCCGCTCCAGCAAGGGCGGCAGCGGCGCCAACGCCAACGAGCTGCGTTTCGAGGACAAGAAGGGCAGCGAGCAGGTTTATCTGCACGCCGAGAAAAACCAGGACATCGAGGTCGAGAACGACGAAACCCACTGGGTCGGCCACGACCGGACGAAAACCATCGATCACGACGAGACCGTGCACGTGAAGCACGACCGCACCGAGACGGTGGACAACAACGAGACCATCACCATCGGCGTCGATCGCACCGAGAAGGTGGGCGCCAACGAGACTGTGAGCATCGGCGCCAACCGTACCAAGCAGGTGGGGATGAACGACAGCCTCACGGTGGGCGCCAACCAGACCTACGGCATTGCCGCGAACCAGACCGGCACCGTCGGCGCCTCCCGAACCACGGCCGTGGCCCTCAACGACGCGCTCGCCGTCGGGCTGGCGCAGGAGATCGCAATCGGCGCGGCGCAGGTGGTCGCCATCGGCGCCGCGCAGACCACCACCATCGGCGCGCTGCAGGACATCACCGTCGGCGCAAGCCAGTCCGTCTCGGTCGGCACGAACCAGTCGGTGTCGGTGGGCGCCAAGCTCTCCACCGAGGTCGGATCGGACGAAACCCGCAGCGTGGGCGGCACCCGCGCCACCTCGGTGGCCGAGGACGACGGCCTTTCGGTCGGGAAGAAGCTCGTGATCGAGGCCGGTGACTCGATCACGCTGCGCACCGGCAAGGCGAGCCTGACGATGAAAAAGGACGGCACGATCACGATCAAGGGCGCCGACATCACGCTCGACGGCTCCGGCAAGATCAATGCGAAGGCCTCGAAGGACGTGGTCATCAAGGGCAGCAAGGTGCTGAACAACTGAACGACGGAAAGAAGCGACATGGGTAAGCCCGAAGACATCGAGAACAAGTCGGCCGCCCTGGCTGCCGAATGCGACGCGCAAGCCTTGCTGCGGCCCTTGATGGACGCGCCGGTCGCCGCACGCGCGCCCACCTTGCATGCACCAGTGGTTGGCGAACTGCTCGCGCTCGCCGAGTCGGGCCGCTACCCGCTGGTTGTCTACCCGGGCCAGCCCGGGGCGGCGGCCTTGCGCGCGCGCACCGTGGTGGACCTGCATGGCGCTCATGTCGGCAAGCAGGTGCTGCTGGTGTTCGAAGCCGGAGACCCGTCGCGGCCCATCGTCACGGGGGTGATGCGCGAGTCGGACGGCTGGCCCCTGTCGGAGCCGCCCGGGCAGGTCGAGGTGGACGCTGACGGCGAGCGCCTCGCCGTCAGCGCCAAGCGGGAACTGGTGTTGCGCTGCGGCAAGGCGAGCATCACCCTCACCGCCTCGGGCAAAGTGCTGATCCAGGGCAGCTATGTCTCCAGCCGGTCGACCGGTGTCAACCGGCTCAAGGGCGGCTCGGTGCAACTCAACTAACGGCAGGCCCAGGACCGTCGATGGAGTTCATCAATTCGACCCGCATGGAGGCCGGCTACTCCATCGGCATCGATCCCAGCGGCCGCGAACAGCTGGTCGTGGTCGTGAAAGGAAGCTTCCGGCTGCCGCGACCCGGCGAGGCGGTCGAGCTGGCCGACACGCAGCTGCCCCTGAACCTGGCCGACACCTTCACCGGGGCACCGGGCTTCTCCGCGCCTTACGGCGAGGTCGACTTCGCCCCTCGCAAGCCCTTCTGCGACGTGCTGCTGCACGGCAGCGCGCACGCGCCCCACGGCGAGGCGACGACCGCCGTGGAGGTGGGGCTGCGCGTCGGCCGGATGAGCAAGCGCTTCGCGGTGCTCGGCCTGCGCCAGTGGGACATGGGCCTGGCCGGCATCCGCCACACACCGCCGGCTCGTTTCGTGAGGCAAGCCATCTCCTATGACCTCGCCTTCGGCGGCGTCGACCAGGAGCACGAGGACCCGACTGAGCATGGTGCCTACGCCCCCAACCCGGTCGGCCGCGGGTTCCGGCTGCACCTGCGCGCCGAGTGGGTGGACGGGCGGCCGCTGCCCCACACCGAGGCGCTCGGCCAGCCCGTGAGCCTGCCCGACGGGCAATACACACCGATGGCCTTCGGCCCGCTCGGGCGAGGCTGGCCGGCGCGCTTGCAGTACGCCGGCACCTACGACGATCGCTGGCGTGAAGAGCATTTCCCCTTCCTGCCGCCCGACTTCGACGAGCGCTACTACCAGGCCGCCCCGGTCGACCAGCAGATGCCCCTGCCCAGCGGCGAGATTCCGGTGAGCCTGGTCAACCTCACGAGCGATGGCAGGCGTGACTTCGTCTTGCCGCACTTCGAGGCGCCCGTGCACGTGTTCCCGCGCGACGGCGGGCGCGAGGACCTCACGGCCACGCTGGACACCATCGTCTTCGAGCCGGACCACGACCGGTTCTCGATGACCTGGCGCGTCTGCCGCCCGCTGCGGCGCAGCTTGCACGAACTGAGCCAGGTGCTGGTCGGACGCAAGGGACGCGAATGGTGGCAGCAACGCGAGCGGGTGGTGTTCCCCGTGCCGGTCGTCATGGTGCCGGTCCGCCGCGCCACACCGGGCAAGGACAGCTGATGGCGCGCCCCGTTTTCCTGCTCGCCTCCGGCATGGTCACGTCGGTCGGACAGACGGCCCCGTCCGCCTGCGCCGCCATCCGCGCCAAGCTGACCAACCCCACCGAGACCTGCTTCATCGACGCCCAGGGCCAGCCCATCATGGCGCACGAGGTCGCGCTCGAGCAGCCCTGGCGCGGGCTCGACAAGCTGGCGCGCATGGCGGCACTGGCGATTGACGAGTGCCTGTCTGTCGTCCCGCCCGGCGCGCACGAACGCATGCCGCTGCTGCTGTGCGTCGCGGAGAAGCAGCGGCCCGGTCGTCTCGACGGGCTGGACGAGCGCCTGGTGCAGGCCATCGAAACCCAGCTCGGCTTGCGCTTCCAGGCCGGGGCGACGCTGCTGCCGCATGGGCGC
This sequence comes from Aquabacterium sp. A7-Y, assembly GCF_026153205.1. Classification (GTDB taxonomy): domain Bacteria; phylum Pseudomonadota; class Gammaproteobacteria; order Burkholderiales; family Burkholderiaceae_C; genus Caldimonas. Next base: position 17,737 of record NZ_JAPFBW010000053.1, on the reverse strand, counting down.
GCGGGCGCCGCGGTGGCCTTGTCGCTGGCGCGCCGGCTGCTGCAGGAACAGGCGGTACCCGGCGTGCTGATCGCCGCGACGGACAGCCTGCTGGAATGGCCCGCACTGCGCCACCACGACGAACGCCGGCGCTTGCTGAGCGAGCACAACCCGAATGGCTTCATGCCCGGGGAAGGCGCCGCCGCCGTCCTGGTCGGGCCGCGCGGCGGGCCGGACAGCCTCGCCTGTACCGGTCTGGGTTTCGCGATGGAAGAGGCCCACCTGGAGTCGGACCGGCCGCTGCGGGCCGATGGCCTGGTCGCCGCGGTGCGGCAGGCGCTCGGCGAGGCGGGCTGCGAGCTGGACCAGCTCGGCTACCGCATCGCCGACCTGTCCGGCGAGCAGTACTACTTCAAGGAAGCCGCCTTGGCGCTGACTCGGCTCCTGCGGCAGCGCGTCGCGACCTTCGACCTTTGGCATCCGGCCGAAGCCATCGGTGAAGCCGGGGCTGCCTCCGGCCTCGTGCCGCTCGCAGTCGCCCTGGCGGCTCATCGCGGCGGCTATGCGCCCGGCAGGGACCTGCTGCTGCACTGGGCCAACGATACGGGACAAAGAGCCGCAGCCGTGCTGCGGGGGGCATGATGGCAAACAAGGTCTACGCGAACAACATGGAGGTCGCCTGCAAGGCCGCCGCGGGCAAGGCCATCTGCGCCTTTCCCGACGTCTGCTTCACACCTCCCCAGACACCCGCGACGCCGCCCGGCGTGCCGGTGCCCTACCCCAACACCGGCATGGCCAGCGACACCAGCAACGGTTCGCGCTCGGTCAAGATCTCGGGCAAGGAGGTGATGCTCAAGAACAAGTCGTACTTCAAGAAGAGCACCGGCGACGAAGCGGGATGTGCGCCCAAGAAAGGCATCGTGACGAGCCGGAACACCGGCAAGGTCTACTTCAACGCCTGGTCCATGGACGTCAAGGTCGAAGGCGAGAACGTGGTCCGCAACCTCGATCTCACGACCCACAACCACGGGTCCTTCCCTTCCAACACCGGCCCCTGGCCCTACCTCGACACCGCGGCGGTGTCGCCGGGAGGCGCTTGCCACGACGACGCGGAGAAGGAAAAGTCGGCCTGTTCCGAGTTCGCGCCCCATGGCAGCGAGGACATGTGCGAGTCGCTCAAGCCACTGCCGTACAAGGTCAAGCCGCGCTACGCCAAATCGGGCAAACCCAGCGGCTCGATGGACAGCGGCGATGCCGAAAAGCTGGCGCGGCATACCGCTGCCAAGGACTGCATGAATGCGCGGCGCTGCTTCCTGCAGCCCTACAAGCCCAAGGGGGGCATCCAGGGCTGCTGCTCTCCGCAGACGGGGCACCACCTGATCGAGGCATCATCGCTCTTCGACACCGGCCGGGGGGGCGCGGACAGCACGCCCTTGCAGGGCATCACTCCGGGCAAATACGACGAGGACGCCGCTCCTTGCGTCTGTGCCGAAGGGATCAACCAGAATACGGGCAGCCACGGCTGGATGCACACCTTCCAGAGCCTGGAGGCGATGAAAATGCCCGAGGAAGCGCTGACCCTGTCGACCGGCAAGAAGCTGCCGAAACAGCCGGCGCAGACCTACAAGCAGGCCAAGGAGAATGCCTTCAAGGCGATGCGCAAGGTCTTTCCGCTCTCGTTCTGCAGCCCCGACTGCATCGAGAAGCAGCTCGACAACTACCACAACCAATGCGGCGTGCAGGACACGACCAAGATCAAGGCCGTCGTCGAGGGACAGACGTCTCCCGAGGCGGTCAGCCAGGCCCAGTCCCATCTCGACGACATCGTCCGCGAGGGGCAGGACCGCATGCTAGACAACTACGCCCGGGCCCTGGACGACATGCTGGACGGGCTCGGCGTTTTCCGGTGGCACTGACATGACTTCCGAGTTCAACACGCGCGGTGACTTTTTCCTGGGCTGTCTCGGCCCAGAAGGTCGCCTGATGCTCGCCCTCTCTGATCGGCAGCTGGTCCGCGACAAGGTCGCGCACACGCTGTTGCTGCCCTGGGACCAGGGCCGCTTCGGCCGCTCGATCGCGGTCAACTGGAACGCCTGCGCGCTGGTGGCACCGGCGTGGCCGGGTGTCGATTTCGCCGTGATCGGCGAGAACGGCGAGCTGCTGCTGGTGGATCCGGCAGGCGCAACGCGCGAGACCTCGCTGCGGACTTTGCTCCCCGAGCTGCGGCCCGGCAAGATCCGCAGCGCCTCGGTCGCCGGGGATTCGCTCTGGCTGGTCGGCGGCCCCGGGATCGTGGTCGAGTGGCAGCACCCTTCGCGGGCACTCGACCGCAGCCCGGCCGGCGGCGCAGGCAGCAACGTGACCGACTTGCCGGTCTTCGAGACGGCGCTCGCCATGCCGGACGGCAGCCTCCTCTGCGCCGGGTGGGACGGCGAGATCTGGCTGCTGCGCGACGCCCGCTGGACGCGCGAGAGCTCGCCCACCAACCTGATCCTCAGCGCTGCCGCCCTCGCTCCCGACGGCACCATCTACCTGGTGGGCCAGGCCGGCACGCTGGTGAAGGGCCGGCCCGGACTGTGGCAGGTCCTGCCACCGACCACCGAGGACAACCTGTGGGCGGCGCTCTGGTTCGACGGCACGCTGCACGCGTGTACCAGCCGGCAATTGATGGTGCTCGAGGACGACGAACTCTGTACCGTCGGCCTGCCCGAGGACCCGGACAGCTTCCAGTCGCTGTCCGCCCGCAAAGACATCCTGCTGACGACGGGGGCGCACGACGTGCTGTTGCTGCTGCCCGATCGTATGGTTCGCATCGCCTGAGGCCGCCCGAGGAGTCCCGAGATGAACTTGCCGGTCCGACGCCCGGTCAGCGTGGTGATCGAGCAGCACGCCGAAGACGCGGTCGTGCTGCACTCGACCCGGACCGCGCTCGCCAGTGCGCCCCATGTGACGCTCGAACACCTGCAACGCTTCGACGACCGCCTGGCCGCCCATCTCGACGGCCTGCTCGTCGCGGGCGAGCCCGGCTGGCAAGCCGCCCGGGCACGGCTGGCCTCGCTGGGAGCCTCAGAGGCCTTTGTATGCGCGGTGCTGGCCCTGCGCCGGGGACAGGACCGGGAGCTCGCCGCCATGTGGGCCCTGGCGCGCAGCGAACCCGCCGCCCTCGAAGGCGTGCAGGGCGCGCTTCGCTGGGTGCGGCCGGGCCGGCTTGAAGGCATCGTCGCCGGCTGGCTGCACTCGCGCGACCCCTTCCTCCTCGGTCTCGCCCTGGGGGCCTGCAGCGCCCACGGGGTCGACCCGGGAGACACGCTCCCCGAGGCCTTGCGCTTGCCGGACGCAGGCTTGAGACGCGAAGCGCTGCGCAGCGCCGGTGAATTGGGCCGGGTGGACCTGCTCCCCATGTGCCGTGCCGCCCTCCAGGATGCCGACGACGCCTGCCGCCTGGAGGCAGCTGCCGCCGCGGTGCTGCTGGGACACCGTGGCGACGCACTGGCCTGCCTGCGCGAAGCGGCGGGCAGCCGGCTCGATCGGCGTGCTGCGCAGTGGGTGGTGCAAGCGGGCGGCCCCGAGGCGGCCGGTCTCCTGCAGAGCCTGTCCGCCGCACCGGACGGGCGCCGCCTGCTGGTGGAAGCGATCGGCTGGAGCGGAAAAGCGCGCCACCTGCCTTGGCTGATCGAGCTGATGGGGGATGCCGCCTTTGCCCGCCTTGCCGGAGCCGCCTTCAGCGCGATCACCGGCGCCGACCTGGCCGAACTGGATCTGGAGGGCGGGCCGCTGACTGGAGGGCCCGCGGCAGACGACACAGAGGGTGACGACAGCGACATCGATATCGACCTCCCATGGCCGAACCGCGAGGCCGTCGCAACCTGGTATGCGGCCCGGCAGACCGAGTTCGGCCGGACTGAGCGGCTGCTCCTCGGCGCCCCGGTGTCGCCCGAGGCCTGCCTGTCGGCACTGGCACGCGGCTGCCAGCTTCAGCGGCACAGCGCCGCCCTGCACCTGGCCCTGATGCAACCTGGTTCCGGGTTGTTCGATTGCACTGCGCCGGCACGGCGCCAGCTGGAACGGCTGCGTGAGCGCAACGGCGCTGCGGCCAGCCGATAGCAGCGGCCGGCACCCGGTCGGTCCGGTGAGATGTCAGGCCGGGGCTCGGTCCATCATTGACGCGCCGCGCGCCGCCTGCGCCAACCGGCTCACCTCGGCCGGCGGCAAGCCCTTGAGCCGATGGTCCGACCACACCTGGCGCCAGCGGCGTGCCCCCGGCAGCCCGTTGTAGAGCCCGAGCACATGCCGCATCACGTGGGCCCAGGGCACGCCCGCAGCCGCCTGGCGTTCGCAGTAGCGCACCATCTCCGCCTCCACCGTTTCGCGCTCGGGCACTGCCGCGTCGTCCGCGTAGACCTCGCGGTCCCACGCGGCCATCACGTAGGGGTTGTGGTAGGCCTCGCGGCCCACCATCACGCCGTCCAGCACCTGCAGCTGTTCGACCACTTCCGCCGTCGTGACCAGCCCGCCGTTGATCGCGATGGTGAGCGCCGGGAACTCGCGCTTGAGCCGGTGCACGAGCTCGTAGCGCAGCGGCGGGATTTCGCGGTTTTCCTTCGGGCTCAGGCCTTTGAGCCAGGCATTGCGCGCATGCACGACGAACACCTCGCAGCCCGCTTCGGCAACGGTGCCGACGAAGTCACGCACGAACTCGTAGCTCTCGACCTTGTCGATGCCGATGCGGTGCTTGACCGTGACCGGGATATCGACCGCATCGCGCATCGCCTTCACGCAGTCGGCCACCAGTTGCGGCTCGGCCATCAGGCAGGCACCGAAAGCGCCCCGCTGCACCCGCTCGCTGGGGCAGCCGCAGTTGAGGTTGACCTCGTCGTAGCCCCACTGCTGCGCCAGCTTCGCGCAGGCGGCCAGGTCGGCCGGCTCACTGCCGCCCAGCTGCAGCGCGACCGGGTGCTCTTCCGGGTGGAAGTCGAGGTGGCGCGGCACGTCGCCGTGCAACAGCGCGCCGGTCGTCACCATCTCGGTGTACAGGCGCGTGTGCTTCGTCAGCAGCCGGTGGAAGTAGCGGCAGTGACGGTCGGTCCAGTCCATCATGGGTGCGACGCTGAGCCGCCAGGGGCTGGTTTCCTTCGGATGGAGCATGGGAACTACTTTGGTATGCAGGCAAACATCATGAGTTTGCAGCAGGAGTGACGTGACTTCGTCGACTCGAGTGCCGCGGGGCGAGCCCCGCGTTGCGTGGTTGCCGCCACCCGTTATTGTATGAATGATGAAGAACGGCGCCCGCGGGCTCGGTGCTGCTCACTGCGACGACTGTCTCTGATTAGAAGGTGGACTGATCCCAGTCTGCAGCGACTTCGATGTAAGTTGAAGGAATCGAAAAGCGCTCGTATTGACGAGGAAGCGTCCTCATGGTTCCTCTGAATGACGCACAGGCTACAGTCGAGCGAACCCGAACCTCAATATGGCCACACCGAGGGAGGCAAGAGCGATCACTAGAGCCCAACCTTTTTCGAAGCGACTCTTCGTCTTAATTGCGATCAACGATTGGATCACAAGTATCACTAAAGCGACGGAAAAAACGAACGGTCTGTTATTCTGACTTAGATCTTCCGGCAACTGGGTCATGGAAGGATTCATCTCCAACATCCACTCGTACTTGTTGACAGGCAGTCGACAAATTAGCAAAAAGCCGAACAGAGTAAGCAGATGAGCCAGAAGCTTCGAGAGCAAAACAATCTTGCGCATCATTTTAAAAGCGCCGTCAATTTCAGCCACATATTGACGATAATATTGCCATATTTAGTGTTTTGTTTAATTTTCTCCAGCGGAAGGCCAATGCCTCGGTTGTATCGAGCGTCAACACTCACTGGAGGGCCACGCTACAGATGCTCGCGTTCGACCTTGTCCCCTTAGCGTTGCTTCTCCTACCGCCAGAACTTGATGCCCATGCCGACAGCGGCCAGAACGATCACAAGAGCCGCCCCTTTTTCGAGGCGGCTCGTCGTTTTCTTGGCGATCACCAACTGAACCACGGAAATCGCCAATACGATGAGGAAAGCACCCGGTCCGGTATCTGAATCAGCGCCGACCGGTGGATCGGCAATAATATCTTCCGCCCACTCGTATTCGTTGACAGGCAGCACAAATAGCAGCAGCAAGCCCAGCAGACTGAGCAGATGGGCCAGGAGCTTCGCGATCAAGACCATCTTGCGCATTGAACCTCACGTGCCAGGAGGCCGCTGTGCCAGACGCCAGCCTGCGACATGCGGCCACGGTGAAGGCAGCAGCAGAACCACCTCCGCCGCTGCTCTGATGTCAGGCCGCTTCAAAAGAAGTCCAGATCCCTGTCGCGCTCGCGAAAGTCGCGGCGTATGGCCTTGAGCCAGCGCTTGGACGCCGCCGGGTCGTCGAGCAGGTCCAGATCCTGTGTCGCCAGCACCAGGGCGGCCCGCCAGTGGCGGGCTTCGCGCTCCAGCAGTTCGCCCAGCTTCAGCGGGTTCAAGGACCTGCCGGGTTCGACACCGAAATCCATGCAGAAACGCATCTCGGCGTGGGCGATCTCCGTCCTGATCTCGTCGAGCTGCTCCGCCAGCACCTTGTTGTAGTGCCTCACTCGTTGGGGATCGGCCGCCGCGAGGTGACCCGCGTCGATCTGCTCGATGCGCAACTGCAGTTCCAGCAGGGCCAGCAGATCGTTTTTTGCATACGCCTGGTTGACCTCCTGCATCAGTGCCGTCTTGGCCTCGCGCTGCCTCAGGTCGGTCTCCCGGTCGGGATGCAGGGCGCTCGCCAGCTTGCGAAACACCTCCCGCACCGATTGCGTCGCCTGCCTCGCCTCGTCCTCGCGGCGCTGCTGCGCGGCGGTCTTGCGGCGCTTCGACGCCTTCGCCTCGCGCATGGCATCGGCCGCCGCGGCCTGCTCCTGCACACCTTCGTGTACCCGCCGCAAAAGATCTTCTTCGCTGGTAAGGCCTTGATCATCACCGAGGTCGAGTCCGGTCATCGCCTCCGTCAGTTCCTTCAGCGCCTGCAGCGCTTCCTGCCGCTCGGTGTCGAACTCCACCTGCGCGTGCCTGGCGAACAAGGCCTTGAGCTCCACATCGTCATCGTCTGCGCCCAACAACTCGGCCGCCGCCTCGCACAGCACCGCTTGCAAGGTCTCACGTTCGGTGCGTGTCCACTTGAACCGCTGGCTCGCAAGGTCGAGCTTGAAGACCCATTGCCGTCGCAGGGCCCGCCATTGAGCCTGCAAGGGCAGCAGCACCTGCACATGCGCCTCGCCGTAGGGCGCGACCTTGTCCTGCCACGCTTCCAAGGTGGAGCGCGCTTGCTCTATCTGCCGGCTCAGCGTGTTGAATCGTTTCTGGTCTCGGGTCAAGACGCGGTCGCTGCCGTCTACAGCGATGCGGATGGCTTGGATGGCGGGCATGGCTCGTGGTCCGAAGGCTGGCCGCGCATTGTGCAATGTGGGCCCATGCCCCGGCCGATGTCCAGGTCATCACCCTAGAGAATTTCGCGCTCGCTCCGCGCGGGGCCCCTCGTTGGAGGATCGCCCGGGCGCCCCACCCTGCGCCCGGCCGGCCTGCCCCTCAAGGCGCCGGACGCCGGTGCTTCAGGGCGTGTTGCGCCTCCATGAAGTAGCGCTTCCCGACCGGTCCAGCTCGAGACGGCCCTGCAGCCGCTCCAGCACCTCACGCACCCCCTCCTCGAGCGTGCTCTCGTGGGTCTTCACCACACAGTCCGGGGCCAGCGGTTTTTCATAGGGGGCGGAAATGCCGGTGAATTGCGCGAGCGCGCCTTGCCTGGCACGGCGGTAGAGGCCCTTCACGTCGCGTCGCTCGCAAACATCCAGGGGGCACTCGACGAACACTTCGACGAAGTGCTGCGGCCCCACGATGCCGCGGACCATGGCGCGGTCCTCCCGCGAAGGCGAAATGAAGGCGGCCACCGTGATCACGCCGGCGTCCAGCATCAGCCGCGCGACCTCCGCGGCCCGGCGCAGGTTCTCGCGCCGTTCGGCGGGCGTGAAACCCAGGTCAGCGCACAGGCCGTGGCGCAGGTTGTCGCCGTCGAGCACGTAGGTGCGGCGGCCTTGGCGGTGCAGCTCGGCTTCCAGCGCGTGCGCCAGCGTGGACTTGCCGGCCCCCGACAGTCCCGTGAGCCAGACCACCGCCGCGCGATGGCCGGCCTGCCGCTCGCGGTCGTGCTGCCCGATGGCTGGCGTCTGCCAGACGATGTCGTCGCGTCTCATCGTTCGCCGAAGGATTCGCTGACCGTGCGGCGCACGGGCTTGAGCAGGTAGTCCAGCACGCTGCGGTCGCCGGTGCGGATGTCCACCTGCGCGGTCATGCCCGGCTTGATCTCCAGTCGCCTGCCCGTGGTGGTCGTCACCGGCGTGGCGCCGGTGGCCACGTGCACCCGGTAGTAGATTTCCTTGCCGCGGCCCGACTCTTCCTTCAGCGTGTCGGCACTCACGTGGGTGACCCGGCCCTGCACCGCGCCGTAGAGCGTGTAGTCGTAGGGATCGAAGCGGATCGTCGCGGCCAGGCCGGGGCGCACCTTGGCGATCGAGGCCGGGCTGACCTTGGCCTCGACGACCAGCTCGTCCCCCGCCGGCACGATCTGCATGATCTCCTCGCCGGGGCGCAGCACGCCGCCCACGGTCGTGACCCGGATGTTCTTCACGATGCCAGGGGTCTGTGCGATGAAGACGCTGTCGGCCTGCTCCTGGCGCTTGCGAGCCAGCACCTGCTCGTTCTGCGCCATCTCGTCCTCGGCCTTGGCCAGGTCCAGGCGCGCATCCTCCAGGAACTTGTTGCGGCGACCGACGAGGCGCGACTCGGCTTCGTTGAGCGCCCGTTGCGCGCGCAGGATCTCCGACTTGCTGGCGTCGCCGTCGCGATGGAGCTGCTCCGTCAGCTGCACCTCCCGCTTCGACAGGTCCACCGCCACGCCCAGGGTCCTGAGGTCCTCCTGCAGGCCGATGCGCCGCTGCAGGAACAAGGCCCGCTCGACCTCGGCCATCTCCTTGAACTCGGCCCGGCTCGCCGGGGGAAACGCCGGCACGTCACGTCCGGTCACCTCGGCCCGCAGACGCATGGCCCGGACCTGCAAGGCGTACAGGCGGGCCTCGATCTCGCCGACGGAGGCGCCCACCCGCGTCTGGTCGAGCTGGGCCAGCGGCTGCCCGGCCTGCACCGTGTCGCCCTCGCGCACGTTCAAGCGGGCCAGCACACCCCCGTCCACCGCCTGGATGACCTGCACCCGGCTGGAGGCGATCACCTCGCCGCCGGCCTTCGTGACTTCGTCCACCCGGAAGTACGCCGTCCAGCCGACGAACAGCACCAGCGCGAGCAGCCCGCCCAGCAGCCAGGGCCCGTGCCGCCGCGCATGAAAGCTCTCCAGGTGCGCCACGCGCGCCTGCTCGGCGCCGCCGTCGGCGTCCGCCGCTTGCCCGTCAAACCACATTGAGTGTCCTCCCTGCCTGCATCGCCGGCGCGCCCGCACGGGCCGCGGCGGGACGCGCCAGCATCTGCGGCAGCACCGCGTCGGGGCTGCCGTCCTTGACCACCTTGCCCTCGCGCATCAACACGACCCGCGTGGCCAGCTTCAGCGCCGGCATCGGCCGGTGGGTGGCGACGATCAGGATGTCGTCGGGGCGCACGTGGGCCGCCAGCGCCTGCCAGACGCGGGCCTCGCTCTCCGCGTCGAGCGACGCGGTCGGCTCGTCGAGCAGCCAGAGGCGCGGCTGCGAGATCGCCACCCGCGCCAGCGCCACCAGCTGCCGCTGCCCGCCCGACAGGCCTTCCCCGCCTTCGGCAATCGGCAGGTCCATGCCGAGCGGATTGCCGGCGGCGATGGCATCGACCCCGAGCTCGCGAGCGATCTGCGACAGACGCGAATCGCCGCCGGCGGCTGCCAGCGCCAGATTGCTGCGCAAGCTGCCCTTGAACAGGTGCACCGCCTGCGGCAGGTAGCCGACGTGGCCGGCCACCACCTGGGGATCGATCTCCCACAGGTCGGCGTCGCCCAGGCGCACCCGGCCCTCGGAGGGGCGGTAGAGGCCGGCGAGCACCTTGAGCAAGGTGGACTTGCCGCATCCCACCGGCCCCACCAGCAGCACCCGCTCGCCCGCGGTGAATGTCAGCGACTCGACATCGAGCTGCCGCATCGGCGACTCCGGATAGGCGAAACGCACGCGCTCCACCTCGGCGCTGCGGGGCGCCTCCTCCGGCAGCAGCAGACCCTGGCCGGGGCGCCGCTCCAGCTCCAGACCCAGCAGCGGGTCGACCATCTGCAGCGCCTGCGTCACGTGCTGCCACTGGATCAGGTACTGCACGCACTGCGCCAGCGGCGCGATGACCCGTCCGCCCAGCATGCCGCAGGCGATCAAGCCCCCCATGCTGAGCTGGCCCGCCTCGATCTGCCACACGCCGACGACGATGCCTGCGACGTAGGCCACCGACGACAACAGCTGCGTGGTCACCGTGGCGAAGTGGCTGACGGCCTTCTGCTGGATGTTGGCGGCGTCGATGGACGCGGTGATGGCCTGCCACTCGCCGGCGAACCGCCAGCCGGCGTTGCTGGCGCGGATCGACTCGGCGCCGCGGATCGCATCCACCAGGAGGCCTTGCCGTTCGGTGCCGCGCGAGAGCTGCTGCCTCAGCAGGCGGCGCAGCCGCCCCTGGACGAACAGCCCGAGCGCCAGCGCCACCGGCATCACCGCCAGGTAGACCCATGCGACCGGCGCGGCCAGCACCCACATCATGCCGACGAACAGCAGCGCGAACGGCATGTCGATCAGGCCAAAGACGATGCTGGACGACAGGAACTGGCGCACCGCGTCGAGACCGCTGACCTGCGCGGCCAGGCTGCCGAGGCTGCGCGGCTGGCGGTCGAGCTGCAGGTGCAGCAGGTGCTCGAAGACGCGCTGCGAGACCCGCTTGTCGACCTGACAGGCGACGCTGTCGAGGATGCGCGCCCGCACGGTCTTCAACACCCAGTCGAGCGCCATCACCAGCGCCATGCCGGCGACCAGGGTGGTCAGGGTTGCATAAGCCAGGGTCGGCACCACCCGGTCGTACACCTGCATGCCGAACAAGGACGACGACAGCGCGAGCACGTTGACGAGCAGCGTCGCGACCATCACCTTGCCGAGCCAGCCGGGCTCGCGGAACAGCTCCTGCCACACCAGGCGGGCGGCGCGGTTGCCGAGCAGCGGCACGGGCGCGCCCTGCGCAGGCCGCGTGCGCAGCCAGACCACCAGGGCGTCCTGCAGCGACTCCGGCTCGGCCTCGCGGCTCTGCCCCTCGCCGTCGGTCAAGGCGACCGCCCCGGTGGACGCGCGCTCCGCCATCCACCAGCGGCCGTCGTGCCACACCAGCGCCGGCAGCCGGCGCAGGTCGAGGCGGCGCCACAACAGCTGCACCGCCTGCACGTGGCGCAACGAGACCTGTGCCAGCAGATGGCGCACTTGCTCCGCCGGGCCCGGCGGCGGCAGTACCGCCGCGCTCCGAGCGTCCGCCCGGGCCAGCTCATCGGCCTGCACCGTGACCTTCAGCTTCGCCAACAGGCGCGCCAGCACCGCCGGGTCGACACGGCCGGGTCGCGCAGGACCGGACGGGTCGCCGTGATCCTGCGTCACGCCGCCCTCGACGTCCGCGTTGCCGGCGCTGTCCTGTCCCTCTGGGCCGGCGGCCGGGGCCGCCGGCCTGAACTCGTTCATCTGCATCGATTCACTCTTGGATGGGGGCGGCAGGCGCATCGAGGCCGCCGGTGAGCGCCGTCAAGCGCAGCGAGTACACCAGCCACTCGTTGTCGGCCTGCACCTGCAACAGCCGCTGCTCCGTCACTTCGCGCTGGACGTTCAGCACGTCCAGCCAGGCTTTGCGGCCGGCCTCGTACTGCCGCCGGTAGGACGCGAGGATCTCCTCGAGCTCCTGGACCGATTGCTGCTCCACCTGCTTCAGGCCGGCCTGCATGCGCCGGTTGCTGATCAGGCTGCGGACGTTGCGCTGCACTTCCGTGCGCACCGCGTTCTGGCCTTCGAGAGCGGCCTGCAGCCGCGCGCCGGCGGCCCGCGAGCGGCCCCGGGCCGCGAACCCCATGCCGTCCAGGCTGCCCTCGACCACCAGGCCGACGCGTGCATCGCTGCGCACGCCAGGCTGGCCCGCGCTGCGCTCGTACTGCAGGTAGACGGTCGGCATCGAGGAGCTTCTCTCGCGCTCGGCATCGGCCCGGGCCAAGTCGACCTGCCGGGCCCGCAGCGCGAGGTCGGCGCTGCGGTCGAGCGCGAGCGTCTCGAGCGTCGGCTCGGGGGCGAGCGCGAGGTGCTGCGGCGCCACGGGCGGCGAGGTATCGACCACGACCTGGGTGAGGGCCTGCAGCTCGTTGAGGGCGACTGCCAGCTCGCCGTCCAGACGTTCCTTCTGGGCACGCGCCTGGATGAGCCGCGAGGCGGCCAGGCGCACGTCGGCCCGCGAAGCGAGCTCGCCGCGTTCGCGCCGCTGGATCTGGCCATGCAGCTCTTCGTGCCGGGCGATGTTGTCCAGCGCCACCTGCTGGCGCTGGTAGATGCCTTGGACCCGCGCATAGGCCACCGCGGTCTGCTCGATCAATTGCCTTCTCACCCGCAACAGGTCGGCCTGCTCCACGCCGACGTCGGCCTGCGCGTGGGCCAGCTGGCTGTCGATGCGGCCGAAGGCCCACACCGGCTGGCGGGCGCGCAAGGTGGAGGGGGTGGTGTGCCGGTCCTGGGCGGCCAGCTGGCCGCTCAGCGTGGGATAGCGCTGGGCCTGCGCGACGTCGCCGAGCGCGGCCTTGGCGTCGACTTCCGCCGTCTTGCCGGCCACCGCGGGGTGCTGGCTCAGCGTCGCGCGCAGCGCGGCCTCCAGGCCTGCCGCGCCCTGTGCCAGTACGGGGCCGCCGAGCCCCAGGACGGCCCACAGCAGCCAGCGCAGACACCCGCACATCATCGCGCGGCACCTGTTGCGGGCAGCGACCGGGAACCCGCGTGGAGCAGGCCAACGAAGGAAGGCAGGGGTGACATGTCGGTCCAGACGAAAGCGCAAGGACGAGGCGCGCGAAGGCAGACCCGCGCGGGCCGCGAACTCGTCCCGGGCGTCCCCGGGCGAAGCGGGGACGGGACGGCAGACAGGGATTGTTGCGGGCCGCGCCCGCCGGGGATCGCCCGATATGCGGCGGGAAAGACGGCCTGATCCGGCGTCGCGGACGCCGGTGCACGCAGCCGGCAACGCCGCCCTGCGGAGGTCAGTGGCTCAGGTCGAGCTCACCGTCGGCCCAGGCCTCCGAGCCGCCAGGCGCTGCGACGGCCCTGCCCTGCCCCCGCTCGCCCTGCCGCTCCAGGGCCTCGGCCCGCTCCGGCTCGCCGATCATCCGGCACGCCTGCGCGAGGTCATGGCGCCAGTTGCGGTTCCAGGGGCACAGCGTCAGAGCCTTTTCCATCAGCTCGATCCCCGGCCGCAGATGGCCCTTGCGCACATAGACCAGGCCGACCATGAAATTCGCCGCGGCGTGCTCGGGCAGGTGGTGCAGCAGCCGCTTGAAGCAGTGCTCGGCCTGGTCCAGCTGGCCTGCGTGGTAGTGCGCCACGCCCTGGTTCAGCAGGCCCGGCTCCGGAAGGGCCACCATGTCGGTGATCGGCGCCCACTCGATCTTCGCGTTCGTGCCGCGGATCAGCGGCGCCAGGTGTTCGCGGTAGCGCGCCCACTTGTTCCGCGACGAGGTGTAGATCGGCTGGCGGACCTGCCAGACGCTGGCGGTCTTGACCGTGCGGTCCAGCGTGTCGAAGTCGAGGACCCCGGGTTCCCAGGCGGCGCCGAGGTGGTCGAGCATCCTGCGGGCCATGCCCTCGGTGTCGGCCACGACGTCTTCGTAGGCGACTTCCAGGATCTCGCCCGGGAACAGCCGGTGCCAGTGATCCATCAGCAGGTGGTGGTCCGCCAGCTGCTCGCCGATGTCGGTGAGGTCGTACGCGAAGCCCATGCCGCCGTGCTTGGCCTGGAAGTCGGTGAAGAAGTTGGAGATCGCGATGTCGCGCGGATCGCGCCGCACCGAGATGATCTTCGCCTTCGGGAACAGGAACTTGATGAGCCCGATGTTCTCGAAGTTGTGCGGCAGCTTGTCCACCACGAAACGGGCACCGGGGCCGAGCTCCTGCAGCTGGCGCAGCACCTGCCCCGCGATGCCTGCGGTCACCTCGGGATCGAGATCGTCCACGCAGTCCGGGTAGTGCCGCCCCGAGCCGGTCTGCCGTTCCCAGCGCTCCAGCCCCTCGATCACCTGCGGGATAAGGCCCAGCTCGCCGGCGCCGAACACCTCGCTGTGCCCGGCGAGGATCTGCTCCACCAGCGTCGTGCCGGAGCGCGGCATGCCCACCACGTAGACCGGCACGGTGGTGTCGAGCCCGCAGTCCTTGCGGTGCTCGTACAGCGAGCGGGTGTAGGCGTGCCGGATGCGCGCGCAGTGCTGGCGGTGCGCGCGGGCGTCGTAGGCGAGCAAGCGCTTGTTGGCCGCATTGGCCTCGGCGGCCAGCGCAAAGGCTCGGTCGTAGTCCTTGCGCTTCTCCCAGGCGGCGGCCAGCTGGAACAGGAGGCTGCCGCGCACCGGGCCCTCCGGCCCGGGCAGCCGGGCCAGCGCCTCGATGCGATGCAGGGTGGCCTCGTCGTCGGGAAATTTGCGGGCGTTGATCAGCGCGACATGGCCCCGTGTCGGGTGGATGGCCTTGACGCGCTCGAACAGGGCGACCGCCTCGTCGATGCGGCCGCGCTGCATCTGCTGCTGACCCAGCCCTTGCAAGGCCGACAGGCAATCGGGGTCGCGGTCGAGCACCTCCTGGAACAACGCCTCGGCGCGGTCGAAGTGGTCCGTCTGGCTCTCCACCGCCGCGAGCACGCAACGGGCCTCGGCGCGCAGCGCGGACACCGTGGCCGGCGTCGCTTCTCCGCTGTCAGGCAGCGCGTCGGCCGCGGCCACCGCCTGCTCGGCCGCGTGGCGGGCGCGGTCCGGAGACAGGTGCAGGCACGCGCTGGACAGCTGGATCCACCACCCGGTGCAGTCCGCGCCACGCGCCGACTGCAGGCGGATCGCATGGCGCAGCAGGCCGGCCGCCTGGGCGAGGCGTCCCTGCGCCTGCGCCAGCTCGGCCAGTTGTCCGTACAGCGCGACGTTGTCGGGGACATGCGCCAAGGCGGCACGCAGCCCCTCTTCCGCCTGTGCGTGCCGGGCGCGCCCGGCCAGCATCGAGGCGTGGGCGAGCAGCAGGCCCACCCACTCGTCCTCGCCCAGATCGGCCCGGCGGCGCTCGAGCCAGGCCTCGGCCTGTGCCTCGTGTCCACCGGCGAGCCAGGTCTCGAGTTGCAGAACCCGCAGCTGTGCCGTGAAGCCGCGCACCACGTTCTCGGAAAGCCCCGCGTGGACGCCCTCGAGGCGGCGGATCCCGAGGTCGATGGCTCCCTGCGCGCTGAGCTCGTCGCCTTGTGCGAGGTAGATGTGAGCCAGCGCCGCGTGGACCGCGATGCGCCCCGGCGCCAGCTCGGCCGACCGCTCGTAGAGCCGGCGCGCCTCGGCCAGGTCGCCCTGCTGGCGGCGGCACCCCGCCAGGCGGGCCAAGGCGAGCGCGTGGTCCGGCGCCTCGGCCAGGGCCTGCTCCAGCAGCTCGCGGGCCTGGTCGCCCCGCTGCAGCAGCAGACAGCCGGCTGCCAGGTCGACGCGTGCATCGACCGGCAAGCTGTTGAGCCGGGACTCGAGCTGCGACAGCAGCGCCAGCGCCGCCGCCTGCTCGCCGAGGGCGGCCATCGCCAGCAACAGCAGCGGCTGCACGGCAGGGTCGCCGCTGTCCTCAGCGTGGCTCTGCGCGGCGGCCTTCAACTCGGCGTACTGCTGGTGCTCGGCCAGCGTCCTGAGGAAGGGCAGACAGGACATGTCAGCCGCCCGGGATGCCGCCACCCGGGATGCCGCCGCCCATGTCGGCGAACAGGCCCTGGGTTTGCAGCACCGAGGTCATCCGGTTCTGCACGTACACCGTCGAGAAGTCGCGCCCGGCGAACATGTTCCCGGTGCCCGTTCCCTGCCACAGGTTGCGCGCATCCGCTGCCGCGTAGCTCGAGCGCCAGAGGTGGCCCGAGTTGTCGATGCGCGCTGCCCAGCCCGAGCCCGACATCCAGAAGAAGCAGTTCGGAAGAGCGTCACCGCCCTGGACTGTCATGCCCGCTGAGCCGATCATCGGCCCGCTCGTCCCGACGAGAACCACCCTGTCGTCCGCGCTCAGGTTGTTGCCTCCCAGCCATTCGCCCCAGTTGGCCCCGGCGGCAGCGCCCTCGTTCATAGGGCTCGTATTCAGAGTCCCAGCCCCTGAATCGACCATCACGTAGATGGTGTAGCTGACGTTGCTGCTGAAGGTGCGACCAGAGTGGCTCGACGAGACGCCGTTCACCAGGTCGAAGACGACGGTCGCGGTGTCCATCGACGCTGCAGCGACGCTCAGGGTGTCGGCCGAGGCCGCGCTCAGGTTGCCCGCCGCGTCCACCGCATAGGCCTTGTAGGTCCCGTCGGCGAGGCCCGTCGCGGCCAGGCTGGTGGCCTGGTTCGCGGTGCCGATGGTCACCGAGTTCCACTTGTCGTCGGCTGCGCCGGTGATGTCGGCCACGCTGTTGACCGTGATGCTGCTGTCCACCAGGTACACGGTGCCGGTCTCGGTGCTCTGCACCGTGGCGTTGCCCGTGTTGTCGATGTTCGCGGCCGCCAGGGTGGCACCCGGCGCGGCGGTGTCGCCGGTGATGACGAAGTCGCTGGTCGGCGCACTGGTGTTGCCGGCCGCATCGGTGGCGGTGACCTTGAAGTGGTGGGTCGTGCCGTTCGCGACCGTCGCGGTGTAGGTCCAGGTCGTCCCGCTCACGCTGGCAGTGCCCAACAAGCTCTGCCCGTCGTAGACGTGCACGGTGGCCCCGGCCTCGCAGCTGCCCGACAAGGCCAGGCTGGTGTCGTTGGTGCGGGCACCGCTCGACAGGGAGCCGGTCACACTGCCGACGTTGTCGGTGGCGCCGCCGAAGGTGGCGGAGGGGGCGACGTAGTCGGTCGCGAGGGTCGGGTTGCCGACACTGCTGCCGACGCTGTTGCCCGCGGCATCGTAGAGGCGGACGCTGGCCACGCCGCCGGCCGTGATGGCTGCCTGCAGCTCGCCGCTGGTCGGGGTGCCGTCGCTGGTGCTGAAGTTCACCGAGGTGTCGCCCGCGCCGATGAAGGCGTCGGTGGCCACCAGCGTGCTGCCGATGTACAGCTCCGCGCGGCCCCCGGTGGCCTCGCCGGCGACGATCTGCGCCTGGGCCTGGAGGTGGGTGTTGCTCGCGTTCAGCGTGTCGGCCACCACGGTGCCGCCGGTCGGCGTCAGGGACAGCTGGGCCGGCGCGGTGGGCGCCGTCATGTCGCCCACCACCACGATGTCGGCGGTCGGCGCGCTGGTGTTGCCCGCGGCATCGGTCGCCGTGACGTGGAACTGGTGCTGCGTCGCATCCGTCACGGTCGCGCTGTAGCTCCAGCTGGTGCCGTTCACGGTGGCCGTGCCCAGCAGCATGCTGCCGTCGTAGACCAGCACCGTCGCGCCGGCCTCGCAGCTGCCGCTCAGCAGCAGCGTGCTGTCGTCGCTCGCCTGGCCGCTGGACAGCGGGCCGGTGACCGTGCCGGCGTCGTCGGTCGCGGCGTCCAGGGTCACGGCGGGGGCAGTGGTGTCGCCCAC
>NZ_JAPFBW010000052.1 GCF_026153205.1 Aquabacterium sp. A7-Y | reverse complement strand
ACGAGTCGGGACGTCGCCGCAGTCTCACCAGTGCGCTGGTGCCGCGCTCAACAACGTCACGCAGCAGATGCGCGACGAGGGCTTACCTGTCGCTGTTTGGCTTCGGCAAGGAGTTCAAGGCCAAGAAGGAGCTGGCCGCCATCGCGTCCGAGGTGATCCAGCTGAATAGCCACCTCAACCAGCTCAAGGCCGACCAGGCGGGCGGCATCGGCTACTTCGGCAACGCCGAGAAGGTCGCGGCGCAAATCGCGAACGTGACGCGCGAGCTGGACACCGCGAAAAAGAAGTTCAGAGAGGCGAATGCTGCTTACCTGGGCCTGACGGATGGCTCGGCCGGCGGCGGCCGGGGTTTCGTGAACCCGGAGGTGGTGAAGCCGGTGCTGACCGCGCTGGACCTGGAGGAGAAGCCGAAGGCCGGCAAGACGCCGAAAGCGCGCACGGGCTCGGGGACGGACCTGGGTTTTGACTTCGAGCCGAGCAGCGAAGCCCAGCGCCAGGCCGTGAAGCTGATCGAAGCCCGTGACCTGAGCCGCGCCCAGGAGTACACGGCGGCGCTGCAAGTGCTCAACGAAGCCCTACGTGCGGCCTCCAGCGAGGAGATGCCGGCGCTGCAGTCGGCCATCGCCCAGCTGGGTGAGCAGTACAAGGACGTGTCCGAGGTGGGGCCGCTGCTTCCGCCCGAGCTGTTGGAGCGGGCGCAGCGCCTCAACGAGCTGCTGGCCGAGACACCGACCGAGAAGATCGAGAAGCAGCGCCAGGACATGCAGCTGCTGGCCGACGCTTTCGAGCGCGGAACGATCAGCGCCGAGCAGTTCAGCGAGGCCGCGCAAGCGCGCCTCGGGACCTTGCCCGAGACCATCAAGAAGTCCTCCGACGCGATGACAGTCTTTGGCGAGGAGGCCTCACGCAACATCCAGGACGCCTTCGGCGACACGCTGGCGAAGACCCTGCAGGGCGACTTCGACTCGATCGGTGAGCTGTGGAAGAACCTGCTGCTGCAGATGGCGGCCGAGGCCATCGCGGCGGACCTCGCGAAGTCGATCTTCGGCGACGGTGCCGGCGGCGGTGGATGGCTGGGCTCGCTGTTCGGCGCCTTCAGCGGTGCCTCGGCCAACGCCAAGGGCAATGCCTTCGGCTCGACCGGCATCCAGGCCTTCGGCCAAGGCGACATCTTCAACAGCCCGACCTTGTTCCGCTTCGCCCAGGGCGGCGGCTTCTCGCTCGGCGTGATGGGCGAAGCCGGTCCCGAGGCGGTGATGCCCCTCAGGCGAGGGCGCGACGGCAAGCTCGGCGTGGCGGCTCAGCAGGGGCGTTCCCCGAACGTCACGATCGTGCAGCACATGAGTTTCGGCGCCGGGGTGAACCGCGCCGAGCTGGCGGCCTGGGGTGAGCAGGTCCGACGACAGACGCTCACAGAGGTTCACCGCAGCGTGAACAGGAATGGAAGCTTGTCATGACGGTGTATGCATGGCGTGAGGCCTGGCTGCCTCAGCGGTTTCGGATGGTGTTGCAACCGAACGAGCGGGTTCACACCAGCCCCTACACCCAAGGTGAGCAGGTGATTGATTTGTTGGGCGAGCGATGGCACGTCGAGATGACGCTGGCCGAGCGCCGGCCCGAGCACGGCGCCGCGCTCGAAGCCTTCTTTGCTCGCTTGCGGGGATCGGCGCACCAGATCCGCCTGTGGCACTTCCGGCGGCCGGTGCCGAGGGGCACGCTTCGCGGGTCGCCGGTACTGGGGACAGCCGTGGCACAAGGGGCGGCTGTGGTCACCATTGATGACGCAGGTGCTGGCGCCACGCTGCTGGAGGGCGACCTGATCGGCTTGAGCGGGCAATTGCTCATGGTGGCGGAAGACGCCGTAGCGAATGCGGCCGGTGAGATGACGGTCCACGTCTCCAACCGTCTGCGTGCAGCCGTTGCGTCGGGCACGGCGGTCATATGGGACCGGCCAACCACCGAGTTCCGCCTGATGTCACCGGCCGCGCCAGGCTACCGGCCACGGGCTGCCGAGGCGATGGAACTGGAGTTCCGGGAGCACTGGGCATGAGGGCATTGTCTGCTGCGGTGACTGCTGCGCTGTCGGGTGACCGCGTGGTGCTCGGTCAATTGATCTACATGGCGCTGTCCGAGCCGGTCTATCTGAACACCACCGGGTGGGACCTGACGTGGGATGGCAAGACCTGGCGCGGGGCCGGCGGCGTGGGTCGCATCGACGTGCTCGAAGATGGACCCGGGGAGATCAAGGGCACCAGCTTCGAGCTGCCGGGCGTGCTCAGCGAGTACCTGGCGCTCGCCCTGGCCGAGCCGGTGCAGGGCAGGGCGGTGGAGGTGCGGACGGCCATCTTCGACGCTGACACGTGCCAAGTGCTCGACGCTCCGATCGAGTGGGCCGGGCAGCTCGACATCATGAGCATCGTCGAAACCTTGGGCACGGCAACGATCGCCGTCACGGCTGAGCACATCGGCATCGACCTGCTGCGGCCCAGCAGCGTGCGCTACAGCGATGCCGACCAACGGCGGCTGGTCCCGGGCGACCAGGGCTTCGAGTACGTGATTGACCAGACCGAGCAATCCATCGTCTGGCCCGCCGCCAGCTTCTACCGCCGATGACCCTGGTTCGCTTTGGCGATTGGCCTGAACGCTGGGCCAGGCTCGTCGCTGCCCGCTTGCGCGTGCCCTTCGAGTGGGGGCGCCACGACTGCGCCTTGTGGGCGGCCGACGTCGTGCACGCGCTGACCGGCTTCGATCCCGGCGCGGACCTACGCGGGACCTATGCGTCAGCGCTGCAGGCGGCCCGTGTGGTTCGGGCGCGCGGTGGGCTGGCCGCAATAGCGACGGCGGCGCTCGGGCCCCCGTGTCCGCCGCTGGGCGTACGTGTCGGCGACATCGGTCTGGTCCGTAGCGGTGACCGGGAGTGCTACGCGGCCTGCAACGGCGCGCACTGGCTGGCGCCAGCTCAGAACGGTTTGCAGGTCGTTGACCTGGATCAAGCAAGTGCCTGTTGGAGGGTGGGCTGATGCCTCAAGTGATTGTCCCGGTGCTGGCCTACGCGGCTGGCGCCGTCTCAGCCAGCACCTTGATCGTTGCGCTGTCCGTGTCCGCGGCGTCCGGCCTCTACGCCAAGCACCAGAAGCGCAAGGCCGAGCAAGCCGCGAGGAACGCCTACAACGCGAGCCTCAAGGACCGCCATGTCATGCTGCGCGGGGCCATCGAGGGCCGTGACCTGGTGCTGGGCCGTGTGCGCAAGTCCGGGCCGCTGGTGTTCTTCGGCTCGACCGGCGAGCACAAGGAGCGCTTTGTCGCGATCATCGCGCTTGCCGGGCACGAGATCGACGGCGTCGAGCAGGTCTACTTCAACGACGAACCGGTGGTTGTGGATGGCGACGGGTGGGTGCGCACCGTGCCCTATGTTCGCTCCCAGAAGCGCACCGGCTCGGCGTCCATGTTCATCAGCAACGGCTTCGGCAGCGTGACCCTGCCTCACACACCGATTGCTGGTACCGCCTTCGGCATCGGGGACCTGGGCAGCGACAACGGCTCGCAGCGGTTCCCGCTGACCGTGGAGGGCAACACGGTCTCGATGAGCTACGGCAACGTGAACAGTGCCGTGCACGTGGTGTACCAGTACAACGACGAGCAGTCGAAGGCGCGCGTCTGGTGGATGCTGGGCACGGCTGATCAGCCGGCGCACTGGCGCGTGAAGGAGCTGTTCCCCGCGGAGTGGACCGACGCCCATCGGCTGTCGGGCATCGCTTACCTGGTGGTGGAACTGCTGTACGACCAGGACGCCTTCCCGAACTCGATCCCGAACATCAGCGCGGCGATCCGCGGTGCCAAGGTGCACGACCCGCGCAACGGGACAACCGTGTGGAGCGAGAACCCGGCGCTCCTGGCCCGGCACTATGCCTATCACCCGCTGGGAGCGAACTTGCCGGCTGGCTCGGTCAGCGAGGTGCACGTCATTGCTGCTGCGAACGTGTGCGACCAGGCGGTGACCTACAGCGTCGGCGGCAGCCTGCAGACGCGATCGCTCTACACGGCGGGCACGGCCGGGAAAAGCGGCACCCGGCCGCTGGACGTGCTGGGCGAGCTGGCGGAAGCCATGGCCGGCAAGATCGGCTTTGCTGGCAATCGCGTGCTGCTGCGTGCCGGTGCTTACGTGGCCCCGGCGCTGGCCTTGGACGACAACGACTTTGGTGACGCGAGTGAGGTGCGTATCCAGCCCCGGCGCCCGCGCGAGCAGCTGATCAACACCGTGACGGGGGTCTTCTCCGACCAGGCGAACGGCTACCAGGTGGTGGACTTCCCCCGGGTCGCGTTCGGGTCCTACCTTGCCGAGGACGGCCGGGAGCTGCCGACGGAGATCGAGCTGGGCGCCATCACACACGTTGGTCAGGCACAGCACGTGTGCCGCGTGCTGCTGCGCGACGCCCGGCAAGCGCTGACCGTGACGGCCTCGTTCAAACTGCGGGCCTATCCGGTCGAGCTGTTCGACGTCATCACGCTCACCAACCGCCGCTATGGCTGGGACGCCAAGCCCTTCGAAGTCATCTCGCGGCGCTGGACGCTGGAAGGCCTGATCGAGCTGACGCTGAAGGAAACCGACCCGGCGATCTACGCGTTTGATCCGAACGTGGATGCGCTCCACGCAGCACCCAACACCACCTTGCCGCGACCCTGGGACGTGCCGACGCTGGGTCCGCTCAGGGCAGAGAGCGGGACCGAGTGGCTGGTGCGCCAGCCTGACGGGCGTTTCGTGACTCGCATGCGCGTGTCGTGGCCGACGCTCACGGACGCTGCCGTGCGCAACGGCGGACGGATCGAAGTGGCCTACATCCGGGCGGACCAACCGATGAGCGACGGGCAGTGGCAGGTGCTGACGGTGCCCGGGGACGCTACCGAGGTGTTTGTCACCGGCATCGACGATCGCCTCGTCTATGTCATCCGGGCACGGGCCCACAACGCCTTGGCGACGGGGGACTGGTCCACCCAAGTGGTGCACCGAGTGGTCGGGAAGACGGCGCCGCCCAGCGATGTTCCTTGGGCCCTCGTCGCCGGGAACCGGCTCACCTGGGGGCCGGTTGCCGACCTGGACCTGGCCGGCTACCGCTGGCGCTACGTGAGCGGTGCCAGCGTGAACTGGGCGGCTGGGCAGCCGATGCACGAAGGTCTGTTGACCGAGGCCAGCTGGGTGATGTCCACCCGTCCCCTCGGCATGAGCACGCTGATGGTGAAGGCCGTCGATACCAGCGGCAACGAGAGCGAGTCGCCGGCATACGTGATTACCGATCTGGGCGACCCGGTCACGCTGAACGTGCTGGAGAGCTGGCCGCAGGCGCCGACGTTTGCTGGCTCGATCCTTGGCGGCGCGGTGACGGGCGGGGTCCTGGAGGCCGACGAAACCAGCGTGTACTGGCAGCAGGGGTCGGCTCTCCATTGGGGCTCGGCCAACGCCGCCTATTGGTCGACGCAGAGCTATGCCGCGCTGAGCTACGAGTGCACCTTCACGACTACCGCAGAAGGGACCGTCACGCTTGACAGCGAAATCGAGGGCGAGGACGTGCGCGTGCAGTATCTGCGCGAAGCACAGACGGCGTTTTGGGCCGACGAGGGACAGGACTTCTGGCAGGCGGATACCCGGCGGTTCTGGCCGCCCAGTCCCGGTTGGCTGCCCTGGCCGGGGAATGTCGTCGTGCAGGGCGGCGAGCCGATCGGCCTGCGCGTCATGGCCGCCGCGGGCTTGGTGCGCGGGCGCATCGTCGAGCTGACGCCGCATCTGGACGTGCCGGATCTCAACGAGCGTTTGGATGACGTATCGATCGCCGCGGGCGGCACGCGGCTGCCCATCCGCAAGGCCTACCGAGTCATCAAGAACGTGCAACTGACCGTGCAAAGCGACGGCGGGGCCGGTGTCGGCGCGCGAATCGTGGACAAGCGGGTCACACCGGGCCCGCTCATTCAGGTGCTCGACATCACCAACGCAAGCGTCCCCGGTGTGGTGGACGCTTTTATTCAAGGCTACTAGAGAGCAGACATGGCACAGCTACCAACCGAAGCGGCGCTCACCGGCGCTTCGACCACCAACGCCCAGCAGAAGGGCAATTTCGCGGCGCTCCGGCAGTTCCTCGCAGAGCTGCTGGGCACCGACAGCGCGGACAAGGCGGCGGCGCGCGCTGCGCTGGGTGCCTTCCCGATGGCGGGCGGGACGATCGGCGGCGCCACGATGGTCCAGGGAAACGTCGCAGTCCAGGGCACCGTGAAGGCCACCGGGTTGATCTACGGGCGCAACGGTGGCGATGGCCTGGGCCGGATCACGGTCTCGCCCAACCCGCCGAGCGACGGCGAGGATGGCGACATCTGGTTCCAGCATTGACATGGCGATCGAACTCAACAACGACGGCACGTGGACGAAAGGCTGTGTGCCGTCTGTGCGTGCGCAGGGCGCCTGGCGAGAGGCCAAGGGCCTGTGGCGCAACGAGGGCGGCGCTTGGCGCCAGATCTACGAGCGCTTCGAGAGCACCATCGTTCCCGCCTCCAGCGGCGGCCCGGCCGGCGGCAACAAGCGTGTCGACGTATGGGGCACCACCCCGGTGTTCAAGGGGGCCAGCATCAGCGCGCTGCAGTTCACGCTCGGCAGCTTCACCACGACACTGCGTCTGGCTGGGCAATGGCCCGAGTCATTCATCACACAGATCGTGATGCAGGACAACTACGGCAATATCTCGGCCCGTTGGCGCAAGGACGCCTCCTATTCGTTCGATGGTACGACCAGTTCTTGGTCTTGGACCAGCGGCGTTGCTTGGCCCGACGTCGGCGCGTCGGGCTACGTCTGGCTCAAGGGCTGAGTGACACGTCGGCTGCCGGGACGCAGCACGAGGGCTGCGTGCCGATGAGGCGGCCTTTAGCCATCTTCTGCAGAGAGTGACGACATGCCACAGGATGACTACGGAACACTGTTCCGGGACAGCGCCTTCACCGCCATGGTGGAGCGGCAGGACCGCATGGATGCCGAACTGAAAGAGAACACGGCAGCGACCCGGCGCATTGAGGCGAACACCGCGGAGTTGGTCGCGGCCTTCGCCGCGCTGCGGGGAGCGTTCCAGGTGTTGCATTGGATCGGCAAGGCAGCCAAGCCGATCGGCTACATCGCCGCGACTGTCGCTGCGATTGCCGGCGCCTGGGCGGCGCTGAGGGGAGGCATCGAGCCCCGATGAGCGAGAAAGCCAAGTTCTTGAGGAAGGTAGGGGTCGCAGTTGCGGCCCTTGTCGTTCCTGGGGTGCTGCTATTCGAGGGCACCGTATACGAGGGCTATCGAGACCCCATCGGCATCGTCACCGCCTGCACAGGGCACACCGAGACGGCCCAGCTCGGCCGGCGCTACACGCCCGCCGAGTGCGAGCAGCTGCTGTACCGCGATTTGCTGAAGCACGCGGACGACCTGCAGTGCATCAAGGTGCCGCTGAAGGACCACGAGAAGGCGGCCTTCATCAGCTTCTCGTTCAATGTTGGACGCGAGAAGTTCTGCGGTTCCAGCCTCGTTCGAAAGGCGAATGCCGGCGACCTGATCGGTGCCTGCGCTGAGCTGTCCCGCTGGGTCTGGGCAGGCGACCGTAAGCTGCAGGGGCTGGTGAAGCGCAGGGCGCACGAGCGGGCGCTGTGTGAGGGGAAGGGGTCATGAAAACCTACGTCCTGCTCATCGCAACGGCCGCTGTTGCAGCGGCCATTGCAGGCACCTTCTTCTACGGTGAGTCAGTGGGGCAAGCCAGGTGCGAGGCGGCACAAGCGCGTGATGAGCATGTCGCCAGGATCGCGGCGGATGCCGCGAACAAGGCCGCTGCCGCGGCCATTGGCAAGATTGAGATTCAGCATGTCACTGTCCGCCAGACCATCGAGCGCGAGGTGCGCACCGTGCCTGTTTACCGTGATTGTCGCCATAGCCCTGACGGGTTGCGCGTCGTCAATGAAGCGCTCACTGGTCGGGCCGAGCCCGCTCGTGGTGGCGAGTTGCCCGCCGCTGCAGCCCCTCAGCGATGATTCGTTCGGGGCAACGACACTGAAGCTGGTGGAGGTGGCGACGCAATATCGGAAGTGCCGCGAGGCAGCGCTCGTGGATTAACTGCGCCCACTGCAATTCGATGTGACCACGACTTTGGTGCAGTTTGTAAGCTTGGGATATCTACGGGCCGAAATCTTGCAAATGGCATCACATCAATTCGGTTTGTGTTCGCCGCATTGTTTCGCTTGAAAAGTTATTTGGGTGGCCGACTATCGGCCTGTCCAAAAGAACTTGATAAGAAAAAATAAGGTGCTGTTTTGATGAATGAAGGCATAGCATTCTTGCGTGGGCCTTCGCCCTCGCTGAGGAGCGGCTCACCGCGAAATTCCGTCATGTGTTGGAGATAACCATGCGCGCTACATTGCTCTGTTTCACCTTGCCCGCCTTGGTCTTGACAGCCAGCCTCCCCGTTGCCGCGTCAGCTGACACAGCCGAGTATGCTCAAACCGTGTCATTCGAGTCGGTCAACTTCCCTGGCCGCTACATCCGGCATAGCTTCTTTCTCGGCGTGCTGACGCCGATCAGCAGCGGTTTGGACAAGGCGGACGCGACCTTTATCCGACGCCCAGGGTTGAGCGGTTTGCAGAATACGGTCAGCTTCGAATCGATAAATATTCCCGGCCATTTTCTGCGGCACCAAAATTTGCGGTTGAAGCTACAACGCAACGATGGAAGCGACCTTTTTCGCCGTGATGCGTCGTTTTTCTATCGGCCAGGATTGAGCTGGGAGTATCCATATGCCGTGAGTTTGGAGTCGGCTAATGTCCCCGGCCACTTCATCCGCCACCAGAATTTCGAGCTATGGTTGGTGCGCAGCGAAAGCACCGCCCGCTTCGCCAACGATGCCAGTTTTTATCCTCGGAGCGGCTTGTGGCCCGATATACAACAGCTGAACCAGGAGCAGTTGTTAGGGCAGCAGCCCACGCTGCCGCAACCTCAGGGCGGTACTCAGGTTCTAGATCGTTGAGCTACAACCGCGGACTTGTCCGTTACGGGTATCAGGATAGTTGCCGGCGCCGCTACCCGGCACTTCGTCAATCACACGCCCCAGGCAGTGCCGAGAGGCCGCTCTCGCTCAATAGCGTCACTTCTTCGCCCGCAAATAACACAGCTTCTTATGCGCAGTTCGGGTGTGAGAGAACCAAGTGCTGTCGGTGGATTTATTGCAGTTTGCCATTCACCTCAACAGGGATATAGGCAAAATCAGAAAATGGCTGGGGCGGCCTTTCGTCGTCATAAATCACTTCCAGATTGAAGCTCGCGTCCGATTTGCGTGTGACGACAAGTTTTTTAATGAATTTTTCTTCATCAAGTTCAGCCGGATAACGACGATTCTTGATTTTCGAGTAGTCGCAAACCGATTCCGGCAAATTTTCTGCTGAAAGGGACAGCTGCGTGACTTTATCCTGGAAGCCGGAGACTTCACGATAAATATAGTAGGCCTTCCCGTCAATGGTTATTGTTTTAATCTTGGTGAAGCTATCGGAAAACATGGAGCAGTCATCGGCTCGGATTTTCCAAACAAGCGCAGCAGTCGCGGCGACCAAAACGATGGCCACTACGCCGATGATTTTTAACATTGTCCGGATCATGCCGCCCGCCATTGCTCATGCCATTCAGCACGGTGCCAGAACCTTTTGGCAATACCGATTTTTTCCATGTGGCTTGACAAGCCATCCGGCAAAATCAGATTCCTGCCACCATCCATCGGGATGCGAGTGATATGTTGATCGTCCTTGTTTTCTGCGTAATCAACAAAATCATAGAGACTATCCACACTCCACCTGGTAAAGAATGTAGGCTTAGTGTATGACGTGCTTGCCACCAAATGGAAACGGTTATCCGCGAACTTGAGGCGGCGATTGATCTCTTCGGTTTTCAATGCGCCGTCCTTGGCGACGATGTTTCCCTGCGTGTTCTGATTGCGACGGCCAAGGCGCAGTGGATCGGCAAATTTTGACAAACGGAAATCGGCGTCCGTTGTTTTTATTATTGAAAATGTTTTGCCTTTTGCCTGTCGATCTGCGATATACTTTTTTAGGCAGACCATGGCATCCTGAACAATAACAGAATCTCGATATATGGAGGGATCAAGGCGGATTTCTTTGCCATTACCATGAACATAATGGTTGGCCAATGTTGCCGCCTCTGGCGTGCCCTTAATCTTGCCGCCCCACCAAAGTGCTTCATAGAGATTGACTAATAATTCCTTTTCGTCTTCGGTGAAAGCTCGACCTAATTTGGCTTTGCAGGCGAGATAGTCAATTGTGTTCTGCACAAGATCAAAGCTGTCATTGCTGCTGAACACATACGCCTTGCCCATGTGCCATAAAGGGGCTGTCGGGATGTTCTCGCGGTCTTTCAAGCAAATACTGGCTTTCTGGGCCACTTGCTCCAGCGTTTTCTTCGGTGCTGTCAATTGATCTCCCCTAGTAATGAAAGCTTCACCGCCGTGCGGATTCGGCTTCTCGCTGTGCTTCGCGATTCGCCGGCCAAGTGGGTCGTAGGCGAAGGTCGCCGTCGCGTCCGTTGTTGTCGAGCACGGGCAGGCTGCCGGCCACGGCGGTCAGGCGGTCGAGCGTGATGTAGTTGTCGGTCTTCTTGCGTAGCCAGGCGTCGCACTCGTTGGCGCTGGCCTGCAGGTCTTCCGGGGCAATGGCGTTGAGCGGGGCGACCGCTGTTTGCGGTTCAGACTTCGGGGCCTGCCCTCCTGCCGGCGTTTTGGTCGGCTCGGTCATGTTGTTCTATGCCGCCGTCAGACGGCGTATTCCCTGAGGTTGTCGAGTGGTGCGGAGAACGGCTGGGCGTTCGGCGTGGACGGCAGCCCCTGCCCGCAGCGGCCGGTCGGTTGCGGACGGAGCGGCGCCACACGCCATTGCGTAGGGGTCGCGGGGGCATTCTTCAAGGGCCGCGGCAACGGCCGGCGTGTCTGCATCAAACAGCCGCGCAATGGCGAAGTGGCAACACCGCCGAATTCCATTGGAACCCCTCCCTGCGGACAGCCTTCCGCCCGGCGCTCGGAGAGGTGAGGGGCGGACGGCCGATTGTCTTGGCGGACAGTGTAGCCAGCGCCAGGGGCGCAATGGGTCAGCTCCCCCGAACTGAGGGTGCTCTAGGCGGTGAGCACCTGTAATCGGAGCAGGGCCTGTCAGACGAGAAATGCCCGCCAATCTGCCAGAGGTGTCCTGACTGCCGAGGCAGGGCGATGCATAAGATGGCGGCGCGCAGGTGACTGATGGCGACACTGCCCATCGGTTTTAGTGGCAATCAGTCCGGTGGTTCGTCACGGCGCGCTGTTGGCTCGTGACTGCGCGTGCAACAGCTCGTTCAGCCGGCAGTTCTCCAGCATCAGCCGGGCAATGGTCCTCTCTTGCCTCGCAATCCTCTCCAGCGCTGCAGACAGCTCTGGCGTTTCGACGCGGGGGCTGTTCAGCTTGCATTCGAGCGTGGCCCGCTTGAGCGCAAAGGCGAGTTGAACCCGGCTGTGTCGCTGAAGGGCTTGGCGGGTGTACCGCTTGCCCGTTTGGGCTGCCACTGCACGGAGCAACAGGGTCCAGGAGAGGGTGCTTCCCGCCCATGTCTCCAGCACCTGCATGACCGGCTCAACTTCAGCGTCTGGCAAGGACTGGCCGCAGCGGTCGGCGGATGACGGTTTCAAGTTCGTCTTGTTCATCCCGTGCTCTGTTTCCATCTATCGATGGAAGATGCTAACTCCAGTCCAAACAGAATGGCTAGCACTTTTTTGCTGGCAATTCATGGACGTTATTGAGGCCTTTGGCGCCGCGGTTCGCGATGAGCGCCTGCAGCGTCAGCTAACGTTGAATGATCTTGCGGTGCGCTCGGGTCTCAACTTCAGGTACATCAGTCGGGTCGAGCGCGGAGAGGTGGTGCCGAGCCTTTTGACAGTCTGCGCATTGGCAGACGGCCTGGATCTGCCGGTTCCTTCCCTCCTGGAGATCGCCATGGCAAAGACGACGAAAGGGCGGCGAGGGCTAAAGCGCAAGTAGCAAGCCGCCGCCGCGCGTCGCACAGACGGCAGCTTCACGTCTCTCCACTGCTTCCTTTGGGGAAGAATTCTGCGTTCACCGGACGATGCGGCACCACCACGCCTGGGGCTTGAAGCCGTACACAGCCACCCCTTCGCGAACTTCTTGCTCTCCCACCACGACGAACTGGTCGCCCATCATCCGACTGACATTGGCGCGGTGCAGAGCGGGGAGCAGCTGCTGCGAGCTGTAGTCGACCAGGACGGTGAAGTAGGCCGTGCAGAAGGCCTGCGCCATCGTGTTGCCGCCTTCCTGGCGCACGATGGAAAGGTGTCCGCGTGTGGCGGCGGACCTCCGAACCACCATCGGCTCAATCTTCACCCCAGCCACTCGCATCTGAACGACGTCAACCAACATGCCTGTATAAATATACAGTTGACGTGCTGCGCTGTCATGCATTCGTTCGGCGCCTCTGCCAGCAAATTCTTTGCCGCTGGGCTAGAAACCCGCTTAGAGTCGTGATACTATTCGTCCTCGTTTTGAGGCGAACGCGGTAGCAGCACCATAAGTGCTTGATATCAAAGGGAATTTACGGCCTGCAAAGCCGTCCACGCCGGTTCGATTCCGGCCTCCGCCTCCAGGATATGAGGTGCCGCAAGGCGCCCGGCGAACGCTCCTCAGGGGGCGTTGAAGCAAAGACTCCACGCGGGAGTAGCTCAGTTGGTAGAGCGCAACCTTGCCAAGGTTGAGGTCGCGAGTTCGAGACTCGTCTCCCGCTCCAAATCTCGAAAGCCCACCGTTGGTGGGCTTTTTTCGTTCGCCCCCGAATTTGCCAGCCAGTTGCGCGGAACCCGGCACCCCGAGGGGGCCTCGTCCCCATGACCGAGCGCCTTTTCCTCCGCCTCGACGGCGACCCGCTCTACGCGCCGGAGACCACCGTGCCGGCCGGCGCCATGGACGAGTTCGCGGTCAGCGCCCCGCTGCAGGACTGCATCGCCAGTGTCGTCAGCTATCGCGAGGTGGTGCCGGATGGACGGGAGTGGACCGAGCGGGTCCTGCCCGACGGAGCGGTGCATCTCGTCTTCAACCTCGGCGAGGCGCCGAGTGCCGGCGAAGGCATCCGCGGTCTTGCCGTTGAAGCGGTCGGCGCCACCGCGCGACCCGCCGTCCTGCGATTGCGCGGCCGTGTGGAGGGCCTCTCCGTCACCCTGCTGCCTGGCGCGGTCGAAGCCGTCCTCGGCGTGCCTGCGAAGGAGGTGGCCGACCAGGCGGTCTGTCTGGACGAGTTCTGGCGCGGGGAAGCCGGCCACTTGCTGGAACAAATGGCGGGCGCCCGCAGCGACGCCGCGCGCGTGCGACGGCTCGAGGCCGTCCTGCAACGGCGTCTCGCGGGCCGTGACCGAGCTGCGATGGCGCAGGCCAGGTACGCCGCCGGCCTCGCCGCCCAATGGCAAGGCCGGCGCCCGCTGCGCGAGATCGCAGACGCGGTCGGCGTCGGCGAGCGTCGCCTCCAGCAGATCTTTCAGACCCACGTCGGCTTGTCGCCGCGCACCTGGGCCCGGCTCGCCCGGATGCACGCCTGTCTGCGCGCGCTGCGCGGACCGGCCCCGCCCCGCTGGTCGCAGCTGGCGCTCGAGGCCGGCTTCTACGACCAGTCGCACCTCGTCAACGAGTTCCAGGCCCTGTGCGGCCTCAGCCCCAGCCTGTTTCTCGAACGGGCGGTTTCGGGATCTTCCAAGACGGCGGACTGAGGCGGCGCTACCTTTCGCTCCTGCTCGTCACGAAAAAAAGGAAAGCCGATGCACAGCGAACCGCCCCCCTCCCGCTGAAGGACTGCGTGGCCATCGTCACCGGGGCGAGCCGCGGTGCCGGCCGCGGTATCGCGATTGAACTGGGCGCGGCCGGTGCCACTGTCTATGTCACCGGCCGCAGCACCCGCGCGGAGCCAGCGACCAGCTACGAGGACATCTTGAAGCGCTCGGGCCTGCAGACCCTGCCGGGCACGATCGACGAGACGGCCGAGGAGCTGACCCGCCATGGCGGCCGGGGCATCCCGGTCCGCTGTGACCACACACGTGACGACGAGGTCGCCGCCCTGTTCGCCCGCGTGCAGCGCGAGCAGGGCCGCCTCGACCTGCTCGTCAACAACGCCTGGGGCGGGCACGAGTGTTTCGACGGCGTCTTCGATGCCCCCTTCTGGGAGCACGCGCTGGGGCAGTGGGACGCGATGTTCGATCGCGGCGTCCGCAACCACCTGGTCGCGAGCCGCCATGCCGCGCCGCTGATGGTGCGCCAGGGGCGGGGACTGATCGTGGCCACCACCTTCCGCGACCGGGGTCGCTACCTGCGCGGCAACCTGTTCTACGACCTCGCGAAGGCCGCGATGAACCGCCTGGCCTTCGGCATGGCTGAGGAGCTGAAGCCGCACGGCGTGACCTCGCTGGGGGTCTCGCCGGGCTGGATGCGCACGGAGTTCGTGCTGGCCGGTCACCACACCGACGAGGAGCACTGGCGCGAGCGGCCGGAACTGGCTCGCACCGAATCGCCCCGCTACCTGGGGCGCGCCGTCGCGGCCCTTGCGGCCGACCCCGACGTGCTGCGCAAGACCGGCGCGGTGCATCGGGTCGCGGACCTCGCCCAGGAGTACGGCTTCACGGATGTGGATGGGCGACAGGTGCCGGCCTTCGAGATCTAGCTAGGAGCCGTCAAGCGTTTCTGCCGCGCGCCGCCGTCGCGCGGCCGCCGTGGCGACACCGCCCAGGCCCATCACCAGCAACACCGCCGTCTGCGGCTCGGGCACTTCGGCCACGCCGACCTGCAGATCGATGAAATTCGGCCCGTACTCGGCAGAGAGGGTGTAGCGGCGAAGATCGAGGTTGCTGCCGAGGCCCCCCAGCTGGCCGCTCAGGCCCTGGGCCGAGGTGAGGATGCGGTAGGTGCCCAGCATGGGCGGCCCGCTCCCGAAGTCGGCCCACAGCCGTGTGCTGTACAGGTGCGTCCGGCCCTCGATGATCAGCATGTCAAAGCGGGTCCTGTCCGTGATATCGACATCCAGCACGCCCTCGTTGAAGGAGGCCTCGGCCACCTCAAGGCGGGCGACACCCACTTCGCCATCCCGCCCGGCGCCGAAGCGGCCTCGCTGGAAGTCGAACAAGCTGGCTTCAAGCTCGCCGCCTATCCAGGTCTCGGCGCTGTCGGAAGTCTGCGAGTAAGTGCCGTCGGCCAGTTCGAGGCGGCTCCCGTCTCCCACCTCCAGCGTGCCTGCATTCTCCAGTGCCCGTTCACTTCGTAGCGATGCGCCTTGCAGCAGCCGCAACTCGCCCGTGTTGTGTCTCAGCCGGCCCAAGGCATCGATATCGCTGCCGGACCAGGGGTTGACCAGGCGCGCCTGAGGTCCCTGCAGCAGGATGCTGGCGTGGTTGTCGAGGATGTGCCCGGGCGCGTCGCCTTCCGGGGCGCCGAGTCGCAGCGCCAGCGTGCCGTTGTTCATCACGTAGCGTCCGCCCGTGAGGGCCTGCAGCAGGACTTTCTCGCCGTAGGGGCCTTCATCGAGGCGACTGGACCACTGGGCCAGCGGGCCCTGCACCTCGATACGGCCCTCGACGGCTTCGAGGGTGCCCCGGTTGTCGAGCGCGCCCCGGAAACGCAGCAGGCCCGAGCGCACCGAACGCACCCTGCCCGTGTTGTCGAAACTGCTGTGCACGTGGGTGGCCCCGGGCCGGTTCCGCAAGTAGGTGCCTTGGTTCCGGAAAGCGGTCACGCCGAGCTGCGTGGTGCGAGTGGCGCCGCCGGCCCGGGCCTGGGGCAGAGGGCGTTCCTCGAAGGTCGTGCCGGCGGCCACATCGATCCGACCCCGCCCCACCAGGTCGGCATCGGCCGCCCAGGCCGCCCCGCCGGCGAGGTGAAGATGGCTGCCCAGCTGCTTGTTGTAGACCGGGTTGACGTCGTACCAGTGGTCGCCGGGTGCGTCTCGCATGGTGCCGTGGTGCAGCACGGCCGGTCCCCGGACGAGCACCGGGCCGGCCGTCTCCAGCGCTCCGGCACCCCATTCGAGCTCGGTCAAGGTCAAGCGCCCGTCGGTGCGCAGTGTGCTCTGCGAAGCGTCCACGTACGGTTGGGAGCCGTCGATACGCAGCCGGCCGAGCGTGCGCGGCCGCTCCCCCTGCATGTGCACCACGCTGCCCTTGTCGATCTCCACCCATCCCTGGCCGGTGATGTCCGCGGAGGCCGTGAGGCGATACCTCGCCAGGCCGTAGGGGTCGCCCGAGTTGTCGAAGTGCACGCGCCCCTCGTTGTGGATGGACCCAGTGAAGACGCTTCCGATCTCGGGGCTGTAGTAGATGGGGGAGCCATCGAACCGCAGCAAGCCGCCCGGCGCAACTCGCCAGCGCCCGGAGCTCAGCATGGACGTCTCCTTGTACACCGAGTACACCAGCTCGAAACGGGCATTGCGCCCGATGCTGACGGTGCCGCTTTGCATGATGGTGCCGAAGCGGTCCAGCGCTGCGGAATAGGCCGTTCCCTGCGCCAGGCTCAGGTGGCCCGCGTTGGTCCAGCCCGAGGTGGCGGGCATCCAGCTGTCGATGCCGCCCTCCCGCACCTCGACGTGGCCCCGGTTTCGAAAGCCACTCACCCAATGCTCGGTGGTCCCGCTGCCCGTCTTGAGGTAGCGTCCTTCGACGACCAGCGTCGATCCGATCAGCCGGTGGCCCTTCGGGCCGGACTGGTCGACGAAGCGTCCGCGTTCGCCGATGTTCACGCTCCCGAAATAGCTGGAGATCGAGGGTGCGCCGGGCTCCCAGCGAGTCGCGCCCATCAAGCGCCACTCCGCGGAATCGTCGAATTGAAGGTCGCCTGTGCCAGTGAGCACGGCGGGCCCTTGCACCGTCCATGTCCCCGGTCCCG
The DNA here is from genome assembly GCF_026153205.1 of Aquabacterium sp. A7-Y. Classification (GTDB taxonomy): domain Bacteria; phylum Pseudomonadota; class Gammaproteobacteria; order Burkholderiales; family Burkholderiaceae_C; genus Caldimonas. The sequence goes on along the minus strand of NZ_JAPFBW010000052.1, from coordinate 15,741 downwards.
CCAAGCTGCCTCCGCTCCAGCGCAAGGCCTTCATGACGACCGGGCCGGCCGCCGCCAGGCGGCCGCCTCGCAGGTCGAGACGGCCCAGTTCGGAGGGCCCCGGGCCGAGTCCCAGTTCACCGCCGCTCTGCTGCAAGGCGCCGCTGCCATGGATGGAGCGGGCCAGGAAGCTGCCGGACCGCAGCACCGTGTCGAAGCTGCCCAGCCAGGCCTCGGTGCCGAGGGACGCCGGTGCGCCCGCCGTCCAGTTGCCCGCCAGGTCCCAATAGGGCCGGGCGGCTGCGCCGCGCCACTGGGTGTCGAGGGCGGTGGCACTCGCGGCATGCAGCGCGAGCACGGCGCCCCCACAGGCGCTGATGCCACCGCGAGCCGTCGCGCTGCAGGCGCCGACAAGGCGGACGAAGCCTGAGGTTCTCATGAGCGTCTCCTTGCGTCAGAGGTCGTGCGAGCGCCCGAACAGCGGCTCCCTCCCGCGGGCACCCTGTGCGGATGCCATGCCGAAGAACGATCGGCGTTGACGGCCTTCTTGGCCAGGAAAACTTGCGACGCATGAGCTATATCGAGGAGGCGGCGGCCGAAACCTTGGCCCAGCTGCCGGTCTCGGGCTCCAAGGCTCGCTAAGTCATGGCTGCAGAACGAAGGGGCGCGGGTATTTGAGCGGCGATCGTTGCGAGATGCGCGGCCACGGAGCCCTCCCCGACGAGGCGAAGCACGGGGCACCGGCGAGCCCGCAGCCACGCCTCGTGCTTGGCCAGGCTTCTACCCTCCGGTGGACCTTCGTCGTATTGCCCGGCCCACTCCAGGAACGCCGGGTTGACGCGCCCGAAGCGGGCCAGCTCGCGCTCCCGAAGACGGCGTAGACGCTCGGCTGGCGGGACGTAGAGGAAGATGACGAGGTCAAACGCCTCTTCGACGTCGTTGCCCCAGCCCATCACGGAGCCCGCGACCACGCAGCGGTCGAGTGAACCAAGCTGCTGCAGCAACAGGGAACGCCGCTCGGCGGGCGCCCGCTTGTCGGTGTAAGGCGGATCGGTCGGCATCCAGAAGAAGTCGTCGGCTTCCAGGGCCGGCACGGCCCAGGCAGCCGACAGTGCGCGGGCCAGAGTGGAGGTGCCGGAACCGGCGGCACCGGTGACGAGTACGTGCATGCGCATGTGCGTGCCCAGTCCTTGCTGGCAGGTTGGCGGGGCGCAAGTCTGCCATCCTTCACAAGCAGGGTCTGTCTCGGAAAGCAAAAAGGGCCCTCGCGGGCCCCTCGGCGTGCTCGATGCCGGCCTCTCCAGGTCAGGCCGCCGCCGTCGCCACATCCGCCGGCGTCGCAGCCGCGACACCACCGCAGGCCTGGATCATCAGCGCCGCGTTCAGGAAGGTGCTGTTCGAGGTCTTGACCACCTTGGACCGCGACAGGATCAGCAAGTCCACGATTGCGTCGATCACGCTGACCGCGCTGCGGTTGACGTTGCAGGCATAGACCCGCCCGCTCTGGTCGGCCGTCGCGGTGGTCCATTCGCCGTCCACCAGCTTCTCGACGTGCGCGCGCTTGGCGTGGATCGCGACATTGGGCAGGGCGGCGAAACGCTCTTCCACGCTCTTGTCGTCGGAGCAGACGAAAAAGCGCTTGTCCGGGCACTTGCCGATCAGCTCGAAGAGGTTGTTGTCGTCAGCCCCGCTGGCGCCGAAGTCGGTCTTGCGGATCTGCACGCCAAAAAACTCGCCGCCGGCCTGCTCGCGCACGAAACGCTCGGCACGCTCGACGATCTCCGGCCGGAACCGCAGCGACCGCAGCTGCCGCTGCACCGCCTGGGGGTCCATGCAGGGCGGGATCAGCGCGGTGTAGTAGAAGACGTCCTTGTCGCTCGCCGCCACATAGTCCAGCAACCCGGCGAAGGCGGGGAACAGCACCGGCGACTGGTTGGGCACGCCCATGCCGAGGTGGTCCTCGACCATCAGGTGGTGCTGCCGCTCCTTCTCGGCCACGAAGGTGCTCAGCTCGCGCCGCACCACAGGACGGGGGTCGGCGAACATGTCCTCGAAGGCCGCGCCGCACCAGTTGTTGGTGGGCCAGACGATGAGGGGCTCCAGGCCGGCTGCCTCGGCCAGCACCAGCCCCGAGATCACCGCGTTGTACCGGTTGCCGAAGCCGCCGTCGCAGTAGATGTAGATCGTGCGTGTCACGATGGTCCCCTGGGCCTCAGAACGGGTTCATGCAGATGTCGGGCACCACCGGGCAGTTGGGGCGGTCCAGCGGGCCCGGGATGGGGTCGGACGAGTAGTTGGGGAACTGGTCCAGGTCCTTGCGCAGGTAGCTCAGCTCCAGCACCTTGGGAATCGGCACGCCCTCGACCAGCACCACGCTCTGGTAGTTGTTGGCATGCAGGTGCACCGGCATGTGGTTCAGACCCAGCTTCTCGAAGGTGCGGCGCACGCGGTCGAAAAACACCGGGTCGTTGAGGCGCTCGAAGTCGTGCACCTCGCAGGCGATCACCTCGAAGAAGGCCAGGTGCTCCGGGCGGGCCGTCTCCAGCACCTCGTACTCGCCGCCCTCGATGTCGAACTTCAGCAGCGCGCGCTTGGGGTTCAGCGCCATCAGGCGCGCGAAGATGTCGTCGAAGCTCAGGAACTCGCCCGAGGTCTCGCGGCCCCAGCCCTGCTTGGCGAAGATGAAGTTGGGGTGCTGCTGCGGCGTGCCGTCGACGGTGTGGTCGAACTGCAGGATCTTGGCGCCGCGCTCGGCCAGCGCGTAGTCCAGGCTGACGTCCGGGCCGACGCCGATGGAGACCACCGCGTCGCAGTACAGCACCTGGGCCGGCATCACGTAGCCGCCGTCGTAGGCATTGCCCAGGCGCACCTTGGAGCTGCCTCGCATGGCCCACGGCTTGATCATCTTCACGAGGTCCAGCACATCTTTCTGGCCGGGCTTGTTCGTCACGTTCACGGTTGCTGCTCCAAGGTCGGGGCGGTAAAGAGAAAGGGGTGTTCAGGCGATCAGCGCGCGCAGGTCTTCGGCCGCGCGGCGCCAGGTCATGGCCTGCATCAGCGCGACGCGGGCGCTCTCGAAGGTGCCGTGCCCGATGGCGCTTCCTTGCACGAAGCGGTCCATGCACTCGATCAGGTGGTCCAGCCGCGGTTCGCGATAGCGCGCCACCATGCCGGCGGCGCGGTCCTCGCGGCTGCCTGCATCGCTGGCCACGCGCAGCGCGACGCCGGGCCCGCAGAAGTCGTCGGTGGCGCCGCCGTCGGTCACTACCACCGGGGTGCCGCAGGCGATCGCCTCCAGCACCGGCAGGTTGAAACCCTCGGCGCGGTAGGCCGACACATAGCAGTCGGCGATGCCGTAGAGCAGGCGCAGCTCGGCCTGGCTCAGGTTGACGCTGACCACCTGGATGGCGCCCAGCGTGTCCGCGGTGAACAGCTCGGGATGGCGGGTGCAGACGTCCTTGAGCACCTGCTCGACCGAGATGCCGTAGAGGCCGCGCTGGTCCTTCAGGATCAGTCGCACCCGGCGCCCGGCCCGGCGCAGCCGCGCGAAGGCCATCAGCACCAGGTCCAGGCCCTTGTTCCAGGTCGCGACGCCCAGGTTCAGGAACACCGTCTCGTCCTCGGCCAGGCCGAGGTTGGCGCGGTTGCCGGCCCGTTCGGCGACGCTGAGCGGATGGAAGGTGTCGGTGTTGACGCCGTGCGTCACGATGCGGATGCGCCCGGCCTCGAAGCCGTAGTCCACCAGCCGGTCGCGCGACCAGGCGGTGGGGGTGACGATCAGGTTGGCGTCGCGCGTGAAGGCCGCGGAGTGGGCACTGCCGGGCTCGAAGCTTTTGTCCGACAAGCCCAGCTCGGTGACCATGAAGGTCAGCGTCTGCACCGGGCTGGTGGGCTCGGCGCGGAAGGGCGAGCTGATACGCAGCACGCAGTCCACCCGTTCCCCGGGCGCCGGCTCGCGCAGGCCGTCGATCACCGCGCTGTCGGCCGCCGAGAAGCCGGCGCCGTGCGACTTGGCATTCCAGTGCGCCATGGCAAACGGCAGGTCGCGGTGGAACAGCCGCAGGCCGGACAGCCGGTGCAGCTCCAGGATCTGGCACTGGTTGACCAGCGCGAACGAGTGGTTCACGCCGCGCCATCCCTCGATCAACAGGTGCTTGGAGTCCATGCGGTCGGGCTTCAGAACGCGTTCAGGACGAGGTCGATGCGGCCGGGGATGTTGGGCCGGTCGAAGGGGCCGGGGATGGGGTCGGTCGACAGGCCCGGGAACTGGTCCAGGTCCTTGCGCAGCCAGGCCACCTCCAGCAGCAGCGGGATGGGCACGCCCTGCACCAGCACCACGCCGAGCGCGTTGTTGGCGTGCAGGTGCACCGGCACATGGGCCGCGTTGAGCTTTTCGAAGGCGCGCAGCGCGCCGTTGTAGAAGCCGCGGTCGTGCAGCTTCTCGAAACCGTGGAACTCGCAGGCCACCACGTCGAAGAAGGCCAGGTGCTCGGGCCGGATCGCCTCCAGCACCTCGTACTCACCGCCCTCGATGTCGAACTTCAGCATCGCGCGCTTGGGGCTCAGCGCCTGCAGGTGCGCGAACATGTCGTCGAAGCCGAGGAAGTCGCCCTCGGTGCGCGCGCCCCAGCCCTTCTTGTGGAAGATGAAATTGGGGTGGTCCTTGGGCAGGCCGGGCACCGTGTGGTCGTACTGCAGCACCTTGGCGCCGCGCTCGGCCAGCACCAGGTCGAAACTCACGTCGGGGCCCACGCCCACCGAGACCACCGCGTCGCAGTTCAGCACCTGGGCCGGCAGCACGTAGCCGCCGTCGTAGTCATTGCCGATGCGGACTTTGGACGAGCCCCTCATGCTCCAGGGGCGGATCAGCTTGAGGAGGTTCAGGACCTCGTTCTGGCTCGGCGCAGCTGCCATGTCCATGCGGTGTGCTCTTTCTCTCGGGAGGAAGGGGTGGCGGGGCGCGCGGCAGGCCGCGGCCGGATTGCTGAGCAGTGTGGCCTGCCGGGAGGGGAAGCAGTCGAAGGAAAAGGCGCGCCCAAGGACGGCATATTCCTGCTTGGCCGTCCAGAGCCCGAGGCCAGGCGGGCGCCCCGGCTCAGCGCCCCGGCTGCAGCCAGTCGTCCAGCCCCTGCGACGCGGAGCGCAGCTGCAGCCCCGCCGAGAAGGCGTCGTGCAGCGCGTTGACGTAGGCGACCCGCACGCCGTAGTAGTCGCTTTCGGCAGACATCACATCGAACAGCGAGCGGCGTCCCAGCTGCGACCACTGCTCCAGCGTGAACTGCCTCACACGGTCGCTGTCCTGCAGCACGGCGGCATAACGCCGGGCCCGCTCGAAGGCCGCGCCGGCCGCCTCGTGCAGCTCGCGCACGCGGGCCTGCCGCCGGGCCAGCGCCTCGGCCTGCTGCAGGCGCACCGCCTCGGCGCGCTTGAGCGCCGCGGTCTCGGCGGCGCTGGCCGCGCCGCCGTTGTAGACACCGTAGTTCATCGAGACGCCGGCGAGCCAGGAGGCGCTGCCGTGTTCGCCGCCGGCCGTGGCGCTGCGGCTCAGCACCCAGTTCAGCTGCGGCTTGCGTGCCGCCGAGGCGGCCTTGGCGTAGTCGCTCGCGGCCGCGGCCTGCAGGCCCAGCTGGCGCACTTCGACGGCCGCCTCGGCCTGTCGCAGCGCCTCGTCCAGCGCGGGCAGGCGGTAGAAGGCCGGGGCGATCTCGCCGTCGGTGGCGGACAGGTCGCCGAGCAGCTTGCGCAAGCGTTCGTCGGTCTGGCGCATCTGGGTCGTCACGGCGTCCACCGAGATCTGCGCCTGCACCTCGTTCTTGCGCGCCTGCACCAGCTCGCTGGCGCGGCCGCGGTCGATCGCGACGATGTCCTGCAGCGCGCCGACCAGGCAGCCCATCTTGCCGACGTACTGCGTGTAGATCTCGGCCTGCAGCTCCAGGCGCCGGCGCTCCAGCGCCGTGCCGACGGTCTCCAGCACGATCTGTTCGCGCACCGCGTCGGCCCCGAGCTTGGCCGCGTCCGCCAGCCGGCTGCGCCAGGACGCCAGGTGCTGCTGTCGCCCGCCGTCGTAGAGCGGGGCGCTCAGGTTGAGCGAGAGGCCGGCCTGCGGCTGCCCCTGCGAGGGCAGGCCGCTGCTGCGCGAGCGTGCATAGGCGGTGCTGCCGCTCAGGTTGAGCTGCGGACCGCCGGCGGCGCGGGTTTCGTCGAGGTCGGCGAGCGCGGCCTCGGCCGACAGGCCGGCGGCCTGCAGCTCGGCGCTGCGCTGGCGGGCCTGCGCGGCGAGGGTCTGGAGCCGCGCCAGGGCGGCGGCAGCGTCGCCCTCGGCCGACAGCGCCGGCAGCGACGCTTCGCGCGTGTCGCCGCAAGGCGCCGCGGCGGCAGCCAGCGGCAGGACCGGACAGAAGGCGGCCAGCGCGAGGCGCAGCAGGCCGGGCCGGCGCCGGACCAGGCCGCGCGCCGGGGAGGACGGCAACACCACCTTCATCGCTCCCGGAAAGCTTCCTGCGACTTCATCACCGGCAGCAGCAGGAAGTCCAGCACGCTGCGTTCGCCGGTGCGGATCTCCACGGTGGCCGTCATGCCGGGCAAGACCGGCAGCGCCTGGCCGTGGGCCTTCAGGCTGCCGACGTCGGCGCGCACCACCGCGCGGTAGTAGCTGGCGTCGGACGAGCCGTCGCGGTTGTCCTGGCCCAGCACGTCGGGGCTGAGCTGCTCGATGCGGCCCTTCAGGCCGCCGTAGGTGTAGTAGTCGTAGGCGCTGAGCTTGACCTCGGCCGGCAGGCCGACGTGCACGAAACCGATGTCGGCCGGCTTGATGCGCGCCTCGACCAGCACGCCGCGCTCGATCGGCACGATCTCCATGATGGTCGCGCCGGCCGGCACCACGCCTCCCACGGTGCCGAGCTTGATGTGCTTCACCAGCCCGCGCACCGGCGAGGTCAGGGTGGTGCGTCGCAGCACGTCCTGCTTGACCACCATCTGCTCGTCCAGCTGGGCCAGCTCGGTCTGGGCGCGCAGCAGCTCGCCGCTGGCGTCCTGGCGGAAGCGGTTGATGCGCTCCTGGATCTGCAGCTGCAGGTCGTTGGTCTGGCGCCGCTGGCGCAGGATCTCGACCTCCGAGAGCAGCCCCTTGGCCGCCAGCCGCTCGCTCATCTGCAGCTCGTGCTGGGCGAGCTCCAGGCTGCGCCGGCTCACGCCGACCGCTTCGTCGAGCGACTTGCGGCGCGCCGCGAAGCTGGCCATCTCGTTCTTGACGAGGCCGGGCACGGCCTGCACCTCGGGCGGGAACACCGGGCTGCGGCCGCTGGCCTCGGCGCTCAGCCGTGCCACCGTCGCCTTGACCGCGAGCAGCTTGGCACGGCCTTCGTTCTGCTGCGCCTCGACGCGCGTCGGGTCGAGCCGCAGCAGCTCCTGGCCCGGTTCGACCAGCGCGCCTTCGCGCACCAGCATCTCGCCGAGGATGCCGCCCTCCAGGCTGGCGATGACCTGCTCGCGGCCCACCGGCACCACGCGGCCCTCGGCCTTAATGATGCGGTCGACCTTGGCGACGGCGGCCCAGCCGAAGGCGGTCGCCACCGCCAGCAGCATCAGCAGCAGCGCCCAGGAGGCGCGCGGTGTCGATTCGGTCAGCTCGGACTGCCTCAGCCCGCTGAGGAAAGTTTCGTCGCCGGGGTGGAAACGGCCGGTCGGTACGGTGCGGCTGTTCATGCGGCCACCTTGTCCAAGGGGGGAGGCGCGGTTTCGGACGATTCCGGCGCCGCCGGGCGGGCCGGCGCCGCAGCGGCCGCCGGCTGACCGGAGAGCATCGCCAGCACCTGCGCCTTCGGCCCGTCCGCAAGGATGCGCCCGTTGTCGACCACGACCACCCGGTCCACCAGGCTCAGCAGCGCCGGGCGGTGGGTCACGACCACCAGGGTGCGGTCGTCCAGCGCCGTGCGCAGGTGGTGGATGAAGCCGGCCTCGGCCTGCGCATCCATCGAGCTGGTCGGCTCGTCGAGCAGCAGCACCTGCGGCCGTGTCACCAGGCAGCGCGCCAGCGCCACCAGCTGGCGCTGGCCGCCCGAGAGCAGCCCGCCCATCTCGCCCACCGGCAGGTCGAAGCCCATCGGGTGGGCCGCGGCGATGCGGTCCAGCCCGGTCAGACGGGTCACCGCGATGAAACGTTCGGCGTCGGCATGCGGCCGGCCCATCAGGATGTTGTCTTTCAGCGAGCCCTGGAACAACCGCGGCTCCTGCGACACGAAACCGACCTGGGCGCGGAAGTCGGCCGGGTCGATCTGGCGCAGGTCCAGGCCGTCGGCCTCCGCGAGGCCCTCGGTGGGCTGGTAGAGGCCGGCGAGCAGCCGCAGGATGGTGGACTTGCCGCTGCCGATCTTGCCGAGGATGGCGACGCGCTCGCCCGGCTGGATCACCAGGCTCACGCCCTTGAGCACCAGCGGCGCATGCGCCCGCGTGCCCTTGGGATAGGCGAACTGCACGCCGTGCAGGCCGAGGCGGCCTTCCAGCGCCGGGCGCGGCAGGTAGCGTTTGCCGGGCTCGCGCTCGGTGGGCCAGGCCATCAGCTCGTTGAGCGAGCGCAGCGCGGCGCGCGCGCCCTGGTAGCGCGAGGCCAGGCTCACCACACTGCCGAGCGGGGCGATGGCACGGGTGCCGAACATCACGGCGGCGATCAGCGCGCCGCCGGTGAGCTGCTGGTCGGCGATCAGGTGCACGCCCCAGACCAGCATCGCGACGGTCACCAGCTGCTGCGAGACCATCGCGACATTGTTGACCCAGCTGGACAGCGCGCGCGCCTGCAGCGCGGTGTGCGCGGCGGCGGCGTTGGCCTGTTCGTGGCGCTGCAGGAAATGGCCCTGGGCACCGGCGGCGCGCAGGTCTTCCAGGCCTTCGACGGCTTCGATCAGCACGCCGTGCAGGTCGGCATGCTGCTTCAGGTTGGCACTGACATACCGGCGCAGCAGGCTCTGCACGCCCCAGGACAGGCAGAGCACCAGTGGGATCGCGAGCACCAGCACCAGCACCAGCGGGCCGGCGACGAACCAGGTCATCGCGACGAACAGCCCGATGAAGGGCAGGTCGGTCAGGGCCGAGACGGTGGCCGAGGCCGAGAAGTCGCGCACCACCTCGATCTGCGTGACGTGGTGGGCGAAGGCGCCCGCCGACTCGGGCCGGTGCTCCAGCCGCAGGCCCAGGGTCTGGCGGAACAGTGCCGCGCCGAGCGCCAGGTCGGCCTTCTTGCCGGCCAGGTCGATCAGATAGCTGCGCAGCTGCCGGGCGGCCAGGTCGAAGACGACCGCCAGCAGCGCGCCGCCCGCCAGCGCCCACAGGGTCACGAAGGCCTGGTGCGGGATCACGCGGTCGTAGACCACCGAGGTGAACAGCCCGGTCGCGAGCATCAGCACATTGCTGAGCAGCGCGGCCAGCATGGCCGAGCGGTAGTAGGGCGCGAAACGCCTCAGCGTGCCCCACAGCCAGTGGCCCGCGGCGCCGGTGGTCTCATGGGCGCTGTGCACGCCGCCGGCGGGCAGGCTCGCGACCAGCACGTGGCCCGAGTACTCGGACAGCAGTTCCGCTTCGGCCACTTCGCGGGTGGCCTCGTTCTCGCCGGGCAGGAGGACCTCGTAGCGGGTCTCGTCGCCTCGGCGCTCGGGTGCCAGGCGACGGGTGACGACGAGGGCCTCGCCGTTGTTCATCAGCAGGACCGCCGGCATCAGCAGCGACAGCAGCTGCGGCAGCGGGCGCTCCAGCACCGTGGCGTTGAAACCGGCGTCGCGCAGCACCTGCACCGCCTGCTCCGGGCGCAGGCGGCCGTCGGCCGGCACGCTGTGCAGCAGCGACTGCGGCGTGCGCTCCTGGCCGTGCCGGCGGCACAGCCAGACCAGGGCCTGCAGCAGCGGATCGGTGGAGCCGGAGGCGGGAGCTAAAGACAAGGCGAGGGTCCTGCTAGGGGAAGCGAAGGTGAGCGAACTAGCCGACCACCACGGAGGCCAGCGTGTCTTCCAAGTCTTTCACGAGGCCGGGAATGTCGAACAGCGGAGAAGACGCGGAATGCTCGGCCAGATATCGCTTGTAGGAGGCGATGCGCTGCGGCTGGCGGCCCAGCTCGACGGCGCGCCGCTCGTACTCTTGGAGGCTGGTCGTCACCAGATCCGGCAGGCCGGCGTTGCTGAGCAGGCTGCCGGCCATGCGCGAGATGAAGGTGCGGCCCGACAGGGTCAGCAGCGGGGTGCCCATCCACAGCACATCGCTGGCGGTGGTGCCGGCGTTGTAGGGGAAGGTGTCGAGGAAGAGGTCGGCGAGCTTGAAGCGCGCCAGGTACTCGGCCGGCGAGACACGCGGCGCGAAGATCAGGCGCTCGCGTTCGATGCCGCAGGCCTCGGCCTTGCGCAGCATGTTCTCCTTGGCCCAGGGGTTGTCGGCCAGCAGCCACAGCACGCTGCCCGGCACCTGCGCCAGCACCCGCATCCAGAGCGAGAACAGCTCCTCGGTGAACTTGAAGTTGTTGTTGAAGGAGCAGTAGACAAAACGGTCCTCGGGCAGGCCGTAGTCGGCCCGTTTCGGCGTCGGCGCCACCTCGCGCTTGCGGTCGCTGACCTGGTAGCAGCGCGGCAGGTAGAGCGGCTTCTCGGTCATGAAGGGCGTCAGCGGCTCGGGTACCACATAGCGGTCGCACAGCACCCAGTCCACCCCCGGCACCGCCGAGGTGCCCGGGAAACCGAGGTAGGACACCTGCAGCGGCGCCGGACGCAGCTGCAGGATGCCGGGCCGGGCGCCCGAGGTCAGGCCGTGCAGGTCGACCAGGATGTCGATGTCGTGCAGGCGGATCAGCTCGGCCGCGGCGCGGTCGTCGAGCCGATCGATCCGGATGTGGTGGTCCATCGCGGCGATCAGGCGCCGGCGTAGCGCCGAGCCGTCCTCGCGGGTCCAGCAGAAGCCGTAGACCTCGAAGCGGCTGCGGTCGTGCAGCTCGAACAGCTCGGCGGTCAGCAGGCCCACCGCGTGCAGGCACAGGTCGGAGGAGAGGTAGCCGATGCGGATGCGCCCCGGGCGGCGCTGGGTCCGCGCGGGCAGGGCGGGACCGGCGGGCGGCACGCGTTCGTGGATGAACTGCTTGGCGGCCAGCAGCTGCAGCGCCGGGTCGTCGGAGGCGCTCAGCATCGCCAGCGGCGAGGTCGCCATCAGCAGCTGGTGGCGGCTCACGCCCGGGGGGGGGAGGTCGGCCGGCCAGGCGCACTGTTTCTGGCGGATGTGCACGTAGTGCTGCAGCACCTTGGGCTGGTCGCTGCGCACCGCGAGGCTGCGCTCCATGTAGGCCTGTGCCTCGTCGTAGCGCTTGTGCTGCTCCAGGGTGCGCGCGAGGTTGTTGAGTGCGTGCAGTTGCAGCTCGGGATCGGACTGGGGCGCCGCCTCGAACAGCTTCAGCACGGTGCGCCAGCACGCCAGCGCCTCTTCGATCCGACCCTGGTGTTCGAGCTGGTGGCCCAGGTTGAGGTGGGCCTGCATGAAGTCGGGCTTGGCCTCCAGGGCCTGGCGGTAGGCCTGCTCGGCCTCGGCATGTCGGTTCAGCGTGCCCAGCACGGTGCCGAGGTTGAAGCAGACCACAAAGCGGTGCGGCGAATCGGTGTGGTGCAGCCAGGTTTCGTAGAGCTGCAGCACGGCGTCGGTGCGGCCCTGCTGGCCGAGCGACGTCGCCTGGTCCAGCAGCTCGGTGAGCACGAGCCGGCCCTGAGCGGCCTGCGCGAGCAGGCGCTGCAGTGCGGCATCGGCGCTGGCCGGGGGCGGCTGGAGAGCGGAATCGGTCACGGTCATCGAAAGGTCCTCGGGCTCGATCGGGCCACCTGGCGGAGGCGGGGGCGGCAAGGCGGGCGCGGCTGCGCGCACATGCCCTGGGTCCACCTGCATGCTAGAGGCCCGCGTCGCGCCGGGAGCATCGAATAGCGGCGGCTTTCCGGCGCATTTCTGCACCGCGGAGGCGACCGCTCGCCGGGGAGGGCCGGGGGCGGCACGGGGTGTGCTTGATCTCAGGACTCCACGCAGGTCCGTGCCCCGGGTGCCGGGGCCGGCCGGGACTCGACCCACGATGAAAGGCAGGACAATGAGCAGTTTGTTCGACAGGCTGGGAGGCGCGGCGGCGGTCGATGCCGCGGTCGACCGTTTTTACGACCGGGTGCTGGCCGACGACCGCATCCGCCATTTTTTCGATGGCGTCGACATGCCGCGCCAGCGGCAGCACCAGAAAGCCTTTTTGACCTACGCCTTCGGAGGCGCCGGGCAGTACGGCGGCGGGGCGCTGCGCGAATCGCACGCGCCGCTGGTGGCGCGCGGGCTCAACGACGAGCACTTCGATGCGGTGGTGGAGGACCTCGGCCTCACGCTGAAGGAGCTGGGCGTGCCCGATGACCTGATCGGCGAGGTGACGTTGGTCACCGAGACGGTGAGGGAGGACCTGCTGGGGCGCTGAGGCGGAGGGCGCGGCGCGTCACGGCCTGGTTGAAATCACTTGGCTCTCAGGACGATGGGGGGTGGAGCGGCGCGAGGGAGCGGCCCGCTCTGGGACTTTGCGGTGAACCGTGGCGGATTCAGGACGCTCCGGGGATCTCGTACACCTGTGCAATGACCGTCCCGTCTTCGTACTCGAAGATTTCGAGCGCCTGGTTGGTGAGGTCGCTCATGCTGCCGAGTTCGGAGAGTGCGAGTTCAAAAAGCCGGTGTTGGCGCTCCAGGTCCATGGGAAAGTACGAGTTCAGGCAGATGAGCCCGGCATGGATGTCCTGCCTGGCGTGCAAACCGCCAGGGGCACTTGCGCCAGCACCGCGAAAGTCGCGTGAGTTGTGGGTGACGAAGGTGTAGTCGCCGGAGACAACGACCGTCATCAGGCGCCAGTCCTTGAAGCCCTGCAGGCCGCGATTGCGGGAGCAGGTCGATTCCGGATAGCCCGCAGCAATGGCCACCTCGACGAGTTCCGGTGACAGGCACTCGTCGATGAACAGGCGCATCGTCATGAGCGAGGCGGCCGTACTACTTTCGAACTCTTGACCGTCCAATCAGGGTGAGCCTCCGAAAGTCGACGTGGTCGACCTCGGCGCGGTCGCACCTGGGCGTACACGCGCGCTGCGTTCACGAGTTCCGGGGTGAGGAAGGAGTAGGACTTCTGCAGGCGTGCAAGCTCGACGCCGCTGTCCAGTGATGCCAGGACGGTTTCAATCTCCAGCCGGGTGCCCTTGAACACCGGTGCGCCGCTCATCGTCTCCGGGTCGACGTTGACGTGTTCGAGTGCCTGGTCGACCTCCCTGGCTCGTGCCGTGGCGCCCAGGACGAACGGGGAGAGATCCACCAGCAAATAAGGCGTTTCGTCCGGCTGCACTGTCAACAAGCGCTTCCGTGCGCCTTCGTCGAACGCATCCTCGTTCAAGGGCAGCGCCTGGCTCCACCGTTCGGACGCGCGAACACGCGCGGTAACGACGGCCAGCGTCTGGCGCCGCAACTGGGCCGTGAAGAGCGGCTCTGTTTCGAAGTAGAAGGAGATGAGCGCTGCGCCAAGCCGCGCCACGCGGCGCCCGTTGTTCCGCTCCAGCAAGGGGGCCGGGACGATGTGCTCGTCGATGACGCGGTTGACTTCGCGATCGGTCACGCCGGCAATGAAGGCGGCTTCAGCGCTCGTGACGAAGGCAGGGTGGGCAGTCATCATATTGATTCCGACGTTTCGGAAAGTATATGTGGTCTTGTTTCGGCGTCAAGCAGGCAGCGGTGAGGTGCGCAACCCGGCATGCGCGGACTCCGCGTCGGAACCGGGGCGGTGATCTCTCTTCGCTGCGCCCCGCGCTCCAGAAACAAAGGCCGCACGGCAGTCAAGCGGTCGGCCTTCGGCGCCCGGTCCAACACTTCAACGCGGCTTCACGTCACCGATCAGCTCCCCGGGTCACGAGCATAGAACGGAACAACGACATCATCGCGTGGTGTGGCGATGGAGCGGTCACGTCATTCCTCGCAGGAGGTTTTCGCGTTTATTCCTTTGGGGCGTAAATTGCGAATATTCTTCCGAGGAATAGATGGTCATGAAACATGTGTTGTTGACGCCTATCCAAATCGGTCACCTGCTGCAGTCGGCGCGCAAAGCGGCCGGACTGTCGCAAACGGAACTGGGGTACCGCGTTGGCCTGAGCCAGTCCCGGCTTTCCAAGTTGGAATTGAACCCCGGTTCCGTGACAGTTGACCAGCTGCTCGCGCTATGCGGCAGCTTGGGACTGGAGCTCACGCTCCAAAAGCGCAGCCCGCCCGCTCCCGCATCGGAGTGGTAAGACAGCGGCTGCAGATGGGGTACGACCAGGCTGCGCTCCATGCCCGCTGCGTCACTGCCCACTTCGAGACCCTGCCGCCGGCCCCTCAGAAAGTCTTCGACACCATCACCCAGGGCCTGAAGGCGTCTGCCGAGAAGCTGCAGCAGATGCCGGCTGCCTGAACGCTCCGCAAAGGCCGCGGCCCGCTCGGCGCGAAGTGCCTCGCTTCGTCGCCCGCAGCCTCCCAAAAACAAAGGCCGCCCCACCGTGAAGCGGGGCGGCCTTCGGGCCGCCGGCCGGGGCCTCTCGTCGAGAGGCCCACGGGCGGGGAGCGGCTGTCTTAGATCAGCAGGTCGTTCTGCTTCTCGTCCAGCAGCTGCTGGGTGCGGTCCAGCAGGGCCATGTGGTGCTCCAGGGCGCTGCTGTCGGCGGCCGTCGGGCTGGCGCTGTCGGAGGCCCCACCGAGCACGTCGCTGCCGCGTTCGGCCAGCAGGTCCTGGGTGCCCACCGTCAGGCTGGTGCCGCTCGGCTGGCTGGCCTCGGGCTGCGCCGCGGCTGCCTGGGCGGCCGTGTCGCTGCTCGTTGCCTCGCCGGCCGCCACCTGCGTGGCCGTCGAGCCCAGTGCGCCGGTGTTGTCGCGCTGGAACCAGACGTCGGCCATCTGGTGCTGGCTGCCGTCGGCCGTGGTGTAGCTCGACACCAGGGCCAGCAGGTTGCCGTTGTCGACCTCGCTGCCGCCGGCGGCGTTGAGGTCGAGCTCGACGATGCCCAGCTCCTGCAGCGACTTCAGCTCGCCGGCGTCGGTCTTGCCGTCGCTGTCGGCGTCGACCCACACCTGCAGCTTGCTGAAGTTGGCGTCCGCGGACGTCAGCTTGCCGTCGCCGTTGCTGTCCTCGGCGCGCATCGCCGAGTAGCCGTCGCCTGCACGCTGGCCGGAGGCCGTCTGCGTGACGGAGCCGAACAGCTCGCGACCGTCGTTGATGGTGCCGTCGCCGTTGCGGTCCATCACCAGCAGGCCGTCGCTGGCCGAGGCCCAGCCCACCGAGGTGACGTTGCCGGTCGCGTTCAGGTCGAACATCACACCGTTGCCGACCGCCACCGTCTTCACGCCGTCACCGTCGAGGTCCAGCACGATGGGCGAGGTCGCGATCAGCGCATCGAGCTGGCTGCCCGACATCACGGAGACCTGCGTTGTCGTGAAGGCATGGGCCTGGTCCATCGTCAGGGCCGCCAGGTCCGCGGTCTCGAAGGCCACGATCTGGGCCGTCGTGAAGGCCTGGAGGTCTTGCGTCTGCAGACCTGCCATCTGCTCGGTCGTGAAGGCCACCACATCCGCCGTGTTCAGGGCCGCGATGTGGGCCGTGGTCAGGGCCGCGATCTGGCCGTTTGTCAGCGACGCGACGTGGGCCGTCGTCAGCGCGTCGATCGAGGCAGTCGACAGGGCCGCGATGTTGGCCGTGCTCAGGGCTTCCACGATCCGCCGTGCCGA
>NZ_JAPFBW010000051.1 GCF_026153205.1 Aquabacterium sp. A7-Y | reverse complement strand
GTAATTCCAGCCGTTACGGGCCGGCCGGTGCCGGACATTGTGGGCTATATTGAGACGTCGGCCGGACCCCGCCAGGTCGAGCGGGGCAGGCCCGGTTCAAGGAGAATTCCTCATGAAAGTCAGTGACATCCTTCGGGTCAAGGGCGGCACGCTGTTCACCGTCTCGCCGGACCAGCCGCTGGCCGAGGCCCTGAAGGCGATGGCCGAGCACGACATCGGTTCGCTGGTGGTGATGGAGCACGGCGACCTGGTCGGCATGCTCACCTTCCGCGAAGTGATCCAGGCCGTGGTGCGCAACGGCGGCGCGGTCGGCCAGACCATCGTGCGCACCGTGATGGACAACGCGCCGCTCACCTGCACGCTGGAAACCGAGATCGACGAAGTGCGCCGCATGATGCTGGGCCGGCACGCCCGCTACATGCCGGTCATGAACCAGCGCACGCTGATGGGCGTGATCTCGTTCTACGACGTCGCCAAGGCCGTGGTGGACAGCCAGGACTTCGAGAACCGCATGCTCAAGGCCTACATCCGCGACTGGCCCGGCGCCGACGGCGGCGAGCCGGTGCAGACCCTCTGAGCCTGGCCCGGGCTCCTGCGCCCGCTCCCTGGCGCGCCGGTCCGCGCGGGTCCCGGGTGCGCGCGGACCGGGCACAGCGCCGACGGCGCGTAAAATCGACCGCTCCTGCAACGTCTGTGCCCCCCATCCATGTCCGGCAGCACCTTCGGCCTCCTGTTTCGCGTCACCAACTTCGGTGAATCCCACGGCCCGGCGATCGGCTGCGTGATCGACGGCTGCCCTCCTGGCATGGAGCTGTCCGAGGCGGATATCCAGCCCGAGCTGGACCGTCGTCGCCCCGGCACCTCGCGCCACGTGACGCAGCGCAACGAACCCGACGCGGTCGAGATCCTCTCGGGCGTCTATGAGGGCCGCACCACCGGCACGCCGATCTGCCTGCTGATCCGCAACACCGACCAGCGCAGCAAGGACTACGGCAATATCCTGCAGACCTTCCGCCCGGGGCACGCGGACTACACCTATTGGCACAAGTACGGCATCCGCGACCCGCGCGGCGGCGGCCGTTCCTCGGCGCGGCTCACCGCGCCGATGGTGGGGGCGGGCGCGGTGGCACGCAAGTGGCTCCGGCAGCAATACGGCACCGAGTTCCGCGGCTGCATGACACAGCTGGGCGAGCTGACGATTCCCTTCGAGAGCTGGGAGCACGTGTCCGAGAACCCGTTTTTCGCGCCCAACGCGAGCATCGTGCCGCAGCTCGAGGACTACCTGGACGGGCTGCGCAAGGCCGGCGACTCGGTCGGCGCGCGTATCCACATCGAAGCGAGCCAGGTGCCGGTGGGCCTCGGCGAGCCCTTGTTCGACAAGCTGGATGCCGACATCGCCCACGCGATGATGGCCATCAACGCCGTCAAGGGCGTCGAGATCGGCGCGGGTTTCGCCAGCGTCGCCCACAAGGGCACACATCACGGCGACTCGCTGTCGCCGGAGGGTTTTCGCAACAACAACGCCGGCGGCGTGCTGGGCGGCATCAGCACCGGCCAGGACATCAAAGTCTCGATCGCGATCAAGCCCACCAGTTCGATCCGCTCGCCGCGCGAGTCCATCGACCTCGCGGGCCAGAGCGCGACCGTCGAGACCTTCGGGCGCCACGACCCCTGCGTCGGCATCCGCGCCACGCCCATCGCCGAGGCGATGCTCGCGCTGGTGCTGATGGACCACGCGCTGCGCCACCGCGCGCAGTGCGGCGACGTCCGGGTCGACACGCCGCGCATCCCGGGACGCGCCCCGGAGGCCTGAGTCGGCTGCTGGGCGGCGCGGCCGCAGCGTCCGTCGGGCCTTGTCGCGGCGGTCATGGATCCGCGGCCAGCGCCGCGGCCATGAACTCGACGAAAAGCCGCACCCGCGACGGGAGCAGCCGCGATTCCGTGACGGCATGGACGATCAGCGGCTGAAACTCCCACTCCGGCAGCACCCTTTGCAGTTCGCCCGAACGCCTCTCCTCCCGCGTATCCGCCACGCCCATCGGGGCGATACCCAGCCCGAGGCGGGCCAGCCTGCGGCACAGCCCCAGGCTGTTCATCGAGAAGCGGCCGGAGACCGGCACCGTGAGCGTTTGGTGGCGCGACCGCAGTGTCCACGCCGACGGCCCGCTGTTGCCGAGCATCAGGCAGTCGTGTCCAGCCAGGTCCCGGGGGTGCTGCAGCGGCGGTGCGTGGCGCAGGTAGCGCGGCGACGCATAGAGATGACGTGACAGCGAGCCCAGCTGCCTTGCAATCAGCGTTGAGGGCGTGCTCGGCGGATCGCCCAGGCGGATCGCGAGATCGAAGCCGTCAGCCACCAGATCGACCCGACGCGCCGACAGGTCGAGTTCGAAGTGGATCAGCGGGTAGCGTTCGGCAAAGGCACGCAAGGGCGCCGCGAGGTAGGTGATGGCCAGGTCGACCGGCATCGACACCCGCAGCACGCCGCCGGGCTGTGCTGCGTGCTCGAGCAGTGCCTCGTGCGCGACGCGCGCCTCGGCGACCAGCCCTTCGCAACGCTGGAAGTAGACCTTGCCTGCCTCTGTCAGTTCCACCCGGCGCGTGGTGCGGTGGAAGAGTCGCACGCCCACCGCCTTCTCCAACTCGGCCACGCGTCGCGAGACGGTGGAGTTCGGCATGCCCAGGGCATCAGCCGCGCGGCGGAAGCCTTTGGCGCGCGCCACCTCGACGAACAGCTCCATGTTGCTGAGCAGCTCCAAGTCGATTGCTCCATCAATGGATCAGAGATTCCATTGAAACACGTTTATTCCACGTCGGGAGCAATTCAACATGGCTGCATCGCAACCCCTCTTGGAGAATCCGATGACCCTGCTTCACACCACTGTTCGCATCGGCCGCATGACGCTGCCCAACCGCCTGGTGATGGCTCCGATGACGCGCAGCCGCGCGAACGACTCGACGGGCGTGCCCTCGGAGCTGGCGGTGACCTACTACGGACAGCGCGCTGATGCGGGCCTGCTGGTGACCGAGGGCACCTTTCCGTGCGCGATGGGCAAGGGCTATGTGCGAACGCCGGGTATCCATTCCGACGCTCAAGTCGAGGCCTGGCAAAAGGTGACCCGCGAAGTGCATGCCAGGGGCGGTCGCATCTTCCTGCAACTGATGCACTGCGGCCGCATCTCCCATCCTTCGCTGCTGCCGGGCGGTGCCCAGCCGGTCGCGCCGTCGGCCATCCGGCCTGCAGGCCAGGCCTGGCTCGCGACCGGACCCGCCGATTTCGTGACACCCCGCGCACTGACCACCGAGGAGGTCGAGGCCCTTGTACAGGACTTTCGCTTGGCGGCGCGGCGCGCGCTGCAGGCGGGCTTCGACGGCGTCGAACTGCACGCGGCCTCCGGCTACTTGCCGGAGCAGTTCTTGTCGTCCAGTACCAATCAGCGCACCGACCGCTACGGGGGCTCGATCGCGAACCGGGCTCGCTTCATCGTCGAGGTGCTGGAGGCGCTGGCCGCGGAGATCGGCGCCGACCGTGTAGGGATCAAGATCTCGCCGGAAATGGGGTTCAACGACATCCACGACGCGACGCCCGTGGAGACCTATGGGCATCTGGTGCGCACCATTGCGCCGCTGCAACTGGCTTACCTGCACGTGGCCGGGGCCCACACCGCCTTCGACTACCACGAGCATCTGAGGTCCTTGTTTCCCGGCGTGTACCTGCTGGGCGGCGGGCTGTCCAAGGCGACTGGCGAGCACCACATCGCGAAGGGCGAGGCTGACGCAGTCGTGTTCGGCAGCGCTTATCTGGCCAACCCCGACCTTGTGCAGCGTTTCGCGCTGGACGCGCTCCTGAATGCCCCCGACCGCGATACCTTTTACAGCGACGGTCCAGGCGGCTACATCGACTATCCGCTGCTGCCACCGGGGTCCAACCGCACGCTGCGTCTGCATGCCTACGGCGGGTCGGAAGGCCTGCGTGAGGATCTGGTGCCCGTGCCGACGCCAGGCTCCGGCGAGGTGCTGGTGCATGTGCGCGCGGCCGGGGTCAATGCGCTGGACGGGAAGATTCGCACAGGCTCGCTGACACAGGCCTTCCCGCTGGCATTGCCGGCGACGCTGGGCATCGAGTTGGCCGGCGAGGTGGTGCACGCGGCGGAGGACCTTGATCCGGTGCGGTTCGCGCCGGGCACTCGCGTGTTCGCAGCCTTGGGCCGTCTGGGCGCCTACGCCGACTACGTGGCCGTGCCCGCCGACCAGCTGGTGCACGTCCCCGAAGCGCTCGACCTGGTGACCGCCGCCTCGCTGCCGGTCGCGTCGCTCACGGCGTGGCAGGCGCTGATGGAAACAGGCGGACTTCGCAGTGGCGAGACCGTGCTGATCCATGGCGCGGCCGGCGGCGTAGGCGGCTTCGCCGTGCAGTTCGCCAAGCGTGCGGGCGCGCGTGTGCTGGCCACCGCCCGCGCATCGAACGCCGAGCACGTGCGTGCGCTCGGCGCCGAGCAGGTGATCGAGCCGGAGCTCGCCTTGTCGACGCGGGGCCCGACGGGCGTCGACCTGGTGCTCGACCTGGTGGGCGGCGAGACGCTCGCGGGACTCTGGCGCGCCCTCTCTCCGGCCGGGCGTATCGTCAGCACCTGCGCCCCTGACATCGAGGCGCGTGTTCCCCCCGGCGGACGCGGGGTGTGGTTCACGATGCGGCCCGACGCTCGCCGGCTTGCGCAGGTCGCG
This sequence comes from Aquabacterium sp. A7-Y, assembly GCF_026153205.1. GTDB lineage: Bacteria > Pseudomonadota > Gammaproteobacteria > Burkholderiales > Burkholderiaceae_C > Caldimonas. The sequence continues at coordinate 29,739 of NZ_JAPFBW010000051.1, read as the reverse complement.
CAGGAGGTGGCCGAGGGGCGGCTGGTCGGCCACATCGGCGAGGTGCTCGATCGCGGCCGGCTGGTCGATGCGATTGAACGACGACACATGGGCCACCGGCCAGCTGGCAAGTCGGTGGTACGGATGAACTGAAGGGCGATAGGGGAAGACCCTCGAAGCCAACGAAACGACGGCCGCGCTCATCGGCCCTGCAAGCGGCTTGCGCTGAAGCTCCGACACTACTTACACAACATGCCTTGGGTCATGGCGCAAACGCGTGCATTGCGCCGGCAGCCTGACTAACCTTCGAACCGGTTCCCCGAGACCGCGGGACACAGGAGGCGCCACGACCTTCGTCCTGCCCCTAGCACCGAAGGAGACAGTCCGTGTTGTACCCCTCTTGCGCGTCCGCGCAGCCGCTTGCTCGCCCCCGCCTTTTCCCGTTTTCGCTGCGTCGTATGGCGCTGTCGACCGCCCTCGCGGCGTCAGCCGGCATCGCCCCCTGGGCGAGCGCACCCGCCCAGGCCCAGCCCACCGCCCGCACCGCCTTCGTCCACCTCTTCGAGTGGAAGTGGACCGATGTCGCGCGTGAATGCGAGAGCTACCTCGGCCCCAAGGGTTTCGCCGCGGTGCAGGTCTCGCCGCCCACCGAGCACGCCTGGATCGCCACTGGCGACGGTGCGCCCTATCCCTGGTGGATGCGCTACCAGCCGGTGAGCTACCAGCTGGACCGCAGCCGCAGCGGCACGCGCGTGGAGTTCCAGGACATGGTCCAGCGCTGCAATGCCGTGGGCGTCGGCGTTTATGTCGATGCGGTGATCAACCACATGGCCAGCGGCAGCGGCACCTCCAGCGCCGGGCGCTCATGGAGCCATCACGACTTCCCCGGCCTCTACGGCGCCAACGACTTCCATTCGCCGGTCTGCACGGTCAGCAACTACCAGGACGCCTGGAACGTGCAGAACTGCGAGCTCTCCGGCCTGCAGGACCTGCACACCGGCAGCAGTTATGTGCGCGGCAAGATCAGCGACTACCTGGTCGAGATGGTCAGGCTGGGCGTCAAGGGTTTCCGCGTCGACGCGGCCAAGCACATCCATCCGGTCGACCTCGCCGCGATCATCGACACCGTCAACTCGCGCGCGGGCGCCGACAAGCCGTACTGGTTCCTGGAGGTGATCGGTGCGCCGGGCGAGGCGGTGCAGCCCAGCCAGTACGACGGCCTGAACGGCAACCAGGTCAACATCACCGAGTTCGGTTACGGCCCGCAGATCCACGGCAAGTTCAAGGGCGGCCGGCTGGCCGACCTGCGCAGCTTCGGCGAGAGCTGGGGCCTGATGCCCAGCAGCAAGGCGGTGGCTTTCATCGACAACCACGACAAGCAGCGCGGCCATGGCGGCGGCGGCAGCTACATCACCTACCACGACGGCTCGACCTATGACCTCGCCAACATCTTCATGCTGGCCTGGCCCTACGGCTACCCGCAGCTGATGTCCAGCTATGCCTACAAGCGCAGCAGCGCCTACGACAGCAGCTTCGGCCCGCCGCACTACGGCGGCGGCGCGACCCAGGGACCCTGGGACGGCGGCGTGTCCAGCCCGGCCTGCTTCAACCAGAGCATCGGCGGCTGGGTCTGCGAGCACCGCTGGCGGGGCATCGGCAACATGGTGGGCTTCCGCAACGCGACCCTCGACCACTGGGCCGTCACTGACTGGTGGGACAACGGCAACAACCAGATCGCCTTCGGTCGGGGCAATGCCGGCTTCGTGGTCATCAACAAGGAAGGCGGAGCGCTGACCCGCCACTTCAAGACCAGCCTGCCGGCGGGCCGGTACTGCGACGTGATCTCGGGCGATTTCAGCAACGGCCACTGCAGCGGCAACGTGGTCACGGTCGATGGTGCCGGCTACGTCACCCTGACGGCCCCGTCCAACGGCGCCGCGGCCCTCCACGTCGGCGCCCGCGTGGGGCAGGGCGGCTGAGGGCGGAGCCGGCCCGGATTCAACGAGGCCTGGAGAGCTGCCGGGGACGACGGGGTCAGGTGCGCACGCGCTTCGCGGCCGCCGCTCGCTCCCGGTAGTAGGCGCCGTTCAGGAACGCGTCCGCGATGCCCGGCTGTTCCGGCAAGGCGTGGGTCCACTGGATTTCGAACCCGGTGGGAACCTGCACGAGCCAAAGACCTTCGTCTTCGTAGTCCGCGATCACCGCAAGACCCAGCTCGGCCAGGGTGTGGGCCGCTTCCTCCTCGTCCTCAGGCTCCACGAGGACCGACGCCGCGTAATAGGGCTCCGACGGGGGCGGCTCTGCCGGGTACTCGACGCCGTCCACGATGAGGGTCGATCCGTGATAGACAACCAGGGGCTCCTCGTCCCCCACGTCACTGTCGCTGTCGCCGCCGCCACCACCGCAGGCGGCGAGCGCCGACGCCAGCGCGCCGGCGGTGCAGAAGGTGAGGAAGCGGCGTCTGGATGGCTGGGTCATGGGGGTCCACTCCGGGCGTTCATACCTATGGAATAACGGGTCGCGCCATCGCGGCGACGACACGCTGTTGCTCTTCGCAACGATTGCCGCTGGCGACCTCACCCTCCGGCGAGGAGCGTCCCGCTTCCTTCGAGTTAAACTGGGCGCGGGTGTCGATGCGGCTCCGCGCCGCCGGCAGGTTGTTGCGTCGGTCGGGCCGCCACGCGGCTGAACCACGACCCGCTCCGATGACTGGACACCTGATCGAAACCATTGCGGCCGCACTCTTCGCCGTCGCGCTGCTCCACACCTTCTCTGCCAAGCAGTTCGAGCGGCTCTCCCACCGCTATCCCCGGCATGCCGGTCTCTTTCACCTCCTCGGCGAGGTCGAAGTCGTCTTCGGCTTCTGGGCCATCGTGCTGGTGCTCGCCATGGCACTGGTCGGCGGCGGCAGCGCAGCGCTCGGCTATGCCGAATCGCGGAACTACACCGAGCCGCTGTTCGTGTTTGTCGTCATGGTGATCGCCGCCTCACGTCCGGTCCTCCAGTTCGTGCTGAAGACCGTGGACGCGGCGGCTCGCCTGCTGCCGCTGCCAACGCCGCTCGCCACGGCCTGGCTGGGGCTCGCCGCGGTGCCGCTGCTGGGTTCGCTGATCACGGAGCCGGCTGCGATGACCATCGCGGCCCTGATGCTCGCGCCGCAGATCTTCCGGCCCCGGATGCCGGAGACCGTCAAGTACCTGGCGCTGGGCGTGCTGTTCGTCAACGTCTCCATCGGTGGCACGCTCACCTCGTATGCGGCCCCGCCCGTGCTGATGGTCGCCGGCACCTGGCAGTGGGACACGGCCTTCATGCTCGCCACCTTCGGCTGGAAGGCCGCCGTTGCGGTGGTGGTCAACGCGACGATCTGCGCCTTTGTGCTGCGCAGGCACCTGGCGCAGGCGCCGCTGCCGTCCGGCGAGGAAACGCCTGGCGCGCCCGTGCCCCTGCCCGTGGTCGCGGTGCATCTGGCCCTGCTGGCCGGCGTGGTGCTGCTGGCTCACCACCCCGTGGCCTTCCTCGGGCTCTTCCTGATGTTCCTGGGTTTCGCGCAGGCCTACGAGCGCCACCAGAGTCCCCTGATCGTCAAGGAAGCCTTGCTCGTCGGCTTTTTCCTGGCGGGTCTGGTGGTGCTCGGCGGCATGCAGCGCTGGTGGCTGCAGCCCATCGTTTCCAGCCTGGAACCGCTGGCGCTGTTCCTCGGCTCGCTCGGCCTCACCGCCATCACGGACAACGCGGCGCTCACCTATCTCGGGTCCTTGATCGCTGGCATCGAGGACGAGTCCAAGTACATGCTGGTCGCGGGCGCGGTGGCAGGCGGCGGGCTGACGGTCATCGCGAACGCACCGAACCCGGCCGGCGTCGCCCTGCTGAAAAACGGCTTCTCGGACGAGACCATCGGGGCCGGCGGCCTCCTGGCAGGCGCCTTGCTCCCCACCACCGTGGCGGCCGCGGCCTTCCTGCTGCTCTAGCCCGGGGACCTCAGGTCGCGGCGGCCGGCAAGGCCGTCAGCGCGACATAGACCGTCCCCAGCGTGTGGTAGTCGGTCTTGCCGGTGCGGCTCTTGTCGTTGCCCACCGGGCGGTTGTCGGGCCCCAGCATGTGGTGGTAGGCGCCGTGCTCATGGTCGATCAGGTAGTCCCACATGTAGGACCAGAGCCGGTCGAACCAGCGCCAGTAGACCGGCAGCCCGGTACGCTGCCCGAGCAGCGCGCCTGCCGCCATGGTCTCGGACTGGACCCAGAAGAACTTGCGGCCGTCGTGGATGCTGCCGTCCGGCGCCATGCGGTTGAACATGCCGCCGCGTTCGGCGTCCCAGGCGCGTGTCATCGTCGCGTCGAACAGCGCCTGGGCGCGCGGCAGCAGCCAGGGCAAGGGCCGCACCCGGTCGAGCAGCAGCAGCAGCTTGGCCCACTCGGTCTGGTGGCCGAAACGAAAGCCCCAGGGCCGGAAGGTGTCGCCGCCGTTGTCGCGGTGGTACTCCCAGTCCGGCTGCCAGTCGGGCCGGTAGCGCTCCCAGACCAGTCCGTTGGTGTGCTCGGTCAACTCGACCGTCACGCGCTTGGCGATCGCCTCGGCCCGGTCGAGGAAACGGGCCTCGCCGGTGGCGTCGTGTGCGGCCAGCAGCGCCTCGAAGACGTGCATCGTGGTGTTCTGTCCACGATAGGCGGCCCAGCCGCCCCCGGGTGCAGCTTCGTCGGCGTAGAGGCCGGCGCCCGCGTCCCAGAAGCGGCTTTCCAGCTGCTCCCAGGTCTCGTCCAGCCAGGCCCGCGCCTCGCTGACGCCGGCCTTCAGCGTGGTCGCGTAGGCAAGCAGCACGAAGGCCAGGCCGTAGGCGTATTGCGCGTCGTCCACGACCTGCGCGGTGCGCCGCCCCTCGACATCGTCTTCGACGTGCAGCATCCAGGCGTAATGCCCGGTGTCGGGATGGCGATGCTGTTCGCGCAGGAAACGCAGGCCGTGGCGCGCCGCTTCCAGGTAGCTCGGCGCCCTGAAATGCAGGAAGGCCATCGCGTAGTTGAAGATCAAGCGCGTGGTGTTGACCAGGCGCCGGCGCTCGGGGTCGTAAGGGCTGCGATCGTCCCGGAAGTACTGGAAGTAGCCGCCTCGCTTGTCGATGCAGGTCGGATGGTAGAAGGCCATCGTGTGAAAGATGTGCTCTTTCAGGAAGGTCGCGGAGCGAAAGCGAGGCAGGGTTTGCATCAAGCCAATGAAAAACGCCGGGCGGCGCCCGGCGGGAGGAGGGGGAGCGCTACGCGTGTAGCGTATCAGCCCAGGCGCTGCTGCGTGTTACCGTCGAACAGATGCACCTCCTCGGCGGACCACGCCAGATGCACGTTCTCGCCGACCCGCTGGTGCACCTTGCCGGGCACGCGAGCGGTCAGCATGCCGATGGCGGTCTCGACCATCGCATAGGTCTCGGGCCCGGTGGGCTCGATCATGCTCAGGGTGCCGGGCAGGCCGGCCGCGGCGAACTGCAGCGCCTCGGGCCGCAGGCCGTAGGTGACTGCGCCCGTGCCGCCATTCTGCAGCGCCTGCCGGTGGGTCGCGCTCAGCGCCAGTTCGCTGCCGCCAGCGGTCAAGCCCTGGCCCGTGCGGCTCGACTCGATCATGTTCATCGCGGGCGAGCCGATGAACTCGGCGACGAAGCGGTTGGCCGGGCGCGAGTAGATGTCGTCCGGCGTGCCGAACTGCTGCACCTGGCCGTCCTTCATCACCGCGATGCGGTCGCCCAGGGTCATGGCCTCGACCTGGTCGTGGGTCACGTAGACGGTGGTGGTGCGGGTGCGCTGGTGCAGCAGCTTGATCTCGGCGCGCATCTCAACGCGCAGCTTGGCGTCGAGGTTGGACAGCGGCTCGTCGAACAGGAACAGCTTGGGGTTGCGCGCCAGCGCCCGGCCCATCGCAACACGCTGGCGCTGGCCACCCGAGAGCTGGCCCGGCTTGCGGCTCAGCAGGTGCTCGATCTGCAGCATCTTGGCGACCCGCTGCACCGCTGCCTCGCGCTCGGCCTTCGGCACCTGGCGCATCTCCAGTCCGAAGGAGATGTTCTGCGCGACGTTCATGTTGGGGTAGAGCGCATAGCTCTGGAACACCATCGCGATGTCGCGGTCCTTGGGCAGGGCATGGGTGACGTCGCGGTCGCCGATGTGGATGCTGCCCGAAGTGGGGAAGTCCAGGCCGGCGATCATCGACAGCAGGGTCGACTTGCCGCAGCCCGAGGGGCCGACCAGGATCAGGAATTCGCCGTTCTCGACCTCGAGATCGATGCCCTTGAGGATCTCGATCTGGTGGTAGGCCTTGCGGACGTTGCGGATAGAGAGTGCACCCATGTTGTCGCTCTGCTTCTCGAATTAACCTTTGACGGCGCCGGCGGTCAGCCCGCGCACGAAGTACTTGCCCGCGATCACGTAGATCGCCAGGGTCGGCAGCGCGGCGATCATCGCGGCGGCCATGTCGACGTTGTATTCCTTGACCACGCTGGAGGTGTTGGCGAGGTTGTTGAGGCCCACCGTCACCGGCTTGGAGTCGCCGCCCGAGAACACCACGCCGTAGAGGAAGTCGTTCCAGATGTTGGTGAATTGCCAGATCAGCGTGACGACCAGGATGGGCGTCGACAGCGGCAGCACGATGCGCCAGAAGATGCGCCAGAAGCCGGCGCCGTCGAGCATCGCGGCCTTGATCAGTTCATCGGGCAGGCCGACGTAGTAGTTGCGGAAGAACAGCGTGGTCGACGGGATGCCGGCCAGCACGTGCACCAGCACCAGGCCCCAGACCGAGCTGGAAATGCCCAGCCAGCCCAGCACCTGCGACATTGGCAGCAGCACCACCTGCATGGGCATGAAAACGCCGAACAGCATCAGGCCGAACATCAGCTCACTGCCGCGGAAACGCCACTTGCTGATGACATAGCCGTTGATGGCACCCAGCGTGGTGGAGATCAGCACCGCGGGCACGACCATCAGGGCGGAATTGAGGAAAAACGGCTTCAGGCCCCCGCAGTCGGTGCCGGTGCAGGCGCTGGACCAGGCCTTGCCCCAGGCCTCGACGTTGACGGCCTGGGGCAGCGAGAGCAGGCCGCCGGAGCGGATCTCGTTCATGTCTTTCAGCGAGGTCACCAGCATCACGTAGAGCGGCGCCAGGAAGATCGCCGCGAAGCCGAGCAGCAGCGACCAGATCACGAATCGGTGGAAGTTCTGCATGACAGGCTCAACGTTTGGTGCGCAGTTCGGAATAGAGGTAGGGCACGACGATGGCCGCGATGGTCGCCAGCATGATGGTCGCCGAGGCCGCGCCCAGGCCGATCTGCCCGCGCGAGAAGGCCATCGCGTACATGAAGGTGGCCGGCACGTCGCTGGCGTAGCCGGGGCCGCCGTTGGTCAGCGCGATGACCAGGTCGAAGCTCTTGATCGCGATGTGGGCCAGCACCAGCAGGGTGCTGAAGAACACCGGGCCGAGGCTGGGGATGATGATGCGCAGGTAAATGCGCGGCAGAGAGGCGCCGTCGACCTGGGCGGCCTTGATGATGGAGTCGTCGATGCCGCGCAGCCCGGCCAGGAACAGCGCCATCACGAAACCCGAGGACTGCCAGACGCCCGCGATCACGACGGTGTAGATGGCGTAGTCGGGGTTGATGAGCCAGTCGAAGGTGAAGCTCTCGAAACCCCAGCCGCGCACCACGTTCTCCAGACCCAGGCCGGGGTTCAGGATCCACTTCCAGGCGGTGCCGGTGACGATGAAGGACAGCGCCATCGGGTAGAGATAGATGGTGCGCAGCGCGCCTTCGGCCCGGATCTTCTGGTCCAGCAGGATGGCCAGGAACAGGCCCAGGGCCATGCCGATGCCGATGAACAGCACGCCGAAGATGCCGAGGTTCTTGGCCGCCACCCACCAGCGCTCGCTGTCGAACAGCGTGACGTACTGCTCCAGCCCGACGAACTGGTAGTTCGGCAGCAGGCGCGAGGCCGACACCGAGAGGTAGCCGTTCCAGGCGATCAGGCCGTAGATGAACAGGAAGGACAGGATGAAGGAGGGTGCCAGTACCAGCTTGGGCAGCCAGGGCTGGTTCGGCCGCGGGGTCGAAGGCGATGACATCCGGGACTTTCGAGGTGGCGAGGAGGACAGGGCGCCGTGGCCCAAAGCAGCCGCGGCACTGGATTCGTGCACCTTGGCGCGCGAGGCACCAAGGCACCAGCCGGCAAGCCCCCGGGTGATCCGGGGCGCGCCGCAAGACACGGCGCCGAGCCGGCGCTCAGACCATCACTTCTGCTTGGCAGCGGAGGCGATGCGGTCCATCGCTTCCTTGGCGGTCATCTTGTCGGTGTTCCAGAACTGCGACACCGCGTCCTTGATCGCGCCTTCGGCGGCCGAGGGCACCGCCATGCCGTGGGCGATCGAGGGCAGCAGCGTGCCGGACTTGGAGCTGGCGACGAAGTCGGACGAGGACTGCTTGGCGCAGTCGTCGAACTTGGCCAGGTCCATGTTCAGGCGCACCGGGATGGAGCCCTTGTTCAGGTTGAAGACCTCCTGGAACTCGGGCGACATGATGGCGGTGGCCAGGTCCTTCTGCGCCTTCACGTTCGCGTCGTTCTTGATCTTGAACATCGCGAAGCTGTCGACGTTGTACGTGTAAGCCTTGCCGGTGCCGGGAGCCGGTGCACAGACGAAGTCCTTGCCCGGGGTCTTGCCCGCGGCGATGAACTCGCCCTTGGCCCAGTCGCCCATGATCTGCATGCCGGCCTGGCCATTGATGACCATCGCGGTGGCCAGGTTCCAGTCGCGGCCGGGCGCATTGCGGTCGGTGTAGTCCTTGACCTTCTTGAAGGTGGTCAGCACCTTCTCCATGGTCGCGCTCTTCAGCGTGCCCTGGTCCATCTGCACCAGCGCCTTCTTGTAGAAGTCGGCGCCACCGACACCCAGCGCGACCGCCTCGAAGGTGGTGAAGTCCTGCCAGTTCTGGCCGCCGTGGGCGACCGGGATCACGCCGGCCTTCTTGAGGGCCTCGGCGGCGGTGAAAAACTCGTCCCAGGTGGTCGGGACCTTGACGCCGGCCTTCTGGAACACGGCCGGGTTGGCCCACAGCCAGTTCACGCGGTGCACGTTGACGGGAGCGGCGACGTAGCTGCCCTTGTACTTCAGGCCGTCGGCGATGGTCTTGGGGAGCAGGCTGTCCCACTGGTTGGCCTTGGCGACGTCGTCGATGTTGGCGAGCACGCCTTCACGCGCCCATTCCTGGATCGAGGGGCCCTTGATCTGCGCCGCGGCCGGGGCGTTGCCCGACACGACGCGGGACTTGAGCACGGTCATGGCCGAATCGCCGCCGCCGCCGGCGACCGCGAAATCGCGCCAGGTGTGGCCCAGCGCCAGCAGCTTGCCCTTCAGGGCGGTGGCGGCCTTGGCCTCGCCGCCCGAGGTCCACCAGTGCAGGACTTCGACTTCACCGGCTTGCGCGGCAGTGGCGGCCATCAGGCCGGTGGCGGCCAGGGCGCCTGCCAGGCAGCGAACGGACAGATTCGATGCGGACATCGTTTGTGCTCCTCGTCTTCAATATGTGATGGTTCACGGCGCGGCCCGGGGGGGGCGACGGTGCCGTGGGCGCAATGTTAAGACTGCGTTAAAGAAGCGGCAATGGTTCTTTAACCTGGTACTTACCCTAGGCGTTTCCAGGCGGCCGGAGGGGAGGGCAAGGGCCGCTCGGGCCCGGCGGCAAACGGGCAATCAGCCTGCCAGGGGCAGCCGCAGGGTGGCGCGCAGACCGTGGGGCAGCACCGGCGACAGCGCGACCTTGCCGGCATGGCGCTCGGCGATCTCCTTCACGATGGCGAGGCCCAGGCCGCATCCGTTGCCCTCGTGGGTCGCGCGCACGAAACGCTCGAAGACCCGTTCGTGGATCTGCGGCTCCGGGGGCAGGCCCGGGCCGTCGTCCTCGACCTCGATGACGGCTTGTTGGCGGTCGCGGCGGCTGCGCAGCGTCACGGTGGCGCCCCGGCCGGCATAACGGATCGCGTTGTCGATCAGGTTCTGCAGCGCTTCCCGGATCAGCAGGGCATTGCCGCTGACCTCCAGCGGGCCGGGGTTGCTGTCGTCGTCGCAGCCCAGGTCGACGCCGGCCTGCAGCGCGCGCGGCACCAGCTCGGCGGCGAGGTCGCGGGCCAGCTTCTGCAGGTCGAAACGGCTGCGCGCCTGCACCGCTGCGGACTCGGGCTCCGCACGCGCGAGCGTCAGCAGCTGGGCCACCAGGTGGGCGGCGCGGGCGGCGCTTTCCTGCACACGCTGCAGCCGGGCCTTGAGGACCGGGTCGCTGGCCTCCGCATGCGCCAGCTCGGCCTGCGACTTGAGGCCGGCCAGCGGGGTGCGCAGCTGGTGGGCGGCATTGCTGATGAACCGCTTCTGCGAGCTGACGTTCTCGTGCACCTCGGCCAGCAGGGTGTTGAGCGCCTTCGCAAGGGCGCGCACCTCGGTCGGGGCCGACTCCAGCTTGATGGGCGCGAGGTCGTTGGGGGCGCGGTCCTCGACCAGGTCGCGCAGCCGGGTCAGCGGCGCGAGGCCGGTGCGGATGCCGCCCCAGACGATCAGCGACATCAGCACGATCAGGCCCGACAGCGGCAGCGCGGTGTCGATCAGGATCTGGCGCGCCAGATCCTCGCGCGTGGTGCGGCTCTTGGCAATCTGCACCAGCATGCGCTGCGGCTCGCCTTCCTCGCCCCAGGCGAGGTAGAGCGCCGCCACCCGCACCGGCGTGTCACCGACGCTGCCGTCGTAGAAATAGGGCAGGTCGAGCTGCGGATGGGCGATCTCCGGCGGCGGCGGCAGCTTGTTGTTGCCCAGGATGAACTGCCCGGGCGGTGTGCTGACCATGTAATAGACCTTGTCGTCCGGGTCGGTCTCGATGATGGACTGGGCGGCCTTGGGGAAGTCGATGAACAGGCCGTTGCCGATGGGCTTGACCTGCTGCGCCAGCGCGCGCGAAGACTGGTAGAGGCTGCGGTCGATGGCGCGGTTGGCATAACGCGCGGCCAGGTGGTAGGTGACGTAGGCGGCCGCCATCCACAGCACCAGCTGCGGCAGCAGCAGCCAGACCATCAGGTGGCGGCGCAGCGAGCGCTGGCCGGGCGCCAGCCGCAGTCCCACCTGGAGTTTGTGCCAGAGGCGGGAACTCATTGCGGCCGGGCGGCGTTCATTGGAAAACCTCCGTGCTTCGCACTGCGGTGCGAGCGCCTTCGGGCGGCCGGGCGGCGCTCACGCCGGCGCGTCCAATTCCAGCAGATAGCCCAGGCCGCGCACCGTGCGGATGGTGATGCCGGAGGGTTCGAGCTTGCGGCGCAGCCGGTGGATGTAGACCTCGATCGAGCCGGGTGCGGCGTCGCTGCGGCCGGCGTCGGGGCGTTCGCCGGACCAGACCTGCGCGATCTGGTCCTTGGTCACGACCTTGTCGCGCTGGCTGAGCAGCAGGTCCAGCAAGGTCCACTCGCGCGGCGAGAAGTCGACCGCCTCGCTGCCGATGCTGGCGCGCCGCGCCTCGCGGTCGAAGGTCAGCTCGCCGACTTGCTGCACGCTGCCGGCGCTGGGCTTGGCGCGGCGCAGCAGGGCCCGCAGGCGGGCCTCCAGCTCCGGGAAGTCGAAGGGTTTGGTCAGGTAGTCGTCGGCCCCGGCATTGAGGCCCTCGACGCGGTGCTCCAGGTCGCACAGCGCGGTCAGCAGCAGGATGGGCTGCTCGGGCTTGGCGGCGCGGGCCCGCTTGAGCACCGTGAGGCCGTCGACCATGGGCAGGCCGATGTCGAGCACCGCGACATCGAATTGTTGCCGCAGCAGCAGGTATTCGGCGACCGCGCCGTTGTCGGCGGTCTCGACCTCGAAGCCGGCGTGCTGGAGATTGGCGGTCAGGGCGTCGCTCAGGATGGCGTCGTCTTCGGCAAGCAGGATGCGCATGCCCGGGACTTTAATGTTTCCTTTACAGGTCCGCCCTCGGGGGCTGCCCTCATACCGCAGGAGACGGTGACGCCGGCGCAGGACCGGCCCGGCTCAGCACTCCACGATGTTGACCGCCAGGCCGCCGCGCGCCGTTTCCTTGTACTTGGTTTTCATGTCGGCCCCGGTCTCGCGCATGGTCTTGATCACCTTGTCCAAGGAGACATGGTGGGTGCCGTCGCCGCGCAGCGCCATGCGCGCCGCGTTGACCGCCTTGACGGATGCGATGGCGTTGCGTTCGATGCACGGGATCTGCACCAGCCCGCCGACCGGGTCGCAGGTCAGCCCGAGGTGGTGCTCCATGCCGATCTCGGCGGCGTTCTCGACCTGCTCGGGCGTGCCGCCCATGACCGCGCAGAGTGCCGCGGCGGCCATCGAGCAGGCCACGCCGACCTCCCCCTGGCAGCCCACCTCGGCGCCCGAGATCGAGGCGTTCTCCTTGTAGAGGATGCCGATGGCCGCCGCCGTCAGCAGAAAGTCGGCCACCCCGCGGTCGTTGGCGCCCGGCACGAAGCGGGTGTAGTAGTGCAGCACCGCCGGCACGATGCCGGCCGCGCCGTTGGTCGGGGCGGTCACGACGCGGCCACCGGCGGCGTTCTCCTCGTTGACCGCCAGTGCATAGAGGTTGACCCAGTCGATCACCTGCAGCGGGTCCTTCAGGGCCGCTTCCGGGTTGGAGGTCAGCTGGCGGTAGAGGTCGGCGGCGCGGCGGCGCACCTTGAAGCCGCCGGGCAGGACACCTTCGGTGCGGCAGCCGCGCGCCACGCAGTCCTGCATCACGCGCCAGATGTTCATCAGGCCGGCCTCGATCTCCGCCGGTTCGCGCCAGTGTGTTTCGTTGCGGCGCATCACCTCGGCGATGGAGCAGCGCTGCTCGCGGGCACGGGCCAGCAACTCCTCGCCGCTGCGGAAGGGCAGCGGCAGCACGGTCGCGTCGGGGGCGATGACTTTCTGCCGGCTGCCGTCGGCCGCGACTTCGTCGCTGACGACAAAACCGCCGCCCACCGAGTAGTAGGTGCGTGCCTGCAGCTCGGCGCCCTGGGTGTCGTAGGCCACGAAACGCATGCCGTTGGCGTGGAAGGGCAGGCTCTGGCGCCGGAAAAAGACGAGATCGGCAGTTTCGTCGAAGGCGATCTCGTGCTGCCCCAGCAGTGCCAGTTGCCGTCCGGCGCGAATGCCCTCCAGCAGCGTAGGGATGGCCTCGACGTCCACCGTGTCGGGTTCGTGGCCGGCCAGCCCGAGCAGCACCGCCTTGTCGCTGCCGTGGCCCTTGCCGGTGGCGCCCAGCGAACCGTAGAGCTCCGACAGCACGCGCGCGGTGCGCGGCAGCAGGCCGTCGTGCTGCAGGCGCAGCGCGAACAGGCGCGCCGCCCGCATCGGTCCCACGGTGTGCGAGCTGGACGGGCCGATGCCGATCTTGAACAGATCAAAGACGGATACTGCCATGACGGTCTTCCTGCAGGACGGTAGCTCTAGGATGTGGAGGCGGGGGCGGCCGCGGGCGCCGGGTCGCAGGCCGCGGGGGGCGCGCCCGACAGCGCCTGGTCCAAGGCCTGCAGCAGCCGGTCGCGCACCTCCTCGCGCATCAGGGCATCGAGGTGGGCGCCGCCGGTCAGCGGCAGCCACTGCTTGGGGCAGGGCGCCGCGGCATACAGCGCCTGGCCGTGGCGCAAGGGAATGATGGCATCGGCGCTGCCGTGCATCAGCAGCAGGGGGACCCGCAGGCCCTGCACCGCGGCGAGCGGGTCGCGCTCGGGCGGCGGCAGGCCGGGCAGCAGCAGCGGCGCCAGCCAGCCCACCGGGCCGGCCTCGGCCGCCTTGTCGCGGAAGATGCCGCGGTAGCTGCTGAAGGCAGAGTCCACCACCAGCAGCCGCACGCCCTCGGGCGACTGCGCGACGGCACGTGTCGCGGTCGCGCCGCCCAGGCTCTGGCCCAGCACGACGAGGCGGGTGGCGTCGACGTCGGGGCGGCTGCGCAGATGGCGCAGCGCGGCCAGCGTGTCGTCCACCACCCCGTCCAGGCTGGGCTGGCCGCCGGAGCGGCCATAGCCCCGGTAGTCGAAGCTCAGCACGTTGTAGCCTGCGCCCGGCAGCCAGGCCACCAGCGGCAGGTGGTTGCTGATGTTGGCGGCGTTGCCGTGCACATGCAGCACGGTCGCGCGCGGCGTGCCGCGGGCCGGCAGCCACCAGGCGTGCAGCCGGCTGCCGTCGACCGCCTCGATCTCGACGTCGCGGGCGGTCACGCCTGCTTCGGCCGGGGTGGTGTAGACCTGCTGGTCGGGATAGAAAAACAGGCGCTCGGCGCAGCCGCCGAGCAGGCCGACGCAGAGGCCGGCCAGGAGGGTCATGAGCCAGCGCCTCCACGGCGGCGAGACGCGACCCGCAGTGTTTCGCATGGGAGCCGGTTCACCGCAGCGCGGCGGCCAGGTCGGCCACGAAGGCGTCCACCGCCTCGGGGGTGGTGTCCCACGCGCACATCAGCCGGCAGCCGCCGCCGGCGATGAACTCATAGAACTTCCAGCCCTTGGCGTGCAGCCCGTCGATGACCTCGCGCGGCAGCTGCACGAACACGCCGTTGGCCTCCGGCGGGTGCAGCACGGTCGCGCCGGGCAGCTCGCGCAGCGCGGCGTAGAGACGCTGCGCCATCGCGTTGGCGTGGCGCGCGTTGCGCAGCCAGACCTCGTTCTCGAGCAGGCCGACCCAGGGGGCCGAGATGAACCGCATCTTGGAGGCCAGCTGCCCGGCCTGCTTGACGCGGTAGGCGAAGTCCTCCGACAGGGCGCGGTCGAAAAAGACCACCGCCTCGCCGATGGGCAAGCCGTTTTTGGTGCCGCCGAAACACAGCACGTCCACGCCGGCGCGCCAGGTGACTTCGGCCGGGTGGCAGCGCAGCGAGGCCACCGCGTTGGCGAAGCGGGCACCGTCCATGTGGACCTTGAGCCCGCGCTGGCGCGCCACCGCGCAGATCGCGCGCACCTCCTCCACGGTGTAGACCGTGCCCAGCTCGGTCGCCTGGGTCAGGCTCACCACCTTGGGCTTGGGATAGTGGATGTCGCTGCGCTTGGTGATGAGCTGCTCCACCGCCTGCGGCGTCAGCTTGCCGAGCCGGGCCGCCGGGCTGTCGCTCTCCGTCGTGAGCAGCTTGCTGCCGTTGGAGAAGAACTCGGGGCCGCCGCATTCGTCGGTGTCCACATGGGCCACCGGGGTGCAGATCACCGAGTGGTAGCTCTGGCACATCGCGGCCAGTGCCAGCGAGTTGGCGGCGGTGCCGTTGAAGACGAAGTAGACGTCGCAAGGCGTGCCGAACAGCTCGCGGATCATGTCCGTCGAGCGCTGGGTCCAGATGTCGTCGCCGTAGCCCGGCTGGTGGCCGGAGTTGTTGGCCTCCAGGAACCAGTGGGTCGCCTCGGGGCACATGCCGGCGTAGTTGTCGCTGGCGAAGTGTTCGCGAAGGCTGGAGGAGTGGGGGGTCATGCGACGCTCCGGGTCACTGGTAGTCCGCCACCGGCACGCAGCTGCAGAACAGGTTGCGGTCGCCGTACACATTGTCGACCCGGCCCACCGGCACCCAGTACTTCTGCCGGCGCAGGCTGGCGACCGGGTAGGCGGCGTCCTCGCGGCTGTAGGCGTGCGGCCAGTCGGCGGCCAGCAGCACCTGGGCAGTGTGCGGGGCGTTCCTGAGCGGGTTGTCGTCCTGCGGCCACTGGCCTTGCTCGACCTTGCGGATCTCCTCGCGGATCGCGATCATGGCCTCGCAGAAACGGTCCAGCTCCGGCAGCGGTTCGCTCTCGGTGGGCTCGACCATCAGGGTGCCGGGCACCGGGAAGCTGAGCGTCGGTGCGTGGAAGCCGTAGTCGATCAGGCGCTTGGCGACGTCCTCGGCGCTGATGCCGGTGCTGTCCTTGAGCGGGCGCAGGTCGAGGATGCATTCGTGCGCGACGCCGCCGCCCGCTAGGTCCTTGCCGCCGTGGTAGAGGATGGGGTAGTGGGCCTGCAGCCGGGCCGCGATGTAGTTGGCGTTGAGGATCGCGGTCTCGGTCGCGGCACGCAGGCCGTCGGCGCCCATCATGCGCACGTACATCCAGGAGATCGGCAGCACCGCGGCATTGCCCAGCGGCGCTGCACTGACCGCCCCGACCTGCGACTCGCTGCCGATGCCGGCGGTGCGGTGGGCGGGCAGGTAGGGCACCAGGTCCTCGACCACGCAGACCGGGCCGACGCCGGGGCCGCCGCCGCCGTGCGGGATGCAGAAGGTCTTGTGCAGGTTCAGGTGCGAGACGTCGCCGCCGAACTGGCCGGGGGCGGCCACGCCGACCAGTGCGTTCATGTTGGCGCCGTCGACGTAGACACGGCCGCCATGGCTGTGCACCAGGGCGCACAGCTCCTTGACCTGGGTCTCGAAGACACCGTGCGTCGAGGGGTAGGTGATCATCACCGCGGCCAGCTTGGCACTGTGTTGTTCACACTTGGCGCGCAGGTCGGCCAGGTCGACATTGCCCTCACGGTCGCAGCGTGTCACCACCACTTGCATGCCCACCATCTGGGCGCTGGCGGGGTTGGTGCCGTGGGCCGACTCGGGAATCAGGCAGATGTTGCGGTGGCCTTCGCCGCGCGCGGCATGGTAGGCCTTGATCACCAGCAGGCCCGCGTATTCGCCCTGCGAGCCGGCATTGGGCTGCAGCGAGATGCCGGCGTAGCCGGTGGCCTGGCAGAGCCACTGCTGCAGCTGCTGGTCGAGCAGCTCGTAGCCGGCCAGCTGGTCGCGCGGCGCGAAGGGGTGCACCTGGGCGAACTCGGGCCAGGTGATCGGGATCATCTCGCTGGTCGCGTTGAGCTTCATCGTGCAGGAGCCCAGCGGGATCATCGTGCGGTCCAGCGCCAGGTCCTTGTCGGACAGCGAGCGCAGGTAGCGCAGCATCTCGGTCTCGGAGTGGTGCGAGTTGAAGACCGGGTGCTGGAGGAAGGCGCTGCGGCGCACCAGGCCCGCCGGCAGCATCGGCGCCACGCCGGCTTCGAAGCGCTCGAAGCCGGGCAGGGCCTGGCCCTGGGCGGCGACCTCGGCGAACACCTGCCAGAGCGCGCTCAGGTCCTCGCGGGTGGTGGTCTCGTCCAGCGTGATGCCCAGTGCGTCGGTGCCGGCGCGGCGCAGGTTCATGCCGCGGCCGACCGCATCGACCAGCAGCGGGTCGGTGCGCGAGCCGGTCAGGACGGTCAGCGTGTCGAAGGCCGTGTCGTGGCGCAGCTTCCAGCCCAGCGCCTTGAGGCCCTCGGCCAGGATGGTGGTGTAGCTGGCGACCCGGCGGGCGATGCGCTTCAAGCCCTCGGGGCCGTGGTAGACCGCGTACATGCTGGCGACCACCGCCGGCAGCACCTGGGCCGTGCAGATGTTGGAGGTCGCCTTCTCGCGGCGGATGTGCTGCTCGCGGGTCTGCAGCGCCAGCCGGTAGGCGGTGTTGCCCTGCGCGTCGACGCTGACGCCGACCAGGCGGCCGGGCAGCGAGCGCTTGAACTCGTCCTTGCAGGCGAGGTAGGCGGCGTGCGGGCCGCCGTTGCCCATCGGCATGCCGAAACGTTGCGTGGTGCCCAGGGCGATGTCGGCGCCGAGCTCGGCCGGCGAGGCCAGCAGGGTCAGCGCCAGCAGGTCGGCCGCGACGATGGCCAGCCCTCCCTGCGCATGTACCGCCTCGATCATCGGGCGCAGGTCCTTGACCTCGCCGCTGACGCCCGGGTACTGGAACAGCGCTGCGAAGCAGTCCGAGGCGCCGGCCTCGGCCGCCGGGCCGGTCGCCACTGCGATGCCCAGGGGCTCGGCGCGCGTCCGCACCACTTCCAGCGTCTGCGGCAGCACGTCGTCGGCGACGAAAAATCGCAGGCTCCTGGACTTGCCGACCCGGGCCGCCAAGGTCATGGCTTCGGCCGCCGCGGTGGCCTCGTCGAGCATCGAGGCGTTGGCGATCGCCATGCCGGTCAGGTCGCAGACCAGGGTCTGGAAATTGACCAGGGCCTCCATGCGACCTTGCGAGATCTCGGCCTGGTAGGGCGTGTAGGCGGTGTACCAGGCAGGGTTCTCGAGCACGTTGCGCAGGATGACGCCCGGCGTGTGGGTGCCGTGGTAGCCCTGGCCGATGAAACTCTTGAGCACGCGGTTGCGCCCGGCCAGCGCTTTCAGCTCACGCAGTGCCTCGGCCTCGGAGGCGGGCGCCGGCAGGCTCATGGCCTGGGCGCGGCGGATGGCACCGGGCACGATGGTGTCGATCAGGGCCTGGCGCGAGGCCGCCCCGATGACGGACAGCATGCGGGTTTCGTCGGCGGGAGCGATGCCGATATGGCGTTCGACGAAATCGTCGTGGGCTTCGAGGTCGGCGAGGCGGGCGTGGGCGGGGGTCAGCATGGGGGGCTTTCGGGCGCCGGCCGCAAGGCGGCCGGCGCGTCAACGGCTTACTGCGAAAGGAGGGAGTGGGCTCAGCTGTTCTTGACCAGCTCGTCGTAGGCCGAGGCGTCCATCAACGCGTCGTACTGGGTCTGGTCGGAGAGCTTGATCTTGAAAAACCAGCCGGCGCCCATCGGGTCGCTGTTGGCCAGCGAGGGATCGGCGCGCAGCGCCTCGTTGACCTCGACGACGGTGCCGCTGACGGGGGCATACAGGTCGGCGGCCGCCTTGACCGACTCCACCACGCCGGCCACGTCCTTCTGCGCCAGGGTGGTGCCGACGGCGGGCAGGTCGACGAAAACCACGTCGCCCAGCGCGTCCTGCGCGTGGAGGGTGATGCCGATGGTGGCGATCTCGTCGTCACCCGGCAGGTCGATCCATTCGTGGTCGGGTGTGTATTTCACAGTCATGGAGAAGCTCCTGAAAATCCGGAAAGGTGAGGAAGGAATGAATGGGGGCCAAAAACGACACGCGCAACAGCCGGCCGCGGCAAGCCGGGCGAAGGGCGGGCTGTGCCCGCCCCGGACCGCAGCTTAGCCGCGGTGGTAGCGGTGGGGGGTGAAGGGCATCGCGCAAACGCGCATCGGCAGCTTTTTCTCGCGCACCACCGCATACACCGTGCCGCCAGGGGCGGCGTGGTTGACCGGCAGGTAGGCCATCGAGATCGGCTGGTTCACGGTCGGGCCGGTGGTGCCGCTGGTGACATGGCCAAGGCCGTGGCCGGCATGGTCCACCAGCTTGGTGCCTTCACGCACGGGGGCACGTTCCAGGCCGATCAGGCCGACACGCTTGTTGTGGGCGCCGTGGGCCAGCTGGTTGTCGATGACCTGGGCGCCCGGGTAGCCGCCGGCGCGCGCGCCGCCGGGGCGGCGCACCTTCTGGATGGCCCAGGTCAGGCCCGCTTCGACCGGCGTGGTGTGGTCGTTGATGTCATGGCCGTAGAGGCACAGGCCGGCTTCCAGGCGCAGGGTATCCCGTGCACCGAGGCCGGCGGCCTCGACCTCGGGCTGTTCGAGCAGG
Organism: Aquabacterium sp. A7-Y; assembly: GCF_026153205.1. Classification (GTDB taxonomy): domain Bacteria; phylum Pseudomonadota; class Gammaproteobacteria; order Burkholderiales; family Burkholderiaceae_C; genus Caldimonas. The sequence goes on along the minus strand of NZ_JAPFBW010000051.1, from coordinate 10,346 downwards.
GCGCGGGCCAGGGCCTCGGCCTGGGCGGCGGGCACCGAGATCTCGAAGCCGTCTTCGCCGGTGTAGCCCGAGCGGGTGACGAAACACTCGGCGCCAGCCAGGTGGAAGTGGCCGCCGGTCATGAAGGTGAGGCCCTTGGTGTCGCCGTTCAGTCGGGCCAGCGCGGTGGCGGCCTTGGGGCCTTGCAGCGCGAGCAGGGCGTGGTCCGGCAGCGGCAGGATGCTGCAGCGGTGGCCGATGTGGGTGCGCAGATGCGCCAGGTCGGCGTCCTTGCAGGCGGCGTTGACAACCAGGAACAGGTCGCCGCTGCGGCGCGTGATCATCAGGTCGTCGAGCAGGCCGCCGTTGCTGTTGGTGAAAAAGGCGTAGCGTTGCTTGCCGACGGCCAGGTCGACCACGTCGACCGGCACCAGGCTTTCCAGCGCGCGGGCGGCGTCCTCGCCGACCAGGCGCAGCTGGCCCATGTGCGAAACGTCGAACAGCGCGGCCGATTCGCGGCACTGCTTGTGCTCGGCGATGATGCCGCGGTACTGCACCGGCATGTCGTAGCCGGCGAAAGGCACCATGCGGGCGCCGAGTTCGAGGTGCAGGGCGTGGAGCGGGGTCTTGAGCAGCGGTGCGGTGGCGGACATCGGGGTCTCCGAGGGCAAACGGTCGTTCCACTGCCGGCACATCCTTGCAGTGGTTTGCCCTCGCTGTCCGCTTTACCTGAGAGATTGGCCGGGGCGCTGTTTCAGCGCCGTCGGCTTGCCCCTTCGGTGGGCCTCCTCGTCGCGGCTGCGATGCGGGTCGGCAGCCGGCGGCCAGAGGCCTCTCTCCAGTGAGGATCGTCCCGGTTCGCCGGAACGTTCGCCAGTCCTTTTGCCTGAGCGTTCGAGCTTGCGGCTCTGCGCCTTCGGCGGCTTCGCAAGGAAGCTCTCTCCTGACTGCGGGCAGTATAGCCGGGGCGGCGGTGGGGACCAACCGGGTCGGGCGCATAATGCGTCCATCATGTTCGCCGTACCTGCCACTGCCCTGACCCCGGAGCAACTCGCGCAGCGATGGCGGGAGCTCGCCCCGGTGATGCCGGAGGAAGGACGGCCCGAGCTGGACGAGTTCGGGGAGCTCATCTTGGCGCCACTGCCTACCAATCGACATCAACGTATCGCCGGCTGGATAGGCACCCGTTTGCAGCAAACCCTCGGCGGCGAGATCGGCGTTTTTGCGATCAGCACACGCATCGGCGTCCGGGTTCCGGACATGTGCTGGACGCCCGACGCGTCGCGCTTCGAGGACGACCCCGCTGTGTCGGCTCCGGAGATTTGTGTCGAGGTGGCCTCTCCGGGTAACACTCAGAAGTGGCTGCTGGAGAAGGCGGCGGCCTACCTGGCGGCCGGCGCCGTCGAGGTGATCGTGGTGGAACTCAACGGGCGCCTGCGCTACTTCGGCACGGCCGGTGAGCGGACGGCGAGCCAGTACGGGGTGCGGCTGGACCTGCCCGGCTGAGGCACAGGTCGCCGGGCGGACTTTCGAGCACGGACCAACAAACAAGCCGCCCGAGGGCGGCTTGTTTGTTTTGACGACAAGGCGCCCAAGCGCCCCGCGCCTCACATGCCGGAGTAGTTCGGCCCGCCGCCGCCCTCGGGCGTGACCCAGACGATGTTCTGGGTCGGGTCCTTGATGTCGCAGGTCTTGCAGTGCACGCAGTTCTGCGCGTTGATCTGCAGCCGGTCGCCGCCGGTTTCGGTCTTCACGAACTCGTACACGCCCGCGGGGCAGTAGCGGCTCTCGGGGCCGGCGTACTTGGCCAGGTTGATGTTGACCGGGACCGATGCGTCCTTCAAGGTCAGGTGGGCCGGCTGGTGTTCCTCGTGGTTGGTGTTGCTGACGAAGACCGAGCCGAGGCGGTCGAAGGTCAACTTGCCGTCCGGCTTGGGGTAGACGATCTGCGGGCACTCGGCAGCCGGCTTGAGGTAGACGTGGTCGGGCTGGGTGCGGTGTTTGGTCCAGGGCGGCGTCTTGACGCCCAGCTTGGGCAGCAGCCACTGCTCGATGCCGGTCATCACCGTGCCGACATACAGACCCTTCTTGAACCACTGCTTGAAGTTGCGCGCCTTGTCGAGCTCCTCGTACAGCCAGCTCTTCTCGAAGGCGGCCGGGTAGGCGCTCAGCTCGTCATGCTGTCGGCCGGCGGCCAGCGCTTCGAAGGCGGCTTCGGCGGCCAGCATGCCCGTCTTGATCGCGGCGTGGCTGCCCTTGATGCGGCTGGCGTTCAGGTAGCCGGCGTCGCAGCCGACCAGCGCACCGCCTGGGAACACCGCCTTGGGCAGGCTCAGCAGGCCGCCCGCGGTGATGGCGCGCGCACCGTAGCTGATGCGCTTGCCGCCTTCCAGGAAGCTGCGGATGGCCGGGTGGGTCTTCCAGCGCTGCATCTCCTCGAAGGGGCTCAACCAGGGGTTGCTGTAGTCCAGGCCGGTGATGAAGCCCAGCGTGACCTTGTTGTCCTCCAGGTGGTAGAGGAAGCCGCCGCCATAGGTCTGGGCGTCCATCGGCCAGCCGGCGGTATGCAGCACCAGGCCGGCCTTGTGCTTGGCGGGATCGATCTCCCAGAGTTCCTTGATGCCGATCGCATAGCTCTGCGGGTCCTTGCCGGCGTCGAGCTTGAACTTCCCGATCAGCTGTTTGCCGAGGTGGCCGCGGGCACCCTCGGCGAAGACCGTGTACTTGCCGTGCAGCTCCATGCCGAGCTGGAAGGAGGGCAGCGGCTCGCCGTCCTTGCCGATCCCTTGGTTGCCCGTGGCCACGCCCTTGACCGAGCCGTCGTCGTTGTAGAGCACCTCGGCGGCGGTGAAGCCCGGGAAGATCTCGACGCCCAGGTTTTCGGCATGCTGCGCCAGCCAGCGCGTCACGTTGCCGAGGCTGATGACATAGTTGCCGTCGTTGTGGAAGCAGTCCGGCAGGATGGGGCTCTTGTAGCTGCCCTTCTCGGTCAGGAAGAGCATCGCGTCCTCGGTGACCGGCTGGTTCAACGGGGCGCCTTGCTCCTTCCAGTCAGGAATCAGCTCATTGAGGGCGCGCGGGTCCATGATGGCGCCGGAGAGGATGTGGGCACCGGGCTCCGAGCCCTTCTCGAGCACGCAGACCGACACCTCCTGGCCTTTTTCAGCGGCCAATTGCTTGAGCCGGATGGCGGTCGACAGGCCGGCCGGGCCGCCGCCCACGACCACCACGTCGTATTCCATCGATTCGCGGGGGCCGTATTGCTCCAGGATCTGCTGTGGGGTCATTGTCTCGTTCCTTCAGTCGTCGCTTCAGTCGTCGTTGTCCGGGGCTCGGGGAGCGTGCCTCGGCGGCAATTCTATCGGGCCGTGGCGAAAAAACGAACGATCGTTCGTTTCTTTATCACACCTGGCGCCCGCACTGTCTCAATCTTGCATCGGGTCCTGCCGCGCAGACTGTCGAGCGAGCGACATGCCTTCGACCCCTGCTCCCGTTATCCTTGCTGCATTCGGCGGGCAGCGAGGGTGAGGCCGCGCTCTCCGCCCCTTGCTACAAAAGAGGTGAAAATGGCTTACAGCATGGATCTTTCCGGTCGCGTCGCGCTCATCACCGGGGCGTCGAGCGGCCTCGGGATGCAGTTTGCGAAAACCCTGGCGCGTTCCGGGGCGGCGGTGGTGCTGGCGGGGCGCCGCGTCGAACGGCTCAAGACCTTGCGGGCCGAGATCGAGGCCGCCGGCGGCGATGCCCACGTGGTGGGCCTGGACGTCACCGACCCGGCCAGCATCCGCTCGGCGGTCGCCCATGCCGAGACCGAGGTCGGCGGCATCGACATCCTGATCAACAACTCCGGCGTCAGCACCACGCAGAAGCTGACCGATGTGACGCCGGACGACTACGACTACATCTTCGACACCAACACCCGAGGCGCATTTTTTGTCGCCCAGGAAGTCGGCAAGCGCATGCTGGCACGTGCCACCGGCGCGGCGCCGGGCACCTTCACGGGCGGGCGCATTGTCAACATCGCCTCGATGGCCGGGCTGCGGGTGATGGGCCAGATCGGTGTCTACTGCATGAGCAAGGCGGCGGTGATCCACATGACACGCGCGATGGCGCTGGAGTGGGGGCGCCACGGCATCAACGTCAACGCGGTCTGCCCCGGCTACATCGACACCGAGATCAACCACCACCACTGGGAGACCGAGCAGGGCCAGAAGTTGATCAACATGCTCCCGCGCAAGCGCCTGGGCAGTCCCAAGGACCTGGACGCCCTGGTGGTGATGCTGTGCTCGAACGAAAGCCACTTCATCAACGGCGCGGTGATCTCGGCGGACGACGGCTTCGGCATCTGAGGCGTCCATGCGCATCGACATCCCGGAGGACAAGAAGCTGGTCCATGAAACCCGCATCTCGATCCGCTGGGGCGACATGGATGCGATGGGCCACGTCAACAACGCCGTCTACTTCCGCTACATGGAGATGGTGCGCCTGGACTGGATGATGACGCTGGGCACCGGCCCCAATCCTGCCGCGCAGGGGCCGGTGATCGCCAACGCCTTCTGCAACTTCCATCGTCAGCTCGAGTTCCCCGGCGAACTGGTCGCCAAGCTCTATGTCGGCAACGCCGGGCGCTCCAGTTTCGACACCTTCTTCACGCTGGAGCGTGCCGATGCGCCGGGTGTGATCTGCGCGGCCGGCGGAGCCACCACCGTGTGGGTCGACTTTCCCCTGCAGAAGTCGGTGCCGCTGCCCGACTCGATGCGCGCAGCGGTGAGCTGAGCGGGGCCGCCGAGCGGCTATGCTGCCGGCCATGAACACCCGGCCTTCCGATCGCCGCTGGGTGCTGGAGGCCGTGCGCCGCATCGAGGCCGACTTCCAGCGCTCCAGCGACACCCACCTGATCCCGCTCGTCCTGCCCGCCTTCGCGGGCATCGAGCTCTATTTCAAGGACGAGTCCAGCCATCCGACCGGCAGCCTCAAGCACCGGCTGGCGCGCTCGCTGTTCCTCTATGCGCTGTGCAACGGCTGGCTGCATGCGGGCAGCACGGTGGTCGAGTCCTCCAGCGGCTCGACGGCCGTGTCCGAGGCGTATTTCGCGCGCCTGCTGGGCCTGCCTTTCGTCGCGGTGATGCCGGCCACCACCTCGGCCGAGAAGGTCGCGGCGATCGAGTTCCAGGGCGGGCGCTGCCATCTGGTGGAGGACCCGACCACCATCTACAGCGAGTCGCGGCGCCTGGCGGACGAGCTGGGCGGCCACTACATGGACCAGTTCACCTACGCCGAGCGCGCGACGGACTGGCGCGCCAACAACAACATCGCCGAGGCGATCTTCGGACAGATGCGGCTGGAGCAGCACCCCCAGCCGGCCTGGCTGGTCTGCAGCGCCGGCACCGGCGGCACCGTCGCGACGCTGGGCCGCTATGTCCGTTACTGCCGCCACGAGACGCGGGTCTGCGCTGCGGACGCGGAGCGGTCGGTGTTTTTCGACCACTACGTGGGCCGCGACCCGGACCTGACGCTGTCGGAGGGCTCGCGCATCGAGGGCATAGGCCGGCCGCGGGTCGAGGCGTCTTTCCTGCCCGATGTCATCGATGCGATGGTGAAGGTGCCGGACCTGTGGTCGGTGGCGGCGATGCACGAGCTGTCCAGACGCCTGGGGCGACCGGTGGGCGGATCCACGGGAACCAACCTGGTGGCGGCACTGGCCTGCATGTCGCAGATGCGCGAGCGCGGCGAGGCCGGCTCGGTGGTCGCGATCCTGTGCGACTCCGGGCAGCGCTACGCCAACACCTACTACGACCGCAGCTGGCTGGCGCGTGCCGGCCTGGCCTGTGACGCTGAGCAGCTCGCCGTGGCCGCTTGGCTCGACGGCGCGGCGGCTCCACCCGAACTGGTCGGGCGCTGGCGGCTGGCGGGCGAGCTGGCGTGAGGGGACCGCTCAGGCGCTCAGCAGCCGCTGCACCAGCTCGGCGCTGGTCGATGCCTTGAGCTTGCGCATCAGCCGCGCACGGTAGATGTCCACGGTGCGGTGGCTGATGTCCAGGGTCTTGCCGATCTGCTTGCTGGTGCGGCCCTCGATCAGCAGGGCCGCCACCTCGCGCTCGCGGCCGGTGAGATCGGCCTTGACCTGGCGGCGCGAGGACAGGTCCTCGAAGGACCAGATGCCGGCCGCATGCGGTGCACCGCGCTGTATCGCGCGGCCGGTGACATGGCACCAGAACAGCTCGCCGTCAGCGCGTTTCATGATGCGGTCGTCGGCATAGCGGCCGCTCGCGTTCAGGATGGGCGCGATGCGCTCGCCGGTGCGCTCGAACTCGTCCGGACTGGGGTAGAGCACCAGGAAGGACTGGCCGGTCAGCAGCTCGCGGGAAGTGCGGAACATCTCCACCAGGGCCTCGTTGCAGTCCACGATGACCCGGTTGCGGGAGAGCACGAGGCCCACCGGGGCGAGCTCGAAGGCGCTGCGGTAATCCAGGTCGGCATCCATTCGCTACCCTTTGCAGGACGCGCCTTGTCAGCGCGAAGGCCGCCGAAACGCGGCCGGCTGCCGGTGGTGGTCCGCGGCACAGGCCTTGCCGGCGGTCGGGGAAGGGCTTCCCTTTAGGCGATTCTACGTATATGGATACGTAGTACGCTCGGCGGCGGTTTCAGACAACTTTCCGTTCTCTCGAAAGGAGACTCGCATGAACAAGGTGTATCCGAGCGCGGCCGAAGCCTTGCAGGGCGTCGTGAAGGACGGCCAGCTGATGGCGGTGGGCGGCTTCGGTCTGTGCGGCATTCCGGAAGCCCTGATCGACGCGCTGCAGGCGTCCGGCGTGCAGGGGCTGACGGTGATCTCGAACAACGCCGGCGTCGACGGTTTCGGCCTCGGCAAGCTGCTCGCGACGCGCCAGATCCGCAAGATGATCTCCAGCTATGTCGGCGAGAACAAGGAATTCGAGCGGCAGTACCTCTCCGGCGAGCTGGAGCTGGAGTTCACGCCGCAGGGCACCCTGGCCGAAAAGCTGCGCGCCGGCGGCGCCGGTATCCCGGCCTTCTTCACCCGCACCGGCGTGGGCACCATCGTCGCCGAGGGCAAGGAAGTGCGCGAGTTCGACGGCGTGCCCTATGTGATGGAGCGCTCGCTGGTGCCCGACGTGGCCCTCGTGAAGGCGCACATCGCCGACAAGTCCGGCAACCTGGTGTTCCGCCGCACCGCGCGCAACTTCAACCCGAATGCCGCGATGGCGGGCCGCGTCACGGTGGTCGAGGTCGAGAAGATCGTCGAGACCGGCGAACTGGACCCGGACCAGATCCATCTGCCGGGCATCTTCGTGCACCGCATCGTGCTGAACGCCACCCCCGAAAAACGCATCGAGCAACGCACCGTGCGTCCCGCCTCGAACAACGCCGCCTGAGGAGAACAGCCATGGCTTGGAATCGTGACGAAATGGCAGCGCGCGCCGCGCGCGAGCTGCAGGACGGCTTTTACGTGAACCTCGGCATCGGGCTGCCGACCCTGGTCGCCAACCACGTGCCGGCCGGCATGGAGGTGTGGCTGCAGAGCGAGAACGGGCTGCTGGGCATCGGGCCTTTCCCGACCGAGGAGCAGGTGGACGCGGACCTCATCAATGCCGGCAAGCAGACGGTGACCACCTTGCCCGGCTCGTCGATCTTTTCGTCGGCGGACTCGTTCGCGATGATCCGCGGCGGCAAGATCAACCTCGCCATCCTGGGCGCGATGCAGGTCAGCGAGAAGGGCGACCTGGCGAACTGGATGATTCCGGGCAAGATGGTCAAGGGCATGGGCGGAGCGATGGATCTGGTGGCCGGCGTCGGGCGCGTGGTGGTGCTGATGGAGCACGCGGCGAAGAACGGGGAGCACAAGCTGTTGAAGCAGTGCAGCCTGCCGCTGACCGGCGTGGGTGTGGTCAATCGCGTGATCACCGAGCTGGGCGTGCTCGACGTCACGCCGCAGGGCTTCCGCTGTATCGAGCTGGCGCCCGGCGTGACGCCCGACGAGATCCGCCAGAAGACCGGCGCCGAGGTGGAGTTCGCTGCGCAGCTCGCCTGAGGCGGCTCGGCTCGGGCCCGGCGTGTCAGTCGGTGCCCGGCACCCAGCGGCCCTCGACCAGCAACTGGTGGGGGCGGAATTGCGACTTGTAGGCCATCTTGCGGCTGGCCTCTATCCAGTAGCCCAGGTAGACGTAAGGCAGCTTGAGCTGGCGCGTCTGCTCGATCTGCCAGAGCACGTTGTAGGTGCCGTAGCTGGTGTTGGGCTCGGGTTCGTAGAAGGTGTAGACGGCCGACAGGCCGTCGTTCAGCACATCCAGGATCGACACCATCTTCAGCGCGCCCAGCTGGCCCGGCGGCGCCGGCTCGCGGAACTCGACCAGGCGCGAGTTGACGCGGCTCTGCAGCAGGAACTGCGTGTACTGGTCGATGCTGTCGTGATCCATGCCGCCGCCGCTGTGGCGGCCGGACTGGTAGCGCAGGTAGAGCTGGTAGTGCTCCGGCACGAAACACAGACGCAGCACACGTGCCTGCAGTGGCTCGTGCGCCCGCATTGCGCGGCGCTGGCTGCGGCTGGGCGTGAAGTCGTCCACCGGGATGCGCAGCGGCACGCAGGCGCGGCAGCCGTCGCAATAGGGCCGGTAGGTGAACATGCCGCTGCGGCGAAAGCCCTTGGCCACCAGCTCCGAGTAGGTTTCGGCCTGGATGAGGTGGCTGGGTGTGGCCACCTGGGAGCGCGCGAGCCGCCCCGGCAGGTAGCTGCAGGGGTAGGGCGCCGTTGCATAAAACTGCAGCGACGCGAGAGGGAGTTCCTTCGGGTGCGTCACGGAGGCAAGGGGGATGGGTGGGCAGTGGCCGGGAGGCCGGCCGGCGGCAGGCGGTCGTCGAGCGCCGCCCACATTGAAGCATCATAGTGCCAGCTCACCGGCGGGAGCGTCACCGCCCGGCGCACATGGGCGAGAAAATCGCGTCGCGCGATCTCGCGGGCGCCGAGCGACACCAGGTGCGAGGTGCGCTGCTGACAGTCGATCATCTCGATGCCGCGTTGGCGGCACAGCGCCACCAGCGCCGCGAGCGCAATCTTGGAGGTGTCGGTCCGGTGCGAGAACATCGACTCGCCGAAAAACATGCGCCCCAGGTTGACGCCGTAGAGGCCGCCGACCAGTTGGCCATCTATCCAGGTCTCGACGCTGTGGACCTGCCCGGCCCGGTGCCAGGCGCGGTAGGCGTCCTGCATCTCGGGCACGATCCAGGTGCCGTCCTGACCCTCGCGCGGCGTGCCCGCGCAAGCGGCGATGACACGTTCGAAGGCGGCGTCGATGTGGATCTCGCAACCCGGCGTCGCCAGGAAGCGCTGCAGCGTCTTGCGCAGCGACCGATGCAGCCGGAACTCGGCGGTGTACAGCACCGTGCGCGGATCGGGGCTCCACCACAGCACCGGCTGGCCTTTGCTGTACCAGGGGAACACCCCTTTGGCGTAAGCGTCGCGGAGCCGCCGCACGCTGATTTCAGCGCTCGCGGCCACCAGCCCGACCGGCATGTCGGACACGTCGGCCACGGTCTCCGGATCAGGCACGGGCGTCAGGGGAGAGGAGAGCCAGGGGATCAAGGCTGTGCGGCGGGTGGGCGGCGATGCCCTGCATTGTGCCGCGCCTTCGCAAAGACGGGCCGCGGAAGCAGGGAGTTGTCGGCTGAGCTGCACGTGCATTTGCAATCGTTTGCAGAACGGTGCCCCGCGTTTCACCGTCGAAGCGTCTTCTGACATCAGTATTTGTCCTAGAAACGGCAATAGCTGCGGTTTAGACCCGAGGAATTGCACCTCGTCGGCGGCTTCTTGAAAGTCGCTATGCGCGACGAGTTCTTCGCGGTAGGGGATGTCCGCCTCGCTGAGGGCGTCCTGGTAACCGAGCTGGCGTTGCAAGGCGTCGTGGTGGTCTTGCGGGCCGGCGATGAAGGCGATGTCGACGTGGCCCAAGTCGATCGGATGTCGCGTGGCCTTATAGGCGCCAAGCCGGTTGTCGATCGTGATGCGGGGCAGGTCCAGCGTGGTCTGAGCGTGGCCTACCAGGACGACGGGGCGTTTGGACACGGTGGCGATGTCTTCGTCGTGAATGTGGTCCTGCATCAGCACCCCCACTGTCGAGGTGCGGCCGCTGGCAAGGCTGCGAGCGACCCTGTTTGGCCGGTAGACGGGGCGGCGGGAGGCGGAGCACAGGCGCCCGAGCCATATTCTTTGCCGGGTCTTGCGCGACCGAAAAGAAAGCTGCTATAGTCGCATTCTTCGCTGAACGCAGCGCTGCAAACCACCGGTGACGGGGGAGGGCGGCGGAGGATCCGAAGGGAATCCGAGGCGGGAGGTGAAGAAAGATAAGCGAGCC
>NZ_JAPFBW010000050.1 GCF_026153205.1 Aquabacterium sp. A7-Y | reverse complement strand
CGCCGCGAGGCCGCCGCGACAACCGCGGTGAGGCCCGAGGTGAAGGCCGCGGCGGCGAAGGCCGTGGCGAAGCTCGCAACCGCGACCGCGACCGCGACCGCGACCGCGACCAGCGTGGTGCGCGAGGCGCCGAGCGCCCCGAGCTGCCGGTCGACGCCGAAGCCGGCGCCGAAACCCCGCGCCGCGAACGCGCCCCGCGCGACAACCGCCCGGCGGACGCCCGCGAAGCCGGCGCCGGCCAGGAAGCCCGCGCCCCGCGCGGCGAAGGCCGCCGCGGCCCGCGCCCCGAGCGCGAGCGTGAAGCCATCGCACCGACCGAGACGGCCGAACTGCCCGAGGTGCAACACGGTTTTGCCGACACCGTGCCGCAGGACGGTGCGATCGAGGCTGCGGCCGAGGAACAACAGCGCGAAGGCCGCCGTCGCCGCCGTGGCGGGCGCGGTCGCCGGGAGCGCGAAGGCGGGTTCGAGGGTGCTGAGGGCGTGAGCGCCGAGGCCGGGCTGGATCCGACGCCGGCCGCTGATGTCGAGCCCCTGGCCGTGGCAGCCGCCGAGGCCGCCAGCGAGTTCCTCACCGGCGCTGAAGCCGGCGCCGAAGAAGGCACGCCGCGCGAGGGCGAAGGCCGGCGGCGCGGCCGAGGCCGCGACCGCTTCCGCCGCGAACGCCGCGAGCAGGACGGCGTGGAAGCCGCCGTCGACGGCGGCACCGAGCAGGTCTCCGAAGCCGAGGTGATCGAAGGCGAGCCGGCCACGCCGCAGGACCTGCCGGCCGCCGCCGCGACGCCGGCCGAGCCGGTGGCCGCTCCCGCGGCAGCCCCGGTGGCCAAGGCGCCGGTGGCCGCCCCGCCCGCGACGGTCCCGCCCTTCGTGCTGGCGCTGGACGAGCTGCGTGGTGTCGCCAGCCAGGCCGGCCTGGAGTGGGTCAACTCCGACGCCGACAAGGTCCGCGCCGCCCAGGAAAGCATCGCTCGCGAGCCGAAGCCGGCCCGCGTGCCGCGCGAGCGCAAGCCGGTGGTCGCACTGGACCAGGGCCCGCTGGTGCTGGTCGAGACCCGCACCGACCTGCGCGAGCTGAACCTTCCCTTCGAGTCGAAGGCGCCTCACGCCTGAGGGTCGGGCCGAGCCGTGCGAGCGGCTCCGGCATCCGGCCCGCCCCGCCCTCCCGGGTGGCGGGAGCCGGTCAACAAAAACGCCGCCTCGGGCCAGCCCGGGCGGCGTTTTTCGTTGCGGTGAGCCGGACGGTCGCCGCGCTCAGGGCAAGCGCGCCAGCGCCTGCTGGTAGGCCGGCCGGTGCATCAGATCGTCCCAGGCGACCGGTGCGGTCTGGGGCAGCAGGTCGAGCCGGCGCGCCTCGCTGTCCGGGCTGGCCTGCCAGCGGCCGGCGTCCTGGGCAGCCTCCAGGCCGTCGAGCAGTTCGTCGACAGCCGCGCCACCTGCTTCGAGCGACTGGTTGCACAACAGCACCAGGTCGCAACCGGCGTTGAGCGCGGCAAGCGCGCCATCGAGGAAGCTGCCCACCACCTTGGCGCCCTGCATGCTGAGGTCGTCGCTGAAGATCGCGCCGGTGAAGCCGAGCCGGGTGCGCAGGATGTCTTGCAGCCAGCGGCTGGAGAAGCCTGCCGGCTGGCTGTCCACCTTGGGATAGATCACGTGGGCCGGCATCACCGAAGCCAGCGAGGTGCTGAGCCACTCGTAGGGTTTGGCGTCGTCAGCCAGGATGGCCTTGAGCGAGCGCTTGTCCACCGGCACGTCGACGTGCGAGTCGGCCGCGACATAACCGTGGCCAGGGAAGTGCTTGCCGCAGGACTGCATGCCGGCCAGCAGCAGGCCGTGCATCACGCTCTTGGCCAGCAGGGTCGCGACGCGGGCGTCGCGATGGAAGGCGCGGTCGCCAATCACGCCGCTCGGGCCATGGTCGAGGTCCAGCACCGGCGTGAAGCTGAAATCGACCCCGCAGGCGCGCAGCTCGGCTGCCAGCACATGGCCGCAGGCGGTGGCCGCGTCGGTGGCGAGCATCGCGTCCTGCATCCACAACTCGCCCAGCACCCGCATCGGCGGCAGATGGGTGAAACCATCGGTGCGGAAGCGCTGCACCCGGCCGCCTTCGTGGTCCACGCAGACCAGCACGTCCGGCCGGATGGCCTTGATCTCGGCGGTCAGCTCGGTGAGCTGCTGGCGGTCCTGCCAGTTGCGCGCGAACAGGATGAGCCCGCCGGTGAGCGGGTGCTGGAGGCGGCGCCGGTCGTCGTCGTTCAAGCGGGTGCCGGCAATGTCGAGCACCACCGGGGCGTGATCGATGCGCTGAGAAGATTCCATCAGGTCAGTCTTTCGTTTCGACCACCACAAAGCTGGCGGCATAGTCGGATTCATCGGTGAGGCTCACGTGCGCGCGCAGGCCGCGCGACGCGAACCACTCGGCCAGGCCGCGGTGCAGGTGGATCTCGGGCTTGCCGCTCGCGGCATTGAGCACCTCGCAGTCGCGCCAGGTCATGGGCATGTGCATGCCCAGCCCGATCGCCTTGGAGAAGGACTCCTTGGCCGAAAAACGGCTGCCCAGGTAGCTCAGCCCGCGCGCCGGCACCCGTGCCGACCGCTGGCGGAAGACCTGCAGCTCGTTCGGGCCCAGCACCTTCTGTGCAAAACGCTCGCCGTGGCGGTCGAGCGCCGCCGCAATGCGCCGCAGGTCGCAGATGTCGGTGCCGACGCCGTAGATCATCGGCGCGGGTTCCTGGCCCGCACCGCCTCGGCCTTGAAGTCGGCGATGGCCTGGCGCAGGCCGACGAAGAGGGCGTGCCCGATCAGCGCATGGCCGATGTGCAGCTCGGCGACCTCGGGCAGGGCCGCGACCGCCGCGGTGCTGCTGGCGAAGGGATGCGGCGCCGGGTGGTCCCAGACCGCCAGGCCATGGCCGGCGTTGGTCTGCAGCCCGGCCGCGCGGCCCAGCCGCAGGCCGTCTTGCAGCCGTTGCAGCTCGCTGGCCATCAAGGCGCTGTCCTGGTCCCACCAGGCGTTGGCATAGGCGCCGGTGTGCAGCTCGATGCAGGGTGCGCCGGCACGCGCGCTGGCCTCGATCTGGACCGGATCGGCGCCGATGAACAGCGAGACGCGGCAGCCGGCCGCCGCCAGCCGGGCGCAGGCGTCCTTCACGCGGTCGAACTGCCCGGCCACATCCAGCCCGCCCTCGGTGGTGACCTCCTGGCGCCGCTCGGGCACCAGGCAGACGTGTTCGGGCCGCACCTGCTCGATGAGCCCCAGCATCTCCTCGGTGACGGCGGCTTCGAAGTTCAGCGGCACCTGCACCGCGGCCTTGAGCCGCGCGACGTCGTCATCGCGGATGTGGCGGCGGTCTTCGCGCAGATGAAAGGTGATGATGTCGGCGCCCGCCTCGACGGCCAGCTGCGCGGCCGTTACCGGGTCGGGAAAACGCCCGCCACGCGCATTGCGCAGGGTCGCGACGTGGTCGATGTTGACGCCCAGCAAGGGCGCGTTCGGGGTACCGGCGAAGATCATTTCTGCTGCAGCTCCATCATCAGTTGCCGCGTGCGCAGCACGGGCGTCCCCAGATGATAGTGAAGCAGTGCGCGCAGCGCGCTCTTGAGCTCGGGCAATGCCTCGGCGCAGGCCTGCTGCAGCGCCAGCAGCGACCCCTCGTCGAGCGCCTCCTGCAGCGCCGCGAGCGTGGCGCCGCCGATCGCCGCCGACTCGCCGATGCGGCCTGCGCGCACACCGAACTCGCCGTGCAGCAGGTAGCCTTTGGCGGGCAGCACCGGCTCCATCGTCAGCGTCACGATGCCCAGTTCGGGCAGCACGCCGAGTTCGCGCAGCAAGGTCAGCTCGAAGGCCCGCAGCGCCGCCTGCACCTGCTGCTCGTCGGCGCTGGTCAGGTGCGGCAGGGTCAGCGCGTAGGCGTCGAACAGCACGGGATGGGCGTCGGCGCGGGCGAGCAGCTTCATCAGCAGCTCGTTCAGGTAAAAGCCGGTCAGGAGGGCGCTGCCGGTCAGCATGGCGCCGCCGCCGGCCCAGTCGGCCGCGCGCAGGGTGTGCACCTCGGCGGCGTCCTCGTCGCGGCTGCCGAAGCTCGCGAGCAGACGCTGGAACGGCATCAGCACCGGGCGCAGCTGGGAGTAAGGCCGCTTGGCCCCCTTGGCGACCACCGCGACGCGGCCGTGGCCCCGCGTGAAAAGGTCGAGGATCAGGCTGGTTTCGCTCCAGTCGTAGCGATGCAGCACATAGGCCGGCTCGCCGACGACCCGGAAGCCGGGCCGCTGGCTGCCGCCGCTACGCCCGCGCGAGGAGGCCATGGCAGATCAAAAACGTGAGCCGCCGGACAGCGTCACTCGTAGCCGTAACTGCGCAGGCGCTGCTCGTCGTCGGCCCAGCCGGAACGCACCTTGACCCACAGTTCGAGGAAGACCTTCGCGTCCAGCAGAGTCTCGAGCTCCTGGCGCGCCTCGGAACCGATACGCTTCAGGCGCTCACCGCCGTCGCCGATCACCATGCCCTTGTGCGCATCGCGCTCGACCACGATGGTGGCCGCAATGCGCCGCAGCGCGCCCTCCTCCTCGAACTTGTCGATCACGACGGTGGAGGTATAGGGCAGCTCGTCGCCGGTAAGGCGGAACAGCTTCTCGCGCACGATCTCGCTGGCCAGGAAACGCTCGCTGCGGTCGGTCAGCGCCTCCTCGTCGTGCCACCAGGGCTGCTCGGGCAGGTAGGGGCGCACGATCTGAAGCAGGCGCTGCGCGTCCTCGGCCCGCTTGGCGCTCAGCGGCACGAACTCGTTGAAGGGGTGGCGCTCCTGCATGTCCTTCAGCCACGGCGCCAGCTCGGCGCGGCGCAGCACCTTGTCGAGCTTGTTGGCGACCAGGAAAACCGGCTTGCCCTCGGGCACCAGCGACAGCACCTTGGCATCGTCCAGCCCGAAGCGGCCGGCCTCGACGACAAACAGCACCACGTCAACGTCGCTCAGCGAGGACAGCACCGCGCGGTTGAGCGTACGGTGCAGCGCGTTGCCGCGCTTGGTCTGGAAACCCGGCGTGTCGACGAACACATACTGGGTGTCACCCTCGGTACAGATGCCGGTGATGCGGTGACGTGTGGTCTGGGCCTTGCGGGAGGTGATGCTGACCTTCTGGCCGACCAGCGCATTCAGCAGCGTGGACTTGCCGACGTTCGGCCGCCCGACGATCGCGATCAGGCCACAGCGCTGCTGCGACGGCTCATCAGGCGCGTCGCCGGCCGGCGGCAAGGAGGAAGATTCGACGTTCACGTTGGCAATCCATGGCAGCACGCGCTGCATTGCAGAAGAAGGGGGTCGCGGCGTCAGCAGCCAGGCGACGCCTTGAGTTTAGCGAGCACGGCCTGTGCCGCCACTTGTTCGGCGGCCCGGCGCGACGCGCCCTCGCCCTGCCCTTCGACCGCCAGCGCCGGCACGCTGCAGCTGACGACAAACAGCTGCTGGTGGGCGTGGCCGCGGGTGGCGACGATGGCATAGGTGGGCACGGCCAGCTTGCGGGCCTGCAGCCACTCCTGCAGCTCGGTTTTCGCGTCCTTGGCGCCGCGCTTGAGGTCGGGCTGCGTCAGCACCGGTGCGAACAGGCGGTGCACCACGTCGCGGGCGGCTTCGAAGCCGCCGTCGAGATAGATCGCGCCAAACACCGCCTCGACCGCGTCGGCCAGGATGGAGGGGCGCTGCGCGCCGCCGCTGCGCGCCTCACCTTCGCCAAGGCGGAGGCAGCCGGGCAACTCGAGCGCCAGCGCTATGCGATGCAAGGAATCCTGCTTGACCAGGTTCGCACGCACCCGCGACAGGTCGCCCTCGTCCGAGCCCCCGAAACGCTCGTAGAGCAGACCCGAGATCGCCAGACCCAGCACCGAGTCGCCGAGAAACTCCAGCCTTTCGTTGTGGTCGGCGCCGAAGCTGCGATGGGTCAGGGCGCGCACCAGCAGCGCCGGGTGGCGAAAGCGGTAGTCGAGTCGGCGCTCCAGCGCCTTGGCCGCGTCTGTCACGTCTTAGCGTCCGGTTCGGCGGCCGAGCCAAGGCGCTCGCACCGCGGCGCCCATCACTCGGAACTGCCGGAGTACTTGATCAGCAGGTAGACCGGCTCCACCAGTTCGACTTCCTTGTCGTAGGCGAAACGCACCACCACCTTGTCGTTGACCTTGGTGACTTCCAGATCCTTGCCGGAGATGGCCTCGACGCCGTAGTCGATGTCTCTCTGGCGGTCGAAGGCAGCCCGGATCTCGGGCACCGAAGTGCCGCCTTCCTGCGCCACCTTGTGCACCGCGCGCTGGATGGCCCAGTATTCGGTGAGCGTCGGGAACACCTTCATCCCGACCAGCGCGATCGAGCCGATCACGATGGCCCAGAACAGCAGACCTAGCAGCGTTACGCC
This sequence comes from Aquabacterium sp. A7-Y, assembly GCF_026153205.1. GTDB lineage: Bacteria > Pseudomonadota > Gammaproteobacteria > Burkholderiales > Burkholderiaceae_C > Caldimonas. The sequence continues at coordinate 30,750 of NZ_JAPFBW010000050.1, read as the reverse complement.
TCGCTGGCGGGACCGCGGAATTTGCGCCATCGACGTGCTCCTCGAGCGTGTTGTTGTCCGTGCTGCCACCCTCAAACTCACTGGAAAGACCCGATACGGCCGAGATTACCCAAATTCATCCAGATCAAGAAGGCCTTGCCGACGATGTTCTCGTCCGGCACGAAGCCCCAGGCCCGCGAATCCTGAGAATTGTCACGGTTGTCGCCCATCATGAAGTAGTGCCCCGCCGGCACCTTGCAGGTCACGCCCTCGGCCGTGTAGCGGCAGTTTTCCTTGTAGGGGAAGTCGGCCGCGGCCATCACGAAGGGCGGCTCCTCCTTGTTGTTCAGGAAACGGTGCTCGACGGCGCCGAGCTTCTCCTTGAACTGCTGGCGGTAGCGCGCGCCGTCTTCATCGTAGTACTCGCCCAGCGGCACCGTCTCCACCGGCTGGCCGTTGATGAAAAGACGCTTGTTCCGGTAGGCCACCTCGTCGCCAGGCAAGCCCACCACCCGCTTGATGTAGTCCACGCGCGTGTCCAGGGGGTAGCGAAACACCATCACGTCGCCGCGCTCCGGTGTGTTGACGTCGATGATCTTCTTGTTGATCACCGGCAGGCGCACGCCGTAATGGTACTTGTTGACCAGGATGAGGTCGCCGACCAGCAGGGTCGGCACCATCGATCCCGAAGGGATCTTGAAGGGCTCGTAAAGGAAAGAGCGCAGCAGGAACACCAGGCAGATCACCGGGAACAGCCCGGCGGTCCAGTCCAGCCACCACGGCTGCATCAGCAGGCGGTTGCGCGTGTCCTCCAGGTTGTCTTCCACCGGGGCGATGCCCCGGCGGGCCAGTTCCGCCTGGCGAGAGGCGTGTTGCGATTCCAGGGCCTCGACGGCCCGCCGCCGGGCCGGCGCGAAGCGCAGCCGCTCGGCCAGCCAGTAGCCGAAGGTCACGATGGTGAGGATGAACAGCAGCAGCGAAAAGTTGCCGTGCCATTCGCCGAGGTACCAGCCGCCCAGGTAAACGATCAGGCAGGCATACAAAGCTCCAGTGAGCAGTCCCATCCAGGCTCCAGTCAGTGGGATATCAGGGGTCGTGACGGACCGACGGCCGGCATGCCGGCCTCAGTCATCGACCTGAAGGATGGCAAGGAAAGCTTCCTGCGGCACCTCGACGGTGCCGATCTGCTTCATCCGCTTCTTGCCGGCTTTTTGTTTCTCCAGCAGCTTGCGCTTGCGGGAGATATCGCCACCGTAGCATTTTGCCAGCACGTTCTTGCGCAGCGCCTTGATCGTCTCGCGCGCGATGATGTTGGCGCCGATGGCCGCCTGGATTGCCACGTCGTACATCTGCCGCGGGATCTGTTCGCGCATCTTGGCCGCCACCGCGCGGCCGCGGTACTGGCTCTGGCTGCGGTGCACGATGATGGACAGCGCATCGACCCGGTCGCCGTTGATCAGGATGTCGACCTTGACGACATCGGCGGCGCGGTACTCCTTGAACTCGTAGTCCATCGAGGCGTAGCCGCGCGAGACCGACTTCAGCTTGTCGAAGAAGTCGAGCACGATCTCGGCCAGCGGCATGTCGTAGGTCAGCATGACCTGGCGGCCGTGGTAGGCCATGTTGATCTGCACGCCGCGCTTCTGGTTGGCCAGCGTCATGACCGGGCCGACATAGTCCTGCGGCATGTAGAGGTGCACCGTGACGATGGGCTCGCGGATCTCACGGATGCGGCCCAGGTCGGGCATCTTGGACGGGTTCTCGACCTGGATCACCTCGCCGCTGTTGAGCTCCACCTCGTAGATGACGCTGGGCGCGGTGGTGATCAGGTCCTGATCGAACTCGCGTTCCAGACGCTCCTGCACGATCTCCATGTGGAGCAGGCCCAGGAAACCACAGCGGAAGCCGAAGCCGAGCGCCTGTGAGACCTCGGGCTCGAAGCGCAGCGAGGAGTCGTTGAGCTTGAGCTTCTCCAGCGCGTCGCGCAACTGGTCGTACTCGCTCGCCTCGGTCGGGTAGAGACCGGCGAAAACCTGGGGCTGGATCTCCTTGAAGCCCGGCAGGGCGTCCGAGGCACTGCCCAGGTTGTTGGGCAGCTTCTTCTCCAGCGTGATGGTGTCGCCCACCTTGGCTGCCTGCAGCTCCTTGATGCCGGCAATCACGAACCCCACCTCGCCCGCCTTGAGCACCTCGCGCGGCAGCGACTTGGGCGTGAACACACCCAGCTGTTCGGCGTTGTAGACGGCGTTGGTCGCCATCATCTTGATGCGCTCGCCCTTCTTCAGCTCGCCGTCGACCACCCGCACCAGCATCACGACACCGACGTAATTGTCGAACCAGGAGTCGATGATCACCGCGCGCAGCGGCGCCTCGGCGATACCGCGCGGCGCCGGCATGCGCTGGATCACGGCCTCGAGGATGTCGTCGATCCCCTCGCCGGTCTTGGCCGAGCAGGGGATGGCGTCGGCGGCGTCGATGCCGATGACGTCCTCGATCTCTGCCTTGGCCCGGTCGGGATCGGCCTGCGGCAGGTCCATCTTGTTGAGCACCGGCACCACCTCGACGCCAAGGTCCAGCGCGGTGTAGCAGTTGGCCACCGTCTGCGCCTCGACACCCTGACTGGCATCGACGACGAGCAGAGCGCCCTCGCAGGCCGACAGCGAGCGGCTCACCTCGTAGCTGAAGTCCACGTGTCCGGGCGTGTCGATCAGGTTCAGGTTGTAGACCTTGCCGTCGCGCGCGGTGTACTGCAGCGCCGCGGTCTGCGCCTTGATCGTGATGCCACGCTCGCGCTCGATGTCCATCGAGTCGAGCACCTGCGCTTCCATCTCGCGGTCGCTCAAGCCGCCGCAACGTTGGATCAGCCGATCCGCGAGCGTCGACTTGCCGTGGTCGATGTGGGCAATGATGGAGAAGTTGCGAATGTGGTTCATGAGAACGAACTAGGGCTCATGTGAGCCGAGTGGTGCAGCCCGCCATCGGGCGCATGCGCCGCGAGGCAGGCGCAGCAGTGTGCCAGGGCCGCGCCAGCGTGCCGGTGGGGCCTAAAAAAAAGGCGCGTCGAATCGGCGACGCGCCTTCCAACAAAAAGGTATGGCAACTGCTTTGTTGGACCTTCATTGTAGCGAAAACCCCCCGGCAGAGAACCGCACCGCGGCGGGTGGACGGCACGTTGCACTGCACCAACAGCACATTTTTTGCACAGCTTATCCACAGATTCATGTGGACTGTTTGGGGATAGTTTCAAAGCTGGCCGACTAGCAGCGGGACGGCGGCGTAAAGCGCCACCCGAACGACCGATTTTATCGAAATGTACCGGGAATCTCGGACTGGCGGCCGTGTAAGTGGGCCCACACCCACTTTCCAAAAAAGACTTATCAACATGGCCAGAGCAACACAGTCGGGCGGCCGGAGCCACCCGTATTCCGCCACATGAAAAAACCCGACAACTTGGTCGGTTGCCGGGTGTTGCGAAAAGAGACGGACGGGCCCCACGGGGCCCACGCCCGTGCGGTCAACGGGTGGGCCGGATCACCGCGTACTGCGCCCACTCGCCGCGGCGGAACAGGAGGTTGAAGGGCTTGCTGCGGTCGATGCGGCTCAGCACCGTCTCGAACTGCCGTGTGTCCTTGATTTCCGTGTTGCCGACCGCCAGGATGATGTCGCCTTCACGCAAGCCGGCGCGCCCGGCCGCGCCCTCGGCCGATTCGACGCGCACGCCGCCCTTCTGGCCCAGCTCGCGCTGCTGCGCCTCGCTCAGCTCCGACACCGCCAAGCCGATGCTCTGGGCCGCGGCACCGGCGCCCGGGCCGCTCGCGCGCGGCTCGCTGCCAGAAACACGGCGCGGGCGCTCGGGCTCGATTTCGGCCACGGTGACGCTGAGGTCGCGGTAGTTGCCGCGGCGGAACACCTGCAGGCTGAGCTTGCTGCCGGGCTTGCTGTTGCCGACGATGCGGGGCAGCTCCGCCGCACGCTCGATGGTCTTGCCGTCGAAGCGGGTGATGATGTCGCCTGCCTCGACACCGGCCTTCTCGGCCGGGCCGCCGGGCTCCACGCTGCGCACCACTGCACCGATGGGCTTGCCCAGGCCAAGGGATTCGGCGACCTCCTTGGTCACCTGGTCGATCTGCACCCCGATGCGCCCCCGCACCACGCGGCCGGTCGCGCGCAGCTGGTCGGCGACGCGCATCGCCTCGTCGATCGGGATCGCGAAGGAGATGCCGATCGAGCCGCCCGAGCGGCTGTAGATCTGCGAGTTGATGCCGACCACCTCACCGCGGAGGTTCAGGAGCGGGCCGCCCGAGTTGCCGGGGTTGATCGCGACGTCGGTCTGGATGAAGGGCAGGTAGTCACCCGTGTCACGCTGTTTGGCGCTCACGATGCCGGCCGTCACGGTGTTGTCGAGGCCGAAGGGCGAGCCGATCGCCATCACCCACTCGCCGACCTTGAGCTTGCCCACGTCGGCGACACGCACGGCAGGCAGCCCGGCGGCATCGATCTTCACCACCGCGACGTCGGTGCGCTTGTCGGTGCCCACGATGCGGGCCTTGAACTCGCGCTTGTCGGTCAAGGTGACATAGACCTCGTCGGCGCCTTCCACCACATGGGCATTGGTCATCACGAAACCGTCGGCCGTCAGGATGAAGCCGGAGCCGACGCCGCGCGGCTGCTCCTCTTCCTGCCCGGGCCTGGGTGCGCGACGCGGGTCCTGGCGCGGATTTGGCTGGCCGGGCAGCGGCACGCCGAAGAAGCGTCGGAAAAACTCCTGCATGTCTTCGTCCATCTGCGGCGCGGCACTGCCCTGCCCGCCCCGCACGCGTTCGGTGGTGCGGATGTTCACCACCGACGGCCCGACCCGCTCCACCAGCTCGGTGAAGTCGGGCAGGCCCTGCCCCGGCTGGGCGTGGCCGGGGACCGGCAGCGCGAGCACCAGGCTCGCAGCGGCAAGCAGCGATGCGGCCGCGTGACGAAACGAGGGCAAGCCTCCACTCGAAATGGTTCTTGCAGTCATCGATCACCTCAAGGAAACACGCTGCGGTGCGCCGCAGCAACCAGACCGGAGCGCCAGCGTCTACTTCTTGCGCTCGAGGCCCTGCACGAACAGTCGCAGGGTCGTCGGAGGAACCTCGCCCACCGCGGTGACCCACCAGTCGCGGTAGCGCCGGGTGAGCGTTTGCGTCGCGCCCATGCTCATCAGCACTTCGGCCCGATGGCGGTTCGCGTCGTACGGCTCGACGAAGATGGACACGTGGGCCAGCCCGTCGGAGAAGATGGTCTGCAGCAGCTGCCGGGCCGGCTCACCGGGGCGACCCGCAGTCTGCGCGTCGAGCTCACGCTTCACGCTGTTGACGTGCTGGAAGCCCGGTGGCTTCTGCCGGTAGACCCAGCCCTCCTGCTCATACCCGGTCTTGGTGAGCGCCGGGCGGTCCACCCGGTAGCCCTCGAGCCGCTTCATCGGCTGGGTGACGGACTCGGGCTGCGGCTTGACACCGATCGCGACGTCGGAGAACGCCGACGACTCCAGCACATCCTCCTGTCCGCCCAGCACCTCGGCCCGCAGCAGCAGCCCGCTGGCTCGTTCGGCCCACAGACGATAGCCCCAGCGGTAGGCGTCGCGCGGCCGCACCAGCAGCACCTCGGCCTCGTGGCCGGCGACCCGGTCGTCGCCCTGCCGGCGCACCTCGTAGAGATCCGACAGGCGGTCGCCGTCGCTGTGCAGCAGTGCCGGGAAAGTGCTCAGCGTCTCGCGGTGCTCGAGCACGGCCAGCCGCGAGCCGGGCCACAGCGTCGCTACCAGATCGTTGTGGCGAAACACGCGCCGCATCTGGCCATCGAGCGACTCGATGCGCTCGTACTGGTTGCTACCGTCGCAGTAGTGCGCGATGCGCGAGCTCACCACCTGGCCGCCGGCGCTGACGACAAAGGTGCCGTGGAAGTTGCGTTGCTGCGCGGCCTCATGGATACGCAGCAGCCAGTTCCTCACCTCGGTGCGCTGCAGCGGCACGTCCTGGGCCTGAGCCAGGGCGCCGAAGCTCATGAAGGCCGCCATCCCCCAGCCGAGCCAGGGCGTCCACCAGCGTCGCGCTTGCATCGGGCTCATTCAGCGGTTCGGGCCTTCGTAGGTGGCGCCGCGCAGGAAGCCGGACGGTACGCCGAGGGCGGAGCTGCCGCCGAACTGCTTGTGGGCGTTCAGGTACTGGTCCAGCCGGGCATCACGCACCAGCGTGCCGTTGCCCACCACGACCGCCGTCTCCGCAGGCGACGGCACGGCGGAGGCGGAGACCTGCTGCAATGCAGCGCTGGCCGCTGCCGGAGCGGCCGCCTGGGCCAGCTGGGCACCGGCCACCGGGCTCGAGGGCGGTACGGACAGGCGGGTCACGACCAGCACACCGGCCACCGCCATGACACCGGCGGCCGTCGCCATTGGCGCCACCCAGGAGCGGCGGCGCGTCGGCAGCGGGGCCCCGTTGGCGACCTGCGCGGGCAAAGGCAAGCGATCGCCCTCGCGGGCTGCGGCGCCCGACGGCGCGATCACCACCGGTTCCTCGGCCAGCCGCGCACGCAGCCGGCTGAGGAACAGATCGTCACGACCGCTGCCGCACAGGTCCTCGGAGCGCATCACGTCGCCGATCAGGTGGTAGGCATGCCAGGTCTCGCAGCTTCCCGCGCGAGCACGTCCGTCCTCGCGCCAAGCGGACAGCGCGAGCTGCAGGTCCTCGGCACCCGCCTCACCGTCAGCCAGCGCCGACAGCCGCTCGCGCGCTTCGGCGCTCAGCCCTCCCACACGCAAACCTTCGATAGACATCACTGCGCTCCTCAATCACCAACGCTTGCCGTCCGGCGTATCCAACAGGGGTCGCAACCGCTCGGCAATGGCCTCGCGGGCGCGAAAGATGCGCGAACGGACCGTGCCGATCGGGCAATTCATCACTTCGGCAATCTCGTCATAGCTCAAACCTTCGATTTCACGCAAGGTGATGGCCTGGCGCAAATCTTCGGAGAGGGCTTCGATCGCCGCATTCACGGTCGAGGCGATTTCCTTGCTGGCAAGCACCGCCTCCGGTGTTTCACCATCGCTTAGTTCGTTCTCGACGCGGGAAGTTTCGTCCTCGTCGTCCGCCGCGGACAGGGCGGTTTCGGTCACCAGCGGGTCGCGTTTGAGCTCGACCAAAGCCTTTTTCGCGGTATTGACCGCGATGCGGTAAAGCCAGGTATAGAAGGCGCTCTCGCCACGGAACTGGGGCAAGGCCCGGTAGGCGCGGATGAAAGTTTCCTGGGCGATGTCCTGGATCAGGTCGGCGTCGCGCACCATGCGGGCGATCAGGCGCTCGATCTTGCGCTGGTACTTGATCACCAGCAGCTCGAAAGCTTTCTGGTCGCCGCGCTTGACGCGCTCGATCAACAGGGCATCAGCGTCAGCGCTCATCCGTTGCGGGGTTCGTTGCAGCCAGCGGGTCGGCCACGGGAGTGGGCGAATATAACGCACAGCGCAGCGCGTGCCAGCCCGGCCCCAGACCGGCGGCCTGCACGGGCAGCCAGAGGCCGCGTCCGGCCCCGGCAGCCCCGGGCGAGTCGGGCCAGAGCCGCAGCAGCATCCAGCGGCCCAGGTCGGCCGCCACCTCCACCCGTCCGCTGCAGGCTCTCGGCCGTGCCGCATCCGCAGCCTGCCAGTGCCAGCGCCGGCCGTCCCAGTGGAGGTGCAGCGGGGGACGCCGCCATTCGAGCCAGGCGATGAGCGAGGCCGCCGGCACGACGACCAGGCCCAGCACCAGCCCCAGGCCCGCAGGCAACGGGGCGAGCTGCAACCAGGCGAGCAGGCTGGCCACCGTGCCGAGCGCCAGCGCCGCCACGCCCAAGACCCAAGGCCCGGAAGGCCGGACCGTGAGTTGGAGGGCGGGCGCCGTGCGCATGCGGCACTGGGCCGGCAGGCTCAGACTCGCTTGAAGACCAGCGAGCCGTTGGTGCCACCGAAACCGAAGTTGTTCTTCAGCGCCACATCGATTTTCATCTGCCGTGCGGTGTTCGCACAGTAGTCCAGGTCACACTCGGGATCCTGGTTGAAGATATTGATGGTCGGCGGCGACACCTGGTGGTGCAGCGCCAGCACGGTGAAGGCCGACTCGATCCCGCCGGCGCCGCCCAACAGGTGGCCGGTCATCGACTTGGTGGAGTTCACCACCAACTGGCGGGCTGCGTCGCCAAAGGCCAGCTTGATGGCGTTGGTCTCGTTGGCGTCGCCCAGCGGCGTCGAGGTACCGTGGGCGTTGAGATAGTCGACCTGGTCCGGGTTGAGCCCGGCATTGCGCAACGCCGCCTGCATCGAACGGCGCGGGCCGTCCACGTTGGGGGCGGTCATGTGGAAGGCATCGGCGCTCATGCCGAAGCCGGCCAGTTCGGCATAGATCTTCGCGCCGCGCTTTTTCGCGTGCTCGTATTCCTCGAGCACCAGGACACCCGCGCCCTCACCTAGAACAAAACCGTCGCGATCCTTGTCCCAGGGGCGCGAGGCCGTCTTGGGATCGTCGTTGCGGGTCGACAGCGCACGCGCTGCGGCAAAGCCGCCGACACCCAGCGGCGAGACGGTGGACTCGGCACCGCCGGCGATCATCACGTCCGCGTCGCCGTATTCGATCAACCGACCGGCCTCGCCGATGCAGTGCAGGCCGGTGGTACAGGCCGTCACGATCGCCAGGTTGGGGCCCTTGAAACCGTACTTGATCGAGACATGACCCGAGATCATGTTGATGATCGAGGCCGGCACGAAAAACGGCGAGATACGCCGCGGGCCGCGGCTGTTCATCTCGGTGTGGGTCTCCTCGATCATCGGCAGGCCGCCGATGCCTGAACCGACCAGGCAGCCGATGCGCTCGGCCACCTCCTCGCCCAGCGCTTCACCCGTGGGAAGGCCGCTGTCCTGCACCGCCTGGATGGAAGCCGCCATTCCGTAGTGGATGAAGGTGTCCATGTGGCGGGCTTCCTTGCCCGGGATGTAGTCCTCGACGTTGAAGCCCTTGACCTCGCCTGCGAAACGGCAGGCAAGGTTGCTGGCATCGAACTTGGAGATGTGGTCGATGCCGGACTTGCCAGCAAGAAGATTGGACCAGGACTCGGCCACCGTGTTGCCCACGGGGGTGACAAGACCCAGGCCGGTCACGACGACACGACGACGGCTCATGCGCTGGAATACTCAGTTCGGTCGGGAGGGGCAGGCAGGCCGTTCAGGCCTTCTGGTGCTTCAGGGCGTAGTCGATCGCGAGCTGAACGGTCGTGATCTTCTCGGCTTCTTCGTCCGGAATCTCGATACCGAACTCGTCTTCCAGCGCCATCACGAGCTCGACGGTGTCCAGCGAGTCGGCGCCCAGGTCGGCCACGAACGCCTTCTCGTTGGTGACTTCGCTCTCAGCCACGCCGAGTTGTTCGGCAATGATCTTTTTGACGCGTGCTTCGATATCGCTCATGACTCCTCCAGGAGGTTTTCAAAAACAGCCCGTGATTTTACGACCATGCGGTGACACCTCGAAGTCCACCGCGCGACCGCGCTCCCGGACGGGCTCTGACCGGTTCGGCGCCGCGATGGCGCTCAACTCATATACATGCCGCCATTGACGTGCAGTTCCGCGCCGGTGATGTATCCGGCCTGCGGCGATGCGACAAAGGCCACGGCGTGTGCGATGTCTTCGGCACGCCCCAGCCGGCCCAGCGGGATCTGACTCATCAAGGCCTCGGTCTGCTGCTCGCTCAGGGCCTTGGTCATGTCGGTTTCGATGAAGCCCGGGGCGATGCAGTTCACCGTGATCCCGCGGCTGCCCAGCTCGCGCGCCAGCGAACGGGTCATGCCCGCCACGCCGGCCTTGGCCGCCGCGTAGTTGGCCTGCCCCGCGTTGCCGCTGGCGCCCACCACCGAGGTGATGTTGACGATGCGGCCGTAGCGCTGTTTCATCATCGGACGGACCACCGCACGGGAAAGACGGAACACCGCCTTCAGGTTGGTGTCGAGCACGGCATCCCAGTCGTCGTCCTTCATGCGCATCGACAGCGTGTCGCGCGTGATGCCGGCGTTGTTGACCAGCACGTGCAGCGCGCCGAACTCCTTGACCAGGCCGTCGACCGCGGCTTCCACGCCCGCTGCGTCATTGACGTTCAGGCAGATGCCCCGGCTCTTCGCCTTGCCGGCCAAGGCTTCGCTGATGGCGGCGGCGCCCGCTTCCGAGGTGGCGGTGCCGATCACGGTCATGCCCTTGCGCGCCAGCTCGAGCGCGATGGCGCGGCCGATGCCCCGGGTGGCTCCGGTGACCAGGGCAACCTGCGACTGGATATCGGTCTCGTTCATTGCAGCAAACCTTTCACCTCGGCGAGCGAGGCGGGGTCGAACACAGTGCCGGTGACGATCTCGGCATCGATACGCTTGACCATGCCGGCCAGCACCTTGCCCGGCCCGCACTCGACGACCCGCGCAAGGCCGCGCGCCTTCAAAGCCTGCACCGTCTCGACCCAGCGCACCGCGCCGAAGGCCTGGCGGTACAGCGCGTCGCGGATCGCCTGGGGCTCGGTCTCGACCTTTACGTCGACGTTGTTCAGCACGGCAATGCCGCCGCCGGCAAAAGCCGTCTGCGCAAGGCGCTCGCGCAGGCGTTCGGCAGCCGGGCGCATCAGGCTGGAATGGAAGGGAGCCGACACCGGCAGCGGCAGGGCCCGCTTGGCGCCCTTGCCCTTGAGCACCTCGCAGGCCTTCTCGACCGCGGCCTTGGTGCCGGCAATCACGGTCTGCTTGGGATCGTTGAAGTTGACGGCCTCGACCACGTCACCGACTGCCGCCTGGGCCTCGGCACAGCCTTCGCGCACCAGCGCGGCGTCGAGACCGAGGATGGCGGCCATGCCGCCGGTGCCCACCGGCACTGCCTCCTGCATGGCCTGGGCGCGGAAGCGCACCAAGGGCAGCGCATCCGCCAGGGCCAGGGTACCGGCCGCGACCAGGGCAGTGTACTCACCGAGCGAGTGGCCGGCGACCAGGGCCGGTGCCAGCCCGGTCTCGGCCATCCACGCGCGGTAGCAGGCGATGCCCGCGGTGAGCATCACCGGCTGGGTGTTGGTGGTCAGATCCAGCGCCTCCTTGGGCCCCTCGGCGATCAGCTGGCCGATGTCCTGGCCGAGGGCGTCGGAGGCTTCCTGCAGGGTCTCGCGCACGACGGGGTGCTCACCCCAGGCGTCCAGCATGCCGACGGACTGCGACCCCTGGCCGGGGAACACGAAGGCGAACGGATTCATCTTAGGAAATAGTGCTCTGAGCTTGATGGAAGGTCGGAAGGCGCGGACAGGCGGGCCGGGGCTCAGAAGTCGAGCAGCACCGCGCCCCAGGTGAAGCCGCCGCCGACTCCCTCGAGCATCACGGTATCGCCGCGCTGCAGGCGGCCGGAACGCACGGCGTGGTCGAGCGCCAGCGGAATCGAGGCGGCGGAGGTGTTGCCGTGCTGGTCGACCGTCACGACGACCTTGTCCATGTCCAGCTTCAGCTTGCGGGCCGTCATCTGCATGATGCGGATGTTGGCCTGGTGCGGGATCAGCCAGTCGATGTCGGCCTCGCTGCGACCGGCCTTGGCCAGCACCGAGCGGGCGACATCTTCCAGCACGCCGACGGCGAGCTTGAAGACCGCCTGGCCGTCCATTTTCAGCAGCGGATCGCCCAGCACCGAGCCGCCAGCCACCGTGCCGGGCGTGCAGAGGATGTCGACATGGCGCCCGTCGGCATGCAGTTCGGTCGCGAGCACGCCGGGGGTGTCACTCGCTTCCAGCACCACCGCGCCGGCGCCGTCGCCGAACAGGACGCAGGTGGTGCGGTCCTTGAAGTCGAGGATGCGGGAGAACACCTCGGCGCCGATGACCAGGGCCTTGCGGGCGGCACCCGAGCGGATCATCGAGTCGGCGACGGTGAGGCCGTAGACGAAACCCGAGCACACCGCCTGCACGTCGAAGGCCGCGCAGCCGTGCACGCCGAGCTTCTGCTGCACCAGACAGGCCGTCGAAGGGAAGACCATGTCGGGCGTGGAGGTCGCGACGATGATCAGATCCAGCTGCGCGGCCGCGACACCGGCCGCCTCGAGCGCATGCCGGGCCGCCTCCACCGCCAGGTCGCTGGACCCGACCTCAGGCGCCGCAAAGTGGCGCGCGCGAATGCCGGTGCGTTCGACGATCCACTGGTCGGACGTCTCGATGCCCTGCTGCGCCAGTTCGGCTGCGAACTCCGCATTGCTCACGCGCTTGGGCGGCAGGTAGCTGCCGGTGCCGGTGATGCGGGAATAGGTAAGAGATGAAATAACGCTCATGCGGTAGAAGCGACCTGCACCTGGTCCTCGGGGCCGCCCGCCGGGGGCAGGGCTTGGAGGGTTTCCAGGATCCGGTCATGGACCCGGTCGAGCAACCGGTTTCGGGCCGCATCATACGCCCGATTGAGGGCCTGCTCGAACGCGAAGGCGTCAGCCGAACCGTGGCTCTTGAAGACCAGGCCGCGCAAGCCGAGCAGCGCCGCACCGTTGTACCGGCGGTAGTCGACACGGTTCTTGAAGTGCTTCAGCACCGGAAGCGCGACGATCGCCGCCAGTTTGGTCAGGAAGTTGCGGGTGAATTCCTGCTTGATGAAACTGGACAACATCGTGGCCAGGCCCTCGGACGCCTTCAGCACCACATTGCCGACAAAACCGTCGCAAACGACGATGTCGGTGGTGCCCTTGAAGATGTCGTTGCCCTCGACGTTGCCGTAGAAGTTCACTTGGCCGGCCTCGGCCACCGAACGCAGCAACTCGCCGGCGCGTTTGATTGTCTCGCTGCCCTTGATCGCTTCCTCGCCGATGTTGAGCAGGCCCACGCTCGGGTTGGCCTTGCCTTCGACGGCGGCCACCAGCGCGCTGCCCATCACGGCAAACTGCAGCAGGTGGTGAGGTTCGCAATCGACATTGGCGCCGAGGTCGAGCACCGTGGTGTAGCCGTCCTTCTGGTTGGGCATCACGGTGGCGATCGCCGGGCGGTCGATGCCGCCCAGGGTCTTGAGCAGATAGCGCGAGACGGCCATCAACGCGCCGGTGTTTCCGGCGGACACGCAGGCATCGGCCGCGACCACACCCTCGCCCGGCTTCACCTGGCTGATGGCGACGCGCATGGACGAGTTCTTCTTGCGGCGCAAGGCCACCTCGACCGGGTCGTCCATCTCCACCACCTCGGTGGCCGCGACGATGGTGCAGCGTGACCACGACTGCGCTGGCGCCAGCGCCTCGGGCCGGCCGACCAGGATCAGCTCGGCGTCGGGGTGCGCACGCAGAAAGGCTTCGCAGGCAGGCAGGGTCACCGACGGACCGAAGTCGCCACCCATGCAATCCACGGCCACGCGCACGGGGCGCCCGGCCCGCGGAGAAACATCAGCAGAGGAATTCATCGCTGGCACCGAAGGAGGCCGGCACGAATGCCCGCCCTGCCGGACCCGGCAAACAACTCGCCGGACCCGCCATAGCAACAGCTGCAAAGGCAAGAGCCCGCAGAGCGCACCACCCGGGTTGGCTCATGCAGGTCGGCCCATCGCCCGATCGCGAAGATCAGGCGTCGGCCTTGGTCTTGAGAACCTTGCGCCCGCGGTAGAAACCGGTGGGGCTGATGTGGTGACGCAGATGGGTTTCGCCGGTGGTCGGCTCGATCGCAGTCCCCGGGGTGTTCAGGTGCTGGTGGGCACGGTGCATCCCGCGCTTGGACGGCGATTTTTTGTTCTGTTGAACGGCCATGGCTCGCTCCTTGGAAAACCCGAGATTCTAGCACCGCTTGGCCAGGTTGCGCCAGGGGCAGTGAGCGACCGACCGGCCGGAAGGCGGAAATACGCCGCGCCACGGCCTCTCGGGACAGGCGGCCCCTCCCGGTCAAAGGGCCCGGCAGCGGCAGGTTCGAAGGTTTCAGGACAGCTTGTCCTTCTTCAACTGCGCGAGCACCGCGAAAGGATTACGGCGTTCGCCGGCCGGCTCCTCAGAAGCCTCGCTCCCGACCGCGGCAGCGCCGGCGGAACCGGCCAGCGACTCGGGGCAGACCTCGTGGCGCGGCACCAGCGGCAACGCCAGGATCAGCTCGTCCTCGACCAGGTCCTGGAGGTTCAGGCTGCGCGACAGCGCGAGCACGTCCTCTTCGCTGTCGGCGTCGATCTCCGCGGCGGCCTTCTCGTCCGGCACGAAGCGGAAGTCGCGCTCCACACCCAGGTGTTCCTCGACCGGCCGGAGGCAGCGCTGGCACTCCAGCGAGATCGAGGTGTCGGCCTTCAGATGCATCCACAGCTCGGGATCCCCGCCGCGACGCGGCACCAGCCGGCCGGCCACCGACCAGCGGACCGGCTGCTCGCCGGCCGGGGCATCTTCGTGCGCCTCCTCGGCGAGGCGCTGCAGGGCCCTCAAGGGCCACTCGCCTTGCAACTCGGCCTCGGCGCGCACGAACTCGCCGACATCGAGGCGCAACGGATTGAACTCTCTTGCCTTCATGCGGCCAGTGTAGCCGCGCGCTGCTCGGCAGACTCCGCGTGAAGGACAATCCGGACATGCCCGAGCACGCCCCCTCCTCTTCCCCTTTGGCAACTCCGTTGGCACCGCGAGCGCTGATCCTCGGATCGACCTCACGTTACCGGCGCGAACTCCTGCAACGCCTCGGCCTGCCCTTCGAGGTGGTCGCCCCACAGGTCGATGAAACGCCGCGCCCCGGTGAAACACCCGCCGCGCTGGCGCAGCGTCTCGCGCTGGAGAAGGCGCGCGCGGTCGCCGCCCTCCACCCCGAGGCCGTGGTGATCGGCTCCGACCAGGTCGCCGATCTGCGGGGCCGGCCGCTGGGCAAGCCCGGCACGCACGACATCGCGGTCGAGCAGCTGCGGGCGATGAGCGGCCAGGCGCTCGTGTTCCACACCGCGGTTGCGGTGGTCTGCCAGGCCGGCGGCTTCGAGCAGCAGCGCACGGTGCCAGCCACGGTGCGCGTGCGCGCCCTGACCGACGCCGAGATCGAGGCCTACCTGCGTGTCGACCAGCCCTATGACTGCGCGGGCAGCGCCAAGGCCGAAGGCCTTGGCATCGCGCTGCTGAGCGCGATCGAGTCGGACGATCCGACGGCGCTCATCGGGCTGCCCTTGATCGGCACCTGCGACATGTTGAGGGCCGCGGGGATCGACCCGCTCGCGGCGCAGGGAGCCAGGTCGTGAGCGGCCGCCTCTACCTGGTCCCGACGCCGCTGGACTTCGGCACCCTCGCAGCCGGCGCGACGCTGCCCGAGCTGCAGCAGGTGCTGCCACTGCAGACCCTGCAGACTGCCGCCCGGCTCGAGCACTGGATCGCCGAGAACGCCAGGACCACGCGGGCCTTCCTGAAGCGTGTGCACGCCGTCGTGCCGCTTGCGCGTCCCTTGCAGGAGATCGCGATCCAGGAGCTGCCACGCCCCGCGAAAGGTGGCGCGCGGACTGCCGCGCCTCCCGCCGGTCTGGACCGCCTGCTCGACGCGGCGCGCCAGGGCCGGGACATGGGTCTGGTGTCGGAGGCCGGCATGCCGGCGATCGCCGACCCCGGCGCCGAGGTGGTCCGCCGGGCGCATGAACTGGGCCTGCAGGTGCTGCCCCTGGTAGGCCCTTCGGCCCTGCTGCTGGCGCTGGCCGCCAGCGGCATGAACGGGCAGAGTTTCGCCTTCGTCGGCTATCTGCCGGTGGAGGACGTTGCACGTGCCACCCGCATCCGGGAGCTGGAGACACTGGCACGGCGCACCGGCCAGACTCAGATGATGATAGAGACGCCCTACCGCAACCCGGCCCTGATGGGCGCCTTGCTGGACCACTTGCAGCCGACCACACGTTTGTCGGTGGCCTGCGGGTTGACCTTGGAAGGCGGCTGGAACCGCTCGCTGCCGGTGCAGCGCTGGAAGCAGGACGGCGACGCCAAGCTACCGGCCGACGTGCCGGCCGTGTTCGCGATTCACAACCCCTGAGGGGCGGGCCGAGCCGCCGGATTCAGGGCTTTTTCGGCCCGCCGCCCAGCAGCGCCGCGACCTTGCGCTTGGGCTTGATGTAAGGCGAAGCGGTGCGCGCGAGCGCCGGCGCAGCAGCCGGCGCCTGCTTTTCCCAGCCGGGGTCGGCAGCCGGGTCGGCCTCGTAGGGCTTGCTGAAGAAGGGATCGCTGGAAGCCGGCGGCGTGGCGCTGTAGTTGGACGGCCCGCGACCCGGGCGCGGGGTCGAACGCTCGAAGACACGCTCCCCGTCATCCTCGTAGCTGCGGCGCGGCGGGCGGCGCGAACGTTCGTCCTCCAGCTCCAGTGCCTCGATCTCGATCTTTTTCTTGATCAGCTTCTCGATATCGGCAACCAGGCGCTGGTCGCTGCGCGAGACGAAGGACACCGCCAGCCCCGACGCACCGGCCCGGCCGGTGCGACCGATGCGGTGCACGTAATCCTCGGCGTTGAAGGGGATGTCGAAGTTGAACACCGCCGGCAGGTCCGCAATGTCGAGGCCGCGCGCTGCCACGTCGGTGGCGACCAGCAGCTCGACCTCGTTGCGCTTGAAGGCGTCGAGCGCCTTCAGACGCTCGTCCTGCGACTTGTCGCCGTGCAGCGCCGCGGTCTTCAGCCCGTCGCGCTCCAGCGAACGGGCCAGCCGGGCCGCGCCCAGCTTGGAATTCACGAAGACGATGGCCTGCGATAGCGAGCGCTCGCGCAGCAGCTGGCGCACCGCACGGCGCTTGTCGTCATCCTCGACACTGAAAAAGCGCTGCTCCACCGTGGTCGCGGTCGCGTTGGGGCGCGCCACTTCGACCAGCACCGGATCCTGCAGATAGCTCTGGGCCAGCTTCTTGATCTCCGGCGAGAAGGTGGCCGAGAACAACAGGGTCTGGCGCTGCTTCGGCAGGAAGCTGAGGATGCGCTCCAGGTCGGGCAGAAAGCCGATGTCCAGCATGCGGTCGGCCTCGTCGAGCACGACGTACTCGACCTGGCTCAGCGAGCAGTTCTTGGCCTGGATGTGGTCCAGCAGGCGGCCCGGCGTGGCGATCAGCACCTCGACGCCGCGGCGCAGCTCCTGGGTCTGTGGCGTCATGTCGATGCCGCCGAAGACCACCGCAACGCGCAGCTGGGTGTGCTTGGCATAGGCCTTCACATTGGCCGCCACCTGGTCGGCCAGCTCGCGCGTCGGCGCGAGGACCAGGGCGCGCACCGGGTGCCGGGCCGGCGAGGCGCTGCCGTTCTCGTGCTTGAGCATCTTCTGCAGCAGCGGCAGCGAGAAGGCGGCCGTCTTGCCGGTGCCGGTCTGGGCCGCGCCCATGACGTCGCGCCCCTCCAGCACGATGGGGATGGCCTTCGCCTGAATCGGCGTCATCGAGGTGTAGCCCTGATCGACGATGGCGCGCTGCAGCGTCGGGTCGAGAGGGAGGGAGGAGAACTGGCCGCCCAGGACGGGGGCCTCAGATGCTTCTGTCATAAGTAGCACATTATCGTCCAGCCTGCCGAGACCTGACTTTTAGCGGGTGCTTAAGGCGCGTCGGGGTGTCCGGCGCTCATTGGCTAAGCTCCGTGCTGCGCAAGCAGGAGGTTGACACTGGACGCCTCATGCGCGCCGGGCCCGCCCGGTGGCCAGCGCATACTCGGGCACACACTCGGCGAGCCAGGCCTTGACCGCCTCGTCGCCCTGCGCGGCGTCGAGCCGGGCCAGTACCTGGGGCGCGCGGTGCAGCCAGTCGGCCTGCTCGTCCTGGTGCAGCCGGGCCACCCGCAGGCGGGCGATCGGCGTCGGCAAGGTGGTGTCGGCGTCGGCGAGCAGCTCTTCGTAGAGCTTCTCACCGGGCCGCAGCCCGGTGAACGCGACCGGGATCTCCTCCAGCGTGTGGCCCGACAGGCGGATCAGGTCGCGCGCCAGCTCGGCGATGCGCACCGGCTCGCCCATGTCCAGCACATACACCTGGCCGGTGTCCCCCATCGCGGCGGCCTGGATCACCAGGCGCGCCGCCTCGGGGATGGTCATGAAATAGCGCGTGATCTCCGGATGGGTCACGGTCACCGGTCCGCCGCGCGCGATCTGCTCCTTGAATTTGGGGATCACGCTGCCGCTGGAGCCCAGCACGTTGCCGAAGCGAACCGCCATGAAGCGCGTCGCATGGCCCTGGGTCGCGAGGTGGGAGATCACCATCTCGGCAGCCCGCTTGGTGGCGCCCATCACGTTGGTGGGGTTGACCGCCTTGTCGGTCGAGATGAGCACAAAACGCTCGACCCCGGCCTCGGCGGCCGCGGTGGCGGCCAGCCAGGTGCCGAGGGTGTTGTTGTGCAGGGCGGCCCAGGCGTTGTCCTGCTCCATCAGCGGGACGTGTTTGTAGGCCGCCGCATGGAAGATCACCTGGGGACGACAGCTCCCGAAGGTGTGGCGCAGATGGGCCAGGTTCTTCACGTCGCCGATCAGGCGCAGCAGCGAGATGTGCGGGAACTGCTCGCTCAACTCCTGCTCGATGGAGTAGAGCGCGAATTCGCTCAGCTCGTAGAGCACCAGCCGGCTCGGCCCGTAGCGCGCCACCTGGCGGCACAGCTCGGCGCCAATGCTGCCGCCCGCGCCGGTGATCAGCACGGTCTTGCCGTTCAGGCAGTCGGAGATGCCGGCCTCGTCGAGCCGCACCGGCTCGCGACCGAGCAGGTCGTCGGGCTCGATTTCGCGCACCCGGCTGACCTGCGAGCCTTCGCGCAGCTCCTCCGCCGAGGGCACGGTCAGCACCGGCAGACCGGTGGCCGCCGCGGTCTCGATGATGCGGCGCCGGCCGGCCGGCGGCAGCGAGGGCATCGCGACGATGAGGTGGCTGATCTGCTGCTGCTCGACGTGGCGCGCGAGCTGCTCCAGCGGCCCCAGCACCGGCACGCCGCCGATGCGGGCGTGTTGCTTGGCGGCGTCGTCATCGAGCAGACCGACGACGACGTAGCCCTGATGCTGGATGCCCGCCAGCAGCAGCCGCGCCGCCTCGCCCGCGCCAAGCACCAGCGCGCGGCGACTCGCCTCGCTGTGGCCTGCCAGCCGCGCGCGCAGCTGCTCGTAGCCCATGCGATAGCCAATGCGCACCACGCACAGCGCCATCAGGCTGACCACCGGGTGCAGGGCCAGCACCGCGCGCGGCACCTCGTTGAGCTGCGCCATCAGCACCACCACGGCGCCAAGCAGGCCGGCGCCGGCACAGGCCAGCGTGAGCCGCTTGACGTCACCGAAACCCGCGAAGCGCCACAGGCCGCGTGGCACGCCGGCGAGCCAGAACACGACCAGGTAGAGCGCCACCAGGCCCAGCATCACCCAGCCGTCGTAGCCGGGACGGGCGCTGAACCAGCGGTCGAAGCCGAGCCGGAACAAATAGGTGATGTTCCAGCACAGCGCGATCACGAGGCCGTCGGCCAGCAGAGACAAAGGCCGCCGGTGGGCGCGTGCACGGGTGAGGAAGGCGTCGAGGTGGTGCCAGATCATGAAAAATCGCTTCAACGGGTCACGATGGCGTGCAGCGTACGTGCCAGCAGGCGCAGATCGCCCCAGAAGCTGGCGTTGTCCACATACTGCAGCGCGTAGCGCAGCTTGGCCGGCAGCACTTCCTCGACATAGGCGCGTTCGGGATCGGCGGCGGCGGCCAGCAGCTCGCTCTCGCGACGGTATTCGATGGAGGCGATGTCGGTGATGCCCGGGCGCACCGACAGCACCTTCTCGCGCACCGCCGGCGGATAGTGCGGCAGATAACGCGGCACCTCGGGGCGTGGCCCCACCAGGCTCATGGTGCCACACAGCACGTCCAGGAGCTGGGGCAGTTCGTCGAGCTTGGTGCTGCGCAGGAAGGCGCCCACCCGGGTGATGCGCGGGTCGGCACCGACCGTGATCAGCAAGCCGCCGCCGGCCGGCGCATGCCGCATGGTGCGGAACTTGCGGATGCGAAAGGGCCGGCCGTGGCGCCCCACCCTCTCCTGCCGGAACAGCACCGGCCCCGGGGAGTCGAGCTTGATCGCCAGCGCGATCACCGCCAGCAGCGGTGCCAGCAGCAGCAGTCCCAGGCCGGAGGCGACCAGATCAAACAGGCGCTTGCCCATCGCCGAGCGGCTCAACCCAGGATGCGCCGCACTGCCTGCACCACCCGCTCCACGTCGGCGTCGCACATGCGGGTGTAGAGCGGCAGGCTCAGCGAACGCTCGTAGGCGCGCTGGCTGTGCGGGAACTGCTCGGGCTTGAGATCGTAGCGGTCGCGCCAGTAGGGGTGCAGATGCAGCGGGATGTAGTGCACGCTGCAGCCGATGCCGGCCTCGAAGAGCTGCTCGATCATGGCATCGCGCGACACGGGCGCGCCGTCGGCCAGCCGCACCACGTAGAGGTGCCAGGCATGCAGGTCGCCAGCTGCGGGCTCGGGCGGCAGCAGCAGCGGCAGGTCGGCGAAGGCTTCGCGGTAGCGCCGCGCGATCTCGGTGCGGCGGCGTTGGAAGCCCTCGGCGCGCTGCAGCTGGTGCAGCCCGAGCGCGGCGGCGATGTCGGTCAGGTTGTACTTGAATCCCGGCGCGACGATCTCGTAGTACCAGCTCGGCACCTTGGCGGTGAAGCGGTCGAAGGCATCGCGGTTCATGCCGTGCAGGCGCATCACGCGGGCGCGTTGCGCGAGTTCGGGATCGCGCGTCACCAGCATGCCGCCCTCGCCGGTGGTGATGGTCTTGTTGGCGTAGAAGCTGAAGACGGTGGCGTCCGATCCGAGCGTGCCCACCAGCTGCCCCTGCAGCGTGGTCGGCAGCGCATGCGCCGCGTCCTCCACCACCCTGAGCCCGTGGCGGCGCGCCAGCGCGAGCAAGGCCGTCATGTCGGCTGCGAGCCCCGCGTAGTGCACCGGAACGATGGCCCGGGTGCGCGGCGTGATGGCCGCCTCGACCGCCCGGGGGTCGATGTTCAGCGTCGCGGGGTCGATGTCCACCAGCACCACGTCGGCGCCGAGGTAGCGCACCACCTCGGCGGTGGCCGTGAAGGTGTAGGTGGTGGTGATCACTTCGTCGCCCGGGCCGATGCCCAGCGCTTCGAGCGCCAGGTGCAGGCCGGCCGTCGCCGAGTTGATCGCGATCCCTTCCAGCCCGGTCGCTGCGCCGCCGAGAAAGTCGACGAAGGCGGCCTCGAAACGTTTGGCCTTGGGCCCGGTGGTGATCCAGCCGGAGCGCAGCGTGTCCACGACTTCGGCGATTTCTTCCTCGCCGATCTCGGGCAGCGCGAAGGGCAGGAAAGGCAGGGAGGTGTCGGAGTTCATCAGGGACGTTTTTCGATCCAGGCCAGCACATGGGTGCGCAGCCACGGCAGGGTGTTGAAAACGGCGTAGAGGCCGGGGTGCAGGCGCACCAGCGCACGGGCCAGGGGCGGTGCCAATGTGATGCGCTGCACACTCGCCCGCCCCTCGGGAAACAACTGGCGCAGCCTGGCGACGCCGACGCCGCGCACATCGGGGTTGCGCGGGTTGTCCCAGGTGAAGTCGTACCAGAGCACGCCCCCGCCCGGGCGCACCCAGCGCCACATCGCCTGCGCCAGCTGCGCCTGGAAACTGTCGTCCAGCAGCGAGGAAAAGACCGTCGCCTGGTAGACCACGTCCTGGCTGCCGGCCGCCACCCGCTCGCCCAAGGCCAGCGCGTCGCCGCAGTGCACCTGCAGCGCAGCCGGCAGCACACGGCGCGCCTCGGCAGCGCGGGCTTCCAGCAGCTCGACGCCCTGCAGCCGCTCCGGCGCGCAGCCCAGCCGCAGCAGTTCCAGCAGGTTGCCGCCGGCGCCGCAGCCGACCTCCAGCATGTGGCGCTGCTCCAGGTCCTGCCAGCCGAGCCGGGCGAACAGCCGCGCGATGGCGCGCTGGCGCTCCTGGGCCGGCAGCAGCGCAGCCGGGTTCAGCAGGCTGTAGCGCGGGTCCTGTGGGATGCGGCGTGCATAACGCTCGCGCACGGCGTCAGTCTCGTCGGCGGCAAGGCGGGGGTCGGGATGCTCGTGGGCCATGGCAAAAGGGGACGGCAGCGGGCTCAACGGGTCAGGCGCGAGAAGCGCGCGCGGCCCTGGTCGGCCCCGCGCAGGACGTCGGCCCAGCCCCACAGGGAACCGACGCCGTAGCCGACATGGTAGGCCGCGATGACGGCCGGCAGCCGCCACACCAGCGACCAGCCGGAGCGCGCCGCGATCGCCACCGAGGCGCCCAGGGCAGCCACCCCGTAGAGGCCGGCCAGCCCCAACAGCGGCAGCGGCCCCGCACCGAGCAGGCCGGCCAGCGCGCACAGCACCAGCGCCAGCACGAACAGCCCGGGCACCAGCTGGCGCAGCGAGGCGGCCTGGCCGTGCTTTTTCATCACGAAGGGCTTCCAGTAGCCGTATTGCAGGTACTGCCGGAACAAAGCACCCAGCGAGCCGCGCGGCCGGTAGGCCGAGCGGATGGCCGCCGACTGCCAGACCCGCCCGCCGCCGCGCACGATGCGCAGGTTGTGCTCGTCGTCCTGGTTGCGCACCAGTTGCTCGTCGAAGCCGCCGAAACGCTCGAGGCTGCGGCGCGGCCAGCAGCCGAGGTAGACGGTATCGACCCAGCCGCTGTAGTCGAGCTGACGCGAGCGCGCCCCGCCCGCCAGCCAGCGCGATTGGAAAGCGGCGGCGATGGCGCGCTGCATCGGCGACTCGCCCTCGGCGCGCCAGGGGCCGCCGACGTTGTCGGCGCCGCTGTCGGCGAGCGCCGCCAGGCACTGGGCGATGTAGTCGGCGGCATAGGCGGTGTGCACATCCATGCGCACGATCACCTCGCCCCGGGCGCGCTCCAGCGCCCGGTTGAGCCCGCTGGAGACGATGCCGCCCGGGTTGTCGATCACGGCGAAGCGGGGGTCGTGCGCGGCGAGCGCCTGCAGCAGCGCGGCGGTGCCGTCGTCGCTGCGGCCGTCGGCGATCACCACCTCCAGGTCCCAGCCGGACGGCAGCTGCTGCGCCGCCACCGAAGCGCAGAAAGCCTCGATGTGGCCCCTCTCGTTGCGGCAAGGCACGATGACGCTGACGAGCCCTTCGGGCGGCCGGGCGGGGCTCATTGGGAAACCTCCGTGCTGCGCACTGCGGTGCGAGCCCCTTCGGGCGGCCGGGCGGGGCTCATACCGCCCCTTTCCGGGCCAGCAGCTGTCGATAGAGGGCGTCCATCCGGTCCATCTGGTGGCGCCGCGAGGCCTCGGGCTCGACACGTGCCCGGTTGGCCTGCCCCATCCTTGCGGCCTGCTCCGGGTCAGCGGCCAGCAGCGCCAGCGCGTCGGCCGCCGCCGCCGCATCGCGCGGCGCCACCAGCATCCCGCCGGTGGCGTCCACCCACTGCCGATTGGCCGGCAGGTCGGACACCACCACCGGCAGCCCCGCCGCCATCGATTCGAGAAGTGCCACCGAGGTCGCGTCGCTGCTCGGGATCGAGACGCTCACATGCGCCCGGTTGACCAGCTCGGCCATACGGTCTTCACCGACACGGCCGTGGAACTGCACCACCTCGTCCAGCCCCAGCGCCTTCACCTGCGCACGCAAACGGCCCTCCAGCGGCCCGCCACCCAGCAGGTGCAGCTCCAACTCGCCGTTCAGGCGCCGACGCAGCGCGGCCATTGCGTCAACGATGATGTCGATGTTGTAGTTGGTGTCCCAGGCGCGCAGGCTGACGATCCGGTAGGGCCGCAGTGCCCGGGGTTGAGGACGGAACTTGCCTGTGTCGGCGCCCCAGTAGATCTGGTGCAACGGCGCCCGAGGCCGCCAGGTGGCGATTTCATCCAGCATGTCCTGGCTGTCGGCCGTGATCAGCGCGGCGCGGCGCAAGGTCCAGCCGGTGAGCGCGTGCACCGCGCGGCTCTGCCGGGGCGAGACCAGGATGTCCGAGCCCCAGCCGGTCAGCACGCAGGGCCCGCGCCCGCAGGCGGCTGCCCAGAGGCCATAGGAGGTGATGTAGTGCCCGTGCACCAGGTCGGGCCGCAACCGGGCCGCGATCGCCCGCACCCGCGGCAGCGCGGCAAACCACGCCCAGCTGCCGTCTGGCGTGTCGAGCGCCACGACCTCGGCGCCGGGAATCTGGTGCGCCTGCCGCGACACCACGCTGCAGCGCCAACCGCGCAGGACCATCGCGCCCACCCAGCGTTGGGTGTGCACGCTTTGCGCATCAGCGAAAAACAGCAGATGCGGGGCGCCGGAGTTCATCGCCGGCCTCCGGGCCGGGACGCTGCCGCATCCCCATCGTGCAGCACCGTGGCCGACTGCCAGCCGATGCCGCAGTAGTGCGGCGCCAGATCCGGGTAGCGCTCGATCCAGGCCGCGTCGAAGTCGCGTACATCCCCCAGGATGCGAGCCGGCTGGCCGCCGATGACCGCGTAGTCGGGGAAGTCGCCATCCACATAGCTGAACGCGCGCACGAGTACGCCGCGGCCGAGACGGCTGCCCGGCATCACGACGCTGTTCGCGCCGATGAAACAGTAGGGCCCAATGTGCGTGGCGCCGCGCTTCACCCCCACCGGATGAGCCGCGCCCCAGTACGCACGCCCCATCAGGCGGGTCGACACATGGCTGGAGTGTGTCAGCAGCGAGACATGGTTGCTGACCTGGGTGCCTTCGCCGATGTGCAGACCGCCGGCGGCGTCGAGCAGGTTGAAGTGACCGATGAACACATGGTCCTCGACATACAGGCCCTCGGCGCCCTGCACATCGGTGGCGGTGCTGATGCGGGTGTGCGGCAGCCAGGTGCCGTCATGGCGGCGCCAGCCGTAGATCAGGCGCGGCCTTGTGAGGCAACGCAGCAATCGAAGCACCAGGGACTTGAACATCGGCAGCGGCAAACGGGCGTGGAGCAGGACGTGAGGCGGGCAGGAAGGCGCGCGGCTCGCAGTCTAACGGCCGGCGCGGCGCAGCGGCGCCCGCAGGTCGTCCAGCAGCTGCCGCCCCTGCGGACGCAGCACCTCCCCCCAGGACAGGCCGGCGTGGCGACGGAACAGCGCCAGCCCCCACGCGATCGCCAGCAGGTAGGACGCCGACGTGGCGAGCGCGCCGCCCGCCGCCCCCAGGTGCGGCACCAGCAGCGAGCACACGCCCACGTTGACCGCCAGGGAGACTGTCGCGACCGCAGCCGACAGCTGCGGCCGGCCCAGGAAATTGGTGTAGAAGGCCGACAGCGTCGAAGCGCTCGCATAGGCCCAGACGCCCGGCAGCAGCAGCGCCAGCAGTGGCAGCACCGCGGTGTAGGGCGCCCCGAGCAGGCGCGGCAGCAGCCACCAGGCCGCCAGCAGCAGCAGCGGCGTGACCAGCAGCAGCATCGCGAGGTTGAGGTGCACGACCCGTACCGTGAGGGCGGCAGCCTGCCTCGCATCCGGCACACCGATACGGGCATAGGCGGCAGCGCTGACCGAGGATGAGACAAACCAGAGCAGTTCGGCGGCCGTCACGGCCACGGAGTACACGCCGGCCGCCCCCAGCCCCGCATAACGCTCGACGATAAAGAGGTCGACGCGGTAGTTGAGCCAGCTGACGAGATTGGTCAGCCCAACCACCGTGCAGAAGTGCGCCTGCGCCCGCCACGCCGACCACACCGGCGCCTGCAGGCCGGCGCCTCGGGCCGCCAGCAGTGCGCCGGCCACGCCGACCCCGGCGCGAGCGGCCAGCCAGACGGCCACCACCTGCATCAGTCCGGCTTGCACGCCGCCCAGCCACAGAGCCGCCAAGCCGAGCAGCGTCAGCAGCGGCGGCGCGATGCTCAGTGCATTGATGGGCCCCATGCGGCCTTCGCCCAGGTAGAGCCCGGACAGCGTGGGCGTGAACAGCAGCAGCGGCGCCGCCACAGCCAGCAGCGGCAGGAAGCGGTAGGCCGGGTCGCCGCCCAGCGCCTGTGCCGCCAGCGTGAACACCGCCGCGCCTGCCAGCCCACCGGCCAGCGCAAGCACCAGTGCGCCGCCCAGCCAGGCGCCGGCGGCCTGCCGGTGGTGCGAGACCTGGCGCGCGATCACCAGGCCCAGGCCCGAGAACAACGCGGCGAACACCGCCTCGGTGGCGATCAGCAGCGAAAACTGGCCCTGTTGTTCCGGCCCCTGGCGCGCCACCACCACGACGATGGCCAGCCCGAGCGCCACCGAAACCAGCTTGGCGGCGAAGTGAGCGAGGGCACCGCGGGACAGCGGAGAGGTGGACATGCGGGTGCTGGCGCGGCAGAAGCCGGGGTGGATGCGGAGTATTCAGCAGCGGATGGACCGCCCGGGGCCGCCGATCATACGGCCCGGCGCCCGGCCGGCCGGTAAAATCGCGGGCTTTTCCACGCCCGAGCCCGTCATGACCGAAGACCAGAACCAGCTGATCGCCGAACGGCGCGAAAAACTGGCCCACATCCGCCAGCAGGGCGTCGCCTTCCCGAACGACTTCAAGCCGACCCACCAGGCCGGCGCGCTGCACACGCAATACGGCGCGCTGAGCAATGAGGAACTGGAGCCGCAGCAGGTCAAGGTCAGCGTGGCCGGCCGCATGATGCTCAAGCGCCTGATGGGCAAGGCCAGCTTCTGCACGCTGCAGGACGCGAGCGGCCGCATCCAGCTGTTTGTCACCACCGACGGGGTCGGCGAGGAAGCGCACGCCGCCTTCAAGCATTGGGACCTGGGCGACATCGCCGGCTGCGAGGGCACCCTCTTCAAGACGCGAACCGGCGAGCTGTCCGTGCGCGTCAGCGCGCTGCGCCTGCTGACCAAAAGCCTGCGCCCGCTGCCGGACAAGTTCCACGGCATGACCGACCAGGAACAGAAATACCGCCAGCGTTATGTCGACCTGATGACCGACGAGGACGCACGCAAGCGTTTCGTCGCCCGAAGCAAGGCGGTGTCCTCGATCCGCAACTTCATGGCCAGCAACGGTTTTCTCGAAGTCGAGACACCGATGCTGCACCCGATCCCGGGCGGCGCCAACGCCAAGCCCTTCGTGACCCACCACAACGCGCTGGACCAGGAGATGTTCCTGCGCATCGCGCCCGAGCTCTACCTCAAGCGCCTGGTGGTGGGCGGCTTCGAGCGGGTCTTCGAGATCAACCGGAACTTCCGCAACGAAGGCATCTCGGTGCGCCACAACCCCGAGTTCACGATGATGGAGTTCTATGCCGCCTACTGGAACTACCACGACCTGATGGACTACACCGAGTCGGTACTGCGCCACGCCGCGCGCGAGGCCACCGGCTCGGCGACGCTGAGCTACCAGGGCCGCGCGGTGGACCTGGAAAAGCCCTTTGCCCGCCTGAGCATCCGTGACGCCATCGTCAAGTACGCGAGCAGCGTGGGCGCGGCGCACATCGACGACGCGACACACCTGCGCGGCATCCTCAAGAACCTCGGCAAGGAGGCGCCGGCGCACTGGGGCCTGTCGCAGCTGCAGTTCGGCGTCTTCGAGGAGCTGGTCGAGGAGCAGCTCTGGGAGCCCACCTTCATCATCGACCACCCGGTCGCGGTGTCGCCGCTGGCGCGCGCCTCGGACAGCAACCCCGAGATCACCGAGCGCTTCGAGCTCTACATGACCGGCCGCGAGATCGCCAACGGCTTCAGCGAGCTCAACGACGCCGAGGACCAGGCCGCCCGGTTCCAGGCCCAGGTCGCGAACAAGGACGCCGGCGACGAGGAAGCGATGTACTTCGACGCCGACTTCATCCGTGCGCTGGAATACGGCATGCCGCCCACCGGCGGCTGCGGCATCGGCATCGACCGTCTGATCATGTTGCTGACCGATTCGCCTAATATTCGCGACGTCATCCTCTTCCCCGCCTTGCGCAAGGAGCAATGAACACCGACTCGCGGTCGCAGACACTTCCCCAGGTCGAAGCGGCGATCTGGGACGAACTCGCGCGCGCCGTCGGCGACAAGGCGCACGCCTGGCGCACCCCGGTGCTGGCCACCGCCGCACCCGACGGCGCCGACGCCCGCACGGTGGTGCTGCGCGAGGCCCTGCAGCCCGAGGCGCGGCTGCTCGTCTACACCGACACGCGGGCCGCCAAGGTGCACGAAATCGCCGCCTGCCCCGCCGGCATGCTGGTGTTCTGGTCCTCCGCGCTCGGCTGGCAGCTGCGCTGCAAGGTGACGCTGAGCGTCGAGGACAGCGGGCTGGAGGTCTCCTCACGCTGGGCCCGCGTCAAGCTCACGCCGGGCGCCCAGGACTACGTCTCGCCGCTGCCGCCTGGCGCGCCGCTGGCTGCCGTGCCTGAGGTGCAGCGCGCCAGCCGGGAGTACTTCGGCGTGATCGGCATCCGGGTCGACTCGCTGGACTGGCTGGAGCTGCGGCCGCAAGGCCAGCGCCGCGCCCGCTTCGACGCGGAGGGCGCGCGCTGGCTGCAGCCCTGAGCGCCGCCGCGCTCAGCGGTGCTTGAAAGCCGCCGGGCGCTTGTTCAGGAAGGCGTCCATGCCTTCCTTCTGGTCCTCGGTCGCAAACAGCGAGTGGAACACCCGGCGCTCGAACAGCATGCCTTCGTTGAGCGGCGCCTCGTAGGCGCGATTGACACATTCCTTGGCGGCCATCAGGGCCGGCAGCGACATCGCGCAGATCGCGTCGGCCGCGGCGTAGGCCTCCTCCAGCAGCCGCTCGGCCGGCACCACCCGCGAGACCAGGCCGGCGCGCTCGGCTTCGGCCGCGTCCATCATGCGGGCGGTCAGCACCAGGTCCATGGCCTTGGCCTTGGACACCGCGCGCGGCAGGCGCTGAGTCCCGCCGGCGCCGGGCACCACGCCGAGCTTGATTTCAGGTTGGCCGAACTTCGCGGTCTCGGCCGCGATGATGAAGTCGCACATCATCGCCAGCTCGCACCCGCCGCCCAGGGCATAGCCGGCCACCGCCGCGATCACCGGCTTGCGCACGCTCTTGAGCGCTTCCCAGTTGCGGGTGATGAAGTCCGACTTGTAGACCTCCATGTAACTCCAGCGCGCCATCGCGGCGATGTCGGCGCCGGCCGCGAAGGCCTTCTCGCTGCCGGTGATGATGATGCAGCCGATGCTCTCGTCGGCATCGAAGGCGCGCACGGCAGCGCCCAGCTCGTCCATCAACGCGTCGTTCAGGGCGTTGAGCTGCTTGGGGCGGTTGAGGGTGACCACACCCGCTTTCAGGGCAGCTTGGCCGCGGGTTTCGGTCAGGATCAGTTCATAGCTCACAGCGTTTTTCTCCTTTCGAGGACAGGCACTATACGGACGCCGGATCGCCCCGGTACCACCCGAAGGGCCTGGCACCTTCCGCAGTTTTGCCATTGGCGGACGGCCACCTCGGATGTAAGCTCCCCCGTCACATCGACCGACGGGATCAGCAGCGATGGGAACCTTATACCGGAAGACCGAGAAGGGGCAGGCCGAGATCGCAACGCGCCAAAACCACCTGGCGCAGAAGCTGCGCTCCGGCCTCATCGTGGTGGACGGCAAGCGCAGCGAGGCCGAGCTGATGCGCCTCATCCCGCAACACCCGGAAGAAGTGATCGAGACGCTGCTGGCCGAGGGTTACATCGAGATCGTCGGCCCGTCGGCACAGCGTTCGTCCCCCTCACGCAGCGCGGCGGCCGACACACCGCCGGCGCCGCATCCCCTGGGTCGTCCGGTCGAGCAGCTGCGCTCGCGCGCCGTGCGCTTCATCGGCGAGCAACTCGGGCCGCTGGCCGACCAGCTGGCGACCCGGATGGAAAAGGCCCGTTCCTGGGACGAGCTGCAGCCCCTGCTGCTGACCGCCCACCGTATCCTGGCCGACAACCGAGGCGGCGCCACCGCCGAAGCCTTCAAGGTGGCATTCCTGGAGCAGGCGGCCTGAGCGGCAGCGCCTGCTCGGGCAGCTTCGAGATCATCAGGTCCACAAAGGTTTCTGCGTCCTGCCGGATCCGGATGCGCACCGGCAGGTACATCAGACTGGGTGCGAACCAGATTTCGGCCGACAACTCGCCGCGGCCGGGCAGCTCGCGGCGCGGCTTCAGGTGGAAGGCCGCAATCCGGCCAAAGGGCGTCTCCAGGGTCTCCTCGCCGATGACGTCGTAGTACCAGCGGTCCTGTCGGCGCGGCAGCGCCAGCGGCACCTCCACCGCCTGTCCCACCTGCAGCAGCTGCGGCCGGCGCAGGAAACGCTGGGTCAGCTGCACGAACTGGCTGGCGCTGTCCTGCACCCCCGGAAGGGCCGCCACCTGGCGGCCGCTGTTGAGCGTCACGCGATCGCTCTCGAACAGCACGCGCGCCTGCCGCCGGCTCAAGCCGAAGCGGGTCCACTCGTCGTAGCGCATCGGCGCCAGGCCTTCGGGCGTGATCAGGCCGTCGCTGCTCATGCGCCGGCTCATCAAGGGCGCGAAGCTGGGGCCGATCTTCACTTCGACGTGCACCTGGTAGTGCTCGTCCTGGCGCACCCACTCGACCTGGGCGCTGCCGTGCACCGGGCCCCGGTAGTTGCCGGTCAGGCTGTAACTCATGCGGGTCGAGGGCGGCCACTCGAAGGCCGGCCCGGAGGCACCGCCCTCGGCTGCCGTCGCGGCCTCGCTCGCGGCGCCGGCGACGGCGGAGGCCGGTGTCTCGGGCGCCTCGGCGACGCTGGCGGGCTCGGCCGGTTCGCCGGCCGCGAGGGCCGCAGCCTCCGGCTCCGATGCCGGCTCGGAAGCTTCGGCCGGAGCGGACGTCGGTGACGCCTCGGGCGCCGCCTTCTGGTCCTCGGGCTCGTCCTCGGGCGGCGCTTCCGGCTCGCTGGCCGCGAGAGCCTCCGGTTCGGCGGCGACCGTCGGCGCCGTCGCCGCTCGCGGCACGGCTGCGGGTGGCGGTGCCGCGGCG
>NZ_JAPFBW010000049.1 GCF_026153205.1 Aquabacterium sp. A7-Y | reverse complement strand
TAAAGAATGCATCGACCACCCCGACCGCCATGGTGTCCGAGCTGCAGCCTTTGCACCCTGAGCAAGCCTGCTCGACAGCCTCGACCACCCCTAGCAGATACCGCTCCAGCAAAGCCGCCAGGAGCGACTGCTTGTTGGGGAAGTACTGGTAGAGCGAACCGACGGACACGCCGGCGCGCTCGGCCACGCGGGTGGTGGTCACGCGCTCGATACCTCCATCGATCAAAACCTGAATGCTGGCATCGAAGATGGCTTCGACCGTGCGGCTCGATCGGGCTTGAAGCGGCTTCTTTCTTGGTGTGAGGGGACTGGGTGCGCGCGCCATGGAATGCGAATTCACAATGTGAACGAACTTTCATATTATCTGCGCCGTTGCGACTTCGATGATGGCCATGTCGTGTTCAGACGCACACCCATCCCGCCTCGGCATGGCGGGCTTCGACAAGGGATCTGAAGCGCCCGATGACCTTCGGCTTCGCGACATCCATCGAGTTTCCTCCCTGAAGGCCTGCAGCATGCCGGCCGCTTCTGTAAGCCTTTGGTCTTGAATCCTGAGGCAGGGTCACTGTCATTTTCTCTTCAAAAAAATGTATATGCACATCTCTCTGCCTTTGAGCGTTCTGATGACGGTCGTGCTGGCCGCATGTGGTGGTGGTGGTGGCGGCGGCGGAGCGGATCCGGCTCCCGAGCGGCGCGCGGCCCATCTGTGCCAGAGCGGGCTGGAGGCGGGCACCGTGGAGCTCGGCGAGGTCGGAACAGAGGTCGAACGCGCCGATGGCCTGCCCATGGCCGTCGATTCGGCCGTAGTCCTGATGGACGATTGCCAGGCGCTGGCCGCATGGACCATGCCGGCCACGCTGGACGAGACGAGCTCTATCGGCACCAGCACGTTCGACGCCTCGCTCAACCCCTCAGGGCAGTGGACTCCAGACCGCGACTTGGACCAGCAGAACTTGCACGCAGGGTGGGGACTGCGCCTGCGTGTGAACAGCGCAGGCACAGCAGTGCTGGGATGGATGGTAGAGCCGGCGACCCGGGGGAGGCACGGTGTCTACGCTGCGCGCTTGTACAAAGACGGTGGGATGGAACAGCTGGTCACCAAGGTCGACTCGTCGTATCCCGGGGCGTCGTCCGATCTTGACATCCTCCCCGGCAATGTCATCGTCACCAGCCACGTGAAGGGGGAATCGGAGGTTCAAGTGCATGCCCACAGGGACTCCGAACAGGCCCCGACGGTGGTCGGGCGTGTGGTGGAGCAAGCGGACCTGTCGGTGATGGACAGCTACTTCGTCACAAGCCCGGACAGTGTCGGGAGGCTGCTGTGGCGCTCGGCCGACCGTGACCAACCGGGGGCGATCGAGCTGAAGGTGGCCGAGGGATCGCTGGAGCAGGGCATGGGCCCGGCCCATCTGATTGGCAGGTACTACGAGTGCACCCGCGGCTGGGTGACCGGCGCTGGCAGTCCTGCGGAACTTGCACGTCCGTGGACCGCGGCCACATCGCCGACCCCATACTCCGCCGTGGCAATGGTCGCGCCGGCCGACCGTGAAACGCACAGGTGCCCCCTGCAGCTGATACGACTCGATCATTCGGCCGGCCCGAAGGCTGACAGCATGCAGATGAGCTCCCCCGACAAGTTCATTCCGGTCGCGCCCGCCCTGGTGATGGACGAGCACGGCAATGCCCTTGCGGTGTGGAAGGAGGCGGTCGACAACGGGCCCTTCCTGCCTGCGCAGTTGATGTGGTCCGTCTCGATCCAGGGGGGCACGTGGTCGGAGCCGAAGGCGGTTCCCAACCTGGCGGAGATCGGCTCGGTGGTCTCACGCGGAAGCATCGCCTTGGCGATGAACGGTGACGGCAAGGCCGTCGCCGCCGTCATCGCCCAGGATGGCAACTCGGCGCCAGCGAACGAGTTTGTGGTCTACGGCCGCTTCGACTTCACCGGCAAGTGGAGCGAGTGGAAGAAGACCGCGAACACGACCCGGCTCTCGGCACCCAAAGTTGCGATCAACCGCAGCGGTGCAGCCGTCTTGGTCTACACCGCAGCCAACCCCCGGCCCAGAGACACGCCGGTGTCCAGGCGCGCTTACGCGCTGCGCTTCTGAGGACCGAATTTTTATCTGAAGAGAGGTCTTTGATGGGAGGAAAATCTATGCTCCGGAATGCGGGTCACACGCCCTTTGTGCTGGCCTGTTGCGCTCTTGCCTTGGCCTTTTCGGGCTGCGGTGGTGGCGACGACGCCACACAGAAGCAACGCACCACTCGCGCGACAGGCGACCTGACAGCCGAGAACTTTGAGCAGCGCACTGCGCAAGCATTGCGTACGGTGCTCTCCC
Organism: Aquabacterium sp. A7-Y; assembly: GCF_026153205.1. Classification (GTDB taxonomy): domain Bacteria; phylum Pseudomonadota; class Gammaproteobacteria; order Burkholderiales; family Burkholderiaceae_C; genus Caldimonas. The sequence goes on along the minus strand of NZ_JAPFBW010000049.1, from coordinate 36,716 downwards.
CCAAAGCGATGGCATGGCTTGCATACGCGGTCCAGCCAGCCCGGACCGTTGACTGTGCAGCAGGTGGAAGCTTGAAGGTCGAGGTCACGCTGAGCAGCTTCGATGAGCCGTTCTACGATGCCGTCGCAGTGGCCGCCGCCTGCCGGGACAGCGCCGAAGCTCTGCCCGTCCACGGCAGGCTGGCGGTACAGCATCGCGACGCCGGCTCGGCACCTTCCTTCTACAGCGACAAGATCGTGGCGTTCGAGAGTTACGGCGACGGTGCCCTGACGCTGCAAGGACCCACTGCATACCGTCACGATGGGGCGGATACGCCCCGGCGCCCGGGCGACAAGGTCCGGCTGACCTTCCAGAACACCGAGGTCAAGTTCGACGGCCGATGGACACACTGGAACCACTTTGTCGAGGATCGCATCATTTCGGAAGAGGGGCCGGACGGCGTGCTCCGCGACGTGCCGACCAGGGAGGTCGGTGGTCTTGTGACGGTTGACGACAACGACTATGAGCTCTTGCAATACACGCGAGGCGATATCGACGTGACCACCGGGAAGCTGATCTCAGGCATGCTGCGCATGTACGACCGGGAGGGCGATTGGGTCGAGGTTGATGTGCAGCCTACCGGTTTTCAGCTCTTCTTCTTTCCGGACGGCCGCACCAGCCGCGCCGCCGCCGCCTACCTGCCCTACGACCGCGTGCTTTGAGTCACGCCGGAGTGCGGCTTCAACGCTTGCCGTACTCGACGCAGTGTGCGGGGACAGCGAGCAAGGACCGATCAGACGCGTGAGCCTCAATCGGCCATGCTGCACCGTGTCCTTGCACGCTGACGTCCGGCGTCAGGCTCGCGCCTTGAGGTTCAGCGACGCCACGAAGGCAAGACCTTATTGATCCGGAGCAGCTCGACACGGTGAGTGGCCGAACCTACCTGAGTGCCGTTGAGTGCGGGCTCAAGGTGGCCACGCTGGGGTTGGGGAGCAAGGACTGCCGTTCACCCCTTGGTGGCCGTCTTGAGGGGCCGCCCGGCGCCGTCTCATGCGCGAGCTCTGCGGTGCCCGCGAATGGCTGTCGGCGCGAATCCGAACCGCTCCCGAAACCGGATGGCGAAACGCGAGGCCGACTCGTAGCCCACTTTCAATGCGATGTGCGCGACAGGGTGGTCGGTCGACTGTAGCAACGTCATCGCGTGGGACATGCGAACGTCCGCGAGCAGATTGCCAAAGCTGGTGCCTTCCGAGTGCAACCTTCTTCGTAGCGTGGCTTCGCTCATCGCGAGTCGTGCGGCGACTCGGGGCATCGTCCACGCCTCTGCAGCCGATTCGGCGAAAAGCCTTCGCAGCTGGGACGTTGCCGTTGTCGTCTGAGCCGTCGTGAATTGAATGCCGGCGACGGACAGCCAGACCAGCAGTTCCGCAAGCCTGTGTCGTGCCACGTCTTCGGCGAGACCTGAAGGGTCAGAAATGGCGGCAACGGCACGGTCCGCTGTCGCGACGAACTCAGTGCTGACCTGCTTGAGCACCATGGCTCCAGACAGTGGCCGTCCTGCCGGGGCTGTTTGCATGAAACGCTCGATGAGGGCCTTGTCCCACATCAGCCAGCGAGCTTCGTACAGGCCGGCAGCCGACAGACGGTTCGACACGTCGAAGGCCTGTCCACCCGCGACGGCAATGGCGTCACCGCTCTGTAGCGTCCACCGCCGCCCTCCGGATTGAAGCAACTTCGTCCCGTGCCGCAGGAGGATTAGCGCGGGGCTGTCCACCACGACGTTGCTGAACCGAAGCGCGCTGTGCTGCACGACATTGGCGGTCAGCCCAACTCCCGGACGGGTAAGAAGGCTTCTTGTTCCGCCGCGCATCGTCGAAAGGGATCGGCGCGTCCGGCACTATGTCGCCACGCGGTGAATCGCGCAGAGCTTGTTGCCGTCGGGGTCGCGAACATACGCCAGGTAGTAGGAGGCGTGCGCGTCCTTGCGCAGGCCAGGTGGGTCCTCGACGGACGTGCCGCCATGGGCCACTGCCGCGTCGTGGAACGCGTGCACCTGCTCAGGCGAATCGCACCGGAACGCGATCGTGCCGCCGTTTGCAAACGTGGCCGGCTCGTCGTTGATCGGCTGGCTGACACCCAGCGTGTTGCCGTTGTGGCGGTAGAAGAGCCGGACATGGCCCGAGGCGGCGGTGTTGCGGACCGGTTCACCGGCCCCGAGAACACCGAGCACCGCATCGTAGAACTGCTTCGACCGTTCGAGGTCGTTGCTTCCGACCATGACGTGATTGATCATTCCTTCTCCTTACTCGTCCGTACTTGGGAACATGAAGTCGGAGATAGTGTAGGCGCGGAACAAGACATCTATTGATGCCGTTTCTGTCAACTTTGGTGCCGTATCGCTCATCCCACCTGTGAGCTTCCCATGCAGGCAGCAAGTTTTCATGAGGCATTGACAGTCGTCTCCGCGTTCCGCGCGATGCATCTCCAGCGCGCCGGTTCCCGACCCCACTGGCGGGGGAGAGCCCGAAAGCAAAACGCCCCACTGTTGCGGCAAGAATGTAACTGCCGCGTTGCGGCCCGAAATCTGGACGCTGTGGGCGGATCTACGGCGCTGCGGCTTGCGCCAGCATGACATCCGGGCTACAAGAAACCATGTTCCTGCGCCATCGCCCGTCCGGCCCGCTTGCCCTTTACGTCGACTGCCTCTGGTACAGCGAGCGCGGCGCATTGCCGCACACGCGCGAGCGCAGCCTGCCCACCGGCTGCGCCGACATCGTCGTGCCGCTGCTGCAGGATCATCTGATCCGCTACGACACCGAACAGCTCACTCATGCGCGGCGGCTGCGCGGTGCCGTCGTACAGGGGGCGAGCGACCGCTTCGGCGTGCGCGGTACCGAAGGTGCGTCGGCCGTGATCGGCGTGCACTTCAGGGCCGGCGGCGCGGTGGCCTTCTTGGGGGGTGCGCTGCCCGAGCTTCGCAACCGCACCGAATTGCTAGAGGACGTGTGGGGACCGGCCGCACGCGAGTTGCGCGAGACGCTGCAGGCTGCAGGGTCGCCTCGGGGCGCCCTGCAACTGCTGCGTGCGCAGCTGCTGCAGCGGCTTCGCGATGCTGCACCGCCGGATCCGCTGGTCGCCGCAGCGATCGATGCCTTCCGCCTCGACCCGGCCCGCGCGCGGGTCGAGCCGGTACGGCACGACAGCGGCTGCACGCCGGCGCAATTCATCCGCCGCTTCGAGCAGGCGGTGGGGCTCACGCCCAAGCGATATGCGCGTGTGCTGCGCTTCGGCGTGCTGCTGCCGTCGCTGGCGCGCTGTGGGCCGCGCGACTGGGCTCAGATCGCCGTGGGTGCCGGTTACTACGATCAATCACACCTGATCCACGAGTTTCGCGCGCTGGCTGGCATGGCGCCCGGGGCTTATGTGCCGGTGCAGGCCGACCAGCCGACGCACGTGGCCCTGGGGCCCTGAACCGCGCCGAAAAAATTTCCAATACGCCCGACCGCCCGGCCGCATAGGCTGTGGTCCTGCGGCACATCGCCGCATGAAGGAGAGAACCCATGAACGAGATTCACGAAGTGTTTCCCTACCTGATGGTGCGCGACGCCAAGGCCGCGATCGTGTTCTACCAGCAGGCCTTTGGCGCGACGGAACTGTTCCGGCTGGTCGAGCCTTCGGGGCGCGTCGGCCACGTGGAGTTGCAGCTCGGCCCCTCGGTCCTGATGGTGTGCGACGAATACCCCGAGTACGGCATGCGGGGCCCGCAAGGCGACCAGTTCACCGGCTGCACCATCCACCTGCATGTGGACAACGTCGACGCGATGAGCGAACAGGCGGTCGCGGCCGGCGCTACCCTGCTGATGCCCCCCAGCGACCAGTTCTATGGCGAACGGTCGTGCCGGCTGCGCGATCCATTCGGCCACACCTGGCTGCTCGGGCACTCGATCGAGAAGGTCGAGCCTGACGAGATGCAGCGGCGCTACACGGCGATGATGACGCCCTGAGCCTGAACAGCGTCAGCGGGGAGAGGAGGGCGCAGGCGTTCACAACCATCCATTTGAGCGTGGAGCACCGCAGGGTACGGGCCGGGACTTGGGCACCACGCCCGAGGGCGCATGCCGCGATGAGGCCCGTGTCAGCACGCAAGCGGCCCACAAGTCGAAATACGCGCTAGATGTCGGCGGGATATCGCTCCAGCAGCGGCCCCATGTTCATCTCCATCGTGCTGCCGGTCTTGTTTGCCTGCTCGACCACCCACGCCACGCGGCGGACGGTTTCCTCCGAATACATGCCGCTGACAAAACGCTGCGACTCTTCAACCAAGGCATGGTGGTCGGCTTCCGTCACCCGGTTGACGACGGCTTTGACATTGGCAATGCTGCTCGGCGGGAAACCGGCAATGCGGCGCGCGAGTGCGTCCACGAAAGGCTGCAACTCGGAGTGAGGCAAGGCCCGGTTGATCCAGCCGTATCGCTCGGCGAGCTCGGCGTCGAAGTCGTTGCAGCCGAGGCACACCTCCAGCGCGCGGGCACGGCCGAGCATTTGCGCCAGCCGAACCGTTCCGCCAGCCCCGGGCAGCAAGCCGATAGCCGCTTCCGGTTGTCCGAGCAGGGCTCGTTCCCGCGACGCGAAACGCATGTCGAGCGCCAGCAGGAATTCACTGCCGGCTCCACGGGCCCGCCCCTGAAGTTCGCCGATCGTCACCTGCGGTAAGCGACTGATCCGTGTCAGCAGTGCGCTGAGCGGGCTCGCCTTGCCTTCCGGGAGTGCCAGCGGCTTGCCGCCGATCTCCCCGGCAAGATCGTAGTGCGCCAGAAAGAAGTCCGGGTGGGCGCTGCGAAATATGACCACCCGCACGTCCTGGTCCGATTCCAGGGCTTTGGTCAGCGTCATCAGGTCAACCAGCAAGGCCCGATCGACCAGATTGATCGGGGGGTTGTTGAAATGAATGACGGCCACGCCCTTGCTGTCCTGACGGTGCAGCGTTCGATAGGTGCTCATTGGGCTGTTCTCCTGGATGCGGTTAGATGGCGGAGAAGCCGCCGTCGACCGGCATGGCAATGCCGGTCGTGAAGGCAGCGGCGTCACTGCACAGGTACATGACCGCCCCGGCCACTTCCTCCGCACGGCCGATGCGACCCACCGGGTGGGCGGACAGCACGACTTTTTCGGTGCGGGCGTCCTCGGCGCAGGCGCGCCGGTACATCTCCGTATCGATCACCGCTGGACAAACTGCGTTGATCCTGATGTTCTTCCTGCCGTACTCGATGGCCGCCGATTTCGTCAGGCCGATCACCGCGTGTTTGGATGCTGCGTAGATGCTCATGCGGGGCGCGCCGTGCAGACTGGAGGTGGAGCCGGTATTGACGATCGCGCCGCCACCCTGCTTCAGCATGATGCGAATCTGGTGCTTCATGCAGAGCCACACTCCCCTGACATTGACATCCATGATGGCCTGGTACTCCGCCATGCTGCCTTCGGCCAGCTTGGTCTTCTCGATATCTATACCCGCATTGTTGAATGCGTAGTCGAGCCGGCCGAAATTCATGACGGTCGTCTCCATCAAGCTGCTGACCTCGTTCTCGGAGGTGACGTCGCAACGGATGAAGATCGCTTCGCCGCCGGTATCGCGAACCATCTGCGCCGTGGTCTCACCACCCGCGGTGTCCACGTCGGCGACCACCACCTTCAATCGCTGCGCTGCAAAGGCGAGGGCGGTCGCCCGACCAATGCCGTTGGCGGCACCCGTCACGACGGCGACCTCTCCAGAGAAGTGCATTCCCATGTCTGGCCCCTCAACCTTCCGAATCCGATAGAGCCGGATAGTCGATATAGCCATGGGGGCCGACGCCACCGTAAAGGGATGCATCCTTGAACGGCGCATTGAGCGGCGCGTTCTCGCGGAAGCGGCGGGGGAGGTCGGGATTGGTGATGAAAGGACGCCCGAACGACACCATGTCGGCACGACCGCTCGTGATCGCCTCAACCGCCATTTCCTTGGTATAGCCGTTGTTCACCATCCAGATGCCGGAATACAGGCGGCGCAGTGCCTCGTAGTCGAAGGGCGCGTTGTCGCGCGGGCCACCGGTATGGCCTTCGACGACGTGGATGAAGACCGGATGCAGCTTCTCCAGCTCCCGCACCACGTGCTCGAAGAGCGGCTGGGGATGGCTTTCCGACGAGTCGTTGACGGGTGACACCGGCGAGATGCGGATGGCCGAGCGCTCTGCGCCGATTTCGGCAATGACGGCCTGCATGACTTCGAGCAGGAAACGCGAGCGGTTCTCGATGCTGCCACCGTAGGGGTCGCTGCGATGGTTCGAGCCGTCGCGCAAGAACGCATCGATCAGGTAGCCGTGGGCGCCGTGGATCTCGACCCCGTCAAACCCGGCCTTGATGGCGTTCGCGGCGGCGAGGCGGAAGTCGTTGACCACGCCGGCGATCTCGGCGGTCTCCAGCTCACGGGGCGCCGATGTGTCGACAAAACCCTCTCCGGCCAGATAGGTCTTGGCGTTCGCCGCGATCGCCGAGGGCGCGACCGGCGCCTGGCCGTTGGGCTGGAAGCTGACGTGAGACATGCGGCCGGTGTGCCACAACTGCACAAAAATGCGGCCGCCGCGACGGTGCACCTCATCGGTCACCTTCTTCCAGCCCGCGATCTGCGCCGGCGTGTGCAGACCGGGGGTATTGGCATAGCCTTGAGCCGTCTCGGATACCTGGGTCGCTTCGGCGATGATGAGCCCGACCGAAGCGCGTTGCGCGTAGTACTCGATCGTCATTTCCGCAGGGACGTTGCCCTCGTCGGCTCGATTGCGCGTCATCGGCGCCATCACGATGCGGTTGGCGAGTTCCAGCTTCCCGAGGGAGATCGGTTGGAACAGTGCGTCAGCGAGAAAACGTTCGGTGGGAGTGCCCATGGCTTGATGCGCTGCGAGTGCAGATAGTGATGAAAAAGGGAATCGATGACCGGCAGCCGTCAGGCGGGCGGCGGACGGAGCAGGCCATTCAGCATCAGATCGAAACTCTCGCGCAAAGGCGTGCCCGACCGATCGAGCTTGGTGCGCAGCAGGGCGCCTTCCCAGGCATCCCAGATGAGTGCTGCGAGCCGGGAGGCGTCCGCATCAGTGCGGACCTCGCCGCTGTCCTGCGCCTTGCGTATCAGGGAGGCGAGCATCTCGCGCCACCCGGTCATGGCTGCTGCAAGGCGCTGCCGGCACAGTTCGTTGGAGTCCGCCACTTCGGCCGCGAGATTGCCGACCAGGCAGCCGCTCCAGGAAGCGGTGCGCTCCTTGTGGGCAATCATCTGCTCGAAGGCGTACCGGATGGCCGCCACCGGCTGCGCGGGCGCCCGCTCCATCATGCGCGACCAAAGCTCCAGCATCTCCGCCGTGTACCCGTCGATGATGGCCGCGGCAAAAGCCTCTTTGCTTTCGAAATGGTTGTAGAAGGACCCCTTGGGCACCCCGGCGCGATCGGTGATCTGCTGGATCCCCGTGGCGTTGTAGCCGTGGCGGGAGAACAGCTCGCGGCCTGCGGCCAGGAGCTGATGGGGGGTGGCGGTTCTTCCTGCGATGCGTGGCATGCAGGAATAGTATGACCAGTCGTCTTAGAAGCTTGACGCCTGCGCGACAGGAGATCCGCCGGGCTTCGACCAACACGGCCTGCGGTCGTGAAGAAGGTGGCGATCCGCAGCCGCTGCGCGCCGCTGACAACCGGTCTGGCGTGGGCCCCTGTCGGTGCGGCAGGCCGGCCTGACAGCTCGCCCCCCGGCATTGGGCACAAACGAGGGGTCGTTTCCGGCCATTTCCGGCGAATGGGAGGAGGGACGCGCGGTACTCTGACGCGTTTGTCCGCTCCGTCCGCCATGCGTCTTTCGCTCAAGTTCAAGATCGCCTGCGCCACCACGCTCCTGGCCGTTGTGCTGGTCGCGCTGGTGGCCGGCCTGCAGCGGATGCGCATGGGCGAGGACTACCTGGCGCTGATCGAGCGCGAGCAGGCGTGGCTGACCGCTGCGACGGCCGACGCGCTGGCGGAGAAGATCGAGCTCCAACTGCAAGTGCTGCAGCAGTCGGCCCAGGAACTGGGGCGCCTGGACCTGAACGACCCGATGGTGTCCCAGGCCGCCTTGACGCCCTTGGCGCCCGCGCGGGCGCTGTTCTTCGGCCTGACCCTGGTCGAGCCCGGCGGCCGCGTGGTGGGGACCTTGCCATCCAATCCGCAGGCCATCAGGACGAACCTGGGCGACCGGGAGTATTTCCGCATCGCCTTGGACGTCGGTCAGCCCAACATCTCGCCGCCCCTGCGCAGCCGCCTCAGCGGCAAGCCCATGGTGCTGATGGCCGTGCCCATCCTCGGCGCGGAGGGCCGCGCCCGCGGGGTTCTGATCGGAGCGCTGGATCTGAACCATTCCAACGCACTCGGGGCCTTGAGGAACACCCCGATCGGCCATACCGGCCATTTTGTCGTGGTGACCCGCGGTGCCGAGCCGGTCTATGTGGCGCACCCCGACCCGTCCAGAGTCCTGCAGCCGGTGATGCCCGAGGACCTCATGCGGGGCGACGACGCTGCCCGTCGGCAAGGGCCGGCCGCCATCGTGACGCGCCGCTATTTGCGCACCGTGAACTGGGAACTGCGCGTGGTGCTGCCGGAAGCCGAGGTGCTGGCCCCTCTGAAGGTGGCGCAGGAGCGGCTGCTGCGAGACACGGTGTTGCTTTCCGCGGGTTTCGCCGCGCTGGTCTGGGTTGCGACGTTCTGGCTGCTGCGCCCGCTGGGTCGTTTGCACCGCGCCATCGGCGCCCTGCGCCAGGGCTCGGCCCTGCCGCTGGATGCCCCGGTCGCCGAGAACAACGAGATCGGCGACGTCGCTCGCGACTTTTCTGCCCTGATGCAGGAGCTGCAGTCGCGGCGTGCGGAACTGGAAGCGGTCAACGATGCCTCCCCGCTGGGGATCTTCCGGTGTGATGCGCAAGGACGGATCCTGTACGTCAACGACAGCTACCTGCGCATCACCGGCTTGACCCGCACCCAGGCCGCTGCCGGCGAGTGGCAGCGCCTGCTGGACCCGGCAGACGCCCACGAAGCGGTGCAGTCCTGGAACCAGTCCGTGCAGTCGGCCGCCGGCCATCGGCGGATACAGCGGCTGCGGCGGTCGGGCGACGGCCGGGCCGTGGTGGTCTCGGTCCATGCCGCGCCGGTTCGAGTCTCCGGCGACGTGGCGGGTTTTGTCGGCACGATGGAGGACATCACCGAACAGCGGGCGGTCGAAGCGGCGCTGGAGCAAAGCGAGGTCCGCCTGCGCAGCATCCTGACGCATGCGCCCGACGCCTTCGTCAGCATCAATGCGGCGGGAGACATCATCGAGTGGAACCGGCAGGCTGAGGCCACCTTCGGCCGGAGCCGGGATGAGGTGCTGGGGCGCAACGCGGCAGAATTGCTGATCCCTCCTGCGCTGCATGGCTCGTATGCCAGCGCCCTGCAGCGCGTGACGCTGACGGGGCACGGGCCGGCCGTCAACCGGCGCATTGAAATGCCCGTCCTGCACCGTGACGGCCGGGAAATTCCGGTCGAGTTGTCCGTCGCCGCCCTCCATGACGGCAAGGCCTACGTCGTCAACGCCTTCCTGCACGACATCACCGAGCGCAAGCGCGCGGAGCGGCAGCTGGGCGAGAGCGAAAACCGGGTGCGGGCGATCGCGGACAACGTGCCGGTGCTCATTTCCTACATGGACGATCAGGCACGAGTGAAGTACGTCAACGCGACGTTTCACGCGTGGACGGGACGCGAGGCGGCCGAGGTCATCGGCAAGACGCTGGAGCAGGTCATCAGCAGCGGTTTGTACGAGCAATGCCGGCCGGGCCTTCTTGCTGCATTGCGCGGCGAGCGCGTCGAGTTCGAAGGCGTGTCGTCGGCCGGGGGCGTGGAGCGGCATATGCACAATGTCTATGTGCCGGACCTCAGTGCCGAGGGGCGGGTGAGGGGTGTGTACGCCCTGACCACGGACGTGACGGCCAGCAAGCAAGTCGAGGCGCAACTGCAGGCCCTGGCCCGGATCGACACGCTCACCGGACTCCCCAACCGGCGGGCTTTCGAGGAGCGCCTGGAGGCGGCCCTGGCCCGCAGCCACCGGACCTGCCGACCCATGGCTTTGATGTTCATGGACGTCGATCACTTCAAGGACATCAACGACTCCCTCGGGCATGGCGTCGGCGACGCTGTCCTGAAGGAGTTCGCCGCTCGGGTGTTGCGCTGTGTGCGATCCACCGACACGGTCGCCCGGCTGGCGGGCGACGAGTTCGTGATCATCCTCGAGAATCTCAACGCGAGCTCCGAAGCCGCGCTGGTGGCTCGCAAGATCGGTCTGGCCTTGCGCGGGCCCTTCCTGCTCGATTCTCATCGCCTGGCTGTCACGTCGAGCGTTGGCGTGGCCGTCGTGGATGGCGACGACGTATCGCCGGCCGACTTGGTCAACAAGGCCGACGAGGCCCTCTACGCCGCGAAACGAGCGGGGCGCAACACCTACGAGCTGTTGTCATTTGCCGGGGCTCGGCCGCGTTGACCGCCCGAGGGCTGGCTCAGACAGCGCCTGCCTGCCGCGCCAGCCCCATGCAGCCGCCGTATGTACTCGCGGGACGTGCCGACGACCGGTAAGCGGCTAGCTAGCGACCCAAACGATGATTCGGCCGGGTGGATGCATCGTTCCTCTTCGGCAAGGGCCATCTGCAGAATCGGGCAACCTGCAGTCGCGCAGAGCCGCGGGCTTGCAGCGCTGCACGGGGGACTGATCTCTTGGGTGGACGGATGCACGTCGGACGACTAGTTTTGATGGGTGCCGTCTCCCATGAAAGGACGCCGCCATGACCACAGCGAGCCATCATGCCGCCCGGCGGTACGTCGTCGCTGCCGCCGCAGCACTCCTCGCACTCAGCGTCCATGCGGCGCCCACCTACCGAATTGTCCTGCTCGAGTTCCTTCCGGGGTTTGAGGACAGTTCCTCTGTTGAGGATCTCAACAATCACGGCCAGATCGTCGGGTTCAGTTACTTGCGGCCCAACTTCCCGCGCGCCGTCGTGTGGGACCGCGACGGCCGAGTCCAGCCGCTGCGTGTGCCGCTGCCCGGCAGCACCGAGCCAGGCTGGGCCTGGGGCAACAATCAACGAGGACAGATTGTCGGCGGCAATCTGTTGTTTCTGACGAATCGCGGCTATGAGCACGCGGCCCGCGCTGTGCTCTGGTTACCTGGCGGACGCATGCAGGTGCTACCGTCTCTCAGCCTGCCCGGCGCCCCCTACGGCTGGGCCTATGCTCGGGCGATCAATGACCATGGGGATGCAGTCGGGGAAAGCAATTTCAAGCCGGTGCTTTGGGAAGCCGGGCGCGGCGTGCGTGATCTCGGCGCCTTGCCGACTTACCCTGAAGGTGAGGGCAGCGCGACTGCGATCAACAACGCCAAGCAAGTGGTGGGCGTTATTGCAGCCATTGCCTTACCCAACTGGCAGTTCATCAATCACGCATTTATCTGGAGTGAAGCCACCGGCATGCAGGATCTCGGCGCACGACTGGGGCCGCCTGACATGCGCAGCTGGGCTAGTGCTATCAACGACCGGGGTCAAGTCGTAGGGGCAACGCTCGACAGCGAGGGGCGGGGCCACGCCTTCGTGTGGAGCGAACACGAGGGCCTCGTCCGTCTGGGAGGGCCGGGCGACACGGAAAGCTTCGCCAGCGACATCAACAATGCGGGCGTCGTGGTGGGCAGCGTGAACGGCGAGGCGGTCTTGTGGTCACGCGGCGAAGGGCTGCAAAAGATCATGGACCTGGTGGATCCGGCCGACCCGCTCAAGGATCAGGTCAGTCTAGGCGTCCATGACATCAACGATCTGGGGGAGATAGCGGGCACTATCCAAGGGGACTTTATCAACTGGTGGTGGCGCGCGGTGCTCTTGATCCCGCAAACCCCCGCACGCGTGCCCGTGCGGGCAGCCCCATGAGCTGGCCAGGAGTCGCGGCACGCATTGGCGCCCCAGCCGTTTGCGTTGTGCACATCCCCGTGTCGCCGGCCGGCTGCGCTGCCTTGCTCGCGGCTTTGGCCGCTATCGGCTGTATTGCTCGCACCGATGTAGCTGGCATGAACGGCGCGCTCGTGTTCATGCCCAGCATGTCCTGGGTGAGTGATCTTCAAATGTCACGCCAGACGGGCTGTCCATCTAAGATGGGATGAGGCAAGTGAAGGCGAAAACGTCGCCTTCCGCCCACCGCCCGTACTTGCCATACGGCCCAGATAGAAGCCACTGCCTTTGTCGTCTTTAAGCGGCGGCATCCCGCCGGGCTCGCACAAACACAGGAGGATTTCCGATGTCATTCGCCAGGTTTACCTGCGCGGCGGCGTTCGCCGCGTGCGCCGCTGCTGCAGGCGCCCAGCACGTTCCGTCGCTTCAAGGCGAGCGCGTCGTACGCATCCCAGCGCCGGCTGGCTTCCAGGTCACGCAGAAGCTGCTGCGGCAAGGCATGCTGACGCCGGGCGGCTACTGCCAGTTCAACTCGGAAATGCGCCTCGGCCCTGACGAAGCCGCGCTGGAAGAGATCGAGCTTGAGTACGACCCGGCCACCTGCCGCTCGATCGTGATCCAGGGCCGTTCCACGACCCAAGCACCGGCCAGCAAGGCGGGCCAGCCCACCTCGTCGGCGGTATCGGCCGCCGGCGCGCTGTCGGCCTCGTACAAGACCTGGTTCGCGGACCCGATCAACCTCACCTTGAATTCGGTGGAGAGCCGCATCGCCTGGGCGCCGGTGGGCGACTGCGCCTCGGGCACCTTCTTCAATTCGCAGCCGGTGTTCTATCGCCTTGAGCAGACGGGCTGGTACACCGTGTCGAGCGGCTCCAAGCCGTCGTCGGACTGCGGCAGCGTTGCGCTGGACGCGTCTGCCATGTACCAGAGCGACAGCTTCCCGACCTGCGTGTTCGCGAGCCCACAGGCGATCTACGACTACAACATCGTGACGGGTTACGCCGACGGCAGCAGCACCGGCAAGTCGCAGACGCGGCGCGCTGGCCAGGCGCTGCTGTGCACCAATCTCTGGACCGAGAGGAAGCGGTTGACCAAGGGCTCAACCTCGTTGTCCGAAGTGTCCTCCGTCATCTCCTCGCAGTGAGCCTCGGCCGCCTCGGGCCTGCGCGCTGTCTCAAGCAACGATGCCCTGTACGACGGTGAGCGTACGATCAACGCGCCTTGACCGTACGCGCACACGGGTTCAGCGGCTTGCTTTTACCCACAAATTCGCCTTTTCTATGAGCGGTGGGCGCCGAGCCGCTGAGATTTCCCGGTGAGTTCAGCGCTGTGTCGCAACTTGGCAGTACGGGACGGCCGGAGGCTGCCATGGCGAACTCGCAGGGTGCAAGGGCAGGTCGAGCAATCAAGGCGGGGCAGAACAGTTGGATCGACCAGGAATTGGACGAGAGCGTTTTCCAAGACGCTCGCCTGGGGCGACGCCTGAGAGCGTTGCTAGCGCCATTCGCCCAAGCGCCAGGCCAGAGCATTCCCTTGGTATGCCAAGACTGGGCCAACACCAAGGCAGCCTATCGATTCCTCAGCAACGAGCGGGTCACCGAGGCCGATATCCTGGCGGCGGTGACGGCGCCATAGACGACATTCCCTTCAGCGTCGGTGGCCCGCATTGTGTCCACTTGAGGGACGAGCGCGAGCTGGTCGGCGATGCTGTGTTCGATGCTCATCCGCCGCTCATCGACATTTGAGCTTGCGCGCCGAGCGTGCAGTGCGACAGTCGCCAGGGCATTGTCAATTTGCTTGAGCTCAGCGCCCGATTTCCGCGCTCAGGCTGTCGGCCAGGTTTTCGGTGGCCTCCCGTGCACGGTCGGCGTGGCGGCCTTGCCCTTATCAACTGGTCTGCGTCATTCATCGTGGCGATGGCTCGAGCTATGGAACGAACGGCAAGGCCTGAGCTCGATTTCCATGTTGCTGGGCTTCGACAAACCCAGTTCTGAACAAGGACGTTTTTCGTCCAGCCCATGTTTTCCGGAGAAATGATGGGCCTCAAAACCAAAAGCCTGAGGATGACGGGCGCTGTGGCGGCCGTCGCCGCTGTGAACATTGCCTGCGCGCAACCGGCGCAACAGCGCGTCAGTCCTAGGCTGCATCCCAATCTGGCGGCTGCTCAGGATCATGTGCAACAAGCCTACGATCGTTTGAACGATGCGCAGTTTGCCAACTACCATGATCTTGGCGGCCACGCAAAGCGTGCCAAGCAATTGCTGGCGGAAGCCAACGCAGAGATCAAGGCAGCAGCCATCGCAGCCAACAACCGATGATGTCGTGATGCGCAAGGCGCCCGCGAAGTTATTCGGGGCGCTCGCTCGAAGTCGTCCGATAGAGGCGCCTCATGCGTGCGCCCGGTGACGGTGCACCGCTGCAGGCTGGATGCGGGTACAACCCTCCTGGATCCGTCCAAAGGAACGATCAAAGTGGATCGAAACCGGCCGTAGTCGCTGTCGAGCGGAAGTGCATCACCCGTTGGCCGAAGTCTTCTGCCCTGTAGCTGTCTCGATCGCCGACGCCCGCAGCCGCGCTTCCCGTGCATAGCGCGCGGGCGGCATGCCGACATGGCGGGTGAAGGCGACCCCGAAGGTGCTCGCCGAGCTGTAGCCGACGCGCTCGGCGATGTCCGCGATAGGCAATTCCTTCTTCTGCAACAGTTGCTTCGCCAGCGCCATGCGCCATGCGAGCAGGTATTCCATGGGCGCGAGGCCGACGGCGCGGCTGAAGCGTTCGAAGAACGCTGATCGAGACATTGCGGCCTCCTTGGCCAGTTCGGCGACGGTCCAGGGGTGCGCCGGGCGCTCATGCATGCGCCGCAGCGCCGTGGCGAGCTGCGGGTTTGCCAGCCCGCGCGCGAGGCCGGGGGAGGGCGCCCGGCTTGCTGTCGAGCGCAGCGCCTCGATGAGCAGCACCTCCAGCAGCCGGGCCAGCACGACGTCGCGCGCAGGCCGCTCGGCACGCGATTCGTCGCCGACCAGCTGCACCAGCGTCGACAGCCGGCGCTCGCCGCGGACATGCACCCACTGTGGCAGCAGCGACACCAGCAGTGCTGCGTCCGGCGAGCCAAAGACGCAATGGCCGATCAGCAGCCGGACGTCGGCCGCGCCATGCGGGTCGCCAACCCACGCACCGCCAGGGACGGGAGTGATCTGCGAGGCAGCCTCGCTGCCGTCGCGCAGCGGAGCCGCGTCAGGGCTCGACGTCGAGAAGCCGCGAGCCGCGGGGATCAGGACGAAGTCGCCTTCCCGAAGCGGGATCGTCTCGTGGCCATCGACCGCGAGCTGGCAGCTTCCCTCCAGGACGACGCAATAGAACGGTCGCCCGGATTCAGTGCGCCGCACGGCCCACGGATTCGAGCCGGTGACGAGTTTCGAGAACGGCGCGCCCGGCTGGAGCAGCGAGACGACTTCTGCCAATGGATCGACCACGCTGGACGATTGCAATAGAACAACGGACTTTGAAGTGTAGCCAGTCCGGATGGGGCGCTCTATCTTCCCACCATCGTTCACCCCGACAGGAGTTCCTGATGAAAACCATCCTGATTACCGGCTGCTCGTCCGGCTTCGGCCTTGAGGTCGCGCGCTTCTTCCTCGACCGGGACTGGCAGGTCGTCGCGACGATGCGCAGGCTACGTGAAGATGTGCTGCCGCGCTCGGCGCGGCTGCGGGTCTTGGCACTCGACGTCACCGACGCCGACAGCATCAGAGGGGTCATCGAGGCAGCCGGCCCCATCGACGTACTGGTCAACAATGCCGGCATCGGTGTGCTCTCGGCGCTCGAGGGAACGTCGATGGCGAATGTGCGCGAGGTCTTCGAGACCAACACCTTTGGGACGATTGCAATGACGCAGGCGGTGCTGCCGCAATTCCGGCAGCGGCGCGCCGGCGTCGTCGTGAACGTGACGTCGAGCGTGACGCTGGCGCCGCTGCCGCTGCTGTCGGTCTACACCGGCAGCAAGGCGGCGGTGAACGCTTTCACCGAGTCCCTCGCGCTGGAACTGGCACCGTTCGACGTCCGGGTGCGCCTGGTGCTACCGGGGCGCGCGCCCGCCACTCGCTTCGGGGAGAACGCTCGGCGGCTCATGGAGGGCGGCGTCCCGGACGCTTACGCGGACTTCGCACGGGGCATCTTTGCGGGGATTGGCGATACCATGACCGCGGTCACGCACCCAAAGGATGTCGCCGAAGCGGTTTGGCACGCGGCCACCGACTCCGCGTCACCAATGCGCATCCCCGCGGGCGCCGATGCCGTCGCGATTGGGGGCACTGCCTGAGCTTTCGCTTCGCTCGTGCTCAAGCGTCGTACCGGTAGCCGGTAGAACCGCTTGTCGCCGTCATAGCTGCCCCGGCCGCTCTCGCGACCCTCCGGCGAAGTACGCCGTCGCCTTTCGAGGTATCTCTACGTCCAACCGTGCTTCGGGCAGTTCCTTGCGCAGCCGGCTGTTCTTACCTCCACTCCGTGACCCGCCTGCGTGCGGGCTCGGCCATCGCCGTAACCCCCTTGCAGATGCTCGGCTGAGGCATACCGCGCTGCCGGGTCCTTGGAAGGCGTCCGCCGCAAAGGTCGACTGAGCGCCGCATGATGACGACCGACCCACCCGCTCTGAACCGCGAGCGCCCGCTTGACGGGGTCACCGTGGTGTCCCTCGAACAGGCGATCGCGGCGCCGTTCTGCACCCGACACCTGGCGGACCTCGGCGCACGCGTGATCAAGATCGAGCGGCCGGAAGAAGGGGACTTTGCCAGGCACTACGACCAGCGGGTTGCCGGCATGTCGCCGCACTTCGTTTGGGCCAATCGGTCCAAGGAAAGCCTGGCCCTGGACCTGAAGACGCCGTTTGCTCTCGAAGTGATGGAGCGACTGCTGGCACGCGCTGACGTGTTCGTCCAGAACCTCGCCCCCGGAGCGACGGCCCGCCTCGGCTTGTCGTCCGCTCAGTTGCGAGAGCGCTACCCACGTCTGATCGTTTGCGATATATCGGACTATGGATCCGAGGGGCCGTATCGCGACAGAAAAGCATACGACCTGCTGATTCAAAGCGAAGCGGGCTTCCTGAACGTGACCGGCACGACCGAAGCGCCCGCCAAAGCGGGCATCGCCGTAGCGGACATCGCAGCCGGGATGTACGCCTACAGCAACATCCTGTCGGCACTGCTGCTGCGCGAGCGAACCGGTCGCGGCTCGCGCATCGACGTGTCGATGATGGACGCGCTGTGCGAATGGATGGGGCACCCTTTGTACTACGCCTTCGACGGGGCGGATCCGCCGGGGCGCACGGGGGCTGAACACGCAACGATCTTTCCGTATGGCCCGTTTGCAGCGGGTGATGGTGAGACTGTGATGATGGGGCTGCAGAACGAGCATGGTCTTGCGCAAACCCGAGCTCGCCGGTGATGGCCGCTTCGCCAACAACGCCATGCGCAGTTTGCACCGGCACGAGCTTCGGACCGAGATTCTCGAGTGCTTCTCCCGGCTCACGGGCAAGGAGTTGAGGCACCGGCTCGATCAGGCTCACATTGCAAACGCCCGTTTCAAGGAAATGCGGGAGGTGTGGCGGCATCCGCAACTCGCGGCCGGCAATCGCTGGTCTCGAGTGGAGTCGCCGGCGGGTGACATTCCGGCACTGAAACCGCCCGGTGTGAACGATCAGTTCGAGTACCGCATGGATCCCATCCCGCGCCGAGACCGGTGATGGTGACCGTCGGATCCAACACCGTTCGGCGTGCGGTGTTCTTGCTACGCGGTTCTGGCGGACATGTGCCGAAATCGCTCCGGCGGAATCGCCCCTGGCCGCGCGGCTTTGATCCAATCGGACGACCGCCCACATACGGCGAACCGTACCGCTTCGCCACGAGCGCCAGGCGCAGGGCCTCCTTGCTCGGACCCTGCCGCCGCCTGACCGTCTCGACCGTCAGTGAATCTGAGCCTCCGGTGTCGGAGGGCTCGCTTCGCTTTATGCTGACGTCCCGGGACTCGGTGTAGCGCCCGGATTGCGGCAAGGCCGCAGCTCAGGTGACTTGCGGAGCCGGCGAGCCGGGTGCAACAGAACCGGGACGGCCCGACCCTGCCACGGCCGGCAACGGCCGACGCAACCGAACGAAGTCACGCAGAACGCCGCGCAAAAGAAAAACGCCTTAGAGGCGGTCACCTCTGAGGTGTTTACTTTGCGTATGCAATTTGGTGCGGCTGGCAGGATTCGAACCCACGACCCCTTGGTTCGCAGCCCAGTCGAACCGGTGATATCAATCCGAAATCAACGACCTAGCGGCGCTCACGCCAGAGGGCGAGGGATGAGCAACCGGCCTGCAGGAAGCAGTGCCGGTACGACGGGTTAACGTGTTCCACTCCTTGATTGGATTGAGGTGCCGAAACAGCGCACCGCGATTCTGGCCGTTCGACCGACAATTCATTGTGGGAGTGGCGAAGCAAAGCGTGTCCTTCACATTGCAACTGATGCTGCATCGAAGCGAAATTGCAGAAATGCACTATCGGCGGAAGGGGCCTTGCAAGGGTCGTGATTCTATGTAGGACGGCTGGCCCTCGCCTCAGCGTGCTGGCGTGTTGCGCCAGCCGCCTTTGCGCCTTTGCGCCTTTGCGCCGGAGTATGGCGAAGGCCGGTCTCACCTTTTTTCACTGTGTTTCTGCGGCTTCAAGCATAGAGTGAGCCGCGGCTTTATCCGTCCTTTGGAGCGATAGCCACACACCCATTCTTCAGCAGTCAGGGAAGCACAAATGACGAAAAATCCGAACCACCGGCGGTTGGCCTTCTGCATCGCCGCCGCGCTCGCGCTGGCGGGCAGCCTCTCCGCGGCCCACGCCGCGGTCGAGACACACGACCTTGGCTCGGCAACGGTCTCGTTCGACCGTGTCTACTCCGGGAAAGGTTTCAATTCATCTATCGAGTTCCGGCAGCCATCCCCCGGCGGCCACTCCGATGACGGCAGCATCGGTTTCGGGCCGGAGGCTTACGGCATCTCCAACCAGCAGGCGAACCAGCTTCGCATCGAGTTCCTGCCGATGTGGGGCTACGAGCAGTGGACGGCGTCGGGCAGCGTTACCCCGTATGCGACCGAGCCGAACGGGCTTTACTATCAGCAGAGCGTGAAGGTGGGGACGCCACTGCACTTCCAAGCGGAATCCGGCTACCGGATCACAGGCTACCGGTTCTCCCTGGGCCTCGAAACCCACTCCGGGGACAGCGCCCATCCCGACGCGGACTACGACACGGTGATCCAGCTGCACGGTGGCTTCCAGGTCGGCACGGGCACCGATGCGGTCCAGTTCCTCGGATTCGATCGCGCCTACACGGGCCGCAACGGCCTGCGCTCCGAAGAGCTGACGGCGGAGCTGTCAGGAGACGTGGACCTGAGCACGCTCTCGGGGTCCTTCGCGAGCGCGCTGCTCAGCCCTGGCACCCAGGAAGGCGAGACGTTCCAGCGTGGCGCGTTTCTCACGCTGAAGTACTTGACGGTTGAAGCGATCACGACCCCGGTGCCCGAGCCCGAGACTTGGGCGCTGACGCTGGGCGGCCTCGGCCTGGTGGGCGCCTTGGCGCGCCGGCGGCAACGGACGCACTGAGCCTGCGGACCGTCCGAGGACCGCGCGGTCTGGACGCAGTCGCGCGGCGGTCCTGGCCGCCGGGCCGCGACAATGCGCGGCCGTGCTTGTCGCCTGGCTGTTGACGATGGCCAGGGTGTGGCGGCAGATGCAGCAGCATCGTAGGCGTCGCTGGTCGACGCCTTGACATCAGGCCGCCTGCCGTTCGTCAGCAGAGCCGGCGAACAACCAGTTCTTCCTGCCAAGGGCCGGGACTGGATCAATGTGCCCAGGCCGGACGCATACGGTCCTAGCGCAGCGCCTTCAACACCACCGCGTCGAGGTCACCCCGCAACTGCGCCCGCAGGCGCCGCTCGGTGACCGCCTTGCTCGGCGTGTCGGTTCCCCGTCACAGATGGCCTTCGCCAGTTCGTAGTCCAGCAGCTTGACGGCGCCGCTGCTGCTCACCAGGATGTTGCTCGGCTTGAGGTCGCGGTGCACCACCCCTTTGCTGTCAGCGTAGCGAGCCACCTGGCAGACAGTGTGAAACAGTTGCAGGCGCTGCCTGGACCGGCAGCTTGCGGCGCTCATCGTAGAGGTCGATCGGCTCTCCGTCGATCAGCTCCATCATGAAGTACGGCCGGCCGGCCGTCCGGGCTGGCTCGAGACCGCCGGTAGGAAGCTCCTTGGAGTTCAAGCTGGAGTCCATCAGGTCACGGGTCAGGACGTCCGCGGTCTCGAGTGGAGTCAGAAGGAGTAGGCCGCATTCAGATAGAACGTGCGGCCGCGCGCGTCGTAGTAGCGGTCGTCATACCCGATCATGTGGCCTCCGTCGGAGGTGTTGATCGACAGCGGCGGGTCTGTGTCCGCGACGTTCAGAATGCCGCCGACCAGGTGGAACTGCTTGTTGACGGTCCAGGCGGTTTGCCAGTCGAAAGTGATGTGACGCTTCACCCTGCGCTGCATGTCGACGAAACCCAGGCTCCTGCCGTTCTCGTCGAGCTGCTCGATCCTGCGGTCCTCGGCTCTATACGGCTGGTCGGTGAAACCGGACCTGAAGTGCAGGGTCAGGGTATGGGCGAAGTCCCCGGCTTGCAAGGTGTTGATCCAGCGGCCTATCCAGCGAAAGACGACGCCGCCGCTCTCGCCATAGCGACCGAGGTTGCTGTAGTACGGACCGTCTTTCAACAACTGGTACTTGTCCTGCAGCATATAGGTGGCGATGAACTTGGAGTTCAGGCGACCCGCGGGCGTGCTCAGCCGGCCCTGCACGTCGAAGTCGATGCCCCGCTCCCGGCCCTCGCCCAAATTGTCGTTGTTCGCCAGGAAAGCCAGGTAGGTCTGGCGCGTTCCCGGGTCGAAGAAGGTCGTGAACTTCTGCCGCCATGCCTCGGGATTCGAGAAGACCGTGCTGTCGTCCACTTGGCCGATCCAGTTCCTGACCTTCACGTTCCAGATGTCGGCACCGAAGCTGAACGAAGGCTGCGGCTCCAGGCGCACGCCCAAACTCCATTGCGTGGACTTTTCCGGCTCGAGGTTCTTGTTCCCCGCGGCGAGCGTTTCGTACTGCGACACGTCCGGCCGGCAGGAAGCGCCCAGCGATGCAGCGACATGGGCGAGGGCTGATCCCGGCTCGCAAGGGTAAGCGCCCCCCGTCACGCCAACCACCTGCTGGGTCGCGTTGATTTGCGCCGGCGTAGGAGCCTTGAAGCCGGTGCCCAGTGATGCACGCAACAACACACCGCTGGTGGGTTGCCAGCGCAACATGCCCTTGGCTGTGGTGGACCCGCCGATGTCGGAGTACCGGTCATGGCGCGTGGCAGCGCCGAGTTCGACCTGCTGGACCACCGGTGCCAGCACTTCCGCAAAGGCGCCCCAGGCATGGCGCGACGCCTGGTACGGCACCAGCTGCGACGGATCGCCGAAACGGGTGTCGCCGATGCCTTGTGCGAGGTCGCTGGCGATGCGGTCAAATCGGTCGCGCAGATAACTGACGCCTCCGGCGACCGACATCGCCCCGCCGGGCAGCTGCGCGATCTCCGTCGAAGCACGTGCCAGTAGATGGTCCAAAGTGCCTTCGCCGCCCTGAAAGAAGCCCATCCGTTGTGCATCCCGCAGCGTTGCCACGTCCTGTGGCGATAACTGCTCTAGGGGCAGGAAGGGATTCACCTGCAGGAGCGCGTCGTCTGCGGCACTCTGGGACAGCCAGCCGCCCTTGGCGTTGTTTCGGTAGGTGCTCTTCGAGCGAGTGTAGGAGAGGTCGTAGTCGAAGCGGCCGGCCCTGCCATCGGAACCGATCACGAAGTGCCTGGCTGTGCTGACGTTCTCATCGGTGCGCGGGCCGACGGCAGCGATTCTATAGAAGGCCAGGCCGCCCGACGGGGCCTGCGGAAACGCGCCCGGCAAGACGCTGATACCGCCCGGAGGAGGTGCAATGCGCGCGGTGGTGGTGGTATTGGAAAGCAGCGCCTCAGCGTAAAGCCGTCTGTGGTCGTCGAGCGCTTTGGAAGCCGACGCGTAGAACGCGCCCCGCTCACGCTCAGGCACGATCTCAAGATCCTGCATGAAATCGTAGTTGCAGGCGCTGCCAACCTGAAACGACTTGGCTGCGCACGTTCCGGCGCTTTGCAAATAGGGATTGTAGAAATCTCCGTTGGGATCCTGCAGGTTGGCCGGAATGCTGTTGATCGAGCCATGTGACAGGCGATAGCGCTTGCCGTCGCGAGAAAAGCGCAGCACCCCTGTTCGCGCGAAGCTGCGATCGACCGACCGCAACGCGTCGCGCTTCTCATAGCTGCCGGACACCAGGACGTTGTAGCCGTCCATGTCGTAGTCGCCGAAGCCCTTGGAGAGACTGAAGCGGCCTTCTCGGGCCCCTTGCCCGGGCATTGAGCCGCCCAAGGCGACAGCTCCTTCGCTGCTGTCATTCTTGGTAATGAAGTTGACCACTCCAGCCACGGCGTCCGCGCCATAGAGCGCCGACGCACCATCGGTCAACACTTCGACCCGTTCGATAGCGGCCAGCGGGATCACGTTCAGATCGACACTCGCAAAGGCGCCCGAGAGCGTTTGTCCTGCGAAGGTGGCCAGGCGCCTGCCGTTCAACAGCACCAGTGTCTTGTCTTCGCCGAGCCCGTGGATCGACGCACCGTTGAAGCCACCTCCGCTCGTGGTGCCGCCCACCGCAGTGGCGTCGTTTGTAAAGGCCTGCATCGAAGGCAGCGCCTGTACCAACTCGCCAACCGAGCTCGCGCCTGTTCTCTCGATGTCCTGTCGTGTGATGACTTGCACCGGCAGAGCGGTTTCCCCCTGGATACGCCGAACTGCCGAGCCGGTGATCTCGACCCGTTCAAATCGCTGAGCCTCCTGGCAGGGGGCAGAGGTGGGGGGCACGAGACCGATAGCGCCCAGGGTGATCGTGCGCCACGCTGCGCTGATCGCATTGCGGTTGAACATACGCTCTCCTCACTCGACGTCAAGAGCCGCCACTGCGACTGTTGGGCCTGGGCGTGTTTGACCAGATTGACAATCCGTTCAACTGCGCCATGTCTGCCGGGGACGCAATCTGATTCGAGGCGCTCCCCGGCCCATGTCAAACACACCCTAGGGCCTGCTCGTACGGGGGATGGCTGTGCGTCTGGGCAGACCCGCTCCCTTTGGACAGCAATTCGCGGCGGGCGCTGGTCGCTACGTCGCCCCCGTGTGCGTGCGTTGGAGACTGCTTGCCCGTTTTCGAATAGATGAAGATAGTGCGCGGCCTCACGACCTCCACTACGAGAACACATAGGGCACGACGACGTGCCGCTGGACAGGGTGATTGACAGCGGGCCAGCACCGCCTAATCTGAAGCTGCACTTCAATTGGTGCAGCTTCAGCGGGTATCGGAGGTCCCCATGACGCTTATTCCGGAGAACTCGGACCGCCCCCCGGAGGCGGATCCCATGCACTCCAGTTCGAACTCAAAGGTGCTTCCTGGCAGCGGTCTCGACCCAGCCGGGTGGCAGCGCATGAAGGGACTGTTGGCCGAGGCCCTGACACTGCCACCCTCGCAACGCCGCGTGTTCGTCAACCGGCTGGCGGCCGATGATGCTGCGCTGGCCGAGGAGCTGGGCTCGCTGCTTGACGCTGCAGAAGCCAGCGAGACCTTGCTTGACCGACTGCCCACCGTGCTGGCAGCCGAGGTGGACGAACTGAGGGGAGCCTCTTGCATCGGGCAGCAGCTCGGGTCCTACCGGGTCGTCGAGCTGATCGGTCGCGGTGGCATGGGCGAGGTCTACCGAGCCGAGCGCGCCGACGGCCAGTACGAGCAGCAGGTGGCCATCAAACTGATGGGCCACAGCTTCGACCGCGAACACGCGATCTCCCGCTTCCACGCGGAGCGCCAGATCCTGGCCAGCCTCGACCATCCCAACCTCGCCAAGGTCTTCGATGGCGGCGTGACCGAGGACGGCCGGCCGTACTTCGTGATGGAGCTGGTCGACGGCGAGCCGATCGACCTCTACGCCGAGCGCCGCAAGCTGCCGGTCCAGCAGCGCCTGCAACTGTTCCGCACCGTCTGCCAGGTGGCTCACTACGCTCACAGCAAAGGGGTGGTGCACCGCGACCTCAAGCCGAGCAACATCCTGGTGAGCGGCAGCGGCGCCGTCAAGCTGCTGGATTTCGGCATCGCGAAACGCCTGGGGTCAGCCGACGGCGCACCGCCCACGAACACGCGCACCGCACAGCGGGTACTGACGCTGGCCTACTCCAGCCCCGAGCAGGTGCAAGGCGACGAGATCAGTCCCACCAGCGACATCTATTCGCTCGGGGTGGTGCTGCACCGCCTGCTGACCGGCACGTCACCCTACCTGGACCTGCCAACCAGCAGCGACTACGAACTGGCAAAGGCGATCTGCGACGGGGAACCGACACCGCCGAGCAAGGCGGTCACCGAGCGGCGCCTGCGGGCGCAGTTGCGGGGTGACCTCGACGCGGTGGTATTGAAGGCGCTGCGCAAGGACCCGGCGGCGCGGTATGCCTCAGCCGAGCATCTGGCCGACGATGTGTTCCGGCACTTGGAGCGGCTGCCCGTGCACGCACGCCGGGGTGCGTGGAGCTACCGGGCTGGTCGTTTTGTGCAGCACCATCGGGTGGCAGTGGGCGTCGCACTGGTCGCCAATCTGGCGATGATTGGCGGCCTCACCGTCGCTGTATATCAAGCCTACGAGGCCAACCGCGAACGAGAGCGTGCCGAGCGGCACTTCGCCGACGTGCGTCAACTGGCCAACGTGTTCATCTTCGACATCCACGACGCTATCCTCACTTTGCCCGGCTCGACGCCCGTGCGCCGACTGGTGGTTGAGAAGGCATTGGCCTACCTGCAGAAATTGAGTAGCGAGGCAGGCGGCGATGCGGGACTTCTGGTGGAAATCGCCGCCGGCTACCGCAGGGTAGCTGAGGCTATAGGTGGAGGTAATGGTCCCAATCTCGGCGATGCGAAGGAAGCAATGTCAAACTTCGAGAAAGCCAGAGAGCTGCTCGAACCCCTGACGGCATCTCCCAGTCGCCGCAACGCTGCCTTCCGCGCAGCACAGCAGGAACTGGTCAATGTGTATCGGCATCAGGCAAGCCTGTTGGTGAGGCTGGGCAAGTTCAAGGAAGCAGATGCAGTTTTTCGCAGCGGTTTGTCTGTGGCGGGTGATCTGGCAACCGCCGCCCCTACTTTCGAGAACCGGCGGCGGTTGGCCGGGTTATATGGGCAGCAAAGCACCATGCAGCTATATGCAAATGACCAGGACGCCTACGTCAAGACGTCCGATACGTCCATCCGTCTCCTCGAGGCCCTCGTCGCACAGCGCCCTGGGAATGACGTCGCTGAGATATATTTATCGAATGTATACCGCGTACGCGGCGAGTATTTGAGCGCCATCCAATCCTTCCACCAAGCCATCCCATACTATCGCAAGAGCCTATCCATACTCATGCGCCTGCGTGTGAGAGACGCAGATAACACTACTCTTATTCACGGCATTGCAATTTGTCATGCTGGCCTAGGTGCTGCATTTCAGCGTGCTGGTGACTCGAAACAAGCGGTGCAGGAGTATCGCCAGGCGATCGAGCTGTCTTCTTCATTGCTCGCAAAAGATCCACGTGAAATAGTGAACAGAGTGACGCTCGCGGCAGTCAATTTATCGATGAGTGAATCGCTGCTCAGTCAAGGTGATGTAACGGGTAGCATCCATGCTGGAAAAGCCGCGCTTACCTTGCTTGCGAATTTGCCCAAGGGTGCTTCCATGCGTTTCGACGTGCGCAAGATCCAAGGCGAGACTCACTACCACCTCGGTAAAGCCTTGGTAGCACGCGCAGGGGGACGAAGCTACAGTGCCGACGCATTCCATAGCGATCGTCAGGGGGCCTGCCTGAGCTACCGTCAAGCGCTCAGCATCTTGCAAGGTCTCAAAGACAGCGCCATCCTCGCTCCAGAGGATGTTCAACCTGAGCAGGTGCGTAAGGCCATGCAGGCTTGCCCGCCGTCGCAGAGCCGCGCCCCGGCGTAAGCTTCCCCTCGACGTAGACACCTGAATCAGGAGAATGTGACCTCAGCAGTGGTTCATAAACCACCGGTCAACGACGCGAATGAGCGTGCAATGCAATTGCGGCTGACCGCCACCTCCGCTTCTGCGGGTGCAAACGGGATCTGCGCTGCACGCTGCGGGAAGGATTGATCGCGTTTCTGCGGCGTACACAGCCGCACTCGCTTCCTCGCTTGCGCGCACAGATTGAAGGTCTACCGCCAGAGATCTCCCCATCAAGCGCAACAGCGCCACCCCTCAGTATGCAGTGAACGCGCCAGGGCGCATGTGCAGCCTCCGCAACCGGCGCCTGCCCTCAAGACCCTCGATGTCTGGGGAAATCGGCAGCGTTGTGACAAGGGCTCGGACCATCGAGTTCCTCGAGGCGGCGGGACAAGGGAAGTGGCCTTGGCAGCGCTTTTTGCACCGGACACGCGAGCGCTAGCCGTTGCTGTCGCCTTTGAGCGTGTCGCCGCCTTGCGCTTACCGGCAAGCTGGTCGTGCTCGACCCTGGCGCAACCGGTGTCGCCAGGGCGGGTTTCGCGTGTGGGAGTCAATCGTGCTCGGCATCGTGTGCCGGCTGCTGCACGAGTGCGGAGATCGCGGCGCAGATCGCTGACGGGTACACGGGTTGCCCGAGGGTTGCCCGACGTAGGCGTGTAAAGGAGATCAACCATGGCGTGTCTGCTTCCACATTTCATCGTCCTATCGCTCGGGGCCGTGCTCGTCGCCTGCTCCCCGCGCTCGCCGGACGCACCAGCCGCGACCACCACGCCCGCCAACGCACCGACCAGGGCCACGTCACCGCAAGTGCCCGTTACTGCGGCGGTCCCGCCCCCCGACTTCACCGCACTGGTCGAGCGCGTCGGCCCTGCGGTGGTGAACGTGACGACCAGCGGCACGGGCGGTGCCCCCGCCGGCGCGGCGCCGCCGGTCCCGCCCGACGACCCGCTGTTCGACTTCTTCCGCCGCTTCATGCCCCCGGACCCGGGCGGCGCCGAGCCGCAGGAGTTCCGCAGCCGCGGCGTCGGCTCGGGCTTCATCATCGACGCGCAGGGCCTGGTGTTGACCAACGCGCACGTTGTCGCGGGTGCCGACGAGGTCACGGTGCGCCTGGCCGACAACAAGCGCGAGTACAGGGCCAAGGTGGTCGGCAACGACCCGCAGACCGACGTTGCGCTACTCAAGGTCGATGCACCTCAGTTGCCGGCCGCTCCGTTGGGCGATTCCACCCGGCTGAAAGCCGGAGAATGGGTGGCCGCCATCGGCTCGCCCTTCGGCTTCGCCAACACCATCACCGCCGGCATCGTCAGTGCCACCGAGCGCACACTGCCCGACGAGACCTATGTACCGTTCATCCAGACCGACGTCGCGGTGAACCCGGGCAACTCGGGTGGCCCCCTGCTCAACACACGTGGCGAGGTGGTCGGCATCAACTCGCAGATCTACAGCCGCACCGGTGGCTACATGGGCGTGTCGTTTGCGATCCCCATTGCGGTGGCGATGGACATCGCACAGCAGTTGCGCACCGACGGCCATGTCACGCGCGGCCGACTCGGCGTCGGCATCCAGGAAGTGACCAGCCAGCTGGCGCAGTCGTTCAAGCTGAAGGACGCGCGCGGCGCACTCGTCACCACGGTGGAGCCTGACGGCCCGGCCGACAAGGCGGGCATTGCTGCCGGTGACGTGATCCTGCGCTTTGCCGGCCAGGAGGTGGCCGACGCGACCGCGCTGCCGCGCCTGGTGGCGCAGACTAAGCCTGGCACCACCGTCGACGTCGAGGTCTGGCGCGGCGGCGCGAGCCGGACGCTGAAGGCGACGGTCGGCGCCGCGCCGGTGCCACAGGAAGCGAAGCGCACGTTGCCGTCGAGCCAGCCGGGCCAGCAAAGCAGCGGCCGGCTGGGCCTGATGGTGAGTGAGCTGCCGCCGGCCGGTCGGCGCGCGCTCGGTGTCGACTACGGGCTGGTCGTAGATGGCGTGCGGGGCCCCAATGCCGACGCGCCGTTGCAGCAGGGCGACGTGATCGTGGCGGTCAACAGTCAGCGCTTCAAAAGCCTGGAAGAGTTCAACCGCCACCTCGCGCAGGCAGCGCCGGGAGACACCGTCGCGCTGCTCGTGCGGCGTGGCGATGCGAGCCTCTACGTGCCGGTCACGGTGGCCGACAGTTGAGCCGAGGTGGTAAGACTGACGCGGCCGTGACCCAAAAGTTCAGCGAGGTGAAACATGAAACCAGATGACCTGTTGCCTAACCCTTCGTGGTGGGTGATTGCATTACGTGGCGTGGCGGCGCTGTCATTCGGCGTGCTCGCGCTCGTGTGGCCCGGCATCACGCTGCTCGTGCTGGTGTCGCTGTTCGCAGCCTACGCGCTGCTGGCTGGCGCGGCTGCAACGGTCGGCGCGATCAAGCGCCGCGGTTCGAAAGGCTGGGGCCTGACGCTGTTGTTGGGCATCGTCAGCCTCACGGCGGGCGTGGTGGCGATCGTCTTTCCGGGATCGACGACGCTCGCGCTTGTGCTGCTGATGGGCGTCAACGCGTTGATCACCGGCGCGCTTGACATCGCGCTAGCGATCCGCCTGCGCAAGGTGATCCAGGGCGAGTGGCTGATGGCGCTGTCGGGCGTGCTGTCGATCGTGTTCGGCGCGATCGTCATTGCGGTACCAGTGGCAGGTGCGGTCGCGCTCGTCTGGATCGTGTCGTTCTACGCGATGCTCACCGGCGTGTTGTTGCTCGCGCTGGCGATGCGCACACGCCGCTGGGCCCAGCGCCACGCGGCGCCGGTGGCCGCGTAGGGATTTCCAGACCAGGAGTACATCATGGCTCAGTGCAAGATTTGCGGACGCCCGGCGACCGCCCACGTGACGATGCGACAAAACGGTCGCAGCGAAGAGATCACGCTGTGCGACGAGCACTACGCGGAGGCGGTGGGGCAGCGCGGCCTTTCCGCCTCGCCGCTCGAGTCGCTGTTCGGCGGCAGCCTGTTCGACCAGTTCTTCGGCGACAGCTGGCCGAGCATGTTCGACCAGCCGGGCAGCACCGTGCGCCGTCTGCCGCAGCGCCGCCAGCGCTCACGCGAGGCGGTCGATCTGCAATCGTTCCTGAAC
This sequence comes from Aquabacterium sp. A7-Y, assembly GCF_026153205.1. Classification (GTDB taxonomy): domain Bacteria; phylum Pseudomonadota; class Gammaproteobacteria; order Burkholderiales; family Burkholderiaceae_C; genus Caldimonas. The sequence goes on along the minus strand of NZ_JAPFBW010000049.1, from coordinate 7,501 downwards.
CAGGCGGCGATGGACCGCCTGCAAGCGGCGGCCGAGAAGGCGGTCGAGTTCGGCAAGGACGAGGTGGACACCGAACACCTGCTGTATGCGCTGGTCGACCACGAGGTGGTGCAGGAGATCCTGCGCAGCTTCAAGCTGTCGGCAGCCGACATCAAGCAGCAGATTGAGGAAAGCGCGCCGCGCGGTGAGCACCGGCCCGCCGAGGGGGAGACGCCGCGCATTGGGGTCTCGCCGCGCACCAAGAGCGCGCTCGATCGGGCGCTGATCGCGTCTCGCGAGCTCGGTCACAGCTACGTCGGCCCCGAGCACCTGCTGATCGGCCTGGTCGAGGAGGAGGACGGTTTCGCTGGCGAGGCCTTGCGCAAGCTCGGCCTCACGCGAGAGGCGCTGCGCCAGAAGACGGTGAAGGTCGTCGGTAAGGGCGCCGAGGAAGGAAAAGTGCAAAAGCGCAGCGGCACGCCGAACCTGGACAAGCATGCGCGCGACCTCACTGAGCTGGCGCGCCAGGGCAAGCTCGACCCGGTGATCGGGCGCGCGAAGGAAATCGAGACCACCATCGAGGTGCTGGCGAGGCGCAAGAAGAACAACCCGGTGCTGATCGGCGAACCCGGCGTCGGCAAGACGGCCATCGTCGAAGGCCTGGCGCAGCGTATCGTCAACGAGCAGGTGCCCGAGGTGCTACGCGGCAAGCGGCTGGTGGAGCTGAACATCAACAGCATGGTCGCCGGCTCCAAGTACCGCGGCGAGTTCGAGGAACGGGTGAAGCAGATGCTCGACGAGGTCATCGCGAACCAGCACGAGATCATCCTCTTCATCGACGAGCTGCACACCATCGTCGGCGCCGGCCAGGGCGGCGGTGAAGGCGGGCTGGACATCGCCAACACCTTCAAGCCGGCGCTCGCACGCGGCGAGCTGCACCTGATCGGCGCGACCACACTCAACGAGTATCAAAAGTACATCGAAAAGGACGCCGCGCTGGAGCGCCGCTTCCAGCCGGTCAACGTGCCCGAACCGAGCGTCGAAGAGACGACCGAGATCCTGCGCGGCCTGCGCGACCGCTTCGAAGCCCACCACAAGGTGCGCATCACTGAAGAGGCGATTGCGGCGGCGGCGCGGCTGGCCGACCGCTACATCACGCAGCGCTTTATGCCCGACAAGGCGATCGACTTGATCGACCAGGCCGCGGCGCGCGTGCGCATCCGGGCCAGCTCGCGACCCAAGGCGCTGCATGACATCGAGGAGACGATCCGCCGCCTGCGCCAGGAGCAGGACACTGCAGGCGCGGCGCGCCAGTACGACAAGGCCAAGGCGATCGAGGAACGCATCCATGCCGAGCAGAAGAAGCTCGACGAAGAGACGGCGAAGTGGAAGAAGCAGCGCGGCACGAGCTCGGAAGTCGTGACCGAGGAGGATGTCGCGGAGATCGTCGGCTCGCTGACCGGGATCCCTGTGGCCGAGCTGACGACCGAGGATCGAGAGAAGCTGTTGCACCTGGAAGACCGGCTGCGCGAGCGGGTGGTCGGCCAGGAAGAGGCGGTGCACGCAGTCGCCGAGGCCGTGCGCCTGGCCCGCGCCGGCTTGAAGGAAGCGGGCAAGCCGACCGCCACCTTCCTCTTCCTGGGCCCCACCGGCGTCGGCAAGACGGAGCTCGCGAAGGCGCTCGCCGCCACGGTGTACGGCAGCGAGGAGGCGCTGGTGCGTATCGACATGAGCGAGTACGCCGAGCGCCACACCGTCGCGCGGCTGGTCGGTGCGCCCCCAGGCTATGTCGGCTACGAGGAAGGCGGCCAGCTCACCGAGCGCGTGCGCCGTCGCCCGTACAGTGTGGTGCTGTTGGACGAAATCGAGAAGGCGCACAGCGAGGTGCACAACGTCCTGCTCCAGCTGTTCGACGAAGGGCGGCTGACCGACGGCAAGGGCCGGGTGGTCGACTTCACGAACACGATCATCATCGCGACCAGCAACCTCGGCTCTGACGTGATCCAGCGCAACCTGTCGGCGGCCGACCGCGACGTGCTCGCCTATCCCGAGTTGCGCGACCGCCTGCTGGAGGTGCTGCGCCACCACTTCCGGCCCGAGTTCCTGAACCGGGTCGACGAGGTGGTGGTGTTCCACGCGCTCGGTCGCGAGCAGATCCGTGAGATCGTCGAGCTGCAACTGCAGCGCGTGGCCCGCACCGCCGAGCTGCAGGACCTGCGCCTGACGTTCGACAAGTCGCTCGTCGACCACCTGGCTGAGATCGGCTACGACCCCGAGTTCGGCGCCCGCATGCTGAAGCGCAGGATCCGCAGCGAGGTCGAGTCCAAGCTCGCGACCGCGTTGCTGAAGGGCGACGTGCGCCCGGGCGGGGAGGTCACGCTGTCGTACGACCCGACGGCCAAGGAGGTGCGCATCTCGCAGCGCGTCGAGCAGAAGGCAGCGGCATAGGCACCAGAGGCGGAGAGCATGCGCGCCCCGGTCGCGGCAAGCAGGGTCGTCCGGTCATCTCGCGTCATGCGACCGGATGATCCGTGCTCCGGGTCACCGGCTCCCATTCATCGATCTGTGCGCGCAGCTCCGACAACTTCTGGCGCACCAGGCCGAGCGCGTCGCTGCCGAGCAGCAGGTGCGCCGGCGGAGCGGCCGTGCCGGTCGCCAGCGCCAGCATCACCTGCGCCGCCAGCGCGGGATCGCCCAGCTGCTTGCCGCTGACCGCCTGCCGGCGCGCGCGCACGGGATCGAACACGGCGTCGTAGTCCGCGATGCTGCGCTCGGTGCGCACCATCGACTGGCCCGCCCAATCGGTCCGGAACGAGCCGGGTGCCACGGCCGTTACCGAGATGCCGAACGACGCCACCTCCTTGCCGAGCGACTCCGAGATACCTTCCAGCGCGAACTTGCTGCCACAGTAATACGAGATGCCGGGCATCGTGATGAAGCCGCCCATCGACGTGATGTTGATGATGCGGCCGCTTCGGCGCCGGCGCATGTGCGGCAGCACGGCCTTGATGACGGCGACCGCACCGAAGACGTTCACGTCGAACTGGCGCTGCAGTTCGCTCAGTGGGCTTTCCTCCAGGCAGCCCTCGTGTCCGTAGCCCGCGTTGTTGACGAGCACGTCGATGGCACCGATCTCGGCCTCGACCATGTCGACCAGCGGCGCGGCCGCCTCGAAGTCGGTGACGTCGAGCAGGCACGCATGGGCGCTGCCCTGCATCGAGCGCTCGAATTCAGCCTGCGCCGCGGCATTGCGCACCGTGCCGACGACGCGGTGCCCCGCCTGCAGTGCCGCCTCGGCCAAGGCGCGGCCGAAGCCGCGGCTGACGCCGGTAATGAAAAAGGTTTTGGGAGAGGGAGTGGATGTATTCATGGAACGAATGCTAGGAAGCTCGATCTGCCATGCGAAGATCGCCGTCCCCATCAAGCTTGCCTATTTCTCCATGACGACAGTCTCCGATCGACAACGCCGCATGTGTACCCTGCTGCGGGCGTTGGCCGCGGCGGAGGGCTACACGCAGAGCGCGTTGCCCGGCGTGCGCTGGCTACGCAGCGATCGTCCCTTGGAGCGCACGCCGGTCCTCTACGAGCCCGGCATCGTTTTCGTCTGCCAGGGGCGCAAGCGTGGCCTCTTCGGCGATGAATGGATCGTCTACGACGCCCGGCATTACCTCGCCGTCGCCGTGCCGGTGCCGTTCACGATGGAGACGGACGCGTCGAGCGCCGAGCCGCTGCTCGCGATTTACATGCGGCTCGACCCTGCGTTGGCGGCAGAGCTCCTGCTGGCGATGGAGCGCCACAGGGCGACGTCCACCACTTGTCAGCCCAAGGGCCTGGCAGCCACCCGCATGGACGACCGCATCGAGGCCGCCCTGCTGCGCTTTCTGGAAGCGATGAGCGATCCGCTCGAGGCCGAGGTGCTCGTTCCCGGGCTGCTGCGCGAGATCTACTTCCACGTCTTGAGCGGCGAGCAGGGCGCATCAATGCGCGCGGCGCTCACCGCGCACGGGCATCTGGGCCGCATAGCGCTCGCGCCGCGTCGCATCCACTCCGCGTATGCCCAGCCGCTCGACGTGCCGGCGCTGGCGCGCGAGGCGGGCCTCGGGCTCGCGGCGTTCCATCTGCATTTCAAGACAGTGACGCAGACCTCACCCATGCAGTACCTGAAGTCCATCCGGCTGCATCGCGCGCGGCTGCTGATGTTCCGCCAGGGCTCGACGGCGGCGGCCGCGGCGCACCAGGTGGGCTATGAGAGCCCGTCCCAGTTCAGCCGCGAGTTCAAGCGCCTGTTCGGTCGCTCCCCGACCGACGAGTTGGCCCGCATGCGGCAGAGCCTCGCATTGACGCCCTCGACAGACGGCGAGGCGTTCGTCTCCTCGCACTGAGGGCCCGTTTCCTCATCTTGTTCAGTGAGGCAATTTGGAGGAGTTCCAGCGCAAGTGATCTGCTCCATTTGGTCGAGACTGTTGGTCCTAGATGATCGCGCTTCATTCCTCCACAACTTTTGCACTGCCGAGGTCGCAAGCGTCGGTCATTGCGTCTCCATCGGTCGTTCCTTCGAAGATGCGTCCGTCGCTGAGAACGATCCGATAGGGGTCGAATGCGTACTTCTTTCGGATGCAGTGGCCACTGACCGCTGCCACTTCCGTTGGCACCCGACCATCCTTGGCCTTCGCCAGGGCCGCACACAGTTCCCGCGGTTCGGCCCGGTGGGAACACAAGGCGCGCGCTGCTTCATAGGCCTCGTAGCGCAGGAGGTGCTGCAGCGGCGTCTTCCGGTCGTTGTCGCGCGCGTTGACCTTGGCGCCGCAGGACACGAGTGCCTCCACCGACTCTGGCGTCTTGAACGCCAAGGTCATCAGCGAAGTCCGGCCCTGAGCATCAGGTACATCCACCGATGCGCCGGAGCGCTGCAGCAGTTGCTTCAATGCGGGTAGACCGGTGGCCTCGCAGACGAGGGCGAGCACCGGCGCCGCGGCCCGCGGGCGGCCGGCTCGTGGAAGATTGACATCGGCACCGGCCTCGATCAGCCTCGCGGCCATGGCCACCTTGGTGTCCTCCGTCGGGCAGGCATTGATAACCTGGTGCAAGGCCGTCGACGCGCCCGACCCGCTCAGTGCATTCGGGTCGGCCCCGGCCCGCAGCAGGACCTCGATGAGCTCCGCGTCGCAATCCGCGGCCAGCAGCGGCCTTGCTCCATGACCGTCACCTCGATTGACATCCGCGCCGCGGTCGATCAGCCACTGCAGCCGGGACAGCTGGAACGCCCGCTTCCCCGGCTCCGCGCCCTGCGTCACCGTGACCGCCTTCCACACGGCCTGTCCGCCGCGGTTCGGGATGCCCTGGATGCCGCCAGTGTGCTGTAGCAAGGCCCCCGCCAACGCTTCGTCCTCGTACGCCCAGAGCAAGCGGTTGTCCCAGTCGTACGCCGGCGCATGAGGTGCGCGGGCAAGCACGGTGAAAAGCGCGACCCGCTGCTCGGAGGACAAGCGCTGCCCGCCAGGAAACACATTCGCCATATCGCCGTCCGACAGCGGGGCCCGCTCGTTTACCAGCATCTGCAGCATGTCGGCTCGGGCCGCATTCACGGCGGCGGTGACCGGGTCGCAGCCGTAGCCCTCGTCGTTGGCCTTCGACGCCGCCTTGATCCGGGCGACCGTTCGATAGACGGACTGAGCCACCTCGACCGATCCATATTCCATCGCTAGACAAGGGGCACGGTGCAGGACGGCCTGGTGGCCACCTTGCGAGATGTCCTTGAGCAAAGGTGGCAGGCGATCCGTGTCGGCGGCTTGGATGGCATGGACCAGCTTGCTCTGCATCCGCGACGCCGCCCCCTCGTCGTACTTGCGCACCAGGGTGCTGCCGAACATCGACCATGCAAGGAACCCGTAGAAGACCGTCTGCAGGACCAGCAGTGCCGTCCAGGGTCCTTTGGAGTCGCTGCGAAAGACAACCGCGATGTTCGTCAACCACGCCATGCCGGCGGCGATCGGCAGGGCGCCGAGGTAGAGCAGCGCAGTCACCAGCCCGTCGGCATAGCGCTCCTCCTCGAACACGCCGTGCAAGCTGTAGGGATACACGACGATCAGCCCGACCGTGACGAGCGATACGAACAGCGAGACGTGGAGTGGGATCGTCGTCTTTCTGGAAAACATGTTCGGCAATTCAATCTGGGTTGAACTCGGGTTCGGTGCAGAAGTAGCGGGGGCGAGTGCCGGCTGCGCCTGGCGAGACTCCGTCCTCGCGCTCAGGCGCTGGTGTCGCTGCGGATTGGTCTTGTCAAACACACCCTGAACAGCAGGACGACTTTCTCGCACGCCGAGTGGGACGTGCGGGCCACGTGCCGAGGGCCAGCTCGGCGACCGCTTTCAGCAGGGCGCGCCCGGCGCCGGCTTTGGCCCAACGGTACAGATGTACGCGGCCAGCACCGTGCAGTCGACGCCCTCCGGCACGCCAAGGGCCGCGTCCAGCGCTTCAACCCAGAGGGCAGACACCCGTCGTCGAGCGTTCCGGCCAGCGTCAAAGCATCGGCGCCGCTTCTGCGCATCGCCGATGACACCCACCTGATCAAGTCATTCTTTCGCCATCCCTCTGTCTCCTATATTTCTGAGTTCTGAGCCATCCGTCCAGCCTCCACAACACCCCGGGCAACTCGATCTGTTTACGACGCATCACGGAGGCGACGGCACGGGCGAGCTGCGGCAGCAGGTGCGGGCCAGAAGGTCCGGCGCTTTCCGTGAGCTTTGCGTCGGTGATGCGCTCGCCCATGGAACAGCGCAGACGGCCAGCCGCGGAAAATGCCAAGGACCGCATTGCCCGTCATGGCAAGGGGCGCAACGACCGGCTCGAAAAGCTCCGCGGCTGCGATTCTCAGTCCGGTGGAGTGGGTCGACGACGAGCGGCTGGAACTCCGGCAGCTTGTCGCACCAGCCTCACTTCGCTTGCGCGTGATCTGACGGCGGGCGTCGGGTACGCCGCCAACTTTTGGGCGCCGAGCGTGAGCGACGGACCCTGACGCGGCCTCCGGTCTTGCCTTCCTGCCCCCAGGACGGGACGCCAGCACGCCCATCAAGGCCGGAGGCAGGCCCGCACCTCATCCAACAGCACCTGCGGTTCGATCGGGCGCAGCAGGTAGCGGGCGGCGCCGAGTGCCAGTCCCAGCTTCTGCGATGCCGGATCCCAATGCGTAGCCGACAGGAACATGAAAGGGATGCCACACAACGCGGGATCGGCTTTGACTCGCCGGATGAAGTCGAAGCCGTTGCCGTTGCTCATCCCTACGTCGGAGATGATGAGCGCCGGACGGTGCAGAGCGGCCAGTTCAAGCCCGCGCTGCATGTCGTCGGCAGTGAGCACGTGGTAGCCGTGTGGTTCCAGCAGGTCGCGTTTGAGCTCCAGGTTCATGCGCGTGTCGTCGACGACCAGCACGGTGGGCGGCGACGCAGGAGGAGGGGCCGACAGGTCGGCCGCTGCTGACGCGGAACCCGGCGACAGCGCTTGTGTGGCCCCGGGGACCATCGCG
>NZ_JAPFBW010000048.1 GCF_026153205.1 Aquabacterium sp. A7-Y | reverse complement strand
AGCCGTCAGCACCATAGAGGAACACCATCCTGGTCAAACCATCTGGGTCAAAGCTGCGTCAACCGAGTCGTGCCGCCGACCGTGGGGGTTGCTGCCGCTCCGATGGCACGCTGCAGGCCTCTGACGCTTACTCCGAATCGCTTCGCTCGGCGCTGCATGCGGAGGCTTTGCATGCTGAAGGCTGCCGCCATCTCCTGTGCGAGTGCTGCGCGTGGGAGGGCGATCATGGCTTTATCCGCAATTATCTCGGTTTGGATAAATTATCGGAATCAAGATAAAACAAGATAGTTTCCGGTGTTCGGTCCCGGAGCGTCATAAGAAGCCGGTCGAAAGGCTCTGACCGTCCCCCTCGTTCCAGGGGCATGGAGGTGCGCTCGTGCGACGTTTCCCGGGGCGGCTCTGGGTAAGATCCGGGCCGCATGACCTCAAGTTCCAAACAGCGCCGCACCGCACAGCGTGCGGCCCAACGGGCCCGCATCGCCACGTCGCAGCGTGAGGCCCCGGCTGCCGGCGGCAAGGCCTCCGTCGACACAAACCCGGACGGCTGGCTCTGGCAAGAGTCGCCCCAGCGGTTGAGCTACCGCAAACCCGCTGCGTTCGAGCAGAGATGGTGGGAGCCGATGGCCTTCAGTCTGGTGGCAATGGGGGTCTTCGTCGTCATTTGTGTGCTCCCGGTTCTCGTCTTCCTCGTCTTGGTCGGCGTGGTGATGCTGATCAGCGGCGCCGAGGGCTCGCTGATCGATGCATCCTTCGGCGAGTTCGTCATCGTGATGCTCCTGTTCGGGGCGGTCATGGCCGTCTTCCTGGCCGTGCTGTCCGCGAGCTACGGCGTGGCGGCCGTTGAGTTCGACCTCGCGGAAGGGCGGCTTGCCTACACCGAGACCAGTGCCTGGTGGCGCACCCGCGTCCGGACGGTGGCCCTGCAGGAGGTGCTGTCCCTCTGGCCCTGCCTTGAATACGAGAACGACAGGGAGGGCAGTTTCTCGGTGCAAGTGCGACTTCCGGGGGGCGAGGAGAAGTTGCTCGATTTCGGGCAGAAGATGCCCGTGGACACCTTGCAGCGGCACGCCGACTGGCTTCGCCCGGCGCTGGGTGAGCGAGTGAAGCCGACGCGGCTCACGGCGGACTGAGGGCACGCGTGCCCCGCGGCAGGGGGTGATAGACCGGTCCGCTGGTCCGAGTCAAGGACAATATCGGTTCAACACGCACTGACCGGAGCCAGACCCCCATGACCGAGACCCGAGACCTGCCCCCGCTGCCCGACCGCCTGTCGATCGATCCGAAGAGCCCGCACCATGTCGCAGCGGTGTTCCAGCACGACATCGGCATCCGCTTCAATGGCAAGGAACGTTTCGACGTCGAGGAGTACTGCATCAGTGAAGGCTGGATTCGCGTCCCCGCCGGCAAGACGCTGGACCGCAAGGGCAAGCCCCTGATGATCAAGCTGAACGGGACGGTCGAAGCCTCCTACAAGTAGCTTCCGACGACATCCAAGCTTCAAGCCTTCGTTGCGATCAGTCGCGTCATGCCTCTGGGTCCTGCCTCCCGGCGCACAAGGAAACCGGTGGATTTCATCCGATCGACCAGATCGTCCGGCGGCAGGCGCAGCTTCCTGTAGTGACTCACCTTCAGCTGCCAGCCTTGAGGGGTACGCTCGTGCACGATGTCGTGGACGAGCACGGTTTTCGTCTCGTAGTCCAGGAAACAGGTCAAGAGTCGCGTGTCGTCGTTCCTCACCGGGATGAAACGCTGGTCCTCGGTGAGCGGCACGGAATAGTCGCGGAACGACAGCACGAAAACGCCGCCGGGGACGAGTGTCTCGTAGGCCTTGGTGATCAGCTCGTCCACCATCGAGGGCTCCGCTAGATGGGTGATGGTGTCGCCCATGCACAGGATTGCTTTCGGAGCTTGCTGGACGTGATCCTGAAACGAGAGCAGGTCGTCAATGATGACTCTGACTGGCAACCCGCTGCCCAGCTCCTGCAAGGTCTGAAGCAGGGCGGCCGATGAGTCGATGGCCGTGACGAGGGCGCCCTGGCGCGCCAACGGAATGGCGTGCATGCCAAAGCCTGCGCCGAGATCCACAACCACCTCACCGGCGGCGACCGGTAGTTTCATGGCCTCGATTTCGGCCGCACCGGCCTGCAAGGCGGCTGTGGCACCACCCGCCATCCAGACATAGAGGGGCGCGAGGTGATGTTCGTAGTGCTGTGCAGTCGTGGTCATCAGAAGGGGGCCTTTGGGGTTTGGGATGCGGCGTCAAGTCTCTCGCTCATCGTTTGCACCACCATTTCCGCGCGACGATACAAGCTGAGCTGACCTTTGGCTGCAAGCGCACGCGAAAGCCACGTTGGGATCACAGCACTATCATCGGTGCGACTCTGCTTCGCTGGAGGCCTGCTGCCATGAAACCGAGCATCTGTGTCCTCACCTTGTGTGTCGACGATCTTGAGCGTTCGCTGGCTTTTTATCGCGACGGCCTCGGGCTGCCAACCCCGGGGATCGTCGGAACCCAGTTCGAGCATGGAGCGGTCGTGTTCATCGACCTGCAAGCGGGGCTCAAACTGGCCCTCTGGCCGCGCGCCAGCCTGGCTCACGACACCGGGTTGCCGGTCTCTTCCGGCGGCCTCCCTCAGTTCTCGATCGGCCACAACGTCAAATCCGCTCAGGAGGTCGACGAGGTCCTGTCCCAGGCGCGCGTCGCAGGTGCTCAGATCGTGAAGGAAGGACAGAAAGCCTTCTGGGGCGGTTACAGCGGCTATTTCAGAGATCCCGACGGCCATTTGTGGGAAGTTGTCTACAACCCGGACTTGCTGCCTCCCGATTGAGCCCAGGTCTTCGCAGTCCGGCGCGGTGAAGTGGCCTGTCCCTGCAACATCGATAGGATCCGGACAGGACGGTTGTTGTAAAGAGTATTCACCTTCTCTTGACGGTGGAGTGAAGACTCTTTACATTCCGCCTCCACGCTGCTTCAAATCATCATGAGCAGCATCCGACTCAGCCGCCGAACGACTTGGCCTTCGAGACCCCACCGTGAACACCATCGACCATTGCACCTGCCGCCCGCTGCCCTGCAAAGGCCAGTGTGCGTCCATGGGCGAGCCCCGGGCGGAACTCACGATGAGCGATCGGCAATCCTTGATTCAAGGCCGGCGACTCGACGGCGCGCTGGGCTTCGAAACGAAATGGGGACCGGATCCGGGCCAGGGAGGCGTTTAGGCGCGTCGCCAGCCGATCGAAGCCTTCGAGGCCCGGATCCCTGAAATGGGATCCGGGCCTTTTGTTTTTGTCCCGCGGGGACACCGCTTGCTGCCCGCAGAAAGGAGGGCACCCATGCCAACAGACTCGCACAGCCACGTGCTGCAACTCGACATCCAGGGCACGCCGCAGGCGTGGATCTCGCCGGAGCAGGCGGCCGTGCACCATGCCACCGGATCGGTCGCCTGGGTCGACGGCGCAGGTCCGCTGCGCCTGCTCAGGGGAGGGTGGAACGTGGCCGCCGGGCGCCAATCGCAGATCGAGGTCTATCCCATCATCGCCCTGGCCGGCGCCCCGCGCATCAACCTCTTCGACGTCGTGCCGGCCTTCAGCAAGCGCAAGCTGCTGCGCCGCGACCGGCTGACCTGCGCCTACTGCGGCCAGCGCTTCGAGGAGCGAGAGCTGCAGTGCGAGCACATCCTGCCCGAGTCGCGCGGCGGGCCGTGGAGCTGGATGAACCTGGTGGCGGCCTGCGCTGCCTGCAACGGCCGCAAGGCCGACCGCACCCCCGAGGAAGCCGGCATGCCGCTGCTCTACCTGCCCTACGTGCCCAGCCGCTTCGAAGACTTTCTGCTGCAGGGCCGCCACATCCGGGCCGACGTGCATGACTGGCTGGCTTCGCGCCTGCCGAAAGGTTCGCGCCTGCACTGAAGGCAGGCACGGGCAACACAACGCGACCCGCCGTCGACGGATCGCAGCGCCCTGGGCGTCCGAAGGGCGCCGGGTGACAGCGCCTGCCCTTGCGGCAGGCGCTTTGTTTTCGGACGCGCGGTGTCGTCTCCGGGGACCTGCGCGCAGCGTCGCGGCAGCCACCGATTCCATGCCTTATCAGCATTGGCCTTGTTGCCTGTGGCTTTGCACACTCCGGATTGGCCCGCACAAGAAGACCATCGGCCTACCCCCACGAGATGTCACGACCGTGCTGCTCTGGCTCAAGACGATGAGGCTGCCGCCGCCGCCCCTGTGGCGTGCGAGCGATTACGAAACGGCGCTGGACCGCATCGAGTACGGTGTCGATCCGCTGCCCGCGCTGGACGACCCGGTCACGGCCCCTTTTTTTTACGCGATGGTGTCGACCGACAACCTGTGGCCGCTGCTCGACGGCAGCCGTCCCCAGGAGGAGCGCCTGTGCGACTTCTGCCGCCTGGTGCGGGTGGCCAGCCGGCTCTTCTGTGAGCACTACGGCGCCACCGGGGGCCCGGATCGGCGGCATGCTGCCGAGGCGGGGCAGCTGCTGCGCTTTTTGCTCGAGGCCGCGGTGGTCGGTATCCGGCTCGCGGACGTCCGGCTGGCCTCGGTGCATGCGGAGGACGTGCGGTCGGTGCGTCGCTGCCGCGCCTTGCGCTCCCGGTTGGCGGGCATCGCGGTGCGGGCCGGGTGGTCGGTGGTGTCGCCGCACGTGTTCGCGCCCGAGCTGCGCCGGCAGATCGTTGTGGGGGTGAACGACAGCTTCGCGGACATCAAGCAGGCCCTGTCCGACCGGCAGCTCACCTCGCTGTCGCGCGCCGTGGCGCTGGCGCAGCATGATGGCGCGCTCGCCGGGGGCGCGCTGCAATCGCTGCGCTCGCGGATGCGGATCGAACTGGGGCGTCGCCGTCTGCCTGTGGACGGTGGGCGGCGCGCGGTATGACGGAGGATCCGGATGGAGAGTCGCGCAGTGATCTACCAGAGGCTGTGGCAGCTGGACCAATGCGAGCTGCGCAGGCTGGCGCTGCTTGCCGAGGTCGCCCCTTGCGTCGGACCGGCCGCGCCGCTGCCACTGCCGGCGCGGGTGGCGTGTGCCGAGGCGACGCGGGCCGCGGCCGACGCACACAGACGCGTGCTGCTGGTGGAGCTGGCGGCCCTGACGCCGCTGCAGCCGAGCGCGGCGCCGGAGTGCGGCAAGCTCGGCATGGCGGGCACCGGATAGACGTCGCCGCCCATCCCGCTGGCTGTCGTGCTGCAGCCGCAGGCACGTGCCGGTGAGTCCTGCCTACTCGAGCGGGCGGTAGCCCGCGGCCTCGAGAGCGGCGACGAAACGCGCGTTGGCTTGCGTGCTCGCCACCCGGACCTCACGGCCTTCCAGGTCGATCTGCAGCACCGCCCGTGGGTCCACCGAGTAGACCGCCTCGGTCACGCAGGCGGCTGCGCGAGCCGTGCTCATGGCCTCGATGTTGAACTCCAGCATGCCGAACTCCGGGTCTCTCGATGTGCGTGTGTGCGTGACGATTCACCATCATCGACCCTGCCACCGTCGCAGGGTCAAGCGCCTTGTGGGACGCGCCGCCCTCATGCGACGGCGCCTCGGTAGGGAGCCGCCGCGCGGCCCTGGCGCAGCGCGTGCCCCCACCAGGCCAGACGCGCCAGCAGCGTGGCCATCGAGCGGTCAGGGCGTGCGGGCTCGAGCAGGGCGCCCTCGGCGTCGAAACGCTCGGGGGCGTTCGCGAAGCTCACCGTGTCGCGCACCGTCACGGCGTGCAGCTCGGCAAACACCTGGCGCAGCTGCTCGACGGCCCGCAGCCCGCCCGACACGCCGCCATAGCTGACGAAGGCGACCGGCTTGGCATGCCAGGGCTCGCCCACCGTGTCGATCAAGGCTTTCAAGGCTGCAGGATAGCCGTGGTTGTACTCCGGCGTCACTACCAGGAAGGCATCGGCCTGCGCGATACGTTCGTCCAGCCTCGGAGGGCTGGCGCCCTCCGGTGCGGCGGGGTCGACCACGTCGACCGCAAAACGTCCGTCACGGACGACCCGTTCGGCGGCCCAGCGGCCGACGACGTCGCAGAAGCGGCCTTCGCGGGCGCTGCCGTAGATGAGTGCGAGGCGAAGAGGCGGGTTCATGGGCGCGGTATTCCTCGAAGAGCTTGTGAAGAAGGAGCCGTCACGGTAAAACCTCAAGCAAAGTTGAGGTCAAGCCCTGGCACATGAAAAAACTGAGCAAGATCGATCCGGCCCGGCGGCTGCATTCCCTGACGGTGGGCGAGGTCGCGGCACGCAGCGGCGTGCCGGTCTCGACGCTGCACTTCTATGAGACCAAGGGCCTGATCCAGAGTGTCCGCAACGCCGGCAACCAACGGCGCTATGCACGCGAGGTGCTGCGCCGTGTCGCGGTCATCAAGGTGGCGCAGCGGATTGGCGTGCCGCTGGCGGAGATCGGCGAGGCGCTGCGCGAGCTGCCCGACGGCCGCACGCCGACTGCCGAGGACTGGAACCGGCTGTCGGCCCGCTGGCGCGCCGACCTGGACGAACGCATCCGTCAGCTGGGACTGCTGCGCGACCAGCTCAGCGGCTGCATCGGCTGCGGCTGTCTGTCGATGCAGGCCTGCCCGCTGCGCAACCCCTGGGACGCGCTGTCGGAGCAGGGGCCTGGGCCGCGGCTGTTCGAGGCCGGCCAGGCGACGGCGCGCGAGGGCGGCGGCTAGTAGGTGGCTGCGCCGGGCTCGGCCGATGTCGCCGCCGGCGGCCGGGCATAGATGGTCGTCAGCGCGTCCCACGGGCTCGCGCTTTGGGCCCGGGCGTGGCCGAGTGCTTCCATGCGCGCCATCCAGTCCTTGTCGAACAGCTTCTCTGCGGCCGGGTCGCCGGCGAGCTCCGAGGGGATGGCCGTGAAGCGCACCTGCAACTTCAGCTGCGGGTGGTCGCTGCCGACCAGCCGGGCCATGTCATGCAGCCCCTGCAGCAGCTGCGGCTGCTGCGACCAGAACAGCATCAGCGCCGAGCGGCGCGACATCGACAGCACGCTGCCCGCATCCACCGCCATCGGCCGCGCATGGGTCCAGAGGTTCATGACCACCCACAGCCGCACGGTCACGGGGCCGTGCACGCCAGCGGCCGGCAGCGCCTCGGCCAGGCGGCGGTAGCCTTCGCGGTCGGGCGCGATCAGCAGGTTGGAGACAATGCCGCCGTCGGCATGCACGCGACCGTCGAGCATCACCGGCGGGAAGGCGCCCGGGATGGCCGACGAGGCCATGAACAGCGAGCGCGCCCGCTCCAGCCCGTCGGGGCGAGCCAGCGTGTCGGCCAGGCTCCAGATGCGCCCGGTGCCGAGGTCGAAGTCCGAGGTCGCGATGGCGATGTCGCGGCCGGCCGCGAATTCTTTCGCCAGCGCCTCCACCAGCACGGGAGACACCGCCTCGTCCAGCGCGCGGCGGTAGCGCGAGGTGTCGAGCAGGCCCCCCTTGCGGTTGAGCCAGAACCACCAGTCGAAGCCCGGCGCGATGCGCTCGGCCGCCTCCCGGTAGAGCCGGCTGGCCTGCGCCAGCGCCGCCTCGCTGCCCAGCAAGGCGAAGGGCGTCTGCAGGGCTCCGGTGCTGACGCCGGTGACCAGGTCGAAACGCGGCATCGGTGCGCCGGGATGCGCCTGCCAGCCTCTCAGGAAGCCGGCGCCGTAGGCTCCGTTCTGTCCGCCGCCCGACAGCAGCAGGATGTCCAGCGTGTGGTCGCCGCGGGCCTGCACGCGCCGCACCAGGCGCTGCGCCAGCTGCTGCTGGGCCTGGGCGTAAAGCTCGCGGGATTCAGCCGCGGCGAGCTGTGCGCCCTGCGCATTGGCGGTCGGCCGCTCGGGGGCGGAGGCGCAGCCGGCCAGCAACAGACCGGCGGCGAAGGCCTTGAGGGTGGTGAAGCGGGAGGACATGGCGGACGATCATACCGAGGGCCGGCGGCATGGCCTGCGCCGCCATGCCGCGTTCGCCGCGCCTAATCCGTCTCGCCGGCCAGGCGCCGCGAGTTCTCGTCGCTGCGCCAGACCAGTCCGCCGCCGCGGCCCGCATTCGGGACGAAACGCAGCGGCTGCGCGGGCGCGGTGGCCTGCGCGCGGGCTCGGGCCAGCACGGCGTCGACGCGCGGTCGGTCGGGGCTCTTCGGGCAGACCGGATCGGTCGCCTCGGCGGACCCGGTCAACAGCCAGGCCTGGCAGCGGCAGCCGCCGAAGTCGCGGCCGCGCTCGTCGCAGTCGCGACAGGTCTTGCTCATCCAGGCTTCGCCCCGGTAGCGGTTGAAGGCCGGGCTGTCCTGCCAGATCTCGCGCAAGGCGGTGTCCTGCACCCTGGGCAATTGAAGCCCCGGCAGCGAACGCGCGCTGTGGCAGGGCTGCGCGGTGCCGTCCGGCGCGACCAGCAGGAACACCGAGCCCCAGCCGTTCATGCAGGCCTTGGGCCGTGCGTCGGCATAGTCGGGCGAGACCCACAGGATCTTCATGCGCCCGGCCAGGCGCGTCCGGTGGTGGTTGACCAGCGCCTCGGCCTCGGCGAGGTCTTCTGGCGTGGGCATCAGCGCGTCGCGGTTGAGCCAGGCCCAGCCGTAGTACTGCGTGTTGGCCAGTTCCAGGAAGTCCGCGCCCATGGCCTCGGCCATCGCGATGATGCGACCCACGTGCGGCAGGTTGAAGCGGTGCATCACGCAGTTCAGCACCATGGGGTAGCCGAGTTCCTTGATCAGGGCGGCGGTGCGCGACTTCAGATCGAAGGTGCGGGAGGACGACAGGAAGTCGTTCAGCTCGCGGCTGGAGTCCTGGAAGGAGAGCTGGATGTGATCCAGCCCGGCTTGCTTGAGCGCTTGTGCCCTCGCGCGCGTCAGGCCGACACCGGACGTGATCAGGTTGACGTAGAAGCCGAGCCGGTGCGCATGCGCGACGATCTCCTCCAGGTCTTCGCGCAGCAAGGGCTCGCCGCCCGACAGGCCCAGCTGCACAGCACCCAGCGCGCGCGCCTGGTCCAGCACGTCGAGCCAGGCGCGTGTGTCGAGCTCTTCGCGATGGCGCTGGTAGTCCACCGGGTTGGAGCAGAACACACAGTGCAGCGGGCAGCGGTAGGTCAGCTCGGCCAGCAGCCACAGCGGCGGACCGGCCGCCGGTCGGGCGGCCGCCTCAGACGATCCAGCCGCGGCCATGGGCATCGACGAGGAAGTCGCAGACGTCGCCGCGCAGGTCGGCGCCGGGGTAGTCGCGCTCCAGCCCGGCGATCAGCGCCTCGATGGTCTGCTGTCCGTCGCAGCGGCGCAGGATCTCGGCGGCCGGGCCGTTCAGGCGCACCAGACCTTCCGGGTAGAGCAGCACCCAGGCATCCTGGGCGGGCTCGAACTGCAGGCGGTACATCGGCGCGATCGCCGGCGTTGCGCGCAGGCCTTGCGGCAGTCCGGGCAAGGCGGCACTGCCGTCCGGCAGGGGTGTCGTCACAGCCTCGGTGCTCATGGTCGCTGGTCCTCGGGCAGGTCGTCGGGATAGGCGAGCTCGATGGCATCGAGCATGGCCCACAGGATGTCGAGCTTGAACTGCAGGATCTCCAGCGCGCGCTGCTGGCGCTCGCCGGTTGTGCACCAGCTCATGGCGACCTCCAGCCCGTGCTCGACGTCGCGCGCCGCGAGCGGGATGCGGCTGCGGAAGTACTGCAGCCCCTCGGCCTCGATCCACGGGTAGTGGCTGGGCCAGCCGGCCAGCCGGTCGGCATGGATGCGCGGCGCGAACAGCTCGGTGAGCGAGGAGATCACGGCCTCCTGCCAGGGGCGCCGGCGCGCGAAGTCGAGGTAGGCGTCGACCGCGAAGCGCACGCCGGGCACGACGTGGCGCTGTGACCAGAGGTCCTCCTCGGAGAGGCCCACCGCCAGACCCAGCCGGGTCCAGGCTTCGATGCCGCCGGCATGGCCGTCGCGGTAGGCGCCGTCCGGCCCGGCCCGGCCGTCGTGGTCCAGCAGCCGTTCGATCCAGCGCCGCCGCACGGCGCGATCCGGGCAGTTGGAAAGGATGGCGGCATCCTTCATCGGGATGCAGAGCTGGTAATAGAAGCGGTTGGCCACCCAGCCGCGCACCTGGAAGGGCGCCAGCGCCCCGCTGTTGAGGCGCTGGTTGAAGCGGTGGTGGATGTGGTAGCCGGCCTCCTTGGCGCGCAAGCGGGCCTCGAACTCGGCCGCAGGCCAGGCGGGCAGGGCGGTCTCGTGGCCGCTCGCGAGGGAAGAAGGGACGGGGGTCACTGATCGATCTCCATGCCGGCGCACCTCCTGCAATTGCAAATCCACTGCGGATGGCCGCGGCCGGCGCCCGGGCCGGACACCAGGATCCTGATCGCCTGAGGTCGGTGAGGACCTTGCCGCAAGGCTTGCGTGCGGCGGCCCGGAAGGAAGGGAAGGTCTCCCCTTCACCGCAGGGAGACCGGGCAAGACGCTTTCGTTCAGCGCGCCGCGATGTACATCGTGATCTCGAAGCCGAAACGCAGGTCCTGGTACTGGGGCTTGCTCCATTGCATGAGGCGGTCCTTTCAGGAAAAAAGTGGTCAGAAAATGACGGGCTTCGGCCCGTGTCGGCATTCTCAGGGATGCCGGGCCTTCAGGCGCAGCGCTCTGCGAGCCCGGCGTCCGATTTCAGCAAGAGCTGTGCCCTTTGTTCGTTGTAACGATGTCAAACAACCCTCCGACCCCGCAGGCTGCGGAGCTCGCACTCGGTCCCGGCGAACTGCTCGACACCGGCGAGGGCCATCGCCTCTGGTGGTCGCAATCCGGTCCCGCCGACGCGCCGGCCGTGCTGGTCGTCCATGGCGGGCCGGGCGGTCGCAGCCGGCCCGATCCCTGGTCCTGGCTCGAGGGCCTGCCGGTGCTGCGGGTCTGCTG
This sequence comes from Aquabacterium sp. A7-Y, assembly GCF_026153205.1. Lineage (GTDB taxonomy): Bacteria > Pseudomonadota > Gammaproteobacteria > Burkholderiales > Burkholderiaceae_C > Caldimonas. The sequence goes on along the minus strand of NZ_JAPFBW010000048.1, from coordinate 31,366 downwards.
GGACCAGCGTGGCTGCGGGCGCAGCCAGCCCCCGGGCCGCTGCGAGGACAACACGCTGTCCCACCTGCTGGACGACGTCGACCGGCTGCGCGAGAGGCTGGGCGGGCGGCGGCTGGCCTTGCTGGCTGGCTCCTGGGGCGCGGTGCCGGCCTTGCAGTACGCGCTGCTGCGTCCTCAAGCGGTGTGGGGCCTGCTGCTGCGCAGCCCCTTCCTGGCACGGCCCGAGGAGATCGCCGCCTATTTTTCGTGCTGGGACCGCTGGCTCGGTCCTGCGGGGCTGCGCCTGCTCGGGCTGGGCCAGGAGGGGACAGCGGCCTTGCTGGCGCGCCGCGAGGCGGCGACGCCGCGGCTGCTGCAGGCCTGGCAGGCCTTCGAGCAGGCGCACGCCGGCCCGGGCGGCAGCGCGGCGGCCGCGCCATGGCGCGGCCCGCGGGGCGCACCGGAGCCCGGGCCCTTGGCCGAGGCGCAGGCGTCCTGGCAGGTGTTTGTTCATTTCCTGCGCCATGCTTGTTTCCTGCCCGACGATGCGCCGGCCCGCTGGCAGCAGATGCTGGCCGGCTGGCGGCAGGGGCCGCTGGCTTTCGTGCACGGCGAAAGCGACGCCACCTGTCCGGTGGGCAATACACGTTGGCTGCAACAGGCCGCCGGTGGCGCAGCCCGGGTGCGGCTGGTGCCGGGGGCCGGCCATCGCATCAGCGACCCGCTGCTGGCGCCGGTCCTGCGCGAGGAGGCGCGGCGCTGGGCACGGCAGTTGAGCGGCGAGGGAGGGGGCGCGCCTTGGGCAACGCCGGCCGGATGGGCCGCGGCGCCTTCGCGGTTTCGCTCGCGGGACTATGCTGCAAAGGCCGACGGCATCGACAGAACGGAGTGGCGCATGGAACAGGCAGGACAGGGGGGCGCGGACAGGCTGGCAGCCAGCCAGGACAGCATCCACGCGATGCTCGATCTGTTCGTCGAGCAGACCGAGGACCTGGCGCTGATGTTTCTCGATCCGGAAGGCCGCATCATCGCCTGGCGCGGTGCGGCCGAGCGCATTCTCGGCTACCGCGAGGACGAAGTGCTGGGCCGGCCTGTCGCCCTGATCTTCACCGGCAGGGACCAGCAACTGGATCTGCCGGCTTATGAAAGGAGGGTCGCTGCGAGCGACGGCCGTGCCGAGGACGACCGTTGGCATGTGCGCCGCGACGGCACGGAGGTCTGGCTCACCGGCGCGACCACCGCGCTGCGCGACGGCCAGGGGCAACTGCTCGGCTTCGCCAAGACCGTGCGCGACCGCACCGACTTGCGCACCCAGCTGGAGACGCTGGAGAACCGCGTCGCGCAGCTGGACCGCATGCACCGGGACAAGGACGCGTTTTTCGCCCGGCTGACCCACGAGCTGCGCAACTCGCTGGGGCCGATGCGCAACGGCACCGCGCTGATGAAACGCGCCACGCAACCCGAGCAGCACCGGATGGCGCTTGGCATCGTTGAACGCCAGCTCGACTTCCTGGTCCGCATGACCGCCGATCTGTCGGAGCTCGCACGTGTGGGGGTCGGCAAGCTGGACCTGATGCAGCAGCGCATCGATCTCAGCCGCGAGCTGCCCGCGCTGCTGGATGCCGTGCGCGACCGCGCCGCCCAGAAAGGGGTGGGGCTGGAGCTGCTGATTGCCGCGGCGGCCATCGAGGTCGATGCCGACCGCGAGCGCCTGCACCAGATCGTCTACAACCTGCTCGACAACGCCATCAAGTACACCCTTGCGGGCGGACGCATCTGGGTCAAGCTGAACGTCGAGGACCGCTATGCCGTGCTGCGCGTGCAGGACTCGGGCGAAGGCATCGCGCCCGCGGCGCTGCCGCGCATCTTCGACCTGTTCACGCAAGAGCATCCGACCGGTGCCAAGGGCGGCTTCGGGGTCGGGCTGGCGCTGGTGAAGGAGCTGGTGGACGCCCACCGCGGCAGCGTGGAAGTGCGCAGCGAGGGCAAGGGCCGGGGCAGCGAGTTCACGGTCCGGCTGCCGCTGCAGCAGGCGGTGCCGCGCAGCGCTTGAACCTCGGTCGGGCCGGCCGCCTCGGACCGGCCCCCGGCAGTCGCCGGTTGGCGACTGCCGCGAGCTTCAGGCCGCCTCGGCCTTGGGGTCGGCGCCGTACTCGTTCTGGCCGGCGTTGCCTTCCATCACGGCGAAGACCAGCAGCACGATGGCGCCGACGAAGGGCACCAGTGCAATCAGGCACCACCAGCCGCTGCGGTTGATGTCGTGCAGGCGGCGCACGCTCACCGCGATGCTCGGGATCAGCATCGCCAGGCTGTAGACGATGCCGATGAACATCGTGCCCAGCATGGCGTCCAGCACGGACAGCACCACCGAGATGATGATGTTGAAGAGCAGGAACATCCAGTATTCCTTGCGCCGTGCGCGTCCGCTGAAGGTCGCGTATTTCCTCACTACTTCCAGATACCAGTTCATCTTGTTCACCTTTCTTCTGTCGTGCCCGGAACGATGTGAATGAAGCCGCCGCCGGGTCTCTCGGCCCTCCGGGTCGCATTGAAACATCGCCTTGCAGGCTTCGGCAAGGCCACGGACGCGGGGGTGTGGGGCGGGAACACGCCGTGCTTCGACAAGGCGGTCAGAGTTCACGAAAGGAGCACCGCCATGCTCGAGAAACTGCCCGGAGCGGTCGGTCATGTCCTGCGCGAGCAGCGCGCGGGTCTCGAACAGATCGCCTCCACCCTGGCGCAGCCGCGCCTCGGTGTGCCGCCCATCCAGATCAGCAGCCTCGCCTTCGCCGACCACATGCCCATCCCGGCCGAGTACACGGCCGACGGCGCAGGGGTTTCGCCGCCGCTGCAGTGGCACGGGGTGCCGCCCGGCGCGGCCTCGCTGGTCCTGATCGTCGAGGACGCGGACGCGCCGACACCGCGCCCGCTGGTGCATGCCATTGCCGTGGGGCTCGACCCCCGGGACGGCTCGCTGCCGGCCGGGGCCTTGCGGCCCGGCAGCGCGGACGAGGCCGGCTTCAGGCTGGGCCGCAACTCCTATCTGCAGACCGCCTGGCTGCCGCCCGACCCGCCGCCGGGTCACGGCGTGCACCGCTACGCCTTCCAGCTGTTCGCGCTCGAGGTCGACCCGGGTCTGTCCGGCAAGCCGGGGCGTGACGAGGTGCTGGAGGCGCTGCAGGAACATGCCCTGGCCTGCGGCTGCCTGATCGGCACCTATGAGCGACCCGATGGCAGCGTCAAGGCCGGCGACAAGCGGGCGGCCGTCGCCTCGCGTCCTGATGCGACGGCCTGAGGCCGCGAGGACCGATGCCAACGCCGCTCGTGCTGCTCCTGCGGCACGCCGAGAAGCCCGATGCGGAGGCCGGCCTCAAGGGCGTGACGGAGCAGGGGGACCGGGATCCCCAGTCGCTGTCCGTGCGCGGCTGGCAGCGTGCCGGCGCGCTGGTGCGACTGTTCGCCGCCGCGCCGGAAGCCCAGGTCCCGGCACGACTGCCGCGGCCCGCGACGCTGTTCGCCGCCCCGGCCACACAGGCACATGCGAGCCGGCGGCCGGTGCAGACGCTGCTGCCGCTGGCGCGCGAGTTGGGCCTGGAGATCCGTGAAAACTGCGCCAGCGAGGACCCGCCGGACGCCGTGGCGAAAGTCCTGCTCGCGGCGCCGCAGCCCGTGCTGCTGTGCTGGCGGCACAAGGAGATGGCGGCCCTGGCGGCCACGCTGCTGCAAGGACGTGTCGTGCCGCCGGCCTGGACCGAGGACCGCTACGACCTGGTGTGGCTGATCCGCCCGGGTGGTGCCGACCCGGCCCTGGTGCAACTGCCACAGCTGCTGCTGCCGCGCGACAGCGCGCAGCCGCTTGCCTGAGGACGGCGCGGAACGTCCGAGTTCCTCAGGGGTGTCTCAGGCCTCCGCGCCTCGGCCGGCCGGCTGCCGCAGGCCCCGCCGCTGCCAGAACTCGGCCGCCTGCCAGCGCTGCTCCAGCCCGTAGTACAGCGCGCGCTCGCGCAGGTAGCGCGTGCACTCGCTGTCGAGCTCGGCCTCGTAGGCCTCCAGCGCCGCGCTGGGGCGCGCCGTATCCGCGCCGGTGGCCAGCAGCCCCAGGGCCGCGCCGCTCGCGGCCTTGGCGGTGCGCAAGGCCCGCACCACACCGCTGCCCGAGATCGGGTCGACCGCCAGCGCCGCGTCGCCCACCGCGAGCCAGGGCGCCTGTCGCTCGCGCCGCCGCAGCCGCTGGCTGACCGCGGAGCAGGGGCACGGGCCCCAGCGCAGCGAGCGCCCGGCCAGCCGCTCGCTGGTGAGCGGGGCATCGGCCAGGCCGGCTTGCCAGCGCGCCAGGCTGGCGAGGTCGTGGCGGCCGCACAGGTCGGCATCGGTGAACAGCATGCCGACCATGCCGTGGTCCACCACTTCTCCGCGGGTCGCCGCCGACACGCGCGCGGACCCCGGCAGCGGCGCCGAATACCACCAGCCCAGCGGCACGGTCTCGACCGTCACCACCTGCTGCGGGGGCCGCGGCCGGCTGGGCGTGCCGTTCTCGGCCCGGCTCCACTGTGCCGCCACGCCGACCAGTCGATCGAACAGCAGGCGCTGGGCGCCCAGCCTCCTCGCAAGGCTCGCGCTGCGCCCGGTCGCATCGACGAGCACGGCCGCCGTCAGTTGGCGTGGCCCTGCGTGTGCCGCGGCGCGCCGCGCCACCGGCCAGCGGCCGGCTGTGCGCGGACGGGTGGTGCCGGGCGTCGCGGCGAGCGAAAGCCGCCAGCCCCCCGGCCCGGCCTCGCAGGCCTGCACCGCGGTGCCGTCGAGCCGGCAGGCGCCCGCGGAGACGGCGGCGTCGGCCAGCATGCGGTCGAAGGCCAGCCGGTCGACGTGCCAGCCGCAGCCCCAGGCGCTGACCATGTGCGAGTGGCTCTGCTCCTCCTCGGCGCCCCACAGGCTGCGCGTGCCCCAGGAGGGCCAGGGATGCAGGGCGGCGAAACGCTCCCAGACGCCCAGCTCGCGCAGCAGGGGCTGCACGGCCGGCGCCAGCGATTCGCCGACCCGCGGGGCGTCGAAGCGGCTGCGCTCGATCAGCAGCACCCGGCAGCCCGCCCGCGCCAGCCAGTGTGCGCAGGCGGAGCCGGCCGGCCCGGCGCCGACCACCGCCACATCGCAGTCCAGCGTCGCCGGCTCAGCCATCCAGGCCTCCGCGCCGGCTGTCGCGGCCGTCGGTGCACCAGGCGGCCAGGCACTTGCGGACCTGCTCCAGATCCAGGCCGAGCCCACGCAGGCGGTGCTCCAGTTCGGTGTCGATCCCGTGGGTGCTGCCGAGCAGACATTTCAGCAGCCGGCACAGCCGATCGTCGCGCTCGGCCTGCGTGTCGGCGGGGCGGGTGCCGCCGCCGCTCGAGGTTTCAGCGTCGCGATCACCGCCGCGCCAGACCGCCGCGGTCAACAGTCGCTCGCGCTGGAAGGGCAGGCCCTTGCGGGTGTGCCCGCTGGCACGCACCCGCAGGCGGTAGAGCCCGGGCGACGCCGCGGTGAACTGCGCTTGCCAGCGGGCCGCGTCTTCGGCGCTGTAGCTCACGGTGGTGTGGCTGCCGTCGGGTCGCGTCAACTCGGCCCAGACCGCGGCATCGCGCGACAGCGGCAGGCCCGACTGCGTCAGGCTGGCCGAGAGCTGCACCTGGGCCCCCGGCCCGTAGCCGTTCTGCTGCAGCTCGGCCTGCAGCGACAGGCTGGAGTGGCTGTGCACCACCAGGCTGTAGGGCAGGCGGCGCCGGTTCGGGCCCGGGTCCGCAGCAGCGGCTGCGCCCGTGAAGGGGTTCGCGCCGGCCGTGGCCGCCGCCTGCGCCACCGCGAAGGCGCGCTGCAACTCGTTGGGCACCACACGCGGCGGGCGTTCGCGGGCACCGCCCGGGGCGCCGTGCAGGCCGCGCAGGATGCTGTGGTCGGCGCCGTCCGGGCTGCCGTCGGTGGGCCGGTCGCGCGGCGGGCCGAGGCTCAGCAGCGCATGCCAGGTGCCGTGCTGGTCGAAGCGCCCCTCGACCAGCTGGGCCGGCAGCACCAGCCGGTAGTAGCTGACGCCGCGGCCCGAGACATACCGCATGGCCGGCTCGCTCTGCGCCCGCCAGGGCTCCAGCAGCAGCCCGTTGGGGGTCTGCAGCCGGAAGTCCACCGCCCGGGGGTAGGGCGTCAGCAGGATCACGTCGACACCGGCATCCGCCTCGCTGAGCAGGAAGGGAAGTACGGTGCACCGCGCCGGGCGCCAGCTCGCCGTCGGGGTCGAGCACCACCTCGGCATTGCTGACGCCAGCGAGGATCTGCAGGAAGTACTTCTGCAACAGGAAGCGGTTGTCGGTGCCGATCGCACCGGTCACGAGCAGGAAGCCGCCGTGGTTGCCCGAGACCGTCTGCAGCGCCGCCGCGCTGGTGTTCTGCGGCGTGCCGAAGCCGACCGCATAGGTGCGTTCGTTGATGTCGCTGGCCACGTCGGCGATGTAGCGCGTGCGGTTCTCCTTGCCGTCGGTCAGCACGACCAGCGACTTCAGGTCGTAGCTGCCGGCCGCCGCATTGAGGATCTGGCGCCCCTCATGGATGCCGTCGCCGATGGAGGTGTTGCCGGCCGGGTCCAGGCCGCTGCCGTGGATGAGGTCCAGCGTCGCGCTGCGGTTGAGGTCGGAAAGGCCGCCCGCGCCGAGCTGCAGCACCGGCTGCAGCGCTTGGGCGTCGTCGTTGTAGCGCACCAGGCCGACGCCGTCGCCTTCCAGCATCACGTCGACGAAGATGCTCGCGGCCTGTTGCAGCGACACATGTTTGCTGAGGCCGTCGCCGCGGTCCTCGCTCATGCTGCCCGAGCGGTCCAGCACCAGCGCCGCGGCGGCGGTCCGGCGCGCCACCGTGTTGCCATCTATCGTGATGGCCCACTGCTGGCCGCTGACGGGCTCCTGCACCGTGACGACCTGGGTTGGCAGGGCCGAGCCGGCGCTGCCGGTGCGGTAGATGACCCACAGCCGCACGGTCTGCACCGCGCCGGGCGAGGTCGGGCCCGCGGAGACGCTGGCGTTTGCCGCCACCAGCTGCGCGTGCATCGGCGCGCCGCCCGGCGCGTACTCCAGCGTGAGCGGTCCGCCGGGGGCGATCACCTCGAAGCTGATCGCCAGCGGCTGTTCGCGCACCATGCCCATCGGGCCCTGCGGGATGTCGACGAAATCGAGCTGGGGCGTCAGCAGGGTGATGGACGCGTTCTCGCAGCGGTCCACCTCGACGTGCACCGCCCCCTGGCGGACCACGAAGCCCAGGGTGTGCCACTTCGCGACCATGTCCTCGTAGCTGCCCACGCCGCGGTCCCATTCCTCGTAGCCGCTGGCGCCCTGCGGTGTGACCTGGTTGGGCCGCGGCACCGGCCACCAGTTGTCGGCGCAGGCATTGAAGTCGGCCTGCCAGGGCAGCGCCATCGAGGCGCTGATGCTGCCCGGGCCGACCGCGGCGGGGTCGAAGCGCAGGAAGCCGTCGTAGTTCGACGCCGTCGTGATGGGCCGCTGGCTGTCGTCCAGCCCGCCGGCCTCGATGCCGGGATAAAAGGCGCCGCCGACACAGGCCTCCAGCGCAGCGCGGTCGAGGCCCTGCGGCGTCACGTCTGCCTGAGGGGGCGGCACGCCGACCCAGTCGTTGGTGAAGTTGTTGTCCTTCCAGCGCTGCATGTGCGCGTACTGCACGGCGGTGAGTGCCGAGTCGCTGCCCAGCAGCGCCGGCATGTTGCCGAGCGGCCGCAGCTTGTTGAAGATGAATTCGCGCATCGGCTGCGCCACGATGGGGTCGGCCCAGTTGTGCGCATAGGTCTCGTAGACCCAGCGGGTGTCGCGCGCCCGCTGCAGCACCGGATAGACGTCCTGGGTGTAGCTGGTGGTGGTCGGGGCGGTGGCATGGCCGGCATCGACCATGGTCTGGAACACCCGGTCCCAGAGCGTGACGACGCTGTCCTGATGCGGCGCGAACTTCGGCGGCGCGACGATCACCCAGGCGCCTTCGACCGGATGGATGGTGCCGGTGGCGCGGACCCGCAGCGTGGCGGTCACGGGTCCGTCGGAGATGTCGTCGTACCAGCCGGCATTGCCCCAGAAGCTGCCGATGCCATTGCCGCCGGGCGAGGCCGAGCGGCCGAAGCCGCCCAGCACCAGCAGCCGGTTGTCGTCGTCGCTGCGGATCTCTCCGAGCTCGACCGTGGTGACGGGCTGGCCGGAGAAGTGGATGCTGCCGGTGTCGAAACGTTCGATCTGGTTCGGGCCCTCCAGGGTGCGCGGGCCGGGGTCGATGTTGAGGTCGGCAGCCGGCTCGCTGTTGCCGCGGCCGGGATACGAGGCCTTCTTGTTCGCGAGGTGGACGGTCCAGGTGATCTCGGCCTCGGCATCGGTGATCTCCTCGACACTGAGGTCGTCGTGGTGCGCATAGATGCGAAAGCGTGCCGCCTGGCGCTTGACGCGGCATTGCGCATCCTTGAAACCCCCGGGCGGTGCTGGCCGCTCGCCGGGACGTTCGGGACCGACGAAAAACTCGTTCGGGCTGTTGCCCAGGCGGGCAATGCCGATCGCAGGATGGATCCTGTAGACGGTGGCCATGTGATGTCTCCCTGATTGAATGCGCTCGCGCCGCTGGCACGCGCACGGCGGGCGGTACGCAGATCAATGAGAGACCCTGGGCCGTCGGCCCACAACCCTCCGAAGGGGGAAGGCGGGATCGGGACTTACTCGGGGCTGGTTCACAGGTGAAGCGTTGCCGCGCTGCGCAAGCGCCGACGGCGCGAGGCCTTGCTTCACATCGAAAGCAGGTGGCCTGCGCGGGGGGCTATGCTTCGGTCCCTGACAGAACCACTTGCCCTGCCGCGCGCCCGGCGGGCCTTGCCACATGTCGCTTTCCGTGATGCGCCGGCCGGCCACGGCGGCCGACGCCGCTTTCGCCTACCAGGTCCTCGAAGACACGATGCGCGGTCATGCTGTGGCCACCTGGGGCCGCTGGCTGGAACGGGAGGCCCGCGAGGCGGTCGCCGCCGACGCGGCCGCGGGGCGGTCCGAGATCGTCGAGGCGCAGGGGCAGCGCATCGGGCTGCTGCGACTCGACCGCTTCGCGACCCATCTGGAACTGGAGCAGCTGTTCCTGCTGCCGGCCTGGCAGCGACAGGGCATAGGCGGGCGCCTGGTGCGGGGGCTGCAGGACGATGCGCAGCGCCACGGCCTGCCGCTGCGGCTGCGCGTGCTGAGGGTCAATCCGGCCCGGGCCTTCTACGAGAGGCTGGGTTTCCGGGTGACGTCCGAAACCGCAGAGCGCGTTTTCATGGAATTTGCCGGCTGAGGCCGCACAATCCGGCCTCCTTTTGTTCGTCGTTCCGTTCGTCTCCGGAGTGCGCATGTACGTTCCCAAGTTCCACGAAGAGTCCGATCCCGCCGTCCTGCAGGCCTTGATCCGGGCCTATCCGCTGGGCACCTGGGTGAGCCACTCGGACGACGGGCTGCTCGCCAACCACGTCCCCTTCCTGCTCGACGCCGGGCGCGGCGAGCACGGCACCCTGCTGTGCCATGTGGCGCGCGCCAACCCGGTGTGGCGTTCCTGCGCGGCCGGGGGCGATGCGCTGGTCGTGTTCCACGGCCCCGACCGCTACATCTCGCCCTCCTGGTATCCCGGCAAGGCGGAACACGGCAAGGCGGTGCCGACCTGGAACTACGCGGTGGTGCACGTTCACGGCCGGCCCCGCGTTGTCGAGGACCGCGAGTGGCTGCTGCGGCACCTGGCCCGGCTCACCGACGAACACGAGGCCGGGCGCGAGCTGCCCTGGACACTCGCCGACGCACCGGCGGACTTCACCGAGCGACTGCTCGCAGCCATCGTCGGCATCGAGATCCCGATCACCCGGATGATGGGCAAGTGGAAGGTGAGCCAGAACCGCACCGAGGCTGACAAGCGAGGTGTCGTGGCCGGCCTGGCCGCGCAGGGCGACAGCGTCTCGCTCGACATGGCGGCCCTGGTCGGCCGGCATCTCGACGGCACGCCGGCCGCTTGAAGGGCAGGCCTCGGAGCCTGCGTGGGTTGACAGGTTTCCGCGACCAGCCGGACTTTTTGATAATCCCCTTCTCGATGCTTGCGGGCCCTCTGCGGCCTTGCGCAATTCAAGGCCGGCCGCGCGCGCGGGCGCGTCCCCAGGAGGATGCTCGGGCCTTCCCTCTCTCGCCGCTGCCGCTGTCTTCCGCATGTTCCGTCGTCGTCCGGCTTCGCCTCCGCCCCCCGGGCGTCACCCCAACTTCCCGTTCTCGTTCGGTTCCGCCGCTGCCCGGCTGCGGCAGGCCTGCCTGCTGGCCCTCCTGTTGCCCGTCAGCCTGTTCGGCGTGCTGACCTGGCAGACCTCGCGCAGCACCGAGCGGGCCTTGCAGGAGCGCCTGGAGCGCCTGACCGGGCTGGTGCGTGAGAACGCGCTGAGGGTGCTGGAGACGCACCAGGTGTTGTTGCAGCAGACGCTGGAGCTGGTCGGCGGGATGGGCGATGTCGCGATCCGCAGCCAGAGCTCACCCTTGCGGGCCCGGCTGGCACACCTGGCCCGCGACAGCGATTCAGCCGCAGCGCTGAACGTGTTCGATGCCGAGGGGCGCTTGCTGGTCTCCAGCGGCTTGCAGGCGCCGTCCGACGCGACCCGCCGCGCAGGCTTGGAGGCGGCGGGTCCCCGGGTGGCCTTGACGCCCGGGCCGGGCGACGACTGGCTGATCCGCATGAGCGCACGGCGGGTCGATGCAAAGGGCCGCTACCTCGGCGTGGCGGCCGCGACCTTGCCGGCGGCCTACTTCGACGCCTTCCTTCGCGGCCTGCCGGACCTTCCCCCGGGCCACGCGGTGACCCTGCTGCATGACGACGGCTCGGTGGTTGCCCGGCGTCCGCGCCTGAACACCCGCCTGCAGCTGGAGGCCGAGAGCGGCCTGCTCGAGTTCCTGCGCTGCGCCGGGGAAAGCGGCAGCCTTCGTGGCGTCTCGCCGCTGGACGGCGCCGACCGTCGCATGAGCTTTCGCAAGGTGCAGGGCTTTCCGCTGTATGTGCTGGTGAGTCACGACCAGCTCGCCTGGCGCGCCGAGTGGTGGCGGCAGCTGAGCGCAAGCGGCTGGCAGGCCCTGCTCGTGCCGCTGCTGCTCAGCAGTGCGCTGCTGTGGACTCTGTGGGCACTGCGCCGCGGACTGGCGCAGCGGCAGGGCGAGGCCGCCGCGCCGCCGGACGAGCTCGCCTTCGGCGCGCTGGCGCGCTCCCTGCACGAGCTGATGGTCAAGGTGGCGACCGACGTGCATGTGCTGCACGTCCAGCTGCGCAGCCAGCCGGCGGCCGGGCGGCCGCTGGCACGGCTGGTCGACGTGGTCAACCAGGGCGGCCACCTGGCACAGCAGCTGCGGAGCCTCTCGGCCGAAGGCCAGGGGCCGGCCTGCCGCATCGACACCCGGCAGATGCTCACCGAGCTGCTGCCCCGGCTGGCGCCGCTGCTTGCAGGACAGGCGCGGCTGGACGTCTATATCGACCCGCATGTGAGACCGGTGCGCGCCGACCCGCAGGCGCTGGAGGCGGCGCTGCGCAACCTTGTGCTCAATGCCGGGGAAGCGATGGATACGCCGGGCCGGGTGGTCATCACGGTGTGCAATGTGCAGCCCGGTGATCGGCGGCTCGCCGGCCGCGGCGGCGAGTGGATCGAGGTCGCCGTCAGGGACACCGGCCGGGGCGTGCCGGCCGAGCACCTGGCACGGGTGTTCGACCCTTTCTGGACCACACGCCCCGGTCCCGCAACGGCGGGGCTGGGGCTCGCTCAGGTGCAGCGTTTCTGCACCGCGGCCGGCGGCCTGGCGCTGATGGAGAGCCAGCCCGGCCGCGGCAGCACGGTGTGCCTGCTGCTGCCCGCAGACGAGGGCGAGTGGCCCGCCGAGGTGGCGGGGCAGGCGGAGCCGCCGGCGGCATGACCGACCGGATCGCTGCGGCCTCCGGCGCGGCACTCAACCGGTGCCGCCGTGAGCGAGCTGTCCGAACTGCTCCTCGGGGCAGGGGCCGGCCACCGACCAGAACAGGCCGCCTTGCCACGCCGCAAGGTGTTCGAGCGTCAATGCCGGTTGCCAGGTGGACGGGATGAGCCGGGAAGTCCGGTCGCCGGCACGACCCGCCTCCGGATCATAGGGCGGCTCACCGCGCCGGCGCCACGCCGGCAGGTCGAACGCGGGCGCGATGGTCGCCGAAGCGACGCGGGCGACCCACAAGGCATGTCGCAACCCCCGTGGCTGCAGTTCACGCTCCCGGCGTGCTTTTCGATGCGGCATCGTGTCTCCGCTCCCCGCGGTGAGATCAGTGCGCCGGGGTCACGACCCGGGCCCGGGCAGTCGGACCTTTCGGTGCACTGCAATGTCTTGGTCAAAGGTGCGGGGTCACCTTACGACGTGGCCTGTTTCCTTGCAAGCAGCTGAATACCCTTCTAGCAAATCTGCCGGCTTGCACCATTCGGCTGTTCTGTTGTCGGGGCACGCCCGCACTTGAAACCGAGGTCCAGCCGCCTGCCATCTTCCTAGAGATGACGTTTCGCACGATGCAATCGGGACGCGGTCGGCTGGAAACGCCGGCGTGGGGCGGTAGCCGCAGCTCGCGTACAGGGCGAGCGCCTCGGGCGGCCGCGACCCGGCTTCAAAACTTCTCCGGCCGGAGCACGTGCACGTCGGTGAAAAACATCGTCAACCCGTAGTGCGGCGCGTACTGCGCCAGCACGTGCTGGGCGATCTGGTCGGCCACCGCCGGCTCGCAGATCACCTTCATCTCTATCGTCCGGTCGGCCTCCCACGCGCCTTCACGCACGCCGGTCGCGCCCTCGCCGCGTACGTCGTAGACCGTGTAGCCGTGTGCGCCCAGGCGCTTGACGTCGCGCACCAGCGACTTCTCCAGCGCCGCCTCGGCGATGATGACCAGCAGCTGGCGCGGGTGTTTGGTCAGGGCCATCGATGCTCCTCGGCGGTCAGTGGGTCAGCGCCTGCGCGAGCTGGATGTACAGCGGGATGCCGACCACGATGTTGAACGGGAAGGTGATGCCCAGCGCCGCGGTGATGGACAGCGCGGCGTTGGCTTCCGGCACCGCCAGCCGCATCGCGGTCGGCGCCGCGATGTAGCTCGCGCTGGCGGCCAGCGTCGCAAACACCGCGACGCCGCCGGTGGACAGTCCGAGGGCCCAGCCGGCCAGCGCCCCGAGCAGCGCCAGCACCGGCGGCACCAGCAGGCCGACCGCCAGCACCGTGGCGCCGAAGCGCCGCACCTCGGCCAGCCGTGCCCCCGCCACCAGGCCCAGCTCCAGCAGGAAGAGGGCGAGCACCCCCTTGAACAGGTCGATGAACAGCGGCCGGATCGGCGCCGTGCCCTCCTCGCCGGCGAGCGCGCCGATCAGGATGCCGCCCAGCAGAAGCAGCACGCTCTTGCCGAAGGCCACCTCGTGCAGCAGCGCGCCCCAGCGCACCTCCTTGAGCCGGGACAGCCGCGCCAGCAGGATGCCCGACACCACGCCGGGTGCCTCCATCACCGCGACCCACAGCGCCGCATGGCTTTCATGGCCGATGCCCTGGCGCACCAGGGAGGCCGTCACCACCGCGAAAGTCACGACGCTGACCGAGCCGTAGTGGGCGCCCAATGAAGCGGCATCGGGCCCGCTCAGGCGCAGCGCGCGCAGCACCGGGTAGAGCAGCAGGGGAATCGTGAAGCTCAGCAGCATCGCGCCGAGCACCTGGGGCATCAGCGCCGCGAACGGCTCCCTGGACAGTTCGATGCCGCCTTTGAGGCCGATGGCCAGCAGCAGGTAGATGGACAGGGTTTCGTACAGCGCCTCGGGCAGCCGCAGGTCCGAGCCGGCCACCCGGGCCACGACACCGAGCAGGAAAAAGAAGACAACAACATCAAGCATCACCCGTCATGCTGCCACAAGCCGCGCGGGGAGGGCGCCGGTCGCGGCGTCAGCGCCGGCGGCCCGCGCCCGGCCGCTCAACGACGGTGCCAGCCGTGACCGTCGTGACCATCGCGGTGGTCGCCGTGGCCGTGGTGGTCATGGTGACGATGGTGGCCATGGTAGCCATGGTGGTCGTGGCCGCCGCGGTGATCGTGATGCACCCAGCGGCCGCGGTGATGATGGTGATGGCCGTGGTCGCCGCGGCGCGAGCGCACCGGGTGCACCCAGACCTGGGGCGGCGGCGCATGGACCACCACCGGGCGGGCATTGCCGACCGTCGTCGTCACGCCCGGGCCGTGCACGGCGACCGACCAGCGGATGTCGCCGGCCTGAGCCGGGACGGCGGCCAGTCCGCCGAGGGCGAGGACAGCGCTGGCGAAGAGGGCACGAGCATTCATCAGTTTCTCCTTGCAGGCCCGGGAAACAGGCCTTGCCTCCACAACGCGCCGACTGCCGCTCGGGTGTCATGCTTTACCGAAGCTTTACGGTGCCTTTACCGTGCTTTGCGGCAGCAGCACGGCAGACACGCGGTGCGGCCTCAGGACGGCGGCCCCGCGCCTTCGCCGCAGACGGTCTCGATGTCGCCGAGCACCTGCTCGATGTCGATGGGTTTGGTCCAATAGCCGACGAAGCCGGCCCGCCGGGCGCGCTGCAAGTCCTCCGGCATCGCATCGGCCGAACACATGAAGGCCGGCGTCTCGCGCAGCGGCGGCAGCTGCCGCAGCCGCATCAGCAGCTCATATCCGTTGGTGTCGGGCAGGTTGGCGTCCAGAGCGATGACGTCGGGGATCCAGTGGGCGGCGATCTCCAGGCCCTGGGCGCCGTTTTCCGCGACGCGCAGTTCCACATCGCTCTGCAGCCGCATGGCGGCTTCGAACAGCATGGCATTGACGCGGTTGTCCTCGACATAAAGCAGCCGTTTGCGCACGCCGTCGGCCCCGGCGCCTGGCGCGGCGGCGGGACGGAAGGGCAGCAGCTCGCCCGGGGCGGTGTTGAGGGCGGTCGGCAGCTCCCCGGCGCCGCCGCTCCATAGCGGCAACTCGACCAGCGCGCGGGTGCCGCGGCCGGGCTCGCTCTCGATGCGCAGGCTGCCGCCCATCTGCTCGACGATGCCGCGCGAGACGAACAGCCCGAGGCCGGTGCCCTCGATGTCGCCGGTTTCCTTGCCGAGCCGCTCGAACGGCTGGAACAGCCGCCCCAGCTGCTCGGCCGACATGCCGGGGCCGCTGTCCACCACGCACAGCGTGGCGCGGTCGGCCCGCGCCGGGTCGCGCGCCAGCTGCCAGCGCACGGTCCCGCCTTCGTGGTTGTACTTCACGGCGTTGCCGCCCAGGTTGATCATCACCTGCCGCAGCCGCACCCGGTCGGCGACCACGGCCACGCCCGGGGGCACCTCGTTGAAGGTCGCCACCCGGTGCGCCTCGGCCAAGGGCAACAGCAGCTCGGTGGTGGTATCCACCGCTTCGGCCAGTTCGATGGGCTCGGGGCTCAGCGACAGCCGTCCTTCCTCGACCTGCTGGATGTCGAGCACGTCGTTGACCAGCGCCAGCAGGTGCAGGCCGGCGCGCCGGATCTGGTTCGCGTAGCTGAGCTGGCTGCGGGCGTCCAGGCCCTCGGGATCGCCGGCGTGCAGCGCCAGCAACTGCGCGAAGCCGAGCACGGCGTTCAGCGGCGTGCGCATCTCGTGGCTCAGGCGCGAGAGGAACTGGCTCTTGGTGCGGCTGGCGGCCTCGGCGGCCAGCTGCGCCCGCTGGGCCTGCTCGATCTGCAGCGCCTCCGTGACGTCCCGGAAGTACACGGCAAGGCCCTGCTCGGAGGGGTAGGCGGTCATCTCGAACCAGCCGTCCAGCGGCGCGTAGAAGGCGCGGAAGGTGCTCGCCCGCTGCTCCCGGCAGGCACGCCGGTACTCGGCCTCGAACGCGCTGCCCAGCGCCGGCGCGAACTCCTCCCAGATCGAGCGGCCCAGCAGGCTGGCGCGGTCGCGTCGCAGCAGCTCCTCGGCGCGCCGGTTCACATAGGTGAAGCGCCAGTCGCGATCCAGCGTGTAGAGGCCGTCGGTGATGCTTTCCAAGGTCGTGACCAGGCGCTCGTTGAGCTCGCGGCTGCGCGCCTCGGCCTCGCGCTGCAAGGTGATGTCGCGCAGGATCGCAACCACCCCGAGGATCTGGTCGCGCTCGTCCCGGAAGGCCGTGAAGGCGGTAGCGACGACCCGTGCACCGCGCGCCTCGTCGAGCACGAATTCGCCACGCGTCGGGCTGCCGCGCGTGGCAGCCTGCAGCGTCAGCTGCAGTGAGGCGGGCACGTCGAACAGCGAGGCCAGGTCGAGGCCCTCGGCCTCCAGGTGTTCGAGCTTGAAGAGCCGCTCGGCCGCGGCATTGCATGACACGATGGCGCCCGAGAGATCCAGCGAGACGATGGCGTCGTGGGCACACGCGAGCACGCCGGCCAGGTAGTGGTCGGACACCACCAGGCGCCGGTGCTCCGCGCTGCTCAGCGGCGGCCGTCCGGCCAGGCGCAGGCGCAGGCGCTCCAGCGTGGTACGGCTGCGCTGCTGCTGGGCGCATGCGGCGAGCGCCTGGTCCAGGTGCTCGGCCAGTGCCGGGCTGTCGGCCGCCAGGGCGGTCCAGCGGCCGCCGGGCGGGGCCGAGAACAGCAGCTCGCGCCGCACCGCCTGCTCCCGACCGGGGTCGAGCGCGAAGACGTAGCGCAGCTCGGGGTGCTGCGCGCTCAGCCGGCGCGCCAGGCGCGCGGGGTGCTCGACGCACGGGCCTAGCACGACCACGCTGGGCCGGCCCAGGGCCTCGGCGGCACGCACCTGCTGCGACGCCGCCTCCACCGAGTCCGCCTGGGCCGCGGTGGCGCCAAGTTCGCGGGCCTGCTGCAGCAGGCGTTCGCGCAGGGACAGCGCCCGGGTGTCGACGCGCTCGCCGGTCACGACCACCAGTTGGGCGTCCATCGGTCTCAGAGCAGCGGCAGGCCCAGCACGGTGCGGCCGGTCCAGACCGTGAGCATGTCGGTGGTGGGTGACATCACATGGGCCGCGCGTGCGTCGCGCAGCAGGCGCGACAGGGTGCTGTTTTCGCGATAGGCCATGCCCCCGCACAGGGTCATGGCTTCGTTGACCAGGGTCACCGCGGTGTTGGCCGCATCGGCCTTGCAGGCCAGGATGGCCGTCAGCGCGCTGGGGTCGCCGAGGTCGCCGAGCCGGGCCGCGTGGTAGACCAGCAGCCGGGTCTTCTGCCAGCCGGTCCAGAGCTGGCCGATGCGGTGCTGCAGCACCTCGATCTCGGCCACTGCCTGCCCCGAGTGGGCATAGCGGCGGGTCTTGAGGTGCTGCACCGCGGCCTCCAGCGCGGCGCCGGCCACGCCGAGATAAGTGCCGGCCATCGCCAGCGCGAAGTACGGCGTGATGACCTCGAACACATACCAGGCCTGGTCGCCTTCGCGCCCCAGCAGGTGGTGCCGCGGCAGCACCACGTTCTCTAAGGTCAGGCTGCGGGAGGCGTTGCCGCGCATGCCCAGCCCCCGCCAGGGTGCGCCCCAGCTCATGCCCGGCGTGTCGCGGTCGACCACCACGCAGCTGAAGTCGCCCTCGGCCGTCTCGCTGCCCGCGGTGGTGGACACCACGTAGGAGTCGGCCTGGCCGCCATTGGTGACGAACTGCTTGGTGCCGTTCACCGCGAAGCTGTCACCGCGCGGCTCCAGCCTGGTCTGGGGCAAGAAAAAGTGGGCCCCGGTGCCCGTTTCGGACAGCGCCAGGGTGGTGAGATGCCGGCCCGCCGCGATGGGCCTCAGGTAGTGCTCTTCGTGGAAGCGGGTCGCCTTGGCGGCGATCACCGCGGTCGCCACGCAGTGCATGGCGTAGCACATCGCGGTGGAGGCGCACGACTGGCCCAACACCTCGGTCAGCGCGACCAGTCCGAGCAGGCGCTGCCCCAGCCCGCCCAGCCGGCTCGGTACCGTGAGGCCGGCGAGGCCGGTTGCGGCCAGCGCCTGCAGCCCGGCCGCCGGCCAAAGGCAGTCCCGGTCGACGCTGTCGGCCTCGGGCAGCAGGGTCTCCTCCGCCACCGCACGTGCAGTTGCGAGGAGCGCCTGCAGTTCGCTCGGAAGAAACTCGTCCATGGCGGCTCGAAACGCTCCGGGCTTTCGGTCTTGAGGGGCCCAGCCCAACAAGCAATCGGCGTGCGAGCGAAACCGCGGCATGTCACGCATGCGGGGTCCGGGGCTGGCGGCATGCGCTTGTCGCAGCCGGGCCGGCGCGGTTCAGGCACGCGGCTGCGGGTGGAAGGTCTGGCCTCCGGCCGCCAGGCGCGCCAGCAGGGGGGCCGGCTCCCAATACGCGGCGTCGTCGGCAGGGTGGCACTGGAAGCGCCGCATCGCCTGCAGCACGGTGTGCAGGCCCACTTCGTCGGCATGAAACATCGGGCCGCCGCGGTGGGCCGGGAAGCCGTGGCCGCACACGCAGACGAGGTCGATGTCGCTGGCGCGCGCGACGCTGCCTTCCTCCAGCATCCGGGCGCCTTCGTTGACCAGCGCGAACAGCAGGCGGTCGACCAGCTCCTCGTCGGGCGCCGGGCGTGGCTGCGGACCCATCACGGTGCGGGCAGCGGTGCCGCGGAGGCCCGGCTCGTCTGCGCTGACGCGGCAGGGCCCGATCCCGAAACCGAAGGCCTCGAGGGCGCGGTCGAGCTGCTGCGGCGAGGTGCCCCTGGCGAGCAGGAAGTTGACCTGCCGGCCGTAGTGCTCGAGCAGCCGTGCACTGATGCCGTCCCCGCCGCCGCTGGAGAACACCGCGGTTTTGCGGAGGCGGCGCGCCAGTGTGAGCAGGGGGGCGATCACATCCGGTGCCGTGTCCCGCCCGCGCACCACCTCCAGCAAACGCGTGCGGCGAGCCGGGCTGGAGAAGTGCAGGCCCACGACGTCCTGCGGCCGACGCGTCAAGGCGGCGACGGCGTCGAGATCGAGGGCCGGGGTGGTGACGGCCAGGATGGTGCCGGCTTGCACCAGTTCGCCCAGATGTCGGAACAGTGCTTCCCGGGCCCCCGCATCCTCCGGCACTGCCTCGATCACCAGGTCGGCCCGGGCGAGGTCGGCCGGCTGCGGTGCCGCGCACAGTTGCTGAAGGTCGACCGGCGTGACCGGGACGCCGGCGTCGCGGAAGGTCGCCGCGATGTCCTCGCCCGGGAGGCCGGCACCGATGACGGCCACCGCGGCGATGCTGCGCCGCGGCATGTCGGCCGGCATGTCGGGCAGGGCTGCGGCCAGCCGCTCGG
Source organism: Aquabacterium sp. A7-Y (assembly GCF_026153205.1). Classification (GTDB taxonomy): domain Bacteria; phylum Pseudomonadota; class Gammaproteobacteria; order Burkholderiales; family Burkholderiaceae_C; genus Caldimonas. The sequence continues at coordinate 12,154 of NZ_JAPFBW010000048.1, read as the reverse complement.
CGCGGGCCGCGTGGTGCAGCGCGCGCCATGCCGGCGTCCCGATCAGCTGGGCGGCCAGCCGCTGCTCCTCGGCCAGGCCGAGCGCGAAGCTGCTGCCGGTTGCGGCCTCGACCGCGTCGATCGCCAGCAGCGCGGCCGGGGTGGGCTGCGGTCGCGGCCGCGTCATGTTGCGGGCGAACTGGAAATAGGCCTCGCGCATCGGGTGGCGGCAGGGCAGGTCGCAGGTGCGCCTGAACGCGGCTGATGCGGCGAGTTCCAGGGCCCGGGCCAGGGCTTCGTCGACCAGGGTGTCGGGCGAGCTCGCGAGGCGGCACAGCAGCGCCTGCCGCGGCAAGGTCATCATGGCCTCGCTGCTGACCGGCAGGGCACTCAGGATCATGTTGAGGGCCGGCTCCACGCCCACCAGCCGCGGCAGCCGCTGGGTGCCCCCGGCTGACGGCAGGCCGCCGAGGCGGACCTCGTCGAGCCCCAACTCGCAGCCCGGCGCCGCGATGCGGTCGTGGCAGGCGAGCGCCAGTTCGAACCAGGGGCCGACGGCCCTGCCGTGCAGGGCGGCGACCACCGGCTTGCGGGCGTTCTCGATCGCCAGCGCCAGGGCCGCGAGACTGGCGGCGTGTCCGCCGGGACCCCCCTCGTCGAGGTCGAGGCAGGCGGCCTCGTCGGCGAGCAGCACGATGGCCCGCACCCCCCGGTTCGCTTCCGCCGCGGCCAGCGCCGTGGCGACGGCCCGACGGGTCGGTGCTCCCGGCTCCGGCGGCGGTGCCAGCCGGATCACCACGACCTCGCCGCGGACCTCGTGGTCGACCGCCATGGCATGTCTCCTTGTCTTGTTCTGACGGCAGCGCCAGCCCGACACCTGCCGTCCCGCGGTGCAGAAGGACAGGGCGGCGGACGTGCGTGAGCGCGGGATCGTGCCGTACAAATCCCGAGGGCGTCCTGCCAAGGACGACTATAGGCTGCCTGGCATGGAAAACATTCCTCCTTACCGTCCCCGGATGCGTCTCTACCAGGACTGGCTGCGCGAGCAGCGCCGGCTGTCCTTCACCTCTTACGAGGCGCTGTGGCGCTGGTCCGTCACCGACCTCGACGCCTTCTGGCAGAGCGTGTGGGATTACGAGGAGATGCAGTCGCCGACCCTCCACGGCGCGGTGCTGGCGCAAGCCCGCATGCCGGGCGCCGTGTGGTTCCCGGGGGCCCAGGTCAACTATGCGCAGCGGGTGCTGCGGCACGTCGATGCCGCGCATGCGGCGGGTGTGCCGGCCATCGTCAGCGACAACGAGCTGGGCCAGGTGCGCGAGCTGTCCTGGTCCGAGCTGCGGCGCCAGGTGGCCTCGCTGGCCTTGTGCCTGCGCGAGCTGGGTGTGCAGCGCGGCGACCGGGTCGCGGCCTGGCTGCCCAACCTGCCCGAGACTGTGGTCGCCTTCCTCGCCTGTGCCAGCCTGGGCGCAGTGTGGAGCGTGTGTTCGCCCGACATGGGCACGCAGGCGGTGGCGGACCGCTTCCGCCAGATCGAGCCGCGCGTGCTGATCGCCGCCGACGGGGTGCACTATGCCGGGCGCGCAATGGACCGCAGCGCGGTGGTGCGCGAGCTGCGGGCGGCGCTGCCCAGCGTCTCGCGCCTGGTCGTGCTCGAGACGCCCTACGCGGCCGGCCGGCTGGACGCCGATGCCTGTTTTGCCGGGGCGGTGTCGCGCGACGACGCGGCGACCGCGGCCTTCGAGCCCGAATGGCTGCCCTTCGACCACCCGCTGTGGATCGTCTATTCGAGCGGCACCACCGGCTTGCCCAAGGCCATCGTGCACGGCCACGGCGGCATCCTGCTGACCAGCGCGGCCTGCGGGCTGCACAACGACATCGGCTGCAGCTACACGCCCAACAGCCGCGGCGAGCGCTACCACTGGTACAGCTCCACCGGCTGGGTGATGTGGAACGGCCAGGTCAACGGACTGCTTGGCGGCACCACGGCCTGCCTCTTCGACGGCAGTCCCAGCGGCTCGAAGGAGCATCCCGACTGGAGCACCCTGTGGCGTTTCGCGGCGCGTCACCGGGTCACGTTTTTCGGTGCCGGGGCGGCCTTCTACACGAGTTGCAGGAAGGCCGGCCTGCAGCTCGGCGACTGCGGCGACCTCTCGCGCATCCGGGCGCTGGGCTGCACCGGCTCACCCTTGTCCGAGGAGGTGCAGCGCTGGGGCAGCGACCAGTTCGAGGGCCTGGGCCGGCCCGACATCTGGTGGTGCAATATCTCGGGCGGCACCGACTTCTGTGGCGCTTTCATCGGCGGCCACCGCGAGCTGCCCCAGGTGCCCGGGCAGATGCAATGCCGCCAGCTGGGCTGTGCGGTGGAGGCCTGGAACGAGCAGGGGCAGCCGGTGGTGGACGAGGTGGGCGAGCTGGTCTGTACGCGCCCGATCCCGTCGATGCCGCTCTATCTGTGGGGCGACGAGGACCAGGCGCGCTACCTGTCGAGCTACTTCGACGTCTACCCCGGCGTGTGGCGGCACGGCGACTGGCTCCGGATCGGTGCGGACGGCGGCTGCATCATCTACGGCCGCAGCGACGCGACCATCAACCGCCACGGCCTGCGCATGGGCACGAGCGAAATCTACGCCGCCGTCGAGGCGCTGCCGGAGGTGATGGACTCGATGGTGGTCGACCTGGAGTACCTCGGGCGCGAGAGCTGGATGGCGCTGTTTGTCGTGCTGCGCGAGGGTGAGGTGCTGGACGAGGCCCTGCGCACGCGGTTGAGGGCGGCGATACGCAGCGCCTTGTCGCCGCGTTTCCTGCCCGACGAGATCCTGCAGGCACCCGCCATCCCGCGCACGCTCTCGGGCAAGAAGCAGGAGGTGCCGATCAAGAAGCTACTGCTGGGCCAGCCGCTCGCCAAGGTCGTCAACCCCGAGGCCATGGCCAACCCGCAGTGCCTGCCCTGGTATGCCGAGCTGGCCGAGGCGCGCGCCGCCGCGGGTTCACCCGCTTAGCGCACCGACCTTGGCCGCAAGGGGCACCGGTCTCAGTGCGACTTGCCACCCCGGGCGCCCCGGTCGCGGTCCTGCTGCATGCCGCGTTCGGCGCCGCCGCCGCTGCCTTGCGCGCCGGCCAGTCCCTGCGACGAATGCTGTGACCCGCGCTCGTCGGCGTCCGCGCCCGGGGCGGCCGGCTCGGGGGCGCGCTGGTCGCCCAGGCCGGTATGCGGGCTGGCCGAGCCGGTCAGGCTGCCGCCGCGTGAGCCCTGACTGTCGGTGCCGCCGTGTTGCGAGGGGGTGTTGCGTGTCTGTGCCATTCGTTTGCTCCTGCCAAGGCGCCGGCGCGACATTGCAACCGGCCCATGGCCGGGTAGCGGCAAGCCGGATGCCTGCCGCCGGTGCCCCCCGGTGGGCACGGGGACCGGGGGGCTGGGCCAGGTTTCGCCGCAGTCCGTGACTTTGTTGGCTCAATTCCGCACGCCGGCATCCGATAAGGCAGGAGAGGAAAAAAGCGCGCGCGACCGACGCGTGCCGCCTTCCTGTTCCTGCGATACCGGCCGTACCTCGGCGGCCGGGAGGCGCCCAGAACGGACACGACGCCATGGTGAACAAGATCTCCTGCCTGCAGCTCCTGCGGACTCGCTCCGGCGCGGCGTATGCCGTCCTTCTGGCGGCCTGCCTGCTGTTCGTCGGCGGCGTGAGCGCAAACGCGGGCGAGATCCGGGTCGTGACCGAGGAGTTCCCGCCCTACAACCTCACGGAAAAAGGCAAGGTGACCGGCTTCAGCACCGAAGTGGTGGAAGCCGTGCTCAAGGAGATCGGCGTGCAGGCCGGCATCCAGTCCATGCCTTGGGCACGCGCCTACGACATCGCCCGCAACACGGAAAACGTGCTGATCTACTCGATCGCCCGCACGCCCGAGCGCGAGAAGCTGTTCAAGTGGGTCGGCGCGGTGGCGCCGTCGGACTGGTCGCTGTTCGCTGCGCGCGAGGGCGGCATCCGCATCGAACGGCTGGACGATGCCAAGAAGTACCAGGTCGCCACCGTCAACGAGGACGCCGGCGAGCAGTTCCTGGTCTCGCGCGGGTTCGTGATCGGCAAGAACCTGCAGTCGAGCAACAAGTACGAGTTCAACTACGACAAGCTCAAGCGGGGCCGTGTCGACCTGTGGGTGGCCAACGACCTGGTGGCACGCTACCTGGCGCGCCGCGCCGGTGACAACCCGGACCAGGTGCTGGCGCGTGTGCTCTACCTGCCCGAGCTCAGTGGCAGCGACGGGCTCTACATGGCCTTCGGCCCCAAGACCTCGGACACCGTCGTCGAGCGTTTCCGCAAGGGGCTGGACGCCATCAAGAAAAGCGGCAAGTACGAGGCCCTGAAACGGAAATGGCTGTAGCCCGGGACGTCTGCCGCAAGCTCGCGCGCTCCTTGCGAGGCGGCTCGCTCGGGCGTCAGGTGGCGCTGGGCACCATCGGCTTCTGCCTGGTGTTCACGCTCGTGACGGTGGCCGTGCGCACCTGGTCGGCCTGGCATGCCACGGTCGACGCGATGCGCCAGGAGCTGGCCCAGATCGACAAGGTGTTCGAGCGCACGCTCGCCAAGGCGATTTGGGAGATGGACCGCGACGCGCTGCGCACCCACCTGGCCAGCGCCGCGCAGGTGGCCTCGGTGGGCCGTGTGGAGCTGAAGATCCGCCAGGCCAACCGGCCGCCCGAGGTGCTGGACCACCGCCAGTCCGGCTGGACACGATCGGCCCGCATGCCCTCGCTGCAGCGGACCCTGAGCTACGAGCCGTATGAAGGTGCCCGCGAACCGGTCGGCGAGTTGACGCTCGACGGCGACGAGCGGGTACTGTGGAAGCGGCTGCAGGCCGAGGTCACCAGCATCGTCATCACCCAGATCATCCAGTCGCTGCTGCTGGCCGGCTTGATCATGTGGATGTTCAACCGCTCGGTGACGGTGCACGTCAAGCACATCGCGCGGCACCTGGCCGCCATGTCGCCCGACACGCTGCAGGACTTCGTGAAACTCGAGCGCCCGCCGCGGCGCGACGAGCTGAGCCGGCTGGAGGAGGGGGTCAACCACCTGCAAGGCAGCCTCTACGACTACCTGGCGCGGCAACGCCAGTACGAGCGCGAGCTGGCCGCCCACCGCGACCGGCTGGCCGAACTGGTGCATGACCGCACCAAGGAGCTCGAATCGGCCATCGCGCGCCTGGAGGAGCTGTCGCGCTGCGACCCGCTGACGGGCTTGCCCAACCGGCGCCACTTTGACGAGATGAAGGATGTCGAGCTGCGGCGCGCGCGCCGTTCGCAGCAGCCGCTGTCGGTGCTGCTGTGCGACGTCGACTTCTTCAAGCGCTTCAACGACGCCTACGGCCACGCGAGCGGCGACCGCTGCCTGCAGGCGGTCGCCGAGGTGTTGAAGCAGAACTTCAGCCGTGCCGGCGAGTTGCCGGCACGCATAGGCGGCGAGGAGTTCGCCGTGCTGCTGCCGGGCGTGGACAGCGCCGGCGCCGTGGCACTCGGCGAGCGGCTGTGCCTGTCGGTGGCGCAGCGGCAGATTCCGCACAAGGGGTCCGAGGCGGCGCCGTACGTGACGCTGAGTGTCGGGGTGGCGCAGTTCGACGAGGTCACGATGGACCGCTTCGACGTCCTGCTGCAGCACGCCGACGAGGCGCTTTACCGAGCCAAGCGGGACGGCCGCAACCGGGTGGCGTCATGAGAAGCTCGAGGAGGTGGACGATGAAGCGATTTCTCCTGGTGGTGCTGCTGGCGATGCAGGCTGGCCTGGGCGCGCAAGCCCAGACCGTGCAGGCGGTCACCGAGGCGACGTCCTACAGCTACCTGCGCGACGGCAAGGTGAGCGGCCCGGCGACCGAGGTCGTCGAGGCCACCTTGCAGCGTGCCGGACTGGACTACCGCCTGAACCTCTATCCCTGGGCACGTGCCTACGACCAGGCACGCAACCAGCCCAACGTGCTGATCTACATGATCGCGCGCACGCCCGAGCGCGAGCTGGGCTTCAAGTGGGTGGGCGAGTTCATGAAGATGCAGTACCACCTCTACAAGCTCAAGGAGCGCAAGGACGTGGTGGTGAGCAGCCTGCAGGACGCACGCAGCTACTCGGTCGGCGTGGTCCGCGACGACCTGAGGCACCAGTACCTCAAGAGCCGCGGTTTTGCCAAGGTCGTGGTCTCGGCACACAACATCGACAACTTCCGCAAGCTGGTGAGCCGGCAGATCCAGCTCATCCCGCTGCCGGAGAACGACGCGCTGTCGCTGTGCCAGGAGGCCGGCGTCAACTGTGCCGACCTGGAGCGCGTCTTGACGCTGGACGAACTGACGGCCAGCCTGTACATGGCCTACGGCATGTCGACCCCGGACCAGGTGGTGGAGCGCACCCGGGCGGCTTTCCAGAAGCTCAAGGTCGAGGGCTGGGTCGGACGGGTGATGCAGGGCCGGCCCTGAGGGCCAGGAAGCGCGCGCTCCGCTCGGCTGCGGCCCCTGAGGTCAGGTGCGGAACGCGGCGCACGTCCGCGGGCTTCTCGGCATCGGTGCCCGCGCAGATAATTGGCCTCGACCGGGACACGACACGAGAGGCAGGGGATGGCAGGGTCAGGATCGTTCGACGCCGTTGTTCACGGCCTTCCCCGGGCCTCGGCAGCCGGCGTGGCGCTGCGCTGGAGCGGCACCGCGCTGTCGCTGACGTCGATGGGCAGTGCCTTGCTCTTCGGGCTGTACATCCTCGCCTTCTACGCGGCCGCCGCGTCGGATGGCGACATGGCGCGCTGGAACAGGATATTGCCCCGGCTGTACGAACCCGCCACACCGGCCGCGACCCTGGCGATCGGCCTGCACTTCGGAGCCGGTGGCCTGATCCTGGTGCTCGGCGCCGTCCAGCTGATCGGCGCGCTGCGCACCCGCTATCCGGCGGTGCACCGCTGGATCGGGCGTCTGTACGCGAGCGCGGCGCTGTTGGCCGGCCTCGGAGGGCTCGGTTTTATTGCGATGAAGGGAACGGTCGGCGGGCTGCCGATGGACCTGGGGTTTTCGCTGTACGGTGCTTTGATGGTGTGGGCCGCCGCACAGGCCTGGCGCCACGCGCGGGCGCGGCGCTTCGAACTGCACCGCGCCTGGGCCTTGCGCCTGTTCGCGCTGGCGATCGGCTCCTGGTTGTACCGCATGGAGTACGGCTTCTGGATGGTGGCCACCGGTGGCGCCGGCCACACCGACGACTTCACCGGCCGCTTCGACGTGGTGATGGCCTTCTTCTTCTACCTGCCGAACCTGCTGCTGGTCGAGGCTTTCATCCGGGCCCGCAAGGCCTCGGCGCCGCCCGCCGTGAAGACCGCGGCCGCCGTCGTGCTGGCTGCTGCGACCAGCTTCGTGCTGCTCGGCACGTACCACTTCACCAAAGACTATTGGGGGCCGGCCATCGTCGACTGGCTGAGGTCTTGAAGCGGGAGGTGGCCCCGGGCGGGGCCAGCCTTCCCCAGCGCGCTCAGGGCTGCCGGTTGAAGTAGGCGCGGTGCCCCTTGGCGAAGGCGTAGCCGTTGCTGCGGTCCCAGTTGATCGACCAGGTCATGATGCCGCGCAGGTTCGGCTGCGCGGTGCGCGGCTTGTAGCTGCCGCAGTTCACCAGCTTCATCAGACAGTCCAGCGCCTGCTGCGTCTGGGCCACCGAGATGTAGCCCCCCGCAGGCGCCGCGCCGCTGGTGGCCGGCACGCCGAAGCCCACCTGGTCGGCCCGCAGCGGCGGGAAGAAGTTGTTCGGGTCGCGGTTGATGTTGAAGCCGGTCAGCAGCATGTCGGTCAGTGCGACCTGGAAGTCCACCGTGCCCTGGCTGTAGGCGCGATCGTCGGGGCCGGTGATGCTGCCGGTGTTGTAGTGCTGCACGTGCAGCATCGTCAGCTCGTTGCGCAGCCCGTGGATGATCGGCAGATAGGCGCCCCAGGGCCCGCCGGCCGCGCCGTAGCCGCCCTGCACGTAGGCCGTTTCGGGCGCCATCGTGACGCTGAAGTCCTTGCCGAAGCGCGCCTTGAGCGCCTTGACGCCGGCGATCAGGTTCACGGCCTGCGGCGTCTGCGGGTTGCGGAAGTCCTCGCCGGCGCCGATGGTCAGGTTGTTCTCGATGTCGACGTCGATGCCATTGAAGCCGTACTTCGAGATGATCTCGCCCATCGTCCGGATGAAGATGTCGCGGGCGGCCGGCGTGTCGAGGATGATCACGCCATTGGCGCCGCCCAGCGAGACCTGCACCCGTTTGCCCTGGGCCTGCTTGGCCTTGATGTCGGCGATGAATTCGGCCTCGTTGAAGGCCTTGTCGAGCACGAAGATCGCGGTGCCGTTGGGGGCCGAGCGGTCGCCCTCGACGAAGGAGACGTTGATGATGTCGTACTCGTCGGGCACGTCGCGCAGCCGGATCGTGCCGGTGCCGTTGTCGAAGTTGTGCCAGTAGCCGACCACCACGTGCTTGGGCAGTGCCGGGCCGGGGCTGGGGGCAGGAGTGGGGGTAGGTGTCGGAGCCGGGGTGGGGGTTGGCGCAGGCGTGGGGGTCGGTGTCGGCGCGGGTGTGGGCGTCGGGGTGGGCGCCGGTGCTCCGGAGGTCGGGCCCAGGTCCTTCCACAGGCTGGGTGTGGCGACCGGGTTCCAGCCGGCGCCGGGGTGGGCGGTATGCGTGACATGGGCCCGGTAGTCGTGGCCGTTGTAGGTCACGACGGTGCCGGCGTTGTAGCTCTGGCCTTCCTGCCACAGCGGGGCAGCCTGGGCGGCGAGCACGCTGCCCGCGAGTGCCGCGGCAGCGAACAGGCGGGCCAGGCGGGCGGAGCGGGCGGAAGGCGTGGGGAGGGATTGGGGTGTCATGTGCTGGTTGTCCTCGGCTGGTGTCGGGCGCCACTTGCGCCGGAGAGGTCGGCACGGCCGCTGCCACGAACGAGGTCCGCATCCGACTGCGGGATCATGCAGGCTGAAGACCATACCAGGTGCAACTATTGGTATTGCAGTGGTATTTCATATGCCAGGCGGCCCTGGAAAAAGCAAAACGGCGACATAGACTTATTGGCCCAACTTTCCTGCCAGCAAGAAGAAAGTGGTATGGCTGCCTCGCATTGCCTTCCGGCTTGATGCGTCGTGCTGCCGCCTGGTCATCGTCCCCTTGCCCCCCTGAATAAGGGGGGTCTCCTAAACCTTTGCCTTCCGCTCTGGATAAACACCCGGAGAGCGGCGCCCTGAGCGCCGCGCCAGTTGTGATGGCTGGCAGGTAGGGCCAAGTGCAGCCCGCCCGCCGGTCCCTAAAACCAAGCAAGTGCAGTAGCCCGCAAGCGCGGGTGTGGGTGAGGGAGTCGGAAGATGACGGCAATCGTTTCGGGCCAGGGTCTGGGTGTGTCCAACAGCTCGCTGGGGCTGATCGGAGCAGGGGGACAGGTCGGCCAGGCCGCGCAAGGGCGCTCGGGCGAGCAGGTGTACGTCAACGCCGGCACGGGCAACCTGGTGGTGCAGCAGCGCGACGAATGGCTGGTGAGCGCGGGTCCGGACGCCGCCATCCTGCGGACCTACAACAGCCTGGGCGCGCTGGACGACGACAATGGCGACAACTGGCGCTTGGGCCTGAGCCGGCGCATCAGCGGCTTGACCGGCACGGTCAACACGGCCGGCAGCACCGTGCGGCGCATCGGCGAGGACGGGGCCGAAGCCCTCTACACGTACGACGCGGCGCGTGCCGCCTACGTCACCACCGAAGGTGGCGGCGCCCACGACACGCTGGCCTGGAACGGCACCAGCTGGACCTGGACCGACGGCGACAGTCAGGTGCGCGAGGTCTACGAGGTGGTGGATCTGGCGGAGATCGGTGAGGCGCGGCTCAAGAGCGTGACCGACCTCGACGGCAAGGCCCTGACCCTTGGCTACAACGCCTCCGGCCTCGTCAGCCAGATCCAGACCGCCAGCGGCGAGACCGTCTATATCGACTACGACACGACGACGGGCAAGACCGCGAACATCGCGCAGATCCGCACGGTCAAGACCGACGGCTCGCTGACGCGGGTGCGTTACGGCTATGACAGCGTCAACCGGCTCACCAGCGTCACGGTCGACCTCAGCCCCAGCGACAACGCCATCGCCGACGGCGCCACCTACGTCACGACCTACACCTATGTCGACGCCACCTCGCGGCGCCTCAACACGCTGACGCAGAGCGACGGCAGCAAGCTCGACTTCGACTACGACACGAGCGGGCGGGTCAGTGCGGTCAAGGAGACCGTCGGCAGCGAGGTGCGTGTCACCAGCTTCGACTACAGCACGGCGGGCGTGACCAAGGTCACCGACGCGCTCGGGCAGGTCACGGAAGTCGCGTACTGGACCAGCAACAGACTGCTGAAAAGCATCAAGGCGCCGGCGGTGGGCGCGGTCAACTTGGTGACGACCTTCGGCTACGACCTCGAAGGCAACGTCATCAGCGCTGCCAACCCGCGAGGCAGCACCTACGCCACCACCTATGGCTACGACGCCAACGGCAACCGCACCTACGAGCGCGACCCGATCGGCAACGTCATCGAGCGCAGCTACGGCAGCCGCAACGAACTGCTGAGCGAAACCCGCTACCGCCAGCCCGACCCCGACGGCGCCGGCGCGCTGCTGCCCAGCGACCCCGTCACCACCCACTACGTCTACGACGGCCAGTTGCACCTGCGCTTTGTCGTCAACGCCGACGGCCGGGTCACCGAGCACCAATACAACAGCCACGGCCGGCGCGCCAGCACCCTGCAGCACGCCAGCCTGTACAGCGGCGCCACGACGCTGGCCGACCTGCAGGCCTGGACCCCGGGCTTGAACAAAAGCGCCGGGCAGCGCACCGACTACGCCTACGACTTCCGCGACCAGATCAGCACCGTCACCACCTACACCGCCTTGATCAGTAAACGCTGACGGGGTCAGGCCTTAAATCTTAAGTGTCACACCGGTCACGCTGACGGGTCACACACGCTGACGGGGTCACACACGCTGACGGGGTCACACACGCTGACGGGGTCACACACGCTGACGGGGTCAGGCTGACCTGCTCGGCTTCTTCAGACCACTGGAGGGTTGACTCTGGCTTCGACGTGTTTCCCTTGCGGGGCTGATTGTCGGACGAATTCCAGGGGCGTCCTGTACCCCAAGCTTGAATGCGGTCGAACCTCGTTGTAGTGGCGGCGCCATTCTTCGATGACCACGCGTGCTTCCAGCCGGTGGCGGAACCATTCCAGCGACAGGCATTCGTCGCGCAACTTCCCGTTGAAGCTCTCAGTGGTGCCGTTCTGCCACGGCTTGCCCGGCTCGATCAGCGCGGTTTCGATCCCTTGGTCCACAACCCATTTCAGCAGTGCTGTCGCGACGAACTCTGGCCCGTTGTCGCTGCGCAAGTATCTCGGCGCTCCGCGCTCGCTCACAAGCCGGCTGAGGGCCTCGATGACACGCACCGAACGGATCGGCGACTGGGGGCCAGGCGTTAAATTTTAAGTGCCACGCCCCTGCTCATAACGCTTGATCAGCTGACTGACCCGTGCCGTCGACAGCCCCAGTTCCTCACCGATCTGCGTCATCGTCAGCCCGGAGCGCGCATGTGCCAGCCACATCGCCTCTTCGCGCGTTGCCGCTTCGGCAACGTACTGCCGCAGCGTCTTGCCTTCGCTGCGTCGCTGAACCTTGGCGATGTCGCGCGCTTGATCAAGCCGTGGCGTTCCCGCGACGATCACCTGCATGCGTGCCACGAAGTCGTCGTTACCAAGATAGATCTGCCGCTGCAGGCTCTGCTCCCACAGCCGCACATCGCGAGCCGCAGCGACCAAGTCGGCATAACGCCGTGCTGCTCGGCGTTTGAGCGCCAGCGTGCTCGCTTCACGCGCCAACACATAACCGTGCAAACCATCGGTATCGAGCCAGGGCGGCGAGTTGCACTGCAGGCAATGCGCCCGGTAGCTGGACCACGGCCAGTGGCCTGCCTGCTCCACCAGGCCGGCCCTGACAGGATTCAGCTCCACGTAGCGACAGACCTCCAGCAAGTAGCTGTCGCGGTCGACCAGAATCGCCTTGAATCGGCCCTGCAGCACATGCCCCACTTTGCCGTGGCGACGGTTGTAGCCCTGCGTGTAGATGCCGTTGAGCCGCTGCATCAGGCCTGACAGATTGGCCCGGCGTGTGTGCAGCACGAA
>NZ_JAPFBW010000047.1 GCF_026153205.1 Aquabacterium sp. A7-Y | reverse complement strand
GTTCCTCCCGGCCGGCGTCGCGGGCATTGCGGTCGCGACCGCCGCGGCGCTCGCCGTCCTTGCGTTCACCCCGTTCACCGCGCTCACCGCGCTCACCGCGGTCGCCGCGGCGGCGGTTGTCCTGGCCTTCCTTCGGCGCGGCGGGCGCCGGGGTCGCCACCGCAGGAGCGGGCGCCGGCACCGGGGCCGGCGCCTCGACCGGGGCGAACAGCTTCTTCAGCCAGCCGAAAAATCCGCCGCTGGCCGGGGCCGGCGCGGCCACCGGGGCCGGCGTTGCCACCGGAGCGGCGGCCACCGGCGCCGGGGCGGGCGGCAGCTCGGGCTTGGCCAGCGAGATGGGGGCGGGCTGCTCGGGCAACAGGCCCTTGATCACCGGCTCCTGCTTGGGTTTGGTCTTCTCGCGCCGCGTGATGCCGACCTCGTCGTCCGGCTCCTCGATCATCGAGTAGCTGGCCTGCAGGTTTTCGACCCGCGGGTCGTCGTGGCGCAGGCGCTCGAGCTTGTAGTTGGGCGTCTCCAGGTGCTTGTTGGGCACCAGCAGCACCTTCACGCTCTGCTTGAACTCGATCTTGTTGATCTCCATCCGCTTTTCGTTGAGCAGGAAGGAGGTGACCTCGACCGGCACCTGCACGTGGACCGCGAAGGTGTTCTCCTTCATGGCCTCTTCCTGCACCATGCGCAGGATCTGCAGCGCGCTCGACTCGGTGTCGCGGATGTGGCCGGTGCCGTTGCAGCGCGGGCAGGTGATGTGCGAGCCTTCGCTGAGCGCCGGGCGCAGGCGTTGGCGCGACAGCTCCAGCAGGCCGAACTTGGAGATCGAGCTGAACTGCACGCGGGCGCGGTCCTGGCGCAGCGCGTCGCGCAGCCGGGTCTCGACCTCGCGGCGGTTTTTCGACTCCTCCATGTCGATGAAGTCGACCACGATCAGGCCGCCCAGGTCTCGCAGGCGCATCTGGCGCGCAATCTCGTCGGCGGCTTCCAGGTTGGTGCGGGTGGCGGTCTCCTCGATGTCGCCGCCGCGCGTGGCGCGGGCCGAGTTGACGTCGATGGACACCAGCGCCTCGGTGTGGTCGATCACGATCGCGCCGCCGGAGGGCAGGTTGACGGTGCGCGAGAAGGCCGTCTCGATCTGGTGCTCGATCTGGAAGCGGCTGAACAGGGGCGCGTCGTCACGGTAGCGCTTCACGCGGCCGGAATTGTCCGGCATCACGTGGTTCATGAACTGCTGGGCCTGATCGTAGATGTCGTCGGTGTCGATCAGGATCTCGCCGATGTCCGAGGTGAAGTAGTCCCGGATCGCGCGGATCACCAGCGAGGATTCCTGGTAGATCAGGAAGGCGCCCTTGCGCGCCGTGGCCGCGCCATCGATGGCGGTCCACAGCTTGAGCATGTAATTCAGGTCCCACTGCAGCTCGGCCACGCTGCGGCCGATGCCGGCGGTGCGGGCGATCAGGCTCATGCCTTTCGGGTAGTCGAGCTGGTCGAGCGCTTCCTTCAGCTCCTCGCGGTCCTCGCCCTCGATGCGGCGGGATACGCCGCCGCCGCGCGGGTTGTTGGGCATCAGCACGAGATAACGGCCGGCCAGCGAGATAAAGGTGGTGAGTGCCGCGCCCTTGTTGCCGCGCTCTTCCTTTTCAACCTGGACCAGCAGTTCCTGTCCTTCACGGATCGCGTCGGAAATCTTGGCGTTGCGCACGTCGACGCCGTCCTTGAAGAACTGGCGCGAGATTTCCTTGAAAGGCAGGAAGCCGTGGCGCTCCTCGCCGTAATCCACGAAGCAGGCTTCGAGAGAGGGCTCCACGCGGGTGACCACCGCCTTGTAGATATTGCCCTTGCGCTGCTCGCGCCCTTCGATTTCAGTCTCGAAATCGAGCAGTTTCTGGCCATCGACGATGGCCAGGCGACGCTCTTCCTGCTGCGTCGCATTGATCAGCATGCGTTTCATCAACACTCCTCTGCCGCGGCCGTTGCCGGCCGCGGGCGCTCGAACACGCCGCCTCCCGGAGTTGTCAGATCCGAGGGCGGCTCATCGATGCACAAGCAACGTGGAGGAGAACCGGAAGGAATCGCCCTGGACTGCCATGACCGCGAGGATCACGAAGACAGCGTTGGCGCATGCATCCGCAAGACCACGCCCTTTGCGAAAAGGGCGGCCCGGAGGCTCCCCGCCTCCTTCCCGCGGCGGCATGCGCGCATGCGCGCCGCGCCATGCCGAGCAGGCACCGCGTCCGGGGTCACGACCGGAAGGGCGCCTGGCAGGGAGGAAAGCGAGGGGAAGGGGAACAGCATCCGTGGGGAAGTCTCGGGAGCGGGCTGCAGGCGGGCGCCGGGTGCCGGTGCGGGCATGCAAGCCCGCGGGCATCCGACGTGACCGGCCTGCCGCCGGAAACCTTGTTGTTGGGTTCTTTCGACGTTGGCTCTACCGCAGACCGTTCCGGGCCGCCGCTTCACCTTGGGAAGCGGCCGGCCGTGCTGGCCTGCGTTGCATCACCGTTTATTTCAGGCCTCGCGTCATTCACTTCTCGACGAAAAAGGCCTGCCGACCACTTTGGTTGCCAGTGTTGCCGGCACTTTTCCGATCAGGGTCGGGAAAGTGCCGGGTAAACTCTTGAAAATCAAACACTTACAACGCAAACGTGGTGCAACGGATTATAGGGGTGAAAAGGCCGCGTCAGGTGGACCCCGCTGAAACCGCGTCCGGCGCCCCGCGCGGCGGCTCTCGCGGACGCACTCGGCAGGTGGCGGCGGCCCCGCCTTCCCGGGCGACGGCGGCCAGCCCTGCGGCCGCCCCGGCGCCCTCGGTGCAGCGCCTGCTGATCGACGAGGCGTCGGCCGGTCAGCGGCTCGACAATTTCCTGATCAAAACACTGAAGGGTGTGCCCAAGACCCATGTCTACCGCATCGTGCGCAGCGGCGAGGTGCGGGTGAACAAAGGGCGCGCGGCCGCCGACACGCGGCTGGCGCTGGGCGACGAGGTGCGGGTGCCGCCGGTCCGCATGGCCGACAAGCCGGCCGCCGCCGAGGTGCCGGCACGCGAATTTCCGGTGCTCTACGAGGACGACCACCTGCTGGCGGTCAACAAGCCGGCCGGCGTCGCCGTGCACGGCGGCAGCGGCGTCAGCCACGGCGTGATCGAGCAGCTGCGCCGGGCCCGGCCGGAGGCGCGTTTCCTCGAGCTGGTGCACCGGCTCGACAAGGAGACCTCCGGCGTGCTGCTGCTGGCCAAGAAACGCAGCGCGCTGACCACGCTGCAGGACCAGTTCCGCCAGCGCGAAACCGGCAAGACCTACGCTGCCCTCGTGATCGGTGGCTGGCCGGAAAAGCGCAAGGTCATCGATGTCGCCTTGCACAAATACCTGACCGGCGAGGGCGAACGGCGCGTGCGTGCCGTGTCCCCGAGCGCCGAGGAGGGACGCCGCTCGATCACCCTCGTGAAGGTGGTGGGCGCCTACTCCGGTTTCACGCTGCTCGACGTCACGATCAAGACCGGCCGGACACACCAGATTCGTGTCCATCTGGCGCACGAGGGCCACCCGATTGCCGGCGACGAGAAGTACGGCGACTTCGCGCTCAACAAGGCGCTGGCGCGCGGCGAGGCCGTGCCGGGCTTGCGTTTCGACCGCATGTTCCTGCACGCGCGCCGCCTGCGCTTCGATCATCCCGGCAGCGGCGAGAGCATTGAGCTGGAAGCCGCCTTGCCCAAGGAATGTAGCCAACTGCTGGGGGCCCTGGCCGCCTCCGGCGCAGAGACCCCATGACAGTTTCACGACCCCGCCAGTACGACCTGATCGTTTTCGATTGGGACGGCACGCTGTTCGATTCCACCGCTCTCATCGTCAAGAGCCTGCAGTCCGCCTGCTTCGACATGCAGGTCCCCATGCCCGCGGACCGCGACGCGGCCTATGTCATCGGCATGGGCCTCTACGAGGCCTTGGCCCATCTGGTGCCCGGCCTGCCGCCGCGGCAGTACGAGGCGCTGATCCAGCGCTACCGTCACCACTACTTCGCCCGCCAGCACGAGCTCACCCTGTTCGAGGGCGTGCTGCCAATGCTGGAGGCCGTCAAGGATCGCCACCACTGGCTGGGCATCGCGACCGGCAAGTCGCGTCGCGGCCTGAACGAGGCGCTCTCGACGGTGCAGCTGCGCGGTGTGTTCGACAGCACCCGCACCGCCGACGACACCCTGCCCAAGCCGCATCCGCGCATGCTGCAGGAGCTGATGGGCGAGTTCGGCGTCGAGCCCGAGCGCACCCTGATGATCGGCGACACCACCCACGACCTCCAGCTGGCCCTCAACGCCGGCACGGCCAGCGTGGCGGTCAGCTACGGCGCACACGAGCCGGCCTTCTTCAAGGACTACCAGCCGCGTTTCGTGGCGCACTCGGTGGCCGAGCTGGACCAGTGGTTGAGGGAGCACGCATGACCCCGGAATTGAAGGGCGTGGAGCTGTGCGAGAGCGCGGCGCTGCAGGAGCGTGGCCTGGCGGTGTCCTTCGACGTGCTGCTGTGGGGCGGTGCCGCCCGCGCCTTCGCGCTGCGCTTCGACGGTCGCCCGGTGTCCTACGTGAACCGCTGCGCCCACGTGCCCACCGAGATGGACTGGCAGCCGGACCACTTCCTCGACGACAGCGGCGAGTGGATCATCTGCTCCATCCACGGCGCGATCTACAACCCGCGCGACGGGCGCTGCGCCGGGGGGCCTTGCCCGGGGGCGAAGCTCATCGAGGTCAAGGTTGATGAACGGGACGGCAAGGTCTATTGGTATCCTTCTGCCGACGTCCAGCCTGTCTTCCAAGACTGACCGGGGCTGACGCGGCGGCTTCGTCGCTCCCTCAGCAGGCTTCCATTTTTTTCCAGGGACACCATGAGCTCCATCGATCCTGGCCATGAGGCCGGCTTGCCTGAAACGACGCCGGCGCCCGCCCCCGCGGCGGCGCCGGTCGCCGCGGGCGACAGCGCGCTGATCAACCAGCTGGCGCGCGCCTACCTCGAAGACCGGCGCCGCGAGCGCCGCTGGCGCATCTTCTTCCGGCTCGCCTGGCTGCTGCTGGGCCTGGCGCTGGTGCTGATGGCCTGGTCGCAGCGCGCCTCGACCACGGCCGAGGCCGGGCCACACACCGCGCTGATCGATGTGCGCGGCGAAATCGCCGTGGATTCCGAGGCGAGCGCCGAAAACCTGCTGTCCGCGCTGCGCAGCGCCTTCGAGGACGCCGGCTCCCAGGCCGTGGTGCTGCGCATCAACTCGCCGGGCGGCAGTCCGGTGCAGGCGGGCATCATCAATGAGGAGATCCGCCGGCTTAAGGCCCTGCACAAGAAGAAGGTCTATGCGGTGGTCGAGGAGGTCTGCGCCTCCGGTGCCTACTACATCGCGGTGGCCGCCGACGAGATCTACGTCGACAAGGCCTCCATCGTCGGCTCCATTGGCGTGCTGATGGACGGCTTCGGCTTCACCGGCCTGATGGACAAGCTCGGCGTCGAGCGTCGCCTGCTGACCGCCGGCGAGCACAAGGGTTTCCTCGATCCCTTCTCGCCGACGTCCCAGGAGGAAGTCGCCCTCGCCAAGGCGATGCTCGGGCAGATCCACCAGCAGTTCATCGCGGTGGTCCGCGAGGGCCGCGGCAAGAAGCTGAAGGAAACGCCTCAGATGTTCTCGGGATTGTTCTGGAACGGCCAGCAGGCGGTCGAGCTGGGCCTGGTGGACCGGCTCGGCTCGCTCGACTACGTGGCGCGCGAGGTGGTCCAGGCCGAGGAGGTGATCGACTACACCCCGCAAGAGAACGTCGCCGAACGCCTGGTGAAGCGCTTCGGCGCCGCGATGGGCCAGGGGGCGGTGCAGGCGCTGCGCCACATCGCGCCGCTGCGCTGATCTTCCCGCGGCACGCCGGCCGCCCGCAGCAAAAAAATGGGGCCCTTCGTCGGGCCCCTTGTCCTTGCTGACTGCCGGATTCAGCGGCGGAAGCGCTCGCCGTTGTAGTAGGTCAGCTCCACGAAGTTCGAACCTTCGTGGTCACGCGGACCGTAGCTCACCTCGTAGCCGCCCAGGTCGTAGGGGCGCATGGTCTCGAAGGCCGGCACCAGCTTGTCGCGCGTCACGTGGCGTCCGGCGCGGCGCAGGCCTTCGAACAGGATGCGCGACGCGACATAGCCTTCCAGCGAGGAATAGGAGAAGGGCGCCACGCCCGCCTTTTTCATCGCGTTCTGGTAGGCGCGAACGACGGCGATGGTGCTGTTCTCCGGGTTGGGCACGATCTGCGCGACCGTGGTGCCCTTGGCCGCCTCGCCCAGCGCGTCCATCAGCGGTTTCGTGCCGACGATGGAGAGCACGTAGGGAGCCGCGGGCACCTTCTCGCGCAGCGCCTTGTAGAAGGCCACCCCGATACCGCCGACATGCAGCGACATGATCGACGTCGGGCCCCAGGCGGCGATCTCGGCCACCAGCTTCGGGATGTCGTCGGGCGAGGGACCTAGCACGAACGGCTTCCAGTCCGTGTTGTTGTAGCGCTTGGCGGCAGCCTCGAAGGCGGCCAGGCCAGCCTTGCTGAAGGGGTTGTCGTTGTAGACGACGGCGCACTTGGTCTGGGTGGTCGTGCTCAGGTGCTGCGCGATCTTCGCGATCTCGGTGGAGTAGCCGGTGCGCGTGTGGATGACCAGCGGGTTGTGCACCCGCAGCGCATCGATGCCGGTCGCCGGCGAGATCAGCGGCACCTTGGCCTGCTGGGCCACCGGCATCAGGCCCAGCACGCTGGTGGTCCCGCCGCAGGCGAAAAAGGACAGGATCTTGTTCTGCTCGATCAACTGCTTGGCGTTGGCGGCGGCCTTCTCGGGGCTGCCGGCATCGTCGAGGCTGACGAACTCGATGCGCCGGCCGTCCACGCCGCCGCGTTCGTTGAATTCGTCGAACGCGGCCTTGATGCCCTTGTTCATCTCGACGAAGGGAAAGGCGAGCGGGCCGGTCAGCGAGGCGGTCTGGCCGACGACGATGGGGCCTTCCGTCTGGGCGCGCACCCAGCCCGGCGCGGCGACGGTGGCGGCCGCGGCGCCAGCGGCTTGTAGCACGCGGCGGCGGGAAGCGAGGTGGTTCGGGTTGAACGTCATGTCTTTTCCTTCTACAGGAAGCATATTGTTACCATGGGTTTGCAGCCCATGGCGTCCCGAAGGAGGGGGATTTCCCGAACTGGCTGTCGCTTATGTCACGCGTGCAAGGTTTTCGCGCGCGCGCAGCCGTCAGCTTGCCGTCAGCAAGCCTTTCTGCTCGATGTAGGCGATGACCTCGGACAGCCCTGTGTGCCGCTTGAGGTCGGTCATCACGAAGGGGCGGGTCGGCCGCATGCGCCGGGTGTCGGCCTCCATGACCGACAGGTCGGCGCCGACGTAGGGCGCCAGGTCGGTCTTGTTGATGACAAAGAGGTCGCTTTTGGTGATGCCGGGGCCGCCCTTGCGCGGGATCTTCTCGCCGGCGGCGACGTCGATCACGTAGATCGTGAGGTCCGAGAGCTCCGGGCTGAAGGTCGCGGCCAGGTTGTCGCCGCCGCTCTCGATGAAAACGATGTCGGCGTCGGGAAACTTCTCGAGCATGCGGTCCACCGCCTCGAGGTTGATCGACGCGTCCTCGCGGATCGCGGTGTGCGGGCAGCCGCCGGTCTCGACGCCCATGATGCGCTCGGGCTCCAGCGCCCCCGCGACCGTCAGCAGGCGCTGGTCTTCCTTGGTGTAGATGTCATTGGTCACCACCACCAGGTCGTAGCGCTCGCGCAAGGCCTTGCAGAGCATTTCGACCAGGGTGGTCTTGCCCGAGCCGACGGGCCCACCCACGCCCACGCGCAGTGGCGGCAGTTTTTTGGTGCGGCGGGGGATGGCGTGCAGAGCGGTCATGAGCGGAACAGTCGTGAGTACTGGGTTTCGTGGCGGGAAGACAGGATGGCGAGCATCGGCGTGAAGGCCTGGCGCTGGCTCTCGCCGAGCCCCAGCGCAGCCTCCACCACCTCCGGCAGCGTCTCGCACAGCCGGCCCAGGATGCGCTGGCCGGCGCTCTGACCCAGCGGCACCGCCTTGATCGCCGTCTGCACCATGTTCTCGGCCCAGCCGAAACCGAAGCACAGCAATGCCTCGCTCGGCGTGGCCAGGGTGCGGGCGGCCGCCAGCGCGAAGGCGACCGGCCAGGTGGGGGCCGGCTCGAGCGCGGCCAGGAGGCCCGCCGAGGTGTCGGCGCTGCGCTGGCGCAGCCACTCCGCGAGCGAGCGGCCCATCTGTTCGGTCTGCTGTCGCAGTTCTGAGGACTCGCGGGTCTGCACCACCCAGCGGTTCAGCGCCGCCACGGTCTCGCCGTCCTCGCGTCGCCAGGCGTGCAGGGCGGCCGCCAGCAGCGGCAGGTCGGCGCGCCCCAGGCCCAGCTGCAGCTGGTCGAGCAGCCAGTCGCCCGCCTCGGCCTCGCCACCGATCCGGCCGCTGTCGACGGCCGCTTCCAGCGCTTCCGAATAGCTGAAGCCGCCCACCGGCAGGGCCGGCGAGGCCAGCCACATCAGCTGCAGCAGCGTCGCGGGCGCGGTCGGTCCGGGGGCGGCGGGCAGCACGCGTCGCCTCAGTGCCCGTGGCCGTGTTTGCAGTGCGGGCCGTGCACGTGGATCTTCACCGGCTGCGGCTCGGTGGCCCGGGCAGGGGCGTGGTCGTGCTTGCAACCAGGGCCGTGTTCGTGGGCATGGCCGTGATGGTGCTCGTTGCCGTGGTCGTGCGAGTGCCCATGGCCGTGGCCGGCCGCCGCATAGGCGCCGCCTTCCGGCTCGAAGGCCGCCTGCTCCTCGCTGACGAGCAGGTGCATCTGGCGCAGCATGTCGGCCAGCACGTGGTCGGGTTCGAGCTTCAGGTGGTCGTCGCGGAGCTCCAGCTGCACATGCCGGTTGCCGAGGTGGTAGGCCGCGCGCAGCAGGTCGAAGGCAGAGCCGTGCTCGGGGCAGTGCCGCACCACCAGCACGGGCTGCGGCGCCGCGGCGACGCGGATCAGCGTGCCGTCCTCCGCCACCAGCACGTCGCCACCGCGCACCTGCGTCCCGCGCGGCAGGAAGACGCCCAGCCTGCGGCCCTGGGAGTCGGTCGCGTCGAAGCGGCTTTTCTGGCGCACGTCCCAGTCGAGTTGGACGCTGGCGGCGCGCTTGAGCAGCACGGGCGCGAGGCCCTGGCCTTGGGGGAGCAGTTTGTTGACGGTCAGCATGGACGGGACTCGCGAGGGGATGCAGGAAGGCCGGCAAGCATAGCCGAGCGTTTCATTTCGCCGGCGAGCGCCCGGTCAGGGCCGTCAGCACGCCCAGCCCGATGTAGGTTCCGCCGGCCAGCCAGCGACCGAGGCCGCGCGCACCGCGCCGGGCCCGCAGCAGCGGTGCCAGCGCGGCGGCCAGCGCGACGTAGCAGATGTCGCTGCAGGCGGCGATGAGCACGAACAGCGTGCCCAGCAGCAGCGCCTGCGGCATGGCGGGCGCCGCGGCCGACATGAACTGCGGCAGGAAGGCCGCGAAAAACAGCGTGGTCTTGGGATTCAGCAGGGCGACCAGGAAACCATCGCGGAACAGCTGGCGGTGCGAGCCGGGCGAGGCCACCGGGGCCGCCGCATCCCGCCCCACCGGGGTCCGCAGCGCCTGCACGCCGAGCCAGACGAGATAGGCCGCCCCGGCCCATTTGACGACCGTGAAGGCGGCGGAGGACAGCGCGAACAGCGCGGCCAGGCCCAAGGACGCGCCCAGCGCATTGCCCAGGTTGCCCAGCGCGACGCCGCACACCGAGGCCAGCCCCGAGGCGCGGCCCTGGGCCAGCGTGCGGGCGACGATGTAGAGCACGGCCGGCCCGGGCGTCAGCGCCAGCAGCAGGCTCGCGCCGGCAAAGGCCGTCAGCAGAGGCAGCGGGGGCAGCAGGGTGTCCATGGGCAAGGTCCGGGTCAGAACAGGAAATAGCGCTGGGCCATCGGCAGCACGCTGGCGGGCTCGCACGTCAACAGCACGCCGTCGGCGCGCACCTCATAGGTCTGCGCATCGACCTGCATCTGCGGCGTGTAGCCGTTGTGGATCATGTGCTCTTTACGCACCCCGCGGCAAGCCCGGACCACCCCGATGCGCTTGCCCAGGCCGTAACGTTCGCCGGCACCCGCGGCCTGGGCGGCCTGGCTCAGGAAGGTCAGCGAGGTCGCCTGCACGGCCCCGCCGTAGCTGCCGAACATGGGCCGGTAGTGCACCGGCTGCGGCGTCGGGATGGAGGCGTTGGGGTCGCCCATCGCCGCCGCGGCGATCAGGCCGCCCTTGAGGATCAGGGAGGGCTTGACGCCGAAAAAGGCCGGCCGCCACAACACCAGGTCGGCCCACTTGCCGACCTCGATGCTGCCCACCTCGTGCGCGATGCCGTGCGTGATGGCCGGATTGATCGCGAGCTTGGCGACATAACGCTTGACCCGTGTATTGTCGTGGCGTTCGCTGTCGCCCGGCAGCTTGCCGCGCTGCTGCTTCATCTTGTGGGCCGTCTGCCAGCAGCGCAGGATCACCTCGCCGACCCGGCCCATCGCCTGCGAGTCGCTGGAAAACATGCTGATCGCGCCGAGGTCGTGCAGGATGTCCTCGGCGGCGATGGTCTCGCGCCGGATGCGGCTCTCGGCAAAGGCGAGGTCCTCGGCGATGCCCGCATCCAGGTGGTGGCAGACCATCAGCATGTCGAGGTGTTCGTCGATCGTGTTGACGGTGTAGGGCCGGGTCGGATTCGTCGAGCTGGGCAGCACGTTGGACTCGCCCACCACCTTCAGGATGTCGGGCGCGTGGCCGCCGCCGGCGCCCTCGGTGTGGAAGGTGTGGATGGTGCGGCCCTTGAAGGCGGCCACCGTGTCCTCGACGAAACCGCTCTCGTTGAGCGTGTCGGAGTGGATCGCGACCTGGATGTCGGCTTCCTCGGCCACCGTCAGGCAGGTGTCGATCGCCGACGGCGTCGTGCCCCAGTCCTCGTGCAGCTTGAGCGCGATCGCCCCGGCCTCGACCTGCTGGCGCAGCGCCTCCGGCCGGCTGGCGTTGCCCTTGCCGAAAAAGCCCAGGTTCATCGGGAAGGCGTCGGCGGCCTGCAGCATGCGCTCGAGGTTGTTCGGCCCCGGTGTGCAGGTGGTCGCGAAGGTGCCGGTGGCCGGCCCGGTGCCGCCGCCCAGCATGGTGGTGATGCCCGAGCTGAGCGCCTCCTCGATCTGCTGGGGGCAGATCCAGTGGATGTGGCTGTCGATGCCGCCGGCGGTGACGATCATGCCTTCGGCCGCGATGATCTCGGTGCCCGGGCCGATGACGATGTCCACGCCCGGCTGCACGTCCGGATTGCCGGCCTTGCCGATCGCGGCGATGCGCGAGCCGCGCAGGCCGATGTCGGCCTTCACGATACCCCAGTGGTCGACGATCAGCGCATTCGTCAGCACGCAGTCCACCGCGTCCAGCGGGCCGGGGCCGTTGGGCCGCTGGCCCTGGCCCATGCCGTCGCGGATCGTCTTGCCGCCGCCGAACTTGACTTCCTCGCCGTAGCCGCCGGCAGCCAGGGTGAGGTCCTGCTCGACCTCGATGACGAGGTCGGTGTCGGCGAGCCGCAGGCGGTCGCCGGTGGTGGGGCCGAACATCTCGGCATAGGCGCGGCGGGGGACGGTGGTCATGCAGGAACCTCGAGCAAACAGGCCGGGGAGACGGACAGGGGCCTCACAAGGCGCCCTGCACCAGGCCGCGGAAGCCGAAGACCACGCGTGAGCCGGCGTAGTCCACCAGCTCGACCGTGCGCTGCTGCCCCGGCTCGAAGCGCACCGCGGTGCCCGAGGCGATGTTCAGGCGCATGCCGTGTGCGGCAGCGCGGTCGAAGCGCAGCGCGCCGTTGGTCTCGGCGAAGTGGTAGTGCGAGCCGACCTGGATGGGCCGGTCGCCGGTGTTCTCGACCACCAAGGTCAGCGTGCGACGGCCAGGGTTGAGCGGGTGGTCGCTGCCGTCGGTGAAAAGTTCTCCAGGGATCATCGCGACCTCCTCAGGCCAGTGCCGGCAGCAGCAGCGCGACGCCGAAAGCCGCCACGAGGCCGCCGGCCAGGCGCGGCCACCAGCGGCTGCGCGAGGCCACCGCCCGGCCGGCCGCGATGCCGGCAAGGTGCAGCAGCACGGTCGCGAGCAGCAGGCCGGCCAGCGCCCCCCCGGCGCTGGGCCCGGCCAGCTCGGCGCCGTGCGCCGCGCCGTGGAACAGCGCAAACAGACCCGCCACGCCGGCTGCGGCGGCTGCCGGCAAGGCCGCACGTGACGCGGCCAGCAGACCCAGCACCAGCAGCGACACGGCGATCATCGGCTCCACGGCCGGCAGGCTGGTGCCGGCCAGCCCGAGCACCGCGCCGGCGAGCAGCAGGGTGGCAAAGGCGAGCGGGCCGGCCCAGGTGCGCCATCCGCGGCCCGCGCTCCAGAACCCGACCGTCAGCATCGCTGCGAGGTGGTCCAGCCCGGTGAAGGGATGACGCCAACCGGCCGCAAAGCCATGGTGAGCGTCGGCGTCGGTGCCACCGTGCGCGAGGGCGGCGGCCGAGAGACCTGCGAAGGTGGCCGCGACCAGGACCGTGCGCAGCCGGGCGGCTCGAAGGAGGGGAGGTGCCATGGGATCTCTTCAGTTGTGTTGAAGTCGCTTCAGACAGAAAACGGGCGATTGCACCAATAGCGAGCTTTTCTGTGGCATTCGAGTGCGAGTCAAGCGATAGGTTGGTGCACCGTCACCAATTTGGTGCCATCGGGGAAGGTCGCCTCGACCTGGATGTCCGGGATCATTTCAGGCACACCCTCCATCACGTCGGCGCGGCCCAGCACGGTCTTGCCCTCGCTCATGAGCTGGGCCACCGACTTGCCGTCGCGCGCGCCTTCCATGATGGAGGCGCTGATCAGCGCGACGGCTTCCGGGTAATTGAGCTTGAGGCCGCGGGCCCGGCGGCGTTCGGCCAGCAGGGCGGCCGTGAAGATCAGCAGCTTGTCTTTCTCGCGCGGGGTCAGTTCCATGGTCCGGGGGCGGCAGGGTGGGGCAAGGCATCGAAATTGCGGCAGGGGCCGCGCTCGACCGCCCTGAATGCAAGACATGGACCCGATCACCCTGCCATCGCCCGACGCCCTCGCCGGCCCGCGGCCACCCGGCGCCGACGGCGAGGCGTTGCAGCGCGTGATCAAGATCCGCCGCGACTACAACAGCTGGGTCGCCAGCGAGACGCTGGAAGACTATGCGCTGCGCTTCACCCCGCGCGCCTTCCGCAAATGGTCGGAGCTGCGGGTGGCCAACACCGCCTTCGGCGCCGCCTCCTTCCTGGTGCTGGAAGCGGTCGGCGCGACCCTGCTGGTGGAGCACGGCTTCCTCAACGCCTTCTGGGCCATCGTCGCGACGGGGCTGGTGATCTTCCTGGCCGGGCTGCCCGTGAGCATCTACGCTGCCCGGTACGGCGTGGACATGGACCTGCTGACACGCGGCGCCGGCTTCGGCTATATCGGCTCGACCCTCACCTCGCTGATCTACGCCTGCTTCACCTTCATCTTCTTCGCGCTGGAGGCCGCCATCATGGCCTACGCGCTGGAACTGGCCTTCGACATCCCGCCCGCCTGGGGTTACCTGCTGTGCGCGCTGGCGGTCATCCCGCTGGTGACGCACGGCGTCACGGCCATCAGCCGGCTGCAGGTCTACACCCAGCCGCTGTGGCTCCTGATGCTGGTGCTGCCCTTCGCCTGGGTGCTGCACGAGAACCCCGGCGTGCTGCGCGGCCTGGTGGCCTACGGCGGGGAAGCCGGCAGCGGCAGCCACTTCGATCTGCTGCACTTCGGCGCCGCCACCACGGTCGGTATCGCGCTGATCACGCAGATGGGCGAGCAGGCCGACTACCTGCGTTTCATGCCCGAGCGCAGCGCCGCCAACCGGCGCCGCTGGTGGGCCGGCGTGCTGGCCGGCGGCCCCGGCTGGGTGGTGCTGGGTGTGGTCAAGATGCTGGGCGGTGCCTTGCTGGCCTGGCTGGCGATCAGTCACTCGGTGCCGGCCGACCGCGCGGTCGATCCCAACCAGATGTACCTGGTCGCCTACGGCTACGTGTTTTCGCATGCCGGCTGGGCGGTGGCCGCGACGGCGCTGTTTGTCGTGATCTCGCAGCTCAAGATCAACGTCACCAACGCCTATGCCGGCTCGCTGGCCTGGTCGAATTTCTTTGCGCGGCTGACCCACAGCCACCCCGGGCGGGTGGTCTGGGTGGTGTTCAACACCTTGATCGCGCTGATGCTGATGGAGCTGGACGTGTTCCAGGCGCTCGGCAAGGTGCTGGGCCTGTACGCCAACGTCGCGATCGCCTGGATGATGGCGGTGGTGGCCGACCTCGTGATCAACAAGCCGCTGGGCCTGTCGCCACCGGGCATCGAGTTCAAGCGCGCCCACCTCTACGACATCAACCCGGTCGGCGTCGGCGCGATGGGCGCGGCCTCGGTGCTCTCGGTGGCCGCCCACCTCGGGCTGCTGGGCGCCGGGCCGCAGGCCTTCTCGGCGCTGATCGCGCTGGTGACCGCCTTCGTCACCGCGCCGCTGATCGCCTGGGCCACGCGCGGGCGTTATTACCTGGCGCGCCACCCCGAGACGCCCGCCGCAGGTGCGCGGGCGGCCCATCGCTGTACCGTCTGCGAGGGCGAGTACGAAGGCGAGGACATGGCGCGCTGCCCGGCCTACCGGGGCATGATCTGCTCGCTGTGCTGCTCCCTGGACGCGCGCTGCCACGACCTCTGCAAGCCCGAGGCCCGGGTGTCGGCGCAGTGGGCGGCAGTGTCGCGGGCGCTGTTGCCGCGGCTGCTGCGGCAGCGGCTGAACACCGAGCTGGGCCACTTCCTGCTCCTGATGGGCATCAGCGTGCTGCTGCTGGCCTTTTTGTTCTCGCTGGTCTACCACGCCGAGCTGCGCTCGCTGGGCGAGCAAGCCGCCGCGCTGCAGCCGGCCTTGCGGCTCGCCTTCATCAAGGTGTATGCGGCGCTGGTGGTGATCGGCGGCGTGGTGGCCTGGTGGCTGGTGCTGGCGCACAAGAGCCGCCAGGTCGCACAGGAGGAATCCAACCGCCAGACCCACCTGCTGGTGCGCGAGATCGAGCTGCACCGCCGCACCGATGAGCAGCTGCAGCAGGCCAAGCGGGTGGCCGAGCAGGCCAACCAGGCCAAGAGCCGCTACATCTCCGCGATCAGCCACGAGTTGCGCACGCCGCTCAACAGCATCCTCGGTTATGCCCAGCTGCTGGCCGAGGACGAGAGCGTGCCGGCGCACCGGCGCCAGGCGGTCAGCGTGATCCGCCGCGGCGGTGACCACCTGCTGTCGCTGATCGAGGGCACCCTGGACATCGCGCGCATCGAAAGCGGCAAGCTGACGCTGGAGCTCAAGCCCATGCGTTTCGCGGAGGGCCTGCGGGAGATGGTGCGCATGTTCGAGCTGCAGGCGGCGGGCAAGGGGCTGGCCTTCACCTACGAACCCTCGGGCCCGGTGCCCGAGGTGGTGCGGGCGGACGAGAAGCGGGTGCGGCAGATCCTGCTCAACGTGCTCGGCAACGCCGTCAAGTTCACCTCGGCCGGCCAGGTGCGCCTGAGGCTGCGCCATGCGCGCGAGATCGCGCTGTTCGAGATCGAGGACACGGGCCCGGGCATCGCACCCGAGGAGCTCGACCGCATCTTCGAACCCTTCGCCCGCGGTGGCGCGAGCGGCAGCGCGCCGGCCGGCGGCACCGGCCTGGGCCTGACCATCAGCAAGATGCTGACCGAGCTGATGGGCGGCGAGATGACGGTGCGCTCCACGCCGGGAGTCGGCACGCTGTTTCGCATCCGGCTGTTCCTGCCGCAGACGCGCGCCGGCCTCGCCGCCCAGGCGCTGCCGGCCGCGCGGACCGGCTACCGTGGCGAGCGCCGCCGCATCCTGGTGGTGGACAACGAGGAGGACGACCGCGCGCTGCTGCTGAGCCTGCTCGCGCCGCTGGGCTTCGAGCTGCGCCAGGCCGCCTCGGGCGATGCCTGCCTGGGCTTGCTGCGCGAGGCGGCCGACGGTTTCCGGCCGGACGTCATCTTCATGGACCTCGCGATGCCCGGCATCGACGGCTGGGAGACCGTGCGCCGCATCCGCGCCGAGGGCTTGAGCGAGGCACGTATCGCCATCGTCTCGGCCAATGCCTTCGACCAGGGGCTGGACAACGACGTCGGCCTCACGCCGGCCGACTTCCTGGTCAAGCCGGTCCGGTTGAGCGAACTGCTTGACTGGCTGGGGCGGCGGCTGCAGCTGGAGTGGATCGAGGCGCCGCGGGCGCAGCCGGTCGCGCCCGAGCGCGAACCAAACGCGGAGCCGGCCGTCATCCCCTTGCCTCCGCCCGAGCGCCTGCATGCGCTGCAGCAGTTGGTCGAGATGGGCTACTTCCGCGGCATCCTCAAGCTGCTCGACGAGATCGAGGCCGAGGATCCTGCCCATGCGCCCTTTGCCGCGCAGATGCGCGAGCTGGCGCGCCAGTTCCAGTTCGACGCCATGACCCGGCGCCTTGCCGAGCCCCGCCATGACAGCCCCGTTGCCTGAGTCGCCGCTGGACCGCAGCGAGTCCGAGATCGTCCTGATCGTCGACGACGTGCCCGACAACCTCGCCGTGCTGCACGACACGCTGGACGAGTCGGGCTACACCGTGCTCGTCGCCACCGACGGCGAGAGCGCGCTGCAGCGGGCCGCCCAGGCCCTGCCCGACATCATCCTGCTCGACGCGGTGATGCCCGGCATGGACGGCTTCGAGGTGGCGCGCCGGCTCAAGGCGCGTGCTGAGACCGGCCACATTCCCATCGTTTTCATGACCGGGCTGACCGAGACCGAGCACGTCGTGGCGGCCTTCCGCGCCGGCGGGGTCGACTACGTCAACAAGCCGATCCGGCCGCAGGAGGTGCTGGCCCGCATCGTCACGCACGTGCAGGGCGCGCGCCTGGCACGGCAGGCCCGCAACGCACTCGACGCCTTCGGCCATGCCACGCTGGCGGTGCGCCTGGGCGACGGCCGGGTGGTGTGGCAGACCCCGCTGGCGCGCAAGTTCCTGCAGGACTACCTGGGCTGCCAGGATCCGCAGCTGCCGGAGGAACTGCTCGACTGGGTGAGGGCCCACAGGGGGCTGCCGGCGGGGCCGGTCGCGCCGACCCGCACGATGCTGCAGGGCGCGCGCCGGCTGGTGGTGGCCTTGCACCAGCAGACCGGCGACGACGAATGGCTGCTGGTGATGCGCGAGGCCTCGGACGCGGCCGCCATCGAGGGGCTCACGCTGGCCCTGGGGCTCACGCTGCGCGAGGCCGAGGTGCTCTACTGGGTGGTCAAGGGCAAGACCAACCGCGACATCGGCGAGATCCTGGGCGCCAGTCCCGCCACCGTGAAAAAACACCTGGAGCATGTGTTCGGCAAGCTGGGGGTGGAGACGCGCACCGCGGCCGCCTCCCTGGCGATCGGTCGGGTCGCTCAATTGGGGCAGGGCTGAGGAGGCCCGGCGCCGGTGTCGACCGGCCCGCATACGCCATGTGGCGTATTCCGTGCCGCGCTGGCGCTGCGTAACCTGCGTTCATCCGATGAGGGAGGGCCCCATCGGAGCAGACCCAAGCGCCACGTCACCTGGAGCCATCCTCATGTCCTCGAAGACCTCTCACCGCCGCACCGTGCTCAAGTCCCTGTCCGCCGTCGCCTTGGGGCTGGCGGCGCTCGGGGTGCCGTCGGCCCATGCCGCCGACACGATCAAGGTCGGTGTGCTGCACTCCCTGTCGGGCACCATGGCCATCTCCGAGACGGTGCTCAAGGACGTCGCACTGATGGCGATCGACGAGATCAATGCCAAGGGCGGCGTGCTCGGCAAGAAGCTGGAACCGGTGGTGGTCGACCCGGCCTCGAACTGGCCGCTGTTCGCCGAGAAGGCCAAGCAGCTGATCGCCCAGGACAAGGTGGCGGCCGTGTTCGGCTGCTGGACCTCGGTGTCACGCAAGTCGGTGCTGCCGGTGTTCGAGGAACTCAACGGCCTGCTGTTCTACCCGGTGCAGTACGAGGGCGAGGAGCTGTCCAAGAACGTCTTCTACACCGGCGCCGCGCCGAACCAGCAGGCCATCCCGGCGGTCGAGTACCTGATGAGCAAGGACGGCGGCGGCGCCAAGCGGTTCGTGCTGCTGGGCACCGACTACGTCTACCCCCGCACCACCAACAAGATCCTGCGTGCCTTCCTGAAGTCCAAGGGCGTCGCCGACGCCGACATCCTGGAGGAGTACACCCCCTTCGGTCACAGCGACTACCAGACCATCATCGCGAAGATCAAGAAGTTCTCGGCCGAGGGCAAGAAGACGGCCGTGATCTCCACCATCAACGGTGACTCCAACGTGCCCTTCTACAAGGAGCTGGGCAACCAGGGCCTGAAGGCTACCGACGTGCCGGTGGTGGCGTTCTCGGTCGGTGAAGAGGAGCTGCGTGGCGTGGACGCCAAGCCCCTGGTCGGTCACCTGGCGGCGTGGAACTACTTCATGAGCGTGAAGAACCCGACCAACGACGAGTTCATCAAGAAGTGGTCGGCCTACGCCAAGGCCAAGAACATCGCCGGCCACAAGGACAAGCCGCTGACCAACGACCCGATGGAGGCCACGTATATCGGCATCCACATGTGGAAGCAGGCGGTCGAGAAAGCCAAGAGCACCGACACCGACAAGGTGATCGCCGCGATGGCCGGACAGACCTTCAAGGCGCCCTCGGGTTTCGTCGCCAAGATGGACGAGAAGAACCACCACCTGCACAAGCCGGTGCTGATCGGTGAGGTGCGCGCCGACGGCCAGTTCAGCACGGTGTGGAAGACCAAGGGCCCGGTGCGCGCCAACCCCTGGAGCCCCTACATTGCCGGCAACGACACCAAGAAGGACGTTCCCGAGAAGAAGTAAGGCCAGGGCGGCAGGGGGCGACCCCTGCCCCGAGGACAACAAGAGGGCCCGGCGCTTGCGCCCGGTCCGCTGACGATCTCCAGACGACGCGCCGCCGAGGCGCGTTCCCCGAGGGACACCGTGTGAGAGTGCCGAACTGCCGACCGCTGCTGCGCTGGGCCTTGGTGATGGCCGCACTGGCCTGGAGCCTGAACGTGTCCGCCTTGAGCGCCGATCAGCTGCGCACCCTGGCGCAGGGCGACAACGACGAGCGCATCGAAGCGCTCAATGCCGCGGCTGCCGCTGGCGACCCGACGTTGCAGGCTTTTGTCCAGGCCCTGCTCGACGACCAGGTCAAGACCGCCGGCGAGCGGGTGTATCTGGTGCGCGGCGACGCGGTGATCGATGCGCTGACCGGCCAGCCCGCCAGCCTGCCGGCCGAGGCCGAGGACGTCGTCAACAGCAACCGCATGCGCCGCGCGCTGGAAGGCACGCTGGCGGCGCTCCAGCTGTTCTCGCCCGAGCCCCGGCTGCGCCAGCAGGCCATCGCCGGGCTGGCCGAACGCCTGGACGAGTCGCAACTGCCCTTGCTCGACAAGGCGCTGGCCGCCGAGGCCGAGCCGGCACTGAAGCAGCAGCTGGAGCGGCTGCGTGCCGGCCTGCTGCTGGCGGCGGAGGACCCGGCACAGCGCCTGGAGGCGGCTCGCGCCCTGGCCGCCAGCGGCCAGCCGGCCACCCGCACCTTACTGCTGGAGCGGCTCGCGAAGGAGGGCGAGTCTTTCGTGGAGCCCGATGCCGAGGTGCGCGCCGCGCTGCAGTCGGCCCTGCGCGAGGTGGAGTCGCGGCTCGCCTGGGGCGAGCGCCTGGGTGCCCTGTTCTCGGGCCTCAGCCTGGGCAGCATCCTGCTGCTCGTCGCCTTGGGGCTGGCCATCACCTACGGGCTGATGGGCGTGATCAACATGGCGCACGGCGAGCTGATGATGATCGGCGCCTATGCCACCTGGGGCGTGCAGGTGCTGTTCCGAGAGTACCTGCCGGGCGCCTTCGACTGGTACATCGTCGCCGCGGTGCCGGCCGCCTTTGCCGCCTCGGCGGCTGTGGGCGCGGTGCTGGAGCGCGGCGTGATCCGCTTCCTCTACGGCCGCCCGCTGGAGACCCTGCTCGCCACCTGGGGCATCAGCCTGGTGCTGATGCAGTCGGTGCGCTCGCTGTTCGGCGCGCAGAACGTGCAGGTCGAGAACCCGTCCTGGCTCAGCGGCGGCTTCCAGCTGATGAGCAACCTGACCCTGCCATACAACCGCCTCGCGATCCTCGTCTTCGCCGGCCTGGTGCTGGTCGGCATGACCCTGCTGATCGGCCGCACCCGGCTCGGCCTGTTCGTGCGCGGGGTGACGCAGAACCGCCCGATGGCGGCCTGCATGGGCGTCAA
This sequence comes from Aquabacterium sp. A7-Y, assembly GCF_026153205.1. Taxonomy (GTDB): domain Bacteria; phylum Pseudomonadota; class Gammaproteobacteria; order Burkholderiales; family Burkholderiaceae_C; genus Caldimonas. The sequence goes on along the minus strand of NZ_JAPFBW010000047.1, from coordinate 25,209 downwards.
TACGCGCCGGGTCGACACCTATGCCTTCTCGCTCGGTGCCGGCATCGCGGGGTTGGCCGGCTGCGCGCTCTCGCAGGTGGGCAACGTCGGGCCGGACCTGGGGCAGAGCTACATCGTCGATGCCTTCATGGTGGTGGTGCTGGGCGGGGTGGGCCAGGTGGCCGGCACCGTCTACGCGGCCCTCGGTCTGGGTGTGCTCAACAAGTTTCTCGAAGGCTGGGCCGGCGCGGTGTTGGCCAAGATCTTCGTGCTGGTGTTCATCGTGGTGTTCATCCAGAAACGACCTCAGGGTTTGTTCGCCGTCAAGGGCAGGAGCGCCGAAGCATGAGTCACGTCCTCACTCCCGCGCTGCCCTTGCGGCGCCGCGGCGGCCTGCTGGGTGCCCGTGCCTGGAGCGGCGTGCTGGCCACCGTGCTGGTGCTCACCGTGCTGGTGCCGCTGCTGAACCTCGCGGTGCCAGCCGACAGCATCCTGCACTTGAGCGACTACCACGTCACGCTGATCGCGAAGATCATGTGCTACGCCATCTGCGCGCTGGCGATGGACCTGATCTGGGGGTACACCGGCATCCTCTCGCTCGGCCACGGCGTGTTTTTCGCACTGGGCGGCTACGCGATGGGCATGTACCTGATGCGCCAGATCGGCACCGACGGCAACTACCGCTCGGAGCTGCCCGACTTCATGGTGTTTCTCGACTGGAAGGTGCTGCCGTGGCACTGGAGCCTGAGCGACTCCTTCGTCGCGCAGATGCTGCTGGTGGTTGCGGTGCCGGCGGCGCTGGCCTTCGTGTTCGGCTACTTCGCCTTCCGCTCGCGCATCAAGGGTGTCTATTTCTCCATCATCACGCAGGCGCTGACCTTCGCCGCGATGCTGCTGTTCTTCCGCAACGAGACCGGCTTCGGCGGCAACAACGGATTCACCGACTTCAAGCGCCTGCTGGGCATGCCGCTGGCGACGCCGCAGATGCGCATGGGGCTGTTCGTGCTGACCGGGCTGACCTTGGTCGGCTGCTACCTGTTTGCGCGCTTCCTCGTGAACAGCAAGTACGGCCGAGTGCTGCAGGCCATCCGCGACGCCGAGACGCGTGTCATGTTCACTGGCTACGACCCGCTCTGGTACAAGCTCAGCATCTGGGTCATCTCGGCCGTGATGTGCGGCATCGCCGGCGCGCTGTACGTGCCGCAGGTGGGCATCATCAACCCGGGCGAGATGTCGCCCGCGGCCAGCATCGAGATCGCCATCTGGGCCGCGGTCGGCGGGCGGGCGACGCTGATCGGTCCCATCGTCGGCGCGTTTTTCGTCAACGGCGCCAAGAGCTGGTTCACCGTCGCTTTTCCCGAGTTCTGGCTCTATTTCCTCGGCGCGCTGTTCATCGCGGTGACGCTTTTCCTGCCGCAAGGCATCGTCGGCCTTTTCAAGGGCCGCCGCCAAGACGACCCGGAGCTGCGCTCATGACCCCCGAGCTGATGGAGGCAGGCGCCGCGCTGCGCGCCCGCCATGAAGCCGCCCCCCAAGGTCCCGCCTCCGGCGGGCGGGAGGCGAGTTACGCCCGGCTGTTGCAGCCCGGCCAGGTCGATGTCACGCACGGCGCGATCCTCTACCTGGAGGACATCACGGTCAGCTTCGATGGTTTCCGGGCGCTCAACCGGCTGTCGCTCAACATCGCCGCCGGCGAGCTGCGCTGCATCATCGGACCCAACGGCGCCGGCAAGACCACGATGATGGACGTCATCACCGGCAAGACCCGCCCTGACGCAGGCCGCGCCCACTTCGGCTCGACCATCGACCTGCTGCGGCTGCGCGAGAGCCAGATCGCCCAGGCCGGCATCGGCCGCAAGTTCCAGAAGCCGACCGTCTACGAGCAGCTGACGGTGTTCGAGAACCTGGAACTGGCGCTGAAGGCCGACCGCCGGGTGCGCGCGTCGATGTTGGCGCGCCTCAACGGCGAACAGCTCGACCGCATCGGGGCGGTACTGACGCAGATCCATCTGAAGCCCAGCGCGCAGCGCGTCGCCGGCCTGCTTTCGCATGGGCAGAAGCAGTGGCTGGAGATCGGCATGCTCCTGATGCAGGACCCGCTGCTCCTGCTGCTTGACGAGCCGGTGGCCGGCATGACGGACGAGGAGACCGAGCGCACCGCCGAGCTGTTCCTCTCGCTCGAAGGCCAGCACTCGCTGGTGGTGGTCGAGCACGACATGAAGTTCGTCGAAGCGCTGACCCAGGGCGGCGCCAACGGCAAGCGCGTGACGGTGCTGCACGAGGGCAGCGTGCTGGCCGAGGGCAGCCTGGCCCAGGTGCAGGCCGACGAGAAGGTGGTCGAGGTCTACCTGGGGCGCTGACGCCACCCGGTCCTCGCCCGCATCCAAGGGAATTCGCTCATGCTCAAAGTCGAAGGCATCAACCAGTACTACGGCGGCTCGCACATCCTGCGCAAGGTCGGATTCGAGGCACACGTCGGCGAGGTCACGGTGATCCTCGGGCGCAACGGCGTGGGCAAGACCACGCTGCTCAAGAGCCTGATGGGGCTGGTGCCCGTGAAGACCGGCAGCCTGTCGCTCGACGGCCGCGACATCACGCGCGAGCCGCCCTACGAGCGGGTGCGCCAGGGCCTGGCCTACGTGCCACAGGGCCGCGAGATCTTCGGCCGGCTGACCGTCGAGGAGAACCTGCGCATGGGGCTGGCCTACCGCGGCGCGCGCACGCCCATCCCGGGCGAGCTGTTCGAACTCTTCCCGGTGCTCAAGCAGATGCTGGCGCGCCGCGGCGGCGACCTGTCGGGCGGGCAGCAGCAGCAGCTGGCGATCGCGCGGGCGCTGGCAGCGGGCCCGAAGCTGCTGATCCTGGACGAGCCCACCGAAGGCATCCAGCCCTCGGTGATCAAGGACATCGGCCGGGTCATCCGCACGCTGGCCGCGCGTGGCGACATGGGCATCGTGCTGGTGGAGCAGTACTACGACTTCGCGGCCGAGCTCGCGGACCGGTATCTGGTGATGGAGCGGGGCGAGGTGATCGCCAGCGGTGCGGGCAGCTCCATGGAGGCGGATGGCGTGCGGAGGTTGATGTCGATTTGATGCGCGTGAGCGAAACGGCCAGAGGTGCATTCACGCACTTTCTCATCGACCGCCACAAAGACCCGGTCACCGCGGTGTCATCCCGGATTTGTCTTGCCGCTGCCGACGGCGGCGCTTGGCGCCGCAGGCGCCGGTACGCGGATCGTGTCCTGCGGCGCGGCGTGAACCGCGCCGGCGGCAAGACGTGCGGTGCACGCGCGCGCCGCGACGAAGCAGGCCTCCATCGACGCCCCCTTGCGATAGTCGCCCGTGAACACCGCGCCCGCGAGCGCCGATTGCGTGTCGAGCGCGCGGTTCAGCGCCTCGATGTCGGGCGCGAACGCGCACAAGCCGGGATCGAAGGTGTGCGCCGTGACGTGAAGGCGATCGCGGCGGTCGACCGGCATGTACGGACTGAGGGTCTGCTCGGCGAGAGAGATCAGCGCTTCGTTGTCGATGCGTTGCACGATCAACGGCCGCGCGGCGCGCCCGCTGAAGGTATAGCGCACCGTCGCGAGGTCGTTCGCACCGTAGGCCCCAGCGTTGCTGAGGGCGTGGCTTTCGTCGAACAGCACGGCGCGAATCTCGGGGCGAAACACGGGCCGGCGATAGTGCGCGACGATCACGTGGACCGGGAAGTAGCGGACCTGGGCGAGCCGCGCCGCCAGCTCGGCGGCATGCGGCTGCGCCAGCTCGGCGGCGAACGGCGCCGGTAGTGCCACGCACACGGCATCGGCGGCGAGGCGCTGGGAGTGCCCGCCGGCGTCATCGACGATCACGCCGCGCACACGCCGGTCCTCGACCTCGAGTGCCCGCACGCGCGTGTTCAGCCGCACACTGACGGTTGTCGCGAATGCCTCGATCAATCGCTCCATGCCCGACGACAACTGATCGTACGAGTCGAGCGCGACGCGCAGATTGCTGCCGAAGGTGGAGAGATAAACCTCGTCGGATTCGGCGCCATTCATGCGCACCACCATCGGCCGTATCCAGTCGCGGCAGAAGCGCGCGCCAAAGAGGTCGCGCAGCACCGGGCGATCGTGCCGCGCCGACACGGCGTGGAAAAACGGCGAGTCGGCGAAGCCGTCGTCCGGGTGGCGGCGAATGCGCTGCGCGAAGCGGAAAAAACGCCACAGGTCGCGTGGCGCGTTGCTCGCGAGCAGCTGGTACAGCGCGCGCCAGCCCTTGCGCTGGTCGAAGGCGACGAGCCGTCCGTTGACGACGCGCGAGGTGTTGATGCCGAAGTACTCGAAATCGTCGACGCCCAGCGCGCGGCAGAATTTCCGGAACTCGGTGTAGCGCGAACCGATGTTCTTGCCGCCGAGCGAGATCGGGCGATCGCCGAGGCGCGCGAACGCCAGCCGGCCGCCGAGTTGCCTGCCGGCTTCGATCAGCGTCACGTCGGCGCCCGCCTCGCGCAGATAGTACGACGCTGCGATGCCGGAGATGCCGCCGCCGACGACGATCGCTTTCATGAGGCCTCCCCGAGCTGCGTCTCGGTACCCATCACCGCGACACTGCCGCGATCGGTGCGCATGCGCTGGTATTCGGCCGCCTCGAGCACGCGCCCGCGCCCCCGCACCTGGCCGAGCACGGCGCCTTTTTGCACCACGTGCGTGACGCTGTCGATGTAGGTCAGAACGCCATCCTTGAAATGCGATTCGGCGTGATCGAGCATCATGAAGAAGGCGCCGTCCACGTCGGCGAAGCGGTCGAATTGCGCGGCCAGCTCCGTCAACACGAACTTGCGTCCGGCGTCAATGCCGAAGTAGGCGTGGGCGGAGGCGGTGATGAGCTGGCGCACCGCTTCGATGACGTACATGCCCGGGAAATGATCCTGGGCGTGATCGAAGAAGAAGGCATGCGCGAGATCCTGCGTCGCTTCGCCGAACACGAGGCGCGGCGTGATCTGCTCCTGGCGCGCGAGCAGCACGTTGCGCTCGCTTCGCTGGTGCACCCATTCGCACGGCACGCGCACGGCGGGACCGGGCAAGGACCGCTGCGCCCACTGCCGGCACTGCGCGAGCGCCTGCTCGATCGCCGACGGCGCGGGTGGCGCCATGCCGGCACGCGGTCGGCTCGTCGCGGCGACGGCGCCCTCAACCGCAGTGCACTGCGCCAGCAGCTCGCCCACGGTCCCGCCCTTGAAGAAGAAGCTGAGCGGAATCTGCGCGAGTTCCGGCAGCTGCGCACTCAGTGCGGAGGTCAGCTCGACGAGCATGATGGAGCTGAAGCCCAGATCGTCCACGAGGCGCTGCTCCGGTTGGAGCGCACCGGCCTCGGTACCACCGACTCGCGCGATCGCGGCGAGCAGGAGCACGCTGCGATCGGTCCGAGCGCCGAGCGGCGGGCACGCCGTCTCGTCCGCCTCGACCAGATGCAACGCCGCTGCGTCGCGCACGGGCGGCGGCGCTTTCGACGCCGGGTGCACGCTAGGATCGGCGAGGTTGAGCGGGTAGCGCTGGTGTTGAAACGGGTACTTCGGCAGCGTCATGAGCCGATCGGCGCCGCAGCCGCCGCCGCGCGCGAGATCGACGTCGAGTCCCGTGCAGTGCAGCTCGCCGAGCGCGCGCAGGATCGCGCCGCGATCGTCCTGGCCGCGCGCAAGGCTCGTGATCGCGGCCGCACGCTCGCCGAGCGTGGAACGGATCAGCGTGGTCAATACGCCGGCGGGTCCGATTTCGAGAAACAGCGTGCAGCCGGCGGCGTGCGCCGCGAGCGCGCATTCGCGAAACCGCACCGGCTCGCGGACCTGCGCCGCCCAATAGCGGCCGTCAAGCTGCGTGTCGGGCGCGATTTCATCGCCGGTGACGTTCGAATAGAAGCGCACGTCGCCGCCCGGCGCCGCAGCGGGCATCGAATCGGCATAGGCGGTGAACGGCGCGAGCATCGGATCCATCTGCGCCGAGTGAAACGCATGCGACACCGGCAGCTCGCTCGAGCCATGCCCGTCGGTGAGTGTCGCGCGCAAGGTCTCCAGTGCGCGCCTTGGACCCGACACCGTACACAGGCGCGGCGCGTTGTCTGCCGCGACCACGACCTCGGGCGCGCATTCGCGCAGCCGGTCACGTAACTCGTCGACGGCGGCGTCGACCGCGAGCATGCCACCCTCGCCCGGGAGCGCCTCGATCAGCGCGCCGCGTTTGGCGACGAGCGCGAGCGCCTCGTCGAAACCGATTCGCCCGGCGATGCAGGCGGCGGCGTACTCGCCGAGGCTGTGGCCGAACGCGAATGCCGGCCGCACGCCCCAGGCCTGCCAGAGCCGCGCGAGCGCGCAGCCGAAGACGAAAAGCGCTGGCTGCAGGCAGCTGGCGCGCCGCTGCGCTGCCGCGTCTTCCCACAAGACCTGCGCGAGCGTGCAGCCCGTCAGCGTGGCGAAGCGTGCGCCGGCGTCGTCCAGCATCCGGCGAAACGCGGGTTCGTGCGCGTAAAGCGCCCGTCCCATGCCGAGATACTGCGCGCCTTGACCGGTGAAGACGAACGCGACCTTGGGTTCCTTGCGCTGCGCTGTCGCGACGATCAGCGTGTCGGCATGACCATGGCGCGCATAGGCGCGCAGCGACTGCCGCAGTGGTTCGATGGAGTCGGCGACGAGCGCGGCGCGTGTCGCGAAGCGGGCACGGGACGCGTTCCAGGTTGCGCAAAAGACGCCGAGATCGGTGCGCGGATGACGGTCGATATGCTCGTCGAGACGATGCGCGTACTCGCGCAGCGCAGCTTCGCCCTTTGCTGAAAAGCACAGCAGGGCGGGGAGCGGCGGCGCGCTCGCCGTCGCGGCCGCGGGTGGCGGCGCGGACGCGAGCACCAGATGCGCATTGGTGCCGCCGATGCCGAAGCCGCTCACGCCGGCCATGCGCGGCCGCCCCTGGGTCACGGGCCAATCCATCAGATGCTGCGGAACCGCGAGGCGATATTCCGCGAACGGAATGTCGGGGTTGAGCTCCGCCGAGTGCAGGCTCGCCACGAGCTTGCCGTGCTTGAGCATCAGCGCCACCTTGATCACGCTCGCGATGCCCGCAGCGCCTTCGAGATGCGACAGGTTGCCCTTCACCGAGCCGATGTGGCATGGATCGTCCGGCCCACGCACGCCAGCCATGATGCCGCCGAGCGCGCGCCCTTCGATGAGATCGCCGAGCACGGTGCCGGTGCCGTGCGCCTCGATGTATTGCAAGTCCTGCGGCTGAATGCCGGCGTCGGCGAACGCGAGGCGCAGCAGGTCTTCCTGCCCCCTGCGACTCGGCGCCGTCAAGCCGTTGCTGCGCCCGTCCTGATTCACCGCGCCGCCGCGCAGCACGGCGTAGATCCTGTCGCCGTCGGCGAGGGCGTCGGCAAGACGCTTCAGGATGACGACGCCAACGCCGTCGCTGCGACCGAGGCCATCAGCGTAGCGGCTGAACGGCTTGCACACGCCGTCTGGCGCGGCGAGACCGGCCTTGGTGTAGAACAGAATCATGCCGGGATGCATCACCAGGTTCACGCCGCCGGCGATCGCGAGCGGACACTCGTTGTTCTGCAGCGCGCGGATCGCGGCGTGAATCGAGACCAGCGACGACGAACACGCCGTCGCGTACGCGATGCTCGGCCCTTTCAGGTCGAAGTGAAACGACACGCGGTTCGGGGCGATGCAGTCGTGGCTGCCGGGACCGGTGAGGCCGTCGATGCCGGCGAGATCAGCGAACTGAATCCGGCCCCATTCGCAGCCCATGACGCCGATGAAGACGCCGGCCAGCGTGCCGGCAAGGGTGGTCGGGGCGATATTGGCGTCTTCGAGCGCGTGCCACGTGACCTCAAGCAGCAGCCGCTGCTGCGGATCCATGCGCCGCGCTTCGCGCGGCGAGACGCCGAAGAAGCTCGCATCGAAGAGGTCGGCTCCTTCGAGGTAGCCGCCTTTGCGAGAGTTCGTCTTGCCCGGCTGCTTCGGGTCGGCCGCGTAGAACTCATCGACGTCCCAGCGCTCGGGCGGCAGCTCGCGCACCGCGCAGCGCCCCTCGCGCAGCAGCTCCCAGTATTCGTCGGCGGAATTCGCGCCCGGAAAGCGGCAATCCATGCCGATGATGGCGATGTCCTGGTCCGGTCGCTCGCGTCTGATCGATTCGGGCTGCATGCGTACTATCTCCCATGGCTGTCGGTGCCGACTCCACCGTCGAGCGGCGTGGGTGTGGCGGCGTGCGGCAGCGGCGCCATGCGCTCGGCGTCGATTCGCTCCAGCGTGCCTTCCAGATAGCGCAGGCGCGTTTCCGCGCGTTTGATCTTTCCGCTCGACGTCTTCGGAATGCTGCCCGGTGCGACGAGCACGACGGCATTCAAGGTCAACTCGAACTCGTCGAACACGGCCCTGCGGATCGCGGCGACGGCCTGCCCGTGGTTGATCGAGTGCCGCGCGGTGCGCTCGACTTCCTGCGCCAGGATGACGTCCTGCCGTTTCGCGGTGCCGGCGCGCGGCACCGCGAATGCGGCGCTCGATCCGGCGCGCAGCCCCGGGTGCGCCGCCTCGGCGATGCGTTCGATGTCCTGCGGATAGAAATTGCACCCGCGCGCGATGATGAGGTCCTTGAGCCGGCCGGCGATGTAGAGCTCGCCCGCGTCGAGGAAGCCGAGATCGCCAGTGCGCAGGAAATGCCGCGTCGGGTCGTCCGCCAGCGTGGCGTGGAAGGTTGGCTCCGAGACATCGGGCTGGCCCCAGTAGCCGCGCGGAATGTGCGGGCCGCTCACCCAGACTTCGCCGATCGATCCGCCGGGGAGTGCTCGCCCGGACTGTGGGTCGACGATGCGCAGCGTCTCGCCAAGCAGCGCCTGCCCGCAGCCGACCGCGCGTGTCGCGTCCGAAGCGTCGGCGCTCGGGCGCACCACGCCCTGCGACAGCGCGGACTTGCTGACGACCTTAACGACGGGCTCGCGCTCGGGCGGCCCGCCGGAGACGAGCAGCGTCGCTTCGGCCATGCCGTAACACGGATAGAAGGCATCGCCTCGAAAGCCTTTCGGCGCGTAGACCTGCGCGAAAGCGTCGAGCGTTGCGGCGCGCACCGGCTCGGCGCTGTTGAAGGCGACGCGCCAGCAGGACAGGTCGAGCGCTTCGCGCAGCGCCGTCGGCGCGCGCTCGACACAAAGATCGTAGGCGAAGTTCGGACCGCCGCTCACACGCGCACGATAGTGCGAGATCGCCTTGAGCCAGAGCCAGGGGCGCTGCGCGAACACGGCGGGCGGCATCAGCACGCACAGCGCGCCGAGATGGAACGGCTCGAGCACGTTCGAGATGAGTCCCATGTCGTGAAACAGCGGCGCCCAGCCCACGTAGGTCGAATCCGCGTCGCTGGCGAACGCGATCCTCATCATCTCGAGATTCGCGTCGAGATTGCGCGCGCTCACCATCACGCCCTTCGGCGCCGAGGTCGAGCCCGAGGTGTACTGCAGAAACACCAGCGGATCGTCGCCGGTGTCGATGGGAGTGAAGGGGGCGTCGTCGCCGGTGTCGAAGGTGTCGACGGCGATGAATTCGATCGAGCCGAGTTCCGGGATCTCCCGAAACTGCCGCGCCGTCGCGCCGAGAGAGCCGGATGTCGTCAGCGCGAGGCGTGGCATGCAGTCGCGCGCGATCGCAAGCGCCGAATCGCGCAAGCGACGGCTGCGCGGCGTGACCATCGGCACCGCCACGACGCCGGCGTAAAGGCAGGCGAAGAAGGCGACCACGAACGACAGGCAGGTCGGGAAGAGGAACAGCGCGCGTTCGCCGGCTCCAGCCGTCGCGGCGAGGCGCACGGCGAGTGCACGCGCGCGCCGGTCGAGCTCGCGATAGGTGAGCGTTTCCTCCTCGACGTTGTCTTCGCCGAGGCAGACGAACGCGCGCCGATCGCCGGCCTGCGACACATAGGCCCGCAGCCGCTCGACCAAGGAGAGGTGTTTGCCGCCGTCCATGTGCTGGGTCATCGGCGTCAGACGGTGGCGGGCGCGACTGCCCGCGTGTCGGGCGCGGCGGCGTCGGCGCAGGCTGCGCGCGTGAGCTCGGCGACCACCACGTCGGCGAGCCGGGCTATGCCTTCGCTGGAGAAGAAGTGCGCGCCCGGCAGTGTTCTCATCATGAAGGGCCCGGTGGTTTGCGCGCCCCAGGCGCCCACCTCCGCTTCGGTGGCGATGCTGTCGGCGACGCCGCGAAACGCGTACAGCGGACAAGCGAGCGGCGGTTGCGGTTCGTAGACGTAGCGATCCGACATTTCGAGATCGGCCCGCAGCGCCGGCAGGAGATGGTCGCGCCACTTCGATTGGCGCATGACACCTTCCGGCGTGCCGCCGAACTCGGCGAGCCGCGCCATCAATTCGGGCTCCGGCAGACCGTGCAGCGCGCCGAGCGCGAGCGGACATTGCGGCGCACGCCGTCCCGAAACGAAGAGGGCGAGCGGCGCGCCGTAGTCCTCGCGACGCGCCCAGCGCGCGAACTCGAACGCGACGAGTGCGCCCAGGCTGTGGCCGTAGAGCGCGAATGGACGATCGACGCGCGCCGCAAGGCGCGGGAAAAGGTGCGGCAGCAATGGCGGCACGCGCGTGTACGGTCGCTGTGCCGAAGCGGGATCGCGCCCCGGCAGCTCGACGCGCTCGAGCGCAATCGTCGCGGGCAGGCGTCGGATCCAGGCGTTCAGGCTCGCGGCGCTGCCACCCGCATGCGGGAAACAGAAAAGCTGCGCCATGGCCTCCCTCGCGCCGGCATCCTTGCCTGAAACCCTGCTCACGGCATGCTCCTCTCGCACTGCACCCAATGGCGCCTACACCAACGAACAGGCGATACCCGCTACGCCACCGCCATGGTCGCCCAGCGCGCGGAGATCGGACGCAGCGTCACCCGATAGAGCGCGAGCTTGCCCATGTAGAAGCCCATGGACGACTGCTTCAGATAACGCTCGTAGCGCTTCACCACGTCCTCACCGACTCGATCGATCGCCGCGTCGCGGTGCGCGCGCAGGTTCTGCGCCCACACTTCAAAGGTCTTGGCGTAGTGCAGGCGGTCGTTGCGCACTTGCACGATCTCCAGGATCCCGTCCGCCGCCTCGGCGATCTCGCCGAGGCGTGGCAGGTCCGAGGCCGGAAAGATCTCGTTGTTGATGAAGGCGCTTGCCTCTTCGCGCTTCATGCTGCCGAACGCGATCGTCTGCAGCGACAAGCGCCCGTCGACTGACAGCCACGCGTGGCAGCGGCGGAAGAAGTCGCGGTACACGGCGATCTTGTCTGCGACGCTGTCCTCGGGTTTGGCAAAGTGCTCGAACGCGCCCACCGACACGATCGCATCGTAGGGTGCGATCGGTTCGTGTGCGGTCCAGCTTTCGAGCCGCACGTCGGTGTTGCGCAAGCCGAGCGAGCGCACGAACGCCGCCTGATCCGGGCTCAATGTGAGCCCGACGACACGCTCGACCATGGCACAGTTCGCCGCCGCGCGCAGCAGCGCACCCCAACCGCAGCCCACGTCCAGCACCGTGCGGGCATGCGCGGCGCGCGCCTGGGCCAAGTGGTAGTCGATTTTGCGATGCTGCGCGCGCGCAAGGTCGTCACCATCCTCCCACAGCGCGCAGGAGTAGGTCATCGTTTCGTCGAGCCACAGGCGATAGAACTCACGGCTCACGTCGTAGTGGTACTGGATGGCATGTGCCGAGCCGCCGTAGCCGGACTCGGCGTCCTCATGCGGACGCGGCTGCACTTCGACCGATACACTCATGGCGCGCCCCGTCAGCGTTTCGCGGCGGCCAACTTCGCCATCAGATCCGTGACGAGATTGCTGATCGTCACCTGCTCGAAGATCGCCGACGGCGGCACTTCGATGCCGAGCCATTCCTCAAGATCGAGGATCATGGCGGTGGCCACGGCCGAATCGAGGCCGAAGCTGTGAAACTCCCCGTCCGGATGGATCTCGCTCGCCGGAATATTCAGCGTGCGTGCAATGTAGTCGATGCACCAACGCTCCAGGCTCTCAGCGTCGACCGACTTGTCCTCGGGTGTCACTTCAACGGCTGCCGTGCTCATGCGCTACCTTCCTTGATGGGGAAATCGAAGTGGAACCATTCGAAGCGTCTAGCCGCCGGACGTCGCCAGGCGCGCCTGGACTTGGCCCGGGTCCGGCACCTTGATTTCGCTGGCCAGGCCGAGCGTCGCAAGCAGACGGATCAACCAGTAGCCCGGATCGATGCGATACCAGGACAGTCCGAACGAGGCGGAATAGAGAAAGGCGTGGTGATTGTGGTGCCATGCCTCGCCGAACGTGAACGGGGCGAGCCAGGCATTGTTGCGGCTCTGGTCGCGCGTCTTGAAGCGGCGCGTGCCGGTCAGGTGGCAAATGGAATTGAGCGACCAGATGCCGTGCTCGAGCACGAACATGCGCACGAATCCGCCCCATAGAAAACCGGTCAGCACGCCCGACCAGGACAGTGTCACGATGCCGCACAGCGCCGCGGGCAGCGCGAACCCGAGCAGAATCCAGGCGTAGTAGTGGCGGCTGATGAACATCAGCGTGTGGTTGCGCAGCAGGTCCGGGGCGTAGTGCACGACGTTCGGATACGGGTGCGCCATCATCCAGGTGAAATGCGCGTGCACGAAGCCGCGCAGCTTGCCCTTGAAGCCGCTGCCGCTCAGATTCGGCGAGTGCATGTCGCCTTCGCGGTCGCTGAACTCGTGATGGCGGCGGTGCATCGCAACCCACGAGATCAATGCGCCCTGGCCTGCCATGGCGCCGAAGATCGCAAGCGCTGCGGCGACCCACGGGTGAGTCTTGAACGTCGCATGAGCGAACAGCCGGTGATAGCCGACGGAGATGCCGAAACCCGTCAGGATCCAGAGCGCGACCGCGACGCCGACCTCGGCCGCACCGATGGGATACAAGGGCAGCAGTCCGATCGCCAGCAGCGTTCCGAAAAGCGGCAGTACGTCGAAGAGCAGGAAATGCTTGCGCTGAATGCGGTGGAGATAGGCGTCATCGATGACCTTGCGCCGCTTGAAGCCGGTCGGATCATCGGATGTGAACAGCGCCCCGTACTGCTCCTCATGCTCCGGATACAGCATCGTCCTTCTCCCTGTGTAGATACGTGTCGCTGCCGAGCGCGCGGTGACGTCACCTGTCTTGTGCACACAGCGTCGTAGGCGCCGGATCGAGGACTTGCCCCCTGTGCATCCAGGCCTGGATCGTCTGTACGACCACCTGCGGGCGCTTCGCCCAGTTGAAGTGACTTGCCTTCTCGAGGCCCGTGGCGTCCGGAGCGAAGTGGCGTCGCGTGACCGGTGCGTTCTCGAGCTTGCGCAGCAAGTTCTCCACCGATGCGCGCGGCGCAAGCCGATCGAGCTCGAAGGAGATCGCGAGCACGGGCTTGGTCAGTTGCCGCAGCGAGCGTTCATAGTCGTGCGTGCCATTCACGATCTCGTAGCGCCCGGTGAGGCAGTTGTTCGACCAGTCGCGCACCATCGTGCGCGCTTCGTTTCCGGCGAAGCCGAATCTCCCGGCCGGTACGTAGCCGAGCAGGGTGCCGAGCGAGCGGAACAGGAGGGTCGTGCCGAGCACACGCCAGCGCATCAGCCCCGACCAACCCTTGTGGTGCACGTTGCAGGCGGCAATCAGGATCAGTCCATCGGCCGCTTCCGGCTGCACGCTCAGGTAGAGCGCGCTCAACTGGCCGCCGAGGCTGTGTCCGAGGAGCCAGCGGCGGCTCGCCGGGAAGCATTCGTGGACCTTTTCCGTGAGCGCGGGCAGGTCGAGACGCAGAACCTGGTCGTAGCCGAAATCGCAGGCGCGTGAGGCGCGCACCGAACTCGTGTCGACGCCGCGCAGATCGCTCAGCACCGCGTGCACGCCGCCCTGGCGCAACGCCAGCGCCAGGTCCGTGTAGAAAGCGCCCTTGACGCCCATCGCGGGCAGACATATCACGACCGGTGCGGCGGCGTGATCGGCGCGATAGGCGCGCAACGATGCGCGGGCGCCGTCGCGCGCGCAATACTCGATGAGCTCAGGGGCGGTGGCGTCCATGAGACTCTCCTGAAGTGCGCGCGATGGTGTCGGGCGACCGGCGCCGGCGTTGAAGCCTTGCGCATGACGGGAGGATGGACCACGCTCGGCGAATCGGGAACTCATGTGACGAACGCGGTGCTGCCGGACGGCCGCTGCTGCGGAAGCGACGGAACGTGCATCTAATGCGCAGGGTGAGCGGCTCATGAGCCTCAATCTAGGCGTGATGTGCCCGCGCCGCTCCCCTAGATGTGACGGCTTGCAATAGAAATGATCCAGCCTCGTTTCCCACGTGCAGCAGGTCATGCCGCCGAGGGTAGGCCGTGCTGGGCTGCGCGGCTCAGGTCGTCGACGTCGGAGCGAATTCGCTGGCGCTTGTAGGACCTCTCGATCCAGTTGACGATGTCCAGTCGGGCCAGGCGCGGCTGTCGTAGCGCATCTGATGGACACGTTCTACCTTCGATGTGTTGAAGAAGCTTTCGATGATCGCGTTGTCTTAGGCGTTGGCCGACCTGCTCATCGACATGCCGACCCCGTCCTACGAGCGGGTGCGCCAGGGCCTGGCCTATGTGTCGCAGGGTCGCGAGATCTTCGGCCAGCTGTCGATCCCGGAAAACCTGCGCATGGGCTGGCCTACCGTGGCGCGCGCACGCCCGTCCCCCAAGCTGCTGATCCTGGACGATCCCACCGAAGGCATCCAGCCCTCGGTGATCAAGGACATCGGTCGGGTCATCGCGCGCGGTGCGGGCAGCTCGATGGAGGTGGACGGGGTGAGGCGGTCGATGTCGATTTGACACCGCACGGTGGCGTGGCGGGTACGGGTGTTCGTAGCGTCAATGGCGACTGCGCGACTCGCCCGGATAGGGTTCTTGTCTGTCCTCTCGCGCAACGGGTCGGACAGTGGGAAGGAGCGCACCTCGTCGGCATGGCTACTCGTACGGGTGTTGCTGACATTGGCGGTTGAAGGTACCGCGCGCCGAGCCAAACTGACCAGGCGTGATGAGGTGAGCGTTCACCTCGTGATCTTCTGTCTGGGCTTTCACACTCAAGGAGGCGATATGTCCCAGCTTTTTGCGTCCTTTCTCGGTGCTGTATTCCTCTTCGGATTCCCAACATTGGCTTCTGCCCAATGTCCTTGGAACAGCACATGCAGCGACTCCTGTCTTCATTGGCCCTATTTCGGCGCCTATTCCAAGAGCAGCTTTTACTGTACGAAATGCGCTCAGGTATGCCCTTCCCGGTGAAAACGCACGCGGGAGAACTGGACGGGCTTGGAGTCGCTGATCGAGGTTCCTGACGGACTCGGCGTCGATGTGGCGGAGACTCGGGCCCGCATCATCCAGCAGTTGGCCGCAGAAGGCAGGGCCGGCGTGCGCTTGTTATCGGAAGAGATTCGCAGAATCGACTACTTCGGTGGCGACGCGCATCGGGTTGCCTTTCTCAGGGTGACGGCGAGCTATGAACATCCGATGTATCCCAAGGAGAGCCGATCCCTTGACCGCACGGTCGTCGCCTTCTCGCGCGATAGCGGCGCAACATGGACATTCAATGTGCCAAGCTGTCTTTCGACCGACACAGTGGCTGCCTTCGTTCCTGGCTACGCAGGCGTTCCGCCAATCACTGAGCAAGGCCTTCCGTAGCGCTCGATGACACCACGTGGCAGCAGCAAGGCGGCGTTCAGGTCCGCCACACCCGCGGAGCGACATCGGCACCGTCCCACAGCACCCGCCGCCAGCGCGCCCGCACGCCTTGCAAGGCCTGCCACAGCGGCTCGCTTCGATCGGCCAGCGCCCGCACCACCACCACCCGCGCATCGGGCGAAGTCGCCCCCGCCCGCGGCACCGCCTGCTCGGGCCACCCCTCGCGCGCCGCATCGAGCAAAGCCTGCCGTTCGGCAGAACTCCACGGCGTGCCGCTGGCGCACCACATCGTCGCGAGCACGCTTTGCCCGTCCCAGCCCAGCGGGCTGGCGAGCAGGCGCTGGGTCAGCGGCTGACCGGCATCCAGCAGGCCCCGCTCCAGCCACACGCCGGGCAACTCCAGGTGCTGCTCGAAGCTGCCGCGCTCGAAACCTTGGCCGGCCGCCGGCAGTCCGAGGGCCAGCAGATCCCAACCCATCATCTGGGCGCCGGCTTCCAGCTCGAAGCGCTGTCGATTGACCGCCCGCGTGCCGCTGTAGGCGATGGTCTCCAGCGGCAGCCATTCCAGCCGCCCGCCCGCGGCCACCGTGGCCTGCACGTCCTGCAGCGCCTCAGCACCGGCGCTGCGGTAGAAGCGTGTTGCGCCCGGCGTCGTCAGCAGTGCGTGAGCCTGGGGTCCGACGCGCACGCGCAGCTGCAGCTCGTCACCGCCCACCAGGCCGCCTGGCGGGTGCACCAGCACGTGATGGCAGATGCCCGGGCCTTCCGGGTAGAGGGCCGCCAACACCCGCATCGGTCCGTCGTGGCGGTCGTGGGCGACGGTGCGGCCGCCGTCGCGTCGGTAGGTGAGATCGAGGTGGCCCAGCCAGCCCATGGTCGGTGTCGGTCGGCGCGGGGCCGTCGCAGCGGAAAGCCGGCAGTGTAGAGCGCTTCGGCGGCGTGCGCGCGCCTCAGCCGCCACCGGCAAAACGCCGCAGCCCTTCCAGGTCCAGCACCGTCAGCCCGCGGTGCTCGATGCGGATCAGGCCGGCCTGCTGCAGCCGCTGCAACGCCACATTGGCACGCTGGCGCGAGACGCCCGAGAGCAGGCCGACCTCGACCTGCAGCAGGTCCACATAGGGGCCTGGTTCGGGATAGAGGTCGGGATTGAACAGGCTCGCCAGGCAGCGCGCCAGGCGGGCGTCGGGGCCCAGCAGGCGGTCGTATTCGAGCAGGCCGATGAACAGCCCCAGCCGCGCGTTGAGCAGGTTCAGCAGGTAGTGGTTGAAGGGCAGGCTGGTGCCGCGCAGCCATTCGAAGCTGGCGCGCGGCAGCAGCGCCACGCGGGTGTCGCGGATCGCGATGATGTCGTAGCGGCGCAGCTCTTTTTTCAACAGCGAGCCTTCGCCGAACCAGCCGCCGGCCACCACGCCGGCGAGCGTCGCGGTGCGGCCCTCGGGCGAGGTGACCGACATCTTGGCGAGGCCCTCGATGATGCCGATCCAGTGCTCCGCCGGCTCGCCAGTGCGGCCGATGTAGCCGCCGGCCGGGACCCGGATCTCGCGCACATCGCTGGCGACACGGTCGAACTCCGCGGGCGTCAGGTTGCGACCCCAGCCGGAATTGCGGAGCATGTCTATCAGTCGGATCATGGGCGCTCGGGGATGGACGAGCGCCCATTGTAGAAAGCAGTTCGGCCTCCACGGTCTCCCGAGGCCCCCCTAGCTTGCAGGCCCTTGCCCTGTCGGTGAGTCACCGGCCCGCTCAGTCCTGCCCCCGGATCACCGGCTCCAGCAAGGTCGCGCCGGCATGCAGGTAGGCCGTAGCGCGGCGCTTGGCCTCGATGTCTCGGTAGATGTGGCCGGCCGCCTCGGCGTTGAGGCCCAGCGCCACCGCCAGCTCGGCGGCCGGCACACGGTGGTTGTGCGCCCACAGCGCAAGGTCCATCTGCTCGTAGGGCAGCGCGAAGTAGAACTCGTCCTGGCCCTGCGGCAGGCTGTAGGTGTCGGTGGTCGGCCGGGCGCTGCAGATCGCTTCGGGCAGGCCCAGGTGCCGGGCCATCGCATAGACCTGCGTCTTGTAGAGGTGGGCGATGGGCTTGAGGTCGGCCGCGCCGTCGCCGTTCTTGACGAAAAAGCCCTGGTCGTATTCCAGCCGGTTGGGCGTGCCCACCACCGCATGGTGGAGGCGGTCGGCATGGAAGTACTCGACCGTCTTGCGCACGCGCTGCTTGTAGTTGGTGGCCGCGACGATCTGCAGGTATTCCCGCACGGGCAGGCGGGCTTCCTGCTGCCGGCCCTCGGGCGACTGCACCACCAGCCGGAAGAAGTTGATGCCCCCGGCGCTGCCGCCGGCAATCACGATCTTGTTGCGCCAGCCCTCGCCATAGTCGGGAAAGACCGCCCGTATCGCCGCGTCGCGCTGCCGGTAGCAGCCCAGCGCGGCGAGCGCCGGCGCGATGTCGTGCACCTCGTAGGCAATGCCCAGGTGCTCGGCCAGCGCGCGGCCGCGTTCGGTGCTGTCGGGGCTGGAGTCCTGCTCGGGCAGCAGCAGGCCGAACACCCTGGCCGGCCCCAGGGCCCGCACGGCCAGGGCCGCACAGGCCGAGCTGTCGATGCCGCCGGACAGCGCGACGACCACGCCGCGGCGGCGCAGCCGGGCCAGCGTGTCGAGCATCCAGGCGGCAATGCGACTTGCCTCGGCCTCGCAGTCGAGCGAGAGGGTGTCCGGGTCCAGCGAGCGCGGAAAGTCGAAGTCGGTCTGCATGGGGGCTGGCCTTGTCGATCCTGCGTTCAATGCACGCGCAGCTTGCGCAGCACGAAGGCCTCGATGTTGTCGAGCGTGTCGAGGTTCTCGGGCACCATCTCGTCGTCGTCGATGCGGAGGCAGAAGGCCTCTTCCAGGAAGGTGATGAGCTCCAGGAAGCCGGTCGAGTCCAGCACGTGGTGCTCGATGAAGGAATCGGCGTCGCCGAAGCGCGCCACCTGGGACCCCATCAGGAAGTTGTCGGTAAGGTAATGGCGGACCTGCTGCTTGATGTTGGGCATGGTGGCGTGTCGTCAGGGTAGGGAAGGGGGGAAACGGCGGCCGCGGCAAGCCCGGCCTTGTGGATCTTTCCGGACTCGGTGCGGGGCAGGGCGTCGACGAAACACACCGACTGCGGCACCATGTAACTCTCCAGGCGCGCCATGCAGTGGCGCATCACCTCGCGTTCGCCGAGGCAAGCGCCGGGGCGCAGCACCACATAGGCCTTCACGGCCTGGCCCAGGGTCTCGTGCGGCACGCCGACGACGGCGGCGTCCTGCACCGGGTCCAGCGCATAGAGGGCGTCCTCGACCTCGCGTGGGCTGACCTTCTCGCCGCGGGTCTTGATCAGATCGTCCTGGCGGGCGACGAAATAGAGATACCCCTCGGCGTCGCTGCGGAAGATGTCGCCGGTGTAGAGCACCTGCTCGCCGGGCAGCGGGCCGGGGCGCAGGCGCCGGGCGCTTTCCTCCGGCTGCTCCCAATAACCGCGCATCAGGTGGCTGCCGCGCACCACCAGCTCGCCGGAGGCGCCGTGCGGCAGGCGCTGGCCCTCGGCATCGACCAGCCAGCATTCCTGGTTGGGCATGCCGCGGCCGACGCTGCCCGGCCGGCGCGCCAGCTCCTCCGGGGGCAGATAGCTGATGCGCTTGCACTCGGTCTGGCCGTACATCGAATACAGCCGCGCCTGCGGCAGCCGCTCGCGCAGGGCCGCGATGTGGCTCTCCGGCAGGGCCGCCGCCGCGCTGGTGAGCAGGCGCAGCGCCGGCAGCCCCTGCTGCGTGAAGCCCTTCTGCGCGAGCAGCAGCGAGAACATCGTTGGCACCCCGGGGAAGACCGTGACGGCCTCGCGCGCCAGCGTTTCGACGATGCGTGCCGGGAAGCTGAAGGAGCGCTCCAGCACCACGGTGGCGCCCAGCGTGAAAGCCATCAACACCTGGTAGAGCCCGTAGCCGAAGCTCAGCGGCAGGGCGTTGAGGAGGATGTCGTCCTCACGCAGGTCCAGGTAGGCCATGACCGAGGCAGCGGCGCTGCGCATGCTCAGGTGGGTCTGCATGACCCCCTTGGGACTGCCGGTGGAGCCCGAGGTGTAGAGGATGGCGGCGAGGTCCTGGTCGATCCGCTCCACCGGCCGCGGGACGCCGCCGTCGGCAGGGCCGGGGAAGGGCTGCTCGATGCCCGTCGCCGCGCCCCCCACGACGCCGCACAGGCGCAGCTCGGGGCAGCGTTCCAGCGCGGGCCGATAGACCGGCGCCAGTGCAAGCTGTGTCAGCAGCGCGGCCGCGCGGGTGTGCTGCAGCAGCCGGGCCAGCTTGTCGGTCTTGGTCGAGGCATGCAGCGGCACGAGCACTGCGCCGGCCTGCAGCACGCCGAACAGCGCCGCGACCCATTCGACCCCGTTGTCCAGCAGCAGCGCGACCCGGTCGCCCGGCGCGACACCGGCGGCCTGCAGCTCGGCCGCCACCTGCGCGGCGCGCCGCTCGACCTCGGCATAGCTCAGTCGATCGACGCCGCTGACCAGTGCGATCTTGTCGGGGCAGCGCCGGGCAGTGGCTTCGAAGGGGTGGTGCAGCAGCATGGCGGCTCACGCAAGGGCGGCGAGGGGGGCCGGCGTCGCGGCAGCGGGCGGGCGGTCCACCATCTGCTCGTGCAGCAGCAGGGTCGAGACGATGCCGACGAAGGCCATGTTGTCGCCGAAGCCCAGGGCCCGGCCGGCGCGGCACTTCTCCAGCAGCCGGGCCACGGCCGGCGGGTCGAAGTAGCCGGAGTCGGCGAGCTTGCGGGGTGAGAGCAGCTCGGCGACGTAGTCCACCGGGCGGCCGGCCTCGAAAAAGCAGCCGCTGTCCGGGGCGCGGTAGGGCTGCTTGGTGCGCTGTCGCACGCTCTCGGGCAGCAGGCCGGCCATGGATTGCTTCAGCAGGTGTTTCTCGGTCAGGCCGCGCAGCTTCCAGCTCGCCGGCAGGCGGTTGGCGAATTCGATCAGGGCGGTGTCGAGGAAGGGGTGGCGGCATTCGACCGACGCGGCCATCGCGACCCGGTCGCCCTGGCTGGAGAGCAGATAGCCGGACATCAGCGTGTGTGCCTCGATGTACTGGTCTTGCGCCAGCGGCTCCCAGCCGATGGCCCCGGCCGGCAGGTTGGCCTCGATCGCGCTCAGCGGGTCCCAGCCCGCCAGCGCCTGCTGCAGCTCGGGCGCGAAAAACTGCCAGCAGCGTTGCGTGGTGGTCCAGCGTGGCAGGTGGGCAAAGCCGGGCCGGCCCAGGTGCTCACGGCCCTCGGCGAAAAACCGCCGGGCAAACAGGCCGCCGCCTGCGGTCGGCGAATGCGGCAGCCAGGGATAAAGCCGCTCCAGCAGGCGCCCGCGCCAGGCCGACTGCGGTTGGCGCGCCATGAAACGTCGCACCTTGGCTTCCTTGAAGAGGTCGTAGCCGCCGAACACCTCGTCGGCGCCTTCCCCGGTCAGCACCACCTTGTAGCCGGCCTGCCGCACCTGGCCGGCGAGCAGCATCATCGGCACGGGGGCGGTGCGCAGCACCGGTGACTCGATGTGGCCGATGGCGCGCGGGAAGGCTGCGGCGATGTCGGCGCGGGTGCAGCGCAGCGCCGTGTGCTCGCTGCCGAGGTGCTCGACCAGCGCCTGCTGATGGGCGCTTTCGTCGAACTCGGCGTCTTCGAAAGTCAGCGAGAAGGTGCGCAGCGGCGTGTCGCTGTGGTGGCGGATCAGGCTGGCGATGACCGAGGAGTCCAGCCCGCCGCTGAGGTAGGCCGCCACCGGCACGTCGGCCCGCAGCTGCAGTCGCAGCGCGGCGATCAGGCGCTCGCGCAACTCCGCGGCAGCCTCGGCTTCCTGGCGTGGTCCGTGTGCGACGAAGCTGCCGGCCGCCGGGAAGGTCCAGTCCCAATAGCGCCTGAGCGTCGTGCCGTGGGCATCGGTGATCAGCAGGTGTCCGGGTGGCAGCGACTGCACACCTTCGAACACCGAGCGCCCGCCCAGCGGTGCCCAGCAGGTGAACAGCTCGCCGAGGGCCTGCCGGTCGAGCCGGCGCGGCAGCGCCGGGTCGGCGAACAAGGCCTTGACCTCGGAGGCGAACAGCAGCCGTCCGCCCTGGCGCGCGTAGAACAGCGGCCGGATGCCGCTGCCGTCACGCGCCAGCACGAGACGCTCGCGCCGCGCGTCCCACAGCGCGATCGCGAACTGGCCGTTGAGGTGGTCGACGAAGCTGTCGCCATGGCGCTGGTAGAGGTGCAGCAGCACCTCGGTGTCGCTACGGGTGCGGAAGCGGTGGCCGAGCGCCTGCAGCTCGCGGCGCAGCTCGACGTGGTTGAAGATCTCGCCGTTGAAGACCAGCGATAAGCTGCCGTCCTCGCTGTGCATGGGCTGCGTGCCACCCTCGAGGTCGACGATGCTGAGCCGGGCGTGGGCCAGGCCGATCGGGCCCTGTGCCCACACGCCGCGGGCGTCGGGCCCGCGGTGGTGCAGTTGCCGGATCATGGCCTGCAGCAGCTCGCGCGGTGGCGTGCTGCCGGGGGAGTGGATGCCCGCGATGCCGCACATCGAAACGCCTCAGTCGTCGTCGCGGTCGAAGGCCGTGAGGTAGAGGCTGTCGGGCCCCGTGAAACCGGCCACGGCGCCGGGGTTCAGGAAGATGGGGGCGTGGGACTCGCGCATCCGGAAGCCGGCCTGCCGCAGCGCCTGCACCACCTGCGGTCGGCCGTGGAACTCCAGCTGCACGGTGGCGGCACCCGCCGCGCGGGCGACCTCGCAAAAGCCGCTGAGCAGCGGCAAGGTCGCGGCGTCGGGATCGACCGAGAAGAAGTCGCTCACCACGGCGCTGTCCGGCTGCAGCCGCCAGGCCACGTAGCCGAGCGGCCAGCCCTGTTCGTCGCAGGCCAGCGACAGGCGCCAGGGCACGCCGGTGTGCCGCGGGTAGCGCCAGCTCAGCATGGCGGGCGAGCGCTCGGACAGCAGCAGGTCGCGGCGCCGCCGTTCCCAGAGGATCGCCAGCGCCGGATCGTCGGGCTCGATCTCGTGCCAGCTCAAACCGGCCGAGTGGCGCCGCAGGCGCAGCCGGTCGAGCGCGGCGAGCAGCACGTCGCCGGGCGCAGCCAGCAGCGGCTGCAGCCAGGACGGTACCCGGCGGCGCAGCAGCACACGGCTGCGCAGCAGCTTGCCGTAGCGGGTCGCGCCGCCGACCGGGGTCATGCCGGCGCGGGTGCACACCGCCGCCGACTTGCTGTTGGGGAAACCGTAGACGAGATCGAAGCGCGCCTGGCCGATGTCCAGGCAGCGCCGCATCAGGGTCAGCGCGGGGCCGAGCGAGCGGTGCGCCTGCGCGACCACGTAGTCGGCCATGCCGGCCGCCTTGAGGCAGCGCTCGCCGAACCAGAACAGGCGCTCGTGCAGACATTGCACGCCCACTGCCTGGGAGCTCGCTTCCTCACGCAGCAGCACACACGCGCCGGGTCCGGCGGGATTGGCGAGATAGCCGCGCTGCAGCTTGTCTTCGGCCCAGGGCCGGGTCACGCCCGGCAGGTTCTGCGACCACAGGAAGGCCAACGTCGCCTCGTTGCCGACGATGGCCGATTCCTGGGCAATGTATTTGGACGCCATGGACTTGCGACGCCACACGGATGCACCCCTGCGGCCGAAGCGGCGCACCGCGCCCGCCCCGGCCAGATCCCCTCCCGCCGCCTACACGCCGGCTTGGACCCCTCCGCGGTTCTCTTTCTCCTTGGGGCGGGATCGTAACTTCATGTTCCTGTCACGGAAGCCCTCCACCCCCTAGCCAGGGGGCTGGCTGGAACCCCCTGAACAGGCGGTATCCGAAGGCTGGGGCGAGTTTGTTGTCCAAGGCGGGAGCCTTGATGGCGCTGCGGTGGACGCCCTTTCAGGCCGGTCCGGCAACGACATTTCTCACAAATGTCGTGAACGTGGTGCTCTCGTTGCAGTAGGCGTAGGCCTGGTCGGAGGGGAAGAGGCAGGAGTCGCCGCTGTGCAGGACGCGGCGGCCGGACACCTCCAGCAGGCAGAGCGTGCCGTCGGTCACGTAGAGCATTTCGTGGAAGCCGGCCGGGTCGGGCTCGGCGTCGTAGCGGTCGCCCGGCGCGAGGCGGAACTCCCACAGCTCCACGGCACCCCGCGGCAGCGGCAGGCTCTGCAGCAGCAGCGCATGGCTGCCCGGCACGGCGCCGCGCCAGGCGAGCACGGGCTGAGGTTTCTGGCTTTCTCCCGGCGGCCGCAGCAGTTCGGCGAAGGTCACGCCGAGGGCCGCGGCCACCCGGTCCAGCGTGGTCAGGCTCACGTTGGTGTCACCGTTCTCGAGCCCGACCAGCATGCGCCGGCTCACACCCGACGCCCCTGCCAGCGCCTCCTGGCTGAGGCCGCGTGCCAGGCGGGTGGCGCGCAAGTTGGTTGCCACGTGGCGCAGCACGGGCGGCAGGTCGGGGGGCAGGACCGGGGATGGCCGGGATTTCATTTGCGCAATATACTGCGCTTCAGTGTGCAGTATGCTGCACATTCCTTCACGTTGACTGTCCTTGCCGTGCCCTCATGAGTTCGACCCTGGCCCCCGCCGACAGCGCCTTGCCGTCCTTGCGCCCCGCATCCAACCGCCTGCGCGAGGCCGTGCTGGTGTTCATCACGATGATCTGGGGCGGGACCTTCCTGATCGTGCAGACGGGCTTGCAGTGGAGCGGGCCCTTCGGATTCGTCGGCTTGCGTTTCGGCATCGCGGCTCTGCTCGTCGCGGTGGTGCTGCGCCGGCGTCTGGCTGGCCTGACGCGGCGTGAAGTGCAGGCAGGCGCCTGGATCGGGGTCGCGGCGTTTTTCGGCTACACGCTGCAGACGGTCGGGCTGCAGGGCATCTCCAGCAGCAAGTCGGCCTTTTTGACGGCGCTGTATGTGCCCATGGTGCCGCTGCTGCAGTGGCTGTTCCTGCGCCGCCCGCCGCGCCCGGCAGCACTGGCTGCGGTCGTGCTGGCCTTCGTGGGTACGGTGCTGTTGTCCAATCCGCTGGGCTTGGACCTGGGCTTCGGCTGGCACGATGCGTTGACGGTGGGCTGTGCGTTGGCGGTCGCGGTGGAGATCGTCCTGATCAGCCGCTACGCTGAGGGCTGCGACGCGGCGCGGCTGGCTTTCGTGCAATTGCTGGTGGTGGCGCTGCTGTGCGCGCCGGTTGCGTGGTGGCGGCAGGAAGGCTTGCCCGAGGCTACGCCGGCCTTTCTGGCCTGCGTGCTGAGCATGGCCTGCGCCAGCGCTTTCATCCAGTTCGCGATGAACTGGGCCCAGCAGACCGTCTCGGCCACCCGTGCGACGCTGATCTATGCGATGGAGCCGGTCTGGGCCGGCATCGTCGGCCGCCTCGCGGGCGAGCGGCTGGGCCCGCTGGGGCTGATCGGCGGAGCGCTTATTGTTGCGAGCGTGGTGCTGAGTGAGCTGCGGTGGCCGCGAAGGGCTGGGCGGGATTGATGGGCTGGCTTGTGGCTTTGGGCTTTGGGCTTTGGGCTTTGGGCTTTGGGCTTTGGGCTGACGAGTTTCTGTCTTTGA
>NZ_JAPFBW010000046.1 GCF_026153205.1 Aquabacterium sp. A7-Y | reverse complement strand
GCCGTCGACCAGCTCCATCACGAAGTACGGCCGGCCGTCCTCGGTCACGCCGCCATCGAAGACCTTGGCGAGGTTGGGATGGTCGAGGCTGGCCAGGATCTGGCGCTCCGCGTGGAAGCGGGAGATCGCGTGTTCGCGGTCGAAGCTGTGGCCCATCAGTTTGATGGCCACCTGCTGCTCGTACTGGCCGTCGGCGCGCTCGGCGCGGTAGACCTCGCCCATGCCACCGCGACCGATCAATTCGACGATGCGGTAAGGCCCGAGCTGCTGGCCGATGCGCGGCACGCCGCTGAGCGCATCGGCAGCCTGCTTCGTGGCGAAGCGAGGGTCGTCGAGCAGCGTGTGACTTGCGGTGGTGACATCAATCAGCGCCGATAGCTCCTCGGCTAGCAAGCTCTTCATTCGCTGCCACTGAGCTTGGCGGAGACCACTGGCAGGGAGCGTGTTGGAAGGTAAGCCGGAGTGCATGGTGACGACTCACCAAGGCGTTGAGCTGGCTTCCGTGAAACAAGCATTCTGAAGCTCGGCTGGCATATCAAGAGCCGTCGAACGGTTGCGGTTCTGTTCCAGTTTAGGTGGTGGCGGATGGCTTGCAACTGCGCGGTTCCGTAGGTCACGGATGCTGTCTCGAGAGCAGGGCACATTTCACGGGTGCCGAGCGCACCGGCGTCCTCTGGGCGTGTTTTCATGAGGCCGCTGGCGATTCTGAAGTTTCCGAGAACGCGAGGTGGGGCGCGGGCTGGCGGCCCGATTCAAAGAAGGTCCGGCGAAACGGCCTCGTAGCATGGCTGGAAGGAGGCGCGTTCCGATGGCCAAGGCACCCGTAGTCGAAGAAACGCAGATGCGCCATGCTATGAAGGTGGCGGCCGGGCGTCCGTTCACCCTCACTGCCCGCAGGACCTCAGCGGGCAACACCTCGCGCTCCTGCGAGAGTTTGACGCAGACGATCCGCAAACTGCACGACCAGGCGGGGATCGAGTGCGCTGGGGCGACGGCATCGCGCCGGACGTTCGCCGTTCGCCTCCATCGGCGCGGCTATGACCTCCGCCACATACGCGAGGTGCTCGGCCTCGCAACACTCTCCGCAACCAAGAACCTGGTCGAAGGTGACCCGGTAGATCTGGGGCGCATCGTGGCGCGCGTGCTCTGAGGCGGTTGTCCCCATTGGGCATACACTGACCCGATGAGCACTACACAGCAGGAGTTCCTGAGGCAAGCGATGGCCGACCTCGGCGAGCTGATAGATCTAGGCCGATCCTTGACCCGGGAGGAGATGTGCGAGCGCCTCGGCTGCCCGCGAGCCACGTTCGACAAATGGATGCTGCCGTCGTCCAATGGGCGGGAGATGCCCCCCACGATGTGGAGCCACGTGCGCGAGATCCTCGCGCACGAACAACTCAAGAAAAAAATGCGCGGCGGCGCTTGACTTGAGTACCCAATGGGTACATTATGAGGCCATCTCGAACGCGGACTCGACAGGAGGCCGCCATGGAGGCACCGACCAAAGTAGGAGTCACGGCAGAAGGTCTGCCCTGCGCGGTGACGTTGTACTACCCTGACGGCGCACCGGAAGGGGCCCTTCCCGAGCGGATCACAGGGATGTACCAAGCCGCCGATGGTCCGGGCGCATTCATGATCGAGCGCGACGGTGAGCGCTACCGCGATGCCGACTCTGGCGAACTCCATGAGCACGCCCATGAGTTGCTGCCATGGGTCGTGGCTGATGGTGTGTGGTGAGAGGCGGAAATATGCTACTTAATGAGTCCTTTAACATGAGGTGGCGCGATGGGCATGCCCCTGCAAAGAATGACCATGGCCGAGTTTCTGGCCTGGGAGGAACAACAGACCGAACGGCACGAGTTCTATCGAGGTGAAATTTTCGCCATGGTGGGCGGATCTCTGCGCCACAACCGGGTCATCCTCAACTTGGCCAGCCGCATCAGTGACCACCTGGACGGCACACCCTGCCAGGTGTTCGCCGAGGGCGTCAAAGTCGGTCTCGCCGATGGCTACCTGTACCCGGATGTGATGGTCACATGCGGCAAGGCCGAAGCGGGTGACGAACAGGTCATCAATGACCCAAAGCTGGTGATTGAGGTTCTGCCCCCAAGCACCAAGGGCTATGACAAGCGCGATAAGTTCATCCTGTACCGCTCACTGCCGTCGCTGCGCGAGTACGTGCTGATTGACCCGGCGGACCGCCGCGTCGAGGTCTTCACACTAGCCGATGCAGCCGTCGAGAAGTGGACGATGGTGGACCAGAGCAAGGCTGGCGAACTTGTCCTGAGCAGCATCGACCTGACGCTGCCACTGGAGGTCGTGTTCAAGGGCGTGGAGGCCGGCGCGACATGAACGAGCAGCAAGACTTCCTCTGCACCTCGGCTATCCGGGACGATCGGAACGTGCGTCGGAACTCGACATGAGCGATGAAAACGCAGTCGATTCCGTCAATGAGCCCGGAGTGCGAGGCGATCTTGCACGCGGCCGATCAGTCCGCCGAAGCTGGGTCGTCGACGATGGCTGGCCTGGTCACGATCCGCGACGATGAGGGCTCGCCGCGCTTTGACGTGAGCGCGGGAATCGCCCCAATCGACCTTCGTGCGATCATCCACCGCGGTCGCCGCGAGCGGGCGGCGGGCGAACGTGCGGGCCGCGGGGAGCTGCAACGCCAACTTCGACAGTTGATCGGTGCGGCGGGCACGCCGATAGCAGACTGAGCCAACAATAATCGTCGGAAACCAGAACCGCAGGCACGAACTCATGAAAAGGATCCGCCGTCATGTTGCTGTGACGGCCGCTGCGTTCGGCGCTGGAGGCGCATGGGGCTCACTCGCCGCTATAGGTGCGAAGGTGGGACTTGGGCCTCGAAGAGACGCACGCTTGGGTGTTCGTTGGGGCTCCAGTTGCACTGGTCTTCGTGCTAGTTTGGAGGACCCCCATGCAGCGTGGGCTGCTGGTGCGCCGCAGCGTGGGTGACGCGACAAACCTAGCCTACTACGCCGTCTACGCCCCCTTCCATACCCCGCTGCAGGTCTTGGCGCACGTGGCCGGCAGACGCTGGGCCATCGAGGAGTCGTTCGAGAACAGCAAGCAACTCGTTGGCCTCGACCAGTACGAGGTGCGCAGTTGGACCGGCTGGTATCGGCACATCACATTGGCCCTGTTGGCCCATGCCTGCCTGAGCGTCTTGCGCGCCAACGCCATCCAGCTGGACTTCAAAAAGGGGGGCGCGGCCGAAAAGGAACGCTCTTCGCTGCAGGCCTTCAAGGCACACAGGGGGTTGCTGCCGCTGACCGTCCCCGAAGTGCGGCGTCTTCTTGTGGCGCTGCTGCGCCTTCCTGCGCCACCACCTGCACACGCTCTCGCTTGGTCGTACTGGCGTCGACACCATCACGCTCGTGCTAAAGCCTGCCACTGGCGTCGAAGGCGACGCAAGAAACTACGACTGTAGTGCTAGTGCCGCTGACAGCTACAGCATCCGGCTGTTATGCACCGAACGCGGACCTAGGAAAGCATGACTCTCGCCGATTCTTCTACAGTAGAAGCGCGGCGCACAGCAAGGGTGAGGGATGGCTGCTGGGGAAACGGCAGCCGACTCAACCAGATCCCGGTGAATGACGTCTTGAAGGTAACGCCAAGGGGCGATGTCGTTGAGCTTGGCCGACTGGATCAGACTCGGTTTTCTATCCAATTGTTGTTCGCCGGCAAGGCCCCGTCGTCAAGGTAGCGCACATTGCGGCTCGCTCAGATCCGACACCTGCTGCGCGTTACAGAAGCCACCAATCGCCATGCCCAGGCGACGTGCTCGTCTTGCTCCTCGGGCTCACGTGCGCGATGCGAATCACCGAGATTGCGCGGCTGCAGGTCAACGACGTCCTCATGCCTTCGGGCGAACTGCGCCGGGAGATCTCGCTCCGCGCGGCGATCACGAAGGGCAGCCGACAGAGGTGCGTCTTCCTGACAAACACCGCGACCATTGAGGCGGTAGAGCGGTACAGTGAGCACCGCTGGACCAAGAACTGGGGAACCGAACTTGACCGCCGGATGTTTCGGGGACTCTCGCTTGCGACTGCTTTGATTCTTTCGCACAAGGGTGCGGCATTCGAGCTAACACGCAAGTCCAAGCGGCTTGCCGGAGGCGATGTCGAAGACTACTGGGCATGCGACAGCCTCCAAGCTCGAACGTCCCAGCTGTACAGAGCAGCAGGGCTTCACGAATGCTCAAGCCATACAGGTCGCAGAACCTTCGCAACGCGCCTTCTGCAGCAAGGCCACGACATCTAGACTGTGCAGCGGCTCCTCGGGCACGCCCACCTTGACCACACCGACGCATACCTGGAGCCATCGGATCGCACAATTGAGCAGATGTTTGAACAGGCAATCTAAGCCTGGATTACAGTCACACCAAAATCAGGTTGACTTTGATTTCGGTATGACTAATATCAAACCGGTGAGCACGCGGAACCCGAGAGGCTCGGGGCGCAAGCCGAAGCCTGAGGGCGAGAAGAAGGTGAAGACATCGGTCAGCCTGCTTCCTCAAACAGTGGCGTATCTGACTGGGAAGGGCAACGGAGTGCTGAGCCAAGGGATCGAGGCCATGGTCAACGAGGCCACCGCAGTGAAGACGAGGTCGAAGCGGAACGAGCACAAGTAGGAAAAGATTGATGCGGCTTGAACGCTTTTGCCTCACAACTCTTTTACTCGCAGCGTTAGGCCTACTTTCGGAGGACTCGCATGTTCAAAGATGCTCCGTTAGAGCCAGATGAGTCGGCCATACTAGTTGAGCCGTTCCGCCAGGAGTTGAATGACTTGCTTCAGCGGAACGCGACTCAACGCGTCGAACTGTTGATCGTCCCTGACATCGCAGAGTGGTGCGCTGCTCGATACGGAACGTGTGACGGCAATCCATGTGCAATGGCGATCAGAGACGGAGAATCGGGCGCATGGGGAGTCCTTTTGCGAGGACACATTGGCGCCGCAACAGTACGAAGCTGCATTGACCGTGTGGCGCTGTTCGGGGGGCACGAGGACGTCGACGTGTACGAGCGTCTTAGCTCCCCCAGGGCCTTCTTGTTTCACCTGGTCTTGCACGAGCTCGCGCACTTGGAGAATAACTGGCGTCAGGACCGGGAAGACGACTGCGATGCATGGGCCTTCGAGCGGTTGGCGGGACCCTGCTAACACCGCCTAGAGGTGCTGTGCCGGCAGTAGGGTGGGCGGTCCGGAACGGACGACAGCTGACGTGATCGGAAAGGTGCCTCACGATGAGCAAGAGACGGACAGTCGGTGATGTTGTTCTGCTCGATGACGAGGACGGCAGCGCGCCGTATCTTGGACGCGTTGATCCTCTCGGAGCGGACCGTACCCAAGGGTGTCCACAACGTTTCCTGGACCCAGCGCACGATCATGCCCGTGTGGAATGGCCTAACGTGGCCGTGCTGGACTCGCGTCGGCAGCCAACCGGGGAGTGGGTGCACCACCTCCCGGAATGTCGAATGAAGGACGCGAACTAATGAATCGGAAAGGACTATGAACGCACCGGTCTCTTGGTACGAGCGGCGCGTGCTGCCATACCTCCTCGACTTTGCCTGTGGCCTGAGCCCCTTCACTCGCCGCAGACAAGCGGTGGTTCCTTTTGCACAGGGACGCGTGTTAGAGATTGGGGTTGGGACCGGGCTGAACCTGCCGCACTACAAGCGAGATCGAGTGCAAGTGCTCGTCGGCATCGACCCAGCTGAACAGATGCACCCTTTCGCTAGGCGTCGTGCTGTCCGTGCGCAGCTCCCGTTGGAGTTGAGAACGCTCGCAGCCGAGCGCCTGCCGTTTGACGCCCAGTCATTCGACACTGTCGTCTGCACGTACACGCTGTGCAGCGTGACAAGTCCCGCTGCCGTCTTGGCTGAGATCCGCCGGGTGATGCGGCCGCAGGGAAAGCTGCTGTTCGCAGAACACGGGCTCGCCCCGGATCCAGCCGTCGTGAAATGGCAGCGAGCGATCGAGCCCACATGGGCCAAGCTCGTCGGCAACTGCCATCTCACCAGGGACGTGCCTAAGCTGCTGGGTGAGGCCGGCTTTCGGGTGTCGATGCAAACGGGGTACATAACGCGCCCCAAGGCGCTAGCGTTCAACCTCTGGGGCGAGGCGACGGCGGCCTGACAGCCGCTCGAGCTTGGATCGGCGTGTACATCGGAAAGGATGGGCTGATGACTGATCTCACCTCAGCCGGCGCCGACGACTACAGTGGCATCCACGGCGACATCGTCGCCCTGTTGGAGTTCGCTCGCCGCGCCGCTGCCCGAAGTGTCAATGCGCTGATGACCGCCTCCTACTGGGAAATCGGCCGGCGTATCGTCGAGTTCGAACAGGGCGGACAGGGACGGGCTGCTTACGGCGAAGCATTGATCGAACGCCTAGCGACTGACCTGTCTGCACGTTTCGGCCGTGGCTTCAGTCGGCAGAACCTGTGGCAAATGCGCGCCTTTCATTTGGCTTGGCCCGCCAACCAGGCTCTGCAAACGCTGCCTGCAAAATCGGGCGCAGCCCGGATTCTCCAGACGCTGTCTGGAGAATCGGCTGCCCCGCACAATCTCCAGACGGCGTCTTGGACATTTCCCGACTTGTCCGCGCTCGCCCAAGCGTTTCCACTGCCCTGGTCGGCCTACGTGCGCCTGCTGTCGGTCCGGAACCCGCAAGCGCGCGCTTTCTACGAGACCGAAGCCCTGCGCGGCGGCTGGACCGTGCGCCAGCTCGATCGCCAGATCAACAGCCAGTTCTACGAGCGTACCGCGCTCTCCAGCAACAAGGCGGCGATGCTGGAAAAAGGCGAAGTGGCGGAACCTGGCGACGTGATCACTCCTGAGCAGGCCATCAAGGACCCCTTCGTTCTGGAGTTCCTGAACCTCAAGGACGAGTACGCCGAGTCCGACCTTGAAGAAGGCCTGATTCACCACCTGGCAGACTTCCTACTGGAGTTGGGCGACGACTTCGCCTTCGTAGGCCGCCAGCGCCGGCTGCGCATCGACGACAGCTGGTTCCGCGTCGACCTTCTGTTCTTTCACCGCCGCCTCAAGTGTCTGCTGGTCATTGACCTCAAGGTCGGCAAGTTCAGTTACGCCGACGCCGGCCAGATGCACCTGTACCTGAACTACGCCCGCGAGCACTGGATGAAACCCGACGAGAACCCGCCTGTGGGTCTGATCCTGTGCGCGGCGAAAGGCGCTGCCGAAGCCCGCTATGCGCTCGAAGGTCTGCCCAACAAGGTCCTGGCCGCCGAATACCAGACGGTGCTTCCGAACGAGAAGCTGCTAGCCGAAGAGTTGGACAAGACGCGTCGGGAACTGGAGGCGCGGCGGATCACGCGCGGCAGCAACGCGGAGGGCGAGGCATGAGCCGCTTCTGGGCTTGCGCCGACGTGCGCACGACGCAGCGGAATTCGGGTATCACCCTGTTTTCTGGGTGAGGTCCTTGGGATCCGGGGGCCGGAGCCGCCCTCGTCGAGTGACCACGGAAAGGGGGATGGCCGGTGGATAGAACTGACGATATGCAGACCGTATCCGCGACTGTCCTAGGTGCCACCGAGTGGCCGAGTACTGGACCGTCGGGCACTTGTTCGAGCTTCACTGCCGCCATTGGGGTCACGAGGAGGCCGGATCCTTTTCGCCGGTGGTGACGGGCATGCCGGAGCCAGAGCCGCTCGACGTGTACGTGGACCTGCTCGGCTTGCCGCCGACTGCCAAGAATCTCTCGCACCTAGCGAAGTTGCACTCGCAGTTCTGCGGCCTCAGAGCAGCCCAGCTGAAGCAGCGCTTCCTTGAGGGGCCGCGCATTTACCTGGGGGCCATGCACAGGGCAGACGCCTGCGCCGTGGAGCGGGCGGCCCAAGGCTCTGGCTTCACAATCGAGACCGTCGATCGACAAGGAGCGTCGTCGTTCCCCGACAAGTGATCAGAAGATCGGAAAGGATAGAACATGAGTGTTGAAAATGACCCGGTCGTCATCGAATCGCCACTGAGCCAGACGATTTCGAGGCATGGCGTAACCGTGCAGGTCGAGATCTACGAGGACGGCAAGGGCAAGTGGATTCTCGAGGTGGTTGACCAACAGAACACGTCGCACGTTTGGGACGACCCGTTCGAAACAGACGAGCTGGCGCTTGCTGAGGCGATACGAGCCCTCGAGGAAGAGCCGCTCGAGTTCTCGCCGCAAGCGGCCGACGGCGCGCATTGAGCGTGCCGGCGACAACCGCTCGGAAAGGTACCAGATGGGCGCGGTGGGGCTGTGGAAGGACGGACAGGTGCACGAGATCGTGCTGCCACCGGCCCCATCGCCGGGGCAGCAGCAACAGGCCAGGGCCCCGCGACCTCAACGAAGTCGGCGTCGTGATCGGCGAGATGTTTCGGTACGACCCCGCGCTGGACCGGGGCGAATACAGGGCCTTGGTCTCGGTCGACGGCCGGTCCTTCCAGGATCTCAACAGCCTGGTCGACCTGCCGGGCACCACGTTGACTCGGGCCAGCGACCTCAACGAGCTCGGCCAGATCGTCGCCGTTGCGAGCGGAAATGCCCGGCTGTCGGCTTACCTGCTGACGCCGGTGCCGGAACCGCAGACGTGGGTCTGCGTGTTGGCGGGACTGGGGAGGGTGGGGTGGCGGGTGCGGCGCCATCGGCTTCTGGCACAAATCCGCCGGGCCCACCAGCGGTCAGCGCCAGCCTTGAGAAACTGGCCGCACACCCCCAGGTTGTCGCCCGGCGCGATCTCCAGGCCCGTCTGGCCGGCGACATCGCCCACGTAGGGCGACAGCACCCGGTAGATCGATTCGCCATGGGCGCGCCGGGCCTCCTCGGACCAGACCGCCGCCTTGTGGCCGCCGCGCCGGATGCCACCCAGCAGACGGTGCGCCCGATTCCTGACCACCGCCACCACCATCTGGCGTGGGGATAGTTGAACCATGCGACTCTCCGCTGTCGGCATGTTGATACGGATAGGCCTATTGCAACTGCCCGGATGCTGCTGCCAAAAGCATCCACGATGTTCCGGCACAACGCCATCGACTCAGCGGACTGAACGGACAGGATCGACGGTAGGAGGCCTCAGATGGAAGACGTGAAATACGCGAGGACCTTGGCAGCGATGTTGCTGGTATGCGGCGCTGGCGGCGTCAAGGGCGCGACTGCAGGTGCTCTGCCCGCGCCGCGCTCGGCGGGTGGCCGATGACGCGCTTGAAAGCGCGGCTGAACGACGCCTCCGAGTCATAGCCCAGCCGGTTGGCGGCCACGGAGATGCGCATGCCGTCTCGCGCGATCCAGCGACGGGCCTGGAACATCTTCACCTTGGCCACGTACCTGGCCGGGCTTTCGCCGAGTGTGCGCGTGAATGCCTCCGCGAAGGTCGAGCGCGAGGCGCCCATCAGCTCGGCCAGCGCCGGCACGGTCCAGTCGCGTTCGGGAGCGGCGTGGATGGCGGCGAGCACCTTGCCGATCTTCGGGCAGCGCACCGCGGCGATCCAGCCCGTCGGGTTGTTGCAGCCGCACTCCACCCAGGCGCGGATGATGCTGGCGGCGAGCACGTCCGCCATGCGCGCGAGGATGCCGCACGCGCCGATGCGTTCGAGCGCGATCTCGCGTTCCATCGCATCCAGCAGCGCGGGCACCGTGGGGTCGCGCTGCGCGAGGTCGCCGGCGCGCATCACGTCCGGCATCATGGTGACCAGCGGGTGCAGCGGATCGAGGTTGAAGCGCATGGCGCCGCAGAACATCACGTCGGCCGGCGCAGCGTTTCCGTCCGCGCCGGAGAGCGCCTCGCCCCGCACGAGGTAGATGTTCTCCGACACTGCCACCCGCGCCAGCGAGTCGATGTCCACCACCGGCACCTCGGGTGCGCTCGCCAGCACGTGGAAGCTGCCGCGCGGCAGCAGCACGGCGTCGCCGGGCTTCAGCTGGACCCAGTCGGTCGACGGCGTGCGCAGCCAGCAGCTACCGCTGGAGACGAAGTGAAAGCGGGCCGACCCTTGCGCCGGAAACGCCACCGCCCACGGCGGATGCAACACGCAGCGGCCGTACTCGACGCCGTCGAGCCGCAGCCCTTGCAGGATCTCGGTGAGGGTGTCGGGCACGTCGGGCAGCTCGCTGTGCCGGGTGCGCGGTGCCTCGGACAAATGGTCAAGCATTTCGGAAGTTCTGGCATGGAAACGCCAGAATCTTATCCCTAAGCTGCTGGCTTCGACCACCACAACCGCAACAACGATGTCATCCGCTTCCTGCTCCAATTGCCTCGATGCCCGCGCCGCCGGCGCACCAGGCCCCGCCACCGGTGTCGCCACGGTCGCCCGCTGGCCCGCCGTGGCCTCGCTCGCACTGGGTGTGTTCGGCCTCGTGACAGCCGAGTTCCTGCCGGCCAGCCTGCTCACTGCGATCGCGGCCGACCTGGGCGTGTCGGCCGGCGCCGCGGGCCAGGCCGTCACCGCCACGGCGCTGGTCGGTGCCGTCGCGGCGCCGTCCATCCCGCTGCTCACCCGCCGCTTCGACCGCAGGGCCGTGCTGCTCGCGCTCACCACGCTGCTGATGATCTCCAATGCGCTGGCGGCCACCGCCAGCAGCCTGGCCGTGCTGCTCGTCGCGCGCGTCATGCTGGGCATCGCGCTTGGCGGCTTCTGGTCCATGGCGGCCGCGCTCGCCATGCGCCTGGTGCCCGAGCCGCTGTTCGCGCGCGCCATGTCGGTCATTCTCACCGGCGTGTCCGTCGCCACCGTCTGTGCTGCCCCCATCGGTGCCTGGATGGGCGACCTGTGGGGCTGGCGCAGCGCCTTCGTCGCAGCCGGCGCCGCCAGCGTGCTCACGCTCGTCGCCCAGTGGTTCACGCTGCCGGCGCTGCCGCCGCGCGACAACCCGAACCTGCGCGTGCTGGGCGAGCTGATCGCCCGCCCCGGCGTGCGCATCGCCCTGCTGGCCGTGCTGCTCGTGATCTCCGGCCACTTCGCGGGCTTCACCTACATCCGCCCGCTGATGGAAGACGTCACCGGTCTTTCGGTGAGCGCCATCTCCGCCATCCTGCTCGGTTATGGCATCGGCGGCTTCTTCGGCAACTTCGCCGGCGGCTTCATCGCCGAGCGCAGCGAGCGTCACGCCATCGTCTTCGGCGCTGCGCTGATCGCTGCACTCGCGACGAGCCTGCTGGTCGCGGGGAGCTCGGCCATCGTCACGGCGGTTGCCGTCGCGCTGTGGGGCTTTGCCTTCGGTGCCTTTCCGGTCGGTTTCCAGACCTGGATCGTGCGTGCCGCGCCGGACCAGGCCGAAGGTGCCGGCGGCCTGCTGGTGGCGGCATTCCAGATCGCCATCGCGAGCGGTGCCATCGGCGGCGGCCTCCTGGTCGACCACATCGGCGCGCTCGGCGGCCCGGCGTTCGCCGTCACCACGTTGGCGCTGGGCACGCTGCTCACGCTGCGCTACGGCCCGCGCCCCGCGCGCCACTGAGCGCCGCTGAGCGCGTCCTTGCAGCGGGCCTCAACCGAACCTGCCTGACCGCCTGGAAGGAGATCGCCAATGGCCACCGCCTGCCGGAGGGCATCGAGGTGTACTTCGAGAACGTCGGCGGCGAAGTGCGTCAACGATTTCGAGACAGGTTCTAGAACATGCGCCAGAGCGCGAACGGCCGCCGCGGGAACACCGTCGGCGGCCACTCCTGCCTCCAGCTGTAGAGGCACAGGGCGGTGATCCGTCCGCTTGCCGCATCCTTGCGCAGCCCGAGGACGCTGTAGCCCTGGTTGGCGGTGTCGAAGCCGGACGTGAGCACGATGCTGGGCATGAAGGCCGGGTTGACCGCGAGCGCCCTGAAGTGACCCGCGTGCCAGCGCGCCGCACCTTCGGCGGTCATGAACCACCCGCTGTACTCCCCTTCGGCCCACGGTCCCGGCCCGCTGGAGGTGAGGGCAAAACCGATCTGCAGCGGCTGCCCCTCAGCGGCGGGCCGGCTGCCCGCATAGCGGCCCGACAAGCCGTTGTAGTCGTAGAAGGGCGCTTCATCGCTCGGCGGGATGCCGGCGCATTCAGGAAAGGACAGGCGTGGATCGCCGGGTGCTGCGTCTGGAAAGGCGAGCAGCTGGGGCGGCGGGCTGAAGCCGGCCGGTGGGGAAGGGAGGGGGGCCTCGGGCCCGGATGTCGGCTCGTTCGCGAGGACGGTGGTGGCGGCCAGCAGGGCGGCAACCGCAGAGAGTAGCGGCAAGGGATGCATGGTGATCCTCCGGTGATGCGGACGCCCGCCCGGATCAGCCCGGTCGCCGCGGGGTCCGTGGGCGACAGCGTCGCAGGCCGGGATGGCGCACGCAAGCTGTCTGCATCACCAGCCCCTCTCGCTCACGAGGGGCTTCTCTTGGCCTCAGCGCAGGCCGAGCAGCGCTTCGCGGGTGGAGGCCCGCACATTGGGGCCGATCCACACCTTCATCATCATCTGGAAGAAGCTCTCGCCCTTGATCGGCTGCTCGAGCAGCTCGCCGTTGAGGCGGAACTCGGTGCTCTGCGTGGCCGGCATCCAGTCGATCAGCGCGCAGTCGCCCTTGCGCACTTCCTTGCGGGTGCCGAAGACGGCGCCCAGCTGGGCGGTCTGCACGATGTTGGCGGAGAACTCCTCGGTCGTCGTGTTCTGGCGGATGCGGTCGAGCATCGCGTTGGCGAGGTCGCGCGTCGAGATGGTGCGGATCGTGCAGTAGTGGATGCGCTTGGGACCCTTGACGTTCAGCGCGCCTTCGATCGTTTTCTGCTTGCTGGGCAGGTAGAGGGCCACGACCATCGACCGGGCCGACAGGATGCTGGAAAGCCCCACGCCGTTCAGCGGCAGGACCTGGCCGCCGTGCAAGACGGTCTCATCGAAGAGCACACCCTCGAGCTCCACTTTGGCGGGCCCGGCTGCCGGGGCCGTCGTCGGCTCGGCGGCCCGCGTGCCGCAGGCGGCCAGGACAAGCAGGGCAGCGGTGCAGCTGCGCACGACGGCGAGGGGGGAGCAGGAGGTGAACAGCATCGGGGAACCGCAAGTCGATGGCACCGTCGAGGCCCGCTGCGCGAGCTTCTCCGGTAAAGAAAACATAGGATCTAATCACTTAATATATTAATATGTAAGTGTGGCGTAAGGGATAGACTGTCTCTTCAGTGCGACATCCGGCGCAGATGACACCAGCGCCGATATGATGCCGGCCGATCTTTCATCCCCGGATCGGCCTCGCCCCCAGCAGCAGCACCGCAGGACGAGGAGCGCACGGGCCGGCTTGTCCGGCTTGCGTGCCGCTTGCCGGGTTCGACCCAAGCACGTCAAGACGACCATGACACTCTCCCGTCCCGTTCTGCTGGCCGCTGTCTCGGCCGCTGTCACTTTTTCTTCTTCGGCGCTCGCCACTGAAAACGGCCAGGTGCGCGCCCTGCTCGGCGGCCCCGGCCAGGAGCTGACCAGCCCGCAGTTCCCCGGCTGGTACGGCCAGGTGTGGCTGCAGCACTACCGCGCCACCAAGGTGCGCGACAACGACGGCAACAGCAATGTCGCCACGCTGGACGGACAGCAGCTGCGGGTGCGGCCGAAGATCGAGGCCACCGTGGTGGTGCCGCGGCTGACCTACATCTCGGAGCTGCGTTACCTCGAAGGCCGGGTCGGCGCTTCCGTGTCGCTGCCCATCGTGCACCAGCGCAACGAGGTGTCCTTCCCGGGCGGCACCGTGTCGGACAGCAAGTCGGGCATCGGCGACACGGAGATGGCCGCCTTCCTGGACTGGCAGACCGACGACTACCGCCTCGTCACCAGCCTCGGCCTGGTGGCGCCCACGGGCGACTACGACGAGGACCGCGCGGTGAACCCGGGTGCCGGCAACTTCTGGACCGTGCGCCCCGGCGTGGTGGCGTCCTACGTGTGGGAGAACGGTTTCGAGGTCGGCTCCCGCACGACCTATTCCTTCAACACCCGCAACCGCGACACCGACGTGCGCTCGGGCCAGTACTTGCACAGCGACGTCAGCGGGCTGTATCGCCTGAACGACACGACCCGCCTGGGCCTGCAGGGTTTCGTGCTGAGGCAGACCACCGACGACAGCGGGCCCGACGTGGCCTCGCACGGCAACAAGGTGCAGAGCCTGGGCCTCGGCCCGCTGGTCGGCTACACCTCGGAGGACGGGCGCTGGGCCGTCGAGTTCAAGGTGCTGCGCGAGTTCTCGGTGCGCAACCGGCCCGAGGGCACGATCAGCTACCTGCGCCTGCAGATGCGGCTGGATTGAGCCGCACCGGGGGCGGCGCCAGCTCGGTGAACTGGCCCCGCCAGTAGGGGTAGTAGGGGTAGGGCGGGGTGAGCAGGCTGGCCGCGTCCAGCCGGTCCATCTGCGCCGGGGTCAACGCCCATCCGAGCGCGCCGAGGTTCTCCTTCAACTGCCTCTCGTCGCGTGCACCGATCAGCACGCTGGTGACGCTGGGCCGCCGCAGCAGCCAGTTGATGGCGATCTGCGGCAGCGTCTTGCCAGTCTCGACGGCCACCTCGTCCATCACATCGACGATGCGGTACAGGTGCTCGTCGTCCACCGGCGGCGCGTAGCGGGCTGTCTCGTGCAGACGGCTGCCCGCAGGCAGCGGCCGCCCCCGCCGGATCTTGCCGGTCAGCCGGCCCCAGCCGAGCGGGCTCCAGACGATGGCGCCCACGCCCTGGTCCAGCCCCAGCGGCATCAGCTCCCATTCATAGTCGCGTCCCACCAGCGAGTAGTAGGTCTGGTTGGCGACATACCGCGACAGGCCGAGCCGCTCCGAAGCGGCGAGCGACTTCATCAGCTGCCATCCCGAGAAGTTCGACGCGCCGATGTAGCGCACCTTGCCGGCCCGCACCAGGTCGTCGAGCGCCCTGAGGCTTTCTTCGACCGGAGTGGACGCGTCGAAGGCGTGCAGTTGCAGCAGGTCGATGTAGTCGGTTTTCAGTCGCCGCAGCGCAGCCTCGGTGGCCGCGATCAGGCGGTGGCGCGAGCTTCCTGCGTCGTTCGGGCCGGGGCCGGTGCGCAGCGCCATCTTGGTGGAGATCAGCGCCTGGTCGCGGCGGCCTTCGAGCGCGGCCCCGAGGATGGCCTCGGAGGCGCCGTCCGAGTACACGTCGGCGCTGTCGAACAGGCTCACGCCGGCCTCCAGGCAGAGGTCGACGATGCGCCTGGCGCCCGCGACGTCGGTGGCGCCCCAGGCACTGAAAAGCGGCCCCTGGCCCCCGAAGGTGCCGGCGCCGAAACCGAGCGCCGGCACCTTCAGTCCGGAGCGGCCGAGCAGTCGATGTTCCATGTCGCGAATTCCTCGACGGAGTGGCAGATGGGCCGACTGTGCCCGGCGCCGATGGGCATGACTAGAATGCCCAGGAGACATTCATCTATGAACTCAGTTCACAAGCCATGTCTCCCACCGACGTGAACCGCTCCGGCGAGATGGAGGTCTTCGTGCAGGTGGTGGACCGCGGCGGCTTTTCCGCCGCGGCGCGTCACCTGGAGCTGACACCGTCGGCGGTCAGCAAGCTGATCGGGCGGCTGGAGGCGCGGCTGGGCGCCCGCCTGGTGCACCGCTCGACCCGCAAGCTGCAGCTCACGCCCGAGGGCAGCGAGTTCTATGAGCGCTGTGCGCGTGTGCTCGCCGACATCGACGAGGCGGAGCGCAGCGCCTCCGGCGGCGGGGCTCCGCGCGGGCGCGTCAGGGTCAATGCCAGCCTGCCCTTCGGCCACCACGTGCTGCTGCCGCTGGTGCCCCGCTTTGCCGAGCAGTACCCGGAGCTGGCACTCGACATCACGCTGACGGACCAGGTGGTGGACCTCATGGAGGAGCGCACCGACATCGCGATACGCTGGGGCCGGCTGCCGGCGTCGGGGCTGGTGGCCCGGCTGCTCGGCGAGACCCGGCAAGCCATCGTCGCGGCGCCGGCCTATCTGCGGCGCCACGGCACGCCGCGCACGCCCGGGGACCTGCTGGTCCACAAGCGTCTGGGCTGGAGCTACCGGCGCAGCCGCCCGGACTGGCCCATGCTCGTCGACGGCCGCTGCGTCGAGATCAAGGTGGCCGGCTCGGTGCGGGCCGGGGACGGCGAGACCCTGCGCCGCCTGGCCATCGAGGGTGTCGGTCTGGCACGCCTGTCGCTGTTCCACGTGCAGGCCGACCTCGACGCGGGCCGGCTCGTCCCGGTCCTGGAAGCCTTCAACCCCGGCGAGCGGGAACCGGTCCATGCCGTCTACCTCGGCGGCCCGGGACGGCTGCCGGCGCGGGTGCGGGTGGTGCTCGACTTTCTGGTCGACCACGTGGTGCTGTAGGGCCGGGTGTCCCGGTTCAGCTGCAAGCGTGGCTGCATGCTGACCCGGGGTAGAGCACCGGATGTTGCGGTGGGCGGTGGCGCGGGCCTGCCGGGTCGCCACTTCCCAGCGATGGCGGACTGTCAGGTCCCGCGCGTCTTCCGTGGGTGCGGGGGGGCCAGACTGCGGCAGCGCAACAGGAGGAAGCCGCCGCAGCCCGGCCGCGTCTGCCTGACCCCGGGCCGGCTCAACCCGCGCCGTAGGTGAAGTCGGTGCTGTCCATGCGGGCCACCAGGTCGCCGGACAGGCGCGCTACCAAGCGCGAGTCGCCGGCTTCGGCGGTGCTCGGGTTGTACCAGACCCAGCCGGTCAGCGTGTTCACGTAGATGCCGCTGTGACTGCCGGCCTCCTGGCCCGTCAAGCCGCTGCCTTTGAAGAAGGCGGCGTCGGCCAGGTGGCCCGCGGTGAAGGACAGGCCCGCGATTCCGCCCGGGACGCTCCCCCGGGCCCCCGTGTCGAGCTCGTCCAGCAGCACCAGGGTGTCTTGCGCCGGGTCGAAGTCGAGCACCTCGTCGCCCCGGCCCCCGTCCGGCGCGCCGAAGACGAAGCGGTCGCGGCCAGCGCCCCCATGGAGGAGGTCGTCCCCGGCCTCACCCCGCAGCTGGTCGTTGCCGGTGCCGCCGCTCAGCACATCGTCGCCTGAGTCGCCGCGCAGCGTGTCGTGGCCGTCGAGTCCGAACAGCACGTTGTTCCACCGGTTGCCGGTGATGAGGTTGGCCAGGTTGTTGCCCCCGCCGTTGAGCACGCCCGGGCCGGCTGTGTCGGACAGCGTGAGGTTCTCGAAGTGCGTGCCGAGTGTCGCGTTGGTCGTGGACAGGACCTCGTCGGTCCCTTCCTCGGCCCGTTCCACCAGCGTCTCGTCGCCATGGAAGACGTAGCTGTCGTTGCCGGCACCGCCGGCCAGGAGGTCCGGCGTGCCGGTGAAGCCGCCGCCGTCGAGCCGGTCGTCGCCGATATCCCCGAACAGTCGGTCGCTGCCGGAGCCCCCGTCCAGTACGTCGTGGCCGCTCATGCCGTAGAGCGTATCGTCGCCCGCGAGTCCCTCGAGCCGGTTCGAGTACTGGCTGCCGGTGAGCACATTGTCCAGTTCATTGCCGCGTCCGAGCTTGGCCTGCGGGGCCCCGTCGCTGAGCCTGAGGTTCTCCAGGTGGGCCCCCAGGATCGTGTCCGCCCACGCGACCAGCTGGTCGATGCCGTCGCCGGCTTGCTCGACCACCTCGTCTTGGCCGTCGAGATGGTAGATGTCGTTGCCGGCGCCGCCGATCAGCAGGTCCTTGCTCGCGTCCTGGGCGGCGAACAGGATGTCGTCGCCGTCGCCACCGTCGAGGACGTCCTGCTCGTGCTCGCCGTGCAGGCGGTCGTCGCCGCTGCCGCCATACATCAGGTCCCGGCCGAAGCTGCCGTTCAGCAGGTCGTTCCCCTCGTCGCCGTGCAGGCTGTCGTTCCCCCAGTCGCCCCGCAGGTTGTCGTCGCCGCGGCCCCCCAGCAGCGTGTCGCTGGCCGTGTTGCCGTGCAGGCTGTCGTTCCCGTCCAGGCCCACTAGCAGGTTGTCGTCGGGGCCGCCGTTGATCCGGTTGTCGAGGGCGTTGCCGACACCGGCCAGCGGC
Source organism: Aquabacterium sp. A7-Y (assembly GCF_026153205.1). Lineage (GTDB taxonomy): Bacteria > Pseudomonadota > Gammaproteobacteria > Burkholderiales > Burkholderiaceae_C > Caldimonas. The sequence continues at coordinate 27,755 of NZ_JAPFBW010000046.1, read as the reverse complement.
ATGGCCACGTGCGGCGTCGGGTGCAGCGCGAGGTTCTCCACGTGGTCCGGCAGTCGGTAGTAGGGCAGGCGTGAGAGCACCGTATCGGTGCCTTGCCCCGCCAGCTCGACGACCTGGTCACCCTCCGAGTTGACGCGGTAGGTGTCGTTGTTGATCCCACCGACCATCGTGTCCTCACCCTCCGACCAGTTGCTGTTGAGTTCCGATTCGGTGTCCTTGCCGTTGTCGATCAGCGTGTCGTCGCCGCTCGTGCCCGGGATGATTGCCATGTCAAACCTCTGTCCATGTGAAGGTCCTTGACCCGGCGCGGCAGGGGGGAGAGCAGGCGCCGACCCTTGCAAGCCGCTCGCGCCGCCTGCCCTGAAAACATAGGCGCCGCCTTGCTTGGGAGGGCCTCCCGTTTGCGGGAAGGGTTTGCCCCAGGAGGGGCATGGCCGGGCGGCGCGTTCCCCGGTTCGAGAATCGGCAGCGGGACCGCGCTGCAACCCGCTCTGCAGGGGCGATTCCGTTCGAATGGCTCCGCACTTCAAAGGAAGGAGTGACAGATGACCAGACCCTTGACGATGTTCGCGATCCTCGCCCTCTCCGGGCTCGGCTTGCAGGCGGAGGCGGCGCCCTCCTATACCGTGACCCGGATCGGGTTCGGCTTGGAGGGCACGTCGCTGAACGACGTGGGGCAGGTGGCCGGATACAGGGTGGACCGCAGCGGCTCGGTGCAACCCTTTCTGTATTCGCCGGGCCTTGGCGTCGAGATCATCGGCGGGCCGGCTGCCCGGGGCTATGGGTGGGAGCTCAACAACCGCGGTCAAGTGGCTGGAGAAGGAGGGAGTGCGACCGCCTTTTCCGGTGCCTTTCTGTACACCCCGGGTGCGGGCGTACAGCGTCTCGTTTCCGGGGGCGACTACAGCGCGGGATACGGCCTCAACGAGCGTGGCGTCGTGGTGGGTTCATGGCGGGTCGGCCACGACAACCACGCCTTCATCTACCGGCCCGGGGCGGGCGTGCAGGACATCGATGCCGGCCACCCGCGCGACAGTTATGCGCACGCCATCAATGCTGCCGGTCAGGTGGTCGGCTTTGCCTACGGGAACATGCACCAGCCCCATGCCTTCGTCTACACCGCGGAGAAGGGCATGGTGGACGTGAGTGGCGGCTACGGATACAGCGTGTTGTGGGACATCAATCAGCACGGTGTCGCGGTCGGCGACTTCGGCGCCGATCTGAACAGCCGTCGAGCCACCCTTGTCGACACCGCCAGCGGCAGCGTCACGCCGCTGCCGTTTTCTTCGGAATGGCTGGGTTTCTGCCAGACCCAGGGCCTCAACGACGCCGGCCAGGTGGTCGGGACTTCGGACTACCAGTCCGCCGGGGGGGTGGGACTGCGCGCGTTTTTGTTCGATCCCGGGGAGAGCCGCGTGCTCGCGCTGGATACGCTGATCGATCCGGCGCTCGGGCTGAGTCTGGTTTCGGCGGTGGACATCAACAACAAGGGGCAGATCCTCGCCACGGGCGACGTCCGGGGCGGCGGCTTCGCAGCCTATGTCCTCACGCCGGTCCCGGAGCCCGAGACTATGCTGCTGCTGGCCGCCGGCCTGGTGCTGCTCGCCTGTCGAGGGCGACGCGCAGCCGGCCCGGCCGATAGAATCGATCTCCACCCGTGGCCCCGGCGACACGCAGCGCACGAGGCGGAGACAAGGGCCCGCGGCCCCGACAACGACAAGCAGGACTGGCATGCAAGCGAACATTGAAGCGCCCGTGGTGATCATCGGAGCCGGCCTGGCCGGGCTCACGGTGGCGCTGCACCTGGCCGAGCACCGACCGGTGGTGGTGCTCGCCAAACGCAACCTCGAGGAGGCGGCCACCGCCTGGGCGCAGGGCGGTATCGTCGGGGTGCTGGGCAGCGACGACAGCATCGACAGCCACGTGCGCGACACGCAGGATGCCGGCGCCGGCATCGTCGACGAGCACACCGCGCGTTTCATTGCCGAGCACAGTGCCGCCGCGGTCGAGTGGCTGGTGCAATGCGGCGTGCCCTTCTCGCCCGACCCTGGCGGCCCGCTGGGCCTGCATCTGACGCGCGAGGGCGGCCACGCGGTGCGCCGCATCGCGCATGCCGCCGATGCCACCGGCAAGGCGATCCACGATGTGCTGCTGGAGCGGGTGCGCGCCCATCCCAGCATCCAGTTGCGCGAGCGCTGGATGGCGGTGGACATGATCACCTCGCGCCACCTCAAGCGCGACGAGCCGCCGCGCTGCTACGGCGTCTATGCGCTGGACATCGACAGTGGCCGGGTCGAGACGCTGGCCGCTGCCGCCGTGGTGCTCGCCACCGGCGGGGTCGGCAAGGTCTACCGCTATACCAGCAACCCGGAAACCGCCACTGGCGATGGCATCGCGATGGCCTGGCGGGCCGGCTGCCGGGTCGGCAACATGGAGTTCATCCAGTTCCACCCGACCTGCCTCTACCACCCGCAGGAGCGCAGCTTCCTGATCACCGAGGCGCTGCGCGGCGAGGGCGCCCACCTCAAGCTGCCCGACGGCACCCGCTTCATGGCCGCGCACGATGCGCGCGGCGAGCTGGCGCCGCGCGACATCGTCGCGCGGGCGATCGACTTCGAGATGAAAAAACACGGCGTCGACCATGTGTGGCTCGACGCCACCCACCTGGGCGCCGAGTTCCTGAAGGAACACTTCCCGACCATCTACGCCCGCTGCCTGAAGCTGGGCATCGACATCACGCGGCAGCCCATCCCGGTGGTGCCGGCGGCGCACTACACCTGCGGCGGGGTGGTCACCGATCTGCACGGACGGACCGACCTGCCCGGGCTCTATGCGGCCGGTGAAGCGACCTATACCGGCCTGCACGGCGCCAACCGGCTCGCCAGCAATTCCTTGCTGGAATGTGTGGTGCTGGGCCGCACGGTGGCCGAGCACATCCGCGGCCATGCGGCGCCCCAGCACATCCCGCTGCCGGCCTGGGACGAAAGCCAGGTCGAGGACGCCGACGAGCAGGTCGTGATCGCCCACAACTGGGACGAGCTGCGTCTGCTGATGTGGAACTACGTCGGCATCGTGCGCACGACACGCCGGCTGGAGCGGGCGCTGCACCGCATCAAGCTGCTGCGCACCGAGATCGACGACTACTACGCCAACTTCCGCGTCAGCCGCGACCTGCTGGAGCTGCGCAACCTGGTCGACTGCGCGGAACTGATCGTGCGCTCGGCGCTGGTGCGCCACGAGAGCCGCGGGCTGCACTACAGCCGCGACTTCCCGCAGACCCTGCCGGTCAGCTTCCCGACCATCCTGGTGCGCCCGGCCGGCCGCCGTGGCGGCCATGGTGCGCCGGTGCCGAACTTCCTGGGGTTCTAGGCGGCAACAGGGCTGAGAGGTCTTATTTCTCGGCACCTGCGGTGCCGTCTTCCTCGACTTCGCGGATCCTGCTTGCCGATTGAACTGCCGCTGAGTTGTACTTCACGCGGAAGGCAAGTGGCCCGTGGAATGTCTGAGGAGAGAGCGATTGGATGGACACAAGCGGCGGCATGGCTCGCCATGGCCGGGACCCCGAGGAGAGGCCAGCGTTGCGGTTCACTTGAGCGTTTGTGCCGGACTCCCAGCGTTGGTGCCGCCGCTCCTTCTGCATCTCCTGACGGCATTGGCCTTCAATCTGAGCTGCGGGTTCCACGAAGGGCAAGGAGCGCTGCTGTTTTTCGGTGGCCTGCTGACCTTTCCGCTGTCCATCCTTGTCCTCCTTTCTGGGCTGGAAGGAGCGCGGGAGAGCTTCGGGCCGGGCAGTGCTAGGCTCATTTGCACCGCCGCGCTGGCCTGGACGCTCGTCTCCATCGGCTTGCACGCCTACCCGTGGGTGAACTTCAAGGCGTTCGAGGCCTTCGCGTCGGGCTTGGTCTTCTGCCATTGACTTCGGGACAGTGACTGTTCAGCGCATCCCCATTTGCGGCGGCTTCCGACACCCCGGGCCGGCGCCGCTTAGCGCCGCGCCCGCATCGCCCAGCGCGCCTGCACGAACTCGAAGGCGAAGCTCACCGCCTCGGAGATGGCCGTCTCGATGTCGGCGCGCTCGCGCTCGGTCAGGTAGAAGACCAGGTCCACTTCGTGGCGGATATAACGTGGCGGCAGCCGGTTGAGCGCGACGCAGACCACGTCGGGCAGCAGCTCGCCGGCCATCTGCGGATAACGCGCGGTGGCCTCGGACACGGCCTGCATCACCGGTCGCTCGTAATAGTTGCGGATCGATTCGAAATCCTCGGCACTGCTCATCGGAACTCCTCTAGGGCCTGCGCAGTATCGCCCGCGGCCGGTGCGTGTCCAAGCAGGGTAAGGGCCTATTCGGCGGCAGCGTGCCGGCCGCCCCGGCCGGTTGCCTGCCTGGCTGGCGCGCGCCTTGCCCTTCTCTCTGGAACTTCCACCACCCGTCCGTTTCTGGCGACCCCAGGCCATGGGCCTCGACGACTACGCCTCGACCATCAGCGACTGCACGCTGGCGCTGGTGTTGCTGGGCCTGATGATCTACGTGAGCCGGCTGTCGCCCGGCCTGCGCGGCATCGCCCTGTGGGGCTGGGCCCATTTCGGCTACACGATAGGCGCGGCGCTGCGCGGCGTCGCGACCGCCGACCTCGAGGAAGGGGCGGTGCGCCGCAGCCTGGAGGCGGTGCTGCTTGGCGGGGCGCTGCTGGCCTGCTTTTCACTCGCCGGGCTGGCCTGGTCCACCGCGAGTTTCGTGCGCCAGCGGGCGCTGGCGCGGCATGAATACCTGGCGCTGTCGGCGGGGGTCGTGGCCGTGCTCGGGGTCGCGGTGGCCGGCCACCGGAGCCAGAACTGGGTGCTGCCTCAGGCGGTTCAGACCTGGACCGAGGTCGTGATGCTGGGCTGGATCGCCTGGGAGCTGCGGCTGCTGAAGCTGCGTCCCTACCGGGTACCGGCGCGCCTGATGCAGGCCGCGGCGCTGACCCTGATGGTGCTCTACGCGCTGGAGTGGCTGGTCAACTCGCGCGACCTGCCAGATCAGTTCCTGATCAATTCCTTCTGGCTGCATGTGGATGTCAGCCTCTGGTTCTTGCTGAATTTCTGCATGCTGATGCTGGGCAGCTTCCGCGCCATCGAGTCCTACCAGCACACCGCCAATGCCGACCCGCTGACCGGCCTGCTCAACCGACGCGGCCTGCAGGCGGCGCTGGAGGCGCATGCGCGCGACCGGCCGCGGGCGCGCGGGCAGGCCGAGATGCTGGTGGTGCTGGCCTTCGACCTCGACCACTTCAAGCGCATCAACGATCGCCATGGCCATGCCGCCGGCGACGCGGTGCTGCGCAGATTCGCACGTTCGCTGCCGGCCTGCGTGCGCACCGGGGACCTGGTCGCGCGGCTCGGCGGCGAGGAGTTCCTGGTGGTGTGCTCCGACATCGACGAGGCCGGCGCGATGCAGATGGCCGAGCGGGTGCGGGTGCGGGCGGGCACGCTGCGTTTCACGCGCCTGCCCGAGCTGCGTGTCAGCGTGAGCGCCGGGGTGGCGCGCGGAGTCCGGGACGAGTGGGACGAACTGCTGCGGCGGGCCGATGCGGCGCTCTACCGCGCCAAGGAGCTGGGCCGCGACCGGGTCGAGATGGCGCCGCCGGCCGCGGAGGCGGCGGCCTCGCACGCTCCTATGTCGCCGGTCCCGTGAGGCGCCGCCCGCCGGCCCATGACGCGACGCAGGGATTGAAGCCGAAGCGGCAGGCCAGGTCGCGCGGGTGGTCCACCGCCCACAGCGCCAGGTCGGCGGCGAGTCCGCTGCGCAGCCGGCCGCATTCGTCCTGCAGACCCAGCGCGCGTGCGGCGTGGCGGGTGACGCCGGCCAGCGCTTCGGCCGGCGTGAGCCGGAACAGCGTGCAGCCCATGTGCAGCATCAGCAACAGCGACGTGCAGGGGCTGGTGCCGGGGTTGCAGTCGGTCGACAAGGCGATCGGCACGCCGTGGCGCCGCAGCGCGTCGACCGGGGGCAGGGTGGTCTCGCGCAGGCAATAGAAGGCGCCGGGCAGCAGCACGGCCGTCGTGCCGGCGCGCGCCATCGCGGCGATGGACGCCTCCGAGCTGTACTCGATGTGGTCGGCCGACAGCGCACCGAACTCGGCGGCCAGCGCCGCGCCGCCCAGGTCGGACCGCTGGTCGGCATGTAGCTTCACCGGCAGGCCGCGAGCACGGGCCGCCTCGAAGACCCGCCGGGTCTGCGCCGGGCTGAAGCCGATGCCTTCGCAGAAGGCGTCGACGGCGTCGGCCAGGCCCTCCCGGCAGGCCGCGGGAAGCATCTCGTCCACGACGAGGTCGATGTAGTCGTCGGCGCGGCCGCGGAACTCGGGCGGCAGCGCATGCGCTGCGAGGAAGCTGGTGCGCACCCGGACGCCGCTCTCCTCGCCGAGCCGGCGCGCCACGCGCAGCAGGCGCAGCTCGGTCTCGGTGTCCAGCCCATAGCCGGACTTGATCTCCAGCGTCGTCACGCCTTCGCGCTTCAGCGCTTCGAGGCGCGGGCGGCTGGCCGCGAGCAGCGCCGCTTCGTCGGCCGCGCGGGTGGCCCGCACGGTCGAGACGATGCCGCCGCCGGCGCGGGCGATCTCCTCGTAGCTCGCGCCCTGCAGGCGCTGTTCGAACTCGGCGCTCCGGCTGCCGGCCCAGACCAGGTGGGTGTGGCAGTCGATCAGGCCGGGCGTGAGCCAGCCGCCCTGGCCGTCCACTTCGTCGGTGACCGGCAGCCCGTCGGGCAGCTGCGCCTCGGGGCCCAGCCAGGCAATGCGCCCGGCCTGGACGAGCAGGGCGGCGTCGCGCAGCTCGCCCCAGCCGCCGGCCTCGTCCAGCGTGGCGAGGTGGACCTTGCGGATGAGCAGGCCGTCGCGGTTCATGCTCCGGGCTCCGCGCTGCGGGCGCTCTGCCAGGCGTCGACGATCTGCCAGGCCAGCCGCGCCGCGGTGCGTGCGGTGCGCTGGTCGATGTCGTGCGGCGGGCACAGTTCCGCGATGTCGGCCAGGCGCAGCCGTCCGCAGCCGGCCACCGCCTTGACCAGCGGCTCCAGCACCTCCATCGCCACGCCGCGTGCCGCCGGCGCGCTGACGCCGGGCGCGACGCTGGCCGGCAGCACGTCCAGGCACAGGGTCAGGTAGACGTGGTCGTGGCCGGCCAGCCATGCCAGCAGTTCGGCGCGGCAGCTGTCCAGGCCGCGCAGGTCCAGGGCCTCGTCGGGGCTCCAGATCACGCCGCGCTGGCGCGCATGGTCGAACAGGGCCCGCGTGTTGGCCGTGACGCTGATGCCGACACAGCGGTAGGCGACCCGTCGGCCGCTGGCCTCGGCCTCGTCCAGCGCCTGCCGGAAGGGGGTGCCGGAGCTGGCCTGCGGTGCCAGCCGCAGGTCGAAGTGGGCGTCGAAATTGACGATCGCCAGCGAGCCGCCGGCCCGCAGCGCGGTGCTGTGCACCAGGCCCTGGTAGCTGGCCCAGCCGATCTCGTGGCCGCCGCCCAGGCCCAGCACCAGCTGGCCGTCGTCGAGCAGGGCGGCCGCGCGCTCGGCATAGGCGGACTGTGCCGCTTCCAGGTCGCCCGCCTCGCACGTGACGTCGCCGGCGTCGTACAGGGGCAGCGGCCGGTGCACCGGCAGGTTGGCCAGCATGCGGCGCAAGGCCAGCGGCCCCTGGGCGGCACCGACGCGGCCCTGGTTGCGGGACACGCCCTCGTCGCTTGCCAGCCCGAGCAGCGCCACCCCGCGCGCGGCGCCCGGCTGCCAGGCCTGCACAGCCTGGTGCCAGCGCCGGCCGGCCTCACCGTCCAAGGGGTCGACGCGGCCCTGCCAGGGCTCCCGCCAGCCGGCCTTCACTGCCCGCTCCACGACGGCAGCACGCTGCCGGCAAACCGAGTGAAGGTGCCGGCGTCGATCAGCTGTTCGGCCGCCGCGATGTCGGGCGCGAAGTAGCGGTCGCGGGCATAGTGCGGCACCTTGGCCCGGATCGCGGCATGGGCCTCTTCGAGCGCCGTCGAGCTGCGCAGCGGGCGGTGGAAGTCCACGCCCTGCGCGGCGGCCAGCAGCTCGATCGCGATGATGTGGCGCACGTTGGTGGCCATGTCGGCCAGCTTGCGCGCCGCGAAGGTCGCCATGCTGACGTGGTCCTCCTGGTTGGCCGAGGTGGGCAGCGAATCGACGCTGGCCGGGTGGGCCAGGGTCTTGTTTTCGCTCGCCAGCGCGGCGGCCGTCACGTGGGCGATCATGAAGCCGGAGTTGAGCCCGGGCTCGGCCACCAGGAAGGGCGGCAGGCCCGACAGCGTGGCGTCGATCAGCAGCGCGATGCGGCGCTCGGACAGCGCGCCGACCTCGGCGATCGCCAGCGCCAGCGTGTCGGCCGCGAAGGCGACCGGCTCGGCGTGGAAGTTGCCGCCCGACAGCACCTCGCCGGTGTCGGCGAACACCAGCGGGTTGTCCGACACCGCGTTGGCCTCGACCACCAGCGTGCGGGCGGCGTTGCGGATCAGCTCCAGGCAGGCGCCCATCACCTGCGGCTGGCAGCGCAGCGAGTAGGGGTCCTGCACGCGGTCGTCGCCGGTGCGGTGGGAGGCGCGGATCGCGCTGCCTGCCAGCAGCTCGCGGTAGAGCTTCGCGACGTCGATCTGGCCGGCATGGCCGCGCACCTGGTGGATGCGGTCGTCGAAGGGCGCGTCGGAACCCTTGGCCGCGTCCACGCTCAGGGCCCCGGCCACCACGGCGGCGGCGAACACCTGCTCGGCGCGCAGCAGACCCATCAGCGCGATGCCGGTCGACACCTGGGTGCCGTTGAGCAGGGCCAGGCCCTCCTTGGCCGCAAGACGCAGCGGCTGGAGCCCGGCGCGCTGCAGCGCGCTGGCGGCGTCCATCACCCGGCCGTCCACACGCACCTCACCTTCGCCCATCAGCGGCAGCGTCAGGTGGGCCAGCGGCGCCAGGTCGCCGGAGGCGCCCACCGAGCCCTGGCTCGGGATGCAGGGCCAGATCTGGGCGTTGTACATCGCGATCGCGGCATCGATGACTTCGGGTCGCACGCCCGAGTAGCCGCGCGCCAGCGAGGCGATCTTCAGCGCCAGGATCAGCCGTACCGTGTCGTCGTCCAGCAGTGGCCCGACGCCCACCGCGTGCGAGCGCACCAGGTTGGCCTGCAGGTCGGCCAGTTGGTGCCCCGGGATCTGGACCTTGGCGAGCCGGCCGAAGCCGGTGTTGATGCCGTAGGCCGGCTGCCTGCCGCCCGAGATGCGCTGCACGGCGGCCGCGCTCGCGGCGATGCCGGCGCGGCAGTCGAGGTCCAGCTCGATGGGCTGGAAGCCGGCCGCGATCGCGCGCAGGTCCAGCAGGCCCAGGCGGCCCGGGTGCAGGGTGAAGGGGGACGAGGGCGTCACTGCGCGGCTCCTTGAACTGCGATGGAGGGGATCTTCAGGCCGTGGCGCCGAGCCGTCTCGGCAGCGAGTTCATAGCCGGCATCGGCATGGCGCACCACCCCCATGGCCGGGTCGTTCCACAGCACGCGCGCCAGCCGGACATCGGCCTCGGCGCTGCCGTCGCAGACAATCACGACCCCCGAGTGCTGCGAGTAGCCCATGCCGACACCGCCGCCGTGGTGCAGGCTGACCCAGGTGGCGCCGCCGGCGGTGGCCGACAAGGCGTTCAGCAGCGGCCAGTCGCTCACCGCGTCCGAGCCGTCGAGCATCGCCTCGGTCTCGCGGTTGGGGCTGGCGACCGAGCCGCAGTCGAGGTGGTCGCGCCCGATCACGATGGGCGCCTTCAGCTCGCCGCGGCGCACCATCTCGTTGAAGGCCAGCGCGGCCCGGTGGCGCTCGCCCAGGCCCAGCCAGCAGATGCGCGCCGGCAGGCCCTGGAAGGCGATGCGCTCGCGTGCCTGGTCGAGCCAGCGGTGCAGGTGGATGTTGTCGGGGAACAGCTGCTTGACCTTGGCATCGGTCTTGTGGATGTCCTCGGGGTCGCCCGACAGCGCGACCCAGCGGAACGGGCCCTTGCCCTCGCAGAACAGCGGCCGGATGCAGGCGGGCACGAATCCGGGGAAGGCGAAGGCGTCCTGCACGCCCTGGTCCAGCGCGACCTGGCGGATGTTGTTGCCGTAGTCGATCGTCGGCACGCCCAGGCGGTGGAAGTCCAGCATGGCGCGCACATGGTCTGCGCAGGAAGCCGCCGCTGCCTGCGCCAGCTGCAGGCGCTCGGCATCGCTGCCGACCCGCGCGGCCTGCCATTGCGCCACGCTCCAGCCGTAGGGCAGGTAGCCGTTGACGAGGTCGTGGGCGGAGGTCTGGTCGGTCACCGCTGCCGGGCGCGCGCTGCCCTGGCGGGCGCGCTCGACGAACTGCGGCAGCAGCTCGGCGGCATTGCCCAGCAGCGCGACCGAGGTCGGGCGCTCGGCGCGTGCCAGGATGCCCAGTGCCTCGTTGATGCTGTGGGCCTTGTGGTCGACATAGCGGGTGCGCAGGCGGAAGTCGATGCGCGACTCCTGGCACTCGACCACGATGCAGTGGGCCCCGGCCAGCACCGCGGCCAGCGGCTGGGCGCCGCCCATGCCGCCCAGGCCGGCGGTCAGGATGAACTTGCCGCTCCAGTCGCCGCCGTAATGCTGCCGGCCCAGCTCGACGAAGGTTTCGTAGGTGCCCTGCACGATGCCCTGAGTGCCGATGTAGATCCAGCTGCCGGCCGTCATCTGGCCGTACATCATCAGGCCCTTGCGGTCCAGCTCGTGGAAGTGCTCCCAGGTGGCCCACTTCGGCACCAGGTTGGAGTTGGCCAGCAGCACCCGCGGCGCATCGACATGGGTGCGCAACACGGCCACCGGCTTGCCGGACTGCACGATCAGGGTTTCGTCCTCGTCGAGCGCGCGCAGCGCGGCGAGGATGGCGTCGAAGGCGGGCCAGTCGCGCGCCGCCTTGCCGATGCCGCCGTAGACCACCAGGTCCTCGGGCCGCTCGGCCACCTCGGGGTCCAGGTTGTTCTGGATCATGCGGTAGGCCGCTTCAATCAGCCAGTTCTTGCAGTGCAGCTGGCTGCCGCGCGGGGCGCGGACGCTGCGGGCCGGCTTGCTCATCGGTGTCTCCTTGCGGGTGCGTTCGGCTCAGCCGTGAGGGGGCTGCGGCTGGGTGAATGAAAAGCGGCCGCTCAGGCGGTAGCGCCGCGCCGGGTGGATCAGCCGCGCGACGCTGACGACACGCCCGTGCGACCAGGTGCGCCGGTTCAGGATCAGTACCGCTTCGTCGGGCTGCAGCTGCAGGTGGCGGGCGGTCTCGGGCGTCGCGGCATCGGCCTCGATGACATGCTCGGCCTGTTCCAGCGGCGCGACGCGCGAGAGATAGTGGTGGGGCGTATCGAGCGTGAAGTCCTGCGCCAGGTAATGCGGCACGGCGCCCGGGTTGACATGCCGGTCTTCGAGCTGCAGGGGCTGCTCGTCGGCGTGGTGCAGCAGCAGTGAGTGGAACAACGGGGCGCCGACCGCGATGCCGAAGGACTGCGCGAGCAGCGCGTCGGCCTCGACCCGGCGCAGCGCCAGCACCTCGGCGCGGTGGCGCTGGCCGCGCTGACGGATCTCGTCGCGGATGCCGTGCACCTCGACCAGCGTGGACTCGGCCTTGGGCCCCGCCACGAAGGAGCCGACGCCCTGCACGCGCGTGATCGCACCGGTGGCGGCCAGCTCGCGCAGCGCGCGGTTGACCGTCATGCGCGACAGCCCGAACTCGCGCGTCAGCTCGCCTTCGCTCGGGATGCGCTCGCCGGCCCGCCAGTCGCCGGCGGCGATGCGGCCCAGGATGTGGCGCTTGAGTTTCAGGTATTCGGGAGCGGCGGCCTGGCTGGACATGGCGCGGTCGAAAAACGGAGGGTGGACCGCATGATAGCTACTTGTCTATACAGGTCAATACAGGAAAGCGCGGGGACGCGCGGCGGTCGACCCGGCGCGCGTCCCGGGGCGGGCGGCTCAGTGCGGCGCGGCAGGGCGCAGCATCGAGCTGTCGCCCAGCGTCATCAGCTCCACCCAGCTGCGCAGTTGGGCCGGGTGAACGGCCTCCTGGCGTAGTGCATCGTCGAAGCCCTCGGCGATCTCGTCATGGCCGGCCGCGCGGGCCAGCCGGGCCAGCAGGTCCCAGCCGGCGTTGTCGAGCAGCTCCGCGTCGAGCATCACATGCAGGCCCTGCTGCACCGAGGTGCGCGGGTCGTTCATGGCCTGTACCAGCCCGAGGCTCTCGACGCCGACCAGATCCGCGCAGGGGGTCTGCGCCGTGGGGTCGGCGCCGAGGCTGCGAAGGGCCTCGACGACGATCACGAAGTGGCGGGCCTCCTCGTCGCGGAAGCGCCGCAGCGTGTCAGTGTTGCGTCGGGCAGAGGGTGCGCGGCGGCGGAGCACTTCACCAGCAGGCTGTCGTACAGCCGCACGCCGCCGCGCTCGAAGGCGAGACGCTCGCCCAGCTTGTCGACCAGCACCTGGGGCCGGGTGCCGGTGATCATGTCGGCGCCCGACTTCAACAAGCCTTTCTGCGTGCCGGGCGGTGGCACCGAGCCCAGGCCTTCGTCCTCCCGCATGTAGCCTTGGCGGACGCTGGCATAGCTGGTGTCGACGAGCGGCGGCGGGGCATCGAGGGCGTCCTGGTCCGGCAGCATCGCCGCTTCGCTGCCGGCCTGCATGCGGGCCGCATCGACCGGGGACATCTGGATGCCGGTCTTGTTCCGGCCCAAGGGGGTTTTCTTTTGCATCGCGGGGACTCCTGTAGAAAGACCGACGGGTGGCGTGCCGGTGCTGTTGTTCCAGTGCTTCAGGCGGCGTACCGCATCAACTCGGTACCCGGCTGCCAGCGGTAGCCCTGGGCCACCGCCAGGGTCGGCGACAGTTCGGCGTTGAGCTCGTCCCGGTAGTCGAGGGACCGCGGGTTCTCTTGCAGGCGGTCGACAAAACGGCTGCCGTCGGCACGCAGGTCCACCTCGCGGGCCAGCACCTGGCGCACGAACTCGCGCTGCGAGGTGATGGGGATGGGGTCGGGCAGCACGGCCGGCAAGACCTCCGCGGCATCGCGCCGCTCAATCTGCTGGAACAGCGCGATCGCCTCATGCAGGTGGCCCAGCTCGTAGTCGAGGAAACGCTCCCGGAACGCGCGGATGCGGGGGTTGCTCTCCTGGCTCGCGCAGGCGTGGTGGTTGTAGACCTCGTTCGCTTTGTGCAGCAGCCACTTCTCGAGCCAGCTTTCGGTCGGGTCCATCAGCGACTCGTACTGGGTGGTGTGCTGCTCCTCGATGGAGGCGATCTCGGCATACAGCAGGCGGGCCATCGGGTCGCTGAACAGCGGGCCGATGTTCATGTAGTAGTTGTGGGTCTGCTGCTCCGCCGCCGTGATGGTCAGCGCGTGCGGCTTGGACAAGGGGTCGGCACGGTGGCGATCGTAGGGATCGCGCAGGTGTGGGAGAAGCGCAGCGCCTCCACTTCCAGCCCGTTCATCAGGATGATGCGCACGCGGGGGTAGGCGTCATCGTCGGGCTTGCTGATGGGCGTCTGCACCATGTCGCGCCAAGTGAAGCGCTGCTGGTCGAGCGAGCAGCCACGGTCGTCGAACAGGGTCAAGGCCATGGGATCTCCCGGAGAGGGTTGGAGGGCGGCGCGATCGGTCGGGGCGCCTCGGTAAGGGCTGCAACCGCCGTTCCTCCGGCGGGAGGGCGGGGGCCGACCTCGTTAAGGCCTGCAGGGCCATCGGCGGATTGCGCGGGGGTGAAAACTACCCGGCCTTGAAACATTCGCCGTGTCCCGCGCGGCCCGGCGGCCCGCGCCAGTCCTGGGCGCGGGCCGGGACTGGCCTGGCGCCGCGACGCTCGTGGGCATGCCTCTTGCCTCCTGCCGACCTGACTCCAATTCACTCCAACAAATCGCCAGAAAGGGAAGGCCCGCCATGATGAATTTCCAGCAAGCCTGCGCTTATGTGCGCGCCACCGGTGCCCAGGCCTACTGCTATGCGCCCTGGGTTGAGCAGGATGGCCGGTGGATCGGGCTGCAGTACTGCCTGCTGTGCGAATCGCAGGAAGGGGACAGCGACGGCGTGCCGCTGGCGATGCACGTGCACCGCATCGCCCTGGGGGCTCCCCAGGGGCAGAGCACGACGATGGAGCGGCTCGACGAGTGGGAGCACTCCTTGTTCGACGGGCCGCTGCCCTCCGGTGGCGTGGACCTGCGCGCTTTCCGGTATGCGGCCTGCGACGCCGGCTGCAACACGCTGGGCCGGCTGCCCCTGCCGGCTGGCGCGGCGGCCGAGCGCGAGTGGCTCGTGCATCGCTGCGAGCCGCATTGGCCGACCGCGCCGGCGACCGCCTTCGTGCGCCCGGGCCTGCCTGCCTTGGGAGGCGGTGAAGCGCCTGTCGTCCTGCGCGCGTGAGGAACAAGCCGGTGCCTGGCCCCCGGGGCTGGGCATGCGCCGCGCCGATCTGAGCCCCCGGCCCTGATCCTCGACATCGATCGCGTCATGGGCGAGGCGCGGGCACAGGCCGACGCGTGGTCGGCCACGGCCTGGCCTTCCCTCCTTTTGGTGCCCCCCCTGCAAGAGGGAGGCGGCATCACCTGCCATCGCCGAAGCTGGTCCTGCCGTCCGGAGCACGAGGGATCGGAGACAAGCGCGCACGACGGCGGTCTTGATGCCCCTCCCTGGGCGCCGCGGCAAGGCGGCCACGGCCGGCCGGCGCATTCCGGGTGCGCAGGACGGTCGCGGTGGTCAGGGCGCGTCGACGACGCGCATCCACGCACTCTCTTTCCTGGAGTTTTTTCATGGCAATCATCAACGGCACGGCGGCCAGCGAAGCGCTGGTCGATTCGAGCAACGACGCCTTCTCCACGCTCAACGCCAACTGGTCGGCAGGCGACGACGCGATGTTCGGGGGCGCCGGCAACGACACCTACAACGTCAACTCCGCGGGCGACCAGGTGTTCGAGAACGCGGGCCAGGGCACCGACACCGTGGTCTCGCGGGTGCAGAGCTACACGCTGGGCAACAACGTCGAGAACCTGGTGCTCGACAACACGCCGACGCAGCTGGTGGTCCAGCCCGGCGGCGGCTTCGCGCTGGTGCCCGCGGCGGTCGACGGCACCGGCAACGCGCTCAACAATGTCATCACCGGCAACGACCGCAACAACACGCTGTCGGGCGGCGACGGCAACGACAGCCTCGGCGGCGGGGCCGGCGCCGACACGCTGCAGGGCGGCAACGGCAACGACAGCCTGAGCGGCGGCACCGGCAACGACGACCTGCAGGGCGGCGCCGGCAACGACACGCTCAACGGCAATGCCGGCACCGACACGATGGCGGGCGGCGCGGGCAACGACACCTACTTCATCGACGCCGCGGGCGACAGCGTCTCGGAGGCGGCGCTGTTCGGCGGCGTCGACCGGGTGATCAGCACGATCAGCGACACCCTGGACGCCAACGTCGAGAACCTCACGCTTTCCAACGTCGCCAGCGCGCTCAACGGCACCGGCAACACCTTGGCCAACCAGATCAGCGGCAACGGCTTCAACAACGTCCTGTTCGGGCTGGACGGCAACGACAGCCTGAGCGGCAGCAGCGGCAACGACACGCTGGTGGGCGGCAACGGTGCCGACGCGCTCAGCGGTGGCAGCGGCAACGACACGCTGAACGGCAACAACGACGACGACAGCCTCAACGGCGGCAGCGGCGACGACACGCTGAACGGTGGTGCCGGCAATGACGTGGTGAACGGCAGCACCGGGCTGGACTTTCTGACCGGTGGCGCCGGTCAGGACCGTTTCGTGTTCGACCGCAGCGGCGCCGGCAACGCGGATTCGATCACCGACTTCAGCCATGCCGACGACAGCATCGTGCTGTCCAACGCGCTCGACACGGGACTCGCCGGGGCGCTCAATCCCGGCATCGCCGGGCTGAGCTTCGCGGGTGGCGCGGTGGCGGGCAATGCGCTGGCGGCCGGGTCCTTCTTCAAGGGCGTGGGCTTGACCGGCAACGCCGCCGGCAATGCCAGCGGCATCTACCTCAACACCCTCGACGGGCAGGTCTGGTACAACCCGACCGCGGCCGGTGGCGGGGATGCGCTGCTGCTCGGGCGGGTCGAGTTCAGCGTTGCAGGCAGCGTGACGGCGAACGACTTCATCTACGGGTGAAGTGGGGCCTCAGCCCTGCGCGTCCTGATCCAGCAGCGCGGCGCGTGCCGCCGCGCCGCCCAGCTCGCGCTGCGCCAGCTGGTGGAAGCGGCCGCTGCCGTCCTGAGCGGCCGCGCCGCTGCGTATGGCCTCCAGCAGCTCGGGGCTGAGCCGCTGCTCGCCGAGCTCGGCCACGCGGGCCAGCAGCGCCTGCTGGAAGCCTTCGCGCATCCGGGCGATCTCGTCCGGGCCATGGCCGACCCAGGCATGGCCCTTGTCGTTGTAGATCGCGATCGATTGCAGGCCCTGCACCAGCGCCTCGGCGGGCGAGGGCTTGGGCTGCGCGGCGGTAGGGAGCGGAGCTGTCGGCTTGGAGTTCATGCGCGGCATTGTCTGGCATCCGGCACGGGCCGGAGCCCCCCGGGGTCGTGGGGGCGACCGGCGGCAGGATGGGTATGATGACCGCCCTGCCGGATCGCGGACCCCGCCATGCCTGGATTCCTCTTGTGCCTGCTCCTTGCCGCCTTGTTTGCCGTGGCCGGCGGCGTCCGGGCCGACGAGAAGACCCTGCGCATCGCCACCGGTGAGCTGCCGCCCTACGCGACCGCTTCGCGCTCCGACCAGGGCATCGCGCTGCGTATCGTGCGGCGGGCCTTCGAGCAGGGCGGCTACCGGGTCGAGTATGTGTTCCTGCCGTGGTCGCGGGCCTTGCGCGAAACGCGCGCCGGTAAGTGGGACGCCACCGCCTACTGGGGCCGCGACCCGGCGCGCGAGACGGGTTTCGTGCTCACCGACACGGTCCTGACCGAACACTGGGTGTTCCTCCACCACCACGAGCTGGACTTCGACTGGCAGCACTACGCCGACCTCGCGCGCTGGCGCCTCGCGCTGATCCAGGACTACAGCTACACCCCGGAGATGCGCTCGATGATCGAGTCCGGCGAGCTGCGCGGCGACCCAACGCCCGATGACCTGACCGCGCTGCGCAAGCTGCTGCGCCGCCGCGTCGACGTGGTCCCGGTGGAGCGCAACGTCGCCTGCTCGCTGATGCTGAGGCACTTCGATGCCGACCAGGCGGCACAGCTGCGCGCCCACCCCCGGCCGATGACAGGGCATTTCCCGACCCATGTGATGCTGCCGACGGTACTGCCCGGGACGGCGCAGCGCCTGGACGCTTTCAACCGGGGCCTGCGCGCGCTGCAGGCCACGGGCGAGTACCGGCGGCTGCGCGCCGACCCGCCCTGTCCCTACGCCTGGGACGGGGCAGCGCCGCGCCGGCCCTGACCAGAGGCGCGCTCAGGTGTCCGCGCGGGCCAGCGGCAGCGTGATGCTGACCACCGTGCCCCGGCCCGGCTCGCTCTGGAAATCCAGCGTGCCGTTCATCATGCCGACCAGCTGGCGCGTCAGCGCCAGGCCCAGGCCGACCCCTTCGATCGGGCCGTTTTCCTGCCCCAGCCGGTTGAAGGGCTCGAACACCTGGGACAGCCGCTCGGGCGACACGCCGACGCCGTTGTCCTGCACCGAGACCGTGACCCGCCCCGGCTCGCGGCGCTGCACGGCGACCTCGACTTTTCCGTGCGGCCGGTTGTACTTGATCGCATTGGTCAGCAGATTGACCAGGCTCTGGCGCAGCCGCGTCGCGTCGGCCACCACCGCCAGGCCCGGCTCCTGCAGCGCTTGCACGTCGACCTGCACCGACTTCTGCTCGGCCAGCGAGCCGATCAGCGGCAGGCACTCGGCCACCAGCGGGGCCAGCGGCACCGGTTTCAAGTCGACCTGCAGCCGGCCGGCCTCGATCAGACTCTTGTCGAGCAGGTCGCGAATCAGCGACAGCAGGTGCTGACCGGCGTCGTGGATCAGCGTGGCGTGCTTGCGCTGCGCTTCGGTGAGCGTCTTGCCGGTGTCCAGCAACAACAGCTGCGAAAACCCGAGGATGGCATTGAGCGGGGTGCGCAGCTCATGGCTCATGCGCGAGAGAAAAGCGGTCTTGGCCCGGTCGGCCGCCTCGGCGGCGGCGCGTTCGCGACGCGCTTCCTCGAGCGCCAGCCAATCCGACACGTCGCGCAGCAGCAGCACGCGCAGCGCCTGGCCGTGCGCGTTGCTGCGCGTGTCCGACAGCTCCACCACCAGGCTGCCGCCGTCGGCACGCAGGGCCCGTGTCATGCCGTGCTGACTGCCGCCCGGGGCCTGGCGGGCCGGCCCGTAGATGGGCGGCGTCGGCGGCTCGCCCGCGGCCAGGTCGGGCAGCAGGTCCGCCAGCGGCCGGCCTACCGCCGCGGCGGGCGAGAGGCCGAACAGCTGGGCCGCGGCCGGGTTCACGCTCAGGACCCGGTTGTCGGCGTCGAGCGTGACGATGCCTTCGAGCAGCGACTCGATCAGCGCCGACACGCGCGCCTCGTTCGCGGCCAGGTCGCGCGCGGCCTGCTGGGCCAGCGCCTCGGCGGCCCGCACCCGCTCGATGTGGTGGCGGAACTGGGCGAACAGCGCTCCGATCTCGCTGCGCTCGTGGCCGCGGGGCGGCTGCAGGCTGCTGCCTTCGTCGCTGACCGAGAGCGTGTGCGCGGCCTGCACCAGGGGCCGGGTGATGGTGAAGTAGAAGATCGCGGCGACCACGGCGATCAGCACCGCGAGCATCAGCAGCGACTGCAGCAGGGCCGCCACCAGGCGCTCGATGACGTCGGACTCCACCGCACGCAGGTCCAGCTGCACCAGCAGCCGGCCGACCTGCTGGCTGCCGCGCGGGTCCATCAGCACCCGCTCCTGGCGCTCGATCGGACCGAGCAGGACCGGCAGCAGCCGTCCGAACACCAGTGGCTTGACGGCCCCCCGCGCACTCGCCAACGGCCGGCCCTCGTCGTCGAGGATCTCGACGCTGGCATAGCGCTGCGAGGCCCACAGCCCGGCCACGACCACCTCGGCCAGCTCGGGGTTGAGCTCGTAGGCGGCCTGGCGCGCCGGGCCCATCGCGCCGTCCAGGGCCTGACGCAGGCTGCTGTCCAGCTCGGCGCGCTCGACCCGCCCGTGGGCCAGCACCTGCATCAGCGAAAGCACGACCGCGGCCGCCAGGCCGGCCAGCAGCAGGCCTCGCAGCTGGCGCCACAGGATGGAATCGGCCCAGGGCGTCACCGGCCCGGGAGCGGGCGGTGCAGCAGGGGAGGCGGTGGAAGCTAAACGCCGTGCGAGCATGAGCACCTGTTCTGCCGACCGAGGACCGGCCGGGGGCGGACGCGGGCGGGAGCCTCGCGTTTCGAATGGACCCGACTATAGGGGAAGCCGGCTGCCGCTTCGACGGCCGGCTCGCGGAGGCCGCATCCCCGGCAAAAAGCCGGCGGCCTGCGTTCCAACTCAGCACACCGGCCGCTCGTCATGCCGGCTGTCCGGCCGCGTGGAGGGTCATCAGATTGCGGTAGTCCGGAATGTGGTCGGCGAACAAGGCGGCCAGCCCTTCGGCGTCGTTGCGCCAGTCGCGGTGCAGCTCGCAGGCCACGCCGAACCAGCTCATCAGCTGCACACCCGCCGCCGCCATGCGCTCCCAGGCGGCCTGTTGCGTGAGCTCGTTGAAGGTGCCCGAGGCATCGGTGACCGCGAACACCTCGTACCCTTCCGCGATGGCCGAGAGGGCCGGGAAGGCCACGCAGACCTCCGTCACCACGCCCGCGATGACCAGCTGCTTGCGGCCGGTCTGCTCGACGGCCCGGACGAAGTCCTCGTTGTCCCAGGCGTTGATCTGGCCGGGCCGGGGGATGAAGGGTGCTTCGGGGAAGGCCTCCTTCAGCTCCGGCATCAGCGGGCCGTTGGGCCCGTCCTCGAAGCTGGTGGTCAGGATGGTGGGCAGATGGAAGTAGCGGGCCAGGTCGGCGACGGCCAGCACGTTGTTCCTGAACGAGTCGGGACCGATGTCCCGCACCAGCGACATCAGTCCGGCCTGGTGGTCGACGAGCAGCACGGCTGCCCGGTTCTTGTCGAGGCGGCGATAGGGTCGGGTCATGGCAGTCTCTCCTGGACGATGCGGCGGCAGCCGGGTGCGGACGCCCGGCTGCCGGCGATGGGTGGACCGGGGCGCAACAATGGCCCGGGACGGACCGAGAAACGTAGGCGCCGATGGCCCGGGCCGCCAGCCCTCACAACGACCGGCAGGGGCTTGGCGGAGAGACGGCCCTGGCGCGCCGACAGAAGGTGCCGCTGGTCACAAGAGGCGGTCGGGCGTGATCGGCAGGTCGCGGACACGTCCTCCGGTGGCGTGCCACACGGCGTTGGCGACTGCCGCCGCGACGCCGGTGATGCCGATTTCGCCGACCCCCTTGGCACCCAGCGGGTTCACGTGCGGATCGGGTTGCGCTTGTTGCAGCGTGCGAAGCCGGTGTCGTGGAGGGTGCTGCGGCAGCGGGTCGGCGTGGCCGCATATCGCGCAGCGGCCGCCGGCCGGCCATGGCAGCGCAGGGGAAGGACCCCTGCTCGGTGCAGAATCGGGGTTTCCCGAGGCCCCGTCTTGCTGTTGCGCGGCGGCTCCGTTCCCCCCTCCATGTCATGCCGCCTGCCAAGCCCGAACCCCGCCCGCTCCCCGACCCCTCGCACGCCAGCCGCATCCCGCCTCACCTGGGACCCGAACAGGTCCACCGCATTCGCCAGGCCGCCTACCACCTGCCGCAGGTGGTCAAGCCGGCCGATTTCGTCGAGGCCGAGGGCGAGCAGGATGACGACCACCTCGACTGGATGGGATTGATCCTGCTGCAGAAGGCGGTGCCCGGCTCGCGGCCGAGCCGCTGGATCGCCCCGACCTTGATGGACGCCGCGCTGCGCCACCTCGACGAGGTCGACGGCCCCAAGCAGCTGCGGGCCGCCTACAGCAGCCGGGCCGCGGCGCTGGAGGCGCTCGGCATCTCGCGCCACGGCAACGGCTGGGAGCGCCTGTCGTCGCAGGAGCTGGCGCTGCGCGAGCCGGGCTGGCGCGTGCCGGTGAGTTTCCACGCCCCGATCGATGCGGAGGCGGTCTGGGACTATTTCCGCACCGGCGACCGCGAAGCCCTGCTGAGAGCGCTGGGGTCCAGCGCCGTCTACCCGCAGGCCGCGGCCCTGCAGGCCCACCTGGACACGCTGGTCGCCGAAGGCCGTCGGCACAACGAGCGCCAGCTGCCCTCACTGCTGGCGGCGCTGCAGGCGGAATGTGCCAAGCCGCGCGACCTCGACGCGCTCAAGGCCGGCTGCAGCCGCGCCTTCGAGCGCTGGCAGCGCCGCGTCACCGAGCTCGACACGCTGGACGACCTCAACACGGAGCTGGCCTTCCAGGGCTATCCCGACACCTTCCCGCTGGCCCGCAAGCTGCGGCGCAAGGTGCGGCTGTTCGTCGGGCCGCCCAACAGCGGCAAGACCCATGCGGCCTTCGAGCGCCTCGCCACCGCCGAGCACGGCGCCTACCTGGCGCCGCTGCGCCTGCTGGCGCTGGAGGGCCGCGACCGCCTGCAGGCGCGCGGTGTGCCGTGCTCGCTGCGCACCGGCGAGGAGAACGTGCCGGCCGAGGGCGCCCGCGTGGTGTCCAGCACCATCGAGATGGTCAACACCGGCGACACGGTCGAAGTGGCGGTGATCGACGAGGCCCAGATGATCTTCGACGCGGCGCGCGGCTGGGCCTGGACCCAGGCCATCGTTGCGGTGCCGGCACACGAGGTGATCATCATCTGCTCGGCCTATGCGGCGCGCGCGATCGGCAACCTGCTGGGGCTGTGCGGCGAGAGCCACGAGGTGGTCCACTTCGAGCGCAAGCAGCACGTCGAGGCGCTGCCCGCGCCAGTGCCGCTGGGCGCGGTCAAGAAGGGCGACGCGGTGGTGGCCTTCAGCCGCAAGGACGTGCTGATGCTGCGCGACCAGATCGGCGCCCACGGGCGTGCCGTCTCGGTGATCTACGGGGCGCTGCCGCCGGAGGTGCGGCGTCGCGAGGCCGAGCGTTTCGCGCAGGGCGAGTCGCACATCCTGGTCGCGACCGACGCGATCGGCATGGGCCTGAATCTGCCGATCCGGCGTGTGCTGTTCAGCACCCTGATGAAGTTCGACGGCCAGGACGACCGGCTGCTGAGCGTTTCCGAGGTGCACCAGATCGCCGGCCGGGCCGGGCGTTTCGGCATCCACGAGGAAGGGTTCGCCGGGGTGCTGCAGGAGGCCGAGGCGGGCGCCGCGCGCGAGCTGAAAGACCTGTTGCAGAAGACACCGCGCGCGCCGCGCAACTTCAAGGCGCCGGTGGCGCCCAGCTGGTGGCACGTCGAGACCATCGCCAAGCGCCTGGGCAAGACCCGGCTGCGCGAGGTGCTGGGCATCTTCATGGAGCAGCTCAGGCTCGACACCGCGCACTTCGAGGTGGCAGCGCTGGAGCAGATGCTGGAGCTGGCCGAGCAGCTCGACCGCACCGCCAGCAAGCTGAGCCTGCGCGAGCGTTTTGTCTATGCGCAGGCGCCGGTGGACACGCGCACCGAGTCGCAGCTGCAGGAATTCCTCGGCTGGACCGAAAGCCACGCCCACACCGGCCGTGCCGGCCAGCCCTGGTTCCTGCAGGAGGTCGACGAGCACAGCCGGCTCGACCGCATGGAGCAGGCGCTGCGCTCCTGCACCTTGTGGCTGTGGCTGGATCAGCGTTTCCACGAGGTGTATGGCCATGTCGAGGCGGTCGAGGACCTCCGGCTGCGCCTGAACGACGGTATCGAGCGCCAGCTCAAGGGCAAGCGCCCGCTGTGGCAGATGCGGGGGCGCGGGCGGCGAGGATGACGACCCCTCGTCCGACGGGTACGTCGGCCGATCCCCCGAGGCGTCATGACAGCCCCTCGTCCGACGAGTACGTCGGCCGATCCCCCGAGGGGATGCGGGCCGGCTTGGGAGCGGCCCGGCGCTCGGCCCGCTGGCATGACGACCCCTCGTCCGACGGGTACGTCGGCCGATCCCCCGAGGGGATGCGGGCCGGCTTGGGAGCGGCCCGGCGCTCGGCCCGCTGGCATGACGACCCCTCGTCCGACGGGTACGTCGGCCGGTCCCCCGAGGGGATGCGGCCCGGCGCTCGGCGCGCGGGCGCGCTGGATGTCTCAGGACTCGATGCGGATGTCGAAGCGGCGCGCGATGCCCTGCCAGACCTTCAGATCGGCGGCCACCGTCTGGCCGAACTCGGCTGCGGTCTTGATCGGCAGCCGGGCCAGGTTGAGCTGCGCGAAGCGCTCGCGCAACTCGGGCGCGGTCAGGGTGCGGTTGATTTCCGCATGCAGGGTCTCCACGATGGGCGCGGGCGTGCCCTTGGGCACGAACACGCCGTACCAGGCGTCGGCGTCGAAGGGGATGCCTTGCTCGGCGACCGTCGGCAGCCCGGGCGGCTCGGGCATGCGCTGCGAGCCGGTCGAGGCGATGGCGCGCACCTTCCCGCCCTTGATCTGCCCGAGTGAGCTGGTGGCATCGACGAAAGCGATCTGGATGCGGTCGCCCTGGATGTCCTGGTAGATCTGCGACACCGTCTTGTAGGGGATGTGCCGCATCTGGATGCCGGTGTGCTGCTTGATCAGCTCCATCACCAGGTGCCCGGTCGAGCCGATGCCCCAGGTCGCGTAGTCGAAGTCGCCGGGGCGGGACTTCACCAGCGCCACCAGCTCCTTGATGTTGCGCACCGGCAGCTGCGGGTGCACGACCAGGTGGATCCCGCCCGAGGCGATCTGCGCCACCGGGACCAGATCGGTCAGCACGTCGAAGGGCAGCTTGGTCTGCACCGCCTGGTTGACGACCGTGAAGGAGGAGCTGGCGAACAGCACGGTATAGCCGTCGCCGGGCGACTTGACGGCCGCGCTGACGGCGAGGATGCCGTTGGCGCCCGGACGGTTGTCCACCAGCACCGGCTGTTTCAGCGCCGCCGCGAGCCGCTCGGCGAAAACGCGGGCCAGGATGTCGGGCCCGCTGCCGCCGGCGGCCGGCAGCACCAGGCGGATGGGCTTGGCAGGCCAGGGCGGCTCGGCTGCCCTGGCAGTGGCCGGCAGCAGCGGCGCGGCGGCGAGGCTGCACAGCAGCGCGCGGCGCTGCCGAAGAGTGGAATCGCTCATGGGTGTCTCCCCCGGGTTTTTTTCAGGCGTCGCTGCGCGCGGCGCCGATGGACAGGCCGCCGTCAGCGATCAGCACCTGGCCGTTGACATAGGACGATTCGGCGCACAGCAGAAAGAGCGTGGCGTAGGCCACTTCCCAGCCGGTGCCCTGGCGGCCGAAGGGCAGCGGACGCGCCGCTCGCGCCGGGCGCAGGCGTGAGGCATCGCGGCCCAGCGGCGTGTCGATCAGGCCCGGCGCGATGACGTTGGCCCGCAAGGCCCTGGCCTGGCCGGCGAAAGCCACGGCCCGGCCCAGCGCCGCCAGCGCGGCCTTGGAGGTCTCGTAGGCCGGCAGCCCCGACTGCGGCGAGATCGAGGCGGTGGAGGACACGAACACCATGCTGCTGCCCGTCTCCATGCGGGCGGCCGCCTCCTGGGCGCACAACATGTGCGCGCGCAGGTTGACGTTCTGCACCTCGTCCCAGGCTTCGGCGGTCTCGTGGCCGAAGCGGTTGTGGTTCGCGATGCCGACGTTGACCACCAGGCCGTCCAGGCCGCCCAGGCTGTCATGCGCGTCACGCACCATCGCGACGATGGCCTCCGGGTGTGACACGTCGGCGGCGAGCGCACTGGCGTGGCCGCCTTCCCGGGTGATCCAGGCCGCGGTCTCCTGGGCGCTTTCGAGGTCGCGGTCGACGCAGCAGACGCTGGCCCCCTCGCGGGCGCACAGGACCGCGATGGCGCGGCCGTTGCCGACCGGCGGATCGGCCTCCTCGCTGCGGCGCTGCCCGGCGCCGACGACCAGCACGCGGCGGCCGGCCATGCGGGTGCCGGCGGCGGCCTGGCCCAGCGCGGGCTCAAACAGTTGACGATCGGGTCGCAGCTCAAGCATGGCGCAGCTCCAGGTTTTCGACGTCGACCGTTTCGAGGTCGACCTCCAGGTTTTCGAGCAAACGCGACACCAGCATGTAGAAGCCGACGGTGACGAGGACTTCGATCTGCTGTGCCGGCCCGAAGTGGCGCGCCAGCGCTGCGTAGGCGGCTTCGCCCGCCTTGACCTCGCGCACGGTGGCATCGGTGAAGGCGAGGGCGGCGCATTCCGCGTCACCCAGTCCGACGGCGCGCCAGCCGGCCTCGCCGCCCTTCACCGACAGGATCGCTTCCACGGTCGCGTCCGGCACACCGGCCTTGCGCGCCAGCTTGCGGTGCTGGTGGATCTCATAGGCGGCGCCGCTGAGCGCACCCACCCTCAGGATGAGCAGCTCGCGCAGCCGCGGCGGCAGCGAGCTGTCGCGCAGTACCGCCTGTCCCATCGACAGGAAGCCGGTCGCGACGCCCGGCGCATGGGGCAGCAGCCGGAACAGGTTGAGCGGCGGCCGCTCGCGCAGCCGCTCGCCGAGTGGCCCGGCGACGTGCGCCAGGTCCAGATAGGGAATGCGGGCCATGGATCTCCTCCTCGTCCGCCCAGGAGTGAGCGGTATAAAAACGATTTTATAGACCGGTCTGTGGGAGACGCAAGCACTTCCTGGGCTAATATCGAAAAACGTTTTAAGTGCTTTCCCTGAACATGAGCAAGACCAAACGGGTGTCGGTGCGGGACGTGGCCGAGGCCGCCGGCGTCACGATCGGCTCGGTGTCGCGGGTGCTGAACGGCGGGCGTTACGTGAGCGCCGAGTTGAAAGCCAAGGTGCTGGCGGCGGCCGAGCGCCTGCAGTACCAGCCGCATGCCGGCGCGCGCAGCCTGCGTCTGGGCCGCTCGCAGGCGATCGGCTGCATGGTGAGCGACATCGAGAACCCCTTGCAGGCCGGTTTCGTCGCGGCCGTCGAGGCGCATGTCGGGCAGCACGGCTACACCTTGCTGCTGGCCAACTCCCACCACAGCCGCCGCCGCGAGGCTGAGATCCTGGAGATGTTCGAGCGCCGCGGCATGGACGGCGCGGTGGTGACGTCCTCCTTCACGTGGAGCGAGGACCGGCCCAATCCCTACCTCGACTGCGGGCTGCCGCTCGTGATGGTCGACCGCGACGGCGCACTGACCGGCGACCAGGTGCGCATGGCCCACCGCGAGGGCATCGCGCAGGCAGTGCGCTACCTGCACAGCCTGGGGCATCGCCGCATCGCGCTGTTCACCGCCGGCCCCGGCCTGCGGCCGACCGACGAGCGCGTGGCCGGCTACCGCGAGGCCCATGCCCGGCTGGGCCTGGAGGTGGACGAGCGCCTGCTGCGGCTGGCCTCGGCGCCGGGGGTCTCGGGCGCCGACGACATGCGGGCGCTGCTGGCGCTGGAGGCACCGCCAACGGCGCTGATCTCGCTCGGCAGCCGGCTCTTGTCGGGGGCCTTGCAGGCACTGCGTGAAGCGCGCCTGCGCGTGCCGCAAGACCTCTCGGTGGTCGCGATCAGCAGCGCATCTTTGCTCGAACTCGCCGACCCGCCGCTCACCTATGTGCACTTCAACCTCGAGCAGGCCGGCCGGGGAGCGGCGCAGCTGCTGCTGCAGCGGCTCGGAGACGGGCAGGACGAGCCGCCTCAGACGCTCGAGATCCCGATGGAGCTGGTGGTGCGCGAGTCCTGCGCGGCTCCCCGCGGCTGACGTGCCGGCGACCGGCCGGGTTCTCCCCGGACCGGGATCCGGCGATTCGCCGCCATGAAGTGGCGAACTAAGGGAATTCCTTAACTTCTGCAACTCTCCCGCACGACCCGGCACGCCCCGCAGGGCTGCGAGGAGGCGCTCACTCGTGCGCCAGCCGTCGCGCCGTTTTCCGCGTCCAAGGCCCTACTGGCGGGAGAGAGCCGCGATCATCAGACTGACGGAACCCCTGCGTGTCGGCACAGGTGCGGCACACTCTGGGGTTGCACAGGCTGGGCGTGACCGGCCGTTACAAATCCCCGGACGCTCGCAGCGACATTTAGCGGGTCGTCGTGGCGCTGGTTACACGCGCCGAGGAGAAAAGCAATGAATGCGCCTGATCAGCTGGCCGTGGAAGCCGGCTCCGATCCTCTTGCCATGATGTTGACCGCGCTGACCGCGCTGCGCCGCGGCGACGCGACAGCGCGGCTGCCGCTGCACTGGAGCGGCGTGCACGGCAAGGTGGCCGAGGTGTTCAACGACGTGGTCGAGCGCAATGCCGAGATGGCGCAGGAGCTGGCCCGGCTGCGCCAGGTGGTGGGCAAGGAAGGCAAGCTCAAGCAGCGCGCCTCGCTCGACGGGGCCAAGGGTTTCTGGGGCGAGTCCATCGACTGCATCAACTCGCTGATCGACGACCTCGTGCACCCGACCAGCGAGGTCGCGCGCGTGATCGGTGCGGTGGCGCAGGGCGACCTGTCCAAGAGCATGGCGCTGGAGGTGGAAGGCCGGCCGCTGGAAGGCGAGTTCCTCCGCACCGCCAAGACCATCAACAAGATGGTGGAGCAGCTCGGCAATTTCTCGGCCGAGGTGACGCGGGTGGCGCGCGAGGTGGGCACCGAAGGCAAGCTCGGCGGCCAGGCCAAGGTCAAGGGCGTGGCGGGCACCGTGGAAGGACCTGACCGACTCGGTGAACTCGATGGCCGGCAATCTGACCGACCAGGTGCGCAACATCGCCGACGTGACCAC
>NZ_JAPFBW010000045.1 GCF_026153205.1 Aquabacterium sp. A7-Y | reverse complement strand
CCTTGTGGGCGGCATGGTGGCGGCGGCAGGCCGTCTCGTCGGGTTCGGGCAGTTGCAGCTCGCGATCGAGCAGGCGCTCGATCGCCTCGGCGGCCGCGGCACTGAGGGCGCCGTCCGGGCTCGCCGGGTCGTCCGAGCCGAGCAGGCCGGCCTGCTGCGCACGCTGGCGCAGCAGCTCCGTGCAGGCGCGCTGGCGCAGCTCCTCGCGGGAAAGCCGGTCCTCGGGCGCGTGCAGGAGCACGCCGCCGACACGCGCGACGCCGGCCAGGGGGGTCAGAACTTGTGTTGACATGACATGGCTCCTTCAGGCCGTGCGCACGGTGGCGCCGGTGCCCTGCGTCTGGCTGGAGGCGGCATGGGGCACAGGTCGCGCCAGGTCGCCGGCGGGCTGATGGCGCGGCGCCAGGTGCGCGGCCGGCAGGTTCAGCCGGCGGCTGCGGGCCAGCTGGTAAGGCCGCAGCACGTACAGCACCGAGGCAAAGCCGCTCCACACATGCACCAGGCGCGTGAACGGGAACACCAGGAACACCGTCATGCCGAGCACCATGTGCAGCTTGAACACCCAGCCGGCGTCCGCCAGCAGCTCGACCGCGCCGGGGCGGAAGCTGACGATGTGCTGCGCCCAGCCGGCCAGCTTCACCATCATGCCGCCGTCGAGGTGCTGGGCCGACAGCGGGATGGTCGCCAGGCCCAGCGCCAGCTGCAGCCACAGCAACACCAGCAGCACGATGTCGCTGGTTTTCGAGGTGGCGCGGATGCGGGGGTCCCACAGGCGCCGGTGCAGCAGCAGCGTCACACCGATGAAGGCCAGCAGCCCGAACAGGCCACCCGAGATCATCGCGACCAGCTGCTTGTGGCCGGCGCTGATGAAGGGTTCGTACACGAAGTGCGGCGTGAGCATGCCGAAGCTGTGCCCGAAAAACAGGAACAGCACTCCAACATGGAACAGGTTGCTGCCCCAGCGCAGGCTGCCGGTGCGCAGCATCTGCGAGGAGTCGCTCTTCCAGGTGTACTGGTCGCGATCGAAGCGGATCAGGCTGCCGACAAGGAAGACGGTCAGGCAGATGTAGGGATAGAGACCGAAGAGGAAGGTGTCGAGCGTTTTCATACGGCGGCTCCCGGGGGGGTGGGTGCGGGTCGCTGGCTGCGGACGATGTGGATGGCCTGCGGCTGGCCGGGCGCCTGCTGGCCGGCGGCGCTGCAGCCGCCGAAGGCTTCGGGCTCGGCCCAGCTGGCGTCGACGTCGTGCTCCGCGGGCAGGGCCACGGCCTGCAGCGGCTCGCCGGCCAGCTCCAGGGTGGCGGCGATCACCGCGGCATACGGGCTGCAGCGCTCCGTCAAGGCGCTGTGGATGGCATTGAGGATGTGCGCCATCTCGGCCAGGAACTGGCGCGCCGTCTCCGGCGGCTGCGTGGAGACGAACTCCAGCACCACCGGCAGGAAGTCGGGCAGCTCACCATCGGCCAGGTAGAGGCCGGCCGCGGCATAGGTTTGCCGCAGGTCGATCATGGCCGGACCGCGGTCTCGCGAGTCGCCGTGCACATGCTCGAACAGGTGCAGCGAGGTGCGGCGACCCCGGTCGAACAGGTCGACGTACTCGGCCTCCACGTCCAGCCCGTCGGTGTGCAGCAGATGTGCGCTCAGCCCGGACAGGCCACGCCGAGCCGCGGGCGACAGGGCGCTGCAGGTGGACAGCACCTCGGCCACGTCGAGCAGGTGGTGCCTCAGCGTGTCATCGGGATAACACAGCAGCCGCGCCAGCGCGCGCAGCGCGTCGCCCGGCGTCGATGTCGAGAGTGAGGTGTTCATGCGGCCGGGCTCCTTCACAGTGTGGCCTGGATGGGGATGGTGCGGCGCTTCCTGCCGCCGAAGAGGCTGGCCTCGCTGGTCCCGTCGGAGCAACCGTTGCCGAAGGAGAAGCCGCAGCCCCCCTTCATGTCGAAGGTGTTCTCGGCGTACTCCCGATGGCTGCTCGGGATGACAAAACGGTCCTCGTAGTTGGCGATGGCCATGATCTGGTACATCTCCTGCACTTCGGCCGGCGTCATGCCCACTTGCTGCAGGGCCTGCAGGTTCTCGATGCCGTCCACGTGCCGGCTGCGCTGATAGGCGCGCATCGCGAGCATGCGTTCCAGCGCGCGCACCACCGGCGTGGTATCGCCGGCCGTCATCAGGTTGGCCAGGTATTTCACCGGGATGCGCAGCTGGTTGACGTCCGGGATCTCACCGTTGATGCCCACGTGCCCCGCATGCGCGGCGGCGGTGATGGGCGACAGCGGCGGCACGTACCAGACCATCGGCAGGGTGCGGTACTCGGGGTGAAGCGGCAGCGCCACCTTCCACTCCACCGCCATCTTGTAGACGGGGCTCTTGCGGGCCGCCTCCATCCAGGCATCGGGAATGCCGTCGACACGGGCCTGCTCGATCACCTTCGGATCGTTGGGATCGAGGAACACGCCCAGCTGCGCGGGGTACAGGTCGCGGTCGTGTTCCACGCTCGCCGCCGCCTCGATGCGGTCGGCGTCATACAGCAGCACGCCCAGGTAGCGGATACGACCCACACAGGTCTCCGAGCACACGGTCGGCTGCCCGGCCTCGATGCGCGGGTAGCAGAAGATGCACTTCTCGGCCTTGCCGCTTTCCCAGTTGTAGTAGATCTTCTTGTAGGGACAGCCCGAGACACACATGCGCCAGCCGCGGCACTTGTCCTGGTCGATCAGCACGATGCCGTCTTCCTCGCGCTTGTAGATCGAGCCCGAGGGGCAGGACGCGACGCAGGCCGGGTTCAGGCAGTGCTCGCACAGCCGCGGCAGGTACATCATGAAGGTGTTCTCGAACTGGCCGTAGATCTCCTTCTGCACCTCGTCGAAGTTCTTGTCCTTCGAGCGCTTGGCAAATTCGCCGCCGAGGATCTCCTCCCAGTTCGGGCCCCACTCGATCTTTTCCATGCGCTGTCCGGTGATGAGGCTGCGCGGGCGCGCCGTGGGCGCGGCCCTGCTTTCCTTGGCGGACTGCAGGTGGTCGTAGTCGAAGGTGAAGGGTTCGTAGTAGTCGTCGATCTGCGGCAGGTTCGGATTGGCGAAGATCTTCATCAGGAGCTTCCACTTGCCGCCCTGGCGCGGCTCGATGGAGCCGTCCGCCTGGCGGATCCAGCCGCCCTTCCACTTGTCCTGGTTCTCCCATTCCTTGGGGTAGCCGATGCCCGGCTTGGTCTCGACGTTGTTGAACCAGGCGTATTCCATGCCGGGCCGGCTGGTCCAGACGTTCTTGCAGGTCACCGAGCAGGTGTGGCAGCCGATGCACTTGTCCAGGTTCAGGACCATGCCGATCTGAGCGCGTACTTTCATTGCATCACTCCTTGTTGTCTCAGACCGCGGTCGCCGCGGCCGGCTCGTCGTCGAGCCAGTCCACCTTGTTCATCTTGCGCACCACCACGAACTCGTCGCGGTTGGTGCCGATGGTTCCGTAGTAGTTGAAGCCGTAGCTCAGCTGCGCATAGCCGCCGATCATGTGGGTGGGCTTGAGCACGATGCGGGTCACCGAGTTGTGGATGCCGCCGCGCTGGCCGGTGATCTGCGACCCCGGCGTGTTGATGATCTTCTCCTGCGCGTGGTACATCATCACCATGCCGGGGTTCACGCGCTGGCTCACCACCGCGCGGGCGGCGATCGCGCCGTTGGCGTTGAAGAGCTCGATCCAGTCGTTGTCCTCGATCCCGGCCCTCCTGGCGTCGTCCTCGCTCAGCCACACCACCGGCCCGCCGCGGTTGAGCGTCAGCATCAGCAGGTTGTCGCTGTAGGTGGAGTGGATGCCCCACTTCTGGTGCGGCGTGATGAAGTTGAGCACCACCTCCTTCTCGCCATTGGGCTTGCGGCCCTTCACGACGTCGATGGTTTTCAAGTCCACCGGCGGCCGGTAGCTGGTGAAGCTCTCGCCGAAGTTCCGCATCCAGGGATGGTCCTGGTAGAACTGCTGTCGCCCGGTGAGGGTGCGCCAGGGGATCAGCTCGTGCACGTTGGTGTAGCCGGCGTTGTAGCTGACCTTCTCGCTTTCCAGCCCGCTCCAGGTGGGCGAGCTGATGATCTTGCGCGGCTGTGCCTGGATGTCGCGGTAGCGGATCTTCTCGTCCTCGCGGTGCAGCGCCAGGTGGGCATGCTCGCGGCCGGTCTGGCGGCCCAGGGCCTCCCAGGCTTTCACCGCCACGTGGCCGTTGGTCTCGGGCGCCAGCATCATCACCACCTCGGCGGCATCGATGTCGGTCTCTATCCTCGGGCGCCCCTGGCTGACGCCGGGCTCCTGCACCAGGCCGTTCAACTCGCCCAGCTGCTCCACCTCGGTGTCGGTGTTCCAGCCTATGCCCTTGCCGCCATTGCCCAGCTTGTTCATCAAGGCCCCCAGCGAGGTGAAGCGCTGGTAGGTATGGGGGTAGTCGCGCTCCACCACCGTGATCTGCGGCGCCGTCTTGCCCGGGATGAGGTCGATCTCGCCGCGCTTCCAGTCCTGCACGCCGAAGGGCTGCGCCAGCTCGGCGGGCGTGTCGTGCATCAGCGGCGTCAGCACCACGTCCTTCTCCACGCCGAGGTGGCCGACGCAGACTTCGCTGAAGGTCTTCGCGAAGCCCTTGTAGATCTCCCAGTCGCTGCGGGCCTGCCAGGCCGGGTCCACCGCCGCGCTGAGCGGGTGGATGAAGGGGTGCATGTCGCTGGTGTTGAGATCGTTCTTCTCGTACCAGGTGGCGGTGGGCAGCACGATGTCCGAGTACAGGCAGGTGGTGCTCATGCGGAAGTCCAGCGTGACCAGCAGGTCCAGCTTGCCTTCCGGCGCCTTGTCGTGCCACACCACTTCCTCCGGCTTGGCTTCGTCGTGGCCGAGGTCCTTGCCCTGCACGCCGTGACTGGTGCCCAGCAGGTGCTTCAGGAAGTACTCGTGCCCCTTGCCGGAGGAGCCGAGGATGTTGGAGCGCCACACGAACATGTTGCGCGGCCAGTTGGCCGGGTGGTCGGGGTCTTCGCAGCTCAGCTCGATCGATCCGCGCTTCAGTCCGTCAACAACGTACTGCCTGACATCGCCGCCCTGCCCGGCCCGGACGGCGTCCTTCACCACCTGCAGCGGGTTGGCCTTGAGCTGCGGCGCGCTCGGCAGCCAGCCCATGCGTTCGGCACGCACGTTGTAGTCGATCATGCTGCCGCCGAAGGCGTTTTTGTCGGCGAGCGGGGACAGCACCTCATCCACCCCCAGCTTCTCGTAGCGCCACTGGTCGGTATGCGCATAGAAGAAGCTGGTGGAGTTCTGCTGGCGTGGCGGCCGGATCCAGTCCAGCGCAAAGGCCAGCGCCGTCCAGCCGGTCTGCGGCCGCAGTTTTTCCTGGCCCACGTAGTGCGCCCAGCCGCCGCCGCTCTGACCGATGCAGCCGCACATCATCAACAGGTTGATGATGCCGCGGTAGTTCATGTCGCAGTGGTACCAGTGGTTCATCGCCGCGCCGATGATGACCATGCTCTTGCCGTGCGTCTTGTCCGCGTTGTCGGCGAACTGGCGGGCCACGGTGATGATCTGGTCGCGCGGCGTGCCGGTGATCTTCTCGGCCCAGGCCGGCGTGTAGGGCCGGTTGTCGTCGTGGCTCGTGGGGCAGTCGTCGCCGTCGAAGCCGCGATCGACGCCGTAGTGCGCCGTGTGCAGGTCGAACACGGTGGCCACCAGGACCGGCGTCGGCTCGCCCTGCTCTTCCAGCGTCAGCTTCACCGCCGGCACGCGGCGCACCAGCACGTCGCTTTGCTGGTTGGCCGTGAACTGCGGCGACTCGATGCCGCCGAAGTACGGGAAACCGACGGACACCATCTCGTGCGCCTGCGCACCCGCATCGCGCTCCAGCACCGACAGCTTCAGGTGCACCTCGTTGCCGTGGCGCGCCTCCTTGTTCTCCAGGTTCCACTTGCCCTTGTCGGGGTCGCCCTCGGGTCCCCAGCGGAAGCCGATGGAGCCGTTGGGCAGCACCGCCTTGCCGGTCGCGTCGAAGCCCACGGTTTTCCAGTCGGCGTGGTGCTGCTGGCCGAGATGGCCGTGGAAATCGCTGGCGCGCAGGTAGCGGTCGGGCACCAGCACCTTGCGGCCGTCGTCGAGCACCTGCTCCTTCAGCCGCACCAGCAGCGGCAAGTCCGTGTAGCGGCGTGCGTAGTCGTCGAAGTAGGCGGAGCGCTTTTCGAAGTAGAACTCCTTGAGCACCACGTGGCCCATCGCCATCGCGATGGCTGCGTCGGTCCCTTGTTTCGGGTGCAGCCAGATGTCGGCCAGCTTGCTCACCTCGGCGTAGTCCGGCGTCACGGCCACCGTCTTGGCGCCCTTGTAGCGCACCTCGGTGAAAAAGTGCGCGTCCGGCGTGCGCGTCTGCGGCACGTTGGAGCCCCAGGCGATGAGGTAGGTGCTGTTGTACCAGTCGGCCGATTCCGGCACGTCGGTCTGTTCGCCCCAGATTTGCGGGCTGCTCGGCGGCAGGTCGCAGTACCAGTCGTAGAAGCTCATGCACACGCCACCGATCAGGCTCAGGTAGCGGCTGCCGGCG
Organism: Aquabacterium sp. A7-Y; assembly: GCF_026153205.1. GTDB lineage: Bacteria > Pseudomonadota > Gammaproteobacteria > Burkholderiales > Burkholderiaceae_C > Caldimonas. Next base: position 41,674 of record NZ_JAPFBW010000045.1, on the reverse strand, counting down.
GCGTAGCTCACCATGCTCATCGCCGGGATGGGCGAGAAGCCGATGATGCGGTCCGGCCCGTGCTGCTTGATGGTGTGCACGTTGGCAGCCGCGACGATCTCGTTCACCTCGTCCCAGCTGGACCGCACGAAACCGCCCAGGCCGCGCTGCTTCTGCCAGTCGGCCCGCTTGGCGGGGTCGTTGACGATGGCGGCCCAGGCCTCCACCGGGTGCCGCGTCGCCCGTGCCTCGCGCCAGTGCTTGAGCAGACGCGCGCGCACCATCGGGTACTTCACCCGGTTGGCACTGTAGAGGTACCAGCTGTAGCTGGCGCCGCGGGCGCATCCGCGCGGCTCATGGTTGGGCAGGTCCCAGCGTGTCCGGGGGTAGTCGGTCTGCTGGGTCTCCCAGGTGACGATGCCGCCCTTGACGTAGATCTTCCAGGAGCAGGAGCCCGTGCAATTGACGCCATGCGTCGAGCGCACGATCTTGTCGTGCTGCCAGCGTTGCCGGTAGGCGTCCTCCCAGCTGCGGTCTTCGCCGGTGGTCACGCCATGGCCGTTGGAGAAGCTCTCCCTGGGCTGGGCGAAAAACGTGAGGCGGTCCAGAAAGTGACTCATCGAAAACTCCGAATGTGCGAGCAGCTTGAGAGGCGGACGTCCGTACGCCGGACCGGCGCAGGCAGCGCCCTCAGCACGGCATCTCCGCGTTCTTGCGGCTGTAGGTCCACCAGGTGACGATCACGCAGGTGAGGTAGAACCCGATGAAGAAGTACAGCGCCGCGTCCATCGAGCCGGTCATCGACACCGAGGTGCCGTAGGCCTTGGGGATAAAGAATCCGCCGTACGCGCCCACCGCGGAGCTGAAGCCGAGCACGGCGGCCGCTTCCTTGTTGGCATCCTTGACGGCCTGGTCCTGCAGCGCCTTCGGCTGGCCCGCCGCGGCACGCTGGCGCTCCGTCAGGAAGATCACCGGGATCATGCGGAAGGTCGATCCATTGCCGATGCCCGAGGCCGTGAACAGCACCAGGAAGGAGGCCAGGAAGGCCGGGAAGCTGCCACCCTGCCCGCCCTGCGGCAGGAACTGCAGCACCGCCACCACACCGAGGGCCATCGCGATGAAGTTCCAGAAGGTGACGCGCGCGCCGCCCACCTTGTCGGCCAGCCAGCCGCCCAGCGGGCGCGCCAGCGCGCCGACCAGCGGGCCGAGCCAGGCGTACTGCAGCGCGTTCACGCCGGGGAACTGGCTCTTGATCAGCAGCGGAAAACCTGCTGAATAGCCGATGAAGCTGCCGAAGGTGCCCAGGTAAAGCCAGCACATCAGCCAGTTGTGCTTGCGCTTGAAGATCACGGCCTGGTCGGCGAAGGAGGCCTTGGCCTCGGCCAGGTCGTTCATCCAGAACCAGGCGGCCAGCGAGGACAGCACGATGAACGGGATCCACACATACCCGGCGTTCTGCAGCCAGATCGTGGTGGCCTTGCCGGCCTTCATGAAACTCTGGCCTTCGCCGCCCCAGTCGCCGAAGGCACCGGCGGCGATGACCAGCGGCACCACGAACTGCACCAGGGACACGCCGAGGTTGCCCAGGCCGGCGTTCAGCCCCAGCGCCGTGCCCTTCTTGTCCTTCGGGAAAAAGAAGCTGATGTTGGCCATGCTGGACGCGAAGTTGCCGCCGCCGAAGCCGCACAGCAGGGCCAGCAGCACAAACACCTCGTAGGGCGTGGCGCGGTTCTGCACCGCCATGCCGATGCCGGCGGCCGGCAGCAGCAGCGAGGCGGTGGAGATCGCCGTCCAGCGACGTCCGCCGAAGATGGGCACTGCGAAGGCATAGAAGATGCGCAGGGTGGCGCCGCACAGGGCCGGCAACGAGGCCAGCCAGAACAGCTGGTTGGTGGAGAACCGGAAGCCCACCGAGGGCAGGTTCACCACCACCACCGACCACACCATCCAGATCGCGAAGGCCAGGGTCAGCGCGGGGATCGAGATCCACAGGTTGCGTTGCGCGATGGACGCGCCGCGGGTGCGCCAGAAACCGCGGTCTTCGGGGTTCCAGTGCGCGATCAGGGAGGAAGAAGCCATCAGGTTCTCCATGGGTCGAGGTAAAGGGGGGGTCAGGCAGGCAGGCGCCGGCCCATCACCTCGGTGCGCCGCACCTCGGTGAAGTACATCCAGGTGAGAGAGACCCAGACCACGCCGTACATCAGCATGAAGGCGCTGGAGCGCACACCGGTCAGGTCGACCAGGGCGCCGAACAGGATCGGCAGCACGAACCCGCCCAGGCCGCCGGCCAGGCCGACCATGCCGCTGATGGCGCCGATGTTGTGCGGGTACTCGTCGCTGATGTACTTGAACACGCTGGCCTTGCCGAAGGCGAAGGCCACGCCGAGCACCGCCATCAGCACCGTGAAGCCATAGACGTTCAGGCCCAGCTCGAAGGTGTGCCTGCCGTTGACGGTGAGCACCGTGAACTCGGTCTGCGGATAGCTCAGCAGGAACAGGCAGACCCAGCTCACCCACATCACCCACCAGGTGACGCTGTGGGCACCGTACTTGTCGGAAAGCCAGCCGCCCACGGCCCGCAGCACGCCTCCGGGCAGCGAAAAGCAGGCCGCCAGCAGCGCGGCGACCCGGATGTCGAGGCCGTACTCGCCCACGTAGTACTGCACCATCCACAGGCTCAGCGCGACGTAGCCGCCGAACACGATGCTGTAGTACTGGCAGTACTTCAGCACCTTCGGATCCTTCAGGGCCTTCAGCTGCTGGGTGAAGGTGACGGTGCCCGGCACCCGGTGGGCGGGATCGGAGTGGCTGAACATCCAGAACAGCACCACGGTCCCCAGCATCACCGCCGCATACACCTGCGGCACCATGGCCCAGCCGAAGGCCACCACCAGCGCCGGCGCGATGAACTTGTTGACCGCGGCGCCGGAGTTGCCCGCGCCGTACACGCCCATCGCGAAACCCTGCTGGTTCTTCGGGAACCAGCGTGCGACGTAGGGCGTGCCGACCGAGAACGAGCCGCCAGCCAGGCCGACGAACAGGCCGATGACCAGGAAGTGCCAGTAGGCGGTGGCATGGCCCATCAGCCAGATGGCCGGCACGGTGGACGCCATCAGCGCCGTCATCACGATGCGGCCGCCGAAGCGGTCGGTCCAGATGCCCAGGGGTACACGGATCAGGGAGCCGGTGAGCACCGGCATGGCGGTGAGCAGCCCGAACTCGGTGGCGTTGAGGTTGAGCGCCTTCTTGATCGGGATGCCGATCACGCCGAACACCATCCAGACCATGAAACACACGGTGAAGGCCCAGGTGCTGACGATCAGCACCGACAGCGCCTGCCTGCGGCGCTGGGGCGAGTCGGCGGCCGCGGCCGCACGCGGGCTGGTGGCGGCAGCTGTCGTGAGGGGGACAGACATGGAGGATCTCCTTCTCTTCTTCTCCATGTCGCCACTATTGCGCTCGCCGCACGGGCCGGGCATCCCTCCCAAGGCGGAGCGACGTGGTGCGGAAGAACGATGCCCGGCGCCCGGGCTTGTCCAGAAGAACTACTGCCGCGGCGATCGGCGGCGCGCTTGCGCGGCGTCAAAGCGCGGCGCGCGCCGCGGCGGCAAGATGGGCAGGCGGCTCGCCTTCGCCCGCGACTTTGCGCTCAGGAGCCCGCGCGGCAGAGAGCGTGGCCCGCGTCCGATCGAGCGCCGTTGCATCGAGCGCAACTTGAGCCACGGGCCAGCGCCATGACAGGGCACGGCAACCGCCTGGTCAGCACGGCGACAGCCGTGCTGCGATTGACTTCGTCACGCCATTCTGCAGGGTGACGTGGCCGGCCTTCATGTTGAAGCCGATGGTGCAGACGGCACGGAACTGGGCGCCCGGCGGGGGAGCGGCGATCTTCCTGGCCGGGCCATTTCGCCGTCAGCGACGCAACGCACGTGCGCCAGGCGTCCGTTTTGATCGCCCTTTTTTTCTCCGGCAGGAGCCGGCGCCGGTCATTTCGCTTTTGAAGCCGCCTGCTGCAGCACTTCGAGCACTTGCCCCCGTGCGACCTTGTACTTGCGGGCGTATTCCAGCACCGTCATCGTCCCCGTTTCATTGGGTTCCGGATGCTTGGCGATCCCATTCACGTCCGCGCCCGCAGCGATCAGCGCACCGATACAGTCGGGGTTGTAGTACTGGACGTTAAGCGCCAGCGGAGTTTTCATCCCGACATGCTGCGGCATGGCATTGAGGTCCCGCTCCGGATGTTTCAGCAGCTTGATCCGCTCGGCAGCCTCGGGATCGGGCCGGTAGGTCGTTCCGATGACGTCGTCGAGATCCCGCTCGCAGACCGCGTGCAGCGGTGTCAGGCCGTTCGACGCCACGACATGGGGATCGGCCCCGGCCTGGAGCAGCAACTTCAGCGCCGCCAGGCTCCCGGTGGCACCACTGAACAGGGCAGTCATCCCGTTGCCGATGTCGAGGTTGGGGTCGGCTCCGGCCTTGAGCAGCATCTCCATCAGGACCAGGTCGGGCGGATACATGCCGCCCCCTGCGCTGTGCAAAGGTGAATTGGCCCCGCCGGCGACCACGTTCGGGTTCGCCTTGGCCGCCAGCAGGGACGCGACGATTTTTCTCTTGTTCTGCAGGTATTCCGGCTGTGAATTTTTCTGCAGCATCGCGTACATCAGGGGTGTGTTGCCGTTGGAGTCGAACGCCTGCTGGACGTCGTACTTCCTGCGTATGAACAGATCGACCACGTCCGCGCGGTTCGCGTAGATCGCGATCTGGAAGGGATGAAAGCCACCTTCTCGAGACAGGACGTCCATCTTGGCGCCCTTGTTCAGCAAGGTCTCGATCTTCTTGAGGTTGGCTGCCGGGTCGGCCTTGGCGTCGTAGCTGGTGATTTCCTCGATCAATTGATCCTGCAGCGACGGCTTTGCAGCGAAAGCCTGTCCAGCGGCCGTGAAGGCGACGAAAACGCAGGCCAGCGCGCGAACTCGCTTCAAGGATTGCATGATGAACGGAAGGGGTCTGATAGCAGGAGTGATAGGAACCATGAGATGCGGAGGAGCTCAGGGATTGCACAGGCCAGCCTGTACATCCATGGCCGCCATGCCGGGCGCAGTGTAGGGCGTTGCGGGCCTTGTGCATTCCACCCGCATGGGGGGGAAGAAAGCGTCGGCTTGCACGCCCTCCCTTGCACGGCTTGAGTCCCTCACATGCCATACAAAGGGTTCCACCCAAGAAGATGGGCGCCGGTTGCGGCGATCACCCAGCCCTTGTCGGGATGCCACCAGATCTGGTCCTGCTCGATGCGGGCCCAGAGTGTCTCCAGGTACTGGCCCAGGCTGGACGCCACCACCTTGGCTTCCCCCATGCCGCCGTCCGTCAGCAGTTGCCCGCGCACGCCGGCCGGTCCGGGTTGCAGGTCGATGAACAGCGTGTTGGCCGTGTTGGTGCGGCCCAGCGGGATCCGGTTCGGACTGCCCCATTCCGGCCGCACCTCCAGATCACGCCACGACTCGTCCTCTTCGGGGAACAGCTCTGCGTAGCCGGGATCCTCCCTGCAGGTCCGGATGAGCTTGCAGTGGGATTCCCAATCCTCGACCATCGCCTCCAGGCTGCACCAGGCGGCATAGTGGAAGAAATAGGGCCCGTCCTCGCGGGTCGAATCCGCCGTACCGCCGTGCCGCAGATAAGCGGCCCGCACATCTGCCGGAAGCGCATGCCCGAGCCGGTGCTCGGCCGCCTCGATCTGCGCCATCGTGGCGGGCGGATTCATCACCGCCCACAGTTCCTGCGCGTGCCGGGCCAGCCACGGATCCAGGCGGTCCCAGATGTCGTTTTTCATTCAACCCCTCTTCCTTGTGCCTTCTCGTTGGTGGCGCGCACCATAGTGGCTGCCCGCTGCGCAGCCAAGCTGTGAGGAGTGCCAGGCTGGCCTCCCGGCGACAGCCGGGCGCACCCTGTCATTCCCAACAGTGGCCCCACCCCCTCACCCGATGACAATGCAGGCCCGGCCGGCGCCGCAGCGCTTGCCGGCGAAGCGCGGCAAGCGCGCCTATATCAAGATCATCAGGGAGAGTCGAACATGAACAGTTCCTGGCAGCCGCCCGCGGCCGCGATCGAACTGCGCGTCCACAGGGACGCCCACTGGCCGCCGGACCGTCCGCTCGCGGCCTTCGAGAGCAAGACGCTCATCTGCCACGGTGGCCGCCTCGTCGACGAGGCCGGCCCGGAGGGGCACGACTGCACCGTCCATAGCGAGCTCGAGATCCAGAGCACCTACTGCAAAACAGGCCCCGGTGCGACCGAGATCAAACTCGCGCCGACAGGCCGATTCCGCAACAAGGGCCGGCTGGAGGTGCAACAGGGCCGGCTTTGCTTCGACAGCAGCGACGTGGCCGGGCCGGCCTGGGAGAACGCCGGAGACGTGCAGGTCCGCGCGGGGGCGGAGCTGGTGCTGTTGGGAGGCCCTGCTTCGCAGACCTGGATCGAAGGCAGCGTGAGCATCGGCGGCCGCATGCGGGTGGATGTCGGGACCGGTGCACTGCACGGGATCGCGCATTGGCAGGTCGGCAGCGGGGCGCGGCTGGAGTTCGCGCGTGCCTCGGGCGATGCGCCGCAGAGCCGCCTCTTCCGCAGCATCCGCTACCACGGCGAGGTGCTGTTCACCGGCACCGGCGGCCGGCCGGTGCCCGGCCGAGAGGCGGCCGGCAGATACGAGATTTCCCCCTCGGGGCTGGAGGGCAGCGGGCGCCTCGAACTGATCGATGCCCGGGTCGATACGCCCGTGCTCGACAACCACGGCAGCATCATCATCGGCCCCGGCAGCTACCTGGGCGTGGAGAGTTTCCAGCAGACGACGGGGCAAGCAATGGTGCAGCTGGCAGGCGAACTCGCGACGCCGCAACTCGAGCTCTGGGCAGGTCGCCTGGCGACCGCGGGAGCGGGCGGCATCTTTTCCGGCGCGCTGACGCTGGGCCGCTGTACGCTGGAGATCCCCGTGCTCGACGCCGGACGCTGTGCCTCGCTGGAGGTGCGCGGCCCGGTCTCGCTGCGGGGCGGCACCCTGGTGGTGGTGCTGCCGGACGGCATCGGCCCGGGCAGGTGGACGCTGCTGCGGGCATCGGCCCTCACCGGGGAGTTCAAGGACTACAGCTGTTCGCCTCTTGCCGCAGGCTTGAGCGCCGCGCTGAGCTATCGAGGCGACGCGGTGGAGCTGACCGTGAGCGAGGCACAGGCAGCAGCGTGATCCATGTAGCACGGCGCAGCCTCCTCGCCGTGTGTTTCTCGCGCCGGGACCGGCTCAACGCTTCCTGTCCTCCCGGCCGCGGGTGTCATCGACCGCGCATCTGAGCAGCGCCAGCACCTCTTCCGCTCGGCCACCGGACGGTCTGACCTCCAAAGATCCGACGCCCCCCAGTGCCGTCGCTCAGGCGAGACGAAACACCGCCACCATCCGGGCCAGCTCGCCCGCCTGGTGTTTCAGGCTGGCAGCGGCCGCGGCGCTTTCTTCGACCAGTGCGGCGTTTTGCTGGGTGACCTGGTCCAGCTGTTGCACCGCGTCGCCCACTTGGCCGATGCCGCTGCTCTGCTCCGCCGTGGCCGAGCTGATCTCCTCGATCAGGTCACGCACCCGGCTCACCTGCCGCACGATGTCGGTGATCGACTCGCCCGCTTCGTTGACCAGGGCCGAACCGCTTTCCACCTTCGTGACGCTGTCGCCGATCAGCACCTTGATTTCCTTCGCGGCCTGGGCCGAGCGCTGAGCAAGGCTGCGCACTTCGGCTGCCACGACGGCAAACCCGCGGCCTTGCTCGCCCGCGCGCGCCGCTTCCACGGCAGCGTTGAGCGCGAGGATGTTGGTCTGGAAAGCGATGCCGTCGATCACGCCGATGATGTCGGCGATCTTTCGCGACGCCTGCGTGATGTCGTTCATCGTCGATACCACCTGCCCGACCACGCGCCCGCCTTCTGCCGCTGCCGCCGACGCACCGTGGGCCAACTGCGTCGCTGCACGCGCCGTGTCAGCGTTCTGCTTGACCGTCGCCGTCAGTTGCTCCATCGACGCGGCGGTCTGCTGGAGATTGCTGGCTTGCTCCTCGGTGCGTTGGCTCAAGTCCTGGTTCCCGCTCGCGATCTGCGTCGAACCCGTCGCGATGGAATCGGAACTGTTGCGCACCCGTGACACGATGCTCACCAGCCCCTCGTTCATGCGTTGCAGGCCCTTGAGCAACTGCCCGGTCTCGTCGCCGGCGGTCGTTTCGATGCGCTGTGTCAGGTCACCCTCGGCAACGCGCTCGGTGAGGCGCACCGCGGTCGAGAGCGGGCCGACGATGGAGCGCACCAGCCAGACGCCGACACAGGCTGCCACCAGCAGCCCAAACAGGACCCCTAAGGTGCACCAGTTGCGCACCAGTTCGTAGCGCGCCTGGGCCGCGGCGCGTAGCGCCGCCGACTCGTTCAGTTGCAGGCTGATGAGCTTGTCACCCGCTTCACGGGTGGGAATGAAGAGTGCCGTGACCGGCCCGATCAGCAGTTCGGTCGCCTTGGACACGTCGCCGCCTCGCAGCGCGGCCAAGGTCGGCCGCAGGCCGTCGTGCAGCATCTTCTGGCGCGCCTGGTCGAGTTCGCCCGCCAGCGCCTTTTCCTCCGGCGTCAGATAGGTGGTGAGATATTGCTTCCACACCTGGTCGATCTGGGCCGCGTTCTCGTCAACCGCGCGCAGATGTGTCGCCACCCGGTCGGGCGGCAGCACCAGGGCTTGCGCCAGCAGCGTCTGGTTGAGGTTCAACAATCGAATCACGCGGTCCAACTGCCCCAACGCGACGAGGCGGTCGTCGTACATCGTCGCCATCGACTGGTTGGCCTCGCGCAGGCTGAAGATGCCAATGAGGGCGCCGACGGCCAATTGCACGGCAAGGAAAGACAGCACAAAGATAAGCCGGGTTTTGATGCTCAGGTTCTTGATCAACATGGGTCTGCCGGTCCAGATGGCATGGCGCCGCCGACCCGCCGCGCGCCGCGCGCAGGCGTGATCGGAGGGCCAGGCAAGCCGGGCCTCTGTCAGGAAGGTCTTTGGGACATCGGCCAAACGGGCATGAACTTGAGCAAAATTTGTTTGTGTGTACGAAGGCCTCTGCAGGCGAGCATGCCGCCATCACACCTCCATCAGATGCGGCACCACGAAGCGAACCCTTGCGGCGGTCCACCGTGGAGTCACCTCGAAGCCTTGAAAGCGAGGGCAACCATGCACAAGAGCGGCAATCAGATGTGGAACATCTAAAGCATTGCGTCGGGGCAACGACGTCGTCGCGGCCCGTCGTGCCGTCCTGGGCAAGTCAACAGTGTCATGGCACCATGTCCTCGCGAAAACCACCCGCATAGGGACCGTCGCCGACGTCTGCCTCGTCCAGCCCCAGCTCTCGGAAGATGGACCTGTTGTGCTCGCCGAGCGCCGGGATCGGGTCCATCCGATACTCCAACCGGTCGTTCAGGCCCGGCGGCTTGAGTGCAGGCAGGGCACCGACGGGCGATTCCACCTCTGTTCACCGCCGGCGCGCCGCCAGCTGCGGATGCCGCCACACGTCGCGCAGCTCGTTAGCGTCCGCGCTGGCGAGCTGCGCGCGATCCAGGCGCTCGCGCACCTCGCTGCTGCTGAGCGATGCAAAACACTCGACGATGAGGTGACGCAACTCGCTGCGGTGCGCGTTGCGCAGCGCGTTGCACGCGAAACGAGGATCGTCCCCCAAGGACGGGTTCTCGAGCACCACATGGCAGAACGCCTGCCACTCACGCTCGTTCTGCAGCCCGAACATCACCGTCCTGCCATCGCCGGCCGGGAACGGGCCGTACGGATAAAGGTGGCATGTGACGCACCCGCTCGCGGTGGAGCCATGGGACAGCCACCACTGCGCCCGAGGATTCAAGTCGACAGCTTCGAGGCCGTGTGCTTGATGGCGGAGGCGGATGTTGGCTTGGGGATTGCGCCCGAATCGGCCGCACGTCGCTATGCCAGCCACATGCGGATTGCGGTGGTTCCACTCTCGGACGCCTGGGCGGTACGGAACCGCTTTGTGGTCGTGCGGGAGGTCGAGCAGACTCCCTTGTTCTTGCGCGACCTGGTAACGACCATTTGTGAACATCGCGACCAGGCGGACAGCGACCTCGGCACTGTCGTCACCGCCCGCCGTTCAAGCTTACTTGAAGAGCCCCGGACCGGGCCTTTCAGACGCCGGAACGCCCGGCCAATACCACCGCCGCCTGCACCCGGGAGCTGAGCTTGAGCTTGCGCAGGATGTGCTGCACGTGGATCTTGACCGTGGTCTCGGCGATGTCCAGCGAGCGGGCGATGGCCTTGTTGCTGGCCCCCTGGGCGATGAAGCGCAGGATCTCCTGCTCGCGCGGCGACAGGCTGTCCAGCAGGTCGCCGGACGGTGCCGCCGCGGCGGGCACCGGGTCGCTCATCGCCTTGAATGCGCTCACCAGCTTGCCCGTCATGTCAGCGCTGACCACCGCCTCGCCGCGCGCGGTACGCCGGATCGCGTCTGCCAGTTCGTCACCGTCCACCGTCTTCAGCACATAGCCGCGTGCGCCCCCCTTGAGCGCATTGCCGAGATCCTTCTCGTCTTCGCTCACGGTGAGCATCAGGATGTGGGTGGCCGGTGCCGCTTCCCTCAACGCCGGCAAGGCCGCGATCCCCGACACGCCGGACAGGTGGTTGTCGAGCAGGATCACCTGGGGCTGCAGCGCCAGCGCCCGCCGCTGCGCCTCGCCGGCGTCAGCCGCTTCGCCCACGACCTGGAAGTCGGCGTACTGGCTCAGCAAGGCGATCAGGCCGCGCCGGAACAAGGTGTGGTCGTCGACCACCAGCAGGCGGATGGGCGGGTCGTGAGTCATGTGCTTGTTCCGGCGGCGGCCGCCTCGTCTGGTTGATGTTTCAAGGTCAGCGTCACGCAGGTCCCCTGCCCCGGCGTCGACGCCAGCTCCACCGCGGCGCCCACGCGCGCCGCCCGCTCCCGCATGATGCGCAGGCCGACATGGGTCTCGGCCTGCCGGGCCTGCGGATCGAAGCCGCAGCCGTCGTCCTTCACCTGAAAACGCCACACCGGTGACGGCTCCACGGTCAGCACCACGTGGCTCGCCTGCGCGTGCTTGCGAATGTTGGACAGCGCTTCCTGCAGCACATGCAGCACCTGGATCTGCACATCGGCGGGCAGCGGCACGCCATGCCCGTGCATCTGCAACTCGGTGTTCAAGCCGCTCTGGTGCTCGAACTTCTGCAAGGTCGCCCGCAGCGCGGTGGCAATGTCCTCGTCGTTGGTGCGCGTGCGGAAGTGCAGCAGCAACTCGCGCACGTCGCCATAACACTCGCGCACACCGGCATCCAGCTCGTCGACGCTGCGCTGCATCGCGCCGTCGTCGCTGCGTTTCATCGCCTGGCGCAGCAAGGCGACCTGGATCTTCAGGAAAACCAGCGACTGGGCGATCGAATCGTGCAGCTCCTGCGCCAGCAGTGTGCGCTCCTGCGCCACCGCGGCCTCCTTGTCGAGCGCCGCCGCACGCAGGCTTTCCATGCCGCCGGCCAGATGGCTGGCCAGCGTCTCGTACTGCGCACGCTCTTCCTCACCCACCTCGCGAGGCTCGGCATAAAACAGGTCGATCTCGCCGAACACACGCTGGTGCAGCGCGACCGGCAGGGTCAGCAGCATGCGGTAGCCCAGCTGCGAGCAGCGGCCGCCCGCGGGCGGCTCGCTGGAGTTGATCGGGATGACACGCATGCGCGGTTGCTGCACCGGCTGGCCGCAATGGCAGTGGCCCGCCTGCAGGCACTGCTCCTGGGCGCTCAGCGCGGCCGGCAAGCCGTCCGAGGCCAGCATCAGGTAGCGCTCGTTGCCTTCGTCGGACCAGCGCACCGCGATGGCGTCGGCTTGTGCGATGCGGCGCATCAGCGGCGCGAAGCCCTGCGCCAGCGCCGGCAGCGATTCCGCCTTGGCGATGAAGGCGCTCACCTCGTACAGCGCCGCCAGGCGCTGGCGCTTGGTCTCCAGGCTCTCGGTCTTTTCGGCGACCTTGGCTTCGAGCTGGCCGTACAGCGCCTGCAGGTGCGCGGCCATGGTGTTGAAGCCTTGCGCCAGCTGGCCGAACTCGTCATCGGAGGTCTTCTCCACCCGGGCCGCGAAGTTGCCGTCGGCCACCTGCGCCAAGCCTTTGCGCAGGCGCTGCAGGGGCTCCAGCACGAACAGGTGGCCGGTGTACATCAGCACCACCGTGCTCGCGATCGCCAGCAGCACCATCGCGAACTGGAATCCGCGCAGGACCGCCGTCCAGTCGGACAACTGCTGCTCGATGCTGGCGACAAATGCGTCGACGCGGGCCACGAAGGCATCCACCTGCTCCAGGGGCGCCGGCGACGCCCGCCTTTGCCAGGGCTCGCGCAGCCCCGGCCAACGGGCTTGCAGGTCGGCGAACTGCAGGCGGGTGTGGGCGTTCCAGGGCACGAACAGCGGCCGCGACGGGTCGCCGACGCGCAATCGCTCCAGGCCAGCCTCCATCGCCTCGACGGTGCGGCGCCGCTCGGCGTCGCTGGCGCCGGGCTGCGCCTGCAGTGCCATGCGATAGGTCTGCATGCGCAGCCGGCCGGCTTCGTTCACGGCAGCGGCTCCCCCCTCCAGCTGCCAGGACACCCACAAGGTCATCGCGATGGACAGCAGCGCCAGCAGCAGGAAGGCGAGGCCGATGCCCAGCAGCTTGGAGGCCAGGGGCCAGTGCGTTCGTTTCATGCGCCGATGATCCTCAAGCATGCGCATGCAGCCTTGATCGGCATCAAGAAGTCAGGTGCAGAGCCTCCACCGCATGGGGGTGCGGCCGGGCTTTGATGTGCGGCAAGCTCGGCCAGTGTGCTGAATGGGAAGAGCGCTGGAGACTCGGCCGTTGGGCACCGTTTCACCAGCCGCCAAGAGATCACGGCGCTGCTCGCCCGACAAGGACGTCGAGAGGGCGGGCCGCGCCGAAGCGCGGCGTTCGGGACCTCCCGCCCGTGTGATCACCGCCGCCCGTAGTCGGGCGGCGCCTCGTGTGAGGGCCAGTTCGCCCGGGACCCGCGCAGATGGGCCTGGTCCCACTCCGATCCGCCCGAGGGGATCACCGCCACGTTGTGGTAGGCGTGCGGCGCAATGACGACCTCCAGTTCCGCATGCGGAGGTGAGCTGCTATGGTGCGCCCGGAGCGCCTTGTCGTGGTTCGGGTCTCCGGCCGACGGCTGGACGCCCCAGGCGAGGTCGCGGCCCGGCTGCATCGTGTCCATGCCCTGGACGTACACCCGACCCACCGCCGGTTGGCCCCGGCTGCCTTGATAGCGCGGCGCTTCGTAGTAGGGGGGCTTGGGATCTTCTCCGGTCTGGGTCGCCATGTCGGACCAGTCTTCCGCGTAACCCGGCTGGTGCGAGGCGTAGAACCCGCTGCCCTTCTCGGTGCCGCTGGCCGACCCGGTACGCGAGGCGTCCAGGCCGCGGTGGTAGATGGATTCCATCGACGCCTGGTTGGTCCCGTGGTAGCCGGCGAACTGGTAGCCATTGGACTGCAGTTGCTGGTGCGCCGCCTGGATCGCGTGCCGATCGGCTGGGTACTGCATCAGCCCCTGCCCATAGGGCGCGGTGTGCGGATTGGGACCCGTCGGCGGCGGCAGGCCGGCGGGCTGGTGCATGAAGGCATGCTGGGAATGCTGCTGGAGTTCCGGCGGGATGCTGGCGCTGCCCGGGAGCTGGGCCAGGCGCAAGCTGCCGCCGTGCCCGCTCGCGTGGGAAGGCGGCAGCGCGTTCAGCGGGCCGGGCTGGTTTGCAGGGCGGGGCCGGTGGTAGTCGCGGTGGTAGGTGCTGGCCGGGGCGCTCGACGAGTAGCCGTAGCTCGAGCCATAGGGAGAGCCGCGTCCGAGACGAGAAGGATCCATGACGATGTGCCTCCGAGGATTGAAGGCAGTCCAGACTACCCCGTCGGAACCCCGCGGAGTCGTGTGACGCGAAGCACCGGGCAGGTTTGCGAACCTGCACCGGCTCTGAAAGCGGGACCCGGCATACTGGCACCTGTCTACCTGTCGACCGCTCGCGCGGAGACCGGAAATGCTGCCACCTAGGAATCTCGAATGTCCACTTCCGGGGATTGCAAGACCGCGCAGGTGCGGATGAGGAGACCGTCGCCCGGCCATGTCGCCGGGGCCGGTCCAGCCCGTCGCACGGTACGCGGCACCTTCGGCGTTCAGCGATGAGCGACCGGCCCTCCCGCCGCCTCTGGGTCGATGCCGACGCCTGCCCGAAGGTCATCAAGGACATCCTGTTTCGCGCGGCCGTGCGCTCGCAGCTGCTGATGACGCTGGTCGCCAACCGGGACCTGTATGTGCCGCCGTCGCCCTACATCCGCACGCTCCGGGTGGCGCGGGGTTTCGATGTCGCCGATGACGAGATCGCGCGACAGGTGGCCCCCGGCGATCTCGTCGTGACGCAAGACATCGGGCTGGCCGCATTGGTGCTGGCGCGCGATGCCCACGCCGTCTCGCCGCGCGGAGAACCGTTCAGCCCCGACACGATTGACGAGCGCCTGCGCATGCGTGACTTGATGGACAGTCTGCGCAGCAGCGGCATCGACACCGGAGGACCGAGCGCGTTGTCGGCGGCCGACCGTCAGGCCTTCGCACGGCAGTTGGACCTGTATCTGGCGGGGCGCTGGCCCCAGCCACGGCGCTCTCGTTGAGAACTGCAGTCCCTCCCGTTTCGCGAGGCCGAGGAAGCGGTCCAGGCGAGAACCGCCGCGAATGGACCGGTCACACCGCCGGCAGGGCCTCCGCCATGGCATCCGTGGCAAGGCCGGCATCGTCGCCCGGGTCCGCCGTGGCGGCCTGCTGGGCCACCTTGGCCGTCGACACCTTGGGCGCGCGCTTGCCCTTGCCGTTGTCGACGGCGGCTGTCGCGGCCAGCGGAACCGTCTGGCCTTGCACCTCGCCGGCCACCGGAATGGCCGCACCCGGCTTGGCGCCGGCTTCGATACCCAGCGCCTTCTCCAGCAGCTTGATCCTGCGCAAGGCCTTGCGCAGCTCGCTCTGGGTCGCTTCGCTTTGTTCACGAAGGGCGGCGAGCTGTTCCCGGTCTTTCTGCAGCTCCGGCACCAGCGCTGCCTGGCGCACCAGGTCTCTCTGCTCGGCTTTCAGCTCCTTGAGCTCAGCCCGCTTGCGCGCGAGGGCACGGAAGGCCACCGAGGACATTTCAACGCTCCACTCGTCGGTGTCCTCGTTGTGGGTGACCGCCTCGTAGTCGATCTTCTCTTCTTGCAGGTAGGCCAGCTTTCGGGGCAGCTCTTTCTTGCCAGCGTCGACCTGTTCCTTCTTGATGCGCTTGATGGCCATATGGGTTTTCTCTTGTCGCAGTTGCCGGGCTGCGCAGTGTGCCGCACGGATCACCGCCTGGCAGCGGGGCAACATCCGAACGGTCATTGTGGTGGGCCTGCGCGGTACGATGCTCGCCCGCCGAATCGCGCCGCAGGGCGCCATGTCCCGCGCTGATAGCATCTCGTCCTGACCGGCTCCCCGAGCCCCGAAATCCGGTCCGGCGGCAGGCTCATGAGAGTTCTGCCGGGCCAGGACAGGATCCCTACAGGACGCACGCCATGACCCGCATCGACGACCCCCTGCACGACCAAGAGGCTGGCAACGCCGACAGCACGCAGGACCTCACCCGCCTCGACGACGTGCGCATCCGCGCCGTGCGGCCGCTCATCTCACCCGCGCTGCTGCTCGACGAAGTGCCGATCCCGGAGGCCGTGCAGACGCTGGTGGAGGCGGCGCGCACGCGCATCGCGCAGGTGCTGCGCGGCCGCGACGACCGGCTGCTGGTGGTGGTGGGCCCCTGCTCGATTCACGACCACGATCAGGCCATCGAGTACGCGCGGCGCCTCAAGGCGCTCGACGCCGAACTGCGCGGCGAGCTGCTGCTGGTGATGCGTGTGTATTTCGAGAAGCCGCGAACCACGGTGGGCTGGAAGGGCTACATCAACGACCCGCGCCTGGATGGCAGCTTCCACATCAACGAAGGGCTGCGCCGCGCGCGTGAGCTGCTCCTGGAGATCAGCGCGCTGGGCCTGCCCTGTGGCACCGAGTTCCTGGACCTGTTGAGCCCGCAGTACATCGCTGACCTGGTGAGCTGGGGTGCGATCGGCGCGCGCACCACCGAGAGCCAGAGCCACCGTCAGCTGGCCTCGGGCCTCAGCTGCCCGGTGGGCTTCAAGAACGGCACCGATGGCGGCGTGCAGGTCGCCGTGGACGCGCTGCAGGCGGCGCGCGCCAGCCATGCATTCATGGGCATGACCAAGATGGGCCAAGCGGCGATCTTCGAGACCCGCGGCAACGACGACTGCCACGTCATCCTGCGGGGCGGCTCCAAGGGACCGAACTACGACGAGGCCAGTATCGACGCTGCCTGCGCCGCGCTGGCCAAGGCGGGGCTGCGCGAGACGCTGATGGTGGACTGCTCGCACGCCAACTCGGCCAAGCAGCACCGGCGCCAGATCGATGTCGCGGCCGACATCGCGCGCCGCCTCGCCGCCGGCGAGCGCCGCATCGCAGGGCTGATGATCGAGAGCCACCTCGAGGAAGGGCGGCAGGACCTGAAGCCGGGTCTGCCGCTGCAACGCGGCGTCTCGATCACTGACGCCTGCATCGGTTGGAGCCAGACCGAGGCGGTGCTGCACGGCCTGGCGCAGGCCGTGAAGACCCGCCGTGGATGAGGATGGCGATCTCGAGGGCCGCAAAGTCACCGGATGCTGACTCGGAGCCCGTCGACTCCGCTTCTTACCGCCCGAAATAGCACGCGCAAAACAAAGAGGCCCTCACGCGGAGGGCCTCTTGAATCTTGGGGTGGCTGATGGGACTCGAACCCACGACAACAGGAATCACAATCCTGGACTCTACCAACTGAGCTACAGCCACCAGAGAATCCGAAATTATAGCCACATCTCGGAGAACCTGTGCAAGAGATTTCGTCGATGTTCGGGACCGCCCGGGTCGGCCCCGCAGCCGATCACTCGGCGGCGGCCGGCTTCGGCGAGTAGGTGATCTTGGTCTTGAAGCGGTTCTTCAGCGCTTCGTAATACGCCTCGCTCTCGGCAGCACCCCAGGCTTGAGTGTACTGCTGCGGCAGTTGCTCGACGCCCGGCACGCTGGCGCGGCCGCTCACGGCATTGATGCGGACCACCGCATAACCCTGCGTGCCCAGGTCAACCCCGGTGAACGCCGGCAGCTTGTCGGCCTTGGCCTTCAGCGCGGCCTCGACCACCGGGCGGCTCACCTCGCCGGGCTGCAGGCGGGACACTTTCACCGCCGCCGGCAGCGTGGCGCTGTCGGGGGCCTTCTGCCAGGCGGCCAGCTTGGCCTCGCCTTCCTTCCTGGCCAGCTCCGCAGCCTGGCGAGCCACCACACGCTCGCGCACCTGCGCCTTCACTTCCTCAAAGGGGCGCACGCGAGCCGGCACATGCTCGATGACGCGGGCCGCGGCCACCTGATTCGGCCCGATCTCGACGGCGTCGGTGTTGCGCTTGGAGCGCAGCGACTCGTCGTTGAAAACCGCCGCCAGCAACTTGGGATTGGCCAGCGCACCTTGCGCACCGGGAGCCGGCGTGCGAGTGACGTTCTCGGCGGTCTGCAGTGGCAGCTTCAGCTGCTCGGCCACCGGCTTGAGGCTGTCGGCCTGCTCGTAGACCACGTTGCCGAACTGCAGCGAGGCCTCGCTGTAGCGCAGCTGCGCGAGCTGGGTGCGCACCTCGTTCTCGAGCTCCGCGCGCACCTCCTCGAAAGGCTTGGTCGCACCGCCGCGGCTGTCGGTCAGCAGGATGATGTGGAAGCCGAAGTCGCTCTCGACCACCGGGCTGATCTCGCCCTTCTTCAGCGCAAACGCGGCGTCATCGAAGGGCTTGACCATATTGCCGCGGCCGAAGAACTCAAGGTCGCCGCCGTTGACTGCGGAGCCGGGGTCGTCGGAGTTCTTTTTCGCCACCTCGGCGAAGCTCTCGGGCTTGGCCTTCACTTCGGCCAGCAGCTTCTCGGCCTTGGCCTTCGCGGCCGCACGCTGCGCTGCCGGGGCGCTCTTGTCGGCCTTCACGAGGATGTGGCTGGCGCGGCGCTCCTCCGGCGTGGTGTAGCGCTTTTCGTTCTCTTTGTAGTGCTTGCGCAGATCCTCTTCGCTCACGGTGACATCCTTCTTCATCGCCTCCAGGTCGAGCACCACGTATTCGATCTTCACGCGCTCAGGCGACTGGAATTGCGCCGCGTTGGCCGGGTCCTTGTAATAGGCGTTCAGCTCGGCCTCGCTCGGATTGACCTTCGCGATGAAGTCCTTGGCGTCGAAGCGGGCCACCTGGATGTCGCGCTGCTGCAGGAAGGCGTCGAGCGCGATGTCGGTGACCGCCGGGGTGGACAACGCGCTGTCGCTCACGCCCTGCATGACCTGGCGCATCGAGATGTCCTGCCGCAGCCGCTGCACGAACATCTGCGCGCTCATGCCCTGGGCGGCCAGCATGTCCTTGTTCAGCGTCCCGTCGGGGTTGCGCAGGAAGGCCAGTTGGGGATCGGTGACGAAAAGGCGCTGCAGGCGCTCGTCGGTCGTGACCAGGTGCTGCTTGTCCGCGGCGGCCAGCATCACGCGCTCGCGCACCATGCCCTCCAGCGTCTGGCGGCGCATCTCCGGCGTGTCGAGCATCGCACTGTCGATGCCGGGCATCTGCGCGCGGGCCCGCTCGACCTGCTGGCGGTGCGCGGCATCGAGCTGGGGCGCCGTGATCTCCTGGCCGGCCACCTTGGCGACGGTCTCCGCGCGCTCGGCGAACTGGTTGTAGCCCTGCACCACGACGAAGGCGGGAATGATCAGCAACAACAGCAGGAAGAACAGGACACGCGTGTTGTTGCGGACGAATTCAAACATCGAAGGAACCTCGGACTCAAAGTCGACGGTGAACCGCGCCGGGGCGCGGAGCCAAGATCGATACCTCGCGCTTCACGTCAGACCGGCAACTCGCCGCCCACGGCCTGAGAGAGAAGAATGAATGCAAAAAAGGCGAACCGAGGTTCGCCTTCATCGTGTTGCCATCGCCGCGGCGGGAAGCCACCAGGGCGCTTGGCGGAGTGGACGGGACTCGAACCCGCGACCCCCGGCGTGACAGGCCGGTATTCTAACCAACTGAACTACCACTCCCCGGGATACCGCTTGTGTCCGCTGCCGCTTCCCGGTGGTGGGTGCTGAGGGGTTCGAACCCCCGACCTACGCCTTGTAAGGGCGCCGCTCTACCAACTGAGCTAAGCACCCGGGAAACGCGCCGCGGACCGCGGCGAGAAAACATCAGTTTAGTGCGTCTTTGAGAGCTTTGCCGGGACGGAACTTCGGCACCTTCGCTGCCTTGATCTTGATGGTGGCGCCCGTGCGCGGGTTGCGGCCGCTGCGCGCCGCACGCTTGCCCACGGCAAAGGTGCCGAAACCCACCAGCGAGACGGTCCCGCCTTTTTTCAGCGTGGTCTTCACGCCGCCGATCATGGCCTCCACGGCGCGCGTCGCGGCCGCCTTGGAAATGTCGGCCTGCTTGGCGATGTGCTCGATCAGCTCGGTCTTGTTCACAAAGTACCCCCTCTCAAAGGTGTCTCAGTTGAATCTCGGCATGGCCGGATGAAACGCGCATGAGCAACAGGTCGCGCGCCCGTGTGTATCGTCTACTGCGCGACCAATTACAGCCACCGCCCTACTCAGTGTCAAGCGCGGTTGCGGATTCTATGCGCATTTGGGGAGGTTAAAGAGTGAAGGATCCCGCGTGCTTCCACGCTTGACAACGCCCTGTCAGGCCGCGCCGGCACTGGGATCAGCGCAAGGCGTCGACGATGGCTTGTCCCATGTCCCGGGTACACGCGGCGCCGCCCAGATCAGGGGTCCGGGGGCCCCCGTTCGTGGGATCGAGCACGGTTTCGACCGCCTGCAGCACGGCATCGTGCGCTTCGCGATGGCCCAGGAAGTCGAGCATCAGCGCGCCTGACCAGATCTGGCCGATGGGGTTGGCGATGCCGCGGCCGGCGATGTCCGGTGCCGAGCCGTGCACCGGTTCGAACAGCGAGGGGAACCGCCGGTCCGGGTTGAGGTTGGCAGAGGGCGCGATGCCGATGGTGCCGGTGCAGGCCGGGCCCAGGTCGCTGAGGATGTCGCCGAACAGGTTGCTCGCCACCACCACGTCGAAAAACTCGGGTCTCTGCACGAAGTGGGCCGTCAGGATGTCGATATGGAACTTGTCGACTTTCACCTCGGGATATCCCCGCGCCGCTGCCTCGACCCGTTCATCCCAATAGGGCATGGTGATCGAAATGCCGTTGGACTTGGTGGCCGAGGTCAGGTGCTTCCTGGGGCGCGACTGCGCCAACTCGAAGGCGAACTTCAGCACCCGGTCGACACCGGTGCGGGTCATCACCGTGTCCTGGATCACCACCTCGCGCTCGGTGCCTTCGAACATGCGGCCGCCGACGCTGGAGTACTCACCCTCGGTGTTCTCGCGCACGATCATCATGTCGATCTCGCCGGGCCGGCGCGGGCTGCCGTCGCGCCGCACCAGCGGCGAGCGCACGCCGGGCATCAGGCGCGCCGGTCGCAGGTTGACGTATTGGTCGAACTCGCGCCGGAACTTCAACAGCGAGCCCCACAGCGAGACATGGTCGGGGATCTTCTCGGGCCAGCCGACCGCACCGAAGAAGATCGCGTCGTGGCCGCCGATCTGCTCCTTCCAATCCTCGGGCAGCATGCGGCCGTGCCGCTCGTAGTAGTCCCAGCTGGAGAACTCGAACTCGTCGACCTCCAGCTTGATGCCGAAGCGCCGCGACACGGCGTCGAGCACGCGCAGGCCCTCGGGCATCACTTCCTTGCCGATGCCATCGCCCGCGATGGCGGCGATGCGCAAGGTGCTCTTGCTTGCCGTGGTCATCATTTCACTCCTTGAACAAAAAACTCGAGCATCTCTTTGACCAGCGCGTCCGGCTGCTCCTCGGCGATGTAGTGGCCGCCATCGAGGGAGCGGCCGCTCACCATCGCGGCCCTCTCCCGCCACAGTGACATCACGTCGAAGCAGCGCGCCACCACACCCTGCGCCCCCCACAGCACGCGCAGCGGCTGTTCCAGGCGCCGGCCCTGCGCGACGTCCTCGCGGTCATGCACCAGGTCGATGGCCGCCGAAGCACGGTAGTCTTCGCAGATCGAGGTCGCGGAGCCCGGCACGGCGATGCAGCGCTCGTACTCGGCCAGGGCCACCGCATCGAACGCCGCCAGCCCCGCGTGTCGGCGGCCGATCACGCTGCGCAGGTAGAACACCGGGTCGGCCTCGATCAGCCGCTCCGGCAGCGGGGCCGGCTGGACCAGAAAAAACCAGTGCCAGTAGGACCGCGCGAAGTCCTCGCCGGTGCCCTCGTACATCGCCAAGGTGGGCGCGATGTCGAGCAACATCAGCCGGCGCACCGCATCGGGCGTGTCCATCGCGAGCCGGTGCGCGACGCGGGCACCCCGATCATGCGCGCAGACGTCATAGCGCGGCCAGCCGAGGCGGCACATGGCCGCGTGGACCTGCGCGGCCATGCGGCGCTTGCTGTGGTTCTCGTGCGCCTCGTCGGCCGGTGGCCGCGAGGAGTCGCCATAGCCGGGCAGGTCCATCGCGACGACGGTGAAGTGCCGTGCCAGGGTGTCGGCGACCCGGTGCCACATCACATGGCTCTGCGGATGACCGTGCAACAGCAGCAGCACCGGACCGCTGCCGCCCGAACGCAGGTGCAGGCGAACCGGACCGAGGTCGACCGTGTGTGAGCTGTAGGCACTGAACATGCCCCCATTGTGCGAACCGAAGGCAGGGCCGCAAGCAATAATCGGCCAAGCCTCTCTTTCCTGGCAGGAATGAATTCGATCGACAGACCCGATCTTGACCTGGTGCTGCAGGTGGCCGCCCAGGGCAGCCTGGCGGGCGCTGCCCGCCAGCTGGAGCTGGAGCCGCCCGCCGTCAGCAAGCGCCTGTCCGCGCTCGAGACACGCCTGGGCGTGCGACTGTTCAACCGCACCACACGGCGCCTCGCTCTGACGGAGGAAGGCGAGCTGTTCTGCCGCCAGGCGCGGCAGCTGCTTGACGGCCTGCAGGCCTTGGAAGACCAGCTGCAGGAGCGCCGCAAGGAAGCGCGCGGCCTGGTGCGCATCGCTTCGAGCTTCGGTTTCGGGCGCGCCTGGGTGGCGCCGGCCTTGGGCGATTTCCAGCGCCGCCATCCCCAGGTGGAAGTGCAGCTGAACCTGACCGAGCAGCTGCCCGACCTGACGACCGGCGGCGTCGATGCCGCGGTCTGGCTCTGGGCGCCGCGCGACCCCCATGCCGTGACCCGCAAGCTGGCGATCAACCGGCGGGTGCTGGTGGCGGCGCCGGACTACCTGGCACGCCGCGGCCGGCCGGCCACGCCGGCGGACCTGCAGCAGCATGCCTGCCTGGTGGTGCGCGAGCACGACGGCAGCCCGACCCACTGGCGGCTCTCGCCGGTGGAGCGGCGGCGCGAGGCCCGGCCGGTCACCGTGCGTGTGCAGGGCGCGCTGTCGAGCAACAGCGGCGAGGTGGTGCGCGACTGGACCCTTGCCGGCCACGGCATCATGCTGCGCTCGCTGTGGGACGTACACGAGGCCATTGCCGACGGCCGGCTGGTGCACCTGCTGCCCGGCTATGCCATGCTGGACGCCGACGTGCACTGGATCGCGCCGCAGCGCGCCCAGGGCAGCGCAGCCCCGCTGCGCCTGAGGCTGCTGCAGGACCACCTGGTGAAGTGGTTCGCGTCGCCGCCCTGGGCCCGGCCTTCAGCCGGCCCGCGCTGAGACCGGCGCCGCGGCCGACTTGACCACCAGCCAGACGCCGAGTGCGGCCAGCGCCATGCCCAGCAGGGTGGTGTGCGCGAGCGTTTCGTCGAACAGGATCCAGGCCATCACCGCGGTGCAAGGCGGCACGAGGTAAAGCAGGCTGGTGACGCGGGTGGCCGCGCCGCGCTGGATCAGCAGGTAGTACAGCGAGCTGCCGCCCAGGGTCAGGCCGAGCACCGACCACGCCATCGCGCCGATGAAGTGCGGATGCGCCACGATGGCCTCGGGCTCCAGCAGCGTAAGGGGTAGCGACACCCCCAGCGCCGCGAGCAGCTGCACCGTGTTGGCGGTGCGGACGTCACAGGACGCGACATGGCGTTTCTGGTACAGCGTGCCGACCGTGATGGACAACAGCGCGAACACCGCCAGGCCGAGGTTGAGGCGGTTCAGCTCGCCCACCCCCAGCTTGCGCCCGACCACCAGCGCCAGCCCCGCGAAGCCGAGCGCCAGCCCCAGCCACTGCCGTGCGCTGGCCCGGGTGTCCGAGCCGCCCCGGGCGGCCAGCCAGACCGCGGTGAGCACAGGTTGCAGCCCGACGATGAGCGCGATTGTGCCCGCGCCCATGCCGGCCTTCACCGCCGCCCAGACCCCGGCGAGGTAGCCCGCGTGCAGCAGCACGCCGGTGACGCCCAGGTGGGCCCACTGCCTTGTGCCACGCGGCCAGGCCGCCCGTGCCAGCACGATCCACGGCAGGAAGCAGGCGATCGAGAAGGCGAACCGCAGCGCCAGGAACTTCAGCGGCGGCGCATAGGGCATGCCGTAGCGCGCCACGATGAAGCCGGTGCTCCAGATCAGCACGAACACCCAGGGCATGGCCTGCACCAGGCCGCTTTGCCGCGACTGCATGGCGGCGCTCAGCGGGTCTTGGCGCGGATTTCGGGGAGCGCCTTCTGCAGGTAGTAGACCATCGACCAGATGGTGAGCACGGTGGCGATGTAGATCAGCCCCCTGCCCCAGATGCGCGTGTCGACGACCTCCAGCACGGTGCCGTCGTAGAGCAGGAAGGGGATCGCAATCATCTGGGTCATGGTCTTGGCCTTGCCCAGCATGTGCACGGCCACGCTCTTGAGCGCGCCGATCTGCGCCATCCACTCACGCAGTGCCGAGATGGCGATCTCGCGCCCGATGATGACCAGCGCCACCAGCGAGCTGACCCGGTCGAGCTCGACCAGGATCAGCAGCGAGGCACACACCAGGAACTTGTCGGCCACCGGGTCGAGGAAGGCGCCGAAGGACGAGGTCTGATTGAGCCTGCGTGCCAGCCAGCCGTCGGCCCAGTCGGTGAGCGCGAACACGACGAACAACACGGTGGCGACCAGATTGGCCGTCGGCGTGCTCAGCGGCACGGAGTAGACCCCCACGATCAGTGGGATGGCGACGATGCGCGCCCAGGTCAGCAACGTGGGGAGATTGAAGAACATGCGCCGGATTGTGGCTCAAGTTGGACAGCGAGGGCGGTGAGCCCTCGCAGCCGGGCCTCCGCCCTCCCCGCCGCAGGTCAACCGTCGATCGAACGCGGCTTGAATTTGCGGTCGTCGCGGAACAGGAAGGTCTCGGGGAAACGCCAGGGTTTGGGCAGGCGCGACACGTCGCCGAAAGGCGCCGCACGGCGCACCGCGTCGATCGCCAGCTGGGTGGTGTCGCGCGCCTGGCGGGGATGCCGCAGCACCTGGATGCGACGGATGCTGCCGTCGGCGTTGAGCTCGACCTCCAGCACCGGGATGGCCAGCAGGATGTCCGGCGGCGTGTCGAGGTAGACGCTGCCCTGGTTGGCCTGGGCGATGCGCTGGCCGGCGCGCACTCGGTACTGGTCCCAGCTGGTGGCGGGCGACTCGTAGCGGGCAGGCGGCTTGCTGCCGGCCACCGGGGGTGGCCCGCCGGGCAGTTTCTCGACCGTCTGCTGGGCACAACCGACCAGTCCGATGGCCGTGGCGGCCAGAGCTGCCAGCGCGACCAGCAGGCCGCCCGCGGCGACGCCGCGCTGAGTCTTCACTTCCGACTTCATCTCACCCTCTCCTAGTGGCCCGCCCCGCTCAGTGCAGGGCGCGGTAGATCTCTTCTGCCAGCTCCCGCGAGATGCCTTCGACCGACACCAGGTCCTCGACACTCGCATCGCCCACCCCGCGCAGGCCGCCGAAACGCTGCAGCAGGCGGGCGCGCTTTTTCGGCCCCACGCCGGGGATGTCCTCCAGCCGCGAGCCACCGGTGCGCACCGAAGCGCGCCGCGCCCGCATGCCGGTGATCGCGAAGCGGTGGGCCTCGTCGCGGATCTGCGCCACCAGCATCAGCGCGGCCGAGTCCTTGCCCAGGTAGACCTTCTCGCGGCCGTCGGCGAACACCAGCTCCTCCAGGCCGACCTTGCGGCCCTCGCCTTTCTCGACGCCGACGATCAGCCCCAGGTCCAGGCCCAGTTCCTCGAACACCTCGCGCGCCATCGCGACCTGGCCGCGGCCGCCGTCGACCAGCACCAGGTCGGGCAGGCGCGCCTCGCCCTTCTCGGCAGCCTCGGCCAGCTTCGCGTAGCGGCGCGTCAGCACCTGGCGCATCGCCGCATAGTCGTCGCCACCGGTGACGCCTTCGATGTTGTAGCGCCGGTACTGCGAGGACTGCATGCGGTGCGCCTCGAACACGACGCAGGATGCCTGCGTCGCCTCGCCGGCGGTATGGCTGACATCGAAACACTCGATGCGGAAGGTGTCGAGGTTTTCAGGCGAGAGGTCCAGCGCCTCGACCAGGGCGCGCGTGCGCGCCTGCTGCGAGCCTTCCTCGGCCAGCAGCCGCGCCAACGCCAGCTCGGCGCCCTTGCAGGCCATGTCCAGCCAGGCGCGGCGCTGCTCACGCGGCTGGTGCACGGTGGTCACCTTGACGCCCGAGGACTCCGACAAGGCCTCGATCAGCGCCTTGTCCACCGCGTGGCTGAGCACCAGCAGCGGCGGCACGCCGCCGTCCAGGTAGTGCTGGGCGATGAAGGCCTCCAGCACCTGCACGTCCACCGGGGGGCGTTCGGCGGCGTCCTCGACCTCCTCGGTGCCGATGGCTGTCGCGTCCTCGACGTGGGCCGGGAAGTAGGCGCGGTCACCCAGGTGGCGGCCGCCGCGCACCATCGCCAGGTTGACGCAGGCACGGCCGCCCTGCACCCGCACCGCGAGCACGTCGGCGTCCTTGTCGCTGCCGGTGTCGACCGACTGCTGATGCAGCACTCGCGACAGCGCGCCGAGCTGGTTGCGGATCTCGGCCGCCTTCTCGAACTCCAGCCGCTCGGCGTGGCCCATCATGCGCGCCTGCAGGGTGTCCATCAGCTCCTGCTGCTCGCCCTGCAGGAAACGCTGGGCGTTGCCGACGTCGCGGGCGTAGTCCTCGGGGCTGATGTGGCCGACGCAGGGGCCGCTGCAGCGCTTGATCTGGTACAGCAGGCAAGGCCGGGTCCGGTTGTTGAAGACCGTGTCCTCGCAGGTGCGCAGCCGAAACACCTTCTGCAGCAGCTGGATCGACTCCTTCACGGCCCAGGCGCTCGGGTAGGGGCCGAAATAGGCGTGTTTCTTGTCCACCGAACCGCGGTAGTAGGCCATGCGCGGGTACTCGTGGGTGGCAAGCTTCAGGTAGGGGTAGCTCTTGTCGTCGCGGAAGAGGATGTTGAAACGCGGGTTGAGCGTCTTGATGAGGTTGTTCTCGAGCAGCAGGGCCTCGGCTTCCGAGCGCACCACCGTCGTCTGCATCCGCGCGATCTTCGAGATCATGTGACCGATGCGCGTGCCACCGTGGTTCTTCTGGAAATAGCTGGAGACGCGCTTCTTGAGGTTGCGTGCCTTGCCGACGTAGAGCACCTGGTCCTCGGCGTCGAAATAGCGGTAGACCCCCGGCAGGGCGGGCAGCGCTGCAACTTCGGCGAGCAGCTTCTCGCGCGCGGCGTCGGGCCCGTCGGCGTCGGGCCCGTCGGCGGCGGGCACGGCGGATGCGGGAGGGATCAGAGGTTCCACAGGCTCGGTCATCCCCAAATTGTGCCAAGCGGCTCCGGTGCACTCGTCACGATCTTCAATAATTACGTCATGCAATGGGAAGTCTTTTGCCGGGTGATCGACAACTACGGCGACCTCGGCGTGTGCTGGCGGCTGAGCGCGGACCTGGCCGCGCGCGGCCACTGGGTGCGGCTGTGGACCGACGACGCCGCCCCGCTGGCCTGGATGGCGCCGGCCGGCGCGCCGGGCGTCGAAGTGCGGCGCTGGGACGAAGCCGCTTCGACGGCGCAGGTGGGCGACGTCGTCGTCGAGGCCTTCGGCTGCGAGTTGCCACCCGGGTTCGTTGCACAGATGGCCGCGCGCGTGCCAGCGCCCGCCTGGATCAATCTCGAATACCTGAGCGCCGAGTCTTATGTCGAACGCTCGCACGGGCTGCGTTCGCCGCAATTCAGCGGGCCGGGGGCGGGCCTGGACAAGCGTTTTTATTACCCGGGCTTCACGCCCCGCACCGGCGGCCTGCTGCGTGAGCCGGGCCTGCTCGCGCAGCAGGCCGGTTTCGACCGGGGGGCCTGGCTGCAGCGGCTGGGCTTCGCACCGCACGCGGGAGAGCGCGTCGCCAGCCTGTTCTGCTACGACAACCCCGCCCTGCCCGGCCTGCTGGCGCGGCTCGCGGAGCGACCGCAGCTGCTGCTGGTCACGCCCGGGCTCGCGGCGACCCAGGTGGCCGCCGGGCTCGGCCTCACGCCCGAGCCCGGCTCCGTGGTGCAGCACGGCGCACTGCGCATCGGCTTCCTGCCGGCGCTGCCCCAGCCCGAATTCGACCGCCTGCTGTGGGCCACCGACCTCAACTTCGTGCGCGGCGAAGACTCGGTCGTGCGCGCGATATGGGCCGGCCGACCCTTCGTCTGGCAGATCTATCCGCAGCACGACCAGGTGCACCTCGACAAGCTGGAGGCCTTCCTGGCGCGGTTCCTGGCGGGGGCGGGCGAGCCGCTCGCGACCGCGGTGCGCACGCTCTGGCAGGCCTGGAACGGCGGTGCCGGAGCCTGGCCGGCCTGGCCCGACGAGGCCGACTGGTCCGCGCAAGTGCTGCGCTGGCGTGAAACCCTGCTCGCCGAAGCCGATCTTTGCAGCCGTCTGCTCGGTTTTCTCGGCCGGACAGGGTAGAATCTTGGGCTTTGCGCGCGTCCGACGGCGAGAAGATTGCCGGGGCGAAGGACCTGGCCTGGCGAGGCCAGTCCAGACCGACAAGACAAGAAGACCAGAAGAAGATCAAGAACCTCAAGACCTGGGCCCAGCCCCATGCCGGATCCGTGAAATGCGAACGGGAACGGAAGGCGAAGCCGAAGTAGGTCCTTGCATCGATCATGCGCGCCCCCATCTCCCACCATCTTTCGACCGACCCCAAAAGGGACTGATATGAAAATCGCACAGGAAATTCGCGCCGGCAACGTGATCATGCAGGGCAAGGACCCGATGGTCGTGCTCAAGACCGAATACAGCCGCGGTGGCCGCAACGCAGCGACCGTGCGCATGAAACTCAAGAGCCTGCTGAACAATTCGGGCACCGAAGTCGTCTTCAAGGCCGACGACAAGATGGACCAGATCGTGCTGGACAAGAAGGAGTGCACCTACTCCTACTTCGCCGACCCGATGTACGTCTTCATGGACTCCGAGTACAACCAGTTCGAGGTCGAGGCCGAGAACATGGGCGACGCCATCAGCTACCTCGAAGACGGCATGCCGGTCGAAGTGGTGTTCTACGACGGCAAGGCCATCTCGGTCGAGCTGCCCACCTCCCTGGTGCGCGAAGTCACCTGGACCGAGCCAGCCGTCAAGGGCGACACCTCGGGCAAGGTGCTGAAGCCCGCCAAGATCGCCACCGGCTTCGAAATCCAGGTGCCGATCTTCGTGGCCCAGGGCGACAAGATCGAAATCGACACCCGCACGCACGAGTACCGCAAGCGCGTCTGAGCGCGATGCAAGCGACGGGCGGCCCCCGGGCCGCCTCGCGTCGATACTGAAGGGCACCACCGGTGCCCTTTGTTGTTTCTGCCCTGCCCTGCCCTGCCGATGAAAACCGAAGCGCTGCGCCCTGCCCGGATCGCCTTCAACGAGGCCGGCCTGCCCTGGGCGCCCGACTTCGGCGACGTCTACCACAGCAGCGCCGGTGCATTGGCTCAGGCGCGCCATGTTTTCCTCGGCGGCAACGGCCTGCCCGGACGCTGGCGGGGGCGGCGCGACTTCGTCGTGCTGGAGACCGGCTTCGGACTGGGCAACAATTTTCTCGCCACCTGGCAGGCCTGGCGCGAGGACCCGGCGCGCTCTGAACGCCTGCAGTTCATCTCGATCGAGAAGCACCCGGCGACACGCGATGACCTGGCCCGGGTGCACGCGGCGCACGCCCTGCCGCAACTGGCCTCGCAGCTGGTGACGTCGTGGCCCGCGCTGACGCCCAATCTCCACGCGCTGGACTTCGAAGACGGCCGGGTGCGCCTGCTGCTCGGGTTCGGTGAAGTCGCTGCGCTGCTGCCCGAGCTGCGGGCCGAGGTCGACGCATTTTTCCTCGACGGCTTCGCCCCGAGCAAGAACCCCGGCATGTGGGAGCGCCGGGTGCTGAAAGGCCTCGGCCGGCTCGCCGCCCCGGGCGCGACGGCGGCCACCTGGAGCGCGGCGCGCGCGGTGCGCGACGGACTCACCGAAGCCGGCTTCAGCGTCGAGGCGGCGGCTGGCTTCGGCGGCAAACGCGACATGACGGTGGCCCGCTTCGAGCCGCGTTTTGTGCCGCCGCGCCTGGCCGCCTGGCAGGGCGCGCCCGCTTCCTCGCGCGAAGCGGTGGTCGTGGGCGGCGGGCTGGCCGGCTGCACAGCGGCCGTGGCGCTGGCACGGCGCGGCTGGTCCTGCACCGTGCTCGATCGCCATCCCGTGCCGGCCCGCGAAGCGTCGGGCAATGCGGGCGGGCTCTTCCACGGCATCGTCAACCCGCAGGACGGTGCGCATGCGCGCTTCAACCGTGCGGCCGCGCTCCACCTCGAACGCCGCTTGCGCGACCTCCGCCGCGCCCACCCCATCGCCGGCCAGTGCGATGGCCTGCTCAGGCTGGAAGCACACAACGAGGTCGACGCGATGGCCCGGCAACTCGACGCCCTTGCGCTGCCGCCGGACTACGTCCAGGGCCTGGACGCCCGGCAGGCCTCTGAACACAGCGGGCTGCCGCTGCAGCTGCCGGCCTGGTACTACCCGGGCGGCGGGTGGCTGCGGCCGGGGGACTTGTGCGCGGCGCTGCTCCGCGATGCGCCCGGCATCCGCTGGCGCGGGAGTGTCGAGGTGGCCGCCTTGCGGCAAGCGGGCGAGGATCGCGAACTGCTCGATGCCACGGGGACGGTGGTGGCCCGGGCGCCGGTGGTGGTGCTCGCCAATTCGGCCGATGCGGCGCGCCTGCTCGGGCCGCGGCACTGGCCGCTGTCGGCGGTGCGCGGGCAGACCACGTCGCTGCCCGCCACGGCGTCCGGCCTGCGCCCGGCCCGCTTGCCGGTGGCGGGCGCAGGCTATGTGCTGCCGCCCCACGACGGACGCGTGTGGTGCGGGGCGACCACCGGCCCCGGCGATGCCGACCCCTCGGTGCGCTGGGCCGACCATGAACACAACCTCGCCCAGCTCGCCCGGCTGACAGGCTCGATGCCCGACGTCGATGCCAGCACCTTGAGCGGCCGCGTCGGCTGGCGCAACGTCAGCGACGACCGGCTGCCGGTCATCGGGCCGGTCCCGGACGAACGCTGTCTGGACCGGGGCGGCCTGCGCCTGGACCATGCGCGTTATGTGCCGCGCCACGCCGGCCTGTACGTCTACACCGGCCTCGCCTCCCGCGGCATCACCTGGTCGCTGCTCGGCGCCGAAGTGCTGGCGGCCTGGGTCGCAGGCGATGCCTGCCCGCTGGAGAACGATCTGCGCGACGCCCTCGATGCGGCCCGTTTCGTGAGCCGCGCCGCTCGCCGGCAGGCTGGCTGAAGTCCCCTGCCCCCTCAGTCCGGCTCCGCGGCCACCCCGCCCGGCAGCAGCCCGAGCGCCTCGGACTCGGGCAAGGCCTCGACGTTTTTCAGCGCCTTGCCCATCACACGGGTGCGGGTCTGGGCCGCCTCGATGGTGTGGCTGGCTTCCTCCAGCTTTTTGCGCGTCTTGTCGAGCACGTCGCCGAACTTGGTGAACTCGGTCTTCACCGCCCCCAGCACGCTCCACACTTCTGACGAACGCCGCTCCAGCGCGAGTGTGCGGAAGCCCATCTGGAGACTGTTGAGCATCGCCAGCAGCGTGGTCGGTCCGGCCAGGGTCACGCGGTGCTCACGCTGCAAGGCCTCCACCAGGCCCGGCCGGCGCAGCAGCTCGGCATACAGGCCCTCGGTCGGCACGAACAGCACGCCGAAGTCGGTGGTGTGCGGCGGGGCCAGGTACTTGGCCGCGATGCTGCGGGCTTCGTCGCGGATGCGCAGCTCCAGCGCGCGGGCGGCCGCCTCGGCGGCTTCGCGGTCGGCGCGGTCCTGCGCGTCAAGCAGGCGCTCGTAGTCCTCGCGCGGGAACTTCGCGTCCAGCGGCAACCACACCGGGCCGCCGCCCTCGCCGCGACCCGGCAGGCGGATCGCGAACTCGACCCGCTCGCGGCTGCCCGGCACGGTGGCGATATTCGTCGCGTACTGCTCGGGCGTGAAGACCTGTTCCAGCAGCGCGGCCAGCTGGGTTTCGCCGAAGATGCCGCGCGCCTTCACATTGCTCAGCACCCGCTTGAGATCGCCGACGCCTTGCGCCAGGCTCTGCATCTCGCCGAGGCCGCGGTGCACCTGCTCCAGGCGGTCCGCCACCTGGCGGAAGCTCTCGCCCAGGCGCTGCTCCAGGGTCGCGTGGAGCTTTTCGTCGACCGTCTGGCGCATCTGCTCCAGCTTGCGTTCGTTGTCGGCCGCCAGGGCCGACAGCTTCTGCTCGACCGTCGTGCGCACTTCGGCCAGGCGTCTTTCGTTGGCGTCGGACAAGGCGCTCAACTGGGCATGCAGAGTGCGCACCACGTCGCCCTGTTGAGCCATCAGGCTGCGCTGGAAGTTGGACAAGGTGGCGCCCAGCTCCTGGCGCGTGCCCTGGCCGCTGCGGCCCACCTCGTCGCGCAGCTCTCGCTCCAGCCGGGCCAGGCCGTCGCCCTGCAGGCGCAGCAGGGCCGCCTCCAGCTCATCGCGCGAGGCCGGCTGGGCGCGCCGGCTCCAGGCCAGCAGCAGGAAGATCAGCAGGAGGAGATGGAGCGCGCCGAGCGCGAGCAGCCACCACAGGTCAGGTTTCATCGCCGCCATTGTGGCAGCGAGGCGCTCACGCCCGCTGCAGCACCTCGGGGTTCAGCGGCGACAGCGGCTGCCCGGCGCGCGGGCCGAAGCCGAGACCGGCGATCAGGTTGTCGGCCGCCAGCTGCGCCATCGCGATCCGGGTGCGCATCGTGGCGCTGGCGATGTGCGGGGTCAGCACGGCATTCGGCAGATCAAGCAGCGCAGGGTGCACGTGCGGCTCGCCCTCGAAGACGTCGAGGCCGGCGGCGGCAATGCGACGTTCGCGCAGCGCCTCGGCCAGCGCAGCGTCGTCGACCACGCCGCCGCGGGCGATGTTGGTCAAGGTGGCACTGCGTTTCATCAGCGCGAGCTCGGTCGCGCCGATCGTGTGGTGGGTCTCCGCGCTGTAGGGCACCACGAGCATCAGATGGTCCGACTCGCGCAGCAGCTCTTCCTTGCTCACGTAGCGGGCCTTCAGCGCCGCCTCGGTCTCGGCCGGCAGACGCGAGCGGTTGTGGTAGAGCACCTGCATGTCGAAGCCGTGGGCGGCACGCCGCGCGATGGCCTGTCCGATGCGGCCCATGCCGAGGATGCCCAGCGTGCTGCGGTGCACCTCGCGGCCCATCATCACGTCGAAGCTCCAGTTGCCCCAGCGGCCTTCACGCAGGAAGCGCTCCGACTCGGACAGCCGGCGGGCCGCGGCGAGCATCAAGGCGAAGCCGAAGTCGGCGGTGGTCTCGGTCAGCACATCAGGCGTGTTGGTGCACAGCACGCCGCGTGCGGTACAGGCCGGCACGTCGATGTTGTTGAAGCCCACCGACATGTTCGCGACCACACGCAGCTCGGTGCCGGCTTCGAGCGCGGCGGCATCGATGCGGTTGGTCGGCATCAGGTAGACGCCGACCTTGCCCGGCAGCCGGGCCGCCAGCTCTTCGGCGGTCCAGGGATGCTCGGTGTCGTTGACTTCCAGTTCGAAGTACTCCCCCAGGCGCTCCAGCACCTGCGGAAAGACCTTGCGCACGACCAACACCTTGGGCTTCATCAAACCAGACTCCTGTTGTCGGGGCCACCGTCGGCCCCCGTTGATAAACGACGCATGGCGCGCGGCTGTCTCATGCCGAGGCCGGCTGGTGCACCAGCACCACGTGCACGCGGTAGGGCCCGTGCGCACCGAGCACGATGGTCTGCTCGATGTCGCCGGTGCGCGAGGGACCGGAGACGGTGTTGAAACCGCGCGGGATCTCGCCCAGTTCGCGCCGCATCAGGTCGAAGGCATCTTCCTGACAGGCGACGATGCGCGAGACGGGCAGCAGCACCACATGGGTCTCGGGCAGCAGATGGGCCGAAGTCCAGGTGCCGGGACTCGAGGCGAACACCAGCGAGCCGGTCTCGGCGACCGCACAGAAGCAGCCAGTGACGCTGTTCGGGTCCTCGTCCCGCGGAGGCCGGAATTCGACGTCCAGCCCGGCGCCCTGCCAATCGAGGTGGCGCAGGGTGTCGTAAGCCACCGCACGGGCCGGCAGTCCGGCCGCGGCGAGGAAACGGGCCACCGCGGCCGGGGCATCACGCCACAAGGCGACCTCGTCCAGCGTGGTCTGCAAACGCACCGCCATCTGCCGGAAGGTGCCGAGCAGGTCGGCCGGCAGCGCGGGCAAGGGTCCGCGCGGGTGGGCTCGCAGCCAGTCGCGCGCTTCGCGCTCCTCGGCGGGACGCGCTCCAGGGCCGCGCGCTTGGCGGCTGCGTATGCGGGCCAGGATGCGCTCGCGCGCCAGGGGGGTGTCCATCGCGTGGATTATAGAAATCGACGACGCGGCATCGGCCTCCCGCTCAACGACGCGGTTCCA
The DNA here is from genome assembly GCF_026153205.1 of Aquabacterium sp. A7-Y. Lineage (GTDB taxonomy): Bacteria > Pseudomonadota > Gammaproteobacteria > Burkholderiales > Burkholderiaceae_C > Caldimonas. The sequence goes on along the minus strand of NZ_JAPFBW010000045.1, from coordinate 7,679 downwards.
CCTGCCGGAACCAGTCGGCGCGGCTCGAGGAGGCCAGCCCCGCCTTCTCCAGTGCCATGCGCAGGCGCAGCAGCCGGTGTTGCGCCTTCTCGGCCTCATCGGCCGGCAAGCCGTCCAGCGCTGCTTGGAGCGTGCGCAGTTCGTGCAGTTGTGCCAGCTCTTCCGGCACGTAACCCGCGTTCTTCAGCACCCGCATCACGGCGCGCTGCTCTGCGGGCACCAGCGGGTTCTCGTCCAGTTCCAGCGGCCGGCCTTCGCCGGGCAAGCCCGACAACTCACCGGCTTCGACGGCACGAGCGATACGTTCCTCTGCGATGCGTTCCAGGGGCGACATGCGATCTCCTGTCGGGCGGCTCTACCTGAGCTTGTCGAGCGCCGCCTGCAGGGCTGGCGGCAGCACGGCCGGGCGTCGCGTCGCGCGATCCACGTAGACATGCACGAAGTGGCCGCGCGCCGCGCACTGCGCCTCGCCTTCGGCAAACAGCCCGACCTCGTAGCGCACGCTGGACGAGCCGACATGCGCCACCCGCAGCCCGGCATCGACGCGCTGGGGGAAGCTCAGCGACGAGAAGTAGTTGCACTGCGTCTCGACCACCAGCCCAATGACCTCGCCGGCGTGCAGGTCCAGCGCGCCTTCGGCGATCAGGTAGTGGTTCACCACCGTGTCGAAGTAGCTGTAGTAGACGACGTTGTTGACGTGGCCGTAGACGTCGTTGTCCATCCAGCGCGTCGTGATGGGCAGGAAGTGGCGGTAGGCGCTGCGGGCTTCAGGCTGGGGTCGGGACATGGGGCGAAGACGGGAATTGCAGGCGTTGGTGATGCTCGGACGCCAGGGCCAGCGTCCGCAACTGGATGGCGACGGTCTCCTCGATGACACGGCCGTAGCCGCCCGCCATCGTCAGCGCCACCGGGATGCCGCGCTGGCGCGCGGCCTCGAACACGCGCGTGTCGCGCTCGGCCAGCCCGGCCGCGGTCAGCTTGAGCCGGCCGAGCCGGTCGCCTTCGTAAGGATCGGCGCCGGCCAGATAGAAGATCAGGCCCGGCGGCGCTTCCGCATGGCGCTGCCAGAGCGTCTCGAGGGCAAGCTCCAGCGCAGCGAGATAGGCCTCGTCAGCACAGCCGTCAGGCAGTTCGACGTCCAGGTCGCCGGCCTCCTTGCGGAAGGGGAAGTTGCGCGCCCCGTGCAGCGACAGCGTGAACACCGTCGGGTCGTCGCGGAAGATCGCCGCGGTGCCGTTGCCCTGGTGCACATCCAGGTCGATGACCGCGACCCGCAGCAGCCGCCGGTGCAGGCGGTGCGATTCCGCCTGCATCAGCCGTGCCGCCACCGCCACGTCGTTGAACACGCAGTAGCCGCTGCCCTTGTCCGCGTCCGCGTGGTGGGTGCCGCCCGCCAGATTGGCGGCGATACCTTCGCGCTGTGCGGCCCGCGCGGCAGCCACCGTGGCTCCGACCGAGCGGCGCGAGCGCTCGGCGACCTGCGGCGACCACGGGAAGCCGATCTCGCGCTGCTGTGCCGGGTTCAGCCAGCCCTCGCTGACGGCCGAGACATAGGCCGGCTCGTGCGCGAGCGCCAGCTCACCATCGGTTGCAGCTGGCGCTTCGCACAAGCGCACCCGCGGCAGCGAACGCTCGACCGCCTCCCGTAACAGCCGGTACTTCGCGGCGGGGAAACGATGCCCCTCGGGCAGGGGCAGGACGAAGTGGTCGGAGTAGAACGCTTGCACGAATCGAAGGCCGGCGGCGCTGGGCCGAGGGCACGGGTCGGAACCGGCCCATTGTGCCCGCGGAGCCGGACCCGGCGGGCGCGCCACGGTGTCCGGCTTCGAGCAAGGCCCGGGCCCGAATGTCCGCTCGGCGGGGCGGTCCTAGAGCACGGGCCCTAAATTGCTGCATTGCAACAATGAGGACTTGCAAGGCTTCCTCGAATCCTTATACTGAGCTCATGCTGCGTTGCAACATAAGCAGCTCCAAGTTCAACCAGTCCGATCCTCACCCGTCGTCACCTCAGGAGGTTTCCGAACATGCTCACCGCAGAACAACTGATCGCCGCCCAAAAGACCAATGTCGAAACGCTCTTCGGCCTGACCCAGAAGGCCTTCGAAGGCGTGGAGAAGCTGGTCGAGCTGAACATCCAGGTGGCGAAGGCTTCGTTGGGCGAAGTGGCCGACCATGCCCAGGCCGTGCTGTCCGCCAAGGACGCCCAGGAACTGCTCGCCCTGCAGACCAGCCTGCTGCAACCGAGCGCCGAGAAGGCCGCCGCCTACAGCCGCCACGTCTATGACATCGCCGCCTCGACCAATGCCGAAGTGACCCGCGTCGCCGAAGCCCAGTTGGCCGAAGCGCAGCGCAAGTTCCTCGCCGTGGTCGACAGCGCCGTGAAAAACGCGCCGGCCGGCACCGAAAACGCCGTGGCCCTGGTGAAGTCGGCCGTGGCCGCCGCCAACAACGCCTTCGAAAGTGTTCACAAGGCCGCCAAGCAGGCTGCCGACGTCACGGAAGCGAACCTGCAGGCGATGGCCAACACCGCGGTCAAGGCCACCCAAGCCGCCAAGCCGAAGCGCCCGGTGGTTTGAGCGCCGACGGAGTAATGTTTTGTGTCGGGGTTGAACTTCTCCGTTCTCCCCCGATCTGTGGAGATACCGTGAGTCTTCACGGTCTCCCTGAAAGGTTGTCTCCTCGGTACCTCTCGAAACCCTCCTTTCAAGGTACCTTCAGCCCGACGGCTTGCCGTCGGGCTTTTTCTTTCCGGCGGCGCTCCTTATCGGGCCCGCGGCGCGACCTTGGCCTTGATGGTGGCCAGGGCCGCTTCTGCCGCATCGCGCCCGGCCTGGATGGCCTTGCCGCGGGCCGTGAAGTCCGCGCCCGACACGCCGCTGAGCCGCGGCGTCAGGACCACGTCGGCATTGCGCAGCTCGAACTGGTTGATGCTGCGGCCCATGATCGCGAAGGTCTGCAGCAGCATGCGCATCGCGTCGCCCAGCGGGTTGCCTTCGGGCGGCGAGGAGATGTCGACCGCAATCACCACGTCGGCCCCCATCTGCCGTGCGAAACGGACGGGCACCGGTGACACCAGACCGCCGTCGACATATTCGCGCCCGGAGATGCGCACGGGCTGGAACACCGCCGGCACGGCACTGGAAGCGCGCACCGCGACGCCCGCATCACCGCGCTGGAACAACACCGCCTGGCCGTTGCCGAGGTCGGTTGCGACGATGCCCAGCGGCAGTTTCATCTGCTCGATCAGCTTGTTGCCGGTCTGCTGGTTGACGTATTTCGCCAGCGCCTCGCCCCGGATCACGCCTCGCAGCGGGAAGGACCAGTCGGTGATCGTCAGTTCGTCCATCGAGTCGGCCAGTGCCACCAGTTGCGACGGCGTCTTGCCGGCCGCATAGAGCGCCGCCACCAGGCTGCCGGCCGAAGTGCCGGCCACGAGATCGGGCTTGATGCCGTTTTCTTCCAGCACCTGCAGCACGCCGATGTGGGCGAAGCCGCGCGCCGCGCCACCGCCGAGCGCCAGGCCGATGCGCGGCGGCTTGGGACTCGGCTTGTGCACGGCGGCCGGGGCCGGGGGCGGTACGGGCTCGATCGGGGCGAGCGGCGGCGTGATGGGCGGCGGCTCGTCGGGTGGCGCCGGGGGCGGGGTCTGGCATGCCGCCAGCGCGGTCGCGGCCAGGACCACCAGGACGCGCCGCGCCAGGCGGGAGAAGGCGGCGCCACGCAGGGCGCCGGCAAGGGAAGCTGGAGCTTGCATGGGCGGCGATTTTATCGAGGGCCTGTGTGCCGAAAGCTTTCCAAATAACGATATTCGATAAACAACCAACAATTCGTTAGTTCTCTTTTATATGGAGCGCTTCTACAGTCCGGGACTCGCCGTGGTGCGTCTGCACCGCGGTCCGAACAAGAAAGGATTCCATGGATGCAATCGCGGTTCTGAGCGGCTTTGCGGTCGGCGCCATCGTCGGGATGACGGGCGTCGGCGGCGGCTCGCTCATGACGCCCCTGCTGCTGTCGGTGTTCAAGCTGAACCCCGCGGTGGCGATCGGCACCGACCTCTGGTTTGCGGCCATCACCAAAACCTCGGGCTCGATCGCCCACCACCGCCACGGCCATGTCGACTACCGCATCACCGGCCTGATGCTGGCCGGCAGCATCCCGGCAGCGACCGCGACCATCGCGCTGATGCACTTCACCGGCGTGACCAAGGGCTGGGCCAGCGCGCTCACCTTCTCGCTCGGCATCGCGCTGCTGCTGACCGCCGTCACGGTCGCCTTCAAGAAGACCTGGCACACGGTCGCCCTGCGCCTGCAGCGCTGGATGCCCGAGCACCGCAAGCCGGCCTTGACCGTGCTGGCCGGCCTGATCCTCGGCGTGCTGGTCTCGCTGAGCTCCATCGGCGCCGGCGCGATCGGCGCCACCCTGATCCTGTTCCTGTACCCCCAGCTCGATGCCAAACGCCTGGTCGGCACCGACATCGCGCACGCGGTGCCGCTGACCCTGGTGGCCGGCATTGGCCACGCGACGCTGGGCCACGTGAACTGGGAACTGCTGGCGGCGCTGCTGCTCGGCTCGATCCCGGGCATCTGGTTGGGGGCGCAGCTCACCCGGAAAATGCCGGAAGGTATCGTCCGCACCCTGCTGTGCGGATCGCTGGTGGCCGCCGGCCTGAAAGTCATTCACTGAGATCCACGATGTATCAATACACCGAGTTCGACGAACGTTTCGTCAAGCAACGCGCCGCGCAGTTCCGTGACCAGCTGGAGCGCAACCTCGCGGGCACCCTCAGCGAGGACGACTTCCGTGCGCTGCGCCTGCAGAACGGCTGGTACATCCAGCGCCACGCGCCGATGGCGCGCATCGCCGTGCCGTATGGCGAGCTGAGCTCGAAACAGCTGCGCAGGCTGGCCCACATCGCGCGCACCTACGACCGCGGCTACGGTCACTTCACGACGCGTCAGAACATGCAGTTCAACTGGATTCCGCTGGCCCGGGCCGCGGACGTGATGGACGAGCTGGCCGAGGTCCACATGCACGGCATCCAGACCTCGGGCAATTGCATCCGCAACATCACCAGCGACGCCTTCGCCGGCATCGCGCCGGACGAAGTGATCGACCCGCGCCCCTATTGCGAGGTGATGCGCCAGTGGTCCTCGCTGCATCCGGAGTTCGCCTTCCTGCCGCGCAAGTTCAAGATCGCGGTGACCGGCGCCGCCGAGGACCGCGCCGCCATCGCCTGGCACGACGTCGGCCTGCACCTGCTGCGCAACCCGGACGGCGAGGTCGGCTTCAAGGTGCTGGTCGGCGGCGGCATGGGCCGCACGCCGATCACCGGCACCGTGGTGCGCGAGTTCCTGCCCTGGCAGCAGATCCTGGTCTACATCGAGGCCGTGGTGCGGGTCTACAACCGCTACGGCCGGCGCGACAACATGTACAAGGCGCGCATCAAGATCCTCGTCAAGGCCGAGGGCCAGCGTTTCATCGACGCGGTCGAGCGCGAGTTCCAGGAGATCCTGCAGCACGACGTGGACGGCAACGCCCACCTGATCCCGCAGGCTGAGCTGGACCGTGTCGCGCAGTACTTCGACGTGCCCGATGGCGTCGACCTCAAGGCCGCCAAGGATGCCCTCGGCACGCCGGTCGCCGATGCCCCGCCCGCCTTCCATCGCTGGCTGGAGCGCAATGTGCACGCCCACCGCCTGCCCGGCTACCGTGCCGTCACGCTGTCGCTCAAGCGCGTCGGCCAGGCCCCCGGCGACATCACCGACGCCCAGATGGAAGCCGCGGCCGACATCGCCGACCGCTACAGCGTCGGCGAGCTGCGCGTCACCCACGACCAGAACCTGGTGCTGCCCTGGGTGCGCGAGGCCGACCTCTACGCGCTGTGGCAGGTGGCCAAGGCGAACAGTTTCGCGACGCCCAACATCGGCCTGCTGACCGACATGATCGCCTGTCCCGGCGGCGACTTCTGCGCGCTGGCCAACGCCCGCTCCATCCCCATTGCGGAGGCCATCGCCGAGCGCTACCAGGACCTGGACGAGCTCTACGACATCGGCGACATCGACGTCCACATGAGCGGCTGCATCAACTCCTGCGGCCATCACCACAGCGGCCACATCGGCATTCTCGGCGTCGACAAGGACGGCTCCGAGTGGTACCAGATCACGCTGGGCGGATCCGACGGCAGCGCGCAGAGCGGCCCCTCGGTGGCCGGCAAGGTGATCGGCCCGTCCTTCTCGGCCGACGAGGTGCCCGACGTGCTCGAGGCGGTGGTCGAGACCTACCGCAGCCAGCGCGCCGCCAACGAGCGTTTCATCGACACGGTCAAGCGTATCGGGCTGGAGCCGTTCAAGACTGCCACCAACGCGGTGCGCCGCACCACCGGCCAGCACAACAAGGCACTGGCGGCCTGAGGAGTAGACCTATGCAGTTCATCACCACCGGACAAGACCGCTGGACCGCCGCCCCGGAAGGCGCCACCGTGACGCCCGCCCCCCAGACACTGCTGAGCTGGGCCCAGTGGCAGGAGGTGCGCGCGTCATGGCCCGAGGGGCTCAAGGCCGGCGTGTCCTTCCCCAACGATGCCGACATCGAGGCCCTGGCCGACGACCTGCCGCGCCTGGACCTGGTCGTGCTCCACTTCCCCAAGTGGACCGACGGCCGCGCCTACAGCCAGGCCAGCCTGCTGCGCAAGCGCTATCGCTACACCGGCCAAGTACGCGGCGTTGGCGACGTTGTCGTCGACATGATGCCGCTGATGGCCCGCACCGGCTTCGACGCCGTGGTCCTGCGAGAAGGCCAGAACGTCGAGTACGCCCAGCGCGCGCTCGGCTTTTTCCCGGGCTACTACCAGGGCGACGTGGTGCAGCACCAGCCGCTGTTCGTGCGCCAGGGAGGAGCCGCGGCATGAACGCGATTTCCCTCTACGCCCGCGCCTCGGAAGGTTTCGCGGCCAAGCTCGCGCACACCACGGCGCTGCTGCAGGCCGCCGCCACTCAGCACGCCGGCGCCATCGTGCAGGCCACCAGCCTCGGTGCCGAGGACATGGTGCTGACCGACCTGATCGCCCGCGAGCAGATCCCCATCGCCGTCGGCACGCTGGAGACCGGCGCGCTGCATGCCGAGACCGTCGCGCTGATCGACCGCATCGAGCAGCGCTACGGCTTCAAGGTCGAGGTCTACCGTCCGGTCGCCGACGCCGTGGTGCACTTCGTCGGCCGCCACGGCGAGAAGGCGATGTACGAGAGCATCGACCTGCGCAAGCAGTGCTGCGGCATCCGCAAGCTGGAGCCGCTGTCGCGCATGCTCGATCAGCGCAGCGCCTGGGTCACCGGGCTGCGTCGCGAACAGTCGTCCAACCGCGGCGAGGTGCCGTTCAGCGACGTCGACGACCAGGGCCGCACCAAGCTGAACCCGCTCGCAGATTGGACCTGGAACGACGTGTGGCACTACATCGCCACCTACGAGGTGCCCTACAACCCGCTGCACGACCAGTTCTACCCCAGCATCGGCTGCGCACCGTGCACCCGCGCGATCGCCGTCGGTGAGGATTTCCGCGCCGGCCGCTGGTGGTGGGAAGACGAAAAAGCCAAAGAGTGCGGGCTGCACGTCAAGCATGACGAACCCGCTGCCGTATCGATGATTGGAGCCCGCGCATGAACGCCCCCGTGAGCGTTGAACAA
>NZ_JAPFBW010000044.1 GCF_026153205.1 Aquabacterium sp. A7-Y | reverse complement strand
GGTGATCGAGGTGCTGGTCAAGCCCGGCGACACCATCAAGGCCGAGCAGAGCCTGATCACCGTCGAGAGCGACAAGGCCTCGATGGAGATCCCGTCCTCGCATGCGGGCGTGGTCAAGGCGCTCAAGGTCCAGCTGGGCGACAAGGTCAGGAAGGGCAGCGTGATCGCGGTGGTCGAGGCCGCCGGCGGCGCATCGGCCGCGGTGCCCGCGCAGGCCGCAGCCGCCCCGGCGAGCGCCGCGGCCGCAAGCCCGGCCGAGCTGGCCAGCGCGCCGGTCGAGCGCGTGCCGCCGACCCTGGCCTTGCCCGCCCACGAACCGACCGCGCCCCAGGGCAAGCTGCCGCACGCCTCGCCCAGCATCCGCAAGCTGGCGCGCGAGCTGGGTGTGCCGCTGGCCGAGGTGCCGGGCAGCGGCCCCAAGGGCCGCATCACCCAGGACGATGTGCAGGGTTTCGTCAAGGGCGTGATGGCGGGCCAGGTCCAGACCCAGGCCCAGAAGGCCAAGGCACCGGCCGGCGCCGCGGCGGCCGCCGGCGGCTCGCTGCCGGGCCTGCTGCCCTGGCCGCAGGTCGACTTCACCAAGTTCGGCCCGGTCGAGCGCAAGGACCTCTCGCGCATCAAGAAGATCTCGGGCGCCAACCTGCATCGCAACTGGGTGATGATTCCGCACGTCACCAACCACGAGGACGCCGACATCACCGAGCTGGAGGCCTTCCGGGTCCAGCTCAACAAGGAGTACGAGAAGTCGGGCGTCAAGGTCACCATGCTGGCTTTCCTGATCAAGGCCTGCGTCGCGGCGCTGAAGAAGTTCCCCGAGTTCAACGCCTCGCTCGACGGCGAGCAGCTGGTGCTCAAGCAGTACTTCCACATCGGCTTCGCGGCCGACACGCCCAACGGCCTGGTGGTCCCGGTGATCCGTGACGCCGACAAGAAGGGCATCGTCGCGATCGCCAAGGAGATGAGCGAGCTGGCCGCCAAGGCCCGCGAGGGCAAGCTGGGTCCGGCCGAGATGACCGGGGGCTGCTTCTCGATCTCCTCGCTGGGCGGCATCGGCGGCACCTACTTCACGCCCATCATCAACGCGCCGGAGGTGGCCATCCTGGGGGTCTGCAAGTCCACGCTGAAGCCGGTCTGGGACGGCCAGGCCTTCCAGCCGCGCCTGATCCTGCCGCTCAGCCTGAGCTGGGACCACCGCGTGATCGACGGCGCCTCGGCGGCCCGCTTCAACACCTACCTGGCCAACGTGCTGGCGGATTTCCGCCGCGTGATGCTGTAAGGAGCCGCCTGTGGCAGTGATCGATATCAAGGTCCCCGACATCGGCGACTTCAAGGACGTCGCGGTCATCGAGGTGCTGGTGCAGCCCGGCGACATCATCCAGGCCGAGCAGAGCCTGGTGACGGTCGAGAGCGACAAGGCGTCGATGGAGATTCCCGCCTCGCACGGCGGCGTGGTCAAGGAGCTCAAGGTCAAGGTCGGCGACACGGTCAACGAGGGCTCGCTGCTGCTGAGCCTGGAGACCGAAGGCGCGGCGGCGCCCGCGAGCGCACCCGCGGCGCCCGCCCAGGCCCGGGGGGCCGAATCGCAGGCGCCGGCTCCCGCTCCCGCAGCGGCGGCAGCGCCGACGCCGGCCCCCGCCGCGAGCAGCTATTCCGGCGGCGTCGAACTCGACTGCGACATGCTGGTGCTGGGCGCCGGCCCCGGCGGCTATTCGGCCGCCTTCCGCGCCGCCGACCTCGGCATGAAGGTGGTGCTGGTCGAGCGCTACGCGACCCTGGGCGGCGTCTGCCTCAACGTCGGCTGCATCCCGTCCAAGGCGCTGCTGCACGTGGCAGCGGTCATGGACGAGGTCAGGCACTTCGCCGAGCTCGGCATCCGCTATGGCGAGCCGGGCGTGGACCTGGACAAGCTGCGCGCGCACAAATCCAAGGTCGTGGGCAAGCTCACCGGCGGCCTGACGGCCATGGCCAGGATGCGCAAGGTCACCGTGGTGCGCGGCTACGGCAGTTTCCTCGACCCGCACCACGTCCAGGTCGAGGAGACCGGCGGCGAGGCCCAGGACAAGACCGGCAAGACCCAGACCATCCGCTTCAGGCACGCCATCATCGCGGCCGGCTCGCAAGCGGTGCGCCTGCCCTTCCTGCCGCAGGACGAGCGTATCGTCGACTCGACCGGCGCGCTGCAGCTGCGAGCGGTGCCCAAGCGCATGCTGATCGTCGGTGGCGGCATCATCGGCCTGGAGATGGGCACGGTCTATTCGACCCTGGGCGCCCGGCTCGACGTGGTCGAGATGCTGGACGGCCTGATGCAGGGCGCCGACCGCGACCTGGTCAGGGTGTGGCAGAAGATGAACGCGCCGCGCTTCGACAACATCCTGCTCAAGACCAAGACCGTGGGGGCCGAGGCGACCGCCGACGGCATCCTGGTCCGCTTCGAGGGCGAAGGCGCGCCCAAGGAGCCGCAGCTCTACGACCTGGTGCTGCAGGCGGTGGGTCGCACGCCCAACGGCAAGAAGATCGGCGCCGAGAAGGCCGGCGTGGTCGTGAACGAGCGCGGTTTCATCCCGGTCGACATCCAGATGCGCACCAACGTGCCGCACATCTTCGCGATCGGCGACATCGTCGGCCAGCCCATGCTGGCCCACAAGGCGGTGCACGAGGCGCATGTGGCGGCCGAGGCCGCGGCCGGCGAGAAGTCGGCTTTCGACGCGCGCGTGATCCCGAGCGTGGCCTACACCGACCCCGAGGTCGCCTGGGTGGGCCTGACCGAGGACCAGGCACGCGCCGAGGGCCGCAAGGTCAAGAAAGGCCTGTTCCCCTGGACCGCCTCGGGCCGCGCCATCGCCAACGGCCGCGACGAAGGTTTCACCAAGCTGCTGTTCGACGAGGAGACCCACCGCATCGTCGGTGGTGGCATCGTCGGCACGCATGCCGGCGACATGATCGGCGAGCTGGCGCTGGCGATCGAGATGGGGGCCGACGAGATCGACATCGGCAAGACCATCCACCCGCATCCCACCCTGGGCGAGAGCATCGGCATGGCCGCCGAGATCGCGCACGGTACCTGCACGGACGTGCCGCCGCAGCGGAAGTAGCCGCGCCCATCAGAGACCCGGCGGGCCGCGGCTCGCCGCCGACGCAAACGCAAACGCCGGGCTTGTCGCCCGGCGTTTCTTCTTGAGTGGCGACGGCGGCTCAGGTGCTCGCCGCCGGGGCCTCCTCGCTGGGGTCCATGCCCGCAAACACCTTCTTGAGCGGCAGGTCCAGCGCAATGCTGGAGAGCCTCAGCCGGCCTTCCTCGGTCTGGTCTTCGAACAGGCAGGTGCCGTCGCGATGGACGGTGTAGACCTCGACGCGGCGCGAGTTGGGGTCGATCAACACGTATTCCTGCAAGGTGCTCAGACGGCGGTACATGCCGAACTTCTTGCCGCGATCGAAGCTCTCGGTACTCGGCGACAGGACCTCGATGACGAGCACCGGCGTCGTGCTGGCCTTCTCGTTCGCGCTGAACTGCCGGTCGCAGCTCACGAACACGTCAGGGTAGAAGGCGGCCTCGTCGTCCACGACCACCCGCAAGGCTTCGCTGAACACTTGGCAGGCGCTGCCTTCAAGATGGTTGCCGATATGCCGCATCAGGTTCGCGATGACACGCGCATGGCCGCGCGTGCCGCCCACCATCGCGAACACCTCGCCACGGAAGAACTCGTGTCGGCCGGCCTGCGTTTCATCCCAAGCCAGGAATTCGGCAAGCGTCATCTTGTGCAGAGGCAATCCCATCACGGCCATCCTTTCGATCGTCCAGACCAGGCTGCCGTCACGGCAGCACACCGAACAGCTCACCCGCTCCCTCCGGACAGCCACCGAGGGGCGTCTACATCTTAGCGCTTGCGCCGGAGTTCGGCCTCGGCGGGATCCCGCCCGCATACACTGAGCCTCATTTCACTCCAGATATCCAGCCTCATGGCCCCCCGCATCCTCGCTGCCACCGAAGTCCATCTTCCCGGCATCACCACGATTTACAACGATGCGGTGTTGAACACCACCGCGATCTGGAACGACCAGGTGGTGGACCTCGAAAACCGAGCCGCCTGGCTGGCGCAGCGCCGCAGCATCGGCTATCCGGTGCTGGTGGCGGTCGGCCCTGACGAAAAGGTGCTGGGGTATGCCTCCTTCGGCGACTTCCGCGCCTTCGACGGCTACCGCTACACCGTGGAGAACTCGGTCTACGTGAAAAGCGACGCCCGCCGCGGCGGGGTCGCGATGGCCTTGATGACGCGCCTGATCGAGGAGGCCCGCAGCCTCGGCAAGCACCAGATGGTCGCGGCCATCGAGTCGGGCAACGCGGGTTCGATCCGACTGCACGAGCGGCTCGGCTTCGAGCACGGCGGGCACATGAGTGAGGTCGGCACCAAGTTCGGCCGCTGGCTGGACCTCACCTGGATGCAGCTGCGCCTGAACGAGCGCCAGCCGCCGGCCTGAGCCCGCCGGGCCGGCTCTGCTCGCTCAGGGCGGCGAGATTGCTGTCGGCTTGTCTGACAGGGTCGCCGCGGCGCTGCCGTCGGGCTTCCGGACCGTGGCGGCCCCCGGCGTCGCAGCCGGCGGGGCCGCTACCACATGGCTCGCCGCCGGCGCCTCGGCCCGGCTGGCGACCAGGCCCGCGGGCAGCAGCGGCACGATCAGCAGCGCGACGATGTTGATGATCTTGATCAAGGGGTTCACGGCCGGCCCGGCGGTGTCCTTGTAGGGGTCGCCCACGGTGTCGCCGGTGACCGCCGCCTTGTGCGCGTCCGAGCCCTTGCCGCCGTGGTGGCCCTCCTCGATGTACTTTTTCGCGTTGTCCCAGGCACCGCCCCCGGTGCACATCGAGATCGCGACGAAGAGGCCCGTGACGATGGTGCCCATCAGCAGCCCGCCCAGCGCGGCCGGGCCGAGCAACATGCCGACCAGGATGGGCACCACCACCGGCAGCAGCGAGGGCACGATCATCTCGCGGATCGCGGCGCTGGTCAGCATGTCGACCGCGGTGCCGTACTCGGGCTTGGCGCGGCCTTCCATGATGCCGGGGATGGTCTTGAACTGCCGGCGCACCTCCTCGACCACGGCGCCCGCGGCACGGCCGACCGCTTCCATCGCCATCGCGCCGAACAGGTAGGGGATCAGGCCGCCGATGAAAAGGCCGACGATCACCATGTGGTTGGACAGGTCGAAGCTGACCGCCATGCCGCGTGCCTCCAGCGCATGGGTGTAGTCGGCGAACAGCACCAGCGCGGCCAGTCCGGCGGAGCCGATCGCATAGCCCTTGGTGACGGCCTTGGTGGTGTTGCCGACTGCGTCCAGAGGGTCGGTGATCGCGCGCACGCTGTCCGGCATGTCGGCCATCTCGGCGATGCCGCCGGCGTTGTCGGTGATGGGCCCGTAGGCATCGAGCGCGACCACGATGCCCGCCAGGCTCAGCATCGCGGTGGCCGCGATCGCGATGCCGTAGAGCCCGCTGAGCATGAAGGAGGCGATGATGGCCATGCACACGAACAGCACCGGCCAGGCGGTCGACTTCATGCTGACGCCCAGGCCGGCAATGATGTTGGTGCCATGCCCGGTGGTCGAGGCGCTGGCGACATGCTTCACCGGTGCATAGTCGGTGCCGGTGTAGTACTCGGTGATCCAGACCAGCAGCGCCGTCAGCAGCAGGCCGACGACCGCCGAGCCGAACAGGCGCAGTTGGGTGCCGCCTTCGTAGAGGGCGGTGTCCGGCATCACCCAGCCGGTGATGAACCAGAAGCCGACCAGCGCGATGACGCCCGAGACGATCAGCCCGCGGTAGAGCGCCGCCATGACGTTTTTCATGCCCGGCGTGGCCTTCACGAAGGCGCAGCCGACGATGGAGGCGATGATGGAGAAGCCGCCCAGCGCGAGCGGATAGACCGCCGCCTCCATCGGCGCCTTGGTGACCATCAGGGCCCCCAGCACCATGGTGGCGATCAGCGTCACGGCATAGGTCTCGAACAGGTCGGCCGCCATGCCGGCGCAGTCGCCGACGTTGTCGCCCACGTTGTCGGCGATGACCGCCGGGTTGCGCGGATCGTCCTCCGGAATGCCGGCCTCGACCTTGCCGACCAGGTCGGCCCCGACGTCGGCCCCTTTGGTGAAGATGCCGCCGCCGAGGCGCGCGAAGATCGAGATCAGCGAGGCGCCGAAAGCCAGGCCCATCAGCGGCTTCAGCACGCCGGACAGCGGGCTGTCCGGCGCAGCGTTCACGGTGAGGAACCAGAACAGCCCGCCCACGCCGAGCAGGCCCAGGCCCACCACCAGCATGCCGGTGATGGCGCCGCCCTTGAAGGCGACGTTGAGTGCCTCCTTGATGCCGCGCGTGGCGGCTTGCGCGGTGCGCACGTTGGCGCGCACGGAAACGTTCATGCCGATGAAGCCGCAGGCCCCCGAGAGCAGGGCGCCGATGACAAAGGCGATGGCGGTGGTGAGGTCGATGAAAACGCCGAGAAGCAGGGCCAGCATGACCCCGACGATGGCGATGGTGCGGTACTGCCGCGCCAGGTAAGCCGCCGCCCCCTGCTGCACGGCCGCTGCGATCTCCTGCATGCGGGCGTTGCCCGCGTCCTGTCTGAGGATCCAACTGCGCGACACGAAGCCGTACAGCACTGCGGCAAGGCCGCAGACGAGCGCAAAATAAAGCGCCAAAGAGGTCGACATGAGGCGGTCTCCTTCCTAGAGATGATCTACATGGAAATCAGCGACGCGCCTGGGTCTATGCCCGGTCGCGAGCTGATGCTAAGGGAAGCCCCGAAGCCCCGCAATCGCACCGTCCCTGTGTTTACGCGCAGTCGGCTGCTGGTTTTGTGCGAGGACGGCCCCCGGGGACCTGTCAGAGGAGCCGGTACACTGCGGGTTTTCCCCTGCAACCTAGCCGCAGCACCATGAGCCTTCACAACGTCACCCCCGGCGCCAAGGCGCCCGAGCAGTTCAACGTGATCATCGAGATCCCGATGAATGCGGATCCGATCAAGTACGAAGTCGACGAAGACAGCGGCGCGCTGTTCGTCGACCGGTTCATGGGCACGGCAATGCACTACCCGTGCAACTACGGCTACATCCCCCAGACCCTGGCTGATGACGGCGACCCGGTGGACGTGCTGGTGATCACCCCCTTCCCGCTGATCCCCGGCGTGGTCGTGACCTGCCGCCCGATCGGCATCCTGAAGATGGAAGACGAGGCGGGCGGCGACTCCAAGTTGCTGGCCGTGCCCATCGACAAGATCCTGCCGATCTACAAGCACTGGCAGAAGCCCGAAGACATGAACGAACTGCACCTCAACCGCATCCAGCATTTCTTCGAGCACTACAAGGACCTGGAGCCCGGCAAGTGGGTCAAGGTCAAGGGCTGGGAAGGCACCGAGTCCGCGATCGAGGAAGTGCGCTCGGGCATCGCCAACTTCGCCAAGTCGGGCAAGAAGTAATCGGCCGGCGTTGCGCGTCTGACCCGGGCCGGCGGTCGTCGGCCCTTGCCACCAGGCCGGCTTTTGCCGGCCTGAGTCGTTTTCGGGTCTCGGTCGCCGGCGCCTGCGCATCCTTCTTGCCACCGCAAGCGGATCTCTACTTCGAAACCGCCATGGAACCGCACGGCCTGTCCGTCCTCGAGAACCCGTCCCCGCTCCAGCCCGCCTGGCGCCGTAGATGGCGCTGGGCCTGGCGTATCGCGACGCGGTCGGTGCGGCGCGCACTGGGCCTGCCGGTGACGATGGACAGCGCCGACCGTTGCCTGCTGGAACAGCGCATCCTGCCGCACTATGCCTCGCGTGCCGACATCCAGCGCGTGCTGTCCATCGGCACGCGCTGGTACACCGAAGCCTATGAAGCGCTGTTCATGCACGCCTTCTACGCGACCCTGGACATCGACCCGCGCGCGGCGCGGTACGGCAGCCGGCAGCGCCACGTCACCGACTCGGCCTCGCGCGCTGCCGACCACTTCCCGCCCGCCAGCTTCGACCTGATCCTCTTCAATGGCGTGTTCGGCTGGGGGCTGGACCGCCGCGACGAGGTCGAGGCAGCCATCGAGGGCTTCACGCTGCTGCTGCGTGCCGGCGGTGAACTGGTGGTCGGCTGGAACGACGTGCCGCGCTACCGGCCGTTCCCCTTCGGCGAGTTGCAGGCCCTCGGGGCGCTGGAGCCGGTGCCGTTCGCGCAGACCGGGGCCTGCGTCTGGCAGCTGGAAACGGACAATCGTCACCGCTTCGAGTTCTGGCGCAAACCCCTGACGTGAGCCCCCGGCCGGGGGGGCAGCGGCTCACTCACTGACGCTCCAGCTTCTGACCGGCGGTGTGCGCGCGCACCGTTCGGACCCCCGGCGGCGGCAGGGCAGCGCCGTCCTCGGGGGCCTCGCCCAGCACCGGGATGTCGCTGACCACTCGCTCGTCGAGCGGCTGCGCATGCTCCAGGCGGTCGTCGTCGGCGCGCCGGCCGGGTGCGCGCTGCGGGTTGCGGACATGGATGTCGGCCGCATGCCGGCGGTGCAGGATGTCGAGCGCCGTGCCGCAGGACTGCTCGGTGTCGGCCTGCACCATCAGCACCAGGCTGCCGCGATCGATCGCCTCGTGATAGAGGTCGGCATGTTCGCTGGCGCCGAACAGCGAGCGGAACATGTCGCCTATCGTCTCGGCGATGGAGTGCTCGGCTTGCGGCGCTCCATCGTCCAGCCGCACCGATCCGGAGGCGAGCAGTCGCATCGTTTCGTCGGCGAAACCACTGCGTCGCAGATCGTCGCGCGCCTGCTGCGCGCCTGTCGCTTCCTCGAACACGCCGACCAGCACATGGGACATGGCACTCTCTCCTTGCTTGGGCAGGCCCCGGCGGGCCTGCTGCCTGCTTTGCGGCAACCGGCAGGCCCGCGCCGGCACCGGCACAGCGGGCGGCGTGGCGCGGCAAAACTTGCGGGCGGCGGTAAAAACTTCCAGCTGCCGGCTGGGCTGCGATGCGGAGGCCGGGGTGGCCGAATCGGACGCGTTCAGCTGAACAGCGAAGGCGGCACGCTCAGTTGCGGCAGCGGAGCGGGCGCTGTGCCGGGGGCCTCGAGGCCGGCGCCGTTGCGCGGGAAGGTGATCAACACCGAGGTGCCGTGCTCGGCACTCGAGCTGGCGCGCACCACACCGCGGTGCGCGCGCACGAACTGGTCGACGATATACAGGCCCAGCCCGAGGCCGGCGGCCGATTCGTTGCTGCCGCGGAAGGGCTCGAACACGAGGTCGATGACCTCCTCGGGGATCACGCCGGGGTTGTTGACCTTGACCTTCAGCGTGTCCTCGTCGCGCCCGTCCAGCGTCACCAGCACCTCGCCGCCGGCGTCGCCATGCTCCAATGCATTGCCGAGCACATTGGAGAGCACCTGCGACATGCGATCGACGTCGAAGCTGCCGTTCAGGTCGCCGAGCGGTTCGATGCGCAGGGGGGTCTGGCGCGGGTTCTCGGTGAACTCGGCGGCGATCTGCGCGCACACCTCGGCCAGGTCGGCCTGCTGGTAGCGCAGCTTCATCGCACCGGAGCGCAGCCGCGAGACGTCGAGCAACTGCTCGATCATGCGCGACATGCGGGCGCCGCTGGACTTGATGCGGGCGGCCGCGGCACGCGCTGTTTCGTCCGTGCTCAAGCGCAGCAGCAATTCGGCCCCGAGCCGCACCGCCGACAAGGGGGTGCGCAGGTCGTGGCTCAGCACGGCGGTGAACATCTCGTTGATCTGCAGGGCCTGGCGCAGCTCGGCCATCTGCTCGGCGAGCTGGCGCTTCTGCGAGTCCAGATCGACGAACACCTTGACCTTGCTGAGGATCACCTGCGGGTCCACCGGCTTGTGCAGGAAGTCGACCGCGCCGGCCTCGTAACCGCGGAAGGAGCGCTGCTGGTCCTGCGGGGCGGCGGTCAGGAAGATCAGTGGCACGTGGCGGGTGCGCGGTGCGCCGCGCATCAGCTCGGCCAGCTCGAAGCCGTCCATGCCGGGCATGCGCACGTCCACCAGCGCGACGGCGACCTCGTGGACCAGCAGCAGCTCGAGCGCGTCGGGGCCGCTGCGCGCGGTCAGCACTTCCAGCCCCGGGCGCGCGAGCAGGGCCTGCATCGCCGTGAGGTTCTGCTCTACGTCGTCGACGACCAGGACCCGCGTCTGATGTGCATTCATGATGGAGTGCTAGGCAAATGTTTGGCCCGGGAGGCGGGCACCAGGGCCGCCAGGCCCCGGGCGGTGGCTTCGATGGAGAGGATGGCGTCGGCGCCGGCAACACTCAGGCCGGCCCTCGGCATGGTGGCCGCGACGGCGGTGTCCGGGTCCTGCACCCAGGCGCAGCCGCCGGCCTGGCGCACCGCCCGCAGTCCGACGCTGCCGTCGCTGCTGGCACCGGTGAGCAGGATGGCGAGCAGCGCCGGCCCATAGGCCGCCGCGGCCGACTCGAAGAGGGGATCGATGGCCGGCCGCGAGTAGTTCACCGGCGCATCGATGGACAAGGCGATGCTGCGGTCGGGCTCGACCAGCAGGTGGTAGTCGGGCGGCGCCAGGTAGACGACGCCGTTTTTCAGTGGCTCCTTGTCCTCGGCCTCGCGCACGGGCAGCGCGCAGCGCGCGGCGAACAGCTGCGTCAGGTGGCTGGGCCGGTTGGCCGGAATGTGCAGCACCACCAGAAGCGGCGCACCGAAGTCGGCCGGCAGCGCGGCGAGCAGGGTCGTGATGGCGTCCACGCCGCCGGCCGAGCCGCCGATGACGACCGCCTCGATGTCGGGGGGCAGGGGAGGGCGGAGGGGCTGCAGCGCCATGTGCTCAACGCCGCCGGTAGATGCGCTGCTGGGGCAGCAGTTCCTCGAAGTCGGCCTCGTGCGCGGTGAAGCGCAGCGTCTCCTTGGAGCCCAGGCCGAGGAAGCCGCGCCGCACCAGCGCGTCCTTGAAGAGGCCGATGGCGCGCTGCTGCAGCGTGCGGTTGAAGTAGATGAGCACGTTGCGGCAGGACACCAGGTGGACCTCGGAGAAGACGTGGTCGGTGGCGAGGCTGTGGTCGGCGAACACCACCTGTGACCGCAGCTTGCGATCGAAGGCCGCGGCGTCGTAGCCGACCACATAGTAGTCGCTCAGCGAGGCCTTGCCGCCGGCCAGCCGGTAGTTGGTGCTGAAGCGCGCCACCCGGTCCAGGGGGTAGACGCCCGCCTCGGCCTGCCGCAGCGCCTCCGGATTGATGTCGGTGGCGTAGAAGACAGTGCGTGCCAGCAGCCCTTCCTCGTGGAACAGGATGGCCAGCGACCACAGCTCCTCGCCGCTGCTGCAGCCGGCCACCCAGACCTTTACCGACGGGTAGGTCTTGAGCACCGGCAGTACCTCCTCCCGCAGGGCCTTGAAGTAGTCCGGGTCACGGAAGAAGTCCGACAGCTGAACCGTGAAGTACTGCAGCGCCTGGGCGAACACCTCGGGCTCATGGAGGATGCGCTCCTGCAGCTGCGACAGTCGGGTGCAGCCGAAGCGGTCCATGGCCTGGCGCACGCGGCGCCGCAGCGAAGCCACCGCGTAGTCGCGGAAGTCGTGCTGGTAGGTCAGGTAGATGCCCTGCAGCAGCAGCTGGATGCCGATGTCGAACAGCCGCGGGTCTTCTTCCTCGGGCAGCATCGTCACCTCACTTGCGCACCCAGACCCGGCACAGCGAGACCAGCCGGTCCACGTCGATGGGCTTGGAGATGTAGTCGTCGGCGCCCGCCTCGATGCAGCGCGTACGGTCTTCCGGCATGGCCTTGGCGGTCAGCGCGATCACCGGCAGCTTGGCCAGTTCGGTCCGGGTGCGCAGCTCGCGGATGGCGCTCAGGCCGTCCATCTCGGGCATCATGATGTCCATCAGCACCAGGTCGATCTCGCCGGCCTTGGCTTCTAGGCGCTGCAGGGCCTCACGGCCGTTGCGCGCGATCTCCAGGGTGGCGCCGAGCGGCTCCAGCACGCTGGAGAGTGCGAAGACGTTGCGCACGTCGTCCTCGGCCAGCAGGATACGCCGGCCGTCCAGCACCACGTCGCGCTGGCGGGCCTGCTTGAGCAGGCGCTGCTGGTCGGGCGGCAGCGCCGACTCGACGCTGTGCAGGAACAAGGTCACCTCGTCGAGCAGGCGGTCGGGCGAGCGGGCGCCCTTGATGATGATGGAGCGCGAGTAGCGGCGCAGGCGCTGCTCCTCGTCGCCGGTGAGCTGGCGGCCGGTGTAGACGATCACCGGCGGGAAGGAGTAGTCGCCGCCCTCGGCCATCCGCTCCAGCAGCTCGAAGCCCGAGCCGTCGGGCAGCGACAGGTCGGTCACCATGCAGTCGAAGGTCTGCGCCGCCAGCTGCGCCAGCGCCTCCTGGACCGTGCCGACCGCGGTGATGCGGGCCTGGCCCGTGCTCAGCAGCAGGCCGATGTTGTGGCGCAGCTGCTCGTCGTCCTCGACCACCAGCACCTGGCGCACCTGCTGCTGCAGCTTGTCCTCGATCTTGGCGATGGCGCCGATCAGCTGCTCGCGCCCGACCGGCTTGAGGGCATAACCGATCGCGCCGAGCTCGAGCGCCGTGTGCGCGCGGTCGTGCAGCGAGATCATGTGCACGGGGATGTGCCGGGTCGCCGAGTCGCGCTTGAGCTGCTCGAGCACAGCCAGGCCCGACTGGTCCGGCAGGCCGATGTCGAGCAGGATGCCGCTGGGCTGCAGCTCGCGCGCCAGCTCCAGGCCTTCGCCGCCCATGCCGGCTACCACGCAGTCGAAATCCTGTTCGTGGGCCAGGTCGTAGAGCACGCGCGCGAAACGCGCGTCGTCCTCGATCACGAGGATCAGCCGCTGCGGGCGCGAGCGTTGTCCGCGGTCGTCCTGGAAGGCGGCCGCGCGAGGGGCCGGGGCGGCGGGTGCAGGCGCGGGGCTGCGCGGCGCGGGTGCGACGGCCGCGACCGGCGCGGGTGCCGGCGCTGCGGCTGTCGCGGCCGGCGCTGCCGCGGGGGCGGCCGGCTGCCACGATACCGGCAGCTCGAAGGTGAAAGTGCTGCCCTGGCCCGGGGTGCTTTGCAGCGTGATGCCGCCGCCCAGCAGCTCGGCCAGCTCTTTCGAGATCGACAGGCCCAGGCCGGTGCCGCCGTACTTGCGGCTGGTCGAGCCGTCGGCCTGCCGGAAGGCCTCGAAGATCACGTCGTGCTGTTGCTCGGCGATGCCGATGCCGGTGTCGCGCACCGCGAACTTGACGCGCCCGGCGCCGGCCGGTGCGACCGAGAGCACCACCTCCCCCTGCTCCGTGAACTTGAAGGCGTTGGACAGCAGGTTCTTCAGCACCTGCTGCAGGCGTTGCGGGTCGCTCAGCAGGGTGGAGGGCGCGTTGGAGGCGACCTCGATGCCGAAGTGCAGGCCGCGGTTCTGCGCGATCGGCGCGAAGGTGTCCTTCAGTCGCTGCAGCAGGGTGTCCAGCGGCAGCGCCTCCGGGTTCACCTCGACATGGCCGGCTTCGATGCGGGACAAGTCGAGGATGTCGTTGATCAGGGTCAGCAGGTCGTTGTTGGCCGAGTGGATGGACGCAGCGTAACGCACCTGCTCGCTGCTGAGGGTCCCGTCCTTGTTGTCGGCCAGCAGCTTGGACAGGATCAGCGCGCTGTTGAGCGGGGTGCGCAGCTCATGCGACATGTTGGCGAGGAACTCGGACTTGTGCCGGTTGGCCGCTTCCAGCTGCTGGGCATTGAGCTCCATCGCACGCTGGATGACCAGCAGGTCCTGCTTCTGGCGCTCCAGCCGCTGGGTCTGCTCCTCCAGCTGCACATTGCTCTGCTCCAGTTCGGTCTGCTGTTGCTCCAGGCGTGCCTGCGAGTCCTGCAGCGCGCGCGACTGGGCCTCCAGCTCCTCGTTGGAGACCCGCAGTTCTTCCTGCTGGGTTTGCAGTTCCTCGCTCTGGCGCTGGGTCTCCTCGAGCAGTTCGACCAGGCGCTCGCGGTAGGCGGCCGAGCGCAGCGCCTGCGCGATCGGTTCGCTCACCCGGCGGGCCAGCGCGAGCAGTGAGGCCGGGTCGCTCGGCGGCGCGACGAAACCCAGCTCCAGCACACCCAGGGTGCGTCGGTCGGTGCCGATGGGCAGCAACAGCAGGGCGCGCGGGCCGGCACGACCGAGTGCCGAGCTGAGCTGCAGGTAGTGCTCCGGCAACCCGGCGATCAGCTGGGGCTGGGTCTCGCGCACCGCCTGGCCGGCCAGCCCCTGGCCGGCCTCCAGCCGTTCCGGCGGTCCGGCCGACGGATCGCAGGCGAAACAGCCGGTACGCAGCAGGGCCTGGCCTTCCAGCCGGTAGAGCACCCCGACCTGGGCGCCGACGTAGCGGGCCAGGGTGGCCAGCCCATTGGCGGCGACCTCGCTGCGCGTCTGCTCGCCGACCAGGGCCTGCGACACGGCCGTCTCGCCGGCGCCGATCCAGGCCTGCACCTGCTCCTCGCCCCGCAGCCGCACGACGCGCGCGACCAGCAGCCCGACGGTCCACATCGCGACCACCCCGACACTGCGGTTGATGAGCGCCATGTCCTGGTTCATGCCGCCGGGCGAGAGCACCCAGCCCAGCAGGGTCAGCACGGTGGAGACGGTGGCCAGCGCTACCGGCAGCGCCGGGTGGGGCTGGAACAGACACAGTGCGAGCGGCACCAGGTAGAGCAACCACTCGGCCAGGCCGAGCCGGGTCACGGTGTCGACGCCGAACACGCCCAGCGTCAGGGCGCCGAGCAGCAGGTAGGTGAAGCGATGTCGCGAATCGGCAGCGGGCATGTGTCGGGCAAAGGCAGGAGCCGGGATGTGCCATCCCGGCGTTCGCGGCGATTCTTGCAGCCGTGTGGAATCCATTTGTAAGAGAAAGATGCGTGTGCTTCGGGCTCGATCGGCGCGTGCCGCTCGCCGAGGGCCTTTAGCAGCTGGCGTTCCCATCCCGGGTCGGAGACACGGGGACCGGCCTTGTGGTGCGCGCCTCTCGCACCGGCCGGTCGCTTTCTCCAACCCGGACGGCGCGCCCCGGTGCATCGCCGGCTAGACTGCGCACGCCTGCCCTGCAACGTTCGAGTCCACCCCCTCCGATGCGCACCGTGCCCCTGCAAAAACGCCTGCTGCTGCTTGCTCTGGCGGGCATCTTCCCGCTGGCGCTGAGCACCGGGCTGGCGCTCGGCGCCTTGCTGAGGGAACAGCGCAGCCAGGCCGAGCAGGCGGGGCTGGAGGTCACGCGGGCCCTGGCGACCGCGGTGCACGGCGAGTTGCGCCGCTCGATCGCCGTGCTCGACACCCTGGCCGCCTCGCCGCTGCTCGACGCTGACGACAGCCAGGGCTACGACGCCTTGGCGCGCCGCGTGATGGAGACCCTGCCCGACTGGCGCGCGATGATCCTCTCCAACGCCGCCGGGCAGGTGCTGGTGCATACCGGCTTTCCCCACGGGGGCATGCCGCAGGCCCAGGGGATGGAGATCACCAGCCTGGAGCACGCGATGCACACCGGGCAGCCCTCGGTCGGCCACCTGTCCCCGGGGCCGCACGGCGACTGGGGCGTGCCGGTGCGCGTGCCGGTGCGGCGCGGCGGGCGCCTCAAGTATGTGCTGACGGGTGTGCTCAAGCCGGAAATCTTCCTGGCCGTGGTGCAGCGGCAGAACGTCCCCCCCGACGGCGTGGTGGCGGTGTTCGATGCGGCCAACCGCCGCGTGGCGCGTTCGCGGCAGGGCAACCAGACGGTCGGCGCGCCGCCCTCGCCGACCTTGCTGCAGCTGATGGCCTCGTCGGCGAACGAGGGGGTGGGTGTGACCCGGGCGGTGGAGGGCGACCGTGTCTACACGACCTACGTGCGTTTGCCCGAGACCGGTTGGACGGTGGCGGTCGGGCGGCCCACCGGGGCGGTCGAGGCCGAGGCCCGGCGCGCGCTCGCCGCCTATGCGGGCGGCTTTCTGCTGTCACTGCTGCTGGGCGGTGCCGTCGCCCTCACCGTCGCGCGACGCATCAGTCGCCCTATCGTTGCCCTGCGCGAGGCGGCCACGGCGCTGGGCCGTGGCGAGCCGCTGCGGCTGGCCGCCAGCGACATCATCGAAGTGCAGGCGGTGGCCGACGCACTGGGTGCCTCGGCCGAGCAACGCGCCCGCCACGAGGCCGAGCGCGAGCGGCTGCTGGATGCGGAGCGCGTGGCGCGCTCCGCGGCAGAGCAGGCCCGGCAGCGCCTCGAGCAGCTGGCGTCGTCGGGCAGTCTCCTGTCGCGCTCGCTGGAGCCTGAGGACACCCTGGAGGCGGTTGCCTCCATCATCGTGCCCGGCGTTGCCGACTGGTGCTGCATCGATCTGCTCGACGCCGAGGGGCAGCTGCAGCGCGGCATCGCCTACCATGCCGACCCCGAGCGCCGCCGCCAGGCTGCCGAGCTGGGCCAGCGGCTGCGCGGCGCAGCGGAGACGCCGGGCTCGCTGGCCTGGGCGGTGCGGACCGGCCGCTCCTACCATGCCCACTTCGGCGCGGCCGCCGAGCTCGACGAGATCGACGACCCGCAGCTGCGTGAGTTCGCCGCGGCGCTCGGCATGCGGGCCCACCTGGTCGTGCCGCTGGTGGCGCGCGGCCGCATCCTGGGTGCGCTGGCGGCGGTGCAGGCGGAGTCCGGCCGCAAGCTGGGCGCCGACGACCGCGCGCTGATCTCGGAGCTGGCGCGCCGCGCCGCGCTGGCACTGGACAACGCCCGGCTGTATGTCGATGCCCAGGCCGCGCGCGAGCAGGCCGAGCAGGCCAGCCGTGCCAAGGACGAATTCCTGGCGATGCTGGGCCACGAGCTGCGCAATCCGCTCGCGCCCATCGTGACCGCGCTGCACCTGATGGCGCGCCGGGCCGACCCCGCCAGCGCCTTCGAGCGCGGCGTGATCGAGCGGCAGGTGGCGCATCTGTCGCGCCTGGTGGACGACCTGCTCGATGTCTCCCGCATCACCCGAGGCAAGGTGCAGATCGAGCGCAGCCCGCTGGACATGAAGGCGGTCGTGGAGCGGGCCATGGAGCTGGTGCAGCCCGCGCTGCAGGGCCGCCAGCGCCCGGTCGAGCTGGTGCTGACGCCGCAGCCGGCGCGCGTCAGCGGCGACGCGGTGCGGCTGGCCCAGGTGGTCAGCAACCTGCTCACCAACGCCCTGAAGTTCACGCCGCCCGACGGCGCGATCGAGCTGCGCCTCGCGGCCGTCGACGGCTGGGTCGAGGTGGCGGTCGAGGACCAGGGCGCCGGCATCGCGCCGGAGCTGCTGCCGCATGTCTTCGACCTGTTCGTGCAGGGTGAGCAGGCGCTGGATCGGCGCACCGGCGGCCTGGGCCTGGGCCTGGCCATCGTCAAGACCCTGGTCACGATGCATGGCGGCACGGTCGCGGCTTGTAGCGACGGGCCGGGGCAGGGCAGTTGTTTTGTGGTGCGCTTGCCGGCGCTGCAGGCCGAGTTGCCGGCCGCCGCGTCGGAGCTTCAGCCGGCTGCGGCCGGGCCCGCGGCCGGCCGCATCCTGGTGGTGGATGACAACCTCGATGCCGCCGAGTCGCTGGCGCTTGCGCTGCGCGATGCCGGCTACGAGGTCAGGACCGAGGCCGATGCCGCCGCGGCACTGCTGGCCCTGGACGTCTTCGACGCGCAGCTGGCGGTGCTCGACATCGGCCTGCCCGAGATCGACGGCTACGAACTGGCGCGACGTTTGCGCGCGGATCCGCGCCGTGCCGGCCTGCGCCTGGTGGCCCTCACGGGTTATGGGCGCGAGCCCGACCGCGCACGCGCGCTGCAGGCGCGTTTCGACGAGCACTTGGTCAAGCCGGTGTCGATCGAGCGGCTGCTGGCCGTGTTCGACCAGCTGCTGGCCCGGCCGCAAGGGTGAGTCCGCCGGGGCACGGCCTGCGGGCCTGCCAGTTGCCGGTGGCTGGCTGCCCCCACCGCACGCCGACGTCCATGCGCATCCATCACCTGAACTGCATCTCGACCTGCCCGCTGGGCGGTCGTCTCATGGACGGCCATACCCGTTCCCTGGTGTGCCGTGGCCATCTCACCTGCCACTGCCTCCTGGTGGAGACCTCGCAGGGCCTGGTGCTGGTGGACACCGGCCTGGGCCTGCGCGACGTGGCCGACCCGCGCGGCCGGCTGAGCCGGTTTTTCCTGGCCCTCGTCAAGCCGGAGTTCCGCGAGGAGATGACCGCCATCCGGCAGATCGAGCGCCTGGGTTTTCGCGCCGACGACGTGCGCCACATCCTGCTGACCCACCTGGACTTCGACCATGCCGGCGGGCTCGACGACTTTCCCCAGGCGCGCGTGCACCTGCTGCGCCCCGAGCGCGACCATGCGCTGCTGCAGAAGACCTGGCTGGACCGCCAGCGCTTCCGGCCGCAGCAATGGTCTGGCCGTGCCGGCTGGCGGGTGTATGAGGGCGGCGAGGGCGAGCGCTGGTTCGGCTTCGATTGCGTGCGCGAACTCGAGGGCGTGCCGCCGGGGTTGCTGCTGGTGCCGCTGCCCGGCCACACCCACGGGCATGCCGGCGTGGCGGTGCAGTTGGAGGGCCGCTGGCTGCTGCAGGCCGGCGACGCCTACTTCTACCACCGCGAGATGGATCTCGACCATGCCAGCTGCACCCCGGGCCTGCGTGCCTACCAGGTCTTGATGGAGAAGGACCGCCACGCCCGGCTCGCGAACCAGGCGCGCCTGCGCGCGCTGCGTCGCGGGCATGGCGACCAGGTGGCGATCTGCTGCGCGCACGACCTGCTGGAGTTCGAGCGCCTGGCCGGGCGCAGCGCGCGCGTGCCGGCCGAACAGATGAACCAGCCGGCGTAGGCCCGGTCCTACGCCGGCTTCGGCGGCCGGGCGACGCGTGCCCGCGGTCGTCCGACAGCCCCCTGTGCGGCGGCGGCCTAGACTGGGGACAAGTCGTACTTCAAGGAGCCTCGCATGAACGCTTGCAACCGTTTTTGCCGCACCGTGTCGGTGGGCGCCGCCGCCCTGGCGCTGGCCTCGGCCTGGGCCGCCGATCCGACGTCCGAGGAGCGCTACCGCGCCGAACGTGCCGCCTGCGAGAGCGGCTGGTCGCACCAGGACAAGGCCACCTGCCTCAAGGAGGCCGGCGCGGCGCGCGGCGAGGCGCGCCGCGGCCGCCTGGAAAGCAAGGGCGCCGCCTACGAGCGCAACGCGCTGGCGCGTTGCGCCCCGCTGCCTGCCGCGGACCGCGCCGACTGCGAGGCGCGTGTGCGCGGTGAAGGCACGGTGCGCGGCAGTGTCGAGTCGGGCGGCATCTACAAGGAAACCGTGACCCGCGAGATCCCGGCCGCCCCGCCAGCGTCCGGCACCACCGTGACCCCCGCCGCGCCGGCCGCGACGCCGCAGCAGTGATGCCTCGCCGGGCTTGCCCGGCGCGCTTTCAGCCATCCGTTGTGTGAACAGGCCCTGGTCGGGCAGGCGGTCTGTGACCGGATCGACACCGGGCACCGGGCCATCCTGCCCGAGGGCCTCCGGGCGGCGGCGTCCCCGAGGGGACCCCTGCGTCACGCCATGGTCGGTGGCGGAGGCGGGGCGTTCATGGGCGCGGTGCACCGTCAGGCATGGAGGCGCGCGAGTTAACGCCCGCCGGGTTGTTTTCTACTGACACCTGCCGATCGTGATTGAGCGCGATGCCGCCGGGCAGGTGCTCAAGGAAACGCTGGTGGACGTGCTGGAGCGGCACTTCTAGTACGACATCGAAGGCCGGCTGACCGCTCAGGGTGTGAGGCGTACGGGCGAGTGGTTGTTCCATACCCAGTACTCGTACGACCCCGCCGGTCAGCTGACGCAGCGCCACGATAGCCAGTACGGCATCGATCGCTACCGCTACGACCCCCTGGGACAGATCGTCGAGCACATCGATCAGCAGGGCCGGCTCAAGCGCTTTTTCCACGATCCGGCGGGCGATCGACTGGTCGGCCGAGTGATGGAGACACCCGCACTGCAGGACCGGCACCAGGAGGCGGGCGGGTGGATCCGCGAGGGGGCGTGCGAGGGCCTCTTCTATCGCTTCGACCGGGCAGGCCGCCTGGTCGAGCGCGGTGAGCAGGGCAGGGCGGGGTGGTTCCCTGAAAGCTCAAAGACCGTCATGCTGACTTGGGATGCCCATCATCGGCTGGCGCGAAGCGAGATCAATGGGTCGGTAACGACTTACGGGTACGACCCCCTGGGGCGGCGTGTGTTCAAGCAGACCGGTGCCGAATCATCCAGGGTTTTCACTTTGCTCGCAGCCTCCATGGAGGGCTGGACGCGCAAGACGAGTGGTTCGCGGGCGGCTTCTATCCCTGGCTGAAAAACGAATACGGACTTGAACACGTAGCCATCTGGAAAGACCAGATTGCTCAACTCGCCGCCGAGCGGAAGGCAGCCCCGTGGAACACCTTCATCGGTGAGTTCGAGCGCTTTCTGGCCGACCGCGGTGCTTCCGCTGCGTCCGACTGAATCGTGAAGGCTTGCCCGGGCGGCCCGCTGCCTCTGCTCGTCGCGCAAGCAGTCCTGCGCCAGCTTCTTCCGCTCGCGCTGGACAGGCGGCCCCGACGCCCCGATGCCGGCGTCCTTCGCGCGCGATGGCCCGATGCGACCTTTCAAAAATGAAAGATTCCTCGGCTCGTCGCCTTGCAATGCTGCCATCCCGGACTCGTCGGCTGCTCGGGCGGCGCTCGAAAAGTCCTTGTCTTTCAAGGACTTGGTGCCAGGGCTGTGCGTTGGTACAGGCTTCGCTATGGCTGCTCCCAAGCGCCTGACGGGTTTGGCGGTCTGCCAGGCCCGGACGGGGTCTCCGATATCGCAGCCTGCTGCACCGCGCTTGAAGAGAGCATTTGCATGACGACCATCTCCTGCCGCCGTGAAGACACCTCCTCCACCGACCGACGCAACCAGGTCCTGGGCTCGCTGTTCAACGAGCGCTGGCAGCGCCTCTACGGCTTTGTGC
Organism: Aquabacterium sp. A7-Y; assembly: GCF_026153205.1. Classification (GTDB taxonomy): domain Bacteria; phylum Pseudomonadota; class Gammaproteobacteria; order Burkholderiales; family Burkholderiaceae_C; genus Caldimonas. Next base: position 27,863 of record NZ_JAPFBW010000044.1, on the reverse strand, counting down.
TGGGCCGCGTGCGCGACGCCGACGATGCGGCCGAGATCGCCCAGCAGGCGTTTGCGGAGGCGCTGGACGCGTATGACAACTTCCGCGGCGAGTCGGAGCTGCATACCTGGCTCTACAGCATTGCGCTCAACCTGACTCGCAACCACCTGTCGCGTTCGCCGGGTCGGCGCTACCAGTTCGACGGCGACGAGAGACTGGCCGAGTGCGCTGCCGAGCACGCCGATCCCATCGAGCGACTGGAGGCGCGCCAAGCCGTGTGCGCCTTGCAGCGTGGGCTGCGCCAGCTGCCCGCGGAGATGCGCGCCACGCTGCTGTGCGTGACGCTGGAGGACAGTTCCTATGCGGAAGCGGCCGAGGCCTTCTCGGTGCCGGTCGGGACGGTGCGCAGCCGCGTCTCGCGGGCGCGCTCGATGCTGCGCGCCTGCCTGTCCGAGGAGGGCGTGACGGCCCAGGCTTGCTGAGGCCGCCGCTTCGACACGCGGCCTCGGTCAAGGCGTCCTCAGCCGCGCTGTCTTGACCGCGAGGGCTCGGTCTGCAACCCGGTGCGGCGCCGGGCGACCGGCAGTCGCAAGGTGAACTCCGCGCCGCCGTCGGGATGGTTGCGCCCGCTCAGCTCGCCGCCCATCTCGCGCGCCATCTTGGCGGACAGCGCCAGGCCCAGCCCCAGGCCATGCCCGGCCGCCTTCGTGGTGACGAAAATCTCGAACAGGTGGGCGCGGGCCTCCTCGTTCAGCCCCGGCCCGTGGTCGCGCACCCGCACCACCACCGAACGCTGGTCCTGCTCGCGCAGCGAGACATGGATGCGGCGGTCGGCGCTGTCGGCGGTGGCCTCGATCGCATTGCTCAGCAGGTTCACCAGGATCAGCCGCACCCGTTGCGCATCGACCATCGCCCAGGGATCGTTGCCGTGCACCAGGATGCGGTGGGTCCGGGCGGCGAGCTGGGGTTCCAGCACGCGCAGCGCCTGCCGCAGGCAGTCGCGCAGCCGCTCGGGCAGCGGGTGGTAGGGCTGCTTGCGGGCGAAGTCCTCCAGCGAGCGCGTCAGCTCCGTCAGCTGGTCGGCCAGCTCCACCATCTGCTTCATGTTGCGCTGGACGCGCTCGAGCTCGCCGCGTTCAACCAGCTTGCCGCTCAGCTCGGCGAGCAGCCGCATGCTCGCGAGCGGGCGCTTCACCTCGTGGTTGACCCCGGCCACCATGCGCCCGAGCGCGGCCATCTTGCCGGTCTGGAAGGCCGCCTCGGCATTGCGCCGGTGTTCGGTTTCGACATCCAGCTCGGCGTTCAGCTGGCGCACCCGCCGCTCCACCGGCGTGCCTTGGGCGCGTTCCGCCAGCGAGCGCGCCAGCCAGTGCAGGTCGCGGCTGCGGGCGGTCTCGCCCAGCCCTTCGCAGGCGCGCGCGAGCTTGTGGCAGACGCGGCGGGCCTCCTCGTACATGCCGCCTTCGGTATAGCGCGCCAGCGAGCGTTCCCAGTGCACCCGGCCCTTGTCGTCGCGGCCCTGGCTGTGCCGGATGTCGCCCAGGCATTCGTGCGCGGCGGCGACGTGCCTGGGAAGGCGTGAGCGGCGCGCGGCGCCGAGCGCCTGCAAGGCCAGCCGGACGGCTTCGCCGGCGTTGCCCAGCGCGTTCTGCATGGCGCTGGCCTGCAGCGACAGCGAGGCGTGGCTGTGGTCGGCGTTGCGCCGCGCGCTGCGGGCGTCGCGCCAGAGCCAGTAGCCCACCAGCATCACACCTGCAAAGGAGGTCGCGACCACAAACAGCAAGGTCAGGCGCGCCTGCGACTCCGCCAGCGCGTCGACCCGGTCCACCGGCACCGTCACCTCGACCGCGCCGAGCAGCTGGTGCAGCCGGAACACCCGCCCGGGCTCGACCCCGTCGGCCAGGCGGCGCAAGCGGACTTCCTGGGTGCGCTCCATGCCGTTGTGGCAGGCCACGCAGGCCTGCTCCGAGGCCGGGTCGGCCTGCATGTAGCGCAGCACGCGGCGCTCGCCGACGCTCTCGAAACGCCAGGCCGGTTTCCACTCGATGGGTCGCATCGGGCTGGGCTGGTCCTGGGCCTGCAGGGCCTGCCAGGCCCAGCGCTGGAAGTCGTCCTGCAGGCCCTGGCCGGGCTCGAGGTTCCAGCGGCTCAGCGGGCGATAGCTGTAGAGGCCGCTGTTGTGCTGCGTGATCTCGCGGCCGACATACTTGAAGAATTGCGCCGGGATGGGCGCGAAGCCGGTGTGCGCCTTGTAGTCGGGCGTGCTGCCGAAACCGTCGCTGGCGAGCTTGGCGACCACTTCGCGCGAATAGACGCTGCGCGCGACCATGGCCTGGTTGGCGACGATGCGCGCCACCTGGACGGCTTCGTGCTCGATGATCTGCTCCTGCGAACGCAGCAGGATGGCGTAGTGGCCGATGCCCAGCAGCAGCAACACGCCGAGCAGCACCAGCACCTTGTTGCGGGAAGGACGTGCCTTCCCCCGGGCCCCCAGCCACTTCCTCATCGACAACTCCTCCCTGGCTGCAGCGGTCCATCGCGAAGGGGCATCGCCCGGACAGCTTGCGCGCAGCGATCTTAGGGTCTGCAGCGGCAAGGATTGTGATGAGGTGTGTGACCGGTCGATTTCACCCGCTCCGGCGGAAACGCGCCAGGTCGATGTTGTGCGCCTTCATCTTGCGGTAGAGCGCCGAGTAGTTGATGCCCAGTGCCTTGCAGGCCTCGCCGGCCGAGCCGCCGGCGCGGCGCAGTGCGTCCTCGATCAGGCCTTTTTCGACCGAGGACAGGGTGTTGTCGAGCAGGCGCTCGCCGCCGCCGGCCAGCGGCTGGCCCAGCGCCGGCTGGATGCCCAGCTGCACCTGCTCGGCGACGTTGCGCAGCTCGCGCACGTTGCCGGGCCAGTCATAGGCGAACAGCGCCTGCATCAGCTCGGGCCCGCAGCCGGCCACCGGCTGGTCGAAGCGCAAGGCCGCCTCCTGCAGGAAATGCGCGAACAGGGCCGGGATGTCCTCGCGGCGCTCCCGCAGCGCCGGGTTGCGCAGCGGCGCGACGTTGAGCCGGTAGACCAGGTCGAGCCGGAAGCGGCCTGCTTCGCTGAGGGCCTTGAGGTCGACCTTGGTCGCCGCCACCACCCGCAAGTCCACCGGGATGGAGCGGTTGGAGCCCAGCCGCTCGACCTGGCGCTCCTGCAGGACACGCAGCAGCTTGGCCTGCAGTTGCAGCGGCAGCGCCTCGATCTCGTCGAGGAAGAGGGTGCCGCCGCTGGCGTATTCGATCTTGCCGACGCGCGCCTTGGTGGCGCCGGTGTAGGCGCCTGCTTCGTGGCCGAACAGCTCGCTCTCGAACAGGGTGTCGGGGATGGCGGCGCAGTTGATCGCGACGAAGGGGCCCTTGCGGGTGCCGAACTGGTGCAGCGAGCGGGCGACCAGCTCCTTGCCGGTGCCGGTTTCGCCGAGCACCAGCACGTCGACCGGCGCCGGCGCGATGCGCAGGATGGCCTCGCGCAGCTCACGCACCGCGGGACTCTCGCCGCGGATCACGCTGGCGATGCCCAGCGCCTCGGCCAGCCGGCCCTTGAGGCAGCGGTTTTCGGTGGCCAGGCGGCGCTGCTGCCAGGCGCGCCGCAGCAGGCTGACCAGCTTCTCGATCGGGAATGGTTTTTCAAGGAAGTCGTAGGCGCCCTTGCGGATCGCCTCGATCGCGATCGGGATGTTGCCGCGTGCGCTCAGGACGATGACCGGCAGCTCAGGGTCCTGGGACTGGCACTCGGCCAGGACCTCCAGGCCCGACATGCCGGGCATCATCATGTCGGTCAGCACCACGTCGGGCTGCAGCAGGGTCAGCCGGGCTACCGCCTCGCGCGGCTGGCGGAAGGCGGAGACCTTGAAACCTTCGTCGCTCAGCGACTCCGACAGGATGCGCGAGAAGTCCTTGTCGTCCTCGGCCAGCAGCACGTGGCAGCCCTCGGGGGGCAGGGCGGGGCAGGCAGTGCCGGCCTGCCCGGGCTCTGGAGCAAAGGACATACAAGCTCGCGGCGGGCTGTTCTGGTGCGGCCCATTATCGGCACGCGAGGCGCGCGGCCGCTTGCTCTTGCATCCCGATACACGGGCATTGAACAGTTTCGATGCCGCCGTGACCAAGCCGTGTGCGCCTGCGGGGGCGCCGATGGCGGAGGTGGTGAGGATGGAGACGAAACAGCATCAGCAGCCGGTGGGTGCCGGTGTCGGGGCCAGCTTCCCGGCCTTGCCAGGCCGCGTTGCCTGGCGGCTGCCGACGCGCTGGGCCGGGCTGCTGGGGGCCGGGCTGTTGGCCAGCGTCTGGGTCGCCGGCGAGGGCGTGGCGCGTACGCAGAGCGCCGGCGAAGGGCTGCGCCCGCTACTGAAGCTGCAGGCGGTCGGCGTGCGCGTCTACCAGTGCGCCGCCGAAGCGCGCGGCAGGGTGGAGCCCGCCTGGGTGCGGGTTGCGCCAGAGGCGCTGCTCTTCAACGAGCGGGGCGCCCACGTCGGCACCTTGTATGCCGGGCCGGGCTGGCAACCGACCTGGCAGTGGGCCGATGGCAGCGCGGTCGTCGCCACCGCACTGCCCGCCCAGGACGGATACGCGTGGTTGCCGGTCACGCAGGCCAGCCCTGCCGGCAGGCTGGCCGGTGTCAGCGCGATTGCGCGGCTGCAGATCGACGGCGGTGCCGCGCCGCAGACGGCCTGCGATGTCGCCCATGCGGGGCAGGAGGTGCGCATCCCGTTCAGCGCGAGCTACCACTTCTACGGCGCCGGCGCTCCCCCTAATCTGTACCCCTCCCGGCGGTGAACCGGTGGCGCCCTGTGGTTCCTTAACGTGAACAACATCACGGGAGCCACCATGTACTTCTCCAATCCTGCCAATGCGGACGAGATGGCCACTGCCGCGGACGGGCCGGCGGACGGCGTGCGGATCGCCCTGCTGTTCAGACAGCGTTCCCTGCAAACCCTGGTGCTGGATGCGCTGGCTTCGGCCGGGCTGCAGGGCGAGCCCTGCGCCGACACCCCTGCCTTGCTGTGCGCGCTGAGGCACCAGACCTATGACGCGGTGCTGCTGCAGGACGATGAAGAACACGCGCCGCTGTGCCTGGCGATGCTGCAGGCTCAAGGGGCTTGTGGCCTGCCATGCATCGTCGTCGGGACGTCGGGTGGCGACGGCGTGGCACGCGCGCTGCAGCACGGCGCGAGCGACTATGCCGGGGTCGTGAGCGACGGCGCGGAACTGCTCTCGCGTCTGCAGGCGCAGTTGCTGCTGCGGCGCAGCAGCGCCGAGCGCGCGCGCCTGGAAGTGGCCGGCTACGTGCTCGACGCCCGCACCCAGGTGGTCGCCAGCGGGGACGGCGAGGTGGGCCTGACCGGTCGGGAGTTCGCGCTCGCTTGGGCGCTGTTCGCCAACTCGGGTCGCACGGTCAGCCTGCCGGCACTGGGGGCCCAGGTCTGGGGCCGCTCGGCGGAGGTCTGCAAGCGCACCATCGAGCAGCATGTCTACAAGCTGCGGCGCAAGCTGGGCGCCGTGGGCCTGGCCGGCGTGCGGATCCAGGCGGCCTACGGGGTCGGCTACCGGCTGGACATCGACGAAGGCCGTCCGGCAGCTCGCGCGTCCGGTGTCACGCCCGCCTACGTTTCTCCTGGAAAGCTTTCGGTTCAGTGAGACGCTTGAAACCTTCCTTCAACAACCATCTTGCAAACGTTTTCTATTCTTGTCGGGTGGGAGTACCGCAACACGGAGGACGAGCGATGTGGAAGCGAACATCCAGACGGGTGCCGAAGGCCGTCTCTGCAGGGGGCGCCATGACGGCGCCCGGCGGCAGCAGCTCATGAGGATCGCCCTGTTGTTCCGGCAGCGCGCCCTCGAGGCCCTGGTGCTGGATGCCTTGGCTTCCGCCGGGCTGCAGGGCGAGCCCTGTCCCGACACCGCGGCCTTGTTGAGCGCGTTGCGGCGTGAGTCTTTCGACGCCGTGTTGCTGCAGGACGATGAGGAGCTGGCGCCGCTGTGCCTCGCGATGCTCCGTGCGCAGGGCGCCTGCGTGCTGCCGTCCATCGTGGTCGGAACGCCGGGAGGCGACGGGCTGGCGCGTGCGCTGCAACACGGCGCGAGCGACTATGCCGAGGTCGATGCCGACGGCAGCGTGCTGCTCTCGCGCCTGCATGCCCACCTGCTGTGGCGGCGCAGCAGCGCCGAGCGCTCGCACCTGGAGGTGGCGACCTACCGGCTCGACGCACGAACCCAGGTGCTGTCGAGCCGGGATGCCGAGGTCGGGCTGACCGGGCGGGAGTTCGCACTGGCATGGACCCTGTTTGCCAATACCGGCCGGGTCGTCAGCCTGCCCGCACTGGGCGCGCAGGTGTGGGGACGTTCCGCCCAGGTGGGCAAGCGCACCGTCGAGCAGCACGTCTACAAGCTCCGGCGCAAGCTCGCCCGCGCCGGTCTCGCCGGGGTGCGTATCCAGGCCGCTTATGGCGTGGGCTACCGGCTCGACATCGACGAAGGCTACCAAGGCGAAGGCGGCGGCAGACCTGCAGATCTTCCTCCTCAAAAGCTTTCCATTCAGTGAGTGCCACGGATGTTGGGTCTCGAAGGGCTGGTAAACGTCTGCATGTTCCTCGTCGGTGTGGACAAGCGGGCCGGGCGCCCTGACTCCGTCTGGCCGGGCCGGGGCCGCGGCGGCCGTCGATACAATCGCGCCGCACCGGCTCGTGGCCGGCGCCTCACCCGACCATGAACACCAAAGCCCCGCGCTCGCGCCCCGCCTCCGGCTCCGTCACCACGGTGGAAGTGGCCCGGGCTGCGGGCGTCTCGGTGGCGACCGTGTCGCGTTTCCTGAGCGGCGCCAACCCGGTGTCCGAAGCGAAGCGCGAAGCGATCGAGGCGGCCATCGCCCAGCTCGACTTCAAGCCCAACCTGCTGGCGCGCAGCCTCAAGCGCGGCCGCTCGATGACGGTGGGGGTGCTGACGCAGGACGTCAACAGCCCGTTTTTCACCGAGACCGTGCTCGGCGCCGAGTCGGCCCTGGAGGGCACCGGCTACGAGCCGCTGATCGCCAGCGTGCACTGGAATCCCAAGCAGGAGGCCGACCGTATCCGCCGGCTGATCGCGCGCAAGGTGGACGGCGTGCTGGTGCTGGTTGGCAGCCTGCCGGATGCGCAGTTGCTGCGCCTGGCCGAGGACGTGCCCATCGTCGCGACCGGCCGCCACCTGCGCTCGCCGCGGGCCTGGGGGCTGCGGCTGGACAACGAGCAGGGCGGCTATCTCGCGACCCGCCACCTGCTCGACCTGGGCCACCGGCAGATCGCGCACATCCAGGGCCAGGCCGACAGCGTCGATGCCCGCGATCGGGTGGCCGGCTACCGCCGTGCCCTGGAGGAATTCGGCCTGCCCTACGACAAGCGGCTGGTGATGCAGGGCAATTTCAGCGAGACCGGGGGCCTGCTCGCGATGAACCGCTTGCTCGACGGCGGGCACAGCTTCACCGCGGTTTTCGCCGCCAACGACCAGACCGCCTACGGCGCCCGGCTGGCGCTCTACCGGCGCGGCGTGCGGGTGCCCGAGGACGTCTCGCTGATCGGCTTCGACGATCTGCCGGCCTCGGTGTTCACCACGCCGCCGCTGACCACGGTGCGGCAGCCGATGTTCGACATCGGCAGGCTGGCTGCCCGGGTGCTGGTGCAGTTGATCGAGGGTCAGCGGCCCGAGGTCGAGCTGCCGGGCCTGAGCCTGGTGGTGCGGGAGACCACCGGGCGGCTCAGGTAGGGCTGCCTGCAAGCCCGGGGAGGGCAGGCGCTTACAAAGTGACGGCCCGGCGTCTCGCCGGGCAGGCATGCTGGTGCCGCGGGCCGCTGCCCGCGCTCCTTTCCCCGACCGCCCGCGCCTGTGGGCTGCAAAGGCCGAGCATGACCGTTTCCTCCCGAAAAAATGCCCCCGCTCCGGCGTCACCCGCCGAGGACGACGAGCGGCACTGGTCTGATTTCCTTGTGGCCCTCGACGCCCGCCTGCCTCCTGCCGGGCGGGCGGTGCTGCGGGCCTGCGCACTGGAAGCGCAGCAGGCCCTGGGCTCCGAGGCGGGCAGTGGCCGGTCGTTTCCCGCCGCCCTGCGGGCGGTGCTGCCGGTCCCGGCGGCTGCGAAGCGGCGGCCGGCAGCCCGGGTCGTGCCCGAGGCGGTGCCTGCGCTGCTCGAAGCGGTGTCGCCCCAGGACGCTGCCCGCTCGCTCGGCACGAGTCCGGAGGCGGTTCGCCGCCAGCTCGCCTCCGGCGAGCTGCTGGGGTGGCGGCCGAGCCGGGGTGCCAGGTCGGTGCAGCTGCCGCGTTTCCAGTTCGAGCTCGCGGTGCCGCGCAAGGCCGTATCGGCACTGGTCACATTGTTCCGGGGGCAGGGCGCCGAGCCTCAGCTGGAGAGTTTCCTGCGGGCCGCCGATGCCGCCCTGGCGGGGCTGTCCCCGGCCGAGGTGCTGGCGGCGAAGGCGCTGCGCCTGAGTGACGCGGAACCGCGCCAGGGCGAACTGCTGGCGGCCCCGGCCGGGCAGCGTCTGGCGGCCGTGCTGGCGGCGGCGCGGGCCTACCTGGCGGACCTGAGGACATGAAGGCCGACCTCAGCAGCAAGCGGCGCCGCGCGTCCCCGGCCGATGCCCTCGACCCCCGCAGCCTGCTTGAAGCGCAGGCCTGGCTGGGGCGGCGCCGGGTGGACTTGGTCGGGCTGCCGGCCGGATCCGTCCTGCACCGGGTGTGCCGCCCCGACGCCTCGCCACTGGCGCCCGCTCCCGCTGCCTGGCGTGATGGCCGGCTGGACCCGCCGGCAGGCCGCAAGGAGCGGTATGGGGTGCTGTACACCGGCGGCAGCCGGCTGGGCGTGTGTGTGGAGGCACGCCGGCTGGTGCACTCGCGCCTGAGCGACGGCCTGGAGGTGAGCCAGCCGCTCGCGCCCGGCCGGCTCTGCACCCTGGTCACGCGCGCGCCCTTGCTGCTGGTGCACCTGGACACGCTCTACAACACCCTGCTGTTCCGCTGCCCCGAGAGCCAGCGCGGCAACTACGCCTTGTGGCAGCAGGTCTCCTGGCGCGTCTGGAGCGCGGTTCAGCGTCATCCGCTGGCCTTCGCCCCGGTGGCCGGCATCGCCTATCGCTCTTTCCACCGCCACAGTCCGTGCCTGAACGCGGCGATCTTCGACGACTGGGTGGACAGGCTCGACGTGGTGGGCCGGCCCCGCGCGATCACCGCGCGCCTGATGCAGGAGGTGCTGGCCGAGGACGACGGACGGGCACCGCCGCACCCCGACGGTGCCACCGAGGGGCGGGTCGCGGCACACTCATAATCCCCCGGGCACACAGCAAGGGGTGAGAAAAATGAGCAAGGCACTGCGCCTGTCCGAAAAGTGGTTCCGTCGCGGCCTCTGGCTGGTGGCGCTGGCCTTCGCCGGCTTCCTGATCGGCCTGGGCGGCACCGTGGTCGAGAACCTGCCCAGGGTCGAGCAGACCTACACCACCGAAAACTTCATCGATGCTGCGGCGGCCAAGGCGGCGCGCGCTGCGCTGGCGAATGCGCAGGCGGCCCAGGAGGAGGCCAGCCAGAAGTTGGAGCAGCTGGAGCTGCAACGCCAGGCGGCGCACAGTGACGTGCAGTCCGCCCGCGAGACCTTCACCAACTGGCTCGCGACGCGGCGTGCCACCGAGCGTGCCGAGCAGGACCCGGAGCTGCTCGCCCGCACCCGCAAGCTTGACGAGCTGCGCGCCGCCGAGCGCCGCGCGCAGGCCCGCGTGCAGGAGCAGCAGCAGGTGCAGCTCGACGCCCGTCAGGCCGAGCAGCGCACCCGCCAGGCGTTGCAGGCCCTGGAAGACGCCGCTCGCGAGCAGCTGGAGGTGGCCTGGCGCCAGCAGGAGCTGCGGGTCTTTCTGTACCGCCTGGCGCTGACCCTGCCGCTGCTGGTGGTCGCCGGCTGGCTGCTGGCGCGCAAGCGCGGCAGCATCTACTGGCCCTTCGTCTGGGGTTTCGTGTTTTTCGCCGGCTTCGCGTTTTTCGTCGAGCTGGTGCCCTACCTGCCGAGCTACGGCGGTTTCGTCCGCTACGTCGTCGGCATCATCGTCACCGTGCTGATCGGCCGGCAGGCCATCGTGGCGCTGCAGCGTTACCTGGAGCGCCAGCGCCAGGCCGAGCAACTGCCTGACTCGCAGCGCCGTGAGGAGCTGCCCTACGACCTCGCGCTGGCGCGCCTGGCCAAGAGCGTCTGTCCGGGCTGCGAGCGCGCGGTGGACCTGAAGGATCCCGCCAACGACTTCTGCCCGCATTGCGGCATCGGCCTGCACGACCACTGCGGCCATTGCCGCGCCCGCAAGAGCGCCTTCTCGAAGTTCTGCCATGCCTGCGGCACGCCGGCCGCGGCGCTGGCGCAAGCCGCCCCTTCAGAGGGATGACACAAACGATGGGCACCCTGCTTCTTGGGGATGGTCTCGGCGTCTTCGAGCCGCTTCAATGAACCCCACCGACCCTCCCTGGCCGTCGAAGGAGCAGCAGCGATGTACCCCGGTGAACGACTCAACAGCTACACCCACCTGGCCGGCCTGGCGCTGGCCGGCGGCGGCGCCGTCCCCCTGGTCGAGACGGCTGCGCACCAGGGGGACGTCTGGAAGCTCGTGAGCTTCAGCGTCTTCGCGGCCACCATGGTGCTGCTCTACGGAGCGTCGACGCTCTACCACAGCGTGCGCGGCGCCAGCAAGGCCTGGCTCGCCAAGGCCGACCACTGCGCGATCTTCCTGCTGATCGCCGGCACCTACACGCCCTTCACGCTGGTCACGCTGCGCGGGCCCTGGGGCTGGACCTTGTTTGCGCTGGTGTGGCTGCTCGCCCTGGGCGGCATCGTGAAGGAGCTGCGCAAGGGGCCGGACACCGAGCCCTGGGTGCCGCTCTACCTGCTGATGGGCTGGCTGGGTGTGGCCGCGGCGGTGCCGCTGGCGGAGCGGCTGTCGTCCGGCGGGCTGGCCTGGCTGGTGGGCGGGGGCGGGCTCTACAGCATCGGCGTGGTCTTCTACGCGAAGAGTGAGGCCTGGCGGCATGCCCATGGCATCTGGCACCTGTTCGTGCTCGGCGGCACCGCCTGCCACTACGTCGCGGTGCTGCGTTTCGTCGGCTGAGACCAAAGCCGGGGCCGGGCAGCGAAGGCCGCTGCCGGACGCTACCATGCACAGATGAAGCTGTTCACGCACACCTTGCCCGTTTCCGCGGCACCCGACCGCAAGGACCCCCGCCCCCTCGTCATCTACCACGGCCGCTGTCCCGACGGCTTCGGCGCGGCGCTCGCCGCATGGCGGTTTTTCGAGGGGCAGGCCGAGTTCCAGGGCTTCGAGCACCGCCAGGAGCCGCCCGATGTCAGCGGCCGCGCGGTCTACATCCTCGACTTCTCCTTCCCGCTCGAGGCCATGCTGAAGCTCGACGCCCAGGCCGCTAAGTTGGTGATGTTGGACCATCACAAGAGTGCGGCCGACAAGCTGAGCGGTTTTTCCTGTCGTTGCGGCGCGATCCATTTCGACATGAAAAAGTCGGGCTCGCGGCTGGCCTGGGAGTTTTTCTGCCCCGACACGCCGCTGCCTGATCTGGTGCGCTACATCGAGGACCGCGACATCTGGAAGTGGGAGTTCCCGGAGAGCCGGGCCTTCCTGGCGGCGCTGGACATGGAGCCGCAGGACTTCGCCCGCTGGTCGCAGATGGCCGACTTCACGCCGCAGCAGCTGCGCGAGTTCACCGAGCGCGGCCGCGCGATGGACGAGAAGTTCAACCGGCTCGCCGAGGACATCGCGGCGGCGGCACTGCCCATCCGCTTCAACGGGGTCGAGGGCTTGATGGTCAACGCGCCGGGTGTCTTCCACAGCGACATCGGCAACCTGCTGGCCGAGCGCTGTGGCAGCTTCGCGCTGCTCTGGAACATCGCCAGCAGCGGCAAGGTCAAGGTTGGCCTGCGCTCGGTGGGTGAGTTCGACACCATCCCGCTGGCCGAGAGCATGGGCGGCGGCGGCCACCGCAATGCCACCGGATTCGTGATGGAGGTGACGCGCCTGCCCGAGCTGCTGTCGGGCGAGTTTCAGGCGCAGCCGTCGCCGGAGGCGACGTAACACCAGTGCCAGGGCTCGTAGAGGTAGCCCCCGGCGTTGCCGCGCGGGTAGGACAAGGTGAAGCCGTGGACCTCGGCATGCCGGGCCAGCCACCCGAAGGCGGCGGTGGTTTCGAAGGCCGTCTCCAGTGGCGGGCTGCCCGGCGTCGCGACGTCGACCGCGCGCCCGCTGTGGTGCTCGCTGTAGCCGGGCGGCGCATTGACCGCCAGGATGCTCTCGATGGAGGCGCCGGCGTGCAGCTTGCGCCGGATGATGTCGGCCTGGCGCTCGATGCTGCGGAAGGCGGACACCAGGTAGAGCACCACGCCGTCGGCCGCGGCCATGGCTTTCATGCGCTGCCAGGCTGCCGCGGCGGCGGGTACCAGCAGGAACTCCCGGCCTTGCTCCGAGACCTCGGCCACGGCCAAGGCGCCCGCTTCCTCGAAAACCTGCAAGCCGCGTTCGGCAGGCAGGGAGGGCGGGATGCCGAGCTCCTCCGCCAGGGCCCGCAGGCGCCGGGGCAAGGGGCCAGGCGGGCCGGGCCCGCGCGGTGGGCGGGTGCTTAACTTTCGGCGCCGCACTGCGGCTTGCAGACCTGCTCGGTGCGCCCCAGCAGCCGGCGGGTCATCAAGGCCGCCGGTGGCCGGTGCCGGCCGCAGAAGAAACAGGAACGGATCTGGCCCAGGCCGCTGAACGGCGAGCCGGCGGACTTGGAGTGATAGCGCAGGCCGCTGTCGGCGATCTGCGTGACCTCGGGTTTGCTCAAGAGGCTTCCCTCCCTCGTGTAAGCCTGTGGATCGTCAGTCCGCGCCGGGCATTCGCGCCCGGCAACGAGCCTGCTGCAGACTAGCACTGTTTGATGACAAATCCCGTCCTTCAAGCTCGGGGGTCGGGCAAACCCCGCCCCCATGTATCCACGATGAAACACACCACAGACCACCTGATCGGCCGCGGCAGCCTGCAGCAGCGCCGCGAGCAGGGCCGCGCCGCCCGCAAGCAGTGCCCGCGTTCGGCACTGGGCCGGCACGAGGCCGGGGGCCGCGACGCACTGGCACTGCTGGCTCAGGCCGACCCGGGCCGCGTCGCCGAGCTCTTGCCGCTGCGCTACGGCCGCATGCTGGCGAGCCCGTTCGCGTTTTTCCGCGGCGCCGCGGGCGTGATGGCGCACGACCTGGCACGAGGGCCGCGCTGCCCCATCGAGCAGCAGATCTGCGGCGATGCGCATCTGGGCAACTTCGGCCTTTTCGCCAGCCCCGAGCGACGCCTGCTGTTCGGGCTGAACGATTTCGACGAGACCTTGCCGGGCCCTTTCGACTGGGACCTGAGGCGCCTCGCGGCCAGCGCGGTGGTGGCGGCGCGGGAGCGCGGTTGCCGGCGCGACCAGGCCGAGGACATCGTGCGCACGCTGCTCGACACCTACCACGAGCGCATCCTGGCCTTCGCCGAGATGGACACCCTCGACGTCTGGTACACCCAGGACACTGCCGAGAGCCTGCTGCGCCTGGGCGGCGTCAACCGGCACGAGCGCGAGGCCATTGACAAGGCACGGCGTAAAGGGTCGCGCCAGCTGGTGAAGGAAGCGGTGGACTGGGTGCCGGGGCCCGCCGGCCCGGAGATGCGCATCAAGGACGAGCCGCCCTGGGTCTACCACCACGCCGGTGCCACCGAGCGCGAAATCTCTGCCTTCGAGCAGGGCATCGAGAAGTTCCTGATGCAGTACCGCGGCAGCCTGGCCGAGGACAGGCGGGTGCTGTTCGACCGCTATGAGCTGATGGACGTGGCGGTGCGGGTGCCGGGTGTCGGCAGCGTGGGGCGCCGGTGTTTTGTCGCGCTGTTCGCGGCCGACGGCCACCATCCGCTGTTCCTGCAGATCAAGGAGGCGCGCGAATCCGCGCTGGCGCCCTGGCTGGGCGCGCCAGCCCAGCCGCACAACGGCCGGCGTATCGTCTTCGGGCAGCGCCTGTGCCAGGCGGCCAGCGACATCTTCCTGGGCTGGGCGTCGAGCAAGGCGCTGGGGGCCGAGTTTTACGTCCGCCAGCTGCGCGACATGAAGGGCCGCCTGGACCTGGAGGACTTCGACGCGGGCGACCTGGGCGAGTACGCGGCCGCCTGTGGCTACGCGCTGGCACGGTCGCAGGCCAAGGCCGGCGATCCGGCCCGGATCGCCGGGTACATCGGCAAAGGCCAGGCCTTCGACGACGCGGTGGTTGCCTACGCCCTGGCCTATGCCGACCAGACCGAGGCCGACCATGCGGCACTGGTCGCCGCGGTCCGGGCCGGTCGCATCGAGGCGATGACGGAGGAGGGCGGCTGAGGCGCCTCGGCGGATCCGTGGGTCACGGGGCACACACAAGGTAACCGGGATGGACAGGGTGCACTTTTAGGATGGGCCCGGATTGGGTTGATCGAAGAGGCTGCACCATGAGAGACAACACCCGATTCCAAGGCCGGGCCGTGGCCGCCTGCGTTGCCGTGCTGTGCGGCGGCACCACCCCGGTGGCCCTTGCCCAGGTCAGCAGCGCCACCTTGCGAGGGGTCGTCAGCGCCGACGGCAAACCGCAGGCCCAGGCGGGCATCACCGCCACCCGTCTCGCCACCGGCCAGACCGCGCGCACCACCAGCCGCAGTGACGGCAGCTACGTGCTGACCGGCCTGGCGCCGGGCGAGTACCGCATCGAGGCGCAGGCCAGCGGCTTCCCCGGCACCTCGCAGCGGGTCGTGCTGCAGGTGGGACAGGCGGCGTCGCTGAACCTGCAGGTCTCGACCCAGCCGGTCTCGCTGCAGGCGGTGACGGTGACCGGCTCGCGCCTGGTCGAGAACAAGACCTCGGAGGTCGGCACCTATGTCACGCCGCGCCAGATGGAGCGGCTGCCTCAGGTGACGCGCAACTTCCTCAGCTTCGCGGAGCTGGCGCCGGGGGTCAGCTTCACGACCACCGACGACGGCAGCACGCGGCTGCAGGGCGGGGCGCAGCGTGCCACCGGCGTCAACGTGTTCATCGACGGCGTGAGCCAGAAGAACTACGTGACCCAGGGCGGCATCAGCGGGCAGGACTCCAGCCGCGGCAACCCCTTCCCGCAGTCGGCGATCAGCGAATACAAGGTCCTGACGCAGAACTACAAGGCCGAGTACGACCAGCTCACCAGCGCCGCGATCACCGCGGTGACCAAGTCGGGCACCAACGAGTTCCACGGCGACGTGTTCGTCGATCACTCCCAGGGCAGCTGGCGCGCCTCGACGCCAGCCGAGAAGGAGGCCGGCAAGAAGGTCGACAGCAAGCAGACGCAATCCGGCCTGACCCTGGGCGGCCCGATCGTGAAGGACAAGCTGCACTACTTCATGGCCTTCGAGCGCAAGGACAACCGCGATCCGCAGGCGGTGACCCCGGGCGAGCACGCCACCGTGGAGGACGTGCCGCCGGCCTACCGCGGATTGCTCGGCCCGGTGAACGTGCCTTTCAAACAGGACCTGCTGTTCGCCAAGCTCGACTGGAGCGTGGACGACGCCAACCAGCTGGAGCTGTCGCTCAAGTACCGCGACGAGCGCGAGACGACCAACCTCAAGGGACAGGCCACCGAGCCCTGGTCGACGCACAAGAACAACGACGAGACGCGGGTGGCGCTGAAACACCAGTACAGCGCCGACGATTGGGTCAACGAGGCGCGCCTCAGCTATGAGCGCTCCTACTGGAACCCCAAGGCGGCCACCCTGGGGCCGGGCCTGCAATTCACGACCGGGTGGGACAAGGGCAACGCGCAGCCGGTGCTCAACGTGGGCGGCGGCGAGGACTTCCAGAAGAAGGGCCAGAAGGGCTACGCCCTGCAGGACGACCTCACCTTCACCGACATCGAATGGCGCGGCCGCCACATCGTGAAGACGGGCATCAAGCTCAAGTCCATCACCGTCGACGCGCAGGAGCAGCAACCCTATAACCCGCAGTACTTCATCGACGTCAACGGCAACGGCGATCCCTACAAGGTGCACGCCGGCATGCCGCTGACCGGCGTGGGCGACGGCTCGGCACGCTCGCGCAACCTGCAGCTGGGCCTCTATGTGCAGGACGACTGGGAGGTCAACGAGCACCTGACGCTCAACCTGGGCCTGCGCTGGGACTACGAGCGCAGCCCGAGCTATCTGGACTACAAGACGCCGGCCGACGTGGTCACCGCGCTGACACAGACCCCGTATGCTGCGAATCTCGCTGCCGGCGGCGTGAACGTGCAGGACTACATCAGCGACGGAGGGCAGCGCAAGCCCTTCAAGAAGGCTTTCCAGCCGCGGCTGGGGTTCTCCTGGGACTTCGAGGGCGACCAGCGCAGCGTCCTCTATGGCGGGTACGGCCGCGCCTACGACCGCAACATCTTCGACTTCCTGCAGCTGGAGCGGACCAAGGGGACGTATGCAAAGCAGGAAATCGTGTTCGGCCCCGGCGAATGGAAACCAGAGTACTACACCCCAGAGGGCTTGGCCGAGCTGCTGGCCAGCCGCTCTGGTGGCGCGCGCGAGATCGTGCTGATGCACAACAAGCTCAAGGTGCCGCACTCCGACCAGTTCAGCCTGGGTTTCCGCAAGGCGCTGGGCGAGTGGAACACCGACATCGGCGTTTCGCATGTGCGCAGCAAAAACGGCTTCACTTTCCTGCTGGGCAACCGTCGAGACGGGGGGCGGTTTTTCGACCCGGGTACCGTTTGGGGGGCGCCGTCCACCTATCACGTCCCGGGCTACGGATCCCTGATCCTCGGCACCTCCGGCCTCGAAACCCGCACCACCGCCCTGTTCCTGCAGGCTCAGAAGCCCTACACGCGCTTGAGCGGCTGGGGCCTGACGGTGGCCTACACCTACGCCCATGCGCGTGAAAACCGTGACTTCGAGCAGCACTACTCGCTCGACTACCCCGACCTGAAGGGCTACGGCTGGAAGCCTTCCTCCTCGGTGTCCAAGCACAAGCTGGTTGCGGCCCTGGTCCAGGACCTGCCGTGGTGGGGCCTGGAGGGCTCGGTGCGGCTGAGCTATGCGTCGGGCCGGCCCCAGTACTACATCAACGAAAGCCGCGGCGAGGGGCAGTTTTTCATCGACCAGCTGGAGCGCGGCAGCACCCGACAGGTGGACGTCGCGCTCGGCAAGGAATTTCCGGTGCGAGAGGGCATGAAGCTGCGCCTGCGGGCCGATGTCCTGAACCTCTTCAACGCGCGCAACTACGCCCGCTACAAGACGACGGCGGAGGAATTCGGCCGGCCGGACGGCTCCCTGGCGGGACCACCCCGCACCGTGAAGGTGACCTTGGGCGCCAGCTGGTAAGGCGCTGTCCCCTCAGGCCCCTCGGGCAGCCGCAGGTATCGGCGGGGCGCCCCGCGGGCCGGCGCATCCTTTGCTCCGCTACGGAGCCGCGCCGCATCGCGCGACGACCTGCACGAGCGCGGGCCGCCGCAGCACCGTGACAGCGCCCTCTCCAGTGCCGAGGGAGACCTTGCACACAGATGAAAGATCTACAGCGCCTCTTCTACGTGAGCCGCGTCGCTGCCGGTTTCTCGGAACCGCAGCTGAAGCTCCTGCTGGCGCAGTCGCGCATGCGCAATCGACGCGGCGATGTGACCGGTGCGCTGGCCTGGTCCGGGCGTCATTTCGCGCAGGTGCTGGAAGGCCGGCGTGATGCGATCGAGACGCTGATGGCTTCGATCGTCGCCGATCCCCGCCATCGCGAGCTGAAGGTCGTCTTTACCCAGCCGGTGCAACAGCGTCGCTACGGCGCCTGGACCATGGGCTATGTGGAAGGTTTCGGTGCCAGCGAGCAGATCGAGGCGCTGCTGGCGGATCCCTCGCCCGACGCCGCCCGGGCGGAGGACTTCGAACTTCGGCTTTTTGCCGACCCGGTGCTCTGACGCCGCTGACCCGAGGGAACTGCATGCCCGCCCTGATGATTGATCTGGCCCTGCAGGGCGGCGGTTCGCACGGGGCCTACACCTGGGGCGTGCTGGATCGCCTGCTGGAAGACCCCGACCTTCAGATCGAAGGCATTTCGGGCACCTCGGCGGGAGCCATGAATGCGGCGGTCCTCGCGAGTGGCTGGGCCGAAGGCGGCGCGGCGGGCGCGCGCGCGGCGCTCGACGCCTTCTGGCTGGAGATCGGTCATGCCGCGCTGCTGAGCCCGTTCCGCCGTGGCCTGCTCGATATCCTGCGGGGCCGCTGGACCGTGGACAGCTCACCGGGCTACCTTGCCTATGACATCGCGGCGCGCCTGGTGTCGCCCTACCAGGTCAATCCCGGCAACCTGAACCCGCTGCGCGCCATCCTCGACCGCACCATCGATTTCGCGCGCCTGATGCGGGGGCCGATCAAGCTGTTCATCGCCGCGACCAATGTGCGCACCGGCCAGGGCCGCATCTTCCGCAACGCGGAGCTGACGCCCGACGTGCTGCTGGCCTCGGCCTGCCTGCCCAATCTGTTCCAGGCCGTGGAGATCGACGGCGAGTCCTACTGGGACGGCGGCTACTCCGGCAACCCGACCTTGACGCCGCTGGTGCGCCAGTGCGGCGCGCGCGACACGGTGATCGTGCAGATCAACCCGGTGGAGCGTCCCGGCACGCCGCGCGACGCACGCGAGATTGCCAACCGGATCAATGAGGTGTCCTTCAACGCCACCTTGCTGAAGGAGTTGCGCATGATCGCCGTGCTGCGCGGTGTGGCCAATCCCGGTGTCTGCGAGGGGGCGGCCTGGGCCGAGATGCGCATCCACCGCATCACCAGCCCGGCACTCGCCGAGCTGGGTTTCTCTTCGCAGCTGAACGCCGAGCAGCCGTTCCTGACCCTGCTGCATGCCGAGGGCCGCCTCTCGGCCGACGCCTTCATCACGGCCCATCGCGACGATCTGGGCAAACGCTCGACGCTGGACCTGGACGCCTTGCTGGAGGAGTGAGCGCGGCCGGCCGGCGCCTGCACCGCGGTTGCCGCTGGCGCGCCTTTCGGGCTATTTCGCGGCTGGGGACGGGGTGTACCAGGTGCGCGTCGCCTTGCCTCCCGTTCAATGCCGGCCGTGCCGGCGCGTGAAAAGCCAGGCCGCATACAGGCCCAGGTTGATGAGGGCGACCGTCACGCCGAGGACGATCTGCAGCTCCCGGGTCAACGCCGCCGGATAGATGAGAGGCAGCAGGTAGTGCTCGATGAAGTCGCTCCCGTAGCCTTGCCCCCCGCCCAGCCGGCGCAAGCGGTTCTCCAGCGGCGTGAGCGGACACCCCTGCCCCCAGAGTTCGACATAGGCGGCCCAGAGCACGGCCGGCAGGTGGATCCAGACCAGGCGGGGCCAACGCCAGAGCAACCCCGCGCCGACCACGGCGAAGGCGATGAAGGCGAGGTGCAGCAGCACGACCGCAGCGGCTGCCCCTGCATACAGGGAGGGCGGCAGCGTCGACATCTCAGCGCCACAGGAGACGCCAGCGCGTCTGCGAAGCCGTTTCCAGACGGGTGCCGAGGGCCCGGCAGCCGGGCGCCAGCAGCTGGTGCAGCCACTGCAGCGTCTCGGCCGTCGGCTGCCTCAGCCGGAAGCGGCGCAGCTCGAACGGCAGGATCTCCAGCCCCTGCACGCGGCCGTCTGCGCCCGACAGCGTCGCGGCATACAGGCAGCCGACGTCCGAGCGCAGCCGGCCGCGCGGGGCGATGCCTTCGTAGTCGTTGATCAGGTCACCGCAGCCGTAGAGGATCAGCTTGCCGGCGTGCACTTCGATCGGCAGCGGATGGTGCGACGAGTGCCCATGCACCACGTCCGCGGCGCCAAGATCGATGAGCCGGTGTGCGAAGCCGCGGTGCAGTTCGGGGAGGTCCTCGACCCAGTTCTCGCCCCAGTGCAGCGACACCAGCACACGGTCGTTTCGGCGGCGATGGCGCTCCACGCAGGCACGGACGCCTTGTGCGTCGCTTTCATTCAACTGCGGCAACAAGGCGATGCCGGGGCGCTCGGCCGTGGCTTCCCACTCGGGCGCTACGCCGCTGCTGGGTGTGGCGAAGGCGAACATCAGGAGGCGCTCGCCATGGGGCAGCGGCAGGACGGCAGGGGCCCGGGCCTGCAGCGCGTCCAGTCCGGCGCCGGCGCTTGCGATGCCGGCCGCCTGCAGCGTCTGCAAGGTGTCCTTCAATCCTTCGGCACTCCAGTCGAGCACATGGTTGTTCGCCAAGGCGCATGCGTCGATGCCTGCGGCTGACAAGCAAGCGATGTGTGCGGGATTCATGCGGTAGTGGATGCGCTTGCCTGCCCACGGCGTACCGGATACGGTGATCGCCGTTTCGAGGTTGACGATACGCAGGTCGGGGGCGAGGCCTTCGATCTCGGCCAAGGCATCGCCCCAGGGGTCTTGAGGCCTCATCGGTGCGGCGATCGGCCCGTTGGCCCGCTCGGCCAGCCGCACATAGCCGCGTGCATCGAGCACCCAGGGTTCGTACAGTTCGGGCGACACCGGCTCGGGCATCACTTGGTCGATGCCGCGGCCGGTCATCACGTCGCCGGCGAGCAGGAGCTTGATCGTGTCCGTAGGGAGGTGGCCTTGATGCGGTGGCGTGGCCGCGGTCCGAGTCGCGGCTCGCTCGTTCGCATCATGGTACGCCGGATCAGCCTCTGCTCGCAGCAGAGGGATGTGGATCCGGCCCGGCCAGTAAAAAGGCCTCGCATCGCTGCGAGGCCTTTTTACCAAGCTGTTCTTGGCTCCCCGACCTGGGCTCGAACCAGGGACCTACGGATTAACAGTCCGGCGCTCTACCGACTGAGCTATCGGGGAAGGAGGCGTGAATCCCGGCTCTGTGCTCTTTCTCTCGCTCTACCGCCCCAGGAGAGAAAAAGCCCTGCGGATCGCTTGAGTTAGAAGCGGCCGCAAGGCCTGTGCTGGAGCCCTGCCTTCGGCTGGCAAGGCTCTCGATGTTTGGCTCCCCGACCTGGGCTCGAACCAGGGACCTACGGATTAACAGTCCGGCGCTCTACCGACTGAGCTATCGGGGAATCGAGTCCGAGATTATAGACAGAATGTTTTCATCACTGCAAGTCAGTTTGCAGCGAAACAAAAAACGTCCGGGGCGCCATCGGGTAGAGGTAGACGTGATCGAACATGAAGGGCGACTCGCGCCAGGCCTTCTTGTCCGTCACGTTCTGGATGCCGGCGCGCCAGCGCAGCTGCTGGCCCTGCCACTTCTGCTCGTGCACCAGGCCGAGGTCGTAGCGGGTCCAGCTGGGGAGGTGAATCTCGGGGAGGTCCTCCGGAACCCGATCGTCGGCAGCCAGCCGCTTGCCTTCGTGGGTAAGGCTAGCCAGCAGGCTCAGGCCATTGACGCCGGGCACTCGGTAGCGCGCCTGGGCCTTGAAGGTCCGCTTCGGCACATTGATCGGTTCGCGGCCGTTCAGTCTGGCTGTCTGGCTGCCCTGGATCTCCGCGTCGAGCAGCATCAGGCTGCCGTCGAATTGCCACTGACGCCAGCGCAAACCGGCGGTGGCTTCCAGCCCGCGATGGCGGTCGCTGCCGTCGAAGCGTTCGGCGCAGCCTCCCTCTTCTTCGATGCACGCGGTGCGGGGGCGGTCGATATCGAACAGGTTCACTCCCCAGTCGAAACCGGGCGTGCTGGCTTTGAACCCCACTTCGACTTGCCGGCTCTTCATCGGAGGAAGCGACTGCCCCGGGTTGGTGTAGCGGTCTGTTCGATTCGGTACCACCTTGGACTCAACGCCGCGGCCCCAGCTGACATAACCGAAATGGTGCGGCAGGAACTCGTAGCTGAGGGCTGCCCAAGGAGTCGTAAAGGACTGCTTGTAGTCCGTGGGGTTCGACCCGTCGGTGCCGATACTCTCGCGGTGGATACGCGTGTGCCGGAGGCCCAGCCATGCGCTCCACTGGGGCGAGAGCTGAATGGCATCGCGGGCGTAGAACTCGGTTGAGCGCTCCGTGCGGTTGGTGTTAGGGGAGGTCGCGCCGTTGGAGGGCAGCACCATGGTGTTGCCGTCGACGGTGCCCTTGCCGATGATGTCCGGGTCGTCTGGTGCCGCCGGATCACGCGATGGGGTATAGATCTGCGGTTCGAAGCGGGCCTTGAAGCGAGTCAGCAGCACGCCGGTCGCCAGTTCATGCTTCAGCGGACCGGTCGTGAAGCGACCGTCGGTAAACAAGTTCAATGCATCGGTGCGCCGCACTTCGTTGTCGCTGATGAACTCATAGAGATCGAAGCTGCCATCGGAGCAGTAGCGGTGCCACACGACCTCACTGGTGCATCCGAAGGCGTACGCGAGCCGGTCGTCCGTCTCCAGCCGCTGCACGCCATAGTGCGCGGTGAAGCGCCATTGCGGACTGAATCGATGCTGCAAGCGCAGCGACCCAGTGTTGCCCTCCATGATCACCGGCTGCGTCCACGGCTGGTTGTTCAGGTTGATGCGCGGGTTCACCGGCTCGGGCAGCCGGTCGCCCAGCAGGCTGAACCCCGGCTGGCTCGGCTGGCTGCGTTTGCTGGTCTCGAACTCGGCTTCGAGCACGGTGTCGGGGGTGAGGCGCCAGTCGCCGGCCACCGCCAGCAACTTGCGGTGGCCCTGGTCGTCGTGCAGGTGGCTGTCCAGGCGCTCGAAGGCGGCATTGACGCGCAGGCCGAAGCGCTGGCTGTCGCCGAAACGCTCGCCGACGTCGGCCGCGACGCCAACGGTGCCGGGACTTTCATACCCGAGCTCGATGCTGCGCACGCGCCCCTCGGGCCGCTTGACGACATAGTTGACCAGGCCGCCCGGGGCGCTGGTGCCGGCCTGGATGCCGCTGGTGCCCTTGAGCAGCTCGATCGCGGCCTTGTTCTGCAGCGGGATCGAGGTCTCACCGCTGATGGGCAGGCCGTCGCGGCGGTAGTTGTAGCGGTTGTCCAGGACGAAGCCGCGCACGCTCAGATAGTCCCAGTAGCCCTCGGAGTTGTACGAGTCGCTGACGCTCGCATCGAGCTGGGTCAGGTCGGACAGGCGGGTCAGGCCGCGGTCCTTCAGCTCGTCCAGCGGCACCGTCCTCGCCTGCAGCGGCGTGCGAACCAGCGGAACGTCGCCGAACCCCGCGACGCCGGAGCGCGAGGTGGGTGCCTGGCCGCGCACCGTGACGCCGGGCAACTCGGTCTGGCCCGGCGTGCTCTCCTGGGCCAGGGCGGCCGCAGGGCCGAGCAGGCAGACGAGCGCCACGGGGCTGAGGCGGTAGGTCGGTCTTGGTTGGGATGCCATCGTGCAGTCCTTGTTCGATGGCAGGGCGGCGTCGGCAGACGCCCGGGTGTCACTCAGGCCGCGTGCAGACAGCTTCCCTGCGCGAGGATTACCTCAATCAGGTTCGAAGGGTCTCTCTCAGTCGGACCCTCGTTCGCCCGCAGGCGAAGGCCCAACACCCCCAGCAAAGTGCGCCGGCCGCTAGTGAGGCGGCCGGCGCAGCGCGGATTATCGTCGTGGTGCCGCACATCCTGCCACGCCTGAAGGCAAAAAAGCCCGCTCTCGGCGGGCTGGGGGGGTGAACCTGTCTTGCCTGGCAGCTCGTGGTTCTCTCAGTCGGGATTTCCCCGAGCTTTGAGCTTCAATCGTCGAAGACCGGGGTCTCGACGCCCAGCACCTTGTGCAGCTTCGGGCTGGTGGTCGTGTACTGCAGCTGCACGCGCCGGTCCGGGAAGACATAGGGCGCGGCGCCGAAGGCGGCCAGCGCGGCCTCGTGGAAGCCCGAGAGGATCAGCTTCTTCTTGCCAGGGTAGGTGTTGATGTCGCCGACACCGAAGATGCCCGGCACGCTGGTCTCGAACTTCTCGGTGTCCACCACCAGCTGGCGGCGCTCCAAGGCCAGGCCCCACTGGGCGATCGGCCCGAGCTTGGGGCTGAGCCCGAAAAACACCAGCAGCATGTCCAGCGGCACGAGGCGGGTGACACCGTCACTGCCGGTGATCTTGAGTCCTGTGAGCCGCCCGTCCTGCTCCTGCAGGCCGGTGGCCTGGCCGATGATCAGCTGCATCTCGTGCGCCTCGCACAAGGCTCGCATGCGCGAGACCGAGGCGGGCGCGGCGCGGAAGTCGTCGCGCCGGTGGATCAGGATGACGCTGGCGGCGCGGTGCGGCCCGTCCTGCGCGAAGGTCAGCGCCCAGTCCAGCGCCGAGTCGCCGCCGCCGATGATCACCAGGTGCTTGCCGGCGAACTGCGCCGGGTTCCTGACCCGGTAGAAGAGCTGGGAGCCCTCATGGCGCTCGATGCCTTCGACTTTCAGCGTGCGCGGCTGAAAAGCGCCGACGCCGGCCGCGATGAACACCGTCTTGCTGACGAAGCGGCTGCCACGCGAGGTCTCGATGTCGAAGCGTCCGTCCTCGCGCCGGTTCAGCCCGGTGACTTCCTGCCCCAGATGGAAGGTGGCGCCGAAGGGCTCGATCTGCTCGAGCAGGCGCTCGGTCAGCTCCTTGCCGGTGCAGCGGGCCAGCGCCGGAATGTCGTAGATGGGCTTGTCGGGGTAGAGCTCGATGCACTGCCCGCCGGGGTAGCCCAGCGAGTCGATGACATGGGCCTTGATCTCCAGCAAGCCCAGTTCGAAGACCTGAAACAGGCCCACCGGGCCGGCGCCCACGATGACGGCGTCGGTCTCGACCGGGTCGCCCTGTGGCGCGCCGGCGGCGCTGGCCGCGGCGACGGGCAGGGCAGCATCCTCAGGCGTCGCCATCGCGGGTGCCCCGGCCTTCGATCAGCGCTGCAGTTCCGGCAGCTTGCCGGTCTTGTCCTTCCACTCCTCGGCGTCAGGCAGAGCGGCCTTGCGTTTGGTGATGCTGGGCCACTGCTTGGACAGGTCGGCGTTGAGCTTGATGAAGTGCTGCTGGTCGCCGGGGACGTCTTCTTCGGGAAGGATGGCGTTGACGGGGCACTCGGGGATGCACACCGCGCAGTCGATGCACTCGTCCGGGTCGATCGCCAGGAAGTTGGGGCCCTCCCGGAAACAGTCCACCGGGCACACGTCCACACAATCGGTGTACTTGCAGCGGATGCAGGCCTCGGTCACTACGTGGGTCATACGGGTCTCGTCTGTGGTTGACAGTGGGTTGCCGGCGCCCTTCGGGGGCGTCTTGGGCGCAGGCGGTGCGGCCGCCGGCTGGGCCGGTCGCCGTTCATTCGCCCGAGCAAGCCGGCGATTTTAAAGCTTGAGGGATTTCACGGGGTCGCCTTGGTGTCTCATGACGTCGCAGGCGGCCTCTTCGGCCGGCGTGTCGGGACCATGTTCCGGCGCTGGCGGCACCGCGCGGGCCCCGGCGCCGACGATCACCACCGTGGGCCGGCCGACATGCAGCACGCTGGCCTCGGGCAGGGTGGCGACGCTGTGATCGCTTTGCAGCTGGTCGGGCCAGCCCGCGCGCGAGACCACGCTGACCGCGGTGTCGGCGGCCCAGCCGGCCTCACGCAAGCGGCGCGACAGCGCGGCCAGCTGCTTGCCGGCCATGTAAAACACTTCGGTGTCGGCGCTGCGGCTGGCATGCAGCTCGCCGCTGCGTGTCATGGCGGTGGCGAAGCTGACGCTGCGGCCGCTGCCGCGTCGGGTCAGCGGGCGCTGCGAGCCGGCGGCAGCCGCGAGGGCCGCCGTGACGCCGGGCACCACTTCGGCCTCGAGGCCGGCGGCGGCGACTGCTTCGAGTTCCTCTTCCAGCCGGCCGAATACGCTGGGATCGCCGCCCTTGAGGCGCACCACCAGGGCGACCTCGCGCGCATGGCGAACCAGCAGGGCGTTGATGGCCGCCTGGCCGGTGCTGTCGGAATAACCGCGCTTGCCGACATGCAGCCAGCACGCGCCTGGGGCCAGCTCGCGCAGGGCCGGGTCGGTCAGGGCGTCGAACAGCACCACGTCGGCCTGCGCCAGCAGGCGCGCGCCGCGCAGCGTGATGAGGTCGGCTGCCCCCGGCCCGGCACCGATGAACGCGACCTTGCCCATGCCCTGCTCCTTTGCAGACCGCCCTGGCGGCTCAGAGCGCCGAGCTTACCAGCAGCGCGCCGCTGGTGCGGTTGCTGCTCGGGTCGACGATGATCAGCGAGCCACCGACCCGGTTCTCCTGGTAGGCCTCGACCGGCAGCGGCTGCTGGGTTTCGACGACGACCTTGCCGATGTCGTTGACCGCGAGCTCGTGCGTGTCGGTGGCCGACAGCGTGTGGATGTCGAGCCGGCTTTCGATGCTGGCGATGCGCGCCTGCACCCAGCGGTTGCCGTGGCGCACCCAGTACTTGCGGCCCACCACGGCCGGCTCGGTGTCGAGCCAGGCCAGCGTGGCCGAGAAGCGGTTGCTTTCCTTGACCGACTGCGGCGTGGCGATCCAGTCGCCGCGCGAGACGTCGATCTGGCGGTCCAGCACGATGCCGGCCGATTCGCCGGCTTCGCAGCTGGCGACCACTTCGCCGGCCCGGCGCACCTCGGCGACCGTGGCGATCTGTCCGCTCGGGAACAGCTGCACGGTGTCGCCGGCCTTCACGCTGCCGTGGGCTATGCGGCCCCACAGCGTGCGCGGCTGGTTGCCGGTGCCTTCGCCTTCGCGCGCCACGTACTGCACGGGCAGCAGCAGGTTGCCGGTCTTGCGCTCCTGGGTGGTGGGCAGCGATTCGAGCAGCTGCAGCAGCGAGGGGCCGTCGTACCAGTCGGCGTCGAGCGGGGCGGTGACGTTGTCGCCGCGCAGCGCAGACACCGGGATGATGCCGGCGACCTGGATGCCCGCCTGTGCGCAAAAGCCCACCAAGGCCTCGCGCACCGCCTCGAAGGCGGGGCCGGGCTGCTCGACGGCGTCGAGCTTGTTGACCGCGAAGACGATGCTGGGCACGCGCAGCAGGTGGGCCAGCAGCGCGTGACGGCGCGTCTGCGCCAGCAGCGCCACCGGCTGCGCGGCGGTGTCGAGCTTGGTGATGTCGACCAGCACGACGGCGGCATCGCTGCCGGCGGCCGCCGTCACCATGTTGCGGGTGTACTGCTCGTGACCGGGGGCGTCGGCGATGATGAACTTGCGCGTCTTGGTCGCGAAGTAGCGGTAGGCCACGTCGATCGTGATGCCCTGTTCACGTTCGGCCTCCAGGCCGTCGGTCAGCAGCGACAGGTCGATGGGCTGGCCGGCGGCGCGCTTCTCCAGCGTGTCGAGCTGGTCGGCCAGGATGGCGCGGCTGTCGAACAGCAGGCGGCCGATCAGCGTGCTCTTGCCGTCGTCCACGCTGCCGGCGGTGAGGAAACGCAGGGCGCGGTGGTCGGCCTGCTGCGCCGCCTGGGGAGTGGTTTGTACTGCGGCAGACATCAGAAATATCCTTCTTTCTTGCGGCGCTCCATCGAAGCGTCCGAGGTGCGGTCGTCCATGCGCGTGGCGCCCCGCTCACTGACAGTCACGGTGAGCGTCTCGGCGACGATCTCGGCCGGGGTTGCGGCCGGGCTCTCCACCGGGCAGGTGCAGGTCATGTCGCCCACGGTGCGGAAGCGCACCTGCGCGGTCTCGACCGTCTCGCCCGGCTGCACCGGCGTCACGTCGGTCAGCGGCACCAGCAGGCCCTTGCGGCGGATCACCTCGCGCTGGTGCGTGTAGTAGATGTGCGGCAGCGGGATGTTCTCGCGGGCGATGTAGAGCCAGACGTCGAGTTCGGTCCAGTTGCTGATCGGGAAGGCACGCATGTGCTCGCCCGGCTTGATGCGCGTGTTGAAGAGGGTCCACAGCTCGGGACGCTGCTCCTTGGGCTGCCATTGGCCGAAGCTGTCGCGGTGCGAGAAGATGCGTTCCTTGGCGCGGGCTTTTTCCTCGTCGCGGCGGGCGCCGCCGATCAGCACGTCGAAGCGGTGCTCC
>NZ_JAPFBW010000043.1 GCF_026153205.1 Aquabacterium sp. A7-Y | reverse complement strand
GGGGCGCGCCTGCGCCAGCAGGCTTCCACGCAACGAACACCAACAACACCACAACCACAACCACAACCCCACGCGCGAACACACCTTCCCCCACCCCGCGCGTCGGACTTGCACTGACGGCAGACCCTCTGCATCTAAGCCACAATCGGCCGTGCCGCCCCGGCATCCTGGACGTTCATGGTGAGTCAGCGACCCTTCAAGATCCCCGAATCCGTGCTGGTGGTGATCCACACCGCCGACCGCCAGGTGCTGCTGCTCGAGCGTGCCGACCAACCCGGCTTCTGGCAGAGCGTCACCGGTTCCAAGGACCGTCCCGACGAACCGCTCGCGCTGACCGCCCGCCGCGAGGTCGCCGAGGAAACTGGCATCCACGTCGTCGAGACCCCGCCGCGGCCCGGCAGCGCCGAGGTGCCGCTGGCCTGTCTGCAGGACTGGGGCCTGCAGAACGTCTACGAGATCTACCCCGTCTGGCGCCACCGCTACGGCCCCGGCATCACCCACAACACCGAGAACGTGTTCGGCCTGCGCGTACCGCGCGAGGTGCCGGTGAGGCTCGCGCCCCGCGAGCACCTGCGCTACGAGTGGCTGCCCTGGCGCGAGGCGGCCGACCGCTGCTTTTCGCCTTCGAACGCCGAGGCGGTGCTGCAGCTGCCGCGATTTCTCGGGGAGTGAGGCATGGGCACCAATCCGCTCAACTCGACCCTGCTGCCCTCGGGCAGCACCACCGGCGCCGCCGCCGACGACCGCCTGCTGCGGGTCGCGACCTACAACATCCACAAGGGCGTGCGCGGCATCGGGCCGGGGCGGCGCCTGGAGATCCACAACCTGGGCCTGGGGGTGGAGGCGCTGGACGCCGACCTGGTGTTCCTGCAGGAGGTGCGCAGCTACCACGACCTGGAGGCGCGGCGCTTCCAGCGCAGCTCCTTCGGCTGGCCGACGCAGCCGCAGGCCGACTTCCTGGCGCCCGAAGGTTATGAGGTCGCCTACCGCACCAACGCCTTCACGCGCGGCGGCGAGCACGGCAACGCGCTGCTGTCGCGCTGGCCCATCGGCGACATCGGCCACCACGACGTCTCCGACCACCGCTTCGAGCAGCGCGGGCTGCTGCACGTGCCGGTGCGCTGGCAGGACACCGAGCTGCACGCCATCGTCGCGCACTTCGGACTGATCCACTCCAGCCGCGTGCGCCAGGTCGAGAAGCTGGCCGCCTTCATCAAGGTCCACGTGCCGGAGCACGCGCCGCTGGTGGTGGCGGGCGACTTCAACGACTGGGGCGAGAAGCTCGACGGACTCATGGCTGCCTGCGGGCTCTCGCGCGGTCTGGCGCCCAATGGAAAGCGGGCACTCACCTTCCCGTCCAGGGTGCCGGTGTTTTCGCTCGACCGCTTCTACCTGCGCGGCATGCGGTGCGTCTCGACCTTCGTGCCGCGCGGCACCAGCTGGGCCCGCATGTCGGACCACCTGCCCCTGGTGGCCGAACTGGAGCTGGCAGGCTGAGCGATGACGGCCCGGCCCCTGCGCACCGACCCCCAGGGCCTGCTGCCCGCCGGGCCGCTGGCTTGGTACGGCCACACCCGGGCGCAATTCCTCGGCGGCAACCAGGTGCGCCTGCTGCGCGGCGGCAAGGAGCTGTTCCCCGCGATGTGCCAGGCCATCGAGGCGGCCCGCCACGAGGTCTGGTTCGCGACCTACATCTTCCATGACGACGAGGCCGCCAACTGCGTGGCGGCCTCGCTCGGCGCGGCGGCCCGGCGCGGCGTGCGGGTGAGGGTGATCCTCGACGGCTTCGGCTCGCTCGCCACGCTGCCCCGGCTGCTGCCGCAGCTGCGTGAGGCGGGCGTGCGGGTGGTCGTGTTCCGGCCCATCAAAGGCTGGTGGAGCTGGCTGCGGCCCGGCCAGCTGCGCCGGCTGCACCAGAAGCTGTGTGTGGTCGATGGCGCCATCGGTTTCGTCGGCGGCATCAACGTGATCGACGACCTGCTGGACCTGCGACACGGCTGGGGTGAGGCGCCGCGGCTGGACTACGCGGTCGAGGTCAAGGGCCCGACCGTGGTGCCGATCGAGCAGACCGCCCGCGCGATGTGGACCCGCGCCACGCTGGGGCGCGACTGGCGCGAGGAACTCGCCGGGCTGGCACGCAGCCCCCACCGGGTGGCCCGCGCCCGGCGCCTGATGCGGCGCCTGCAGGCGACCCGCTGGGCCCGCCACACCGAGGCCGTGGCCGACACCCGGCCAATGCGAGCGGCCTTCGTCGTGCGCGACAACCTGCGCCAGCGCCGCACCATCGAGCGGGCCTACATCGAGGCGATCCGCCGGGCCCGCGAGCGGGTCGACCTGGTCTCGCCGTATTTCTACCCGGGCCGGGCCTTCCGCCGCGCGCTGCGCCTGGCGGCCCAGCGCGGCGTGCGCGTGCGCCTGCTGCTGCAGGGCAAGCTCGACTACCGCATCGCCGGGCTGGCGGCGCGGGTGCTCTACGACGAGCTGCTGGCCCACGGCGTGCGGGTCTACGAGTACATGCCGGCCTTCCTGCACGCCAAGGTGGCGGTGGTCGACGACAGCTGGGCCACGGTCGGCAGCTCCAACATCGACCCCCTGTCGCTGCTGCTCAACCTGGAAGCCAACGTGATCGTGCGCGATCCCGGGTTCGTCGCCGAGCTCGCGAGCGAGCTCGACAGCGCCTTCGCGGTCTCGCACGAGGTCACCCGGCCCGAGCTGGGCGTGCCCAACTGGTGGAGCCGGGTGCGGCGCGCCTTTGTCGCCTGGGCCGCGCACATCTACCTGCGGGTGGCGGGCGCCACCGGGCGCTACTGAGGGCGGGGTCATGGCCGCTGCCGCCCAGGACCTCATCGTCGAGCGCCCGGAGGGCCTCTACTGCCCGCCGGGCGACTTCTACATCGACCCCTGGCGACCGGTGCCGCGCGCCGTCATCACCCACGCCCACGCCGACCACGCGCGTGTCGGTCACGGCCACTACCTTGCAGCCTCACGCGCCGAGGGCGTGCTGCGGGCGCGCCTGGGCGAGATCGACCTGCAGACGCTGGCCTACGGCGAGGTGGTGGAGCACCGTGGCGTGCGGCTCTCGCTGCACCCGGCCGGGCATGTGCTGGGGTCGGCCCAGGTGCGGGTCGAGCACGGCGGGCAGGTCTGGGTGGTCTCGGGCGACTACAAGGTCGAGGCCGACGCGACCTGCGAGCCCTTCGAGCCGGTGCGGTGCGACTGCTTCATCACCGAGTCGACCTTCGCGCTGCCAATCTACCGCTGGGAGCCGCAGCAGAGCGTCTTCGACCAGATCAACGACTGGTGGCGCGCCAATGCCGCGGCCGGGCGGCCCAGTCTGCTGATGGGCTACAGCTTCGGCAAGGCGCAGCGCATCCTGTCGGGGGTGGAGGCCTCGATCGGCCCCATCGTCGTGCACGGCGCGGTGGAGCCGCTCAACCAGGCCTACCGGGAGGCCGGCGTGGCACTGCCGCCGACGCAGCGGGTCAGCGAAGTGAGCGACAAGGCACTGTTTCGCCAGGCCCTGGCGCTGGCGCCGCCGAGCGTGCAGGGCAGCGTGTGGGCACGTCGCTTCGCCGGCGCGAGCGACGCCTTTGCAAGCGGCTGGATGCGGCTGCGCGGGGCGCGCCGGCGGCGCGGCGTGGACCGCGGTTTCGTGCTCTCCGACCATGCCGACTGGCCCGGCCTGATGTCGGCCATCGCGGCCACCGGTGCCGCGCGCGTTATCGTCACGCATGGCTACGAGGCGGTGATGGTGCGCTGGCTGCAGGACCAGGGGCTGGAGGCCGGCTCCTTCCACACCGAGTATGGTGACGAGGTGCTGGAGGAGGCGTCCGGGGCGCCGGCCGAAACCACAGAAGAACAAGCTGACATCAGAGGAGACGCAACATGAGTGGACCGGCCCTTGTCCAGGCTTCGCGCCGCCTGGCCACCCACTATGCACCCGGCCTGTGGGTCGGCGCGATCCGGCCGGCCTTCGACGCCGGGCAGGTGGTCTTCGAGCAGCACATCGACGTCTACCCGGCGCACTTCCTGGTCGCCCTGTGGGAGCCGCCGGCTGCCGGCGTGCCGATGCTGTCGCGCTGGCCCTCGGTGGCGGCCATCGCCTCGCCCGACGCGCCGGCCGCACTCATCGAGCTGGTCTCGCACCTGCCGGCTGGCGCGCGCGCCTGGCTGGCGTCGGAAGGCGTGGACTGGGCCTTGATCGCGGACATCGTGCGCCTGAGCGACCGCAACCTGCAGCCCTACCACCACCAGGAGCTGCAGGCTTTCATCGGCCGCTGCCGCGCGCGCGACGCCGAGACCATACGCCAGACCTACAGCGACGAGGACCCCGGCTTCGAGGCGCTCAAGTCGCGCCTGCTGACGCCGGGGCGCCCGGATGCCTGATCACGGCCGCGCTATGACGGCCGGATATCCCATGGAGAGGTGTTTTCATGTTTCCGATCTACGGGCCGGCCTCGCCGGCCTGGTTCCTCGCGCTGGTGCTCTACTGGGGCAGCGCGCCCTTCGCCCTCGCGCTGTGCTGGCTGGCCTGGCGCCACTGGCGCCGCCGGCCCCAGCGGCGCTGGCGCGCGCTGGTGGCAGGCGTGCTCGCGCTGCTGTTCGTCGAGGCGCGTTTCATCGAGCCGCAGCTGCTGACGGTGAAGGAGACCCGGCTTGGCCTGGGCGTGCCGGTGCGGGTCGCGCTGATTGCCGACTACCACGTCGGTGTCTTCAAGAGCTCGGCCTTCCTGGAGCGCGTCGTGGACCGCCTCAATGAGCTGGACGTGGACGCCGTGCTGATCGCCGGCGACCACACCTACGAGCCCGACCGGCCGGTCGAGGAACTGCTGGCGCCGCTGGCGCGGCTGAAACACCCGGTCTACTCGGTGCCCGGCAACCACGACGAGGGCATGCCCGGCCCGCCGCTGTACCGGCAGCTGGACGCCGCACTGCGCAAGCACGGCGTGCGGCCGGTCCAGCGCAGCTGGGCCGACGCCGGCAAGTTCGTGGTGTTCGGCCTGCGCGACTGGTCCGCCACCCACGACAGCAAACGCCTCCTGCCGCAGCTGCCGCCCGACAAGCCGCGCCTGGCGCTGCTGCACAACCCCGATGCGGCGATGGAGCTGCCGCCGGGCTCGGCGACGCTGGCGCTGGCTGGCCACACGCACTGCGGGCAGGTGCGCATCCCGGGGCTCTACCAGCACATGATTTCCACCCTGGAGCCCTTCGACGGCGGCCTCTACCGTTTCCCGCCGGTGCCCACCTTCGTGACCTGCGGGCTGGGCGAGGTGAAGCTGCCGCTGCGTTTCCTCAACCCCCCGGTCATCGACGTGCTCGACCTGCGCTGAGCCTGTCATGGAAGCCTTCGCCCGCCTCTACACCGAACTGGACGCCACCACCGGGACGCTGGAGAAGGTCGCGGCGCTGAAGCGCTACTTCGAGCAGGCGGCGCCGGCCGACGCCGCCTGGGGCGTCTACTTCCTGGCCGGCGGACGGCCGCGCCAGGTCATCGCCACCCGCCAGCTGCGTGCACTGGCCTGCGAGGCCGCCGGCATCGAGGACTGGCTGTTCGAGGAGAGCTACCAGGCGGTCGGCGACCTGGCCGAGACCATCGCCCATGTGCTGCCGCCGCCGCGCGCCGAGACCCGGGTGGGCCTGGCCGAGTGGGTCGAGCAGCGCCTGCTGCCGCTGCGCGGCATGGAGCCGGCCGAGCAGACCCTGCGCATTCGCAGCTACTGGGACGAGCTGGACTGGGCCGGCCGCTTTCTGTTGGCCAAGCTGATCGGCGGCGGCTTTCGGGTCGGCGTCTCGCGCCTCCTGGTGACGCGCGCGCTGGCCGAGTTTGCAGGGCTGGACCCGAAGCGGGTGGCGCAGCGCATGATGGGCTTCACGAGCATGGTGGCCGAGGGCAGTGCGCGGCCCGATGCCGAGCGCTACCTGGCGCTGCTGTCGCACGAGGACGGCGTCGGCGAGGCCGATGCCGGCCAGCCTTACCCGTTTTTCCTGGCCCACCAGGTCGACCTGGCGCTGGAGCAGTTCCCGGCTCGGCTGGGCCCGGCCACCGACTGGCTGGTCGAATGGAAGTACGACGGCATCCGCGGCCAGCTCGTCAAGCGCGCCGGCCAGGTGTGGCTGTGGTCGCGCGGCGAGGAGCTGGTGACCGACCGCTTTCCCGAGGTGGTGGCCTTGGCCGAGGCGTTGCCCGATGGCACCGTACTGGACGGAGAGATCCTGGTCTGGAAGGACGACCGGCCGGCGCCGTTCGCGCTGCTGCAGCAGCGTATCGGCCGCAAGACGCTGACCAAAAAGGTGCTGGCCGAGGCGCCGGTGAGTTTCATCGCCTACGACGTCCTGGAGTGGCAGGGCCAGGACCAGCGCGGCCTGCCGCAGTGGCAGCGGCGCCGCCTGCTCGAAAGCCTGCGGATGCCCTTGTCGCCCGTCGTGCAGGCGAGCGACTGGCCCGAGCTGGCGGCGCTGCGCGAGCAGTCGCGAGCGCGCGGCGTCGAAGGGTTCATGCTCAAGCACCGCGAGGCCGGCTACGGCGTGGGACGCACCAAGGCCGAGGGCACCTGGTGGAAGTGGAAGATCGATCCGATGAGCGTGGACGCGGTGCTGATCTACGCCCAGCGCGGCCACGGCCGCCGCGCCAGCCTCTACACCGACTACACCTTCGCGGTGTGGAACCGGGCGCCGGCCGATGCGGCCGAGGCCCGGCAGGTGGTCGAGGCGATCGGGCGGCGTGAGCCGCCCGAGGCCGGCCGCTTGCAACTGGTGCCTTTCGCCAAAGCCTACTCGGGGCTCACCGACGAGGAGTTCCGCCGCATCGACGCGGTGATCCGGCGCACCACGCTGGAGAAGTTCGGCCCGGTGCGCAGCCTCAAGCCCACGCTGGTGTTCGAACTCGGCTTCGAGGGCATCAACCGCAGCAGCCGCCACAAGAGCGGCATCGCCGTGCGTTTCCCGCGCATGCTGCGCATCCGCGACGACAAGCCCCTGCACGAGGCCGACACGCTGCAGAGCCTGGAAGCGCTGCTCGGCGTGTGACAGCCGTCAGTGCAACGCGGGCCGGTGCATCACGCCAAATCGCTCCGCCAGCCCTCCCAGGCGCTTGTCCGACGTCCACAGTTCGACGCCAGGCGTGATCAGCGTGGATGCCAACAGGGTAAGGTCGACCGGGCCGCAACCCAACCCGTAAAGCTGCTCTCGCTCGATGAAGGCAAGCACTTCTCGCACGCTGGCCTGCTGTGTCTGTTGTAGGCGGTCCAGGTCGCGCAGCGTCTGTGCGCGCGATGGCGGAGTACCGCAGGCGAGTTCCCCAAGCACCATCGGGTGAATCATCACCAGATCCAGCTCCAGGAGGTCCGCCAAGGCTGCGTTGTGGTGCCGGAAGTGATCGACCCAGACGGAGGTATCCACCAATACGCGCTTCACGTCTGCGCGTCCTCGCGGCGCCGTGGAACGTCGAGCATCTCAGGCAGGGTCGCTCCGAGCGCAGAGAGACGCTTGGCGGCCTGCACCCTCACGAAGGTCTTGATCGCCTCGCGAAACAGGTCACCTTTGTCCATGCTCGGGTCCGCGACCTCAAGCGCTTCCTTGTAAAGGGCATCGTCAATGGTGACGGTCGTTCGCAGGGCGGCTCCATTGCATCAAATATGGTGGCATTCTGCATCAGAACTGGTGCATTTGCGTGCCCTCTCCACACCGCGCATCAAAACTGGACCCCCTCGCCGCGTGCGCGCCATGGACCCCGTGCCACGTGGGCGCACCTAGAGCACCGCGCTCGCGACCGTGTTGCGCCCTGCCGCCTTGGCCTGGTAGAGCAGGGCGTCGGCCCGGGCGAACACGGTCTGCGGATCGTGCGGACCGCCGTGCGGCGACAGGAACACCAGCCCCGCGCTGATCGTGACGCGGCCGTGCGGCGAGCCCTCGTGAGGCAGCTCGAGCTCGGCGACGCACTCGCACACGCTTTCCAGGAAGCGCTGCGCCGCGTCCGGCTGCCGGGCCTGCATCATCACCGCGAACTCCTCGCCGCCCAGCCGGAAGAAGGCATCGCCCGAGCGCTTGAGCAGCGTGCGCACGGCGCTGCTCACCGCCTGCAGCGCGCGATCGCCCTGCTGGTGCCCGTAGCGGTCGTTGTAGGCCTTGAAGTGGTCGAGGTCGAGCAGGGCCAGCGCGAAGCCTTCGCAGCTGCGTGCCTGGCGGCGCAACTCGGGCGCGTAGACCTCGTTGAAATGGCGCCGGTTGTAGGCACCGGTCAGCTCGTCGGTGATGGCCATCTCGGCCAGCAGGCGGTTGGCCGCTTCGAGCGCCCGGGTGCGCTCCTGCACCTGGGATTCGAGCTGTTCGGTCAATGCCGCCCTGGCTTCCAGTGCGGCACGCTCGGCCTGGACCTTCTCGTCTTCGAGCTGTTTCATGCGGTCCGCCAGGCCAAAGGCCAGCAGCAGGAATTCCAGCACCGATCCGACCTGCAGCACATGCTCGGTCACCGGCGTGGCTGGCAGCAGCGCGGCCATGCGCAGCAGGTAGAGGATGATGCCGACCGCCAGCACCGTCCACGCCAGGAGGTAGTAGCGCGCCGGACGCGAACCGCGGAAGAGCAGCACGGCGCCAGTGAAGATGTGCAGGAGCAGCCCGAGGCAGCCGACCACGGCCTGGACCGCCAGGGTGGCGCCGTACCAGCCAGCCAGCCCCGGCAGCAGGCAGAGGATGTTGATGGCCTGCATGGCGCGCAGCCCGCGGTGCAGCCGCGGCGTGCACGTGCGCGTCTGCAGGTAGCGCATGGCGAAAAAGCCGTGGGTCACAAAGGCGCAGGCCGCCATGACGGGCAGCGCCTGGTTCGCCCACCAGGGATGCGCCGGCCACCAGTGCTGGAAGGCAAAGCCGCGGAACGAGAAATTCCACACGAAAAACGCGCCGAGGTAGACCACGTAGTGGGCGTACAGCGTGATGTGGGTGGACGCGTACAGGAACAGGTTGTAGAGCAGCAGCGCAAGCAGGGCGCCGTAGTACAGCCCGAAGGCGAAGCGCAGGCGCTCCGCGTCGCGGATCAGGTTGCGATGGTCCCAGAGCTGCAGTTCGGCGGCTTCGTGCAGGCCGTCGTGGGTGGCGATGCGCAGGTAGACCTCGAGGTAGCCGCCGCCTTCCAGGGTCATGGGGAACAGGAAGGTGCGGTAGTCCAGCGGCCGCGTCGCGAAGGGGTGGCGGTCCCCGGTGTGCCAGTGCTGCTGGGGGTGCGCGACATCCGGCCGCACCAGCCAGGCCTGCACATCGTCGTGCAGCGGGTGGGCCAGCTCCAGCAGGCGCTGCGCCGGCAGGTCTTGAGGGTTGTACAGCCGCAGCCGGATCCACCAGACCGAGCTGGAGAATCCGGGGTTCAGCGCGTGGCCGCCGGTGCTGCTCCAGCGTTCGCCCGGCAGGGCACGCACCTGTGACAGCTCGAGCCGGCCCTCGCGGTCCTCCAGCACCTCCATGTCGGCCGACAGGACGCGCGGCCACGACGTGCCGGCCACCGAGACCGGCAGCACGCCGGGGGAGGCGCCCGCAGACAGCGCGAGGGCCGGGGCCGCCGCGGCCAGGGCCAGGGCGCACGCCACCCAGCGAAGCAGGTACAACAACATGGGGTCGCCTGACGAGGCGCCGGACTTGAAAGGGCTCCATGATGGCGCCCGGGCAAGCAGGCGGCAAGTGCGGATCTCACGCTGGGAAGGCGGGGGGTGAATCGGAGAGCGGCGGCCAGGCCTCGGCCGCGCCTGCTAGCATCGGACGGTTTCAGCCACGTTCCGAGCTTGCTGCTTCCCACCATGAGTGCCCTCTCCCCGGTCTCCACCCCCCTGCCGGCCGCCGGCGACAACGACCAAGGCGTGCCCGTGTCGGTGCGCATCCGCGAGCGCATCAAGGCGGCGCAGCAGCGTTTCCACGCCAATGACAACATCGCCGAGTTCATCGAGCCGGGCGAGCTGGAAGCCCTGCTGGACGAGGTGCAGCAGAAGATGAACGGCGTGCTGGAAAGCCTGGTGATCGACACCGAGAGCGACCACAACACCCAGGACACCGCGCGGCGCGTCGCCAAGATGTACCTGCAGGAGGTCTTCAAGGGACGTTATGTGGCGATTCCGCCGGTGACCGAGTTCCCCAACGTCGAGCGCCTGAGCGAGCTGATGATCGTCGGCCCGGTCACCGTGCGCAGCGCCTGCTCGCACCACTTCTGCCCCATCCTCGGCAAGCTGTGGATCGGCGTGATGCCCAACGAGCACTCCAACCTGATCGGCTTGTCCAAATATGCGCGGCTGGCCGAGTGGATCATGAGCCGCCCGCAGATCCAGGAGGAAGCCGTGACCCAGGTGGCCGACCTGCTGCAGGACAAGATGCAGCCGGACGGCCTCGCCATCGTGATGGAGGCCGACCACTTCTGCATGCAGTGGCGCGGCGTGAAGGACATGGACTCGAAGATGATCAACAGCGTGATGCGCGGCTCCTTCCTCAAGGACCCGAGCCTGCGCCGCGAGTTCTTGTCCCTGCTCAACAACAAGAAGTCATGAACGCCGAGGAGCCGACGCCATGCTGATCCGCTTGCTGTACTGCAGCCGTGCCGCCGAAGCCCTGAGCCACGAGAGCATCGAAGCCATCCTGAGCCGCTCGCGCCACCGCAACCCGGGCCTGGGCATCACGGGCATCCTCTGTTATGGCGGCGAGGTCTTCCTGCAGGTGCTGGAGGGCAGCCGCGAGGCCGTGAATGCGCTCTACAAGGAGATCGTCTGCGACGAGCGCCACCGGGAGGTGACGCTGCTGCACTACGAGGAGATCGCCGAGAGGCGTTTCGCCGGCTGGACCATGGGGCAGGTGAACCTCGCGAAGATCAATCCATCGATGCTGCTCAAGTACTCGGAGCGGCCGGTGCTCGATCCGTATGCCGTGTCGGGGAGGGCGTCGATGGCGTTGTTGGATGAGTTGATCGCCACCGCCTCCATCCTCTGCCGTACGTAGAGAGCGGGGCTCGGCTACTGCGCAGGGCGATCTGCATCCCTGCGATGCTCGCCGTACAGGGAGTACGGCTGCGCTTCTCGGGACGCACCTCGCCCTGCTCGCTACGCCGCTCCCCGCTCTCGCTACGCCTCGGTGAATCGGCTCGCCTTCGGCTTTGCCTGGGGACCGCTCGCCTTCGGCTTCGGGTTGGGGCTTGGGTGATGTTTTAACTGGGGTTGCATGTCTGCTTTTGCCTTTGCCCTGGTGATCGTGGCGGCCTTGCTGCATGCGGTCTGGAACCTGGTGGCCAAGCACGCGGGTGGGGACAACCGCTTCGTGCTGCTGACCGCCGTGATGATCGTGGTCGTCTGGCTGCCGGTGGGCGTCTGGGCGGCGATGCCGGGGGAGGCCGGGCAGGGCATCGCGGCGTGGGGGCCGCTCGAATGGGGGCTGGTGCTGGCCAGCGGGGTCACGCATCTGGTCTATTTCACGACGCTGCTGCGCGGCTACCGGGCCTCGGATCTCACCGTGGTCTACCCGGTCGCGCGCGGTACCGGGCCGTTGCTGACGTCCGTGTTCGCGGTGCTGGTGCTGGGCGAGACGCTCTCCAGCCTGGGAGCGCTGGGTGTGCTGGGGGCTGGCGTGTTCCTGATCGCGGGCGGACCGGGGCTGGTGAAGTCGCTGCTGGGGCATGCAGGGGACGCGGCGCAGCGGGCCCGGGTGCGCGCGGGGCTGCTGTACGGCCTCGTCACCGGCGGGCTGATCGGCGGCTACACCGTGATCGACGGCTATCTGGTCAAGGTGCTGCTCATCTCGCCCATCCTGGTCGACTACATCGGCAACCTGCTGCGCATCGGCTTCCTGCTGCCCTCGGCGCTGCGCAACCGCGCCCACACGTGGGAGGCCTGGCGGCGGCAGTGGCGCCACGCCTTGCTGGTGGCCGTCATCAGCCCGCTGGCCTATGTGCTGGTGTTGTATGCCGCGCGCATGGCGCCGCTGAGCCATGTGGCGCCGGCGCGCGAGGTGTCCATGCTGTTCGCCGCGCTGCTCGGCGGACGCCTGCTCGGCGAGGGCGACCGGCTGCTGCGGTTGGCCGGTGCCGCCTGCATCGGGCTCGGCGTCGCGGCGCTGGCGCTGGGCTGAACGGAGGCCCCGCGCAGGCCGGGCTCACTGCCCCATGAGACCCTTGAGCATGTCGCCCATGCCCTCCACCATGCCGCCCAGACTCACGCCCAGCGCCTCGGCCAGGCCCGAGGCCACCTGGGTCGCGAGGTCTTCGTTCAAGGAGAAGTCAGGGTCGTCGAGCCGGCCGGCGAGCGTGAAGTCGAGCTCGATGCGCTCGTTCTTGCGCAAGGCCGCCAGCACCGCCTCGCGCGGGACCGCCGCCAGGCTGCCGAGCAGACCGCTGCTGCTCAGCTCCAGGCCGGTCAGCGTCAGGTGCCCGGGGGCACGCAGCTGCTGCCGGCGCACCGTGGCGTCCAGCCGCAGGTCCAGCGTGCCGCGCTGCACGCCGGCGTCGGCGACCCGGATCAGGTAGGGCTGCAGCGCGACCAGATCGACGCCCTTGAAGTCGGCGTGCAGCCGGGCGTCGCGCGTCGCGAGGGTCAGCTCGCCGACCAGCTTGATGCTGCCGTCACGTTGCCGACCCTTGAGCAGGCCTTGCAGGTCCACCTGGGTGGGTGTGTCCAGGGCCGGCAGGTCCAGTGGGCCGACCTGGGCATCGAGCTGCTCCAGCCTGAGCTTGAGCGGCGGCCGGCGCACCGAGGCGTCGAACAGCTCCAGCACCGCATCGTCCAGCACCACCTCGCCGATGTGCACCGGCAGGGGCCGGTCCGCCTCGGCCGGTGCGGGCGCATCCTGCGCCGCCGACGCGGGCAGCGACACCTTGCGCACGGCGCCGCCGCGTTTCGGTGCCGGGCCGCCGCGCGGCGTTGCGGCGGTGAGCGCCGGCAAGACCCGCAGACGGCCGTCGGCGCTGCGCAGCATCGAGACATAGCCGCCCTCGACGGTGATGCGGCGGATGCGCACCTCGGCGCGCAGCAGGCTCAGCAGCTCGGGCACCACCCGCACCCGGCGGGCGCGCAGCTCGTCCTCGGCCGGCCAGCGCCGCGGCCCGCGGCTTTCGCCGCGCACCCGCAGGTCGAGCAGCTCCACGCCCGACCAGCCCAGCCTGACCTCGTCGACCTCGCTGCGCGGGCCCAGCGCCGCCTGGACCTGGTCCTTCAGCTGCCGGGCAGCGACATAAAACCCGATGCCGGCGAGCACCGCCAGGATCAGCAGGGCGATCGCCGCGGTTCGCAGCAGGCGGCGGCGCGGCGGTGTGGAAGCGGGAGGCAGGTCGGCAGCGGTGTTCAAAGCGGGCGTGGCGTACGGCAGTAGCCCCGGATTTTGCAAGAGCGGCGCCGGCGGGGGCAGCGGGTTTGCGTTTCATCACACAATCTGCAGCAGGCGCCCGCCTTCTTTCTGCTGTCCGATGTCCACCGTCTCTTCCGATCCCGCCACCGCCGTGCTGGTGGCCGGCGTCGATTTCACCAGCCGCCCCACCCGGGCCAAGCCCATCACCTTGGCGCTCGGCGAATGCCAGGGCGCGGCGGTGCGCTTGCGCGAGCTCAGGCACTACGCCAGCGATGCGGAGTTCGCGGCCTGGCTGGCGGCGCCGGGCCCCTGGGTCGGTGCCTTCGACTTTCCCTTCGGGCTGCCGCGCGAGCTGGTCGAGCAGCTCGGCTGGCCGACCGAGTGGCCGGCTCTGATCCGCCATTACGCCGGGCTCTCGCGCGAGGCCATCCGCGCCACCTTCGCCGCCTTCTGCGACGCCCGGCCGGCGGGCGCCAAGTTTGCCCACCGCGCCTGCGATGCGCCGGCCGGCTCCTCGCCGTCGATGAAGTGGGTCAACCCGCCGGTGGCCTTCATGCTGCACGCCGGCGTGCCGCAGTTGATCGCGGCCGGCGTGCACCTGCCGGGCCTGATGGACGGCGACCGCTCGCGCGTCGCGCTCGAGGGCTACCCGGGCCTGCTGGCGCGCGAGCTGATCGGTGCACGCAGCTACAAGAGCGACGAGCGCGCCAAGCAGACCGCCGAACGCCTGATCGCCCGCAAGGACCTGATCGAGGCGCTGGAACAGGGGCGCACCCGACTGGGCCTGCGCCTGCGCCTGAGCCATGCCCAACGCGACGCCCTGGTCGCCGACCCGATGGCCGACCAGCTCGACGCGGTGCTCTGCATGGTGCAGGCTGCCTGGGGCGCCAGCCGCCCCAATTGGGGCAAGCCGCTGGACGCGGATCCGCTGGAGGGATGGATCCTCACCGCCGAGCGGCGCTGATCCCCGTGGCGACCCGCAAGGGCGCGCGCTTCGTGTGATATTGCCGGCCCGCGTGCCGGCGGGTCTTGACGCGCCTCAAGCCCGGGACCGGGCTGCCGATCTCAGGACCGGTAGAGGTCGAGGGGTGCGATGGATCAGGCTGGGATCGAGGAGCTACGGGCGCGGCTGCCCCGGCATCCGCGCGGCTATCGGCGTGTGGCCTGGGCCGTGCTGGTGCTCGGCGTGCTGTTCAGCGGACTCGGCTGGTGGCGCGCCGTCGAGCGTCTGCAGCATGAATCGGACGCGGCGTTGGACGAAGTGGCGGCCCATACCGTAGGCGCCATCGACGAGCGTTTCGGGCGCTACGTCGACCTCCTGACCGGCTTCCAGAGCCTGTTCCACGGCGGCGGCCACGTCAGCCGGCGCGCCTTCAGCGAGCACTTCTTCTCGATGAACGTGCACTCGCGTTATCCCGGCGTGCTCGCGGTGCAGTATTCGCCGCTGATCGAGGCACCCGAGCTGCTGGCCTTCGAGGCCGACGTGCGCGGGGACAGCAGCTTGCGTTCCGGCGGCTACCCCCGCTTCCATACCTTCCCGCGCGGCGATCGGGACAACTACTTGCCCGTCACCTTCAATGAACCGATGGCCGGCAACGAGGCGGCTTTCGGGGCCGACCTGCTGGTCGGCGACGGCGCGCGGCTGGCCAGCGAGCGTGCCCGCGACAAGGGCGAACCCGTGCTTTCGGCGCCGGCGACCCTGCTGCAGGGCGAGCTGGGGGTCACGCTGAGAGTCCCGGTGTACCGTGGCGGCATGTGGCCGCGCGACGAAACACAGCGCCGGGCGGCCTACGTCGGCCAGGTGACCGGGGTGTTCCGGGCGCTCAACCTGATGCGCGAGGTCCTGCCGGTCTCGCGCGAGGGCTA
Source organism: Aquabacterium sp. A7-Y (assembly GCF_026153205.1). GTDB lineage: Bacteria > Pseudomonadota > Gammaproteobacteria > Burkholderiales > Burkholderiaceae_C > Caldimonas. The sequence continues at coordinate 33,742 of NZ_JAPFBW010000043.1, read as the reverse complement.
TCGCATGCGCATCGCCGACATCGGCTCGATCGAGACCGGCCTGGACGTCGGGGGCGGGCCGGCGCTGCTGTTCGACAGCGCCTCGATGTCGGCGCCTTTCCAGCCCGCCGAGGCCGATGTGCGCGAGCATGTGCTGCCGCTCAACGGCCGCCTGTGGTCGGTGCAGGTGGCGCGCCAGCCGCTGGACGCTCGCTGGCTGCCCCTGCCGCTGGCCCTCCTGGGGGGCGGGCTGGTCGCCAGCATGGCGGCCTTTGCGGTGCTGTTCGGCGTCGCCACCGGCTACGAGCGCGCGGCCCGGCTGGCGCTCGATCTCGGACGTGAGGTGCGCCGCACCGCGCTCAGGCTCAAGACCGTGATCGACAGCACCGCCGACGGCATCGTCACGATCGACGCGCAGCACACCGTGACCAGCGTGAACCCGGCCTTCCTGCGCATGCTGGGCAGCCGCAAGGACGAGGTGCTGGGGCGCCCCTTGGGCGATTTTGTGGAGGAGGCGGGGCGGCTGCTCAAGCACCTGCCCAACGCGGCCGGTGGGGTGCAGGAGACCCTGCTCCGCGGCCACGGCGGGCGCAGCACCGTGGTGGACGCGAGCTTCAGCGAAATGAGCCTGGAAGGCGAGCGGCAGTGGGTCGCGATCCTGCGCGACGCCTCGCAGCGCCGCCGGGTGGAGGAGCAGATCCGCTTTCTGGCCCACCACGACGCGCTGACCCGGCTGCCCAACCGCACCTTGCTGCAGGACCGACTGCAGCACGCCTTCGAGCTGGCGCGGCGCGAGGGCCGCGTGATGGGCGTGCTGTTCGTCGACCTCGACCATTTCAAGGCCATCAACGACAGCCTGGGTCACGATGTCGGCGATGCGCTGCTGTGTGCGGTGGCCGGGCGGCTGCGCGACTCGGTGCGGGCCTCCGACACCGTGGCCCGCATGGGGGGCGACGAGTTCGTCGTGCTGCTGCCCAGCCTGGCCTCGGCGGCAGACTGCGCGGCGGTGGCGGCCAAGATGCTGGGGGCGCTGTCCACCCCGGTCGATGCGAACGGGCACCGCCTGAGCATCACGCCCAGCATCGGCGGGGCGGTCTATCCGGGCGGTGCCGACAGCGTCGCCGCGCTGATGCGCAACGCCGACGCCGCGATGTACGAAGCCAAGCTGCAGGGCCGCAACGGCTTCCGGCTCTACGACGGCGTCTGAACGCCGGCCCCGAGGGCCTGCGCCCTCGCGGCCGGCGCGGGCCTGCGCTACTCGAGCTTGAAGGCGAACTCCTGCACCGCCATGCCGTCGCTGACGCACTCGTACTGCTTGAGCGCGCTGATCACCGCGGCATTGAAGACGCGCGGTGGTGTGGCCGACAGGATGGTCACGTCGACGACCTTGCCGTGCTCGATGCGCACCTGGGCCTTCACGACCCCGCTGACGCCGTCACGCACCGCCTGGCGGGGCATGTCGGGCCGCACCTGCTTCGGGCAGGCGAGGGCCATGTCTTGCGGGCCAGCCGGAGGGGCCGGCGGCGCAGGCGGGGCCGGCGGCTCGCTGATCACCGGCGCGGTGGCCGGGCCCTCGTGGCCCAGCGTGCCGATGGCCGGTGCCTCTGGCGCGGCGTTCTCGACTGCCGCGATGGCGGGCGGCGGCGCCGGGGCCGGCGGGGCGGGCGGCGCGGGGCTCGGCACCGCCTTGACGATGCGCTTGGGCGGGGGCGGCGGCTCGGGCGGGGGGGGAGGGGGCGGCGGAGGCGGCGGCGCTTCGGGCACGATGGTCGCGCGGGTGATGCGCTGGGCCTCGGCGACCACCTTGTCCATGTCCACCATGCTGAGCGCGACGCCCAGCGCCACGGTGGCCACCACGGCGGTGCCGACGGCCACCGGCAGTGGCAGCCGGCGGGTGTCGTCTTCCTCCTCGGTGGCCCAGAGCGCGCCGTGGATCTTGTGGGTGCTGGCCATGGCGCTCATCCCGTCTGCGTCGCCAGCCCGATCGCGACGATGCCGGTCGCGCGGCACAGGTCCATCACCTTGACGATGTCCTGGTAGCGGGTGGCCTTTTCGCCGGCGATGACGACATCGACCTTCTTGGTCTGCAGCAGCTCGCGCAGCTTGGCCGTCAGCAGAGGCTCCTCGATGGCCTTGCCTTCCAGCAGCAGCTTGCCGTCCTGGGTGACGCCGACGGTGATCTTCACGGTCTCCATGTTCTGGGCCGTGGAGGACTGGGGCAGATCGAGCTTGATGCCGGCGCCCTGGATCATTTCAGTCATGATGAGGACGAAAAACACCAGCAGGAACATCATCACGTCGATCATCGGAATGATCTCGATGCGTGCCTTCTCGTCGCCGCCGAAGTAGTGGGATCGGTGGTTGCGTGCCATGTCGGCCTCCGCTCAGGCAGCGATGACGGCAAAGCGCGTCACCAGCATCGACTTGATCAGATCCATCTGGTTGATCAGCAGCCGGATGCGCTTGTTGAAGTAGTTGAGGAACACCACGCAGACGATCGCGACCACCAGGCCGATCGCGGTGGCGACCAGCGCATGCGCGATCGGGCCGGTCACCGAGGACACGTTCTGGCCGTTGTTCTGCGACAGCACCGCGAAGGCCTCCACCAGGTGGACGATGGTGCCCAGCAGGCCGAGCAGCGGGCCGAGCGTCACGCAGGTGTCGAGCAGCCAGAGATTGCGGTCCAGCTTGGGCAGCTGGAACATGATGGTTTCCTCGACGTCGCGCTCGAACAGGGCTTCGGGTTCACCTTTGTGCCTGAGGGCCGATTTCACCAGCTCGCCTTGCACGGTGGCGTCGTAGTGCGTGGCGACCTTGTTGGCGTCCTCGACATTGCCCTTGGCGACCTGGCGCAGGTCGTATTCCAGGCTCAGGCCGGAGCGGATGCTGCGGGCGAAGAAAAAATAGCGCTCGATGATGACGCTCAGGCCGATCACGAAGATGACGACCAGCAGCGGCACCAGGCCCCAGGAGTCGCGCGAATACTGAATGATGTTGTCGATCATGGTCATGCTCCTTCAGGAAAGGGGGCGGCTCGTGGCGGCCCCGGACGACGGAATTGACAGGGTCACTGCCCCGCGGGTTTCAAGACTGCAGATACACCGATGCGAATGCCGTGCCCGACGCGGGCACGGCGTGCACCGGCGTGAGGGGCTTCAGAACGTGTAGGACCCGTTGAGGTAGAAGGTCCGCCCGCGTGCGTCGTAATAGCGGTCGTCGTAGCCGATCATGTGGCCGCCGCCGGAGGTCTTGAGCGACATCGGCGGATCCCGGTCGGTGAGGTTCAGGATGCCGCCCACCAGGCGCCACTGCTTGTTGATGGACCAGGCGGTCTGCCAGTCGAAGGTGACGTAGTTCTTCACCTTGCGTTCCATCGCGACCGCACCGAGCGATTGGCCGTCGGGACCGATCTCCTCGACGGTGCCATCGTCGGTGTAGGGCTGGTCCTTGTAGCCCGAGCGAAACGCCAGTGTCAGGGTGTGCGCGAAGTTGCCGGACTGCAGCGTGTTGATCCAGCGGCCCAGCCAGCGGCTCTTGACGTCGCCGTCCTCGCCGTAGCGGCCCAGACTGCTGTAGCGTGGGCCGTTCTTGATCAGCTGGTAGCTGTCCTTCAGCATGTAGGTGGCGATGAACCGCGAGGTGATGCGACCGACCGGGCTGCCGGTGCTGGCCAGCACATCCAGGTCGATACCGCGGTTCTCGCGCGTGCCCAGGTTGGCGTTGTCCCTGCGCATGGCGAGGTTGGTGTTGCCGGTCGCCGGGTCGACGACGGAGGTGAAGCGATCGCGCCAGGCCACCGGATCGTCGAACACCACCGCCTCGTCGATGTAGGAGATCAGGTTCCTGACCTTGGCGTTCCAGAGGTCGGCGCCGAAGCTGAAGGAGGCCGAGGGCTCCAGGCGCACGCCCAGCGTCCACTGGGTCGATTTCTCCGGTTCCAGGTCCTTGGTGCCGGCGGCCACCACGTCGTACTGCTGGGCGATGCCCGCATGGCACTGGGCGCCGAGCGAGGCGGCGACCTGCTGCAGCCCCGAGCCGGGGTCGCAGCGGTAAGCTCCGCTCGTCACGCCGAAGAGCTGCTGGGTGGCATTGATCTGGGCCACCGTCGGGGCCTTGAAGCCGCTGCCGAGCGAGCCGCGCAGCAGCACGCCGGTCGTCGGCTGCCAGCGCACCGTGCCCTTGGCCGTCGTCGCGCCGCCCATGTCGGAGTAGCGGTCGTGCCGCAGGGAGCCGCCCAGTTCCACCTGCTTGTGCACAGGCGCCAGGATTTCGGCGAAGGCCCCCCAGCCGGTGCGCTTGGCCTTGTAGGCGACCAGTGCCGAGGAGTCGCCGAAACGGGTGTCGCCGTTGGCGCCGGCCGCGAGTTCACTGGGCGTGCTCTCGATCTGATCACGCAGGTAGTTGACACCCGCGGCCACCGAGAGCGCGCCGCCAGGCAACTCGGCGACCTCGGTGGAGGCCCGCATCTGCAGGTAGTCCAGCGTGCTTTCGCCGCCCAGGAAGAATCCACGCACCTGTGCGTCGAGCAGCGCCTGCACGCCCGCGGGCGAAGCTTCCTCCAGCGGCACGAAGGGGTTGACCGTGCGCAGCGCTGCGTTCGCCGAGTTCTGCGACATCCAGCCGCTCTTCAGCGAGTCCTTGTAGGTATTGACCGAGTGGGTATAGGAGATGTCGTAGTCGAAGCGGTCCAGCCTGCCGTCCGAGCCGATCACGAAGTGCCTGGCCTTGCTGACTTGCTCCTCCTTGCGCGGGCCAACGGCCGTGATGCGGTACTTCGCTTCGCCGCCGAGCGGTGCTTCTTCCGGATAGAGGCCGGCGGGGATCAGGATCTCGCCGGGCGGCGGTGCGATCGCCGTGTTGGTGAGGGTGTTGGCCAGCAAGGCCTCGGCATACAGGCGCTTCTGTTCGTCGAGGGCCTTCGAGGCCGACACGAAAAAGGCACTGCGCTCCCGCTCCGGAATGATCTCGATGTCCGGGATGTAGTCGTAGTAGCAGATGCCGTCGATGTTGAACGACTGCTTGCCACAGGCGCCGGTGCGCCGCAGGTAGGGGTTGTAGGTGCCGGTGGCGTCCTTCAGGTTGCCGGGGATGCTGCGCGGCGATCCGTTGAACAGGCGATAGCGCCGGCCGTTCTCGCTGAAATTGATCATGCTGCTGTCGGCGAAGTCGCGGTCCACCGAGCGCAGCGCGGTGCGCTTCTCGTAGCTGCCCGCGAACAGCACGTTCCAGCCGTCCTCGTCGTAGTTGCCGAAGCCCTTGGAGAGGCTGACGCGGCGCTCCCGGCCGCCGTCCTTCGGAAAGCTGCCGCCCAGCGCCACGACACCCTCGGTGCTCTCCTTCTTGGTGATGAAGTTCACCACGCCGGCCACGGCGTCGGCGCCGTACAGTGCGGAGGCACCGTCGGTCAGCACCTCGACACGTTCGATGGCTGCCAGCGGGATGACGTTGAGGTCGACGCCGGCGTTGTCGCCGTTGAGGTTCTGGCCGGCGTAGCTGGCGAGACGCCGGCCGTTGAGCAGGACCAGCGTCTTGTCTTCGCCGAGGCCATGGATGGAGGCACCGCTGAAACCGGCACCGGTGCCGCCGACCGAGGCGCCGTCATTGGTGAAGCCCTGCATCGACGGCAGGGCCTGGATCAGTTCGGTGACCGAGGTCGCACCGGTCTTCTCGATGTCTTCCCGCTTGATGATCTGCACCGGCAGGGCTGTTTCCCCCTGGATGCGTCGCACCGCGGAGCCGGTGATCTCGACCCGTTCGAGTTGCTGGGTCGATGCGGCCGGCGGGGTCGCCTGGACCGGCTGTGCCGTGGGCTGCGCCGGTTGGGTCGGGGGCGTCTCGGGAGTTTGTTGAGCCTGCGCGATGCCCAGGGGCACCAGGCCGAAGGCGCCCATCGCGATGGCGCCGCATAGGGCGGAGCCGAGCTGAGTAAGCTTGAACATGAGCTCTCCTGATACACGGGCTGGTGGCCCGGCGGTTGTGGTCCGGTACGTTTTTTTGTCGCTGGCCGGAATGCCCGACAGGGCACAGGGTGGCGCAAGGCAAGGCCTGTGCCAGTCGAGACGAAAGGGCTTGCATGCTGGCTTTGCGGCGCATGCTGCTCGACACGCGCCGACTCGAACGCTGCGCGATGTGCCACGCTGGGCAGCGGCTGCTGCAAGCTGGCGCACAGTGAGTGCGTCAGGCAGCATCGGCGGCTTGAGGTGGTGCTGCTGGTAAGTGGGCGCAACTGACGGTTTGCACAGGCGCACCGCTCCAGGACGGCACACCTGGGCGATGGCCCGCCTGCGTCTGCTTGCCCAGCGTGAGAGCCGGTCGTATCGACCTCAGGACGCGGCCGCGCCGCGACAGGCTCTGCGTTTTTTTTCGGCCGCGAGCCAGCGCTGCATCCACCGGTCCAGCACCGTCAACGGCAGGGCGCCCTGGTCCAGCAGCGCGTTGTGGAAACGCCGGATGTCGAAACACTCGCCCAGCTCGGCGCTCATGCGCTCGCGCAGCTGCTTGAAATGCAGCTGGCCGATCTTGTAGCCCAGCGCCTGCCCGGGCCAGACGAAGTAGCGGTCCACCTCGGCCGCCACTTCTTCGCGGCGCATGCCGGTGCGCTCGGTCATCCAGTCGACCGCGCGCTGGTGCGACCAGCCCGCCGAGTGGATGCCGGTGTCGACCGCCAGGCGTGCGGCGCGGTAGATCTCCATGCGCAGCTGCCCGAACTTCTCATACGGATCGCCGTAGGCCTTCAGCGCGTCGCCCAGGGTCTCGGCATACAAGGCCCAGCCCTCGCCGTAAGCCACGTACCACGACGCGCGGCGCAGCATCGGCAGCTGGTCGAGCTCCAGCGCACGGGCCGTCTGCAGATGGTGGCCGGGGACCGCCTCATGCAGGAAAAGCGCCGGCATCTCCCAGGTCGGGCGGCGGTCGAGGGCGAGCACGTTGGCATTGAACCAGCCCGCGCGCGAGCCGTCGGCCGCACCCGATGAGTAGTTCTCCGGAGCACCTTCGCCCTGGTGTTCCGGCATCGCGCGGATGCCGTAGGGCAGGCGCGGCAGCTGGGCGAACAGCCGGGGCAGCTCGGGATCGACCCGCTTGGCGATGTCTCGATAGCGGGACAGCAGCGCGTCGCGCGAGGGCAGCAGGAAACGCGGGTCGCTGTTGAGCCAGTCGACAAAGGACGCGAAAGAGCCCGGGTGGCCGGTGGAATGCATCAAGCGCTCCATCTCGTCGCGCAGGCGTTCCACCTCCTGCAGTCCCAGCTGGTGGATCTGCTCGGGTGTCATCCCGGTGGTGGTCTTCGAGCGCACCAGGAAGCGGTAGTAGTCGGGGCCGCCGGGATAGTGCTGCATGCCGCCCTCGACCGGGCTGCGCGGCAGGTACTCGGTCTCGACGAAAGCCTTCAGCCGGGCATAGGCCGGCAGCACCTGCCCGGCGATCGTTTCGCGGGTTTCGCGCGCGAGCGTCTCGCGCTCCTCCTTCGGCCACTCGGCGGGCAGTTCGCGCAGCGGCTGGTAGAGCGGGCTGTCTTCCGGCTGGCCGGCCAGCAGCACGTCGAGCTGGGCCGGCACCTTCTCGAGCGAGGACCGGAAGGTGACCCAGCCGGTTTTCATGCCCTCGCGCATGGCCTCGATGTCGCGGTCGATGGCCCCCGGCAGGGCGCGCAGCCGTCCCAGGTAGTTGCGGTAGTCGCGCGGGGTCCGGAAGGGCATGTCCAGCACCAGTTGCGGAAAGTCCAGGTGCAGGCCGGCCTTGTTGTTCAGCACCATCGTGGCGGTGGCGGGGAAGGCCAGTTCCTCGGCCTGGTCTTCCAGGTGGTGGCGGAACACGTCGTAGCTGACACGGTCGTCTTCGTCCAGGCCTTCGCGCTTGACGCTGTGCCGCAGGCGGGCCAGGAAATCGCGCGTGCGGGCCAGCTGCTCCCGGCGCGCCGCGGGGGACCGGTCGCTCAGCCGGTCGTCGTAGCGATGGTCGCCGACGCTGGTGGCCAGCTCGGGCAGCGTGCGCATGTGCCATTCCCAATGCTCCTGCATCAGCTGCTGCAAGGCAGCCGCCGGTGCGGCAGCACGGGCCTGGGTCACGGGGGCTGCAGCCGCCGTGAGCAGGGCGGCGCACAGTGCGAGGCACTGGCGGCGCGCGAGTTGGATCATCTTCATCTCCTGGGTCAAAGGGCTCCGGCGGGCAGAGCGGGTGAATCTGAAGGTCTGAAAGGGGGCGGCGCAATCAAGATCCGTGCCGCCGTTCGACGCCTTCTGCGCGGTTTTGTTAAGGTGGCGCGATGAGCCCAGATGACGAGCCCGCCGCGCAATGGTTCCAAAACCAGGGGTGGCAAGCCTTCGACTTCCAGCGCGAGGTCTGGGCGGCGATGCGGGACGGCCGCAGCGGCCTGCTGCATGCGACCACCGGCGCCGGCAAGACCTATGCAGTCTGGATGGGGGCGCTGATGCGCTCGCTCGCCGGCACGGCGCCGGCGCGTGCTGCCGTGCCGCTGCAGGTGCTATGGATCACGCCGATGCGGGCGCTGGCGGCTGACACCGTGCGCGCGCTGCAGCGGCCCCTGGCCGACCTTGCTCCAGCCTGGAGCGTGGGCCTGCGCACCGGTGACACGCAGAGCGCCGAGCGGGCCCGCCAGGAGCGACGCTGGCCGATGGCGCTGGTGACGACACCGGAGTCCTTGTCGCTGATGTTGACGCGCGAGCACGCGCGCGAGGAGCTGGCCGGCGTGCACAGCGTCATCGTCGACGAGTGGCATGAGCTGATCGGCAACAAGCGTGGGGTGCAGGTGCAGCTGGCGTTGGCGAGGCTGCGGCGCTGGAACCCGGGCCTGTCCACGTGGGGGCTCACTGCAACCCTCGGCAACCTGTCGAACGCCATGCAGGTGCTGCACGGTTCGAAACAGGGCGAGGCCGACAGCGGGGGCGTGCTGGTCCAGGGCCGCATCGACAAGTCGCTGGTCATCGACACCCTGATCCCGGACGACCCGGGGCGCTTTTCGTGGGCCGGTCACCTGGGGGCGCAGATGCAGCAGCCGGTGATCGGCGAGATCGAGCGCTCCAGCACCACCCTGGTCTTCACGAACGTGCGCTCGCAGGCCGAGGTCTGGTACCAGCTTCTGCTGGAGGCGCGTCCCGACTGGGCCGGGCTGGTCGCGCTGCACCACGGTTCGCTCGACAAGGAGGTGCGCGAGTGGGTCGAGCTGGGGCTCAAGGAGGGCCGGCTCAAGGCCGTGGTGGCGACCTCCTCGCTGGACCTGGGGGTGGACTTCGCCCCGGTCGAGCGGGTGCTGCAGATCGGCTCGCCCAAGGGGGTGGCGCGCCTGCTGCAGCGTGCCGGCCGCAGCGGCCACTCGCCGGGCCGGCCCAGCCGCGTGACCCTGGTGCCCACCCACACGCTGGAGCTGGTGGAGGCGGCCGCGGCGCGGCGCGCGGCGCAGGCCGGCCGCATCGAGCGGCGCGAGTCGCCCGACAAGCCGCTGGACGTGCTGGTGCAACACCTGGTCACGGTGGCACTGGGCGGCGGCTTCCGTGCCGCCGAGCTGTACGAGGAGGTGCGCAGCGCCTGGGCCTATGCCGGCCTCAGCGCCGAGGAGTGGCAGTGGGCGCTGGACTTCGTCGAGCAGGGCGGCGCGAGCCTGCACGCCTATCCCGAGTACCACCGCGTGACGCAGGTGGACGGGATCTACCGCGTCACCGACCGCGGCATCGCGCGGCGCCACAAGCTGCAGATCGGCACCATCGTGGCCGACGCGACGATGCAGGTGAAGTACCTCAGCGGCGGGCGCATCGGCACCATCGAGGAGAGTTTCATCGCGCGACTCAAGAAGGGCGACTGCTTTCTGTTCGGCGGCCGGCTGCTGGAGTTCGTGCGGGTGCAGGACCTGGTGGCCTACGTGAGGCGGGCCGAGCGCAAGAGCGGCGCGGTGCCGCGCTGGAACGGCAGCAAGATGCCCTTGTCGACGGAGATGGGCGACATGGTGATGGAGCTGCTGGGCGGCGCCGCGCGCGGTGAGTACCGCGAGCCCGAGATGCAGGCGGCGCGGCCCATGCTGGAGACGCAGCGCCGCCTGTCCCGCCTGCCGACGCCCGCGACCCTGCTGGTGGAGCGCTACAGCTCGCGCGAAGGCCAGCACCTCTACCTCTATCCCTTCGCCGGGCGCCACGTGCACCTGGGCCTGGCCAGCCTGCTGGCCTGGCGGCTTGCCAAGGACAGACCCAACACCTTCAGCCTCTCGGTCAACGACTACGGGCTGGAGCTGCTGAGCGCGCTGCCCGTCGACATCGAAGCGGTGCTGGACGGCCGCGTGTTCTCGACCGAGCGCCTGCTGGAGGACGTGCTCGCGAGCCTCAATTCCTCCGAGCTGGCGCAGCGCCGCTTCCGCGAGATCGCCCGGGTCGCGGGCCTGATCTTCACCGGCTATCCCGGCGCGCCGAAAAGCATGAAACAACTGCAGGCTTCCAGTTCGTTGTTCTTCGAGGTGTTCCGCAAGTACGATGCGGGCAACCTGTTGCTGAGCCAGGCGGAGAAGGAGGTGCTGAGCCAGGAGCTGGACATCCGGCGCCTGAGCGCCACCTTGTCCGCGATGGCCGCGAAGCCGGTCGACCACGTCGTGCTGCAGCACCCGAGCCCGTTTTCGCTGCCGCTGATGGTGGAGCGCTTCCGCGAGCAGCTGACGACCGAGAAACTGGCCGACCGGCTGGAGCGCCTCGTGAGAGACGCGCAGCGTGCGGCCGATGATGTCGATTTACCTGTGTCCACTGAAGTATGAGCAAACTTGTCAAGCTGGTGCGGGCTGCCGACCGTGCGCGGCTCGCCACCTATCTGATCGCGCTGTGGAAGCTGTTCAAGCATCCGCAGACCCCCAGGTCCGCCAAGCTGGTGGCGATCGCCGTGCTGGCCTATGCGGTCAGCCCGATCGACCTGATTCCCGACTTCATCCCGGTGCTGGGCCAGCTCGACGACCTGGTGCTGGTGCCTCTGGGCGTGGCCCTGGCGGTGCGGCTGACGCCGCGGCCCTTGTGGGAGGCCCGGCTGCGCGAGGCCGAAGCCTCGCGTGACAAGCTGCCGCGCATCCTCTGGGGCGCCGGCGTCATCGTGGTGCTGTGGCTGGTGCTGTTCGGCCTGTTCGTCTGGTGGGCCGCCTCGGCCCTGGTCTCGTGAGGCGGGCGGCGGGGCGGCTGGCAGCGTCGCTGATCGTGGTGCTGGGCCTGCTGCTGGGCCAGGACGAGGCGGCGGCGCGGCGTGAGCCGGTGTCGGCCACGGGCAAGGTCACGCGCGTGAGCGACGGCGACACCTTGTGGCTGCAGCTCGACGGCGCAGGCCGCAAACGGCCGATCAAGCTCAGGCTGGAGGGCATCGACGCGCCGGAGAGCTGCCAGCCCTGGGGCGCGCAGGCCAGACAGGCCTTGAGCGGGCGGCTGCTCGGGCGGCAGGTGCGGCTGAGCTTGCGCGGCCGCGACCGCTACCGGCGCTGGCTCGGCAACGTCAGCCTGCAGGGCGAGGACGTGTCGGCCTGGATGGTGCGCGAAGGCCATGCCTGGAGCTACCGCTCCGGGCGCGGCGGTGGCCCCTATGCGCGCCAGGAAGCCGAGGCCCGGGCGCGCCGCCGCGGTCTCTTCGGCGCAATCGATCCCATGCCGCCACGGGTGTTCCGGCAGTGGCACGGGGCCTGTCCGGCGCCGCGGCGCCGGCCTGCATAGGACTGGCTCAACGCCGCGATCGCGCCGCAGGTGTCGGCGCGGCCTGCGCGTTCAGCGCCGCATCAGCGTGGACTTGCCGAACAGGCTGGCGATCATCTCCACGGCGATCTCGGCGGTCAGGTTGCGCACGTCCAGCGCCGGGTTGAGCTCCATCACGTCCAGCGAGGCCATGCGGCCGGTGTCGGCGATCATCTCCATGCACAGCTGCGCCTCGCGGTAGGTCGGGCCGCCACGCACGGTGGTGCCCACGCCGGGCGCGAAGTCGGGATCGAGGAAGTCGACATCGAAGCTGACATGCAGATGGGTGTTGCTGTCCAGCATCGCCAGCGCCAGCTCCATCGTGTGGCGCATGCCCATCTCGTCGATGTAGCGCATGTCGAACACTTCCAGCCCCATCTCGTGGACAAACCGCTTCTCGCCTTCGTCCACGCTGCGGATGCCGATCTGCTTGACCATGTGGGGCGTGATCGCCGGCACGTGGCCGCCGATCTTCACCAGCGGCTCCGGGCCATGGCCGCACAGGCAGGCCACCGGCATGCCGTGGATGTTGCCGCTGGGCGTGATCAGGCTGGTGTTGAAGTCGGCGTGGGCATCCAGCCACAGCACGCGCAGCTTCTTGCCCTGCTCGCGGCAGTGGCGCGCGACGGCGCTGATCGAGCCGATGCCCAGGCAGTGGTCGCCGCCCAGCAGGATGGGCAGCCGCCCGTTCTTGAGCTCGGCATGCACCGCTTCGTGCACCGCGGTGTTCCAGGCCACCACCTCGCCGAGGTGGCGGTAGCCGTCGGTGGCGGGCAGCCAGGGGTTGGGCGGGCCGTTGAGGTTGCCGCGGTCCAGCACCTCGCAGCCGGTGGATTCCAGCACCGGCTGCAGGTTGGCGACGCGCAGGGCCTCGGGGCCCATCGATACGCCGCGGGCGCCCGCGCCGACGTCGGTCGGCGCGCCGATGAGACTGACGGGGATGGTCATGCTGCGGTCCTCCGTGGCGCGGGTGGGCGCTCAGATGTCGTCGGCGTGGACGCCGTGTTCCGGCGCCGGCTGGTCGAGCGCGTAGGCGGAGCGGACGATGGCCCAGGCCTCCTCGGCGCTTTCGACGTACTGGAACAGGTTGACGTCCTCGGGCGAGATCATCCCGGTGTCGACCAGCACCTCGAAGTTCAGCAGGCGCGACCAGAATTCGCGGCCGAACAGCAGCACCGGGCGCTTGCGGCACTTGCCGGTCTGCATCAGGGTCAGCACCTCGAACAGCTCGTCCATCGTGCCGAAGCCGCCCGGGAAACACACCAGGGCGATCGAGCGCATCAGGAAGTGCATCTTGCGCAGGCCGAAGTAGTGGAACAGGAAACACAGCTCCGGCGTCACGTAGGGATTGGGCTCCTGCTCGTGCGGCAGCACGATGTTCAGGCCGATGCTCTTGCCGCCCACTTCGAAGGCGCCGCGGTTGCCGGCCTCCATCACGCCGGGGCCGCCGCCGGTGACGACGTAGATCGGCGGGTCGAGCTGGCGCGAGGCCTCGGTCACGAGGGCCGCGAAGCGGCGCGCTTCTTCGTAGTAGTGCGACATGCCCAGGCGCGCCTCGGCGTGCCGGATGAGCACCGGGTCGCCGCCCTGGCGGGCCTCGTCCAGCAGCAGCTGCGCCACGTCACGCGGCGGGATGCGGGCGCTGCCGAAGATCACGATGGTCGATTCGACGCCATGTTCACGCTGCACCAGCTCGGGCTTGAGCAGCTCCAGCTGCATGCGCACCGGGCGCAGTTCCTCGCGCAGCAGGAAATCGGCATCGGTGAAGGCGAGGCGGTAGGCGCTGTTGGGGCCGCCGTAGCGGGGCAGCTCGGTCGCGGCGGCGGCATCTTCCTGCGCCGAGGGGAAATTGCGGGCGGTCAGTGTTTGACGCTTCTGTTCCATGCAAGACACCAGGTGGGGTTCACGGTGCACCAGCTTAGCCGAGCCCCGGGGGGTGGCGAGGCGGGCGCCGCCTGCGGCAGCAATTCGTTACCGCAAGGAAACGGGGCAAGGGGCATGCCACCGCGGGGCCGGGTCCCGTCTTGCCGACGGGGCGGGGCCGGTCCTTCATCTGTCGCGGCGACCGCAGACCGGGCAGGCGGGGTTGCGCGGCACGCGGATCTCGCTCCACTGCATCGAGAGGGCGTCGAGCATCTGCAGGCGCCCGGCCAGCGAGGTGCCGATGCCGGCCAGCAGCTTGAGCGCCTCGGCTGCCTGCACCGCGCCGACGATGCCGACCAGCGGCGCGAACACCCCCATGGTGGCGCAGCGTACTTCGTCGAGCTCCTGGTCGGGCGGAAACAGGCAGGCGTAGCAGGGCGAGGCGGCCTGGCGCAGATCGCAGACGGTCACCTGGCCGTCGAAGCGGATCGCCGCCCCGGTGACCAGCGGCTTGCGCCGCTGCACACAGGCGAAGTTGACGGCGTGGCGGGTGGCGAAGGTGTCGCTGCAGTCGAGCACGACGTCGGCCTCGCGCACCAGCTCGTCCAGCAGCGCCGGGTCGGCATGGCGCGGCACCGGGCGCACCCGCACGTCGGGGTTGATGGCGGCGATGCTGAGCGCCGCCGATTCCGCCTTGGACGCGCCGATGCGCGCCATGTCGTGGATGATCTGGCGCTGCAGGTTGGTGAGGTCCACCGTGTCGTCGTCGATCACGGTCAGGGTGCCGAGGCCGGCCGTGCCCAGGTAGAGGGCGGCCGGCGATCCCAGCCCGCCGGCGCCGATGATCAGCGCATGGCCGGCCAGGATGCGATCCTGTCCCTCCACGCCGAGTTCGTTGAGCAGCAGGTGACGGCTGTAGCGCAAAAGCTGATCGTCGTTCATCGCGCGAGCATACCCAAGAGCCGGGCGGCGGAGCGAGGCGGACGGCCGGTCGGCCAAAAAAAAGCCCGCGCGGTGGCGGGCTTCCTGTGGTCGGGTGGGCCCGAGACGGGCCGACGGCCCGGTCAGTTGCTCTTCGACTCTTCAGGCTTGCGCTCGGTCTGGGTCTTGGACACCAGCACCGTCTTGCCCTTCAGGCGGTTCATGGCCTGCTGCAACTGGAAGTCCTCTTCGCTGCCGAACTCGGGCAGCGGCTTGGCCGGCGGCTTGCTGGCCTGCTTGGCGGCTTCCTCCTCGAGGCGCTTCATCGCCTCCTCGCGAGCCTTTTCGCGCGCCGGGTCCTTCTCGTCCTTCTCGCCGCCGCTGACCAGGTGCTTCTGCAGGTCGGCTTCGCGCATGCGCAGGGCCGAGTAGAGGTTGCCCTCGGCGGTTTCATCCAGCATCACGTCGGGCACGATGCCCTTGGCCTGGATGGACCGGCCGCTCGGGGTGTAGTAGCGGGCCGTGGTCAGCTTCAGCGCCGTGTCGGCGGTCAGCTGGCGCACCGTCTGCACCGAGCCCTTGCCGAACGTCTGCGAACCCATCACGACGGCACGCTTGTGGTCCTGCAGCGCGCCGGCGACGATTTCGCTGGCCGAGGCCGAGCCTTCGTTGACCAGCACCACCAGCGGCACCGACTTGACCGCCTCGGGCAGCCGCTTCAGCGGGTCACCGCCGCCGCGGCGCACGTAGTCGTTCGGTGAGGCCTTGAAGATCTGCTTGGACTCGGCGATCTGGCCGTTGGTCGAGACCACCGGCACGTCCTTGGGCAGGAAGGCGGCAGCGATTGCCACGGCGCCTTCGAGCAGGCCGCCCGGGTCGTTGCGCAGGTCCAGCACGATGCCCTTGAGGCCCGGGTCCTGCTTGTAGAGCTCTTCGAGCTTGCGCACGAAGTCGTCGACCGTGCGGTCCTGGAACTGGCTCACGCGCAGCCAGGCATAACCCGGCTCGATCACCTTGGCGCGCACGCTCTGGACCCGGATTTCCTCGCGGGTGATGGTGACCGGGAACGTGCGGCTCTCGGCCTTGCGGAAGATGGTCAGCAGCACCTTGGTGTTGGGCTCGCCGCGCATGCGCTTGACCGCCTGGTCGATCGACAGGCCCTTCACGGCCGTGTCGTCGATCTTGGTGATCAGGTCGCCGCTCTTCAGGCCGGCGCGGAAGGCCGGCGAGCCTTCGATCGGCGTGACGACCTTGACCAGGCCGTCTTCCATGCCGATCTCGATGCCGACGCCGACGAAACGGCCGGTCGTGCCTTCGCGGAATTCCTTGAAGGTCTTCTTGTCGAAATACTGGGAATGGGGGTCCAGGCCCGCCACCATGCCGCCGATCGCATCCGTGATCAGCTTCTTTTCGTCGACCGGCTCGACGTAGTCGGATTTCACCATGCCGAACACGGCGGCGAGCTGCTGCAGCTCTTCGAGCGGCAGCGGCGCCAGCGACGTGTTGCGCGCCGTGGCCTGCAATTGCATCGTGGCGAGGGCGCCGGCGACCGCCCCGAGCGAGATCCAGCCAGCAATCTTCAGTTTGGCACTCATGTGCGCGCAGTCCTCAGGAAATGGTTTCGTCAGGAGAGGTCTCAGGTGGGCTTCAGTATAGGACCGTGCCCGCCTCCTCAGATCGGTGAATTGGCGGGAAAGTTGCAGTCAAAACCCCTCGGTTACGCGAAGGTCCTGCCTCAGGCGGGTGCATTGCGGGGAAATGTCACGACGTGATCGACCTCCGGCCGGATGCCGATCCACTCCCCGACCGAGTGGTCGTGGTGGGACGGCACGTGCGCCAGCACCTGCTCGCCACTGGCCAGCCGCAGGGTGTAGAGGAATTCCGAGCCTCGAAAGGCCTTGCGCTCGATTTTTGCTTTGACCGGGCTGGCGTCGTCGTGGACGATGTCATCGGCGCGCAGCAGCACCTCGCACTCGCCGCCCGGGTAGGCGCTGGGCAGCGGGCATTCCAGCACGTCGAGCAGGTCGCCCAGCGGGGTGCGCACCACCGGGCCCCGGTTGCTGTCGACGATGCGTGCCGGCGTGAACACGCCGTGGCCGATGAAGTCGGCCACGAAGCGGGTCGCGGGGCGGTGGTAGAGCTGGTAGGCGTCGTCCCACTGCTGCAGGCGCCCCTGCTGCATCACGCCGATGAGGTCGCCGACCGCGAAGGCCTCCAGCTGGTCGTGCGTGACCAGCAGCGCGGTGGTGGACGCCTGCTTCAGGATCGCGCGCACCTCCTGGGCGAGCCGCTCGCGCAGGTCCACATCCAGGTTGGAAAAGGGTTCGTCCAGCAGCAGCAGGCGCGGCTGCGGCGCCAGCGCCCGGGCCAGCGCGATGCGCTGCTGCTGGCCGCCCGAGAGCTGGTGCGGGTAGCGGGCGGCGACCTGGCCCAGGCCGACCAGCTCCAGCATCTCCCCGACGCGCCGGGCGCGTTCGCTGCGGCCCAGTTGCGGAATGCCGAAGGCGATGTTGTCCGCCACGCTGAGGTGCGGGAACAGCGCGTAGTCCTGGAACACCATGCCGATCTGGCGCCGCTCGGGCGGCAGGTGCAGGGGTCTGTCCGAGCCGCCGGCCCGGCTGAGCATCTCGCCCGCGATGGCGACGTGGCCGCCGGCGATGCGCTCCAGCCCGGCGATGGCGCGCAGCAGCGAGGTCTTGCCGCAACCGGAGGGGCCGATCAGCACGCCGATCTCGCCGGCCTGCAAGGTCAGCGACACCTGGTCGACGGCGGGGTGGGCGGCCTGGCTGCCGGGGTAGCGGATGACGACGTGTTCGATGTCGAGAAACATGGGGCAGGGCAGCAATGTCGTGGCGGCGGCTCGGGGCCGGGTCACCGGATCGCAGGGCAAGGCCCGGTGACGAGAATGAATCGCATTTACGTTTTGTATTCTAGCGGCCCGGTACCTGCCGCCGGAAACCGCAAGCCTCGACAAGTTGCGCCAGAACTGCAGGCTGATCTCCCCGCGCTGCGGGCAGCGCGACAAATGATTACAGTTCTCATTTACAGTACGCGTCCGGCCCCGCCCCGGGGCCGGGCCCCGTTGTTCTGTCTTGCTGCATGCGCCTGATCACCGTTCTGACTTTGCTGCTCGCCCTGCCGGTGCTCGGCGTGCTGGGTTCCTGGGGGCTTGCCGGCGCCGGCAGCCGGGACATCCTGTGGCAGCAGTTCGTCACCGTGCTGCCCGGTTATGCCTGGACCTCGCTGCTGCTGAGCGGCTGGGTGGCGCTGGGGGTCGCGCTGGTGGGCGGCGCGACGGCGGCAGCGGTGAGCCTGTTCGACTTCCCCGGCCGGCGCTTTTTCAGCTGGGCGCTGCTGCTGCCGCTCGCCATGCCGGCCTACGTGATGGCCTATGCCTACACCGATTTCCTGCAGTTCAGCGGCCCGCTGCAGACCGCGCTGCGCGCGCTCACCGGCGCCGAAGGCGCGCTGCTGCCCGACGTGCGCAGCCTCGGCGGCGCGGTGCCGATGTTCATCTTCTGCCTCTATCCCTATGCCTACCTGCTGACCCGCGCCGCCCTCAGCGAACGCGGGGTGCACCTGATGGAGGCGGCCCGCCTGCTCGGGGCGGGCACCGCGCGCCGGGTGCGCCGGGTGGCGCTGCCGCTGGCGCGTCCGGCGCTGGCCGCCGGTGTGGCCCTGGCGCTGATGGAAACGCTGGCCGACTACGGCGTCGGTTCCTACTTCGGGCTGACCACCTTCACCACCGGCATCTACAAGGCCTGGCTCTCGATGGACGACCGGATCGCGGCGGCCCAGCTCGCCACCGTGCTGCTCGTGCTGGTGGCCGTGCTGCTGTGGTTCGAGCACCGCGCCCAGCGGCGGCTGCGCTTCGCGAGCGCGCGCACCGGCTCGACCTCGAGCCAGGAAGCGCGGCCGGTCCGGCTGAGCGGGCGCCAGGCCGTGCTGGCGTGGGGGGTCTGCGGGCTGCCGGTGTTGCTGGGTTTCGTGGTGCCGGTGCTGGTGCTGCTCGGGCTCATGTGGGGCGAGGCGCGGCACGGCGAGTTCGGGCTGCCGTGGGCGCGTTTTGTCGTGTGGGCCTGGAGCAGCTTCAAGCTGGCCGGCCTGGCGGCGCTGCTGGCGGCTGCGCTGGCCCTGGCGCTGGCCTTCGCGTTGCGGGTGCGGCCGCGCCCCGGGCTGCGACTGGCCGCGCGGGTCGCTTCACTGGGTTATGCGGTGCCCGGAGCGGTGATTTCGGTCGGCATCCTGCTGCCGGCCGGCTGGCTGCAGGCGCTGTGGCCGCAAAGCGGCGCGGCGGCGCTGGTCACCGGCACCGTGTTCGGCCTCATGTATGCCTACCTGGTGCGTTTCTCGGCGGTGGCGCTGCAGTCGGTCGAGGCCGGTTATGCACGCATTCCGCCCAGCCTGGACGAGTCGGCCCGCATGCTGGGCAGCTCGCGCTGGCGGCTGTTGCTCGGCGTGCACCTGCCGCTGCTGCGCCGCTCCGCCCTGGCGGCCGGCTTGCTGGTGTTTGTCGATGTGATGAAGGAGCTGCCGGCAACCTATGTGCTGCGGCCCTTCAACAGCGACACGCTGGCGGTGGTGGCCTACCAGCTCGCCAAGGACGAGCGCCTGGGCGAAGCGGCGCTGCCCTCGCTCGCCATCGTGCTGGTGGGGCTGCTGCCGGTGCTGCTGCTGTCGCGCGCGATGCGCGAGCGTTGAACACGAGCGCGCGGGCGCTGGCAACATAGAGCGGGCAAACCCTCGGGCGGCTCAACTTCGCCGGGAGGGCTCCGATACCGGGCAGACGACAGCCGGGAATCTTCCCTCCGGCTGTCGCCGTCGTGGCCCAGAAAGGACAAGGATGGAGGCGTTGCTGCAGTCGCTGCCCAAGCGGGGCAATGCCTACCAGGTTTCGGCCTGGCTGGTGTTGTGCCTCGGGGCGGCGCTGAGCGTCTGGACCTGGCTGGACGCGGTGCGCGGGCTGCAGGCCGAGTCGGATGCGGTGCTGCAGCGCGAGGGCCGGCTGGCGGTGGCGCGGCTCGGCTCGCAGGTGGCGCAGTACACCGAGCTGTTGAGCAGCTTCCGCAGCCTGGTGCAGGCCCACCCCGGCACCACCCGGGTGGACTTCCATCAGCACGCCGAGGCCATGGGCGTGCGCACGCGCCATCCCGGCGTGTTGGCGGTGCAGTACTCGGTGCTGGTCGACGATGCCGACCGCGCCAGTTTCGAGCAGCGCATGCGGCAGGACCGCAGCCTGCACCCTCAGGGCTACCCGGACTTCCGCATCCACCCGCCCGGGCGCCGGCCCCGCTACCTCAGCGTGGCCTATTGCGAACCCTATGCCGGCAACGAGGTGGCGATGGGCTTCGACAGCCTGGGCGCCGAGCTGCACCGGCCAGTGGTCGAGCGCGCGCGCGACCGCAACGCACCGCAGGCCACCGCGCCGGTGCCCCTGCTGCAGGGCGCGATGGGTTTCGTGCTGCGGCTGCCGGTCTACCGGCGCGGCCTGCCGCTGGTCGACGTGGCGAGCCGCCGCCTCGCGTGGTCGGGGCAGGTGAGCGGCGTGTTCCGGGCCGAAGACATCCTGCGCGAGGCCTTGCCCGGCGGTGCGCACCGCATCCGTGTCGAGGACGTCGGCGCCGACGAGGGCGCCCCGCGCGGCCCGGGGCAGCTGCTTTACGACAGCCAGGCCGGCCGGGGCAGCTTCGCGCCCGCGGCCGCCGACCTGCGGGAGGCGGTGCTGCCGGTGGCGGGCCGGCTGTGGCGGGTGAGTGTCGCGCGCGCACCGGCCGAGTTCTGGCGCGCCGGGTCGCCGCTGGCCTTGCTGATCGGCGGGCTGCTCGCCACGCTGGCGAGCTTCGGCGTGCTGATGAGCTTCGGCCTGCGCTACGAACGGGCCACTCACATGGCGCGTCGCCTCGCCCGCGAGGCTCGTGAGAGCGCCGCCCGGCTCGAGACGGTGTTCGACAGCACCGCCGACGGCATCGTGACGCTGGACGCCCAGGGTCGGGTGCGCAGCGCCAACCATGCCGCGCAGCGCATGTTCCGCGTCGAGGAGGAGCACCTGCTGGGCTGCCCCATGTCCGATTGCATCGAGGGCGCTTTTGTCCTGGCCGCCGGTGCCGGTGTGCGCGAGGTGACCGGCCGGCGCAGCGACGGCTCGTCCTTCCCGCTCGACATCGCCTTGAACGAACTGCCGCCCGGCGGCGAGGACCGCTGGGTCGGTATCCTGCGCGACGTCTCGGAGCGGCGCCGCATCGAGGAGCGCATGCGCCACATGGCGCATCACGACACCCTGACCGGGCTGCCCAACCGGGCCCTGCTGGAAGCGCGTCTCGGTGCGGCGATCGTGCGGGCCCGGCGTGAGCAGGAGCGCCTGGCGTTGCTTTTCATCGATCTGGATCGCTTCAAGAACATCAACGACTCGCTCGGCCACCATGTCGGCGACCGCGTGCTGTGTGAAGTGGCCCAGCGCCTGCTCGCCGCGGTGCGGGCCACCGACAGCGTGGCCCGCATGGGCGGCGACGAATTTGTCGTGCTGCTGCCGCACCCGGCCGGCGAGGCCGAGTGCCAGCGCGTGGCCACCAAGATCCTCCAGGCGCTGGAGCCGCCGCTGACGGCGGGCAACCAGGAGCTGCGTGTCACCCCCAGCATCGGCGGGGTGACCTATCCCGACGGCGGCAGCGACCTCGCCAGCCTGATGCGGCACGCCGACACGGCGATGTACGACGCCAAGGCCTCGGGCCGCAACACCTTCCGGCTCTACCAGCCCGGCCGGCGCGGCAGCTCGGCGGAGCAGCTGCGGCTGGAAGCCGACCTGCACCGCGCGCTGGAGCGCGAGGAGCTGGTGCTGCACTACCAGCCGCAGTTCGAGTGCGGCGGCGGCCGGCTGGCCGGCGCCGAGGCCCTGGTGCGCTGGCAGCGCGGCGGACAGCTGGTGTCCCCGGCCGACTTCATCCCGCTCGCCGAGGAAACCGGCCTGATCGTGCCGATCGGGAACTGGGCCCTGCACGAGGCCTGCCGCACCGCGCTGGGCTGGCGCGAGCGCACCGGCGTCGCGGTGAAGGTCGCGGTCAACCTGTCGCCCCGCCAGCTCGACGTGCCGGACCTGGTGCAGCAGGTCGATGCGGTCCTGCAGGCCACCCGGCTGCCGCCGCAGCTGCTGGAACTGGAGATCACCGAAAGCGCGGTGGTGCGCGACACCCAGCAGGCCTCCTTCAAGCTGCAGCGCCTGCGGGCGCTGGGCGTCGGGGTGGCGATCGACGACTTCGGGGTGGGCTACTCGAGCCTCGCCTACCTTCAGGAGCTGCCGGTGGACAAGTTCAAGATCGACCGCTCCTTCATCGCGCGCCTGCAGAACGAGGACAGCGACGGCCGCCTGGTGCGCGCCCTCATCGCGATGGCCCGCAGTTTGGGTGTCGGCATCCTCGCCGAGGGGGTCGAGACCGAGTACCAGCTGGCCTTCCTGAAGGCTCAGGGCTGCAACGAAGTGCAGGGCTACCTGCTCGGCAGGCCCATGCCGGCGGACCGTTTCGAGGCCACGATGGCCGCCTGGCAGAGTCCCCTCGCGGGCTGAAGCAGCAAGACGGCGCGCCGCCCGGTAGCATGGGCCCATGAACGGCGCCGAATCTACCGTCCTGTGGCTGAAGTCCCGCAGCAGCACCCGGGCGTGAGCGAAGCCCTCGGGCCGGTGCCCGCGCAGCCCGCCGCGGCCTGGCCGCGGCGCTACCGTCGCTTGGCCCATGTGGCCCTCGGGGTCGGCCTGGTCGCGAGCCTGCTCGGTTGGTACTACGCCGCGTGGGTGCTGCTGGAACGCGAGGACCGGGCCTTCGAAGCCCTCGTGAGCAGCCGGGTGCACCAGATCCAGCAGGCGCTCGACCGCCCCGTGGACCTCGCCGCCAGCGTCGCGGCGCTGTTGCAGTCCCGCGGCACGGTCAGCGCTGCCGAGTTCAGCGGGCAGGTCCGCGCGCTGCGGGTGCGTGATCGCTATCAGGGGGGGCAGGCGCTGCTGTACGCGTCCTACCTGATGCCGCCGCGCGGCGACTACTCGATGCCGGTGCTGTTCCACGAGCCGGCCGCTGGCAGCGCGGCCACCCTCGGCGGCGACCTGGCGCTACAGCCCCGGCTGCGGGCCGCCATCGAGCGCGCCCGCGACACCGGCCTGCCGGCCGTCGCCGAGCCGCTCGCGACGGCGGGGGCTTCCGGGCCCTTGCTGGCGGTGTGGGCACCGGTGTACCGGCCGGGGCCGGCCGCTGCCGGCGTGCTCGGGCGGCGTGCCGCGCTGGCCGGGCAGGTGGGGGTGCTCGTACGCAGCCGGTCGGTGTTTGACGATGCCCTGCACGACCACGCCGCGGCGCGTCACCACGTCCGTGTGGTGGACCTGGGCGACGGCACTCCCGCATCGCGGCGCCGCGGCGAGCCGCTGGTGTTCGACACCGCAGAGGCCTGGCCCGGCGGCATGGCGCCGCCGCCCGAGGTGCATCCCGGGGACCAGCGGGTGCGCCTGGCCAGCGTGGGCGGACGGATCTGGCAGGTGACGGTGACGCGCCGGCCGGTCGACGCACTGCGCCAGCCGCTGCCGGCGGCGGTGCTGCTGGGTGGGCTGGTCGCGACGCTGGTGCTGTGGGCGGCGCTGCAGACCTTCTCGGGGCACTACACCCGGGCCGCGGAGCTGGCCGGGCGGCTCACCGGCCAGGCGCGTGACAGCGAAGCCCGCCTGCGCACCGTGATCGACAGCACCGTGGACGGCATCCTGACGATCGATGCCGGCGGCCGCCTCACCGGTGCGAACGCGGCCGCGCTGCGCATGTTCGGATACACCGAGGCCCAGCTGCTGAACCAGGACGTGACGATGCTGATGCCCCTGCCCGACGCCCGCCAGCAGCGCGAGCGCCTGGGCCACTGGCTCAGCGGCGCCGAGCCGCTGCCCGCCGGGGGCGGGCTGGAGGCGACTGGGCTGCGCCGCGACGGCAGCCTGTTCCCGCTCGAGCTCGGCCTCAGCGAGGTGCAGCTCGACGGCCAGCGTCAGCTTGTCGCGATGTTGCGGGACGTCAGCGGCCGCCGCGCTTCCGAGCTGGCCTACGAGGAGAGCCAGCGCCAGTGGCGCCGCCTCGACGCCTTGCGCCGCAGCATCTACGACAGCGCGCCCTTCGCCATCGTCGCGACCGACCTGCGCGGCGTCATCCAGGCGATCAACCCGGCGGCCGAGGCCCTGCTCGGCTACAGCGCCGACGAACTGGTGGGGCGCGCCACGCCCGAGCTGATCCACGACCGCCAGGAGCTGGCCCAGCGTGCCACCCAGCTCAGTGCCGAGCTGGGCGAGCGGGTCGAGCCCGGCTTCGAGGCCCTGGTGGCGCGTGCGCGGCGCGGCCGCCCCGACGAGCGTGAGTGGACCTGCGTGCGCAAGGACGGGCGGCAGGTGCCGGTGGTGATGGTGATGAGCACCATGGTCAACGACAGCGGCGAGGCGGTGGGCTACCTGAGCATCGCCTACGACATCACCGAGCGCAAGCGGGCCGAGGAGCACATCCACCACATGGCCCATCACGACGCGCTGACCGGCCTGCCCAACCGCGCGCTGCTGCAGGAACGCCTGGGCGCCGCGCTGGTGCGGGCGCGGCGCGAGAGCGACCCGATGGCCCTGATGTTCATCGACCTGGACCGCTTCAAGAACATCAACGATTCGCTCGGCCACCATGTCGGCGACGCCATCCTGAAGGTGGTGGCCGAACGCCTGCGGGCGGCCGTGCGTGCCTCGGACACGGTGGCGCGCATGGGCGGCGACGAGTTCGTGGTGCTGTGCCCGAAGGTGGCGCAGCAGGCCGACAGCGAGCTGGTGGCGCGCAAGATCATCGCGACCCTGGGCGAGCCCATGCAGGTCGGCCCCTATGAGCTGCGCGTGACACCCAGCATCGGCATCGCTGCCTATCCCGAAGCGGGTGACGACGCGGTGGGGCTGATGCGCGCGGCCGACGCCGCGATGTACCACGCCAAGGCCGCGGGCCGCAACACGCTGCGCCTGTTCGACGAGAGCATGACACGCGATTCGGCCGACCGCTTGCGCATGGAAAACGACCTGCACGAGGCGCTGGCGCGCGGCGAGATGTGTGTTTACTACCAGCCGCAGTACGAATGCGCCAGCGGCCGGCTGGTCGGCGCCGAGGCCCTGCTGCGCTGGCGCCGCCATGGGGACGACCGGTCCCTGGTGCCGCCCGGCGCTTTCATCCCGCTGGCCGAGGACACCGGGCTGATCGTGCCGCTCGGCACCTGGGTGCTGGAGCAGGCCTGCATCCAGACGCGCCGCTGGGAGGACCTGACCGGCGCCACGATGCGGGTGGCCGTCAACCTGTCGCCGCGCCAGCTGCAGACCGACCAGCTGGCCGAAGACGTCAACCGCGCGCTGCAGGCGAGCGGCCTGGCGCCACAGCGCCTGGAGCTGGAGATCACCGAAAGCGCCATCGTGCGCGACCCGCTGGCCACGGCCGCCGTGCTGGAGCGGCTGCGCGCGCTCGGCATCGCGATCGCGATCGACGATTTCGGGGTCGGCTATTCCAGCATGTCCTACCTGCGCCAGCTGCCGGTCGACAAGTTCAAGATCGACCGCTCCTTCCTCGACGCGGTACCGGCTTCGGCCAGTGACAGCCGGCTGGCGGCGGCACTGATCGCGATGGCGCACACCCTCCAGGTGGGTCTGGTGGCCGAGGGCGTGGAGACGCGCGAGCAGCTCGAGTTCCTGCGTGCGCACGGCTGCGACGAAGCGCAGGGCTATCTGCTGGGCCGCCCGATGAGCGCCGCGCAGTTCGAGGCCTTGATCCGCCAGCAGTCGGGAGGATCGGGCGTCGCCTGAGGGCCGCGGCGCGGCGGACTCAGGCCGGCATCAGCGTGGCGGGCCGCGTGGTGTCGTAGAAGGGACCGAGCGTGAGGGCGGCGAGCTGCGAGCGGCAGCGCATGCGCGCCAGCCCCTCGGCCAGCCAGTCGTCGAGTTCGGCCGGCGCGAGCGCCGCGTCCAGTCCCGGCACCTCGCAGCCCGGCAGCCCCGCGATGTCGGCTCCGGCGACCAGCGCGACGATGCAGCTGGCCGGGCGCGCCTGGCGCAGCTGCCGTACCAGCGAGGCGAGGTCGCCCTCGCAGGCCAGCGGGTCGACCACCAGCAGGTCGGGGTCCCAGACACTGCTCTTGAGCAGCAGGTCACCGGGGCTGTCGCAGGCCATCACGGTGGCCTGCGGTTCGAAGCGCCGGCAGCCGCGCTCGAGGAAGACGTGCGCGGCGCGGTGCTGCATGAGCGCGAGCACCACCGGCACCCAGCCACGGCTGGCCGAGCGCACCGAGTAGGAGGGAAGAAGCCGGCGCAAACGCTGCACGAGAAAAATACCTGGTCCGGGAATCGATGCCTCGCACTCTACGCCGGCCTTGGGCGCCTGTCTGTCGGGCAAGCTCGACACCTGTGACGCTTTACGCGTCATGCGCATCTATCAGTCCTTCGCGGATGGCGAGCCGCACCAGCGCGGGCACGTCGGCGATGCCCAGCTTCTGCATCAGGCGGCTGCGGTAGGTGTCCACGGTTTTGGGCGAGAGGTGCAGCCGGGTGCCGATGGCGGCGCTGGACTGGCCCTTGACCACCATCACCAGGATCTGGCGCTCGCGCGGCGACAGGCTCGCGAGCCGGTCGGGTGCGCCGCCGGTGAGCGCCTGCACGGCCAGGTCCGCGACCTCCGCCCCGATGTGGCGCCGGCCCTGCACCACCTGCTCGATGGCGCGCAGCAGCTCGCGACCCGGCGAGCCCTTGAGCACATAGCCGGCCGCGCCCAGGCGCATCGCCTCGCCGACATGGCGGGGCTGGGCCGACATCGTCAGGACCAGCAGGCGAGCCGAGGGATCACGCCGGCGCACCTGCTCCAGCACCTCGAAGCCGGAGCGTTCGCCGAGCGACAGATCCAGCAGCACGACGTCGGGCGCCAGCCGCGCAATGTCGGCCACCGCGGTGGTCGGGTCCGCGGTCTCGCCGAGCACCTCGTGGCCGGCCGCCTCCAGCAGCGCGCGCAGGCCTTCGCGCACCAGCGCGTGATCGTCCACCAGATAGAGACCGCTCATCGCATCCTTCCTCCTTGCCCAGTGGCTGCCGGCTGGCCGCTGCCGGGCGGCGAGCTCACCGCGCAGCCCAGCTCAGCCACACCGTCGTGCCCTCGCCGTTGACCGTCTCCATGCCGAACTGTGCCCCGATGGCCTCGGCCCGCTCGCGCATGCCGACCACGCCGAGGTGGCCCGGGCGGCCCGTCTTCCAGCGCTCCGGCAGGCCGCAGCCGTTGTCCTCGACGTCCAGGCGCAGCTGCCCCGGCGCGCCGCCGAGGGCCACCCGCAGCACCGAGGCGCCGGCATGGCGGATGGCGTTGGCGATCGCCTCGCGGGCGACCATGAAGACCGCGTACTCGACCTCGGCCGGCCAGCGCTGTCCCTCCGGCAGCTCGTCGAGGCTCAGCAGGATCTCCAGTTCCTCCGGCCGCGCCGTTTCGCGGCTGCGGATCTCGTTGTCCAGCGCCGCCGCCAGGCCCTGCTCCTCCAGCAGCGGCGGACGCAACTCGGTCAGCACCTGGCGTACCTGGTGGATGGCGTCGTCGATGAGCGTGTGCAGGCGCTGCTGCCGCGCGGCTGCCGGGCTGGCGGGCTCGGCGGCGGGCAGCGTGTCGAAACCCAGGCGGATCGCGGTCAGGGTCTGGCCCAACTGGTCGTGCAGCACCTGCGCGAGGTGGCGGGTGGTGGTTTTCTCCTGCTCCATCAGCCGCTGCGTCAACGCGGTCAGCTCGGCACGCGAGTCGAGCAGCGCACGGTCGGCGCGCCGCCGCTCGGTCACATCGCGCAGGATGGCGGTCAGCACCTTCTGGCCGCCCACCGACACCTGCGAGATCGACGCCTCCAGGTCCAGGCGTTGCCCGTCGCGGCGCACCCCGCTGATGTGGCCGGGCCCCTTGAGCGCGCGCTGCGAGACGCCTTCGGCGGCGAAGGCGCGCAGGTAGTCCGGGTGGCGGTCGCGGTGCTGCTGGGGCAGCAGCAGGGCCAGCGGCTGGTTCAGCACCTGCTCGGCGGGATAGCCGAAGATGCGTTCCGCCGCGGGGTTGTAGAGCACGATGCGGCCGTCCAGGTCCACGCTCACGATGGCGTCGCTGGCGGAGTCGATGACCGCGGCCAGGCGTGCCTCGCTCTCGCTCCCGCGCAGCTCCGCCTCGCGCCGCGGGCTGACGTCCTGCACCACCGCGAGGTAGCCGACGAAGCGGCCCCGGCCATCGTGCAGCGGTGCGACCCGCCAGTCGCACCAGAGCTGTCGGCGGTCGGCCCGCTCGAAGGACATGCTGGCCGACAGCGCCTCGCCGTCGCGCAGCAGGTCGCGCTGCAGCCCCTCGATGAAGGCGCGTGCCGTGGCATCGCCGAACAGCCCGACCAGCGGGCCGCCCAGGGCCTGCTCGGGGGGCAGCGCGAAGGTGGTTTCGCAGCAGCGGTTCCAGTACATCAGATGGAACTGCGCGTCGGCCAGCATCACACCGACCGGCAACTTGTCCAGCACCAGCTCGAGTCGCGAGGCGTCCTCCGCGAGCAGCGCGAGGGCCTGCTGCAGCAGCGCGCGGCTGTCCTGCGGCGTGGCGCCGGCGACGCTCTTGTGGCGCGCCGGTGGCGCCAGCGGCAGGAGCTTGACCTGCTCGGCCAGCGCATCGAGGTAGTGGGCCAGGCCCGCCTGGCGGTGCGGCGCGCCCTGCTGGAAGCGCTCGACCACGGCTTCCAGCAGCCCTGCATAGGGTCGCGCCATGCGACGCGAGAGCCACCAGCCCAGCCCGCCGAACACGGCAGCCGCCAGCGCGCCGCCCCACAGCACGGTGCTCGACAGGTCCTTGAGCGGCTGCATCACCGAGCCGTAGTCCTGCACCGCCACCACCTGCCAGCCGAGCACGCCCGCCTGGCTCCGCGGCGGCACCGCGGACGCGGCGACGATCAGCCGCCGCCCGTTGGCGTCGCGCAGGCGTCGCCACGCGCGTTCGCCGCGCTGTTGCGGCCTGGCCGCTCCGGTGGCGCGCAGCCAGGCGGGCTCGATGCGCGCGTAGTGGTCCGCCAGCAGCACCGAGCGCCCGTCCCCGACCAGCAGGGACAACCCGGCCGAACCGAGGGCCGCGTCGCGCAATTCCTCGCGCAGCAGGGCGAAGGCGTGCCAGTCCAGCCGGGCTGCGAGCACGCCCGCAAAACCGCCGCGGGCATCGTGCAGAGGCAGGCCGAGATCCATCCAGCGGCGGCCGGGCGCCGACTTGGCCGGGTCCCCGGGGGCGCCGGTCAGCGGACCGATCCACAGGTCCCGCTGCGCCTGCCGGAACACCGGTCCCTGGGCCAGCGAGAGGGTGTCGCTGCCGCGGCCGCTGCCCGCCCGAAGCCGTCCGGATGCGTCCAGCACGGCGAGGCTCAGGTAGGCCGGCGCATCGACGTGCAGCCGCCGCAGCTCCACGCCCAGGTCAGCGCTCCCGGTGACTTCGGCAATGCGTGCCAGCAGCTGCATCTCGGCGACCCGGCGGTCGAGCGAGCGTGCCAGGCGGCCGGACAGCGCCTGGGCGCTCTGTGCGGCCGTCGCCCCAGCGCTGGATTCGAAGTGCCGCGCCAGCAACCACTCACTCAGGCCGAGCATGCTGGCGACCAGCACGGCGGCCAGCGCGACGGGCACCAGGGCGAGTTTCCAGTGGAGAGGCAGGCGGTCGTTCATCGGGGCGCGGAGGGCGGGGCCGGTGAACCGGCGTGGCAGGCGGCGAGCAGCGAGGGAAACGGCGCAGGCGACCCGCACTTGACAGCCGCGGGTCGGCGCCGGGCGGGGCGGGCGCGAACTAGTACCGGAAATCGACACCTCTTCGGCCTTGGCATTTTCCCCCTACCGCGGGGACCGCGTCTGCCTCACAAGAGCGTTGGAGAAATCCCTACAGACCCGTCCTGCCGCGATTTTTACAGTCGCTCCCATCCCAGAGCTGGGGTCATCCCCCAGGCACGGTCCGGCAGCCCGGACGGAAGACGCAGGTCTTCTCCAGTGCCCTGCAGCCCGCGGGTCCTTGAGGTAGTCGCCAGTGAACATCCCAGAGCTAGACATCGAGAACGAGCCGCAGCGCAGCAGGCCGCTGGCGGCAGACCCGTCGGCGCACGCCGGCCGGCGTTCCTCGTCGCGTGCGCTGGTGCCGCTGCGCTCCTGGTGGATCCCGGCGCTGGTGTTCGCCGTCGGTGTCGCCTTGTCGGCCGGCGCGAGCCGCTGGGCGGCCAACGAGAACGAGGCGAGCGCCCAGCTGCGCTTCGACAGCGAGGCGAGCGATGCCACCGTGCGACTGGAGAAGCGTTTCGGCGCCTATGTCGAGGTGCTGCACGGCCTGCGGGCGCTGTTCCACACCGGCGAGGTGCAACGCGACGGCTTCCGCCGTTATGCACAGGCGCTCGACCTGAAGCACAACTTTCCCGGCTTCCAGGTGCTCAACTACGCGCCCTACGTGCGCCCGGAGGACAAGCAGGCCTTCGAGAGCGCGGTGCGGCAGGACCCGCTGCTGGACCCCGCGCTGCGCTCCGGCTTCCAGATCAGCCCGCCCGGCGAGCGCGTCTCGGGCTACCACCCGCTGCACTTCGTCGAGCCGCTCCAGGGCAACGAGAAGGTGCTGGGCAAGGACATGGCGGCGGTGTCGGGTCACCTGGCCGGGCTGGAGCGCTTGCGTGACAGCGGCAAGCTCGGCTCCTCGGGCCGCACCATCCAGAACCGCGGCCCGGACGCCCACATCGGCCTGGCGCTGCGCCTGCCGGTCTACCGCCCCGGCATGCCGATCGACACCGTCGAGCAACGGCGCGCCGCCTTCCTCGGCACGGTGGGTGCCGGTGTGCGCGTGGCGTCCATGCTCGCGGGGCTGGACCTGGAGGACCGCGACCTGCGCCTGCGCCTCTACGACGGCGGTCCGGAGGTGCCCGGCGGGGCAGTGCAGCCGCTCGCCGATGACAAGCTGCTGTTCGACACCGAGCATCCTCACGCCATCGCCCCGGCGGCCGCGTCGGCCCCCCCCGCGGCCGACGCCGGCGATACGCAGCTGCTGCGCCGGATGGAAGTTTTCGCGCTCGGTGGGCGCCTCTGGGCGGTTGAGGTCTCTGCCCCGCGCAGCTATGTCGCCGATCCGCTGCAACGCTCGCTGCCCTGGATCATCCTGGCCACCGGCATCACCATCAGCGCGCTGCTTGCCGGTGTGCTGGTGTCCCTGATGGGTTCGCAGCGCCGCGCCGTCGGACTGGCCCGCCAGATGACGCAGAGCCTGCGCACCAGCGAGCGTCGTCTGGCCGAAGCCCAGGGCCTCGCCAAGGTGGGCAGCTGGGTGCTGGACTACGCGACCGGCCGCATCGAATGCTCGCGCGAGGCGCGGCGCATCTACGGCTTCACCGCAGGCACTGCGGCACCCGAGTTGGGGCAGCTGCTCGCCCTGGTGCCTGCCGACGAACGCGACGGCGTCCGCAACGCGATCGACCGCGCCGCCGAGTACGCGGCGACCACCGAGGTCGAGCACCGGCTGGTGCTGGCCGACGGCACACGCCGCTGGGTGCACGCGAACTTCGAGCAGTCGCAGGAGAACGGCCGGCTGACCCTGCGCGGCACGGTGCGCGACGAAACCTCACGCAAGAAGGCCGCGCTGCGCCTGCAGCTCGCGCACGACATCGCGCGCGAGCTCGCCGCCGACGGCGAGATCGAGTCGGCCGTGAACCACTTGCTGTCCGGCACCGGCTCGCTGCTGGGCTGGGACGCCGCGGTCTGCTGGACCTTGTCCAATGACGGCCAGCTGCGGGCCCTGCAGGCCTGGACCGACGGTGACGACAGCGCGCTGGTCGAGTTCGCGCGCCAGCTGAGCGGCTGGAGCGGCGTGCCCACCGGCACTGGCCTGGCCACGGCCTGGGCCTCCGGAGAGTCCTCGTGGCGCACCATGCCGGCGTGGACCGGGCACGAGCGCGAGCGCATCGCCCGCGACGCCGGCATGCGCACCGCGCTGGTCGTGCCGGTGATCGCGCGCCAGACCATTGCCGCGATCGAGTTCTTCAGCCGTGCCGCGGTGCCCCTGGACCGCGAGATGCTCGCCTTCGTCGAGTCCGTGGCGACCCAGCTGGGGCAGTACCTGCAGCGCAAGGAGGCCGAGCAGGCGCTGCGCCACCTGGCCGCCCACGACCCGCTCACCGGGCTGGCGAACCGTCCGCTGCTGCACGAGCGCCTGTCGCAGGCCATCAAGCGCGCGGCGCGCCACAATAAGCGCCTGGCGGTGCTGTTCCTCGACGTCGACCGCTTCAAGTACATCAACGACAGCCTCGGCCACACTGCCGGCGACGAGCTGCTGCGCGCCTGCTCGCGGCGCCTGGCCGAGACCGTGCGCGAGACCGACACCGTGGCGCGCTTCGGCGGCGACGAATTCGTCATCGTGCTGGAGGATCTGAACCAGGCCGGGGACGCGGTGGCGCCGGTCACCAAGCTGCTGAGCCGCTGCATGGAGCCCTTCGTCGTTGACGGGCGCGAGCTGCCGGCCACCGCGAGCATCGGCATCAGCGTCTATCCCGAGGACGGCGCGGACGTCGAGACGCTGCTGATGAATGCTGACACGGCCATGTACCGTGCCAAGGACAAGGGCCGCAGCACCTACCACTTCTACTCGGCGCAGATGAACGCGCACGGGCAGGCCCAGCTGGAGCTGCAGAGCGGGCTGCGGCGCGCGCTGGAGCGCGGCGAGCTGTCGCTGGTCTACCAGCCCAAGCTCGACCTGCGGCGCCGCTGCATCACCGGGGTGGAAGCCCTGATGCGTTGGAAGCACCCGACCATGGGTTTCATCTCGCCGGCCCAGTTCATCCCGCTGGCCGAGGAGACCGGCCTGATCGAGAGCTTCGGCCGCTGGGCCCTGCAGACCGCCTGCCACGACGCCTGCACCTGGCGCGACGCCGGCTTCCCGGTGCAGGTCAGCGTGAACCTGTCGCCGCGCCAGCTCAACCTGCCGCACCTGGCGACGGAGGTGGCCCAGACCCTCGCCGACACCGGCCTGGAGGCCAGCCTGCTCGAGCTGGAGATCACCGAGAGCGGTGTGATGCAGAACCCGGCCCGCGCAGCAGCCTTGCTGCAGGAGGTGCGGGCGCTGGGCGTGTCGCTGGCAATCGACGACTTCGGTACCGGGTACTCCTCGCTGTCCTACCTCCAGCGCTTCCCGCTGAGCACCTTGAAGATCGACCGCTCCTTCATCAAGGACCTGCCGCACGACCTCGACGCTGCCTCGCTGACTGCCGGCATCGTCGGCCTGGCGCAGCGCCTGCGCATGAAGGTCGTGGCCGAGGGCGTGGAAACGGTCGAGCAGCTCGGCTTCCTGCGCGCCCAGGGCTGCGACCAGATCCAGGGCTACTACATCAGCAAGCCGATTTCCGCCGAGGAGATGGGCCGATTCCTGGCGCGCGACCTGCGCAACCTGGTGGGACCGACGGTGGCGGCCTGAGAGCCGTCCGGGCCCGACCAGGCCGCCTTCATTTTTCCCCGGGGTCCGAGGGGGCCCCTGTTTTCCCTCAAGCTGTATCTGGAGTACACATGGAAGTTCAAAACGCCGGTTTCCCGCTCGAGCATGTCCTGGCGGGCATCGACGCACTGGACCTGGAGATGATCAAGTTCAAGGTCACCTGCAAGGAAGACGGCTACGGCTGGAGCCGCGAACACGCCGACCGCATCGAAGTCGGCTACAAGCGTTTTCTGAAGCTGCTGGCGAAGTACCCCGAGCGCGCCATCGCGCCGACCCGCGATATCGACGACTTCTGGCACGCCCACATCCTCGACACGCGCAAGTACGCCGACGACTGCATGCGCGTTTTCGGCGAGTTCGTGCACCACTATCCCTACCTCGGTCTCGGCGAGAACGAGCAGGACGCCCATGTCGAGGCCTTCGACGCGATGAACGAGCTGTATGCCAGCGAGTTCGGCGAAGAGCTGCCGATGGACGCTTCGGCCTACTGCTTCCGTGAGCCCAAGAAGGCCGATGCCGCCTACTGCTTCCGTGAGCCCAAGAAGGCCGACGCTGCCTATTGCTTCCGCGAGCCGAAGAAGGCCGACGCTGCCTATTGCTTCCGTGAGCCGAAGAAGGCCGACGCTGCCTATTGCTTCCGTGAGCCGAAGAAGGCCGATGCTGCCTATTGCTTCCGCGAGCCGAAGAAGGCCGACGCTGCCTATTGCTTCCGTGAGCCGAAGAAGGCCGACGCTGCCTATTGCTTCCGTGAGCCGAAGAAGGCCGATGTGGCTGCCGCTGTCGCTC
>NZ_JAPFBW010000042.1 GCF_026153205.1 Aquabacterium sp. A7-Y | reverse complement strand
GCTTGTTTTCAGGCTGCCGGCCGGCGCTTATCGTTGCTCGGTCATCCGGTGACGGAACGCGAAGTGGGCAAATCCGGTCAGAATGCACACATCGAAAAGGAGTCTTCATGCTTCGACATCTGATCCTTGCGTTCTGTCTGCCCGTCGTTCCTGCGCTCGCTGCCGCGGCCCCTTCCAAACTGCCCGTGGGCGTCTCGCATGTCGTCACGGTGGAGGGAATCGAGGAGTACCGGCTGGCGAACGGCCTTCAGGTGCTGCTGGTACCGGACGAATCCAAGCCCACCACCACGGTCAACATGACCTACCGGGTCGGCTCGCACCAGGAAAGCTACGGCGAAACCGGCATGGCCCACCTGCTGGAGCACCTGCTTTTCAAGGGCACGCCCAAGCATCCCAATGTCTGGGCCGAATTCACCAAACGGGGGCTGCGGGCGAATGGCTCGACCTGGCTGGATCGGACCAATTACTTCGCCAGCTTCTCAAGCAACGAAGAGAATCTGAAGTGGTACCTCGGCTGGCAGGCCGATGCGATGGTGAACAGCAACATCGCGAAGCGCGATCTCGATACCGAGATGACGGTGGTGCGCAACGAAATGGAAATGGGGGAGAACAGTCCGAGCCGCATCCTTTTCGAAAAAGGCCTGGCCACGATGTACCAGTGGCACAACTACGGCAAGAGCACCATAGGAGCACGCAGCGACGTCGAGAACGTCGACATTGCTCGCCTCCAGAACTTCTATCGCACCTATTATCAGCCGGACAACGCCACGCTGATCGTGGCGGGCCGCTTCGACCCGCCGCGCACCCTGGGCTGGATCGCGCAGTCTTTCGGCAAGATCCCCGCACCGAAGCGCCGCCTGCCTCCGCTCTACACGCTGGATCCCGTGCAGGACGGCGAGCGCAATGTCACGCTGCGCCGTGTCGGCGGCGTGCCGATGACCTATGCGATGTACCACGTGCCGCCCGGCCCGCATCCCGACTTTGCGGCGATCAACGTGCTCGACGTCATCATGGCAGACGCGCCGTCAGGGCGGCTGCACAAGAAGCTGGTGGACGGCCAGCTGGCCGCCGCTGTCTTTGCCTTCTCCCAGGAGCTGTCCGATCCCGGCTTCTCCGTCTTCGGCGCCCAGCTCGCGCCCGGTCAAGACCTCGGCAAGGCCCAGGAGGCGATGCTGCAGACCTTGGAGTCGGTGGCCAAGGAACCCATCACCGAGGAAGAGCTCAAGCGCGCCAGGCTGAAATGGATCAAGGACTGGGACCTCGCGTTTTCCGACCCCGAACGTGTCGGCGTTGCCCTCTCGGAAGCGATCGCCGCGGGTGACTGGCGCCTCTTTTTCCTCACCCGCGACCGGGTGCGCAAGTTGACCGTTGAACAGGTGCAACGCGCTGCTTCGGCCTATCTGCTGCCGTCCAACCGCACGCTGGCCAGCTATGTGCCGACCGAGCAGCCAGTGCGCGCACCGACGCCGCAGCGTGTCGACGTCGCGGCGATGTTGCGCGGGTACACGGGCGACCCCGCGGTCAAGCAGGCCGAAGCCTTCGATGCAACGCCGGCCAACATCGAAACCCGGACGCAGCGTTTCGGGCTGAAGAGCGGACTGCAGGCGGCCGTACTGCCCAAGGGCACGCGGGGCGGTGTCGTCTCGGCCCAGCTGAACCTGCGCCTCGGCAGCGAGGCGAGCCTCAAGGGACAGTCCATCGTCGGTCAGGTGGTGGCGGCGATGCTGGACAAGGGCACCGCCACGCTGTCGCGCCAGCAGGTACAGGACAAGCTCGACGAGTTGCAGTCGGAAGTCGCCGTCCAGGGCGGAGCCACCGGCGTGACAGTGATGATGCGCACCCGCCGGGAACACCTGCCCGCCTTGCTGACCCTGGTCGGCCAGATGCTGCGCGAGCCGAGCTTCCCGGCCGACGCTTTCGAGGAGGTTCGGCGCCAGGCGCTGTCCGAGCTGGAGTCGGAGCGCAAGGACCCGGACACCATCGTCAACCGTGAGCTGGACCGGCGCTTCAACCCCTATCCCGTCGAGGACGTGCGCTATGTGCCCACCTTCGACGAACAGCGCGTGGCGCTGGAGCAGCTCCAACTCGACGCGCTGCGCGGTTTCCATCAGCGCTTTTACGGCGCGGCCCAGGCCCAGTTCGCTGCGGTCGGTGACCTGGATGTGGCGCAGGTGCGCCAGGCGCTGGAGGCGAGCTTCGGCAACTGGTTCGCTCCGGAGGCGCACAAGCGGGTGCCGCATCCGCTGGTCCAGGTGAAGCCCGAGCGGCTGAGCTTCAGCACGCCCGACCGCCAGAACGCCTACCTGCGCGTCAGCCTGGCGCTGCCGATCGCCGAACTGCACGCCGATCATGCCGCGCTGATGCTGGCCAACTACCTGCTGGGGCAGGGCGGCAACTCGCGGCTCTGGGCTCGCGTGCGCGAGGCTGAAGGCTTGTCCTACGACGTGCGCTCGGGTGTGCAGTTCAATGCCTGGGAGCCTAACTCGCTATGGAACGCTACCGCCATCTTCGCCCCGCAGAACCTGGCCAAGGTCGAGAACGCGGTGCGCGAGGAGATCGCGCGCGCCTTGAAAGACGGCTTCACTGCGGCCGAACTGGAGCAGGGGCGCCAGGGGCTGTTGAGCTTCCGCTACCTCTCGCGTGCCCAGGACCGCAATCTCGCCGCGACACTGGCGGAGAACCTGTATCTGGGGCGCAACTTCACGGTCGCCCAGCAGCTCGATGACGCCTTGAAGCGGGTCACGCTTGCCGAGGTGAACGCCGCGTTGCGCAAGTACCTCAAGCCCGAGAGTTTCGTGATCGGCGTCGGGGGCGATTTCAAGCCCTGAGGCGGACGAGGGCAATCCTGACGGCACGCCTAGGCGGGCGCCCTCACGGTTCGCCCGCCTTGAACGGGTTGCGCTCCCGCAACTCGTCGACATAGGCCTCCACCCCGGAACGCTCGCGCTCCAGGAAACGCGCCACCGCATCGGCGAAAGCCGGGTGGCTGAGCCGGTGCGCCGACCAGGTCTGGATCGGCAGCAGGCCGCGCGCCATCTTGTGCTCGCCCTGTGCACCGCCTTCGAAGCCGTGCCAGCCCTGGGCGATGCACCACTCCAGCGGCTGGTAGTAGCAGGCTTCGAAGTGCAGGCAGGGCACCTGCTCGACACAGCCCCAGTAGCGGCCATAGGCGCGCCGGCGCTCGGCATCCACCGCGACCAGCGAACTGGCCAGCCGCTTCGAGCCGCGACGCGCGACGAACAGCAGCCAGTGCTCCGGCATCGTCTGTGCCATGAGCCGGAAAAACTCGCGCGTCAGATAGGGGGAGGAGTGGTGAGCGCGATAGGTCGAGCCGTAGCAGCGGTAGAAGAAATCCCAGTCGTCCTCGCCGATCTCGCCGCCCCGCCGGACATCGAACACG
Source organism: Aquabacterium sp. A7-Y (assembly GCF_026153205.1). Lineage (GTDB taxonomy): Bacteria > Pseudomonadota > Gammaproteobacteria > Burkholderiales > Burkholderiaceae_C > Caldimonas. The sequence goes on along the minus strand of NZ_JAPFBW010000042.1, from coordinate 47,936 downwards.
ATGCCCGCCTCGGCCACCCGCCGACGCTCCTGCTGGATCTTCTTGCGCTTCTCGCGCTGCAGTTGTGCGAGAAAGTCCTGGAAGTCGACGAAGGGCTGCACGGCCCGGTTCTCCCAGTGGAACTGCACCGTGCTGCGCAGCATCCAGCCAGCCGCCTGCAGCTCGGCGCGCTCGACCTCGTCGATGAACAGCAGGTGGACCGAGGACACGCCGCTGTCGTCGGCCAGTTGCTCCACGGCTCCCAGCAGGACGGCGCGTGCTTCAGCATCCACCGCGAGCAGCCGGGGCCCGGGCACCGGCGTGAAGGGCACGGCATCGAGCAGCTTGGGGTAGTAGGCCAGTCCGTGCTGCTCGTACGCGTTCGCCCAGGCCCAGTCGAAAACGTACTCCCCGTAGGAGTGGCTCTTCAGGTAAAGCGGGCAAACCGCCACCATCCGGCCAGCGCGCCAGACCGAGATGAAATGCGGTGCCCAGCCGGTGTCCGGCGTCGCGCTGCCCGAGCGGTGCAGGGCATCGAAGTAGGCATGGCGGGTGAAGGGGCCGGCCTGGGGCGAGCTGGCCGCCAGCGTGTCCCACGCGTCCCGGTCCAGGCTTGCGGGATCGTCATGAAGGCGGATGACATAATCATTCGCGCCCCTCTTCTCGTGCAACTTGTTGTCCATCGATGTCAGCTCTACACCCGGTGAAAGTGGCCGTGGCGCAGTTCAATGCGACCGTCGGCGACCTGGAAGCGAACGTCCGCAAACTTGTCCAAATGGCGCACGAGGCGTATGCCCAAGGTGCACGCGTCGTGCTGACGCCCGAGCTGTCGCTGTGCGGCTATCCGGCCGAAGACTTGCTGCTGCGGCCGGCCTTCATGCAGGCCAACGAGCAGGCCCTGCGCGACTGCGCGGCGCAGCTCGCTGACTTGCCGGGCCTTCACGTGGTCGTCGGTCATCCCCAGTCCTCCGATGAGTCCGGCGATCTTAGGACCAAGTCCCTGAGCGTGCAGCGCAGCTTCAATGCTGCCTCCGTGCTGACAGGGGGACGCGTGCTGGCGACCTATGCCAAGCGCGAGTTGCCCAACTACCAGGTCTTCGATGAGCGCCGCTACTTCGCCTCCGGCCGCGACGCGGGACACCCGCCGGTGGTGTTCGAGGTCGAGGGCCTGCGTTTCGGCATCAACATCTGTGAGGACGCGTGGTTCGAAGAGCCCGTGGATGCGGCGAAGCAGGCCGGCGCTCAGGTGCTGCTGGTGCTCAATGCCTCGCCGTTTCACCTCGGCAAGGTGCATGAACGCGAGGCGCGCATGGCCGAGTGCGCCCGGCGTGCCGGCATGCCGCTGGTGTACGCCCACCTGGTGGGCGGCCAGGACGAAATCGTCTTCGACGGCGCGTCCTTCGCGGTGAACGCCGACGGCAGTCTCGCGGCCCGCGCGCCGCTGTTCGAGGAGGCGCTGCTGATGCTCGAACTCACCCCTGCCACGGCGGCCGGAGCGCTCGCCCCGGTGCCCGAGATCGAGGCGCAGGCCTGGTCGGCGCTGGTCACCGGCGTGCGGGACTACATCGGCAAGAACGGCTTCCCCGGCGCCCTCATCGGCCTGTCCGGAGGCATCGACTCGGCGCTGGTGCTGGCCGTCGCGGTCGACGCCCTGGGGGCCGAGCGGGTCCGGACGGTGATGATGCCTTCGCCCTACACGGCCGACATCTCCTGGATCGACGCGCGTGACATGGCCGGGCGCCTGGGCGTGCGCTACGACGAGATCCCCATCGCGCCCATCTTCGAGAGCTTCCGTGCCGGGCTCGCCACCGAGTTCGCGGGCCTGGCCGAGGACGCGACCGAAGAGAACATCCAGGCCCGCATCCGCGGCACGCTGCTGATGGCCTTGTCCAACAAACACGGCGCGATCGTGCTGACCACCGGCAACAAGAGCGAGATGGCGACCGGCTACTGCACCCTCTACGGCGACATGGCCGGGGGCTTCGCGGTGCTGAAGGACGTCGCCAAGACCCTGGTCTACCGCTTGGCCGAATGGAAGAACCGCCAGCCCACACGTTGTGCCGACGGCAGCATGGGCCCCGTGATCCCCGAGCGCATCATCACGCGGCCGCCATCGGCCGAGTTGCGCCCCGACCAGACCGACCAGGACAGCCTGCCGCCCTACGAGGTGCTCGACGCCATCATGCAGCGCTACATGGAGGAGGACCAGGGCATCGAGGAGATCGTCGCGGCCGGTTTTTCGACCGCCGATGTCGAACGTGTCACCCGGCTGCTCAAGATCAACGAATACAAACGCCGGCAGGCGCCGGTCGGCATACGCATCACCCACCGCGCCTTCGGACGTGACTGGCGCTACCCGATCACGTCGAAGTTCCGGGCCTGAGTCGCGGGCGGTGTGAGCGGCCCGACATGAGCCGGTCGGCCTGCGGCGACTTGCGGCATTGACTGCAGTTTTCGGCGCCGAAGGCCCTAAACTACGGCCAATTCCCTGTCTCGACCTTACGGAGCTCCCATGAAGCAGATCACCGCCATCATCAAACCCTTCAAGCTGGAAGAAGTGCGTGAGGCCCTGGCCGAGGTGGGCGTGACCGGCCTGACGGTGACCGAGGTCAAGGGTTTCGGCCGCCAGAAGGGCCACACCGAGCTCTACCGCGGTGCCGAGTACGTGGTCGACTTCCTGCCCAAGGTGAAGGTCGAAGTGGTCGTCAAGGACGACGACGTCGAACGCTGCATCGAAGCGGTCGTCAAGGCCGCCAAGACCGGCAAGATCGGCGACGGCAAGATTTTCGTCACTGCGGTGGAGCAGGTGGTGCGGATCCGCACCGGGGAAACCGACGAAGCCGCCGTCTGAGCCGGCCGCCGACCAGACAGCCCGCTCGAGCGGGCTTTTTTATGGCTGCAAGCCGCTGCCCGGGGCTCAGATCCGCGCGTAGTCGTCCGGCGCGGTGGCGCGCTGTGCCAATTGGACCAGGCGGTCGAGCAGCGGCACGGCTTGCCCCTCCACCTGCAGCAGCTCGTGCTGTGCCGGCGGCACGAAACCCTGCTCGACGGTGCGATCCAGGAATGCCAGCAGCGGGTCGTAATAGCCCTCGGTGTTGAGCAGGCCGACCGGCTTGTCGTGGTAGCCCAGCTGGCGCCAGGTCCAGACCTCGAACAGCTCCTCGAAGGTGCCGATGCCGCCCGCCAGCGCGACGAAGGCGTCGGCCCGCTCCGCCATCATCTGCTTGCGCTGGTGCATGGTCTGCACGATGTGCAGCTCGGTCAGGCCGCGGTGTCCCAGTTCGCGGTCCAGCAGGGCCTGCGGGATGACGCCCACCGCGGTCCCGCCGGCGGCCAGCACCGCATCGGCCACCACCCCCATCAGGCCGGCGCGACCGCCGCCATAGACCAGCCGCCAGCCCCGGCGGCCGATCTCGGTGCCGACCTCGCGCGCCGCCTCTTCATAGACCGGCAAGGCTCCCGGGCGGGAGCCGCAATAGACACAGAGGGAAAAAACATCGTTCATGCCGTCATCTTCGCACGGCGGCAGCGACGCGCCAGTGTCAGGCGGCCAGCCGTGCCCAGAGGGCACCCAGCCACACGCCGGAGCACAGCAACACGGCCAGCAGCACGGCCGCGCTGCCCATGTCCTTGGCCCGCTTGGACAGCTCGTGCAACTCCAGCGAGACCCGGTCGATGGCCGCTTCGACGGCCGAATTGAGCAGCTCGACAATCAGCACCAGCATCACCGAGCCTGCCAGCAGGGCCACCTCGACCCAGCTGCGGCCGAGCCAGAAGGCCAGCGGCAGCATCACGGCGGCCAGCCTGGTTTCCAGGCGGAAGGCGCTTTCGCCGTAGGCGGCCACCAGGCCTTCGATGGAGTAGCGGGTCGCGTGCAGCAGCCGCGCCAGGCCGGTGCGCCGCTTCTGGGGATGCGGCGCGAGGCCGAGGGGAGGAGTCGACACGTTTTCAGGCTTTCGTGGCCGCGCGGCGCTTGCCGCCGCCGATGGAAGGCTGGCAGGCGACCAGTTCGGTCCCGCACAGGGCGTCATGCCAGTACTGGCGCCGCGGGTGCAGCAGGCTCAGCGCGGCATACAGCAGCACCCAGCCCGCCATCAGTCCGAACACCTGGCCCTTGCCCTGCCAGCCGAGCAAGGCGACCGCGGCGGTGGAGGGCAGGAACCACACCCAGCTCGCCAGGAAGCGGGCCAGCGCACGCAGCGTCCCGACCGGCTCGCCGGCACGCGTCAGCAGGCGGATGTGCCAGGTTTTCATCGCCAAGGTCTGGCCGCCGTGCGACCAGAACCAGACGAAGTACAGCCCGAGCAGGACAAACATGAAGGCCTGCAACTCGTGGCGCATCTGCAAGGCATGGCGCTGCTGAACCAGGGGCGAAAAGAGCAGGCCGCCGAGCATCACCACGCCGAAAAGCAGCACGCCCTCGTACACGAAACAGGCCAGCCGGCGGCGCAGCTGGGGCGACGGCCGGCTGTCAGCGCCAGGCGCAGCAGACGCGACGGCACTCATTTATGGCGGCGCGCGGGCAGCTGTTCGGCGCTCGCCGCGACGCCTTGCGGACCGACACGCGGCAGCAAGGTCGCCGAATCAACGAACTGAGGGGTGGCGGCGATCTTGGGCATGCCTGCTTGCTGGTGCCACGGCGGGGCCGGGCGTTTGGTGATGGAGGTGGTGGTCGCCCCGGGACGGGCTTGCCGCATGGTCGGCGACGGCGGGGCGCCGGCCGTCACCCGGGGCGCTTGAGGCGCCGCGCCGGGACGCATCGAACCCGGCGATTGTGCCTGCATGCCGGAGGCGAGCGGCGCGGTCCGGGCGGCTGCCTTGCCCGAGGCCGGGCTCGGGGCTCGCGCCGCCTGACGCGCCAGTTTGCGCCGCTCTTCCTCGCTGAGGGCCTGGTAGGCGGCCCAGCGGTCGCGGCGTTCCTGCGGCGAGACGTCCTTGGCGTCGCTGTAGTTGATCCGCGCGGTGCGCCGCTCCTGGGGCGACAGCCGCACCCAGGCGCTCATGCGTTCCTGCAGACGTTGCTTTTCGTCGGCCGACATGCTGGGGAAACGCGTCGCGATGGCGAGCCACTTGCGCTTGCGCGGTTCATCGATGCCGGCCCATTCACGCCGCAGGGGCTCGAGCGCCGCCTGCTGGCTGGGGCTGAGCTCGCTCCAGGCCGGACCGCCTCGGGCGGCCACGGCCGGTGCAGCGATGGTCCCGCCTTGTTGTGCCTGCGCAGGCGGGGCCGCCAGTGCCGCGCTGGCGAGAATGAAGCAAGCAGTCGCTCCCGCCAGCAGTCCGGCGGCGCCACGACGAGGCGCAGGGCGGTGCGGCGGCCGCGTCAGGCTCATGGCTGGCGGGCTTTCAGGAACTCGGCGAAACCCGGGTCGGCATAAGCATCGGGCGGCAGGTCGTCGGCCAGCAGGGCCGAGTCGATCTCGGCGGCGTCCTCGGCCTGGCGCTGCTCGTGCAGCCGCTCGATGAAAAACAGCCCTGCCAGCAGCAGCGCCACTGGCAGCAGCGAAGCGAGCGACCACCACCAGGAGCTGCCCGACCGCCGGCCCATGCCACTGGCCAGCGCAGCGCTGCTTCCCGCGCCGACCACCACCGGCTCGGCGGCTGTTTCCGGGCCGCGCTTGCGGCGTGCCAGCGCCTGCTCACGGGCGAAGCGCAAGCGCTCGCTCAGGTCGGCCGGCAGTTCCTCGGCGGTTTCGGACAGGCGGCCGGCAATGCGCAGCCCGAGGCGGGCTTCGAGGGCTTCGCGTTCAGCAGCGTGCAGTGCGGTGTGGTGGTTGTTCATGGCGCAATTCCCTTTGCCTTGAGGGCGCGAGCCAAGGCAGCGACGGCTCTCGAGCAGTGTGTTTTCACGCTGCCCTCCGAGCAGCCCATGACAGCGGCCGTCTCGGAAACATCGAGCTCCTCCCAGTAACGCATCAAAAAGGCTTCGCGTTGACGTGTCGGCAGCCGGCCGACCTCGACCTCGATCGCTTGCAGGATCTGGGCCCGCGCGACCGAGTCGGCCGCGCTTTCGGTGCCGGCGGAATGATCCAGGGATTCCAGCGTCTCCAGCAGGTCGAACTCGGCCTCGGGGTCGGCGCTGTCGTTGCTGTGGAAGCTGGTCATCACGGCGCTGCGCACCTTCTGCCGCCGGAACCAGTCGGTGGTGGCGTTCGAGAGGATGCGCTGAAACAGCAAGGGCAGCTCGGCCGCGTTGCGGTCGCCGTATTTTTCGGTGAGGCGGATCATCGCGTCCTGCACGATGTCGAGCGCCGCGTCAGTGTCCCGCACGGCGTAGACGGTACGTTTGAAGGCCCGCTTGTCGACGCTCTTGAGGAATTCGGTGAGTTCTTGTTCGCTGGCCAAGGGCAGGAGCAGTGGAGGTGCTACCGGGAAGAAGACCGAAAAATTATCTCATCGACAAGAAACTTGCCCGCCGCGCGCGGCGCGGCGCAGCAACAATGCTACGAAATGCCATAATGCTGCCTTGCACAACAGACGGGTCTCGACTTGGACGCCCGACCCGGGCCTCCCTGTTGATGACTGCGCAGCCTCCGAATCCGCCTCACAAGGGCGAGCTCATCCGAGCGTTGAAGAGGGGCACCGATCGTTTTTCGTTAGAGAAAATCAGAAAGGTTCGACATGGACATCTCTGCCGCTGACCTCAAGCGCGCCGCCGCAACCGACGGCAAATCCGCGCCCCCCAACTCCCCCGAAGAACTCAATGGCTCCGAAATCCTGGTGCGCTGCCTCCAGGCCGAAGGCGTCAAGTTCATGTGGGGCTATCCGGGCGGTGCGGTCCTCTATATCTACGACGCGCTGTACAAGCAGCAGACCATAGAACACGTGCTGGTTCGCCACGAGCAGGCGGCCGTGCACGCCGCCGACGGCTATGCCCGCGCTTCGGGCGAAGTTGGCGTCGCGCTTGTCACCTCGGGTCCTGGCGTGACCAACGCGATCACCGGCATCGCGACCGCCTACATGGACTCGATCCCGATGGTGATCATCACCGGCCAGGTGCCGACGCCCGCGATCGGGCTCGACGCCTTCCAGGAGTGCGACACCGTGGGCATCACGCGCCCCATCGTGAAGCACAACTTCCTGGTCAAGGATGTGCGCGAGCTGGCCCGGACGATGAAAAAGGCCTTCCACATCGCCCGCACCGGCCGGCCCGGCCCGGTGGTGGTCGACATCCCGAAGGACGTCTCGCTCAAGACCTGCGTCTTCGAGTACCCGGAGACCGTCGAGATGCGCTCGTACAACCCGGTGCGCAAGGGCCACGGCGGGCAGATCCGCAAGGCCGTGCAACTGCTGCTGGCCGCGCGTCGTCCCTATATCTATACCGGTGGTGGCGTGATCCTCGGCAATGCCTCGGCCGAGCTGCGCGAGCTGGTGGACCTGCTGGGCTATCCCTGCACCAACACCCTGATGGGCCTGGGCGCCTATCCGGCCAGCGACCCGAAGTTCCTCGGCATGCTGGGCATGCACGGCACCTACGAAGCCAACATGACGATGCAGAACTGCGACGTCCTGCTGGCCGTGGGCGCGCGTTTTGATGACCGCGTCATCGGCAACCCGCGCCACTTCGCCTCGGTGGAGCGCAAGATCATCCACGTCGACATCGACCCCTCGTCGATCTCCAAGCGCGTGAAGGTCGACATCCCCATCGTCGGCGACGTCAAGGACGTGCTGCAGGAGTTGATCGCCCAGATCAAGGAGCAGCAGGCCCGCCCCGACGTGCACGCGTTGTCGGGCTGGTGGGGCCAGATCAACGAGTGGCGCAAGCGCGAATGCCTGAGCTACAAGCGCTCGGACAAGGTGATCAAGCCGCAGGCCGTGGTCGAGACCCTCTGGGAGCTGACCAAGGACCGCGAAACCTACATCACCTCCGACGTCGGCCAGCACCAGATGTGGGCGGCCCAGTTCTACCGCTTCGACGAGCCGCGCCGCTGGATCAACTCCGGTGGCCTGGGCACCATGGGTGTCGGCCTGCCTTACGCGATGGGGATCAAGCTCGCCAAGCCCGATGCCGACGTGTTCTGCATCACCGGCGAAGGCTCGATCCAGATGTGCATCCAGGAGCTCTCGACCTGCCAGCAGTACCAGACGCCGGTCAAGGTGGTCTCGCTCAACAACGGCTACCTGGGCATGGTGCGCCAGTGGCAGCAGCTCGATTACGGCGGCCGCTACTCGCACAGCTACATGGACGCGCTGCCGAACTTCGTCAAGCTGGCCGAGGCCTACGGCCACGTCGGCCTGCTGGTGGAGAAGCCCTCCGACGTCGAGCCGGCGCTGCGCGAGGCGATGAAGCTCAAGGACCGCACCGTGTTCCTTGACGTGCGCACCGATCCGACCGAAAACGTCTGGCCCATGGTGCAGGCCGGCAAGGGCATCAGCGAAATGCTGCTGGGGTCCGAAGACCTGTGAGGTGAAGCGGCCCGGCAAGGGCGCTGCCGTTACCGCGGCACGTCAGGCGCCGGCGCCCGCACCCCACGGTCGAGGACCGATCTATTTTTTCTTTTGATCGAAAGCGTGGCCAAGGGTCGGCGGTTACCGCCGTCGGCCTGAAGAGCGCGCACACCGAGCCATGAAACACATCATTGCAGTGCTGCTGGAGAACGAGGCCGGGGCCCTCTCCCGCGTGGTGGGCCTGTTCTCGGCCCGCGGCTACAACATCGAAAGCCTGACCGTGGCGCCGACCGAGGATCCCTCGCTGTCGCGCATGACCATCGTCACGACGGGCTCCGACGAGGTGATCGAGCAGATCACCAAACACCTGAACCGTCTCATCGAGGTGGTCAAGGTGGTCGACCTGACCGAAGGCAGCTTCACCGAGCGCGAGCTGATGCTCATCAAGGTGCGCGCGGTGGGCAAGGAGCGCGACGAGATGAAACGCATGGCCGACATCTTCCGCGGCCGCATCGTCGACGTCACCGAGAAGACCTACACGATCGAGCTGACCGGCGACGCCAGCAAGCTCGACGCCTTCATCGAGGCGCTCGACCGCACCTCCATCCTCGAGACCGTGCGCACCGGCACCAGCGGCATCGGCCGCGGCGAGCGCATCCTGCGGGTTTGAAGGCGCCCTGCATGCTTACCGTGAACGAGTGAACAGGTGATGCATGTGAACATGTGAGGTGGGGCATTCGACGCGGTTCGCACTCGTTCACGCGGTCGCTCGGTCACCTGTTCACGGACTACTTTTGGAGAGAGCTACATGAAGGTCTATTACGACAAGGACGCGGATCTGAGCCTGATCAAGGGCAAGAACGTCACGATCATCGGCTACGGCTCGCAAGGCCACGCCCACGCCCAGAACCTCACCGACAGTGGCGTCAAGGTCACCGTGGCGCTGCGCAAGGGCGGCGCGTCCTGGACCAAGGCCGAGAAGGCCGGCATGAAAGTCGCCGAGATCGCCGACGCGGTCAAGAGCGCCGATGTCGTGATGATGCTGCTGCCCGACGAGCAGATCGCCACCGTCTACGAAAAGGACGTCGCGCCGAACATCAAGGAAGGCGCCTCGCTGGCCTTCGCCCACGGCTTCAATGTGCACTACGGCCAGGTCATCCCCAGGGCCGACCTGGACGTGTGGATGGTCGCGCCGAAGGCCCCGGGCCACACGGTGCGCTCCACCTACACCCAGGGCGGCGGCGTGCCCCACCTGATCGCCGTGCATGCCGACAAGACCGGCAAGGCGCGCGACCTGGCGCTGAGCTATGCGGCCGCCAACGGCGGTGGCAAGGCCGGCGTGATCGAGACCAACTTCCGTGAAGAGACCGAGACTGACCTGTTCGGCGAGCAGGCCGTGCTGTGCGGCGGTGCCGTCGAGCTGATCAAGGCCGGTTTCGAAACCCTGGTGGAAGCCGGCTACGCGCCCGAGATGGCCTACTTCGAGTGCCTGCACGAGCTCAAGCTGATCGTGGACCTGATCTACGAAGGCGGCATCGCCAACATGAACTACTCGATCTCCAACAACGCCGAGTACGGTGAGTACGTCACCGGCCCGCGCGTGGTGACCGAGGCCACCAAAAACGCGATGCGCCAGGCCCTGAAGGACATCCAGACCGGCGAATACGCCAAGAGCTTCATCCTCGAGAACAAGGCCGGTGCCCCGACCCTGATCTCGCGCCGCCGCCTGAACGCCGAGCACCCCATCGAGGTGGTGGGCGAGCAGCTGCGCGCGATGATGCCCTGGATCAAGAAGAACCGCCTGGTGGACCAGTCCAAGAACTGATCCCCCGCCAGCGGCGCGAGCCGCTCCCAGGCCGAGGCCGCCAGCCCCCGAGGGCCGGCGGCCTTTTTCTTGGCCGCCCGGCGTTTCTCGCCTGATGTATTCTCGCGCCCATGCACGGCCCGCCTGCCGCTGCCGGGAACACCCCGCGGCGGCGCACGCGGGCCGTGCTGCCTGCCGGGCGCAAGCCTTGCTCGTCCCGGAAGGGACGCAGGCGCGGCGCGCGAGCGCCGAAGCGCCCGGCCTTCCCATCCGATGCCCCGAGAGACATGAACGATCTGCACGACCCCGACGTCCCGCCGACCCTGGAGGCGCCGCTGCGCCCGCGGCGCAAGGGGATCTACATCCTGCCCAACCTGTTCACCCTGGCGGCCTTGTTCGGCGGCTTCTACGCCGTGGTGATGGCGATGAACGGCCGCTTCGACCAGGCCGCCATCGGCGTGTTCTGCGCCATGGTGCTCGACAGCCTGGACGGCCGCGTCGCACGTATGACCAATACCCAGAGCGCCTTCGGCGAGCAGATGGACAGCCTGTCGGACATGGTGTCCTTCGGTGCTGCGCCGGCCTTGATCGTCTACGAATGGGCCCTGCAGGGCCTGGGCAAGCTGGGCTGGCTGGCGGCCTTCGTCTACTGTGCCGGCGCCGCACTGCGCCTGGCGCGCTTCAACACCAACATCGCGGTGGTCGACAAGCGCTTTTTCCAGGGCCTGCCCAGCCCGGCCGCAGCGGCCCTGGTCACCGGGCTGATCTGGGTCATGGACGACCTGGGCTACAAGGGGGTGGAGCAGATCGACTGGCTGCGCTGGCTGGCCTTTGGCCTGACCCTGTATGCCGGGCTCACCATGGTCACCAACGTGCCCTTCTACAGCTTCAAGGACGTCAGCTTCAAGCGCTCTGTGCCCTTCATCGCGATCGTCGCGATCGCGCTGGGCTTCGCCGTCATCGCCTACCACCCACCGTTGGTGCTGTTCGGGCTGTTCCTGCTCTACGGCGTTTCGGGCTACGTGGTCTACTTCATCAAGAAGTCCCGTGGCCGGCCGGTCAGCGTGATCGCGGTGTCCACCGACGAGCCCGATGAAAAAGGCTTACATCAGTAAACACGTGATATATTGGCTTCATGACGACGCGCATCGCCCCTTCCACGCTACTGCTAGCAGGAGTGTTTCGGGCACGCTGATGGCACACGTCTGAGAGTTTCACCGTCAACGGCCCGCCAGCTCAGCGCTGCGGGCCGTTTTCGTTTGGCCCCGACAAAACGCAACCGAGTCGCCGTCCGCGACGGCACACCCCACGGAGATCCACCATGGCCGACAAGCTGATCATTTTCGACACGACGCTGCGCGACGGCGAGCAGTCGCCCGGCGCCTCGATGACGAAAGACGAGAAGCTGCGCATCGCCCGCCAGCTCGAGCGTCTGCGGGTCGACGTGATCGAGGCCGGCTTCGCGGCCTCGTCCAACGGCGACTTCGAGGCCGTCAAGGCGATCGCCGACGTGGTCAAGGAATCGACCGTCTGCTCGCTGGCCCGCGCCAACGACCGCGACATCTCGCGCGCCGCCGAGGCGCTGCAGGGCGCCGCCCGCTCGCGCATCCATACCTTCATCGCCACCAGTCCGCTGCACATGGAGAAGAAGCTGCGCATGACACCGGACCAGGTGTTCGAGCAGGCCAGGCAGGCCGTGCGTTTTGCGCGCAACCTGACCGGTGACGTCGAGTTCTCGCCGGAGGACGGCTACCGCTCCGAGCTCGACTTCCTGTGCCGGGTGCTGGAGGCGGTGATCGCCGAAGGCGCCACCACCATCAACATCCCCGACACCGTGGGCTATGCGGTGCCCGAGTTGTACGGCAGCTTCATCAAGACGCTGCGCGAGCGCATTCCCAACTCCGACCGTGCGGTCTGGTCGGTGCATTGCCACAACGACCTCGGCATGGCGGTCGCCAACTCGCTGGCCGGCGTGCAGATCGGCGGCGCGCGCCAGGTCGAGTGCACCATCAACGGGCTGGGCGAGCGCGCCGGCAACTGCTCGCTGGAGGAGGTGGTGATGGCCGTGCGCACGCGGCGCGACTACTTCGGTCTCGAGCTGGGCATCGACACCTCGCAGATCGTGCCGGCCTCGCGCCTGGTCTCGCAGACCACCGGCTTTGTCGTGCAGCCCAACAAGGCCGTGGTCGGTGCCAACGCCTTCGCGCATGCCTCGGGCATCCACCAGGACGGCGTGCTCAAGGCGCGCGACACCTACGAGATCATGCGGGCCGAGGACGTCGGCTGGTCTGCCAACAAGATCGTGCTCGGCAAGCTCTCCGGCCGCAATGCCTTCAAGCAGCGCCTGCAGGAGCTGGGCATCGAACTCGACTCCGAGACCGAGGTCAACGCCGCCTTCGCCCGCTTCAAGGACCTGGCCGACCGCAAGAGCGAGATCTTCGACGAGGACATCATCGCCCTGGTCAGCGACGAAAGCGTCACCAGCGAGCAGGAGCACTACCGCCTGCTGGCGCTGTCGCAACGCTCCGAGATGGGCGAGCGCCCGCACGCCAAGGTGGTGTTCGCCGCGGGCGACCAGGAGCACCACGCCGACAGTGTCGGCAACGGTCCGGTGGACGCCAGCCTCAAGGCAATTGAAACGAAGGTGCAAAGTGGCGCTGAAATGTTGTTGTATTCGGTGAATGCCATAACGTCTGGCAGCACAGAATCTCAAGGTGAAGTCACGATCCGGCTGCAGTTGGGCGGTCGGGTGGTCAACGGGGTCGGGGCCGACCCCGATATCGTGGTTGCCTCCGCCAAGGCCTATCTTGCGGCGCTGAACAAGCTGCACAGCAAGGCCGAAAGGGTGGCGGCGCAGGGCTGAGGCGGGCGCGGCCTCTCGAACGGCCTGAGCTGTGACTTTAGGAAAGGTCCCTAAGCTTTTGATCTTGCGCGCCTTTTTCGGTTCACATACACTCGTTTCGCCTGGCTGTTGGAGTTTGCCGTGTTCTCGTTTCGCAAGCTGTTGGGGTCCCGTCTCGCGGTCTCGTTGATGGCCGGCTGCCTGCTTTTCGGCGGGCTGCAGGGCACTGCCACAGCAAAAAAGGGCGAAGGCCGGCGGGCCGCCGCCACTTCCGCCAAAAAACAGGCGGTCAAGAAGGCGGTCGCCAAGCGCTCCAGCGCCGAGACCCGCGCCGCGCGCGCCAAGGGACGCATCAGCACCGCCAAGGCTGCCGCCGCGCGCAGTCGCCTGGCGACACGCGCCGGGCTGCCGCGCCGCGCCGCGGTGGTGTTGCCCGCCCCCCGCCTGTCCTACGGCCAGGTCTATGGCCTGCACGAAACCCTGGACCCGCTGGAGCTGAAGTCCAGCGTTGCCCTGGTGCTGGACCAGGAGACCGACGAGGTCCTGCTCAGCAAGAACTCCCAGGCGGTGCTGCCCATTGCCTCGATCACCAAGTTGATGACGGCCCTGGTGGTCATCGAGGCCGGGCAGCCGCTCGACGAGCTGCTCACCATCACCGATGCCGACGTCGACACCGAAAAGGGCAGCAGCTCGCGCCTGATGCTGGGCGCCGAGCTGACCCGGGGCGAAATGCTGCACCTGGCGTTGATGAGCTCGGAAAATCGCGCGGCCAATGCCTTGGGCCGCCATTACCCCGGCGGTCTGCCGGCCTTCGTCGCGGCGATGAACCGCAAGGCGGCCGAGCTGGGCATGCACGACACCCGCTACGTCGAGCCCACCGGTCTGTCCAGCCGCAACCAGTCCAGCGCCCGCGACCTCGCCACGCTGGTCAAGGCGGCGCATGAATTCCCGCTGATCCGCGAGCTGTCCACCTCGCCGGCGCACGAGATCGCCATCGGCAGCCGCCACCTGCAGTTCCGCAATACCAACGGCCTGGTTTCCAACCCGGCCTGGCAGATCGGCCTGCAGAAGACCGGCTACATCGCCGAGGCAGGCCGCTGTCTGGTGATGCAGGCCTACATGGGTGGGCGCAAGGTCATCATGGTTTTCCTCGACTCGAGCGGCCGCCATTCCCGCCTTGGCGACGCCGAGCGGGTGCGCAAGTGGCTGCTGGAGGAATTCGTGGCCCCGGTGATCGCACCGGTGACGCCGCCCACCGAGCTCACGCCGCGCGTGACGTCCTGAGCCCCGGGAACTTCTCCGTCCCGGCAAAAAAGCCCGGCCGTGTGCCGGGCTTTCGCCTGTCCGGGCCCTGCCGCCGGGGCGGGGCGGTTCAGCCGCGGTGACCGAGCGCGGCCGAGATCTGGGCCGCGGTGGCGGTCAGGCGCTCCATCCAGCTTTCCTCCAGCCGGTCGGCCGGGGCCGAGATCGACAGGCCCGCGACCAGCTTGCCCTGGTCGTCGCGGATGCCGGCCGCCATGCAGCGCACGCCCAGTTCCAGTTCCTCGTTGTCGCGCGCGGTGCCGTACTGCTTGACGCGCGAGAGCTCGCGCTCCAGCGCCGCCAGCTCGGTGATGCTGTTGCGGGTGTGACCGGCCAGACCCGTCCGGGTGGCGTAGGCGCGCACCCGCTGGGCGTCGTCGTTGGCGAGGAACAGCTTGCCGACCGAGGTGAGGTGCAAGGGCGCCCGGCCGCCCACCGCGCGCACCACCTGCATGCCCGAGCGCTCGCTGTAGGTGCGCTCGATGTAGACGATCTCATCGCCCTGGCGCACCGAGAGGTTGACCGGCTGGTGGGTCAGCTTGTGCAACTCGCGCATCGGACCCAGCGCGGCGTCGCGCACATCCAGCCGGGCCTTCACCAGGTTGCCCAATTCCAGCAGGCGCATGCCGAGCCGGTAGCTGCCGGCCTCCGGGCGGTCCACATAGCGGCCGACAGCCAGGTCGTTGAGGATGCGGTGCGCCGTCGACGGGTGCAGGCCGGTGTGCTCGCTGATCTCCTTCAGAGACACGGGGTCCTGGTGGGCCGCAAGCACGTCCAGCAGCGAGAACATCCGCTCCAGCACCTGGATGGTCGGTGTACTTCCCTCGGTCTTTTTCATGTGAAAGATTCTCGCTGAATTCGGCCGCTTTTTGCATGGCGAAAACTCATGGGCCAAGTGTGGCGACTGTGAAGATAATCGGGGCGAATGAGTGTCGGCTTTTTCATCACTTGTCTGGTGGACCTGATGCGCCCGTCCATCGGTTTTGCGGCGCTGCGCCTGATCGAGTCCGCCGGCTTCGACGTCGAGGTGCCGATGGCCCAGACCTGCTGCGGCCAGCCCGCCTACAACTCCGGCGACCGCGCCACGGCCCGGGCGCTGGCGGCGCGGCTGCTCGACCAGTTCGCGCAGTTCGACTACATCGTGATGCCCTCCGGCTCTTGCGGCGGCATGGTGCGGGAGCACTACGCCGACCTGTTCCGCGACGACCCCGACCTGGCGTTCCGCTTCGAGCAGCTGCGCCCCAAGGTCTACGAGCTGACGGACTTCCTGGTGAATGTCGCGCGCCTGGAGCAGGTGCCCGGGCGCTACGACGGCGAGCTGACTTACCATGATTCCTGCGCCGGTCTGCGCGAGCTGGGCATCAAGCAGCAGCCCCGCGCACTGCTGCAGCTCACCGGCGCCACCTTGAAGGAAATGGAGCACTGCGAGCAATGCTGCGGTTTCGGCGGCACCTTTGCGGTGAAGTACGGGGAGATCTCCGGCGCCATTGCCGACGAGAAGTGCGAGCACATCGCCGCCAGCGGGGCGCCCGCGGTGGTGCTGGGCGACCTGGGCTGCATGCTCAACATCGAGGGCCGGCTGCGCCGTCGCGGCGACGCGCGCACCCGGGTGATCCACATTGCCGAGGTGCTGGCCGGAGAGAGCTGAAACGCATGCAGGTCCAATCGATGTTTTTCCAGGCGCGTGCCGGCCAGCGGCTGGCTGACGCCCGGCTGCAGAAGAACCTGAAGAAGCTGTCCACCAAGTTCGTCACGCAGCGTGCCGACGCGGTGCGCGAGCTGGCCGAGTTCGAGCTCATCCGCGAGGAGGCGGTGCGGCGGCGCAATGCCGCGCTCGAGAAGCTCGACATCTGGCTGGAGCAGTTCGAGCGCGAGGCGACCCGCCGCGGCGCCACCGTCCTGTGGGCCGAGACGCCGGCCGAGGCGGCCCGCCTGGTGGTCGAGATCGCGCAGCGCCACGGCGTGCGGCGGGCCACCAAAAGCAAAAGCATGGTCACCGAGGAGATGGCGCTCAACCAGGCGCTGCAGGCCGCCGGCGTGCAGGTCACCGAGACCGACCTCGGCGAGTACATCCTGCAGATCAACAACAACGAGCCGCCCAGCCACATCATCGCGCCGGTGGTGCACAAGGACCGGGAAGAGATCTACCGCCTGTTCGAGCTGAACCACCCGCGCGAGCGCACGGCGGGCCGGATCCCGGAGATCCCGGCGATGACCCGCGAGGCCCGCGAGGTGCTGCGCGAGCGTTTCCTGCAGAGCGAGATGGGCATCACCGGCGGCAACTTCCTGATTGCCGAAACCGGCTCCGTCGCGCTGGTCACGAACGAGGGCAACGAGGGGCTGTGCACGACGATTCCCAAGGTGCACGTCGCGATCACGGGCATCGAGAAGGTGCTGCCGACCTTGGAGGACCTGGCGAGCATGATGCGGTTGCTGCCGCGTTCGGCCACCGGCCAGGTCATCAGCAACTACTTCTCGCTGCTGACCGGCCCGCGGGGTGCCGGTGAGCGCGACGGGCCCGAGCACATGTATGTCGTGCTGGTCGACGGCGGGCGCACCGGGCTGCTGGGCGGGGAGTTCCAGGACATGCTGCGCTGCATCCGTTGCGGTGCCTGCATGAACCACTGCCCGGTCTACCAGAAGATCGGCGGGCACAGTTACGGCTGGGTCTACCCCGGGCCCATGGGGTCGGTGCTGACGCCGAGCTACGTGGGCCTGGAGAAAACGCTGGATCTGCCGCAGGCCTCCACGCTGTGCGGGCAGTGCCATGTGGTCTGCCCGATGAAGATCCCGCTGCCCGACCTGCTTCGCAAGCTGCGCGAGCGCCAGTTCGAGCGCGGCCTGCGGCCCTGGAGCGAGCGTGTCGCCCTGCGCGCTTGGGGCCATCTGGCGCGCCGGCCGGCGCTGTACCGGGCGGCGACGCGGCTGGGCGTGCGGGTGCTCAAGTGGCTGGGCCGCAGCGGCAGCATCCGCCGCCTGCCGGTGGCAAGCGGCTGGACCGCCACGCGCGACTTGCCGGCGCCGGCAGGCAAGACCTTCAAGGAGCTTTACGCTGAACGCCGGCGCTGACTTCCTGCCGCGCTGTGCCGGCGGCTGGATCGCCGTGCTGCTGGCGGTCCTGCTCGGAGCGACGGCGGCGGCTCAAACCGAGCCCCGCGAGGGCGGCGCACCCGGTGCGGCGGCGTCGGAGGTCGCATCGGCACCGGCTTCCGCGGCGTCCGCCACGGCGGCGCCCGCGCGCCGCTGGATCAAGGTGCCCCGCGTGCGCAGCCGCCTCGATGCCTCGCGGCTGGGCCTGGTGATCAACACGGCCGACCCCTACTCGGTGCAGGTGGGCGAGTTGTATGCCCGGGCGCGCAAGCTCCAGCCCCGCCAGGTGCTGAGGCTGGAGCTGCCGCACAAGCCGGTGCTGACGCCCGAGGAGTTCGAGTCCTTGGCCCAACGCATCCACGAGCACTTCGACGCACCCGATGCCGGCGAGACACCGGTCGAGGCCCTCGCGCTGGCCTGGCGCCAGCCCTATGCGGTGTCCTGCAACTCCATCACCGGCGCGCTGGCCCTGGGCTATGACCCCGCGCTGTGTCGCCGCAGCTGCAACGCCCCCGGTCGGGCCTCGCCCTATTTCAACTCGGCCTCGGCCCGGCCCTGGACCGACCACCGGCTGCGGCCCTCGATGCTGCTCGCCGCACCGGATGTCGCCAGCGCGCAGGCCCTGATCGAGCGCGGCGTGGCGGCCGACGGCCGGCTGGGCCGGCGCGGGGCGCCGCCGGTGCATGCGCACTTCCATGTGACCTCCGACACCGCGCGCTCGGTGCGCTCGCACCTGTTCCCGCCCGAGGGCCGCTTCAACCCGGTGGGGGTCGAGGTGCACAGCCGGGCCCGCGAGCCGCTGCGTTCCGCCGAGCGGGTGCTGCTCTACCAGACCGGCGCGGTGCGCGTGCCTCATCTGGACACGCTGGACTTCGTGCCGGGCGCTCTCGGCGACCACCTGACCTCCTACGGCGGCCTGCTGGACCACGCGCCGGCGCAGGGGCAGATGACCGCGCTGGCCTGGCTGCAGGCCGGCGCCACCGCGAGCTACGGCACCGTGAGCGAGCCCTGCAACCACCTGCAGAAGTTCCCGCACCCTCAGGTGCTGCTGCTGCATTACCTGCAGGGCAGCACCGCGCTGGAGGCCTACTGGAAAAGCGTGGCCTGGCCGCAGCAGGGGGTGTTCGTGGGTGAACCGCTGGCAGCGCCGTTCGCACGCCGCTGAAGCGCGCCGTCCAGCGCGGACCCGGCGCATACTCGAAGCGCGTCGCCGCGGTCCGCCCGTCCGCCGCGGCCCACCGGAGTTGCCCGTGCGCCTGTCCGCCGCCCTCCTGCTCTGCGCCTCCTTGCTGGCCTGCGGCCACCCGCCGCCTGCCACGGCACCGCCGGACGCCTTGTTCCAGGACGCCGCTTTCGGTGCGCCCTCGGCGCCGGTCCGGCGCGAGGACGTCTTCGCGCTCAGCGAGGCGATGCAGCACTACCTCCACACCGAGATCGCCCAGCAGCTGCGCCAGCGCGGCCGCCAGAAGGGCCTGATGGCGGCGCTCTACAGCCGCGCCCAGCTGCAGCTCGACTACGACACGACGAGCACCGGCACCGCGGCGCAGGCCTTTGAGAGCCGCTCGGGCAACTGCCTGTCGCTGGTGATCATGACGGCCGCCTTCGCGAAGGCGCTGGGCCTGCAGGTCGACTACCGCAGCGCTTCGCTCGACGCCAGCTGGAGCCGCAGCGGCGGGCTGTATCTGCTGAGCGGCCACGTCAACCTGACGCTGGGACGGCGCCTGATCGACGCCGGCACCGCCCGGGACGTGGGCGCCTCGACGACCATCGACTTCCTGCCGCCCGAAGACCTGCGAGGCCTGCGCACGCAAGCCATTACCGAGGACCGGGTGGTGGCGATGTTCATGAACAACCGCGCGGCCGAGTCGCTGCTGCAGGGGCGGCTGGACGATGCCTACTGGTGGGCCCGCGAGGCGGTCGTGCAGGACGCCGGCTTCCTGGCCGCGTACAACACCCTGGGGGTGATCTACCTGCGCCGCGGCCTGCCCGGGCCGGCCGAGCAAGCCTTCGCCCAAGTCTTGAGGCAGGAGCCCGGCGATACGCGGGCCCTCGCCAACCTGGCCTTGCTGCTGCGACGGCAGGGCCGGCAGGCCGAGGCCGAGACGCTGCAGCGCCGGCTCTCGCAGGCCGAGCGGACCCCGCCGTATCACTATTTCGAACTCGGCCTCGCCGCCCTGCAGGACGGCGACCCCGAGCGGGCCCGCGGTTGGTTCGCCCGGGAAGCGGAGCGCGACCCCGAACACGCCGATTTCCAGTTCTGGCTGGGCGTCACGGAACTCAGGCTGGGGCGCCCGGAGGCGGCGCGCCGCCACCTGGAGCGGGCCTTGCAGCGCAGCACGCGTGCCGACCAACGCCGGCTCTACGCCGCCAAGCTGGACCGCCTCCGAGGCGGACGAGGGCGCGCCGAAGAAAACCGGCCCTAGTCGAACACCCGGCGCGCTGCCTGCACGCCCGAGCGCACCGCACCTTCGAGCGTGGCGGGGTAGGGGCCCTCGACATAGTCGCCGGCCGCCCAGAGGCGCGGCGCCAGGCGCGCCGGCGGACGCTGCAAGCCCGGGCGGCACAGGAAGGTCGCGCGCTTTTCGATCATCGTGCGCACCAGCCGCAGCGGCGGGCGGAAGTAGCGGCCCAGCGCCTCTTCGGCCTGGCTCAACACGGCACGGCCGGCGGCCTCCAGCCCGCGCTCGACCCAGGGCGCCGCGCCGCTGACGACAAAGGCCAGCAGGCCTTGCGGACCGTTGAGCTGGCCGTGGTCGAAGACGAACTGGGCCGGCGCCTCGGGGCCGGCGTGCAGCGCCAGCATCGGGGCGGGCAGCCGCACGCCGCTGCCGCGGGCATAGACGGTGATGATGGGCTCGAAGGGCAGGGCCTCGGTGAGCGAGGCCCAACTGGCCGCATGCGGGCGCAGCAGCCGGGCCGCTTCGGCCGGCGAGCATGCGACGATGATCGCGTCGAAGTGCTCGTCGCCCACCGCCCAGCCTTGGCCCGCGGGCGTCAGCTGCATCACCCGCTCGCCCAGCCGCAGGCCCGCACCGGCATGCTCGAGCCACCGGCCGGCCGCATCGGGGAACAGCCGGCTCAGGTCGGTGCGTGGCAACAGCAGGTCCGAGGAGCCTCGGCCGGCGAACAGCGCGTCCTTCATCACGCGCAGGAACACCGCCGCGCTGGCCTGGTCGGCCGGCGTGTTGAGTGCGGCGACGCAGAGCGGGTCGATCAGGTCCTCGCGCAGGCGCTCGGGCAGGTGCGCGCACAGCTCGGCCACGCTCAGCTGCGGATCGCAGCGAAAGCCGGCCAGCGCCCAGCGGGCACTGATCGACAGCAGGGCGCGCCGTTCGGTCCAACGCCAGGCCGGGTTACCCAGCACCGCGAGCGCGAAGGACAGCAGCGGCCGGC
Source organism: Aquabacterium sp. A7-Y (assembly GCF_026153205.1). Classification (GTDB taxonomy): domain Bacteria; phylum Pseudomonadota; class Gammaproteobacteria; order Burkholderiales; family Burkholderiaceae_C; genus Caldimonas. The sequence goes on along the minus strand of NZ_JAPFBW010000042.1, from coordinate 27,138 downwards.
CGGGCGGAAGCACCAGTCCGCTGCCGTCCGGATAGGCCAGCCTGAGCGGTGTGCGCATCAGCGCGACGGTGGTCTTGACCCCCACCTGGCGCATCAGCCTGAGGCTTTCCGTGTAGGCGCCGATCAGGATGTGCTGGCCGTTGTCGAGCGGAAAACCTTCCACCTCGACCCGCCGCGCCCGCCCGCCGAGATGGCGCGCCATCTCGAAGAGCACGACGTCATGTCCCTCGTCGATGCACTGCACCGCGGCGGCGCAGCCCGCCCAGCCGCCGCCGACGACGGCCACCCGCCGGGCCACCGCTCAGCGCCCCCGCCAATGGGTGCGCCAGGCGATCCACAGCTTGCGCAGCGGGGTCAGCGAGATGCGCTGATGCAGCACCTGGAAGTTCTCGGACTCGATCTCGCGCAGCAGGGTGCGGTAGATGTGGGCCATCATCAGGCCGGGCTTTTGCGAACGGCGATCGGCCTCCGGCAGCACGGCCAGCGCCTCCTCGTAACAACGGTGCGCCCGCTCGGCCTGGAACTTCATCAGCGCGGTGAAGCGTTCGCTGTAGCCGCGGTTGAGGATCTCGTGCGCCTTGACGTCGAACTGCTGCAGCTCGCTGACCGGCAGGTAGATGCGGCCGCGCCGCGCGTCGTCGCCGACGTCGCGGATGATGTTGGTCAGCTGCAGCGCCAGGCCCAGCTTGTGGGCGTACTGGACGGTCGCCGGCTGGCTGCGGCCGAAGATGGCCGAGGCCACCTCACCGACCACCCCGGCCACCAGGTGGCAGTACTTCTGCAGGCCGGCGTAGTCGAGGTAGCGGGTCTGCTCCAGATCCATCTGGCAACCGTCGATCACCGCCTGCAGGTGCCCCGCCTCGATGCCGTAGCGCGCTGCATGGGGCATCAGCGCCTGCATCACGGGGTGGGTGGGCTGGCCGCCGAAAGCCTGTGCCACTTCCTTGCGCCACCACAGCAGCTTGGCTTGCGCCACCTGGGGGTCGGCGACCTCGTCGACCACATCGTCGACCTCCCGACAGAAGGCGTAGAACGCGGTGATGGCCGCCCGCCGCGGCGGTGGCAGGAACAGGAAGGCGTAGTAGAAGCTGGACCCGCTCGCGGCTGCCTTGTCTTGTACGTATTGTTCCGGGGTCATCTCGGGGCGTCAGAGTGTAGGGGACGCGGCGCGCGCACAGCCAGGGCGCGCCACAGCATCACGGGAGCGTCCCAGGCGCGCAGCACCGGCCGCCGTTGCAGGGTGGCGTAGTCCAGGGCCTCGATTTTCTCAAGAATCCGCAGCCCGCCCTGGATCACCAGGCGCAGCTCCCAGCCGAAGCGCCCCGGGATGCGGCGGGCCAGCGGCGCACCCTGCCACATCAGCTCGCGCGCCCACTCCACCATCTCGCGCACCAGCGCTCGTGTGGCAGGGGTTTCCTGCCGGGCCAGCAGCGAGCCGGCCGGCACCTGGTGGCGCCGGCAGGCTTCGAGCGGGATGTAAAGACGGTCGCGGGTGGTGTCGATGCTCAGGTCCTGCCAGAAGTTGATCAGCTGCAGCGCGGTGCAGATCGCGTCAGACTGCGCCAGCGCGGCCGCGTCGTCGATGCCCTGCAGGTGCAACAGCAGCCGGCCCACCGGGTTGGCCGAGCGGCGGCAGTAGTCCAGCAACTCCTCCTGGTGCAGGTAGCGGTGCTTGACCACGTCCTGCTCGAAGGCGCTCAGCAGGTCCTCCAGCAACTGCGGCGGCAGGCTGAACTGACGCTGCACCGGCCCGAGCCCGGCGAACACCTGCCGCCAGCGCTCGCCCGGCGCCTCCTGGCGCAGCATGGCCTGCAGCTCGACCCGGTAGGCCGCCAGATCGGCCAGTCGCTCCGCGGTGCTGCGCTGGCCTTCGTCCGCCAGATCGTCGGCGGTGCGCGCATACCAGTAAATGGCCGTGACCGCGGGGCGCAGGTGCGGCGGGCACAGCGCGGAGGCGACGGGGAAGTTTTCGTAGTGGTTGACGCTCACGGGCGGGCATTTTCCACCCTGGGCTCCGAACCCGGTGTCGCGGGAGGCATTTGATGTGCCATCCGGGCCCTGCCACGTTTGACACTCCTCAAAAAGCTAAATACATTACTGACCGGTCAGTCAGTTAATGTGATCCCTGCGCCAGAAAACGTCCTGCCTTGACGGGCCGGGGCGGACGCGAAAAAGCAGGGACCGACGCCTTCGAGGATTTCCATGCGCACCCTTCATCCGCCTCTGTTCGCCACGCTCGTCCTTGCCCTCGGCTTGGCCGGCTGCTCCAAGCCCGCGCCTGCGCCCGAACCGGTGCGTGCGGTCCGGACGATGACCGTGGCCTCGGCGACGGCCGCCGCCAAGCTGGAGTACGCGGCCGAGGTGAGGGCTCGCACCGAGTCGCGCCTGGGCTTCCGGGTGCCGGGCAAGATGGTGCGGCGCAGCGTCGACCTGGGCGACGTCGTCAAGAACGGTCAGGTGCTGGCGCAGCTGGATCCGCAGGACCTGCGTCTCGGCCAGGAGGCTGCGCGGGCCGCTCTGTCGGCCGCGCAGGCCAGCTTCGACCAGGCGCAGGCGGACTACAAGCGCTTCAAGGAACTGCGCGACCAGGGTTTCATCAGCTCGGCCGAGCTGGAGCGGCGCGACACCGCGCTCAAGTCCGCCCAGGCCCAGTTGCAGCAGGCCCAGGCGCAGGCCAGCACCCAGGGCAACCAGGCCGCCTACGCCGCGTTGGTGGCCGACGCGAGCGGCGTCGTGACGGCGGTCGAGGCCGAGCCGGGCGCGGTCGTGGCGGCCGGCACCCCGGTCCTGCGCCTGGCGCACGACGGCCCGCGCGACGTCGTGTTCTCGGTGCCCGAGGACAAGGTGGCGCTGTTCAAGCAGCTGGCGGAGCAGGGCGCCACGCTCCAGGTACGGCTCTGGAGTGACCAAGGCCAGTCCCTGCCGGCGCGCATCCGCGAGCTGGCCGCGTCGGCCGATCCGGTCACCCGCACCTATCTGGTCAAGGCCGACATCGGCCGGCCCGAGGTCAAGCTCGGCCAGACCGCCAGCGTGCAGGTGAACCTGCCGCAAACCACGGCCGGCACCCGGCTGCCGCTGTCGGCGCTGCGTGAGGACCCGTCGGGCAGCGCCGTCTGGCTGCTCGACCGCCAGACCATGACGGTGAAGTCCCAGCCGGTGCGCGTCGCCGGTGCCGAAGGCAACGAGGTGCTGATCGCCGGCGGCTTGCAGCCCGGGCAGACGGTCGTCACCGCGGGCGTGCATGTGCTCACCCCGGGCCAGAAGGTCAAGCTCTACCAGGAGCGCGGCGTCCAGGCGGCCGCTGCGGTGCCGGCGGGCGCGCAGGTCGCGGCGACACCGCAGCCGGCGGACAAGCAGGGCAACTGAGCGGCGGAGCCAACGTGGACGAACATCAAGACCAGAACCGGGACCCCGGCCGCTTCAACATCTCCCGCTGGGCGCTGGAGCACCCCGCGCTGACCCGCTACCTGATGGTGGTGCTGGTGGTGCTGGGCTTCGCGGCCTACTTCCAGCTGGGTCAGGACGAGGACCCGCCCTTCACCTTCCGCGCCATGGTGGTGCGGGCCTATTGGCCCGGCGCGACCGCGCAGCAGATGGCGGAGCAGGTCTCCGACAAGATCGAGAAGACCCTGCAGGAGGTGCCCTATGCCGACAAGATCCGCAGCTACGCCAAGCCCGGCGAAACGCTGATCATCTTCCAGCTCAAGGACTCCTCGCCACCCAAAGAGGTCGCCAACGTCTGGTACCAGGCGCGCAAGAAGATCGGTGACATGCGCGGCACCTTGCCGCAGGGCGTGATCGGGCCCTTCTTCAACGACGAGTTCGGCGACGTGTTCGGCTCGATCTACGCGCTGTCGGCCGACGGCTTCAGCTACGAGGAGCTGCGTCAGCACGCCGAGCGCGTGCGCCAGCGGCTGCTCAAGGTGCCCGACGTCGCCAAGGTGGAATTTTTCGGCGTCCAGGACGAGAAGCTGTTTGTCGAGATCTCGCAGCGCCGCATGGCCCAGCTGGGCATCGACTTCAACCAGGTCATCGCCCAGCTCGGCGCGCAGAACGCGGTCGAGGGCGGCGGCGTGCTGCAGGCCGGCAGCGACAACCTGCAGGTGCGCATCGGCGGCCAGTTCAACTCGGTCGAGGAACTGCGCGCCTTCCCGATCCGCGCCACCAACGCCGCCACGGGTTCGGCCAGCACCTTGCGCCTGGGCGACATCGCGGAGATCCGGCGCGCCTACGTCGACCCACCGCAGGTCAAGGTGCGCCACCAGGGCAGCGAGGTCATCGCGCTGGGCATCTCGATGGCCAAGGGCGGCGACATCATCCACCTCGGGGAACGGCTCAAGGAGACGGCGGCTGTCATCCGCAGCGAGCTGCCGGCCGGCATCGAGATGAGCCAGGTGCAAGACCAGCCCTCGGCGGTTTCGCGCTCGGTGGGCGAGTTCGTCAAGGTGCTGATCGAGGCCGTCGTGGTGGTGCTCGCGGTCAGCTTCATCAGCCTGGGCCTGCACACCCGGCCGCTGCGCATCGACATCTGGCCGGGCCTGGTGGTGGCCATCACCATCCCGCTGGTGCTGGCGATCACCTTCGTGACCATGCTGTACTGGGGGGTGGGGCTGCACAAGATTTCGCTCGGAGCGCTGATCATCGCGCTGGGCCTGCTGGTGGACGACGCGATCATTGCCGTCGAGATGATGGTGCGCAAGCTGGAGGAGGGCTACGACAAGATGCGCGCGGCCACCTTCGCCTACGATGTGACGGCCATGCCCATGCTGACCGGCACCTTGATCACCGCGGTCGGTTTCCTGCCCATCGGGCTGGCGCAGTCCACCGTCGGGGAATACACCTACGCCATCTTTGCGGTCACCACCGCGGCGCTGCTGATTTCCTGGCTGGTGTCGGTCTATTTCGTGCCCTACATCGGCGCACTGCTGCTCAGGACCCACGCCCGCCAGCCGGGTGAGGCGCACGAGCTGTTCGACACGCCCTTTTATGCGCGCTTCCGCTCGCTGGTGAACTGGTGCGTCCAGCACCGCTGGATCACCATCGGACTGACCGTCGGCACGCTGGCGCTGGGCGTGGCGGGCATGGGCCGCGTGCAGCAGCAGTTTTTCCCGGATTCCAGCCGGCCGGAGATCCTGGTCGACCTGTGGCTGCCCGAGGGCGCGAGCTTCACGGCCTCCGAGCAGGTGGCGCGGCGTTTCGAGGCGCGCGTCATGAAGGAGTCCGGGGTGCAGAGCGTCACCACCTGGGTCGGCAGCGGTGTGCCGCGCTTCTACCTGCCGCTGGACCAGATCTTCCCCCAGACCAATGTGAGCCAGGCCATCGTGCTGCCGGCCTCGCTGGAGGAGCGCGAGGTGTTGCGCAAGCGCCTGCCGCAGCTGCTGGCCGAGGAGTTCCCCGAGGTGCGTGGCCGCGTCAAGCTGCTACCCAACGGCCCGCCAGTGCCCTATCCCGTGCAGTTCCGCATCATGGGCACGGACGTCAAGGAGCTGCGCAAGTGGGCCGACGAGGCCAAGGCGCTGATGCGCACCCACCCCGACGCCCGCCAGGTCAACGACAACTGGAACGAATCGGTCAAGGTGCTGCGCCTGGAGGTCGACCAGGACAAGGCACGCGCGCTGGGCGTCAGCAGCCAGAGCATCGCCCAGGCCTCGCGCACCGTGCTCTCCGGCACCACCATCGGCCAGTACCGCGAGAACGACCGCTTGATCGACATCGTGCTGCGCCAGCCGCGGGACGAGCGCGACGCCATCACCGACATCGGCAATGCCTACCTGCCGACCGCGAGCGGCCGCTCCATCCCGCTGACCCAGATCGCGCGCATCACCCACGCCTGGGAGCCGGGCGTGCTGTGGCGCGAGAACCGCGACTTCGCGGTCACCGTGCAGGCTGACGTGGCCGACGGCGTGCAGGGCCCGACCGTCAGCGGTGCCCTGTGGCCCAAGATGCAGCAGCTGCAGGCGCGCATGCCGGCGGGCTACCGCATCGAGCTGGCCGGCACGGCGGAGGAGAGCAGCAAGGGCCAGGGCTCGATCTTCGCGAACATGCCGCTGATGCTGTTCATCACCTTCACGCTGCTGATGCTGCAGCTGCAGAGCTTCTCGCGCTCGCTGCTGGCCTTCGTGACCGGCTTCCTCGGCATTGCCGGGGTGGCGGCGGCGCTGCTGCTGCTGGGCCGGCCCTTCGGTTTCGTGGCGATGCTGGGCGTGATCGCGCTGATGGGCATGATCATTCGCAACTCGGTGATCCTGATCGACCAGATCGAGCAGGATCGCCAGCGCGGCGTACCGGCCTGGGAGGCGATCGTCGAGTCCGCGGTGCGGCGCTTCCGGCCCATCGTGCTGACCGCGGCGGCCGCGGTGCTGGCGATGATCCCGCTCTCGCGCAGCGTGTTCTGGGGCCCGATGGCGGTCGCCATCATGGGCGGCCTGGTGGTCGCGACCGCCCTCACGCTGCTCGCGCTGCCGGCCATGTACGCGGCCTGCTTCCGTGTCAAACCGTCCGGGGCTGGCGGACAGGCCCCCGCGCCGGGCTAAAATAGCCGGTTCGCCGCACAACCTAAAAAGGGGAGCCCTGGCTCCCCTTTCGATGTTCAGAAGTTCGGAATAGCGCGCGGGTGGCGAAATTGGTAGACGCACCAGGTTTAGGTCCTGACGCCAGCAATGGTGTGGGGGTTCGAGTCCCCCCCCGCGCACCACACTAAACGAGAGAGATCACCATGGCCGTGACTGTTGAAACCCTCGACAAACTGGAACGAAAGATCACGCTGACGCTGTCGGCGGACCTCATCAACAACGAGGTGGAGTCCCGCCTGAAGCGCCTGGCGCGCACCGTGAAGGCCGATGGTTTCCGTCCCGGCAAGGTGCCGATGAGCATCGTGGCCCAGCGCCACGGCTATGCCGTGCAGTACGAGGTGATGAACGACAAGGTCGGCGAGGCCTTCGCCCAGGCCGTGTCCGAAGCGCAGCTGCGTGTCGCCGGCGCGCCCCGCATCGCCGAGAAGGAAGGCGCGCCCGAGGGCCAGCTGTCCTTCGACGCCACCTTCGAGGTCTATCCCGAAGTCAAGATCGGTGACCTGAGCCAGGTCGAGATCGAGCGCGTCTCCACCGAAGTGAGCGACGCTGCGATCGACAAGACCCTGGAGATCCTGCGCAAGCAGCGCCGCACCTTCGCTCAGCGTCCGGCCGCCGAGGCCGCCGCCGACGGCGATCGCGTCACGATCGACTTCGAAGGCAAGATCGAGGGCGAGCCCTTCGCCGGCGGCAAGGCCGAGGACTTCCAGTTCATCCTCGGCGAAGGCCGCATGCTGGAGGAGTTCGAGAAGGCCGTGCGCGGCATGAAAACGGGCGACTCCAAGACCTTCCCGCTCAAGTTCCCGGACGACTACCACGGCAAGGACGTGGCCGGCAAGGAAGCCGACTTCCTGGTGACGCTGAAGAAGATCGAGGAACAGAAGCTGCCCGAGGTCAATGAAGCCTTCGCGGAATCGCTGGGCATCCCCGAGGGCTCGCTCGATGCGCTGCGCGCCGACATCAAGAAAAACCTCGAGCGCGAGGTCAAGTTCCGCGTGCTGGCGCGCAACAAGAGCGCGGTGATGGACGCCCTGTCGAGCGCTGCCGAGCTCGAACTGCCCCGTTCGCTGGTGCAGAACGAGGTCGACCGCATGGTCGCCGGCGCCCGCGCCGACCTGAAAAACCGCGGCGTCAAGGATGCCGACAACGCGCCGATCCCGGCCGACGTGTTCCAGCCCCAGGCCGAGCGCCGCGTGCGCCTGGGCCTGGTGGTGGCCGAACTGGTCAAGGCCAACGAGCTGCAGGCCAAGCCCGAGCAGATCAAGGCGCACATCGAGGAGCTGGCCCAGAGCTACGAGAAGCCCCAGGAAGTGGTGCGCTGGTACCTGAGCGACAACCAGCGCCTGGCCGAGGTCGAGGCGGTGGTGCTGGAGAACAACGTCACCGACTTCGTGCTGGCCAAGGCGAAGGTCAGCGACAAGGCCCTGGCGTTCGACGAGCTGATGGGCGCCTGAGCTCCCGTCTCCGCTGCCGAGGAAGGGGCGCCGGGCGAGGTCCGGCGCCCCTTTCGTTTCTGTGGGCCGGGGCTTGTCCCCTCATAATTCACCCTCAGATCCCAGATCAAGAACGACCGGAAGGACTGGAAGGACTCCATGAGCGCACTGGATACGCAGAACTTGGGCATGGTGCCCATCGTCATCGAGCAGTCGGGCCGCGGCGAACGCGCCTACGACATCTACAGCCGCCTGCTGCGCGAGCGGGTGGTCTTCCTGGTGGGCCCGGTCAACGACCAGACCGCCAACCTGGTGGTGGCCCAGCTGCTGTTCCTGGAGAGCGAGAACCCTGACAAGGACATCTCGCTCTACATCAACTCCCCGGGCGGCTCGGTCAGCGCCGGCATGTCGATCTTCGACACCATGCAGTTCATCAAGCCCGACGTCTCGACCCTGTGCATGGGCATGGCGGCGAGCATGGGCGCCTTCCTGCTGGCCGCCGGCGCCAAGGGCAAGCGGTATGCACTGCCCAACTCGCGCATCATGATCCACCAGCCGCTGGGCGGCGCGCAGGGCCAGGCGACCGACATCGAGATCCAGGCGCGCGAAATCCTGCGCCTGCGTGAAAACCTCAACAAGATCCTCGCCGAGCGCACCGGGCAGTCGCTGGATAAGATCCGAAACGACACAGAACGTGACTATTTCATGGCGGCCGACGAAGCGAAGACCTATGGTCTGATCGACCAGGTGCTCGAACAGCGCGGCTGAACAGGCCATGGCCGGGGCCGCTCGCGGGGAACCCTAGTCCCCGAGCGGTTATTCAGCAGGGAGCGTCGGGCGCGGCCGCGTCGCCGCGCCGGCCAAGAGCCGAAAAACAAGACGCACAACGGGGCCTATTTCGCCGACAAGGCCCTGTTTTCATTTGACTTATCATCCTCCTTAACTCCCAGCTTCCTCCGAGACCATGCCCGAGAAAAAAGGCTCCTCCAGCGAGAAAGTTCTCTACTGCTCCTTTTGCGGCAAAAGCCAGCATGAGGTGAAGAAACTGATCGCGGGTCCGTCGGTGTTCATTTGCGACGAATGCATCGACCTGTGCAACGACATCATCCGGGACGAGGTCCCGGCTGACGGCGCCGACGCCAAGGCCGCGCGCGGCGATCTGCCGGTGCCCTCCGAGATCAAGGGCATCCTGGACCAGTACGTGATCGGGCAGGACGCGGCCAAACGCACCTTGTCAGTGGCGGTCTACAACCACTACAAGCGCCTGAAGCACATGGGCGCCAACGGCAAGAAGGAGGATGTCGAGCTCGCTAAGAGCAACATCCTGCTGATCGGACCGACCGGTTCGGGCAAGACGCTGCTGGCGCAGACGCTGGCGCGCCTGCTCAACGTGCCTTTCGTGATCGCCGATGCCACCACGCTCACCGAGGCGGGCTACGTGGGCGAGGACGTCGAGAACATCATCCAGAAGTTGCTGCAGAACTGCAATTACGACGTCGAGAAGGCGCAGCGCGGCATCGTCTACATCGACGAGATCGACAAGATCTCGCGCAAGGCGGACAACCCCTCCATCACCCGCGACGTCTCGGGCGAGGGTGTGCAGCAGGCGCTGCTGAAGCTGGTCGAGGGCACCATGGCCTCGGTACCGCCGCAGGGCGGCCGGAAGCACCCCAACCAGGACTTCCTGCAGATCGACACGACCAATATCCTGTTCATCTGCGGCGGCGCCTTCGACGGTCTCGAGAAGGTCATCCAGAACCGCTCCGAGAAGTCGGGCATCGGTTTCGGCGCGACGGTGAAGACCAAGGCCGAGCGCAGCATCTCGGAAGTGTTCCGCGAGGTCGAGCCTGAAGATCTGATCAAGTTCGGCCTGATTCCCGAGCTGGTCGGCCGCCTGCCGGTGGTGGCCACGCTGGGCGAGCTCACCGAGGACGCGCTCATCCAGATCCTCACCGAGCCGAAAAACGCACTGGTGAAGCAGTACCAGAAGCTGTTCTCCATGGACGGCGTCGAGCTGGAGATCCGGCCGTCGGCGCTGGCCTCCATCTCGCGCAAGGCCCTGGCCCGCAAAACGGGGGCACGCGGTTTGCGTTCCATCATGGAGCAGGCGCTGATCGACACGATGTTCGACCTGCCGGCTCTCGACGGCGTCGCGAAAGTGGTGGTGGACGAGCACACCATCGAGGAAAGCACCAAACCATTGCTCGTCTATCGCGAGCAAGCCAAGGCGAGTGCGTGAGAGCGGCCGCCCCTTGCCCCGGGGGCGGCTGTGCGAGCGAGTCTTGTAAACGAAGTCTCAGACCTCAGATCGGTCTGAGAAAGAGAGGTAGCGATGTCTGGACATCCCGTTTTGCCCCCCGATCCCATCGAACTGCCGCTGCTGCCGCTGCGCGACGTGGTGGTGTTCCCGCACATGGTGATCCCTTTGTTCGTGGGGCGTCCCAAATCCATCAAGGCGCTGGAATCGGCCATGGAAGCCGGGCGCCAGATCATGCTGGTGGCGCAGAAGGCCGCCGGCAAGGATGAGCCCAAGTCCGACGACATGTTCGAGGTCGGCTGCGTTTCCAGCATCCTGCAGATGCTCAAGCTGCCCGACGGCACCGTGAAGGTCCTGGTCGAAGGCCTGCAGCGGGCTACCACCCTGCGCATCGACGACAACGGCGAGCACTTCGTCGCCGAGGTCAAGCCGGTGCCCCCGGGTGCCGACAGCTCCCCCGAGATCGAGGCACTGCGCCGCGCCGTCACGCAGCAGTTCGACCAGTACGTCAAGCTCAACAAGAAGATCCCGCCCGAGATCCTCACTTCCATCGCCGGCATCGACGACGCCGGCCGCCTGGCCGACACCATCGCCGCCCATCTGCCACTGAAGCTGGAAAGCAAGCAGGCGGTGCTGGACCTGTTCTCGGTCTCGGAACGCCTGGAGCGCCTGCTGGAGCAGCTGGAGCACGAGGTCGACATCCTCCAGGTCGAGAAGCGCATCCGCGGTCGCGTCAAGCGCCAGATGGAAAAGAGCCAGCGCGAGTACTACCTGAACGAGCAGGTCAAGGCCATCCAGAAGGAGTTGGGCGAAGGCGAGGAGGGCGCCGATCTCGAGGAGCTCGAGAAGAAGATCGAAGCCGCCCGCATGCCCAAGGAAGCCCGCAAGAAGGCCGACAGCGAGCTGAAGAAGCTCAAGCTGATGTCGCCGATGTCGGCCGAGGCGACCGTGGTGCGCAACTACATCGACACCCTGGTCAACCTGCCCTGGGCCAAGAAGACCAAGATCAAGCACGACCTGCAGCACGCCGAGGAAGTCCTCAACGAGGACCACTACGGGCTGGAAAAGGTCAAGGACCGCATCCTCGAGTACCTCGCGGTGCAGCAGCGCGTCGACAAGGTCAAGGCACCTATCCTGTGCCTGGTCGGCCCCCCGGGGGTCGGCAAGACCTCGCTGGGGCAGTCGGTGGCCCGCGCCACCGGCCGCAAGTTCGTGCGCATGGCGCTGGGCGGCGTGCGTGACGAGGCCGAGATCCGCGGCCACCGTCGTACCTACATCGGCTCGATGCCGGGCAAGGTGCTGCAGAGCCTGACCAAGGTCGGCACGCGCAACCCGCTGTTCCTGCTCGACGAGATCGACAAGCTGGGCATGGACTTCCGAGGCGACCCCTCCAGCGCGCTGCTGGAAGTGCTGGACCCCGAGCAGAACCACACCTTCAGCGACCATTACATCGAGGTCGACTTCGACCTGTCCGACGTGATGTTCGTCGCCACCTCGAACTCGCTCAACATCCCGCCGGCGCTGCTGGACCGGATGGAGGTCATCCGTCTGTCCGGCTACACCGAGGACGAGAAGGTCAACATCGCCCAGCGCTACCTGCTGCCCAAGCAGATGAAAAACAACGGGGTGAAGGACGAGGAACTGGAGGTCACCGAAGGTGCGATCCGCGGCATCATTCGCTACTACACGCGTGAAGCCGGGGTGCGCTCGCTGGAACGCGAGGTCTCCAAGATCTGCCGCAAGGTCGTCAAGGGCCTGACCTTGAAGAAGTACGAAGGCCGCGTGCAGGTGACCGAAGAGAACCTGAACGACTTCCTGGGCGTGCGCCGCTACCAGTACGGCATGGCCGAGAAGGAGAACCAGGTCGGCCAGGTCGTCGGCCTCGCCTGGACCGAGGTCGGCGGCGACCTGCTCACGATCGAATCGGCCGTGATGCCGGGCAAGGGCAACATCATCCGCACCGGTTCGCTGGGCGACGTGATGAAGGAGTCCGTCGAGGCAGCCCGCTCCGTGGTACGCAGCCGCTCGCGGCGCCTGGGCATCAAGGACGAGCTGTTCGAGAAGCGCGACATCCACATCCACGTGCCCGACGGTGCCACCCCCAAGGACGGCCCGAGTGCGGGCATCGCGATGACCACGGCCTTCGTCTCGGCGCTGACCGGCATCCCGGTGCGGGCGACCGTCGCGATGACCGGCGAGATCACCTTGCGAGGTGAGGTCACGGCCATCGGTGGGCTCAAGGAAAAACTGCTGGCGGCCCACCGCGGCGGCATCAAGACGGTGCTGATCCCCGAGGAGAACGTCAAGGACCTGCAGGACATTCCGGAGAACGTGAAGGGCCAGCTCGAGATCGTGCCCGTCAAGTGGATCGACAAGGTGCTGGAAGTGGCACTCGAAGCGATGCCCACGGCCCTGCTCGAGGAAGAGCCTGCCAAAGTCGAACCGGCGGCCAAGGAGGCCGCCACCACAGAGGCGACCTCCGACGTGCTGAAGCACTGAGGAAAAATCTTCGGGGTGCTGCTTGCACACCCCGAAGATTTCGTCATATACTGCGAGCTTCAGCGCAACGTAGAGACTGAACGAAAATTCAGATCAAAGCTAAACGCTGAAGCTCTTGAGAGAGAGCGGCTTGCGCGCCCGAGAGGGGGCGAAGGCGATGCGGGAGTAGCTCAGTTGGTAGAGCGCAACCTTGCCAAGGTTGAGGTCGCGAGTTCGAGACTCGTCTCCCGCTCCAGAATCTCTAAAGGGAAGCGTCATCGATCCTGGATCCTTGCAGCTTCCCTTTTTCGTTGAACAGGGTTCCTGTTCTGGCGAGTGTGTCGGAAACGATGCAGAATGCGCCGGACCCCTGGCGGGGTAGCAAAGTGGTTATGCAGCGGCCTGCAAAGCCGTCCACGCCGGTTCGATTCCGGCCTCCGCCTCCAAAAAATTCGAGAAATTCAACGAGTTAGAAAACGGCCCTTTGGGGCCGTTTCTCGTTTTGGGCTTCAAAACGCCTCGTTGCTACCCGGTCCGGGTAGCAAAGCTACCCGGGATCCGCTCGGTTTGTCCGTCCACGCGAATATCATCGCGATGCGCCGGGGAGGGCGCACGCCATGGCAACTGTTCGTGCACGCGGGTCCAAGTTCGAGTTGCGGGTCAAGAGCAAGATGCTGCCCCGTGGCATCTTCACCGCCACCTTCGAGACAGAAGTAGCGGCCCGCAACTATGGCGAGCAGCTGGAAGCGCTCCTTTCGCAAGGGCTGGTGCCCCAGGACCTCATGGCGGAGCGCTCGCGCGCGAGCGTGCCGACCCTCGGCAAGCTGATTCGCGAGTACCTGAACACTCAGCCCGCCAGCAACCTCGATGCGGAGGTGTTGGAGCTGTTGTTCTCGCAGATCGGCGGGGTTCGGTCGAGCGACATCAGCTATCCCTGGGCTGAGACCTGGGTGCGAGCCCTGAAGCTGCAGCACAACCTGGCGCCCGGGACCATCCGAAAACGTGTCGGTGCCCTCGCCAGGCTGTTGGATTGGTGGCTCAAGCGCACTGCAGAAGCCGGCGGGCAGCCCCTGGCGAATCCGCTGCGGCTGCTGCCAAAGAACTACTCGACCTACAACGACCACGAACGCAAACAGCTCGCCGCGACCGAAGACAAGGAGGGCGAGAAGGCCAAGAAGGCCAAAGAGGACGTGCAGCGCGATCGGCGCTTGACGCCTCAGGAGGAGGTGCGCATCGTGGCCGCCTTGAAGGGGGAAAAACGCGAGGACCGCGAACGGGCCTTGCTGCTTCCCGATGGCGAAGCGCTCCTAGAGCTGTTCCTGCTCATCGTGAATACGGGACTCCGGCTGCGAGAGGCTTACCGGCTCCGCGCCGGTGACATCAACCTTGAGCACAAGGTCGTTCATGTCGAGCGCTCGAAGACTGGGGTAGGCCGGGACGTTCCCATCATCCGCTCGCTCTACCCGATGCTGGAGCGGCGCGCCCGGGAGGCCGCCTCTGCAGGCGGGGTCAGCGCGCCGATCTTTCCGTGGTGGGACGGCTCTGACGACAAGCAGGAGCTGAAGCAGGTGACAAGCTACCTAAGCAGGGCCTTTAGCAGGGCGTTCGAGTACGCACAGTGCGCCGACCTAACAGAGCACGACCTGCGACACGAGGCGACTTGCCGGTGGATACTGTTGCCGGACAAGACCGGCAGCTGGCTCTTTCGAACGGAAGAGGTAATGCGAATCACCGGGCACAAGGACCCCCGTACCTTCATGCGCTACGTATCGCTCCGGGGCTCCGACCTGGCGGCAAAGCTGTGGTAAGCAGCGTCGGTGACCTGCCCGAGGGCTGGGAGCCGTTCCGTCTTCAGCTCTGCTCGGGAGCGCGTAGTCGCAAAGTATGCGTCCGGCGATCCCGTCTTGAAGAAGGGATGCGGGCCTCGGCGGTGCTGCCGATACCGTGACGTTTCCCCGTGGGACTCGTCAACCCGGACGGGCGGATGCACTCACTCAGCGTGCCACTGCCGGCAGCCGAGTGGGCGCAGTCTCACTGAGAGACTTGCAGGCCTTCCCGTGGCATGTGGCGAGTTCGAGGAGGGGCTTCGGGCTCACCACAAGCATGGCCCGTCTCGCGCTCTTGTGGTAATCTCCGCGCCCTTTGGGCCAGGAATGCTGCTGTCAACGCAGTCCCTCGCTGGTTGGGTTGATGCGAATTCTCTTCGTGCTAGGTGGCGTGCTTGCAGCCTTGGAATGCGTGCATGCCGTCGTTCCGGAATGGTTTCTTCCATGGGACGAAGCGGTTCCGCAACTGATGGTGGCCCAAGTCGCTTTTGCCCTGGTGTACTTCGCCATCATGGGCTTCGGACTTCTGCGGCTACGGCACTGGCCGCGGCGCTTGTCGCCGAATGCAACGAGCTGGCTGTGCGGAGCACTGCTGACCTACAGCGTCGTGCAGATGGCCTGGGTGTGGGGCCGCCCCTCGGAAATGGTGGGCAGTGCGAGTTACAGCCGCATGCTGCCCTTGTTCGTCTCCGGTGTGCCATTCGCGGTCGCCACGTTCGCCGCGTTCTTTCGTGAGGAGCAAGAGGGGGCTGGAGCGGTCGGCATGATCGTCGCGTGCTTGGCCTGGCTGTGGGGGCCGCTGCTGATCGACACGGCGTACGTCGCGCATTGGGAAGGCTGGTACGCCGACCGAAGTCCCGCCCGCATCCCGGTTTTCGGCTCGTTGTACCAGGCCGCCGATGTCCTCGCCCTCCTTTACCTGTTTTTCTTGGCGTTGCTGCTCCTACCGCTGGTGGCACTCGGCAGCGTCTGGGCCGTGTGGCGCGGACGCGGCAAACGGGAGCGACTCCGGCGTGCGGCCATCGGCGCATCGCTCTTGGCGCTGAGCCTGCAGGCCGTCAATTGGGCCAGCTTCCTCTCGGACTGAGCGTCCCGGCTGGAACTCGTGGTCTGCCCCGGGGCTTGGGGGCGCGTTGCTTTCCTGTTGCACAGCTTGGCTCGCGACGCATGCGGCGTTGACTCGTATCCGAGCGACACGGGGATCTCCCGATGAACTACTGGGACCGTACGGGCCGCGCTGTGAACGTCCGGGGAAGGCGTCTTGCCCGGACGCTCACGTCGCGAACGAGGATGGTGGGCGGGCCGTTTCGTCATCAGTCATCGTCATCGATCCATTCTCGATGTTCTGGGATCATGCGTGCCATCCTCCAATCTTCAAGGCTGGGGAAGATTGCGGACGACGGCCAAGGCGGCGTTTGACGCCCTTGCCAGACAAGATGAACTTCCGCCACGCGCCCAGTTCCATCAAGCAGCTCGAAGAGCGCGTCATCTCCATTCCCTCGCGCAATCAATCGCACCTGCTTTCCGTATAACTCATGACCGGGGCTGATTTCCTTAGCAAGCTGGTCCGAGAAGGCGCGACGGTACGTGTCCTCCATCCCTTCGGTTGAAGACCACGGTTCGAGCCACTCCATGCGCTTCTCCAGGATTGTTGACTGAGTGTCGCACTTGTCGTGGCCGACCTCTCAACCTTCTGCACGGTATGCGTCTGGCTGAGGCAGGGCACGACGCTTTGGTGGGATGCTGCTAGCTGGCGGCGCCTACAGCTTAAGTGGTCAACTGCGCTCTGTGGCGATCCATGCAACGCTTGAGCCGCCACGAACGACACAGTATCCGGCCCCGCCTGTCATCGGCTGCGGAAAGTACCCCCAATACCAGAGCTCGTCTTCGGGCTGTAGCTTGAGGATGAACTCATTCCGGCGCGCCTGCCATACCCGACCGATCGGCCGCCCCTCGACAGATCCTCTAGCGCCGCAGCTCGGCTGGGATGGGCACTGTCGGGCGTATACGGCTACGAGGCGGCGATGGAAACCAACTGAACTTCTCGCTCGTCGTCGGTGTACTCAATATGAAGTTGGAGGTGATCACCGGTGTAGCTATCCCATGCCGGCTTCCGCCCGAGAACGGGGAGAATCTGCCGTTCACCCTGCCTGGTTGGTGGGCCTAACAACTGGCGCACAGCTTGACGCGACATCGAGAACGCGAGGCCCGCAGGAAGCTCGCCACTGAACTGCATATAGCCCTCGTGCCCCTTACGATGCAGTTGTACAGTGGCTACCTCCTCGCCAGCGCCGAGGACAAGTGAGATCCCTTGTTGGGGGATAGACACATACTTCAGATCGCCGATGTCCTCAGTCTCTAGGGGATAGCCGCCAAGCGATCCATGCGCCCTAATCTCAGCGAACGGCTGCCCCAACAATTCGATCACTCCCTTCACTTGCTCAACCTTCACGCAAAAACGTCAGCTTAGCTTGTCCGAACTGATCGATCGGTCAAGTCGGGGATGGCCGAACGCTTGCAGTAATTTGACGCGTCGGACGCGCTCTATCAGGTCGAGCGTCCTCTCATCCTACGCGCACAGCTCGGGTGAGATCAGGAAGCTTGATTTTTTGCTTTGCGGGCTTCGGTACCAGGATGACTGTTGGCGTTGCCTTTCTAGTCGGTGTACCGGAACCATCCGGCCGCTCGACGTGCCGCAGAGCCAACTCCACCAGGTACTGGTTCATGGCTGCCGCTGGAAAGCGCCATGACCGGCCGAACTTGACCGCCGGAACCCGACGCCTCGCGGCCAGCTCATTCAGCGTGTCGATCTCGCAGCCGAGAGCTGGTGCAACTTGCTCCGCAGTGAGTGCGTCGATGGTCATAGCCGCGCTTCCTTCTCATTGCAATCCGTCGTCTTGCAAAGGCAGCCCTGCTCATCGTCTGCCTCTGCAGGTTTCGGCCACGCGTAGGGCTTGCCCTCCAGCTCGCGCCACAGGGCATTGCGGGCAGCCGACACCCTGGCGTAGTCGAAGGTCTTGATGCGTTCCCAGGAGCGCGAAGCGAACACCTGCTCCAGCAGCTCGGCCTTTAACTTCTTCGCCTCCTGTGTGCTCCCGCTGTGATGCTTGTTGAGCAGCTCCGCGATCTCGTCGAGCGCAATCTCCTTCATGCGCCGGTCCTTCTGCCAGCGAGGCTCGCCGGCTTCGCAGAACAACTCAGCGCTGGTGCGTGCCAGGTCCACTCCCACATGCTCGCCGCCGAGGTTCAGGGACTCGATGTGGGGCATGAAGTCTTCAAACGTCGGGTTCTCGAAGCTGCGGCCGTCGATCTTGGTGGACCGGTCCTTGAGCACCGTCCCGGTCCGCCAGACCCGCTTCCCGCCCTTGTCCAGCAGCTCCTGGTGCTTCTCCATCAGGATCAGGATGGAGGGCTCGTAGCCGGTCTCGGTCTCGGCCTTCATCTTGACGCCGGTCTTCTCCAGCACCTTCTTGCCGTTGTCGTTCTCGAAAAAGTCGTACTCGTAGCCAGCTCGGCCGCACATGATGATGTGGCACTTGCTGTTGACGAAGAGGTCCGTGAACCGGCCCCATTCGGCCTTGAGCCACGCCCAGTCTTCGAACTCCAGCCCGCGCTTGCGGTCATGCCGCTCGGCGTACTCCTCGGTGAGGTTGCGCCAGAAGTGGGTGATGGAATCGATCAGCAGCACCGAGCCCGCTGCCTCGGCCTCGCGCACGGCAGCCAGCAGGTCCACGAACGCCCGGGTCTTGGCCGTGAACAAGGGGATTGAGGCGGCATCGAAGCGCGGCTTCACCCAATCGGAGCCGGTCTCGGTGTCGAGAAACATCACCGGCCGGTCGCCGACGGGCAGCTTGCGGGCCCGCATCAGCTCTACTAGGCCGATCGCCAGCTCACTGGCGGTGTAGGTTTTGCCGTCCCCGGCGAATCCCATGATGCCGGCCTTCAGGAAGGCCTGCGTATTGACGGCTTGCTTGAACAGACTCACCCAGGTCTCCGAAGTGTAGCGAGCGGGTTCACGAGAAGACGATGACGTAGGTGCAGCCGACCACAAAGATGACGGTCAGGACAGCGGCAACCAGGTCGGAGAGGAGAGGGCGCATCAGGACCGCCCGCAGATGAGCGCGGCAGCAGCCACATCGGCCACGCTTGCCAGCTGCACCTCGCCGCTGTAGAGCCAGTAGCAGGCGCGGCGCATCGCGAGGTGGCGGCGCACGTCGAGAACGATCTTGCCGATCACGAGAGGGTTGCCAGCGTCGATGGCGTGCGTCAGGGACGCCTCGGCATCTACCAGCTCGTCAAGCAGGTCCACGGTCGTGACGCGGCGCAAGTGGCGGCCGATCTCGATCTCCAGTTCCCACTCGCTGACCGGCTCGGGTATCGGCTCCCTCGCTCGCATGAGCATGCTTTCGTTCCCGCTTTAGTTTCGAGGAAGCGAGATTAAAGCACGCGTCAACGCGTCAAGCAAGTATGCTTTTATGGAAGGTGAAGTAGCAGATCGCGCGTGCGAAAGCGCTAGAGGCGTTCGCTCTGCTTGTGAACGATGCGGCCGAGGATGAAGGTCTGGTCATGGCAGCGTTTGCGTGGATAACGCCGCTGGTCGGCATGGTCGCTGACCAGCCACCAGGCGCCCTCGTCACGCATCAGGCGCTTGATCACCAGCTCACCTTCGTAGTTGATAGCGAAGACGCAGCCGTCGGCGGGGCGCGTGTCTTCGGTGTTGACGACGACGGTGTCGCCTTCCCACAGGCCGGGCTCCATGCTCTGGCCGCTGACCGTGGTGGCGTAGAGGCGCTTGGGACTCAGACCCCGGCTCTCATACCAATCCTTGCGGAAGACGATGGGATTGGCTTCTCGGTCGAGGTACTCCACTCCAAAGCCGGAGACACCGGCAGCTAACTTGAACTTGACGAGAGGCACAGCAGGATAGTTGTAGTTATTGTCCAAGTCTATCGGGGGCGCCTCCCGAGTAGTACTGGTAATTCCTGACGGCGAGGACGGATCGGCGTTCAGCTCTCCGAGGCCACCGGCAGGGCGGGGCTCGCCCACGCCGGTCGCTAGCCAAAAGAAGTTCACACGTAAGAAGGCAGCGGCCTTGGCGCAGTTCTCTGCCGTGTGTGCTTTGGTCTGGCCATTGATTACCAGTCCGATGGACTGAACGGACACACCCAGCGCCTTTGCCAATGCATCCCGCGTTTGTCCTGCCAAGTTCAAGGCGAGTTGGAGCCGTTCACCATATTGCATGGAAAGCAATCTTACATCACGCGCCAACAAGCATGGTTGCTTCAATCGAAAAAGCATGCTTAAATTTGGTATGAAATTCGACCACCTCATGCAGATCTACTTGCGGCCGAGTGAGGTCGCGCGGCTTTGCGGCATCTCGCCGCAGGCGGTGAGCCAGTGGCGTCGCAAGGGCATCCCGAAGGCGTGGCAGCGGTTTTTCCTGCAGCTGCGTCCCGAGCTGGGAGACATCGCCCGCTCCGCCTCTTCGAACGCTGCTTCTCTGGCCGTAGCCCCCTCGCCACCGAGTAGTAGGGCCGATCAAGCAGCCGGATAAGCGGCCCTTTCCTCATCGACACCGTGCACCCGCCCCTTGGCCTGACCAAGGGGTAATGGCCTCGCTTTGCCCGCTTTCAACAGCACCGATTCATCGCGATGAACCACGCCAAGACCAGCGCCCGCCGGGCGCGCCCGCACCACATCCTGCAGCTCCTCAAGGCCGCGAACCGCCGACGAGGGGTCAGTGCCAATGAGGCCGCATCGATCACCGGTCGCACGCCCACTGAATGTCGAAGCACGCTACGCAAGCTTGCCCAGCAAGGCGAGCTGATCCAGGTGGCGGCGGCGTACCGGGTCACCCGCTGGTTCGCCAAGCAGGAGCACGGCGAGGCATGGATGCTCGGATACAGCAAACCCACCGCTGCCAAACCAGCCCGCTTGCCCTCGGTGTTGCCGGCGCATCTGCCAGTGGTGGTGCCTCACGGCCTCCAGGTGCAGATCTGCCCGTCGCCCGCCTATGAGCAGCCGGCACCGGGCAGGCCCATCCCGATGCGCGCGGGCGCCTTCGACTTCCGCAAGTACCAGCGCGCAGGTCGCTACTGAGCGCCGCTGTGGTCCCTTCCTTCTGCATCGAAGCCGCATGAACTACTACCAGCACCACATCGGCGACTACCTGACCGGCACGGCGCACCTCAGCTGGCTGGAGGACTGCGCCTATCGCCGGCTGCTCGACTTGTACTACCGGCGCGAGCAGCGCATCCCGAGCGACATCGCAGAAGCCTGCCGCCTGGTGCGCGCCACCACCACAGCCCAACGCCGAGCGGTCGAGTGTGTGCTGAAGGAGTTCTTCACGCTGACGGAGACGGGGTGGAGTCAGCGCCGCTGTGAGGAGGAGATCCAGAAGGCCCAGGACATCACTGCGCGCGCTCGCGCCAACGGCAGCCTGGGCGGACGGCCGGCGAGGTCGGAAACCCAGCCGGAACCGAAGAAGGCACCCGTGAAGGAAGCAACTGAGAACCCGCCGGAAACCCAGCCGGTTTCTGCGAAGAACCCAGAGCTAACCCAAGTGAAAGCTCCCAATCCCATACCCAATACAAATACTTCCGTACCTAACGGTACGGACGGCGGGCCGTCGAAGCCGTCTTCAGACCTGACGAAGGACGAGCTGTGGAGCGCCGGCAAGTCGCTGCTGGTGCAGGGCGGGTTACCGGCGGCGCAGTGCGGCAGCTTCGTCGGAAAGCTGGTCAAGGACTACGGCGACGCCGTGGTGCTGGAGGCCGTGCGTGCCGCGGTCCTCCAGCGGCCTGCCGATCCGGCGTCATTCCTCAAGGGCGCCTGCAAGCACCGCGCAGGGCAGCGCTCACCCGCCTCTGGCTCCAGGCCCAGGGTGATGCACAGCGGCTTTGATACCTTGGACTACAACGAAGGGATCAACGAAGATGGATCGATTACCTGATGCCGTGACGAACGGCCGCCTTGCTGCGTGCCCGTCGCACGGTCCCTACAGGAGCCGTCACCTGCTCGGCAGCATCTGGTCGAAGTGCCCCGTGTGCGCCGAGGAGCGCGACGCCGCGGAGCGCGAGGCCGAAGCGCGGCGCCGAGCCGAGGTCGAGCGCCAGCGCCTGGCCGAGATGCTGGAAACCGCCGCGATACCGAGGCGGTTCCAGGGGCGCGGTTTCGACAACTTCCATGCAGAGACGCCGGCCCAGCGTCGCGCCCTGGAGGCAGCACGCGACTATGCCCGCCAGTTCGGGGAGCACTTGCGCGGTGGAAAGGGTTTGGTTTTCGCCGGCCTGCCTGGCACAGGGAAAAGCCATCTGGCCGGGGCGATCCTACAGGCCATCCTGCCGGCCCACGTGGGCCTGTACACGACGTGCATGGGCCTGATCCGCGCGATCCGGGCGACCTGGCGGCGTGATGCCGAGCGCTCCGAGGCTGAGCTGCTGCGGGAGTTCGGCCGCGTGCCCTTGCTTGTCATCGACGAGGTCGGGGTGCAGTACGGCACCGACGGCGAGCAAACGATCTTGTTCGACGTCCTCGACCGGCGTTACCGCGATGCGATGCCGACGCTGCTGCTCACCAACCAGGACCGCGAGGGCCTCAAACAGTGCATCGGTGCACGCGCCTATGACCGGGTGCGCGAGACGGCGTCGTGGGTCACCTTCAACTGGCCGAGCCACCGCCTGGCGGCGCGCCAGGCTGCGTCCCCGTTTAACCCCCCACAAGAAGGAAGCTCACCATGACCGACATCCTGCTCACCAAACACGAGCGAGTGCCGCTCACGGACGTCGAGCTGCAGACAGTGCGTCGGGTGCTGTTCGGCATCGTGGACGGCCTGGGTGACCAAGACCGCCGCGCCTGGCGGCGCCTGTGGAACTGGCTGCTGCAGGCAGAGCCGGGCGAGATGGTCCAGCTGCGCATGGACCGAGAGCGCTGCGGGCCGTTCCATCGCATGCACATGGCGGTGGAGCAGGCCGTGTTCAAGGCACAGGAGCGCTTCCCGAACTTCAAGGCCTTCCGGGACTGGCTCAAGGTCGGCGCCGGCTTCGTGGACTGGTATCCGGGGCCCAAGGGCGGCGTCATCCCGGTGCCGAAGTCCATCAGCTACACGAAGTGCCCCGAGAACGAAATGCGCGAGTTCCACCTCGCCGCCGTCGACTTCCTGCGGACCGCGCACGCGTGCAAGACGCTGTGGCCGAAGCTGCCTGCCAGCCAGCGCGATCAAGCGATCGAAGCAGTCCTGGGAGAGTTCGACGCGTGAGGACGAAGAACAGCAAGGCGATCACGGGCGCGGAGTCCGACCACATGCAGCGGGTGAAGGAGCTGCCGTGCTCCGTGTGCGGGGCACCGGGGCCGAGTGAGGCCCACCACATTGAGCAGGGCATGCACTTGGTTGTGATTCCCCTGTGCCAGGACTGCCACAGAGGGAGCTTCAACGGCATCCACGGTCAGCGGCGCATGTGGCTGGTTACCAAGAAGACGGAGCTGTCGTGCCTGAACGAGACGATCCGCAAGCTGTATGCGGACCGCCTCTTAGCGAGGAGTGCGTGATGGAGGCAGCGATGACCAAGGCCCTGTGCCCGGCATGTGTTGATGCAGCCGGGAACGTGCTCACCGGTTCCTATCGCGCCGGGTGCCGAGAGTGCGAGGCACGAGCTGTGGCGCACGGGCCTGCGTGGTTCGCGGCCGAGAAGGCGAACCGGGTCAGCCTGGCGGACGCGCCCGAGATCTACCGGCACGCACTGCACAAGGTCTTCGGCAAGGACCTGGAGCACTGGCACCAGCGCGTGATGCTCTGGGGGAAGCGGATCAAGGAAGCACGAACGATCGAGGGAAAGGCATGAGCAGACGCGCAACCGTGGAACCTGAGTGGCTGGACGCCATGCTGTGCCGCTGGGGGCGTGCCCACATGCTCGCGGGCGGCAAGGGCTACCCGTCAGTATCGCCAATGTTCATGCAGAGGCACAGCCGCTCGGTGGGCAGCTTCGAGCCGACCGGCTACAGCCGCGAAGACTTCCGCGAGCTGGAGGCGGCGATCGAGGCGCTGCCGAGACAGCAGCAGGCAGCGTTGATTCGGGCTTATCGGCCTTGGACGGCGGCAACGATGGATGAGTATTACCCGTGTACCAGCCCCGTGACGTGGCATCGCTGGCTGCATACGGCAGCAGAGACAGTCGCTGCACGGTGGGGGCAAGCCACCGGGAAAGGCGCTGTCGCTTGACAAGACCAGCAAAGGCGGGAGACGGATGCCTTTGAACCACTGTCGTTACTTTGGACGTGTCAGTGTAGTGTTTGAGACGACGTTGAATGAATCCCTCCGCCAGGTCAGGGCGCTACCGAGGCGACGAGACGATCAAAGCGCTGCCATGGGCGCTGTCCATCGTCATGACGCATCACGAGCAGGGGCGCCATGTCGCACCCGGCGGAGTAGCCGGTAGCCGGGTTGCACTCGATCTGCAGGAGCAGTGGCCAGGCCGCGCCTTCGCGGTCGATCTCGGCCTGGTGTTTCCGCTGATAGTGGAAGTCGCCTATAAGATTGAACTCACCGCGCGCGACCATCGCCGCAAGGATCGCATTTTTGTAGTTGGCTCGGCCCAGTAACTGACCGGCATGCCACCAATAACGCTCCGAAGCGCCGGAAGCCAGGTGGGCATCTAACTCGGCGTCGAAGGCGCGGGCGGCAAAGCTGAGCACGCGCGCGTAGATCGAATTCGGGTCTTCGAAGTCGGACCATCGGCCTTCATCCAGACGGGCCTCGACAGCACTGATCACGTCGTGGTCGTGCTGGGCCTTGGGCGCCACGTCGAGCCCGATCACGCCGCGCAGCGGAAAGATGCACCGCTTCCCGTGGTTGATGACCGCCGAGGTGGCAGGCGGCAAACCAGGCGGCGCAGGGCGCGGCCGTGAAGACGGCCAAGTAGAGCCCCAGTGCACTTCGACGGAGTCGACATACATCTCGCAATAGATGTCCTGAAACACATACAGCAGGCCATCACCCGGCAACGGGCTTCCAGGCAGCTGGGGCATGTCGGCCAGAGCGATCTGCATCAAGAAGTCCTCGTCATACTCGTCCTTGCCATCAGGACGACTGGGCATGGACCAATACTGGTCCGGATGAAGCAGCAACATGATGCAAGGCTGCGCGTGTTCGAGCAGCAGATCGGCAGCGCCGGTCAAATTGAAGCGCTGCAGCAGGGCTCGGATACGCGCCTGCTCTGCGTCAGACAGTGTGACCATGGTTTGAGGCCCTTTCCCTGTCGAAGGCGGTGCTGCCGATGGTGCTCGGGCGCATACTTGGTTTGTGAGCAGGTGTCAATGCGGCGACGGCTTGTTAGCGCTACTGCCTGATCAGCCAACACCGTGTGACATCTAGCTCGCGTAGTTGGTGGTCAGGGGGAAGCTGACATCCCCATAGCAATGCCACCTCGGCGGCGTCCGCTCAACGAGCGACGGACATGGGTGCAAGCAACGGCGCACTTGTCACGCTCGCTGCAGTCAACCCGCTTCGCCGCCACCGAGAGAGCAGACCCAGTGCTGCCCAGGAGCACCGCTGATGAGGGCTTACCGGCCCTGGACAGCCGCAACCATGGACGAGTATTACCCCTGCATCAGCTCCGTGACGTGGCACCGCTGGCTCAAAGCCTCCGTGGCCACGCTGGCGCAGAAGCAGGGCGAACAACTTCCTGAGGCGCGGGCAGGATCACATGAAAACCAAGAACGCCAAGGCGATCACGTGCGCTGAGTTGGCGCACCTGCAGCGCGTGAAGGGGCTGCCCTGCTCGGTGTGTGGCGTGCCGGGACCGAGCGAGGCGCACCACATCGAGCAGGGCCAGCACCTGACCGTGATCCCGTTGTGCGAGGACTGTCACAGGGGGAGCATCAACGGCTTTCACGGCCAACGGCGGATGTGGCTCCTCACCAAAAAGACTGAGTTGTCGTGCCTGAACGAGACGATCCGCAAGCTGTATGCAGGCCACCTCTTAGCGAGGAGTGCGTGATGGAGGCAGCGATGACCAAGGCCCTGTGCGCGGCATGTGTTGATGCAGCCGGGAACGTGCTCACCGGTTCCTATCGCGCTGGGTGCCGAGAGTGCGAGGCACGAGCTGTGGCGCACGGGCCTGCATGGTTCGCGGCAGAGAAAGTGAACCCAGCCGGCCTGAAGGACGTACCGGAGATCTACCGGCTTGCGCTGCACAAGGTCTTCGGCACAGACCTGGAGCAGTGGCGCCAGCGCGTGAAGCACTGGGCGGAGCGGATTAAGGAAGCGAAAGCGATCAAGAGGAACGCATGAGCAGACGCGCAACTGTAGAACCCGAATGGCTCGACGCCATGCTGTGCCGGTGGGGCCGTGCCCACGTGCTCGCTGGTGGCAAGGGGTACCCGTCCGTGTCGTCGATGTTCAGGGTGACGCACAGCCGCTCGGTGGGCAGCTTTGAGCCGACCGGCTACAGCCATGAAGACTTCCGCGAGCTGGATGCGGCGATCGAGGCACTGCCAAGGCAGCAGCAGGCAGCGTTGATTCGGGCCTACCGCCCTTGGACGGCGGCAACCATGGATGGGTATTACCCATGCACTAGCCCGGTGACGTGGCATCGGTGGCTGCACACTGGGGCGGCGACTGTGGCGCATAAGCTAAGTGTGGAAGGACTGTCGCGTGGTGACCCCGCCAATTGGCACATTGAAATTGTGAGGGCAGGGGGTTAACTTCAACTTGCGCTCAGCAAGCGCTCAATTGCTCCCTGTCACCTCCTCCGCACGTTTGATGATGCGACCGTGTTGGAGGTTCTTGGCGAAAGAGTGGGAGGCACCAATGATTACCGCATTCCGTACATTGCTGCGCATATGTGCAGTGCCCGTTATTGCTGCTGTGGCCGCAGCTGCCTTCTGCAGTCCCTCCTTTGCTGGCGACGACGTAAAGCAGCAGTTGGCGCCAGGCTGGGGCACCTTCACATTGGCAGGGTCACAAAGCGCGTCCCTCAGAAGCGGCGTTGCCGCCGTCTCGCGCGTGCCCAACAGCATGGAGCTGTGGTGGGTCGGACGCGATGGTTCAGTCGAGGCGGCATACTGGTACCAAGATGGTGGGGGCTGGAGGCGATATCAGCTCGCACCGCCTGGCAGTGCATTGTTAAGCAGCGGCATTGCCGCTGTCTCCCGCATCCCAGGGAGCATGGAGGTCTGGTGGGTTGGACCGAACGGGTCGGTACAGGACGCCTACTGGTACGAAAATGTAGGCTGGAGGCGTTTCCAACTCGCCCCACCCGGTAGCGCGAGTGGTCCGATTACCGCAGTCTCGCGCATTCCGGGGAGCATGGAGGTCTGGTGGGTTGCCCCCAACGGCTCGGTGCAGGACGCCTACTGGTACGAAGGGATTGGCTGGAACGGCTTTGAGCTGGCACCGCCCGGTAGCGCGGGGGGGGCGATTACTGCTGTGTCGCGCATTCCGGAGAGCATGGAGGTCTGGTGGGTTGGGCCCAACGGGTCGGTACAGGACGCCTACTGGTACGAGAACATTGGGTGGAGGCGTTTCGAACTCGCGCCATCCGGTAGCGCGAGTGGTGCGATTGCGGCAGTTTCCCGCA
>NZ_JAPFBW010000041.1 GCF_026153205.1 Aquabacterium sp. A7-Y | reverse complement strand
TCGGTCGTCAGGACCAGACACCCCGCCATGATGCGCACGCGAACCTGCGCGTCGACCTCAAAGCCCGCCTCCCTCAGCCATTTCCCCCGCAGGCGAACCCACGGCACTGGAATATCAGGTGTACCCGGCGGTTGGCGGGTCCGGTCATGAGGGAGGAACGCGCCGTTGACGTTCAGGTAGCGCTCGTTCTTCTCCAGCCTGGTTGTTGTGGGCAATGCTTCGCCCGGCCTATGATTGACATCAGCCACGATTAACTTCCGAGTAAGTTGGTTGTGGTTAGCCGGCCTGGGGTGTTGGTAGCACCTTCAGGCAGGCGCCTTTGCGGCCTTGCCACGGGGACAGGATAAAGAGACCTGCCCATACAGGGAAGGGCCAGCAACGGGTCGCCTCCTCGCTAACCGAGGCGCAGGCTTAGCTCAGCCTGTCGTCATGGCCCGCGGCGGTATGGGCGTGAGCGTGTAATGCTGACGAAGTGTCGGCCGTGCACCGGCACTGATCGCTGAGCGGCGAAAGTCTCAGGCGCGCCGTCGGGCGGCTACCAGCGAGGGGGCGATGCTCCTGCGGCAGCATCTACATCCCGGCCTCCGTGTTCAGCGCGTCGACGCTTCTCACCGCAAAGCCATGCGCGCACGCGCATATATCGCGACTCATGGGACAGTTGCGCGCCCAAAAAAACGCCTTCTGACTACCGCTGACGCACAGGGCCTTGCAGAGACCGCGGCTCCGCGCCGAGGCATTGGCCAGCCCTATCTTATCCCCCGCTTGGGCCCCTAGATTGCTGCGCTCGTGTGCGGTCACGTGCCGCCGAGAGGAACGATGGGTTGCAGGATCATCCGAAGGAGTGGACGGCAGGCGGGTTTCCCTTAATCCTTCCTCGTTGTCGCGCCGGGAAAGAAATCATGGATGGACCGAATATTTTGCTCGTAGACGACGATGTCAATATGATCAGGGCGCTCGGGAAAATGCTTTCAGGCGTGGGCGCGCTTCGATTTGCACAAAGTGGTCAGCAGGCCATGTCGCTCGCGTGTAGTGCGGCCCCCGATCTGGTGCTGCTAGATGCGGAGATGCCTGGTATGACCGGCTTCGAAGTGTGCGAGGCGATGAAAACAGACCCGGCGCTGGAAAGCGTACCGATTATTTTTATCACGAGCCACAGCGACACAGATACGGAAGTTGCCGGGCTCGAACTGGGCGCCGCGGACTTCATCGCCAAACCGATCAACCCGGCTTTACTACTCGCGCGAGTTCATACCCAGCTTCGCCTGAAACGGATGTCCGATCTCCTCAGAAGGGAGTCCAAGTCGGACGGGCTGACCGGTGTAAGCAACCGAAGACATTTCGATGAAGTCCTGTCCCGCGAGTGGCGCCGTGCGCGGCGGTCGGTGCAGCCAATATCGCTGCTGTTGATCGACGTCGACCACTTCAAGCGCTTCAACGACACCTACGGCCATGCCGCCGGAGACAAGTGTCTGCAAGACGTGGCGCAAGCAATGTCACGCGAGCTGCGCCGGCCGGGCGACCTGCTCGCCCGCTACGGCGGAGAGGAGTTCGCAATGCTGATGCCCGAGACGGCGGAGGACGGCGCGCTGCACGTGGCGCAGCGAGTGATTCAGGCAGTCGACGAGCTTCAGATCAGGCACGAAGCGGCGTCGCCGCGCGGCCGCGTTTCGATCAGCGTCGGCGTTGCCACCTTCGAGGAGCCGCGCCACCGCGTCCCGCAAGAGGCTCGCAACTCTGGATACGCTGCTCTGGGGTGCGGATCGCAGAGCCTGCTCCTTGCGGCTGATCGGGCGTTGTATGCAGCCAAGAATGCAGGACGTGCGGTCGCAGTTCAAATGAATGTAGAGGACTGACGGTGCGAAGTGGCCGCCGTCGCCGGAGCGGTACATCCGAGGCACAAGCAATGGAAGCAGGGATAAAGACTGCCCGTTGGCGCCCGGCACCCGCTACCGGCGCAGCGCTTGCCTTCTTGGCTGGCATCGCGCTGTGCGTCCTGTTGGCCATGCTGCACGTTCGGGAGGTCAAGACAGAGGCGCAGCTTCGTTTCGATGCCGTTGCAGTGCGTGTCATGGCCGAGCTGAAACAGCGACTGCGCTCATACGAGTACGCGTTGGGAGGAGCCCGGGCGGTGGTCTCGGCAGTAGGCGCTGACCGCATCAATCGCCGCACGTTTCGTCAGTACATCGAGAGCCGGGAACTGGAGAAGGAGTTTCCCGGTGCGAGGGGTTTTGGCCTGATTCGCAGGGTGCCGCAATCAGAAGAAGCGGCGTTTGTTGCCACCAACCGGGCTGATGGCACGCCCGACTTTCGAATCCATGGGCTTGGTCCTAACACAGGCGTTCGCTACGTGGTGCAGTACGTGGAGCCGGTAGAGCGCAATGCAGCATCGGTTGGCTTGGACATCGCCTCCGAACCAAATCGGCGGGAAGCTGCCGAACGTGCCATGCGGACCGGCGACGCAGTGCTGACGGCGCCCATTACTCTCGTGCAAGCGTCCGGGCAGGCGAAGCGCTCGTTCCTTCTTCTACTGCCCCTGTACCGCACCAACCTGCCCACCGATACCGAGGGTGCGAGAGAGGCTGCGACGGTCGGCTGGATGTACGCGCCGTTGGTCATCGACGAGATACTCGCGGATTTTGACTTCGCGAACGGAGAGGTGGCGCTCGCTTTGAAAGAACGAGGACCAAATGAGGAGGCGTTCTTCAGCTCAATCCGCACCAACTCGTCCGCGCAGCATGATATCTCTCGCCTTCTTGTTCTCTCGCTTTACGGCCGGGAGTGGGAGGCCGAACTGCATGCATCCCCAATGTTCATTCAACGCACTGCCAAGTTCGCCACTGGTGAGATTGCGGCTGCGGGGATTGCAGGGTCTTCGTTGCTCGCAATACTGGTCTACAACCTCCTCGTCAGCTGGGAACGAAGGAAGCTTTACGCAGGCGAGCGGGCTCGCAGAGCGGCCATCGTGGGCAGTTCGCATGACGCAATCGTCGGCACCGACCGGGAAGGGATCGTCACGGATTGGAACGTGGGGGCAGTCCGCCTTTTTGGATATGGACCCAACGAAGCACTGGGAAGGAACTTCACCTCCCTGCTGCTTCCGTCCGCGTCCGAGCAGGAGGGGGGAGGGTTTATCCAACGTGCACTCGAAGGCGAATCGATTGAGCCGTTCGACACCATGCACCGCCACAAAGACGGCTCTCCGATCGACGTATCCGTGTCCGCTTACCCCGTCAGAAGCGCGCGAGGGGAACTCATCGGCTTTGCGACCACCGTACGAGACATCAGGGACAGAAAGGCCGCCGAAGCTACCATCCTGAACAATAACGAACGACTGGAGCAGCTGGTGCGGGAGCGGACGGATCAACTGGAACGTGCGCGCCGCGACCTTCAAAACATCCTCGATTCGGTGCCTTCGGCCATCGGGTATTGGGACCATGCCCAGCGTCTAAGGTTTGCGAATCGCGCATATTGCGAGTGGGCCGGTGTGGGGGCAGAGCAATTGCCTTCTCGCTCGCTTGCGGAGGTCGGCGGTGATGAGGGCACGGAGTGGGATCGCCGGGTCCAAGCTGTTCTCACCGGCCAACCGCAGCGCTTCGAGCGAAGGATTCTTCGCCAGGGAAGCACGGTTCCTCGGCACACGATGACTTACTGCGTGCCGGACATGGTGAACGGACAAGCGCGTGGCTTCTATGAGCTGGTGCAGGACATTTCGGAGCAGGTCGAAGACAAGGCAAAGCTCGCTGCAGTCATCCGAGAAAACGAGGCGCTGCTGAGCACGCTGCAGAGCCACGGCATCTTCTCTGCCGCGGATGCGGCCGGATGGATCACCGACGTCAACGAGGGCTTCTGCCGAATCAGCGGCTACACCCGACAGGAGTTGATCGGAAAGAATCACCGCGTCGTCAACTCCGGCGTCCATCCGCCAGAATTCTGGCGCCACATGTGGCGAACAATCAGCTCGGGCAAGCCATGGCGAGGTCAAGTGTGCAACCGGGCCAAGGACGGCAGCCTTTACTGGGTCGACAGTTTGATCGCGCCGTTCCTTGGCGCTGACGGGCAAGTCGAGAAGTACATTTCGATCCGGTCTGACATCACAGCCGCCAAGAACGCAGAGGTCCAACTGCGCAGCACAACGTCGCTGCTAATGCAAGTTCTCGAGTCCGCTACGGAGGTATCTATCATCGCCACCGACCCTGCAGGGTTGATCACTGTGTTCAACCGCGGTGCGGAACAACTGCTTGGGTACACGCGCGATGAGATGGTAGGGAAAGGAAACCTTCTACGCTTCCACAATATCGAGCAAGTTCAAGCGAGAGCCAAAGACCTTTCGCTCGGTTTAGGTCGCACGATCAGTGAAGCCGATGTCTTCTTCGATGAGTCGACGCTCGGTGAAGCGGTAGAGTGGACCTACGTTCGTAAAGACCAGTCTCGCCGCACCGTCTCGCTGTCGGTGACGGCTATGCGAGACGAGGACGGCCGGCTGAGGGGTTACCTGGCGGTGGCGCACGACATCACCGAGCGAAAGCTGCAGGAGTCCTCGCTGCGGCACGCGATACGCAAAGCCGAGCAAGCCAGCGTAGCCAAGAGCCACTTCCTCGCGAACATGAGCCATGAGATACGCACCCCTATGAATGCAGTGATCGGTCTCACCTATCTTCTCGAGCAAACGCGCCTAGACAACGAACAGCAAGGCATCGTCCGCAAAGTGAAGGTCGCAAGCAAATCACTGCTTTCGGTCATCAACGATGTGTTGGATCTGTCGAAGATTGAATCCGGTGAGTTCGCCATCGACCTGAACCCGTTCGATCTTCACCAGGTTCTCAGTGAGCTACAAGAGATGATGGAAGTGCCGGCGCGCGAGAAGGAGATCAGCCTCCTGTTCGAATATGCGCCTCATCTGCCAAGGCAGGTTGTCGGAGATGCGGCTCGACTCGCCCAGGTGCTTACCAATCTGTTGTCCAATGCCATCAAGTTCACCGAGCAGGGCAAAGTGCGTCTCATCGTCACATACGCCCTGGACGAGAGCGGCACGGCGATCTTCAAGTTCAGCGTCGAGGACACCGGCATCGGCATTGCACCCGACGTACAGGCAAAGCTGTTTACCCCATTCACGCAGGCCGACGCATCAACCACTCGCCGATTCGGAGGAACGGGCCTGGGCCTATCCATCGTCAAGCGCATCGTCGAGCTGCTGCAGGGTGAGGTCAGTCTGCGGAGCCAGTTGGGTCTCGGAAGCGTGTTCACGGTGGTGCTTCCAATGCGGATCCTCCCCGCCGTTGGATCAGCAGAGCCAGAAGCGCGCCGCGCCTTGGCCATGCCCCATCCCGACCGGAACCCGCTGAAAGGAATGCATGTGCTCGTCGTCGACGACAGCGATATCAATCTGGAGGTCGCGCGCGGAATACTTGAACGCGCGGGGGCCCGGGTTCTGCTGGCGGCCGACGGGGAGACCGCGCTGCTGTTACTGAGGGAGGCGAGCAGTACGGTAGACCTCGTTCTGATGGACGTACAGATGCCGGGGCTAGACGGCATCGAGGTGACCCACCGCATCCGGGGTGAGATGGGTCTCACGCACCTGCCGATCGTTGCGCTGACTGCGGGGGCGCTCGTCAGCGAACGCCAGCGAGCGCTTGCCGCCGGGATGAACGACTTCATCACCAAGCCTTTCGACCCTAAAGGGCTGGTTGCGATCGTGCATCACCTCGGCCCTCGGCGCGAAGAGACGGCCAGCGTCAGCACGACGAGCCCCGAACTCGCCCCAGGCAACGACGATGAGTGGCCGGAGATTGAGGGAATAGATGGCCGCGACGTGCGGCAGCGGCTCGATGGCGACGTCGAGCTGTTCTTGCGAATGTTGAAGCGGTTGCTGGCAGAGGCGGAGGATATCCGCATAGATGAGCCAGTTTCAGCGACGCCAGACCGCCTTACCGCTGCGAAGGCGAGGATGCACCGGTTGCGCGGAGGCGCGTCGTTGTTAGGAGCCAAGGACCTGCATCGCACCGCGACCGCCGCCGAGGGCGCCCTTGGACGGGGCGACGTCGACCGCTTTGTGAAGTTGCGCCGACAGCTGCGTTCCGAGCTCGATCTATTGAAGCGAAGCTCGTCGCAGCATCTCAGCCCGTATACAAGACGCTCCCTCCCCAGCGATATCGCTGCGCAGCTGGACCGAGAGAAAGTAGGCCGTTTGATCGCATTGCTACAGGCGAGCGACTTATCTGCGCTCGACCTGTTTGCACGGATGCGCCCTGACCTCAGACAGGCGTTAGGCCGCGAACACTTCGAGCGTCTGGAGCGTGAGCTGGACGACCTGAGTTTCTCGTCCGCAACCTCGCTCCTTGCCACCCTGCGGGATGCGGCCCCCTCCGCGGCGGCGTCCCCTTCTAGTGGAAGTTAGTGGCCTGGCGGTCAGCGGCCGAGACGCGGTTTCGGCGCCCGGGAAGCCGTGACGTGAGTCCGACAAGGCCCGCGCCGGACGCGTCCCCCTCAACGGCTTGGCGCTCGTCAACGACCGTACGACCTGCAGCTCCGAAAGCTTCCGCCCGACTCGGTCCGATTCGCGCTGTGCTGAAGGACCTCTTGTTTCGTCGCCAAAGGACAAGGAGCCGTAGACGCGCTACGTGGTTCAGTCATCGCCCGGTGCAATTCCCGCATCGCGGGGCATGGACGACAGCACCAGGCGCGCCTCGGTAAGCAACTCTTCGGAACTGCGTGTGCTGACATAGTCGGCAGGCACCGCGTGCCGCTCCAGAAGCAGTTGCACCTCTGCTTCCAGCAACTGCAGGCCGCCGTGAATCTGGCGCTTCTCGAGTACCGGGTACACGTCGCGTGACTCGGCGGTGATGAGTGCGGCAACCGTGCTCTGAAACCGTTTCAGCCGTTGGTCGTGCCGTACGCCTTGACCCCATGGCGGCGCGAGATCGACGAGAGCGTGCTTGAGCGCGGCGTATCGCTTTCCGATTCGACCCCAGTGCGCTGGCGTTCCCTGGGTGGCCGACAAATCGGCCAGCACACGCTCGCGCACGGCGACCAGGCCTGCGGCCGCAAGCACGAGCGCCTGACGTGCAACTTCTCGCTGGTGCACTGGAGCTTTCGCGGCGCGTATCGCTTTGCCGCTGATGTCCTCCAGTTGCCAGCGAAGCAACTTCGCGAGATCCATCTGTCCGAATGCTTCCCTGTTTTTGTTAACTATTCAGTATCTACTGCCGAGGTGGGGGAGCTGGTAAGCAAACTTTAAGGTGTTGTACAGCCTCGCCGCACGTTGGCTGCCGGAGCACGGCAATATGCGTGCCGAGGATGCTCCCGGCCTAGCCGCCAAGCACCCGCTTCAGTTCCAGCGACAGGTCCTGCAGATCGAGCGCTTGGTCAAGTAGCCGTCCATGCCCGATTCCAGGCACTGCCGCTCATCGGCACCGCTCGCGTAGGCGGTAGCCCCCGCGATGGGAAACCGCTTGAGCTCGCCATTGGATTGCAACTCGCGCAGCCTACGTGTCGCCTTGAGACCGTCCAGCGTCGGCATCTGGACGTCCATCAACACCACGCCGGGCGGGCGACGGCGGCATTGCTCCACCGCCTCTGCTCCGTCCGTCGCGACCGACGTGCGGTAACCCAGCAGGGACAGCATCTCGGTGGCGAGCACCCTGTTCACTGGGGAACTTCGGATCGTCCTTGCACAGCAGCATGAGCGCATCGAATGCTTCGGCCAGTCCGATTCCTGCGAGGTCTTTTTTCATGTCGTCGACCGGTCTCGGGGGAGCACATGCCTACTCCGCGCACTGTTTCGAGAGCCGTAGGCTCAGACCGGTCTCTGTGAGGCAGCGGGAGATGGAGCCGTGGAACCGTGCAAAGGGGCGGGAGACACCGCCGCGCCTCCGAACATGAGACGCCCCCGGACATTCATCAGCAAGAACACCGCCGGCACGACGAACAGCGACAGCAGCGGCGCCGTCAGCATTCCGCCCAGCATCGGGGCGGCGATCCGGCTCATGACCTCCGATCCCGTGCCCGAGCCCCAGACGATGGGCACCAGACCCGCAAGGATGACCGCGACCGTCATCGCTTTGGGGCGCACCCGCAGGACCGCCCCTTCCCGGATCGCGTCGAGCACCACGTCTCGGTCGATCACCATGCCGGCACGCGCCCGGTCCTCCAACGCATGTCGGAGGTAGAGCAGCATCACGACGCCAAATTCGGCGGCGACGCCGGCGAGCGCAATGAAGCCGACGCCCGTGGCCACGGACAGGTGGTAGCCGAGCAGGTAGAGGAACCAGATGCCCCCGGTGAGCGCCAGCGGCAGCGTGGCCATGACCAGCAGCGCTTCCTCGAACCGCCGGAACGTGAGATACAGCAACACAAAGATGATCAGCAGCGTCGCCGGCACGACCACCTTCAGGCGCTGGTTGGCCCGATCCATGTACTCGAACTGCCCGGAATAGGCGAGGCTCACACCCGGCTCCAGCTCGACCTTCCCGGCCACCGCGCGTCGCAAATCGTTGACCACCGAGGCGATGTCGCGGCCGCGCACATCGATGTACACCCAGCCCGACGGGCGCGCGTTCTCGCTTTTCAGCATGGGCGGGCCGTCGACCAGCGCCACCCGCGCCACGGTCCCCAGCGTGATCTGCTGACCGGTGGGCGTGAGCAGAGGCAGGTTGCGCAGCTTCTCCGGCGTGTCCCGCAGTTCCCTGGGGTATCGCAGGTTGATCGGAAACCGTGCCAAGCCCTCGACCGTCTCCCCGATATTCTCGCCCCCGATGGCCCCGGAGACGACGGACTGCACGTTGCTCACGTTCAGGCCGTAGCGCGCCGCAGCTGCACGGTCGATCTGCACGTCGACGTAGCGGCCCCCGGTCAGGCGCTCCGCCAGCGCCGAGCTGACGCCCGGCACCGCCTTGGCCACGCCTTCGACGGCGGAGGCCACACGGTCGATCGAAGCGAGGTCCGTGCCGGACACCTTCACGCCGATCGGGCTCTTGATGCCGGTGGCGAGCATGTCGATGCGGTTGCGGATCGGCGGGATCCAGATGTTGCTCAGCCCTGGCACCTTGACCGTTCGGTCCAGCTCTTCCACCAGCTTTTCGGGCGTCATGCCCGGCCGCCACTGCTCGCGCGGCTTGAGCTGCACGGTGGTCTCGAACATCTCCACGGGCGCCGGGTCCGTCGCGGTCTCCGCACGCCCCGCTTTGCCAAACACGCGCTCGACTTCCGGGACCGTCTTGATCATCCGATCCGTGATCTGCAGCAGCTCCGACGCCTTCTGGGCCGACAAGCCCGGCAGCGCCGAGGGCATGTACAGCAGGTCGCCCTCGTCGAGCGGCGGCAAGAACTCACCGCCCAGCCGCATCAGCGGCCAGGCGGTCGTGGCGAACACCGCGACGGCGATCACCAGCGTGAGCTTGGGCCAGCGCAGCACCCCCTCCAGCGCCGGACGGTAGACCGCGATCAGCCCGCGCGTGATGGGGTTGCGCTGCTCGTCGGGGATCCGCCCGCGGATCCAGTAGCCCATGAGCACCGGAATCAAGGTGACGGACAGACCCGCCGCGGCCGCCATGGCGTACGTCTTGGTGAAGGCGAGCGGCCCGAACAGCCGCCCTTCCTGCGCCTCCAGCGTGAACACCGGGATGAAGGACAGTGTGATGATCAGCAGGGAAAAGAAAAGCGCCGGTCCCACCTCGACGGCCGCGTCCGTGATCACCGCCCAGCGCGCTTCGCCTTTCAGGTCCTCCCCCGGGTGCGCGTGCTGCCAGGCCTCCAGCTTCTTGTGTGCGTTCTCGATCATGACGACGGCGGCGTCCACCATCGCGCCGATCGCGATCGCGATGCCGCCGAGCGACATGATGTTGGCGTTGAGCCCCTGCTGCTGCATCACGAGGAAGGCCGCCATGACGCCCAGCGGCAGCGAGATGATGGCCACCAGCGCCGAGCGCAGGTGCCAGAGGAACACCGCGCAAACGAGCGCGACCACGACGAACTCCTCCACGAGTTTCATCGACAGGTTGTCGATGGCGCGCTGGATCAGCGAGCTGCGGTCGTAGGTGGTGACGATCTCCACCCCCTGAGGCAGGCTGGTCTGCAGCTGCGTGAGCTTGTCCTTGACCGCGGCGATGGTCGACTGGGCGTTCTTGCCGGTGCGCAGGATCACCACGCCGCCGACCGCCTCGCCCTCCCCGTCCAGCTCGGTGATGCCACGCCGCATCTCGGGGCCGATCTGCACCGTGGCCACTTGGCTCAGCAGCACCGGCACGCCGTTGCGGCTGTCCAGCACGATGCTGCGGAAGTCCTCCAGCGACTTCAGGAAACCGCCCGAGCGCACCATGTACTCGGCCTCGGCCAGCTCCAGCACCGCGCCGCCGGTCTCCTGGTTGCCGTTCATCAGCGCCTCGCGCACCTGGTCGTGGGTGATGCCGTAGGCGATCAGCTGGGCCGGGTCGACCACCACCTGGTACTGCTTGACCATGCCGCCGACGGTCGCCACCTCGGCCACGTTGGCCACCGACTTCAGCTCGAACTTCAGGAACCAGTCCTGCAGCCCGCGCAGCTGGGACAGGTCGTGGCGGCCGCTGCGGTCCACCAGCGCGTACTGGAACACCCAGCCGACCCCGGTGGCGTCGGGCCCGAGCGAGGGCTTCGCGGTGGCCGGCAGGCGCCCTTGGACCTGGCTCAAGTACTCCAGCA
The DNA here is from genome assembly GCF_026153205.1 of Aquabacterium sp. A7-Y. Classification (GTDB taxonomy): domain Bacteria; phylum Pseudomonadota; class Gammaproteobacteria; order Burkholderiales; family Burkholderiaceae_C; genus Caldimonas. The sequence goes on along the minus strand of NZ_JAPFBW010000041.1, from coordinate 42,539 downwards.
CCCGCGAGCGGGCCCAGTACAGGTCCGTGCCGTCTTCGAACAGCACGTAGACGAAGGAGTCGCCGAAGAACGAGAACGCCCGCACCGCCTTGGCACCGGGCACCGAGAGCATCGTGGTGGCGAGCGGATAGGTGACCTGGTTCTCGACGATCTGCGGCGCCTGGCCGGGATAGCTGGTGCGGATGATGACCTGCACGTCCGACAAGTCCGGCAGCGCGTCGATCGGCGTCGAGCGCAGCGACAGCACGCCCGCGACAGCGAGGAAAAGCGTGGCCAGGAGCACCAGGAACCGGTTGCCCACCGACCAGCGGATGAGGGCGGCAATCATTGGGCACCTCCGTGCTGGTGCTGCTCACGCTCCAGGCGGGTCACGTCATAGCCGTCTTTGCCCTCGCGGAACGTGAAGCGGACGGTGTCGCCGACCTTGAAGCCCTTCGCCACCTCGGGCTGTGCCAGCGTGAATCCCATCTCCATCGCGGGCCACTGCAGGCTCGGCACGGCACCGTGGTCCAAGGTCACCTCCTGCGCCGACAGCGCCACGATCCGGCCGACGCCCTGGTGCAGCGCAGCCGCGGGCAACGGGGCCGGCGCTGCGGCCGCAGGGGCGGCGGGCGCGCTGGCGCCGGCCTCACGCTGCAACACGCCCTGCAGGCTCGCCTCGGAGTCGATCAGGAACTGGCCGGAGGCCACGACGTGCTGGCCCGGCTGCAGGCCCTGCAGCACTTCGAGCCGGTCGCCCAGCTCGCGGCCGAGTTGCACCTGCACAGGGCGGAAGCGGCCGGGCTGCTCGACGACGTAGACCAGCGCGCGTTGTCCGGTGCGGATGACGGCTTCTGCAGGCACCAGCAGCGCTTCTTCCCCCGGCGCGCCGAAGCGCATCCGAGCGAACATGCCGGCACGCAGCCGGCCCTGCGGATTCGGCAGCTCCGCCCGCACCCGCAGCGTGCGCGTCTCGGTGCTGGCCTCCGGCAGCACCGAGGTCACCTGGGCACGCAGCGTCTCACCGGGAAACGCGGACAGCTGCACCTCGACTGGCTGTCCCACGCGGGCGACCCAGGTTTGTGCCTCCGGCAGCGAGGCTTCCAGCCAGACCGTGGACAGCCCAGTGATGCGTGCCAAGCTCATGCCCTGCGCGACCGTCATGCCGGGGCGCACCATCAGCTCCTGCACCAGCCCGCCGGTCGGGGCGTGGATCGCAGCGGTGGCCTGCACCTGGCCGCTGCGCTCGACCTGCTGGATGAGTGCGGCGGGCATGCCCAGCAACACCAGGCGTTGTCGTGCCGCAGCCACCAGCGCTTCATCGCCGATGCGGCGCAGCGCCAGGAACTCCTGTTGCGCGCCGGCCCAGTCGGGCACCAGCAGCTCGGCGAGGACAGCGCCTGGAGCGACCACGTCGCCCGGCGCCAGCCGCGCCACCCGTTGCACGAAACCCGTGGCCCGCGCCTGCACGATCGCCACGTCGCGCTCGTTGAGCTGTACGGTGGCGGGCACTTCGACCGAGGCGGCGAGGCGCTGCTGCTCCACCACCGCGGTGCGCACGCCCAGCGTCTGGGCGACACGTGGGTCGACCGCGACGCCGCCCGCAGGCGCCTCGTCGGCGTACTTGGGGACCAGCGGCATGTCCATGAAGGGCGACTTGCCGGGCTTGTCGAACTTCTGCTGCGGCAGCATCGGGTCGTACCAATAGAGCACTTTGCGGTCGCCGGAAGCCGGAGCGCTGGCCGCAGGTGTGACGTGGGACGGGTCGGAATGCGCGGCGGGTGCCGCTTCCCCTCGCCAGTGGGCGACACCGTAGCCCAGACCTGCTCCAAGGGCGACGAGCAGCACGGCGGCGGCAAAAAGCTTCTTGTCGGCAGTCATGGCCTCACTCCGCGATGAGGTAGGCCAGGCGGGCCTGCTGGGCCATCACCTGGGCTTGAAGATCCAGGCCACGCAGCTGCGCTTCGGCGGCGCTCTTGCGCGCCGCGAGCACGGCGCCGAGATCGGTCCGACCGGACTCGTAGCTGGCCAGCGTCACCTTCGCGCGCTCCTGCGCAAGCGGCAGGGCGGCGCCCTGTTGCCGCTGCAGCGTGCGCTCCAGTCGCTGCAGCTCGGCCAGCTGGGCGTCCACCTCGGCGCGGACGCGGCGCAGCGCGTCCTCCCGCTCGGCCTGCAGCCGTTCCACCGCCTTCCGGCGGGCGGCGATCAGGGGCTCCTGGCGGGTGCCGCGCGAGACCGGCAGCTCGAAGGTCAGCTGGAACGAGACCATGTCGCCGAAGGCGCGGTCCCGGTTGGCGTAGGTCACCTCCCACCCCCAGTCGCCTCGGCGCATGGCCTCCGCCTCGTCGACGTCGGCGCGAGCCATCGCCTGCATCGGCGCATAGGCGAGCAGCTCGGCATGCCGGTCGAGCCCGCTCAGCAGCCGTGCGAGATCCAGCCGCAGTGTGGGAGCGTCGGCGTGCGTCGACAGATCCGGCAGCTCCCCGGTCCAGCGCCGCAGCTGGGCGTGTGCCCGCTCGACGTCGGCCCGCAGCTCGTCGCGGCGATCGGCCAGCTCCAGCGTTTCCTGGCGCGCCATCAAGGCATCGGCGGGCATCGCCGTGCCGGCCGCCACGCGCGCCGCCAGGGTGTCCTGGAGCACCTGGTTCTCCCGCTCCAGGACCGTGAAGACGGTGAGTTTGCGCTCAGCGAAGTGCGACGCGAGCCAGGCCAGCGCCGCCTCACGGCGCACCGCCAGCCGGTCGGCCTCCAGCATCGCACGCTCGCGCTCGGCCACGGCCTCGGCCGCATCGCGCTGCGCCGCCCGCTTGGCAGCGTTCGGCACCTCCTGCATCACGCCAATGCGGCGCATGGTCATGGACTCGCGGTTCCAGCTGAAGCGCTCGGGGCCCGAGACCGGGTAGTTCTCGACGCCGACGGCCAGTTGGGGGTCGGGCAGCTGGCCTGCGGCCACCCGCGCTTGCTGAGTCCCTTCGACCGCCGACCGCCTGGCCTGCAAGCTGGCGGCGCGTTCTTCGGCCAGCGCCAGCGCCTGCTCGAACGACAGCGGTGCGGCGTGTACGACACCGGATAGAAGCGCGGCCGCGACCACGGCGGCGCGCAGGGGCGCGCGAGCGACGCTCGCGGCGAACGGGCGGGCTCCCAAGCCCTCGCCCAGACGGAATGCCATGACGGTTCTCCACAATGACCCAGAAGACGAACAGCACGTGTCAGCGCGGCTGCGCCAGGGCAGCTGCGCACGAGGCGTCAGGGCTCAATTGCGGAGAACCAGAAAGGCGAGGTACGGGGGTGGGCTGCCGTCGGGGGGGCCGGTGTGCGCCGCGACGGTGGCAGGCAGGGCCTCCCCGTCCAGCGTCGGCACCACCAGCAGCAGGCGCGTGATGAGCCAGTCGAGCACCGGCGGGGCCAGCGCGTCGACCACCGGCGCGCTGTTCACCGTCTGCTTGTCGCGGTCGCAGTGCGCCTTGCACCACTGCGGCTGCTGGGTATCCTCCGCCGACATGCCTTCGCAGTCGGGCATGTCCGCCATCGCGAGGACCTCGGACGACGGGGTCCCCATGCAGGCATAGGCGGCGGTGACGAGCTGCAGGCACACCAACACCGCGGCGAGCAGCGTCGCCACCCAGCGTCGGGTTACCTTGTTCAGCTTCATGCGGTCAGTTTACCGAACGCAGCGCCGGCGGCGCTCGCCGGGCTTTGCGGTGGCGCAAAGAAGTGCCACTTGTTCCTTGCAAGGCACCGCGCGGACCGTTACGCGTTGGTCGCCGCCGTCCGGTTTACTTTTGTTTCTCCAGCCAGCTGTCCAGCTTCTGGATTTCCTTCGTCTGGTCCTTGATGATCTTCTGGGCCATGGCCTTCATCTCGGGCGACTTGCCGTGCTCCAGCTCCGCCTTGGCCATGTCCAGGGCTTGCTGGTGGTGCATCTTCATCATCGTCGCGAAGTCCTTGTCGGTGTCACCGGTCGGCTTCATGTCTTGCATGGCCTGCATGCCGGACATCATGGACTGGTGCATCGGGTCGGAGCCGTGGGGGGCCGATTGAGCCAGCGCTGCGCCGCTGGCCAGGCCCGCAGCGATGACGAGCGGGCACAGGGCCCAACGAAACGATCGCGTCAGGTGAGGGTTCATGTGCACTCCTGAAATGTTCAAAGGTCACGGGCCATCCCGCGACTTCGAGCCAAGCAATCAGCGCTCCTAAAGGGATGTCCGACAGTCGCGAGCCCTTGCGCCGACCAGGCGAAGCTCAGCGCAACCCTGCGGCGTCCCAGCGAAAGACGCGCGGCTCGCTCTCGCCCGCCCTGCGGATGCGCAACTCCACGGCGGCGGGCGGCTCAGCGGGCGCCGGAAACCTCAACACGCCTTCACGGTGATGGCCGCCGGACGCCGCACCGTTCCAGGCCGTCGGGGCGATCTCCTTGCCGTTGACGACAAGCGCCGAGGTCTTGGCCAGGTCGTCGTCCAGGCTGCCGCTGTGCGCGTCGAGCGAGACCTTGAACTCCCACTCGGTGGCGCCGGACGCCAAGGGCTGGGGTGTGACCTTCATCGTCACGCCCTGCACGGCCGTCGTCTGGGTCGCGGAACCAGTCTCGCTCTGTGCATGGGCGCTCGTGAACCAGCCAACCGCGGCGGCAACGACGACGGTGGCAGCGAGCAGACGCCAGGCCGCTTGAGGAACGGGGCGGGCGATGGTCTTCATGAGAGGTCCGGTGAAAGTTCCGATGGAATGCCAGCGTAACCAGCCCGCCTCCCGCAGCCTTGATGCCGCTCAAGCCAGCGGCATCTCGCGGCTGCCGCGCCACAGGCCCCGAACGGCGCGGGTCAAATCTGCCCGGTGGAGACCCACTGGCAGGCCTGGACGACGGCGCCGCAGCTGCGCCCCGGGCCGCCTCCTGCGTCAAGCTTGGTGGCGGCGGTCCCCGTCGGCACGGCCAGAACGCGGGATGAAGCGCGGCGTGCGCGCCGCATACCAGCGCCACGCCTCTCCGAACTCGCGCTCAGACTCCCGCTCTTCGCGCAGCGCCAACCGCACGTACATGAAGACGAGCACCGGAAACATCGCAAGCGTGAGCAAGGTCGGCCATTGCAGCAGGAAGCCGAACATGATCAACACGAAGCCGATGTACTGCGGGTGCCGCACCTTCGCGTAGGCGCCCGTCGTGGCCAGCAGGTGCCGGCGCTGCGCCTTCCAGAGCACCCGCCAGGCGGCCGACAGCAGCCAGAACCCAGCGACGATGAACAGGGTGCTGAAGAGGTGGAAGGGGCCGAAATGGGGGTTGGCACGCCAGCCGAACAGCAGCTCCCACAGGTGTCCCGCGTCGTGGGACATGAAGTCGACGCCCGGGAACCGGGTGCTCAGCCACCCCGACATCAGGTAGATCGTCAGCGGGAAGCCGTACATCTCGGTGAACAGCGCCACCAAAAAATCCGAGAAGGCACCGAACGAACGCCAATCGCGCCCGCTTTGCGGCTTGGCGAAGCTGAACGCGAAGATGATGAACACGAGCGAGTTCAGGACCACCAGCGACCACAGGCCGTAAGCGGGAGGGTGGGTCACATTCATGGTGATCTCCCTAGGATCGGTGCGAGTGGATGTCTCGGAGTGCGCCGGCGCCCCCCGGCCCGGTGTCGGGCCCGCGCCGCTCGTCGTTCGGACCCTGGGCGCCATGTCGGTGGAACAGGTGCAGCACTGGGCAGGCCAGCAGCAGCACATACGGCAGGGCGCCCAGCAGGTGCGCCCGGTGCTCGGTGACGAGGAAGAAGAGCGCGATCAACGCGAACAGGCCGAAGACCACAGAGGACTTCGATGGGCCGCGCCGCGGCTCCCGGTCTTGCAAGGGGGCAGGCATGTGTTCCTCCTTTCGGTGAGAACGTCTGTGCCAGCTTAAGCGTCAGCCGACGGCGCGCCTTGATGGGGATCAACACGGGGCCGCGGCCGTGGCACAGAGGGCCGGCGAACGCCAGCCCCTTCGGCCCCTCGCAGAGAGGGCAACGCCGCCCCGCCGCAACCGCGACGGGGCCCGCAGCTCACCGGGTCCCCCGCAGCCGCAACGAATTGAACACCACGCTCACCGACGACAAGCTCATTGCGAGCGCCGCGATCATGGGCGACAACAGCCAGCCGGTGAACGGATAGAGGACGCCGGCAGCCAGCGGCACGCCCAGCGCGTTGTAGACGAAGGCGAAGACCAGGTTCTGCCGCATGTTCGCGACGGTCGCCTGCGAGATGGCACGGGCCCGGGCGATGCCGCGCAGGTCGCCCTTGACCAGCGTCACCTGGGCGCTGTTCATCGCCACGTCGGTGCCGGTACCCATCGCCACGCCGACGTCCGCCTTCGCCAACGCGGGCGCGTCGTTGATGCCGTCGCCGGCCATGCCCACCACCCTGCCCTCGCGCTGCAGCCGATCGACCAGCGCGAGCTTGTCGGCCGGCTTGACCTCGCCGTGCACCTCGTCGATGCCCAGTTGCCGGGCCACGGACCGGGCGGTGGTCAGGCCGTCGCCGGTGGCCATCACCACCCGCATCCCGGCCTGGTGCAGGCTCTGGACCGCCTCCGGCGTGCTCTGCTTGATCGGGTCGGACACCGCCAGGATGCCGAGCAGTTGCCCCTCGCGGGCGAGGAACATGACGCTGCTGCCGCGCTGGCGCATCGCTTCCGCGGCGCCGCGCAGCGCCGAGACGTCCACGCCGTCCTGTTCCATGAGCGCCGTGTTGCCGAGCGCCACCCGCTGCCCCTCGACCCGGCCGCGCACGCCGATGCCGGTGGACGACTCGAAGTCGAGCGCCGGGGCCAGCGCGAGCTGCCGAGCGCGTGCTGCGTCCACGATCGCTTGCGCCAGCGGGTGCTCGCTGCCCTGGTCCAGGCTCGCCGCCAGGCGCAGCACCTCGTCCTCCGACCGTCCCGGCGCCGCCACCGCCCGGTCGAACGCCGGCTTGCCCTCGGTCAGCGTGCCGGTTTTGTCGACGATCATCGTGTCGACGCGCCGGAAGTGCTCGATGGCCGAGGCGTCGCGGAACAAGATGCCCTGGGTGGCGGCCTTGCCGGTCGCCACCATGATGGACATCGGCGTCGCCAGGCCCAGGGCGCAGGGGCACGCGATGATCAGCACCGACACCGCATTGATCAGGCCGTACTGCCAGCCCTGCTCGCCACCCAGAAAGCCCCAGGCGAAGAAGGAGGCCAGGGCGATGCTGATCACGACCAGCACGAACCAGCCGGCCACCTGGTCGGCCATGCGCTGCATCGGCGCCTTCGAGCGCTGGGCCTGCGCGACCATCTGCACGATCTGGGACAGCATGGTCTGCGAGCCGACCCGCTCCGACCGCATCACCAGCGAGCCGGAGGTGTTGATGGTGGCGCCGATGACCTTGTCGCCGGGCCGCTTGGTCACCGGGACCGGCTCGCCCGTCAGCATGGCCTCGTCGATGGCGCTGCTGCCTTCGAGCACGACCCCGTCGACCGGCACCTTCTCGCCCGGGCGGATGCGCAGGCGGTCGCCGACGTGCACATGGGTGAGCGGCACGTCCGCCTCGCTGCCGTCCGGCTCGATGCGCCGCGCCGTCTTGGGCGCCAGACCGAGCAGCGATTTGATCGCCGCGGAGGTCTGTGAACGTGCGCGCAGCTCCAGCATCTGCCCCAGCAGGGTCAGCGAGATGATGACCGCGGCGGCCTCGAAGTAGACGCCGATGCGCCCGTGGGCCACGAAGCTGGCCGGGAACAGCTGTGGCGCAACGGTGGCGACGACGCTGTAGACGAAGGCGGCGCCGGTGCCGATGCCGATCAGCGTCCACATGTTCGGGCTGCGATGCCGGAACGACTGCGCGCAGCGCGCGAAGAACGGCCAGCCGGACCACAGGACGATGGGCAGCGAGAGCACCAGCTCGAGCCAGCTCTGCTGGGCCGGGTCCATCCAGCCCAGCCGGTGCCCGGCCATCGCCAGGACGGTGACCACCACCGTCAGCGGCAGCGTCCACCAGAAGCGCCGCGTGAAATCCCGCAGCTCGGGGTTGTCGTCGTCCGCCGTCGCCTCCGGGATCAAGGGCTCCAGCGTCATGCCGCACTTCGGGCAGTTGCCAGGGTGGTCCTGCCGGATCTCCGGGTGCATCGGGCAGGTGTAGACCGCGCCGGGACTGGCTGGAGCGGTGACGGGGGCATGTGCCGGCGCCGGCCGCGCTGCTGCGGCGGCACCATGGCCATGGGGGTGGCCATGGTCATGCCCATGCGCCGCCCCCTGCTGTGGCAGGCCGCCAGCTCCGTGGTGCGCATGTCCGGTCGCCGACCCGGCGGCGCCCTCCGGCACCAGGTGCATGCCGCATTTCGGGCAGTCGCCCGGGCGGTCCTGCCGGACCTCGGGGTGCATCGGGCAGGTGTAGACCGTGGCGCCGCCGGGGGGCGCCGCCAACGGGTGTCCTGGGTGTCCAGGGTGGTCGTGCGAGTGGGGGGCCATTCTTCTTCTCCCTTCATCTGAAACCGATGTGCCAGGCGAGTGCGGCCGCGAGCACCGCCAGCGCGACCCAGCACAGCGCCACCAGCCAGCGACTCCAGCGTGGCTGGGCCTGGCCGAGCTGCAGGCGGTGCTTGAGTCCCATGCCGGTGGCGTGCGCCAGCGCGCCGACCACGAGCAGCGGTACCGCCTGCTTCGCGAGGCTCGGCCACAGCAGCGCGAGCCCGGCGCCCAGCACGGCCGCCCCCAACGTCGAGAGCAATTCGGCGGCCTTCAGGGCACCGGCATCAGTCGCCGGTTCTGTCGCGGCCTGGGTCACGGGCGTTCCCTGGGGCGTGGTGCGCATCGTGGTGGCCGTGCCGGTGCCCGAATACATGCATCAACGGGCAGGCCAGCAGCAGCAGGTAAGGCAGCGCCTGCAGCACGTGGTCAAAGTGGCGCGTCAGCAGAAAGTACGCGCCGATCGCGCCGAGCAGCCAAGCGGCGATGGCGAGCAGGCGCCGGGCGCGCCTCGAAAGGGCAGTAGGAGCGGTCTTCATGACACCATGTTCCTGGAAGACGCTGCCGGGCCGCTTGACTTCGATCAATCCATCGCGCTCAGTGGCAGCTGCCGCAGCAGCTCCCGCCGGATGGACGCGCGGCCTTGGCCACGGCAGTGGCCGAGACGGGGGTGTATCCGGCCTCTTCGATGGCCGCCTTCAACTCGGCCTCGTCGGCGGCCTTCGCCTCGATCTGCACCCGCTTGCTGCCGAGATCGACGGCGACGACCGCATCGCGGTCGGTCTGCTTGACCGCCTTGGTGATCGTGCTCACGCAGTGGCCGCAGGTCATGTCGTTCACTTCAAATGCAATCATCTCAGGCTCCTTGGCTAGGGGTCCGGGGCATCCGGTGACTGAACTGTGAAGCTTCCCACCATGGCAATGTCCAGCGGGTGATGTGTAAAACCCCACCCGGGGGCGGGGACTGAGACGGGGCTTGACCTTCCCACGGTGGCAAGGTGCAGCGGAATGGTCAAGCCACCGGCGGTCGATCGACTGCCGGGCTGTGAAGCGCGAGCTTCACTGAGCCGGTTGCAGCTCCGTGACGACAAAGGCACCGTTGGACTTTTCAGCGGCGAAACGCACCTTGTCGCCCACCTTGACCTTGTCCAGCAGCGACGGGTCCTTCGCCTGAAACACCATCGTCATGCCCGGCATGCCGAGGTTCTTGATCTCGCCGTGCTTCAGGGTGATCTTCTTGTTCGCCGTGTCGATCTTGCGGACCTCCCCCTCGACCAGGTCGCTGGCCGTCGTCGAAGCGGCGGCGGCGGTGGCGTCTGCGGCGCCAGTGGCGGGCGGCGCGGCAAACACGGCGGTGCTGGTCATCAGCGAGGCGGCGGCCAGCAGGGCCAGCAGAGACGTTTTGTTCATGAAGATGCTCCTTGGTGGCTTTCAGCGGAAGTAGGACTGGTACACAGGCGTGCCGCCGTCTCGGAGGACGAGCAACACGTCGTACGGTTGGGTGCGGTTGCCGAAGTCGGGCCCGTCCATGCCCGGGCTGCCCAGCGGCGTGGCCGGCACGGCCAGGCCGACGGCTTTGGGTCGTTCTTTCAGCAGCCGGCGGATCTCGCGCGCCGGCACGTGGCCCTCGATCGCGCTCTGCCCGGGTGCGGCGGAGGCGCCGGCGGCCAGCCCGAGGGCCGCACCGGCCATCACGAAGTCGCGGCGCTTCATTGGGCCGCCACCTTGATCTTGCCTACCATGCCCGCCTGGTAGTGGCCGGCGATCAGGCAGGCGAAGTCGAACTCCCCCGGACGGTTGAAGGTCCAGATCAACTCGCCCGTCTTGCCGGGTGTGACGTGCGCCATGTAGGGCTCGTCGTGCTCCATCTCCGGGAACTTGGCCATCAAGGCTGCGTGCTCGTCGAGTTCCTGCTTCGTGCCGATCACCAGCTCGTGCAGCACCTGGCCGGCGTTGCGGATCACGAACTTGACCGTCTCGCCTTGGCGCAGGCTCAGCTGGCTGGGCGTGAAGCGCATGTCGTCGGTCATCTTGATCTCGACGGTGCGCTTGACCGCCTTGGCGTCGCCGGCGATGCCCCAGGGCTTCTGCTCCTTCTTGATCGGCTGGCGGGTGTCTTTCTTGGCGTGGTCGTCGTCGCCGTGGGCTTGCACCGCACCGGCGGCGGCCAGCAGCGCCACGAGCACCAGGGTGTGGATGTTTTTCATGCCGCCTCGCTCGATGCGGCGGGTGGGGAAGGTCATGGGGATCCTTGAAGTGAATCGGTGAGGGACAGAGCGGACGCGGCCGGGGTTCAGTGCCCGTGGTGGCCGCCCCCGCCGTTGGGTTTACGCACGCGCATCTCGACGTTCTTGGCCGCCTTGCGCGCCAGCGGCATCGACTGGCCGCCGGCCGCGAAGGACCGCGCCGGCTCGGGCAGCGTGCCGGTGAACTCGTAGGCCACCTCGCCCGGCGGGTGCTGGTACCAGCCCGGGTCTTTGAAGTCGCCGCGCTTCTGGTCCGCGCGCACCTTCATCACCGTGAACATGCCGCCCATCTCGACGGGCCCGAACGGGCCCTGGCCGGTCATCATCGGCAGGGTGTTGTCCGGCAGCGGCATCTCCATCTCGGCCATGTCGGCCATGCCCCGCTCGCCCATCGCCATGTAGTCGGGGATGAGCTTGCTGACCTGTTTGACAATGCCGGTGTGGTCCACCCCGATCATCGTGGGCAGGTCGTGGCCCATCGCATTCATCGTGTGGTGGCTCTTGTGGCAGTGGAAGGCCCAGTCGCCCGGCTCGTCGGCGAGGAACTCCACGACGCGCATCTGGCCGACGGCCACGTCGGTCGTCACCTCGTTCCAGCGAGCGCTCTCGCGCGTCCAGCCGCCGTCGGTGCCGGTGACGACGAACTCGTGGCCGTGCAGGTGGATCGGGTGGTTGGTCATCGTCAGGTTGCCCATGCGGATGCGCACCCGCTCGCCGAGCCGCGCCACCATCGAGTCGATGCCGGGGAAGACCCGCGAGTTGAAGGTCCACAGGTTGAAGTCGGTCATCTCGGCCACCCGCGGGGTGTAGCTGCCCGGCTCGATGTCGAAGGCGCTGAGGATGAAACCGTAGTCGCGCTCGACGGCCATGAACTTCGGATCCTTGGGATGGACGATGAACATGCCGTACATGCCCATCGCCATCTGGACCATTTCATCGGCGTGGGGGTGGTACTTGAAGGTGCCGCTGCGCCGCACGACGAACTCGTAGACGAAGGTCTTGCCGGGCTGGATGTGCGGCTGGGTCAGGCCGCCGACGCCGTCCATGCCGTTGGGCAGCCGCAAGCCGTGCCAGTGGATGGTGGTGTGCTCGGCCAGGCGGTTGGTCACGAAGATGCGCACCCGGTCGCCTTCGACCACTTCGATCGTCGGACCCGGCGAGCTGCCGTTGTAGCCCCACAGGTGGGCTTTCATGCCGGGGGCGAACTCGCGCACCACCGGCTCGGCCACCAGGTGGAACTCCTTGACGCCGTTGTTCATGCGCCAGGGCAGGCTCCATCCGTTGAGCGTCACCATGGGGTTGTAGGGCCGCCCGGTGTTGGGGACCAGCGGCGGGGCCGTCAGCGGACTGGTCTGGATGACCGGCTCGGGCAAGGCGGCCATCGCGACCTTGCTCACCGTGGAGGCCGCGACCGCGGCGCCCGCGGCAGCGGTGCCCGTCAGGAAGCGGCGTCGACTCGTTGTCATGGGGTACTCCGTCTAGGGGTTCAATGGCCACCATCGCCGCCGGCGGCGGCCGCAGGGGCGGCCTCCATCGACACGCCGGCGGTGGGTGTGCCGATCAGGGCCGCCTGCAAAGCGGCGTCGGCCAGCCAGAAATCACGTTGCGCCTCGATCGCCTGCACGACGCTGCCGACCTGCTCGCGGGCGTCGGCGAGCAGCTCGAACACGCCGATCAACATGCCGTTGTAGCGAAGCAGGTTTTCATCGGCGATGGTCTTGCGCAGCGGCACCACCTCTTCCAGGTAGTGCTTGGCGACGTCGTAGGCGGTCCTGTAGGCACCGTAGGTCTCGCGCACCTGCGAACTCGCGTCCACGCCGATCTGGGCCGTGCGGTTCAGTGCGGCCATGTAGGTCGCTTGCGAGCGGGCGCGGCTGGCGTCGCCGAAGTCGAAGATCGGCAGGGGCAGCTCCAGTTCGTAGCCCTTCTGCGGCGGCTCGCCGGTCTCGCTGTTGCGCACGGCGGCGACGTGCAGACCGTTGACGAAACTCGTCACCCGGGTGAGCCCCTGGTCTTTTGCCGTGAACTCCAGGTCAGCGCGCGCCAGCTGGACGTCGAGCCGCTGGTCGAGTGCCTGCTGCGCGATGTCGGCTTCCTGTTGGGGCGCCTTGGGCAGGTCGGGCAGGCGGTCGGGCAGCGTCAGGCGTCGCGCCTGGGCCTCGTTCAGCCCCAGCGAGCGCACCAGCGCTTCTCGGGTGCTGTGCGCCCCCTGGCGGGCGCGGGCCAGCTGCGCAACGGCGTCGGCGGCGAAGGCTTGCTCCCGCGCGCGTTGCAGCCGGTTGAAGTTGCCCACCGATTGCATCCGGCGGGCCAGTTCGGCGCTGGCATCGGCCGTCTGCTTGACCTGCTCGAAGTACTGCAGCGACTGCTGCGCGGCCACGGCGCGCACCCAGTTCTGGCGCGCGTCGCTGGCCGCCTGCACCACGTCGCCGGCCAGCCGCAGCTGGATCTGCTGCTGCTGGAAATCCGCCATGCGCAGCCGCGACGGCAGCAGCAGGAAGTCGAACACCGAGATGCCCAGCATGCGGCCGATGTCGAGCTCGGTCTCCCCGCCTTCTCGCCGCACCAGGCGCTCGAAGGTGAAGATCGGGTTGGGCAGTCGGGCGGACTGGGTGGCGCCGGCCGAGGCGGCGGCGCTTTCGAAGAGCGCCGCCTGCAACGCCGGACTGTGCGCGAGCGCCAGCCGCACCGCGTCGTCGGCCGTGAGCGGCTTGGCGAGCGTCGCGTCGACGTCGGCCTGTGCCTGCCGGCGGGCCTCGTCGCTGTTGAGCCACTTCACCTCGGCCCCGAGGCGGCCCTGGGTCAGGCGCTGGACGCCCTGGACATTCTGGTCGATCGCCGTGCTGGCGCAGCCGGCGAGCAGCAGCGCCGCCGTCACCGCGGCGAGCCGAGGGCGGGGTACAGCCCTGGAGGTCATGCGGGACTCCTCAATGATGTTGCGAGTGGCCAGCGGGTGCCGCGGGCTGCGATGCGGCCGGAACCGTCGGCGGCGCCGGTGCCGTCTTCGGCGGGTGGGTCATCTCCGTCTGTCCGAAGGGTTTGTCGGTGTTCGCGGTGCCGGCGCGCGGCGGGGTGGCGCCAGACGAGGACGGGGCAGCGCCGTGGCCGGCATGGCCGCCACCGGCGTCGCCGGCCGCCTCCGCGGCGTAGGTCCGCCAGCCACCCATGCGGCCGACACGGTCGTTGGCCTCTTTCCAGGACACGACCGGCTCCTCGGCGTATCGGCGGTAGCCGTCGAAGGCGGAGCGATAGATGACGGCGGCGGGCGTCGAGACGGTGGGGACCGCCGGCGCGGCGGGTGACTGCGCGTGCGCAGCCGGCAGCAACGCGCCGAGCGTGGCCGCCAGGCTGGCGGTTTTCCAGAGGGACATGAGATCCTCGCGAGACGCCGGGCGCCAAGCGCGCCGACAAGATGCGCGCTCCGACCCCGGCAGGTCGTGTACGGCACGGCCTCAGGACGCGGCGAGGCGTCCACCGAGGCGCACCACGGCGGTGTCAGGCGAGGGAGGTTCGGGGAGGCCGCTCAGGGCCGCCAGTCATGAAGACCGCGGCGTGCGACTCTGGGGCCGGGTGGAGGCTGTCGTCCGCGGGCGGTGGATCGATGGAGATCACCGTCGCTGGCAGCGCGGCGGCGGCGCAGCAGGACGCGCAGACGCTGCACTTCGACGCGGACGCCTTATGTCCATGGCCATCCGGAAGGGCGTCGGACGCGGCGAGACCGGGGGCATCTGGGGCGGCACTGGGGTCAGCGGTCAGCCCATGCCCGTGCTGCCTGTGGTCGTGCCCGATGTGGCCATCGGCGTCGTCAGCATGGTCGTGGGCGGCAGCTTGGGAGAACACAACGGCAGTGCCGTGATGGTGCGGCCCGCAGGCGACCATCGTCGCCGCCACCGCTCCCTGGAACGGCAGCGCGACGGCAAGCACCCACAGCAAAACGGATCGGACGACGCGCCACATGGGCGACAGTCTAAGAGATCTGGCTCATCGGAGTTATTTTTGATGTGAAATCACGGTACGGCGGGGTGTGGTATCTGTCTGCGGCACCAGACGCAATGTGCTCGAGTCGCCTCTGCTGAACCATTCCGGCGGGCACGGCCGGCAAAATGCACGGCGACCGCGCAAATCCCTCCAGCTTCGAGTCACCGGCCGCGACACGGTTTTCGCCAGCGACCCCAAACCACACTGCCTAGCCACCCGCAAGCCATGAAAATGCTGCCCGCCGTTGTCGCGTCCCTCCTCGTTGCCGTCCACTCCGCGCACGCCCAGACGTCGCGCCCCACGAAAGTCCTACCCAAGAGAGCGCACGGGACTGCAAGCGCCGCCTCGTCGGCCTTGCCCATGACCGATGGCGAGGTGGAACAGGTGGACAAGGAACGGGGCGAAGTGGTCCTGAAGCACGGCGACCTGCCCAGCCTCGGCATGCCCCCGATGACCATGGCGTTCAACGCCAGCAAGCAGGTGCTCGAGCGGCTCAGCGTCGGGGACAAGGTGCGCTTTTACGCGGAGATCGTGAAAGGCGAACCGACCCTCACTCACGTGGAGCCCGCCGGTGAGCGGGCTCCCCGGTAGCAAGGAGCTCCTCCGTGCGGCGGCCAGGGGCGACGACGACTGGCCAGACCTCAGATCAGACGCAGCTGTACGACCGCTATATCGTCGGCCCCGGCCGGCCTGCGCCAAGCCGGTTTGTCCCACGATGGGCCTGCTCTGCCCGCAGGCGCCGAAGTGCGCGCTGACGGCATCCGTGGCCCGTTCCGCCTGCAGCCGTACGGGCCCCAAGGGTCGCTGCGCATTGGAGGCATGACCCGTCCGCTGCGCATCGAGTTTCCCGGCGCTGTCTATCACGTCAGCTCACGTGGTGATCGACGCGAGCCGATCTTTGACGACGATGCGGACCGGGAACTGCTGTTTCGGTAACGGCGACTTCGTCGCGCGCATGCAGGTCATCGTCGCGGGATCGGCGCGGCTTGATCAAGCGCGCGACATCGCCAAGGTTCAGCAACGCAGCGAAGGCAAGACGCTGCGGCAATACGTTGCCGAAGCGGCAACGCGCGAAGAGGCGATGTGGCTGGCACATGCGCGCTCCGGGCTGACGATGACGCAGATCGGTGAGGAACTGGGCCTGTCGACGGCACGGGTCAGTCAGCTGATCAAGCGCTATCAGCAGGGGCGTGGGACCTAAGATTTAACGCCTGCCCCCTCCGCACGTGACCCCGTCGCACGCTGTTGGTAAGGAATTGGGGCTGTCGACAGCGCGAGTCAGTCAGCTGATCAAGTGCTATCAGCAGGGGCGTGAGACTTAAGATTTAAGGCCTCGTTGCTCGCGTTGGGGCCGTTGCTGAAGTTTGCTGGACGGTGCGCCCATCACCTCGCCGGCCGAGATCCGCACGATGCCTTTTATCCCCTCGCCCCGGGTGTCGGCAGCTCGCTGAAGGGCTGCTTTCGTGCTGTGCATGGCTTCGGCGCAGCCGCGCAGCGCCAAGGCAGCGTCAATGGGTGTGAAGCCGATCTGCGAGCGCGTGAACAGGGTGAGTCGGGACCTTGCGGGTGCTTCGCTTCAATGGGCCGGACAAGAGCGGCCATAGTCGCCTGAGCCGCCGCCGATAGCTACTCCCTTTGCGGCGCCGCAAAGGGGCATTACAACTTTTATCTCCCCTTCGAATAGTTTGCGCATCTAATCGGCGCCCTAATATTCAGGGAGAAAGCAAGTGCCAGCTTTTCATCGTCATCTATCAGGCGTCGCCCTGCTCACGCTTGCGGCCTGCGGAGGCTCCGGCAATGGAGATGGCGCCGCCGAGATGCAACAGGCGGCCGCCGCAGCCGCCCCTGCCCCACTTCCGCTCGAGCAACTGCATGCGGGCTATACGCGCCTGCTGGAGGACAACTTCAACGGCACCTTCGGTAGCAACGGTGTCGCCGAAGGCTGGAAAGTCCTGGCCTGGGGCGGTGCGGCCGCCACCTTCGCCGAGGAAACGGTCCAGCACCGGGGCGGCAGCTCGCAGCGCTTCCAGCGCACCGCAATGGGCGGCGACGGCGCCGATGTGCATCTCGTGCACGACCTGAGCTTTTCCAGCCCCGGCTACTACCGAGTGGTGCTGTGGATGAAGCGAGACGTCACGAACGAGAGCGACAGGGAGAAAGCGGAAGATCATCCGGTCGAGTTTTCGCTGACCAGCACCACGTCCCCGGTCAAGTTCTTCGGCAAGGTGACCGCCGGGGTCGGCTCCGGGTGGCGCAAGATGGAACTCAACGCCCGCGTCGATGCCGCCGGTGCAGCCCTGCTGCGCGTGGCATTGCGCCGCCTGGACAAGGCGGTTTACATCGACAACTTGACCGTCTACAAGCTGCCTGACGTCGACAACCCGAACGGGACCGCGATTCCGGCCTCGCCCCCTTCGCTGCCGCAGCCCGCCTTGCTGGCATCAAGCAACTTCAACGAGCCGGCCGCCGCCTTGCGCGGATGGAACGTCAATGTCCTCAAGCCGGCCACGTACGCCGTGGCGCCGAGCACCACGGCCTTCGAAGGCGGCGGTTCCCTGAGCTTCAAGGTGTCCAAGGCCGCGGGAGGCGACGCGTTGCTCTACTACGCCTTCCCCTTCCGGGCCGGCAGGAGCTACCGGGTCACGCTGCAGGTCAAGGTGCCGAGCGGCACCACCGCGACCGTGGTGGTGCGCAACGACGTCTCCTACAGCACCGTCGTCCGCCAGGAGGTGACCGGCAACGGAGCCTGGCAACCGGTGACGCTGCAGTTCGCCTATGCGACCTTTCAGCCGGGCTCGGTCCGCGTGACGGTCAACCAGAGCAACCAGGAGGTCCTCATCGACGACATGAAGGTGGTCGAGGTGTTCAAGAACGACGTTGCGCCGGCCAACACCCGGGACCGGGTGCCCCCCACCTTGTTCGGCATGCACTACAACAGGCATTCGGCACACCATGTGGCGACGAAGCTGGGAGCGAACATCCGGCGGCTTTGGAACACCGGAAGCGAGTGGTACCAGCTCCAACCTGCCGGCTTCGGTCTGTGGGAGACGATCGACCATCCCAAGGACCCCGGGAACCTGTCGACGACCGCGTTCACCATGCTCTACCAGCAGGCGCGCAACGCGGAGATGGAGGGCACGAAAGTGCTCTATACCCTCGGCTACTCCCCACCGTGGGCCACGGCGTCTGGCAGCAACCGAACCGACGCGCCTCGCGCCGACGCCTGGCGCGAGTATGTGCGCAAACTGAAAACGGACACCCGCTTCGCCAACCGGATCCACTACTGGGAGTTGTGGAACGAGGCGGACTACCGGCTCTTCTACACCGGCACCGTGGCACAGATGCTCGATCTGGCCGTGATCGCACGCCAGGAGCTCGGCTCGGCACCGATCGTGTCGCCCGGCCTCACCACGGAAACCGGCTACGCCTGGCTGGAGAAGTTCCTCGACACCCCGGCACCGAGCGACCCCCGCAAGCGAGGCCGAGACCTGGTGGACATCATCGGCTTCCACTTCTACTACGATCCCACCCAGCCCGAGCTGGTGGCCGCCCCGATCCAGAACCTGCGCGACCTGCTGGCGCGCGAGCAAGTGACCAAGAAAATCTGGAACACCGAAGGGGGGCCGAACTGTGATCCGCTGAACACCGGCACGGGCGGCTGCCTGGGCGACAACCCGAGTGCCGATGAACACGTGTCCAGCGCTGCCCGGGCCCTGTTTGTCATGTGGGCCAAGGGGATCGAGAACTTCAACTATTACTTCTACGAAGGCCTGCCGTACCGTTCGCCCCTGAGCGCCCTGGTGTCCCCGGACTACAAGAGCCTCACGCCGGCCGGCGCTGCCTACAAGCGGGTCGCGACCGAGTGGCTGAAGGGCGCGCGATTCAAGCAGGCCTACGAGGTGCGCGACCAGCCCTATGACGAGCACCTGGTGTACGTGTTCGAGCTGGAGCGGGAGAACGGCACGCCTGCGGTGGTCCTGTGGTCGACCAACAGCCGCAAGGTGAAGCTGCCGAGCGCGTGGAGCTACACCAAGGCGACGCGGCTCAACGGCACGACGACTGGGATCGTGAACCGCGAGCTCACCCTGGGTGTGGTTCCGGTGCTGCTGGAGAACTGACGCCGGCATGGGCCTCCAGGGAGCTGGCACCCGCACGGACCGGCTCCCTCGAAGCGAGCCTCTGCGTCGTGGACGACGAAGTGCGGTGGGCAGTCAGGACGCGAGGCGGCGGCCTGCAACGGGAAGCTGGCTCAGCCGATCCGGCGCCGCTTCTGTTCCGGCTCGATGATCCGCTTTGACTCCTCCCCTGAGTCCGTGCCGGCCGGGCTGCCGGCCTCGCGAAACTCGGCGAGCAGTTCCGAGTCGATCGTCAAGCTCGGCACCATTGCGGTGGACGGCACCAAGGCCAACGCCCCCCGCCACGGGGCCATGAGCTACGGCCACACGCTCAACGCCGAGGCCGAACTGAAGGCCCAGATCGACGTACTGCTCAAGCGTGCCCAGCAAGCGCACGAGGCCGTGAAGAACGAACCGAAACTGCACATCCCCGCTCAGATCTCCTGGCGCGGGGCGCGTCATGCCAGCCACGACGGCCGCACGGCGGTGGAAGGTCGCCTGCAGCCGGCGCGCGTCGGCGGAAGCGCGATGGTGCGGCAAGCCGAGCACGGTCGGGACCTGCCCCTTCAGTGCCGACCAGCGCGCGACCTCGCTGTCCGTCGGCCTGCGGGCGGGCGCAGGAGACGCAGCAAGGACGGGGCTCAACCTCCGTCCAGCACCCGATGCACGAAAGCCACCGCCATGGCGCCCTCGCCCACCGCCGCGGCGCAGCGCCGCACCGCGTTGTGGCGCACATCGCCTGCGGCGAATACGCCGGGAATGCTGGTCTCGAGGTAATAGGGCTCGCGCTCCAGCGGCCAGTCCGGCATGCGCCGGCCCTCGCGCAGCAGGTCCGGGCCGGTGACGATGTAGCCGGCCTTGTCGCGCACCATGCCGATGCTCTCGGCCCACTGCGTCTGCGGGTCCCCGCCGATGCACACGAACAGCCAGCGCACCGGCATGCGGCGCTCGCGGCCGCTGCGGTGGTCGCGCAGCGTGATCTCGCTCAGCGTGCCGTTGCCGTGCAGCGCCGTCACCTCGGTGCACGCCAGCACCTGGATATTGGGCGCCGTCGCGATGCGTTCCAGCAGGTAGTGCGACATGGTGCTGCGCAGCGATTCGCCGCGGATCACCACGCTGATCTGCCGGGCATACGCAGCGAAGTGCAACGCGGCCTGGCCGGCCGAGTTGCCGCCGCCGACGATGAACACGTGCTCGCCGGCCGTGAGCGGAGCTTCGCTGGCGCCAGCGCCGTAGTAGAGCCCGGCGCCCAGGAAGCGGTCCTCGTCCCGCAGGCCCAGGCGGCGGTAGGCCACGCCAGTGGCGCAGATCGACGCGCGCGCGACGATGCGGGTGCCGTCCTCCAGCACGCCGACCCCGCGGCCCGGCTGCAGTTCCGCGCCGCGGCCTTCGCGGGCGAGCAGGATCTCGACGCCGAACTTGTCAGCCTGCCGGCGCGCGCGCTCGGCCAGTTCCGTGCCGCTGATGCCTTCGTCGAAACCGAGGTAGTTCTCGATGCGGGAACTGCTGCCGGCCTGGCCGCCGATAGCCCAGCGCTCGACCAGCACGCTGCTGAGCCCGTCGGCGCCGGCATACACGGCCGCGCTCAGGCCGGCCCGGCCGGCGCCATAGATCGCCAGGTCGTATTCGGTGCGCGAGGGATTGCGGAACCAGCCGAGCTTCTCGGTGATCTGCCGGATCGTCGGCGCCTCCATGCGTGTGCCGTCGGGGAACACGCACACGGGGTCGCGCGGCGCGGAGCCCGCCACCTGCACCCACTCGAACGGCACGTCGCAGCGGTGCAGGAACTCGCGGATCGCGTACGCCGCGGCGTTGCCGAGGCGGCCCCAGATGCGAACCTTGTGCCCGTCTCCGGGTGCCGCCAGCGCCGTGTGCTGCTCCCGCCCCAGGGTCCAGGGCGGCGGATCGCTGGCGGGGAAGGTATCGTCCAGAGCCTCGTCGATCGCCGCATCGAGTTCGGCATCGGCCCGTGCGGCTGCGGGCTCCTGCTTGCCTTGCGTTTCCATGGCCGCCCCTTCAGCGCGAAGTTGCGGTGCCTGCCGCCGGGTGTTGCTGCAGCGCCGCGATGCGCGCCTCGATCGGCGGATGGCTGGCGAACAGGCCAAGCCAAGCTGGCATGTCGGTGATGCCGAAGGTGCGCAGCGATTGCGGGAGCGACCCTGCCGGCAGGCCACCGAGCCGCGCCAGCGCGGCCATCATCGGCACCGACGTGCCGAGCAGGCGTGCGGAACCGGCGTCCGCCCGGAACTCGCGCTGGCGCGAGAACCAGGCCACGATGATCGACGCCAGCAGGCCAAACGCAATCTCGCAGGCGAACACGGTGGCGTAGTAGCCCGGCCCGGTGCCCCTGTGCTGCTGGTCGCTGCCGCGACCGACCAGCGTGCTGTCGACCACGTAGCCGACGATCCGCGCCAGGAACACCACGAAGGTGTTGACCACGCCCTGGATCAGGGCCAGCGTCACCATGTCGCCGTTGGCGACGTGCGCGACTTCGTGGCCCAGCACGGCTTCGGCCTCCTCGCGGCTCATCGACTGCAGCAGCCCGGTGGAGATGGCCACCAGCGAGGCGTCGCGGAAGGCGCCGGTGGCGAAGGCATTGGGCGCGCCTTCGTAGATGGCGACCTGGGGCTCGCCAATGTGGGCATCCTGCGCCAGCCGCCGCACGGCGGCCAGCAGCCACGCCTCGTCCGAGTTGCTCGGGGTCTCGATCACGTGGGCGCCGGTCGACCATTTCGCCAGCGGCCGCGAGATCAGCAGCGACACCATCGACCCGGCGAAGCCGACGACCACCGAGAACACCATGAGCGTGCCCATGTCGAGCCCGTTGGCGCTCAGGAAACGGTCGATTCCGAGCCAGCGCAGCGACACCGAGATCACCAGCAGGACCGCGAGGTTGGTGGCGAGGAAGAGAAGGATTCGTTTCACCATGCGGCTCCACGCGACGGCTCACGCCAGGGTGCCGTCGTCGCTGGCCGTGCGGGTCTTGTTTCCAGCCGCCAGCGCCGGCAGGACTTCGGCGCCGATCTCTTCCAGCACCTCGGCGGCGGGCCGAGCGCCGTACTTCAGGTTCAGGATCACGTGGTTGACGCCGACCCCGCGCAAGCCCTCCAGGAAGCTCAGTAGGAAAAGCCGGCCGGACTTGAAGCCGAGATGGATCGACGTCGGCGGCAACTGCGGGTCGGCATCGAGGTCGACATAGAGCGACTGGGCGAACGGCTTGAAGCGTCCCGGTGCTGCCTCCTCTACCTGGGCACGCCAGCGCGCCACCGTCTCGGCCTGGCGCTCTATCGAGCGCGGGTAGGTGATCCAGCCGTCCGAATGCGCGGCGATCCATGGCAGCGGCTGCCCGCTGTTGCCGGTGACGAGCAGGGGCAGCCGCCCCATCGGCTTGGGCACCAGGTCGGCCTGGCCGGTGAGTACGCCGCGCGAGGTCTTCAGCACCGGGAACTCGGTCCCGAGCACGCGCCGGATCGCCTCGAAGTCTTCCCGGAACAGGTTGGCGCGGCGTTCGATGTCGACGCCGAAGGCCGGGAACTCCACCGGACGGTCGCCCGAGGCCACGCCCAGCACCAGCCGCCCGCGCGACAGCTGGTCCACGGACGCTGCGGCCTTGGCCACGTGCAGCGGGTGGCGCAGCGGCAGCACGATGGAGCCGGTCGCCAGCGCGATGTCGCGTGTGATGGCGCCGATCCAGCCGAGGTACACCCAGGGATCGTACACCTGGCCGACGTCGCCGAAGCTCGGGTCCCGCAGCGGCACGTCACGGCACCACAGCGCCGCGAAGCCCAGCTCCTGCGCCCGCACCGCCAGCCGTTCCTGGTCGCGCAGGGTCGGCTGGTCATGCGGAAAAGCTTCGATGGGAAAGAACACTCCCAGTGTCAGGCGGTCGGCCGCGAACATGCGGCGGAAACCGGGGGCCCCTTCCACGCGGGCAGTGGGATCGACCTTGAACATGCAGTCTCCCGTAGCGCCTTGGAGCGCACCAGGAACAGCGTAACGGCGCCGGCGCCCGCGAATCTTGCGGATTGCTGTGGAACCTGGTCAACTCCGGCGGCAGGCGGAGCGTGCAAGCGCGGTGAAGGAATGGTGGAGCTGCCACGACAACATTCCGATGACCGTACGGGCGATGAAGGCCGGCGCGATCGAATTCTTGTCCAAGCCCTTCCGAACTGGCCGGACTGCGCCAGCGCATCGGCTCGCTCTCGATGCGCGAGCGCGAGATGATGCTGCTGATCTTGAAGGGCCTTCTCAACAAGCAGGTGGCGGCCGCACTCGGCATCACAGAAGCGACGGTCTAGGTGCACCGCCGGCACGTGACAGGCAATCGGACTGCTGCGGTAGCGTTGCACCAGCGTCTGCATCTGCAGTGCTTCATGCGGGCGCTGGCAGTTGTAGACCATTCGCCACGCGTTCAGCGCGCGCTGTTCGCAGGCAAGGTCCATGAAAGTGCGAGAGTTCACCACCTCGGCTTGCAGCGACCGGTGAGTTTGGGGCTGATGCCGTAGCGCCGGCACAGCTCTCGCACATTGGCACCTTCCTGACGGGCCAATTCCACCAACTCTCGGCGCAATGGCACGGTGTTCTTCTCCTGCCAGGGCATCGGCTCCTCCGGGCAATGACTTCCGGAAAGCTTTACCTATGTCCTCGCACAGCCGCTACCGATGTCTCCGGTCCGTACAGCCTTGGAAAGAGGTGCGCAAGTCTTTGCAAGACCCATTCGCGGCGAGACCCTAGTCTCTAATCAGAGCCGGCAGCGATCGCCCGGCGCAGCAGCGGCTTTCCTCCCAAGGGCGTTTTCCTGATGCGAGAAAGAAGCAGCAATGACCGCTGCCATTACCACCCGGAGCGATGGCGAAGTCGAGGCCGACGTGATCGCCGAATCGAAGTGAGAGCCGCGGGTGCAGGCCCCCGAGATCCGCGAGGAATTGTTCCACCCGGCCGTTGCCGCTAGCGGCCGCTGATCGCCCCCCCAACGCAGAAGGAGAGTACATGATGTCCACGAAGTTCCTGCTTGGCGCCGCCCTTGCCTGCGCGGTCGCTGGGTTGTACCCGGTGAACGGCGCCCACGCGCAGGCCGGCAAGGCGGCACCGGGCACATCCGCTGCATCCGCGCCTGCTGTCCGCGTGCCGGTGGCCGGCCAGGCCGTGCTGGGCGTGACGGTTGCGGAAGAGCGGCTGGTTGCCACCGGGTTTCGCGCCTCCAAGCTCCTGAAGCAGGATGTCTACAACGACAAGGGCGAGAAGATCGGCAAGATCGACGACCTCGTCGTCGCGCCGGACGGCACGCTGTCGATCGCGGTAATCAATGTCGGTGGCTTTCTCGGTATCGCCGACCACCGCGTCGCGGTGCCGGTGCGCCAGTTCCAGCATATCGCGCCCAAGGCGGTCCTGCCGAATGCCAGCAAGGATCAGCTGAAGACCCTGCCGAAGTTCGAGTACACCTGAGCCGGGGGAGATTGCGATGGCCAAGTGCGACGTGTGCGGACGGCCCGCCACCACGCAGCTGACCGTCCGCGATGGCAGCCAGACGCGCCGGATCACCTTGTGCGACCAGCACCACGCGGAGGCGGTCAGCGAAGGCGCGTGGCGAGCACCAGCCGGCTGAGGGCGAGACGCCGCAGATCGGCGTGTCATCGGCCGACAAGGAGCAGCTGGCCGTTCCGGCGTCACGCTGCTGCGGTTCACCGACCTCTGTGCGCGCATCGGCATCCAGCGCGTGAGGGAGCTGACCGGCGGGCGCGGATCAAAGTGACCCTGACGCCCAACGGTTGAGACCGACGATCATGCTCCATCCTTCCCGCCACCCCATCCGGCTGCGTATCAACGGCACGCCGCACGACCTCGAAGTCGAGAGCTGGACCCCGCTGCTGGACCTGCTGCGCGACCACCTCGACCTCACCGGCACCAAGAAAGGCTGCGACCACGGCCAGTGCGGCGCCTGCACCGTGCTCGTCGACGGCGTGCGCGTGCTCTCCTGCCTGACCCTCGCGGTCATGCGCGACGGCAGCGAGGTCACCACGGTGGAGGGGCTCGCGCAAGGCGACCGGCTGCACCCGCTGCAGCAGGCCTTCATCGAGCACGACGCTTTCCAGTGCGGCTACTGCACTCCGGGCCAACTGTGCTCCGCGGTCGGATTGGCGAACGAGGGACAGGCGAAGTCGCTGGACGACGTGCGCGAGCTGATGTCGGGCAACCTGTGCCGCTGCGGCGCCTATGCGCAGATCGCGCAGGCGGTGGCGCAGGTGGTGCTCGGACCCGAGCCCCCCAAGAGCGAGGTGGTGCAGAGGGCCTGGATTGCGGGGACGACGGTGAATGCGAGGGCGAAGCTGGGACCGGCATGAACCCGTTCACCTTTGTCACCGCGAGCGACGTTCCCGCGGCGCTCTCGCAGGCCGGCGAGGGTGCGTTTTTTATCGCCGGCGGCACCAACCTCATCGACCTGATGAAGGAAGGCGTGCTGCGGCCGGCGCGGCTGGTCGACATCAATGGGCTCGGGCTCGATGCGATCGAGCGCACGCCCGACGGCGGCCTGCGGCTGGGCGCGCTGGCCCGCAACGCGGCCACGGCCTACCACCCGCTGGTGCGCGAGCACTACCCGCTGCTCGCCACCGCCATCCTGTCCGGCGCCTCGGCGCAGATCCGCAACATGGCCAGCAACGGCGGCAACCTGCTGCAACGCACCCGCTGCTATTACTTCTACGACACCGGCACGCCCTGCAACAAACGCGAACCGGGTTCCGGCTGTTCGGCGATCGGGGGGCTGGCGCGGCAGCATGCCATCCTGGGTGCCAGCGAGCATTGCATCGCCACCCATCCGTCGGACATGTCCGTGGCGCTGGCCGCGCTGGAAGCTAGGGTGCAAGTCGCTTCCCCGCGCGGCGAACACGCCATCCCCTTCGCCGAATTCCACCGCTTGCCCGGCGACCGGCCGGATAGGGACACGACGCTGGCACAGGACGAGTTGATCGTCGCGCTCACGCTGCCCCCGATGGACGGGTTCCGCGCCCACAGCGTCTACCTCAAGCTGCGCGAGCGCCTGTCCTATGCCTTCGCGCTGGTCTCCGTGGCGGCGGCACTGGACCTGGACGGCAACACGATCCGCGCCGCGCGCCTGGCCCTGGGCAGCGTGGCCCACAAGCCCTGGCGCGATCCGGCGGCCGAAGCACACCTGGTCGGCCAGCCGGCGACCGATGAAACGTTCGGCCGCGCCGCCGACGCCCTGCTGCAGGGTGCCGTGCCGCAGGGCGCCGGCGTGGGCAGCAACGCGTTCAAGATCCCGCTGGCCCGGCGGGCCATCGTCCGCGCGCTGGGGCTGGCCACGGCCGGCACGGTCACCGATCTCGGGGAGGACGTGCCATGAGCCGCCGGGCCGCCGCAAGGCCAATCCCGCAGTCCGCAGGACGGAGGGTCGTCTAGTGAGCGACGACCTCGAGGACTTGCAGCCGGTCGCCCCCGTGGGCGCCGGCTACGTCGCCAAAGGCCACGCCGTCCCGCGCATCGACGGGCGCGCGAAGGTGACCGGACAGGCGCGCTATGCCGCCGAGATTGCGGTCGACGGTCTCGTGCATGGCGTGGTGGTCAATGCCGCCATCGCCCGCGGACGCGTGCTGGCCGTGCACGATGACGAAGCGCGGGCCGTGCCCGGTGTGCTGGACGTGCTGTGGCACGGCCATCGGCCCGAGGCGCCGCAGCTCGCGCACTACTTCGAGACGGGCGAGGACTTCTCCACCGTGCCCGTCAAGCCGCTGGTGAGCGACCAGGTGCACCATGCCGGCCAGCCCGTGGCGCTGGTGCTGGCGGAGCGCTGGGAGGCGGCGCGCTGCGCGGCCGGGTTGGTGCGGATCGATTACCAGGTTGAGGCGCACGCGACCGACTTGCTGCGGCACCGCGCCGAGGGCCACGCGCCGAAGGAACTCGACGAAGACACGGCGCCGCCCAAGCCGCGCGGTAATGCCGATGCGGCTTTCGCCGTGGCGCCTGTCAAGATCGACGCGGAGTTCCACCAGGCCGCGGAGCACCACAACCCGATGGAGCTGCACGCCAGCACGGTGATCATCGAGAGCGGTGGCAGGCTCACCATCCACGACAAGAACCAGGGCGGGCACGGCACCCGCAAGCGGCTCGCGAAGGTGTTCGGCCTGCGCGAGAGCCAGCTCACCCTGCTGAACACCTTCGTCGGTGGCGCCTTCGGCTCCGGGCTGCGGCCGCAGTACAACCTGCTGCTGGCGATGCTGGGCGCGCTGCACCTGCGGCGCCCGGTGCGCGTCGTGCTGACGCGCCGGCAAATGTTCACCTTCGGGCACCGGCCCGAGATCTGGCAGCGCGTGCGACTGGCCGCCGAGCGCGACGGCACGCTCAAGGCGCTGATCCACGAGGCGGTGGGCGAAACCTCGCGCGTGCACGACTTCGCCGAGATGGTCACCAAATGGTCGGGCACGCTGTACCGCTGCGAGAACCTGCGCGGCGACTACCGGGTGGTGCCGCTGGACCTGCCCACGCCGCTGGACATGCGAGCACCGGGGGCGGCCAGCGGCCTGTTCCCGCTGGAGGTCGGCATGGACGAACTGGCGCAAGCGCTGGGGATGGACCCGCTGGCGCTGCGCCTGCACAACTACGCCGAGCGCGCGCCCTCCGGCGACAAGCCGTATTCCAGCAAGAAGCTGCGCGAGTGCTACGCGCTGGCGGCCGAGCGCTTCGGCTGGCCGCGGCGTGACCCGAAGCCCCGCAGCATGCGCGACGGCCACGAGCTCGTCGGCTGGGGCATGGCCAGCGGGCAGTGGATCGCCGAGCAGGAGGAGGCGCGGGCGCGGGTGGTGTTGTACGCCGACGGCCACGTCGAGGCGGAAACGGCGGCCAGCGACATTGGCACCGGCACCTGTACCGTGCTGGCGCAGGTCGCCGCGTCCGCGCTCGGCGTGCCCCTGGAGGACGTGCGCGTGCAAATCGCCGACACGCGCCTGCCCGAGGCGCCGACCGAGGGCGGATCTTCGCACGTGGCCAGCGTCGGCTCGGCGGTGGACGGTGCGTGCGAGAAGCTGCGCAAGAAGGTCTGGAAACTTGCGCGGGCGATGGCGAAGTCACCGCTGGCGGGCAGCAAGTTCGCGGAGGTGGAGTTCGTCGACGGCAAGGTCCGGCTGCACGGGTTGCCGGGCGATGCACTGCTTCTGACTGAAGTGCTGACGGCTTCCGGCGTCGGCCAGCTGGAGGCGAACTTCCACCTGCAGCCGGACGAGGACGAGCAGGGCCGCTACGAGCGGGCCGTGCATTCGGCCGTGTTCTGCGAGGTGCGGGTGGACGAGGCGATGGGCACCGTGCGTGTCACGCGGGTGGTGAGCGCGGTGGCGGCCGGCCGCATCATCAACGAGCTCACGGCGCGCAGCCAGGTGCTGGGCGGCATCGTCTGGGGCATCGGGCAGGCGCTGCACGAAGGGACGTTGATCGATCACGCGCTGGGCCGCTTCATGACCGTGGACCTGGCCAACTACCACGTGCCGGTGAATGCGGACATCCACGCTCTGGACGTCAGCTTCGTGCCGGAAGACGACCGCATCGTCAGCCGCCTGGGTGCCAAGGGCGTGGGCGAGATCGGCGGGCTGGGGGTCGCCGCCGCGATCTCCAATGCGATCTGGCACGCCACCGGGCGCAGGATCCGGGCGCTGCCGATGACGCCGGAGAAGGTGATGGCGCCGCAGTAGCGTGGAAGGCTCGCAGCTTGGGACGGGGATGTGTGTCGCTTCAGCTCGGCTGCAGCGTGCCAGCCTTCTAACGCGGACGCGCGTGCGAGCCGTGGCTGCGATGGCCGCTGGCCGCGTAGAACGCGAGCCCGGCGCCGATCATTGCCACGGTCCGCAGCGAAGGCCGGGGCAACCACTTCATCGCGTCCAGCACCAGCTGCGGCGGTGCATCGCGCTGCGGGGACGAGACGGCCCCGGAAGCCGCGGGCTCCGCGGTCGGCGCTTGTCCGGCGAAAAAGGGCAACAGGGCGCCCACGAACGGCACCATGTCCTGCGGCCCGCGACTGGTGAGCCAGTTTCTGTCCCGCACCACGGTCTCGTCCACCCACGTCGCACCGGCGTTGACCATGTCATCGCGCACGCCCGGCCACGACGTCATGCGGCGACCGGCGGTCAGCCCGGCCGAGGCCAGCAACCAGGGGCCGTGGCATAGCGTCGCGATCGGTTTGCCGGAGGCGTCGAACTGGCGCACGAACTCACGAGCCTCGGCCGATTGGCGCAGGAGGTCGGGACTGATGAAGCCGCCGGGGATCAGCAGCGCGTCGTAGTCGTCCACCGAAACTTCGGAAAGCAAGCGGTCCACCGTGACACGGCTTGCCGGCTCGTGCAGGTTCACCCCGCGGATGCGCCCGCGGCGCAGGGAGACGATGTCGACGTCTGCGCCTGCTGCACGCAGGGCCGTGACGGGGACCGTCAGTTCGACCTTCTCGAAACCGTCCGCGGCCAGTACCGCGACCCGTGTTCCATTCAACCGTTGCACGACTTCCATGGTGGGCTCCGTTCAGAGTTGGTCGCGGCTCGCACGCCGCGGTCGGTGAGGAGGTCGCGCCAGCGGCGGCGGTGCGATCGCGACCAGACGATCCAGGCCGCGGCGCCCAGGCCCACGACCGCCGCCTTCTTCGTCCGTCCAGCACGGGTGCTCGATCTCGGTCACCGGCTTGTCGATCACGCGGATGCGGTAGGGACCGCGGTAGGTCATGGCGAGCATGAGGCGACTCCTTTGTCGGGGCTTCATGCGCGGCAAGAGCGGTGCCCGCGTTCATTCCGGCGCTGGCGAGCGGCTGCCCGACGCAGCCGGCAGCAGGCGTGCGAGCCATCGACGTTCCTGCACATCAGCAAGGTCTTGGCCACTGCACGCATGCCGCACGCGCACAATGATTCCCCCCCCCCGGTCCACAAGGAGTCGCCATGAGCGCCACGCTCTTTTATGAAGATGCGATCGATCTGCTGGATGCGGACCACAAGCTGGTCCAGAAGCTGTTCCTTGACTTCCAAGGCCTGTGCGACAACGGCGGTCCTTCGGAGACCAAAGGACAATTGGTCGTGAAGATCTGCCAGGATTTGACGGTCCACACGCAGATCGAGGAGGAAATCTTCTACCCGCGCGTGCGTGCCGCCATTGACGACGACGCGCTGATGGACGAGGCACTGAAAGAGCACGCCGAGGCGAAAGAGGTGATCGCGCGGATTCAGGGCATGGCGCCCACCGAGGACGGCTACGACACCGCGGTCATGCACCTGTTCACCACCGTGATCGACCACGTGATGGATGAGCGCGAGAAGGTGTTCCTGAAGGCGCGCTACTCGGTCGCCGATCTGCGCGGCATGGTGCCCGAGCTTCACGAACGCAAGAAGAAATTGCAAAAGGAAGTGCAAACCAAGGCGCCGACACCCTCGTCGGCCGGAAAGAAGAAGGTGGCGTCATGAAGGCACTTGTCTACAACGGGCCGCGAGATGTCGAGGTCAAGGACATGCCCGACGCACGGGTCGAGCGTCCCACCGATGCGCTTGTTCGCATCACACGCACCAACATCTGCGGTTCGGATCTGCACATGTATGAAGGTCGGACCGACATGAGGCCGGGCCGCATCCTCGGCCACGAGAACGTGGGCGAGGTCATCGAGGTCGGGCCGGCGGTGGACCGCGTGAAGGTCAGCGACATGGTGTCCGTGCCTTTCAACATCGGCTGCGGCTTCTGCGAGAACTGCGAGCGCGGGCTGAGCAACTACTGCCTGACCACCAACCCCGGGCTCGCAGGCGCCGCCTACGGCTTCGCCGACATGGGGCCCTACCACGGCGGTCAGGCGCAGTTGCTGCGCGTGCCCTATGCCGACTACAACTGCTTGATCCTTCCGAGGGACGCCCAGGAGAAGCAGAACGACTACGTGATGCTGTCAGACATCTTTCCGACCGGCTACCACGCCACCGAGATGGCGCAACTGCGCCCCGGTCAGTCCGTCGTGATCTACGGCGCCGGCCCCGTCGGGCTGATGGCCGCGCTGGCAGCCACCGTCAAGGGCGCGAGCCTGGTGATGGTGGTCGACACCCACAAGGACCGGCTGGCGCTGGCGGAGAAGATAGGCGCCGTGGCCATCGATGACACCGAAGGCGGCGGCATCGAGCGGGTGATGGAGCTGACCGGCGGGCGCGGCGCCGACTGTGGCTGCGAGTGCGTGGGCTACCAATGCTGCAACCTGCACCAGCAGGAAGAGCCGAACCTCACCATGAACAACCTGGTCCATGCGGTCAAGTTCACCGGCCACATCGGAACGGTGGGCGTCTTCGTGCCGCAGGATCCGAACGCACAGGACAAGCTGCAGCGACGCGGGCAGATGGCATTCGACTTCGGCATGTTCTGGTTCAAGGGCCAGAAGATGGGGACCGGCCAGTGCCCGGTGAAGGCCTACAACCGCTTCCTCAGCCGCCTGATCGAACAGGACAAGGTCAAGCCTTCGTGGATCGTCTCGCACGAGTTGCCGCTGGAGAAGGCGCCCGAGGCGTACAAGAACTTCGACGCGCGCAAGGACGGCTGGACCAAGGTGACCTTGAAGCCGAACGGTTGATCCGAGCGGCCGCTGGCTGACGCCCAGAGTCAGGGACCGCTCCTGGCCGCCTCCTGCCGCAGTGCGCCGGCGACGCTTGTACGAGCAGGCCCCCGTTCCCTGCGTAAGACCATCTTTTCCCCAAACGGTTGCAGGGGAGGCATTGCGGATCTGCAGTTGCCGTCGGCGGTTTCTATTGCCCGTCGAGTACGCACTCCGCGCACGCATGCGGCCTCTGGTGCCTATGCCGCTGCCTTCTGCTTGACGCGCTGCGAGATGCGCACCTCCTTCACCGTCGGAGGTCGTGCATCTCGCGCAGCACCACCGCCGGGCTGAACGCCACCGAGATCTGCGGCAGAAAACGCCTGCGCCGCAGGCTCCGCCAGCGACAGGGCGTGGTCCTCGGTCCTGGCCCTCGCGGTTCAAGGCCCTCTTCCACGCCGCCTCGTCAGTTCGCTGAGGCGAGCTTGCACCCGTGGGCCTCGGTATCCGGCGTCGGCTGATCCGGCGCGCAACTCGACCCGGTCACGTCGACCTTGCCGTCTGTCGGGCTGCGGCGTCTGCATGCAGGGGGAGCCGCACCGTGAACTCGCTGCCGTGGCCGCTGCCGCCGCTGCGCACCTCCACGGATCCGCCGTGCGCATCGACCAGCTCCTTCACCACGGACAGGCCGACCCCCAGCCCCTCCGTCGCGGGGTCCGCCGCTTCGCGGGTGAACAAGTCGAAGATCCGGGGCAGCAGCTCCGGCGGAACGCCGATGCCCGTGTCCTGCACCCGGATCACGGCACTGCGGCCCTCGACGGTGCACTTCAACCAGATGGTGCCGCCCGCGGGCGTGTACTTGTTGGCGTTGTCCAGCAGGTTGACGACCAGCTGCTGCAGGCGTGCGCCGTCCGCCTCGATGTCGACCGCGGCCGGGGGCAGGCACAGCCGCAGCTGCTGACGCTTCTCCTCGAACGCCGGCAGGACCGTCGCCGCCAGGAGCCGCAACTCGCCGGCCAGGTCGAACCTCTGGACTTGCAGCTGCAGCTGGTTCGCGCCCGCCCGGGTGATCTGGAACAGGTCGCCGACCATGCGACCGAGCAGCTCCAACTGGCGGCGCACCATCGCCAGCGGAAACTCCAGCCGTGAAGGTTGCGCGGCGCGCCGGATCAGCTCGGTCGCGTTGCTGATCGGCGCCAGCGCGTTGCGCAGCTCATGGACCAGCCGGGCGAAAAACTCGCTTCTGCAGCGGGCGGCACCGGTCAGCGCCTCAACGCGGTGCTCGAGCGTCTCGATGGTCGCCCGCAGATCAGTGCGGTCGCGCATCACCTTGAGATAGGCAAGCACCTCCCCGGATGGACCGCAAATCGCCTCGATCGTGCCGGCGAACCAGACGCGGGTGCCGTCCTTGCGGACGTGCCAGCGATCGTCCTGCGAGCTGCTGCCCGCCTGCGCCACGCTCCGCTCTAGCGACGGCAGACCGAGGGCGCGGTCTTCGTCGGTGAAGATGAGCGACACCGGCTGGCCGATGACCTCTTCCGCAGAGTAGCCGAGCACGTGCTCAGAGGCTCCGAGCCACGCGATGATGGTCCCCTGCGGATCGAGCATCACCGCCGCGTAATTGGTCGACTGCTTGAGCCAGCTCAGTACAAATGCGTCGCTTGGATCCGCTGGCGTCCGGCCTGCCATGCGCGGGTCGCTGTGGTCACTCATCCGGTACTCCCTCGCTTCGGTGGTAGACAGGTTCTGACTCCCGAGGTGCGAGCATCCTGGCGATCGTGCGCTGCAGCAAACCCATGTCGATCGGCTTTTCCAAGTAGGCGTCGGCGCCCGCTTCGCTGGCTGACTTCCGGTCGTCCGGCATATGACGGGCGGACGCGATCACGATCGGCATCCGGGGCAGCCGTCCGTCCTGGTGCAAGTTCCTCAACCGCCGGGTCGCATCAATGCCCGACATGACCGGCATGTCGACATCCATCAGCACGAGTGCCGGGGAAGCGTTGAGGCAGCACTCCACCGCGTGCCACCCGTCATTCGCCATCTCCACCTCGAAACCCAGGACCTCGATCATCTCGCGCAGGATGATCTGGTTCACCAGGTTGTCCTCGGCCACCAGCACTTTGGGTCTCGGGGCCAGCGCGAGCGATGCGCGGCCGGTGAGAATCAGCGGGCGGTGTGCCCAGGCCAGAGCACGGACAGTGATGCGGTGCATGCGACGCGGACTGATCGGTACATCTTCATAGGCCGGGGGGTCGTCGTTGGCTGGCGGCGGCATCCCCCCGCCGAACTGCCGCGGACGGCCCAGGACCGCGGGCGTCCCGGGCGGCAGCCGCCCGATCAGCCGCATGAACGCCTGCTCCGTCACATGGTAGTGCGTCGCGCCGAAGACCAGTCCAGGTAGCTCACCGGCGTCCGCTGTGGAACTGCGCTCCCAATGCGCCAGCGCGGCCTCCACGCCGCGCAGCAGCCGTGTCCGCCATCCCAGCCGCTCCAGGCGCCGCATCAGCGCCCCGTACAGCACGGGCGGCTCACCGACCAGCCATGCCTCCAGGCCATGCTCCGCGGCCGCGGTGAGGTCTTCGTTCAGCTGGTCATACGAAAGCAACAGTTGCGCACGCAGCACCTGCCCCTCGCCCGGCAGGCGGCCCACCAGGAGCGAGCCGCCCAAGGACTCGCAGAGCGCCGCCGCGGCTCGCTCTTCCTCGCCCGCCAAGTCCTCTGCCGCACCCACAATGTCGCCGGGCTCGAGCGGTGCGGGTGACGTTGCAGCCGCCAGTGCCTCCACGACCGGCACACTCGCCTGCTCGCCGGTCTGCGCGATCTGCAGGCAGAGCGTCGCTCGGTGGGCGAGGTGGGGGACGACATCTACCGAAAAGAAAACGCAGCCACGCGTGAGAGGCCGCAACGCCATGGAGAGCAGGTGGGTTGCGAGGCGGTGAACGCTGCCGGCGACATGGGGCACCGAAAACGACGGACCGCGAAAGTCAAAGAAGAACTCGATGCCGCGCCGGGCCGCATCGGCGTTCGCCACTTGTCCGCAGGCTGTCAACAGCTCGCTCAGATCGCGCGCGGAAGGCGCAAGAGAGGTGTGCACGTCCTGGGTGTCCTTCAACTCAGGCCCTTGTTCCTTTGCGATCGACAAGAAAAGGATAGGGGCCGCACACGACGCAGTCGTCGGCCATCGCGCAGTGGGCTGTAGGAGGTGTCCGACCGCCGCACGATCAGCTGCCCGTGCGGCGCGGAAGCACTGAGCGGAGAGGCCACGGCGGCGGGTCATGTCGACGCCCCTCCCTGCCGCTTTTTCCTCTGTTGGACGCTCTTTGCCGCACGGGAGTCTTCTGCCGACAACGGCTTGCGCGAAGGCTACCGAGAGCGGCTTTCCCCTTGCGTGTCGCGCCCATCTTGTTCCGACTATAGGCCATGTACACCACGCGCGCCCGGGAGCGTCACCTCGCGGAATGCGACCGCCATCAGTGCGCGCTCGCGAGGCGCAACCGCAGGTGCGCCACTTGCTGCCTCTGTCATACGCGACGCAGGACTTCAGTTCAACAATGCAGCAAGATCGTGGTAACGGTTCCGAGTCCCGGGAGGCGCGCGCCCTGGTCCTGGTGGTGGAACGCGACCCGCATGTGCGGCGACTCGAGCGCTTTCTTCTCGAGGAGGCCGGCTATATGGTCCAGTTCTCCGACGACGGCCTGTGCGCGTTTGACTACGCGCGCAGCACCAGGCCGGCGCTCGTCATCACGGAAGTGCTCGTGCCCAAATGCGACGGTCTTGCGCTTTGCAGGCAGCTGAAGGGCGACGAGGCCACGCGCGACATCAAGGTGATCATCGTCAGCATCCTCGCGTGCGCGGACCGCGCCCGCGAGGCGGGCGCCGACGCGTATGTGCGCAAGCCGCTGAACGGCACCCTGCTCATCGACTCGGTTCGCCATCTGATCGGACACTCGGAGGGAAACGCACATGCGGCGCATCAGCACAGGTAACCGAGACGCTGACCTCATCCTGAACGGCGGCTTCCCGGTGAACTCGATCAACGTGATCATGGGCCAGCCGGGCAGCGGCAAGACGATCTTCGTCGAGCAGCTCGCGTTCGCGAACCTCTGCAAGGAGCGCCCTGTCCTCTATCTCACCACGATCTCCGAGCCCCTCCCCAAGGTCCTCACCTACCTGCAGGAGTTCAGCTTCGCGAAGGAGGAGGCGGTTGGCAGCGAGATCATCTACGAGTCGATCGCCGACGCCGTCACCGAGGGCCCGCAGCACCTTCCCGAGCGCGTGTTCGAGCTACTGCAGACGTATCGGCCGGCCATCATCGTGTTCGATTCCTTCAAGGCCATCGGTGATCTCATGCCCGACCTCGTCACCTGGCGCAAGGTACTGTACGAGCTCGCCGGAAGCCTTTCGGCGTACGACACCACCACCTTCTGGATCGGCGAGTACATCGCGGACATGGTGCCGCGGCTGCCCGAGTTCGCGGTGGCGGACAGCATCGTCGAGCTCACGCGCGAACAGCACGGCAAGCGCGAGGCACGCTACTTCCGCGTCGCGAAGCTACGCGGCAGCGGATTCCTTGGCGGCTCGCACGCGTTCGAGATCAGCGCCTCGGGGTTGTGCGTCTACCCGCGGCTCATCACCCCACGGCGCACTGGCAGCTATGCGACGACCGAGGAACGCCTGCAGACGGGCGTCAAGGGGCTCGACGCCATGGTCGAGACCGGGTGGCTGCGCAGCACGTCGACGCTCGTGATCGGCCCGCCCGGGTCCGGGAAGACGATCGTCGGGCTGCATTTCCTTCGCGAGGGCGTTCAGCTCGGTGAAACCGCCCTGCTGGCGAGCTTCCAGGAAAATCCTTCGCAGCTGCGCCGCATCGTCAGGAACCTGGGATGGGACCCGGACCAGCTCCTGGTCACCGGCGGCCTCGAACACCTCTATACCTCCCCCGTCGAACTGCAGATCGACTCGATCATCGGTCGCTTGTTCCGGCGCGTTGAAGAGGTGGGCGCCAAGCGGGTGGTGATCGATTCGCTCGATGACCTCCTCAGCGCCGCACAGGACGAGCAGCGCTATCGCGACTACATCTATGCGCTCACCCAGCGCTTTTCGGAACTCGGCATCACCGCCATGCTGACCGTGGAGGCGAGCCGCAACAACCTCAGCCCGGCCGACGTGTCGCCGCTGGTGGACAACGTTCTGCAGCTCGAGATGCTCATGGGCGAGGCGCTGGAGCGCACCATCCGCGTCGTCAAGTCGCGTGGGAGCGCGCACGACGGACGTCGCTGCCAGCTGCGCATCACCTCCGAGGGCGCGGTCGTCGGCGAGCCGCGCTGATCATGACGCTTTCGCCGGAGCGCATGCGAGAGCTGCTCGCACTCAACCGGGAAATCGCCGGCGCGACCGACTACGCCGCACTGCCGCGCCTGATCGTGGAAAGAACGGCGGCATCCCTCGATGCGAACGTCTGCGTTCTCCTGCTCCGCGGGAAGCGCGGGGAGGCCGATGTCGCTGCCTCTGTCGGCCTCGATCCGGCGAGGGCAAGCGGGTTCGACTGTCCGCTCGACGAGCGCATCGGCTCGCGCCTGTGCGGGCTGATCGACTGCTCGGAAGAGCGCTTCGTCGCGACTCCGGTGATCGAGCGGGGCGAAATCCGCGGCGTGCTCGCCATCCACCGGCGCGACGCGCCGTGCGGCGAAACGGAGGAGTTCATGCTCTCCGCGCTCTCCGACCATGTCGCGATCGCGCTCGCGCACGCGCGTCAGCACCGCGAGCTCGAAGAAGCACTCGAGCGCCTGCAGGAAGACCATCGCCGCAAAGACGCGTTTCTCACGATGCTGTCACACGAGCTGCGCAATCCCCTTGCGCCGATCAGCAACAGCCTGCACTTGCTGCAGCGGGTCGAATTCGACAACGCCGGTGCGACCTACGCGCTCGGCGTGATCAGGCGCCAGATCGACCACATGATCCGGCTCGTGAACGACCTGCTCGACATCAGCCGGATCAACCGCGGCAGGGTCCAGCTTCAGATCGCTGACGTCGATCTGAACGAGTTGCTCTCGCACTCGGTGCAGGACTATCAGAGCACCTTCGAGAGGGCCGGCATCGGCCTCGACCTTCGGCTTCCGGCCGCGCCCGCGCGTGTGCGGGGTGATGCGGTGCGCATCGCGCAGATGTTCGGGAACCTCCTGAGCAATGCGGCCAAGTTCACGGGGCGCGGGGGCAGCGCAACGGTCACGCTCGACAGCGACCCGGCCGCCGGGATGGCGATCGTGTCGATCCGGGACACCGGCCTCGGTATGGACGCTCAACAACTCGACGCCGCCTTTGAGCCGTTCTGGCAGTCGGAACAGAGCCTTGCGCGTTCGCAGGGAGGCCTGGGACTCGGGCTCGCGCTGGTGAAAGGCTTGGCGGAGATGCAGGGCGGCAGCGTGAGCGGGTGGAGCCAAGGGCATGGCCAAGGCACGACCTTCACCGTGCGACTGCCGCTGACGCGGAGGAAAGTGCCTCGTCCTGTGGCCAGCGCACCGGGAACGGACCTCAGCCACCGCCGGATCCTGATCATCGAAGACAACGCCGACGCGGCAGAAACGCTCCGGCAGCTGATCGAACTCAACGGCAGGCACGACATCGAGGTAGAGCACGATGGAGAGTCCGGCGTCGCCAATGCGCTGTCCCACGCGCCCGATCTGGTTTTCTGCGACCTGGGCTTGCCGGGGATGGATGGATACGAAGTCGCCCGCACGCTCAGGCGCACGGGCGACTTCGAAGACTGCCTGCTGGTCGCGGTTTCGGGCTACGGCCTCTCCGAGGATGTCGAGCGCGCGATCGCGGCCGGCTTCGACCTTCATCTCACGAAACCCGTCCGCTTCGAGTTGATCGAGAAGGTGCTCCTGCGATCCGAACTCGGCACGAACAGACGAGCCGGGGCCGCTACTCCTTGAACGTGGACGCTACGGCCGATTGCCTGGCCCCCGCAACCGCCATGTCACTCAATGTCCAGTGGCGGACCGGTGATCATCTTTCGGTCGCGGTGCAGCCGGGCCACCCCCCGCTCCTCCACCAGCAGCCCCCCCGCCCCCGCCGCCGCACGTGGAAGCCCCCAGGAGCTTGAGAGGAAGGCTCGCCGCAGCACCCTTGTCCTGCACCAGAACACAAGGCCCAACCGCTCTCGGCTGGGCGTTTTGCTTTCTGGGTATCCCGCAACCGCGCGGGTTCTGGGCCATTCTGCGTAGGCCACCTTCGCAGAAGGCGTTTCAGATCAAGCACTTCCACGTGTGTCGAAGAGAGCGGTTGCGCATCGTCTTGCAGGAGCAGAGACACCGGGAGAACCCGCAAGCCAGCTGTTGGGCGACGCCTGTGGGGGGTTCGACGGTCGTACTCCGACCCACTGCTGACCTCTGCGAGTCGGCGAAGCAGACGGGCATCGAAGCAAGCCCGACCGTGTCATCTGTCCGGTCTGTCTTGATCCAGGCAACTCCGGCGCAGCGGGAACTGCATCTCAACCACCGCTTCGTGCATGCGCTGTGGATCGGGCGGCTGCAGGAAAACCTCTCGACTGGGCCCATCGAACACGTCGCCGTTCGCCGCAATGAAGCGCCCGATCTTCGCCGTGACCAGATGGGCGTCCTCCGGCAGGCCAATGCGCACGCACACAGCCATGCGCTCGACCGCGACCAACTCGCTCAGTTTCAGCATCGAGCCCTCACCAGGGACGCGCAGGTCCAAGCCATCCACCGTGTAGCCAAATTCGACATCGATCTCGTCGCTCTCGAATTGCGACGAATGCGCCACGGCGACCAACTGGCAACCGTGGTTCTTGGGCAGCAGCGCTCGCGACTGTTCTCGCAGCACTCCGATCAAGGCTCGCCCTTCCGCAAGCGAAGCCACGGTACGGCGCAATGACAGTAGCTGACGCGCCGGCTCTGCGCGCTCGATCACGTCGTCGACCGACATGGCGCCTTCTGACTCGATCTGTGCAATGCGAGTCTCGATGTTGCGCAATCGCTGCTCCTCCAGTGCAACGGCCCGCTCGGCATCGTTGCGCCTGAGCTGCAGCATGCGCCGCAGTTCCGCCGCATCGAGTGCCGGCGAGCGGAGGATGTCACCCACCTGCTCGAGGCTGAAGCCCAGCTCCTTCAGCACCGTGATGCGGTTGAGCTGCGCCAGTTGATCGATGGTGTAGTAGCGATAGCCCGTCTGCCGATCGCTGTGGGCCGGGGCGAGCAAGCCAATCTCGTCGTAGAAGCGCAGCAGCCGTGCCGAAACCCGTGCGACGCGCGAGAAGTCACCGATTCGGAACATGCCGCTGCCTCCTGTTCGTGGTTCGTGAGTCTAGGCGAGGACAGGTTTCAGGAAATCGCCCCTCAGTCCCATCTGCTGCACCGCCGGTTGCTCGGCCCGCAGCGCCTCGATGAACGCCGGGTGACGGATCGTTCGATCCAACAATCCGGCGAGCTTGGCGAACCGAGAGCGATCGAGCATGAAGCCGAGGTACTGCAGTGTCACCAGGTTAGACGCCACCGCAATGTCGGCCACCGACAGAACAGGCCCGGCGAGGTGAGCGCCACCACAAACGGAGTCGAGGTAGCCGAACACCTCCGGCATGGCGCGGGTCACTACCTCGTCGACCCGATGCGGGTTGGTGGGCTGCTGCAGGATGTTCGGATTCACGACGGTCTCGTGAAACAGAGGATGCACGATCTGGCGGAACAGCGTGCCGCCAGCGTACTGCTCGAGCCACAGAGCGCTTGCATGGTCGCGTGGGGCGCTCGGGTACACGGATGGCTGCGGGTGCATGCGCTCAAGATAGACACAGATCGCAGATGAGTCCGCAAGTGTGAAGTCTCCGTCCTGCATCACAGGGATCAGCCCGGTGGGGCTCAGCTCGCGCCAGTTCGGCGGCAAGCTCCCGGGGATCACGGGGGCCACCGGCACCAGCTCGTAGGGCAGTGCTTTCAGCCTGGACACCACAATCACCTTGCGCGCGTGTACAGAAATTGGTACGCCGTAGATCTTCAGCATTCAGCTCTCCTCAGAAGGAACAGTTGGGAGCTGGTACTTTCGAGTTTGACGTTGCGTCAAAGTCAAGCCCATGCGGCAAGCCCGCCAGCGGCGGGTTCGCGGCATGTGTTCAGAACGACCGCTCCTGGCCGCGTCCTCCCGCTGGTCCGTACTGCCGAGAACCGCTGACAAGACCAGGCAGTGTGGGGCCCAGAAGTACCCGCGCCGCCAGAACTTCTCGGTCCAGGCCTGGCGGGTGAAGTGCCACAGCTGGCGCAGCGATTCCTTCCGTGCCCACGCGCGTGGCGTCTTGAGCTCGGCGTTCTTCAGGACGTCAAAGCGCTTGCGTGATTTCTCAGGCACGTTCTCGGCGCTGTACAGCCACAGGTACTTGCTCGTGCGCCGCGTGGCACCGCCCCTCGGCCAGCAGCTCCTTGTGCTCGCGCTTGCGCACCATGTTTAGAGAAGAGAGAGGAAAAGAGAGTCCAACCGGGCCAAAAACGGCGGAGAAGGGCGAAGGCGTGGCCTACGCAGAATGGCCCAGAACCCGCGCCGTTGCGGGAAATCGCGCCCGTCGACGACACGCCCGTTCCATTTGCCGACGGCGTCCGAAGCCACGCACTGGACCTTGGCAAAGCGAGGCAGCTCCGCGGCAAGAGCGAGGAGTGGGTGGCCGCGGTGGGTTGACGTTAACCCCTGGCCCTGCGCCCTTCTCGTGGGGCTTTCCCATGACAGCTTTCGGCACCCGCCGCTGGCCGACGCCCAGACTCGAGCGCGGACTCTCATGGACCGGCGCCGAGATCTCCGCGCGTGCTGCTCCAGAAGCGGCGTCTCTCCTGCCGCCGCAGCCGCCTCCGCCCTGCTGACACGAGGCTCTGTTGTACGAGCGCGGGGACTGAAGGGCATTTCGGAGGAAACCCGGTGATCTGCGCGTCGTCACCGTCCAGTCCTGCAAATGGGGCAATAGAGCAGATCTGCAAATATTACCTGTTCATCTCTTAGCCGTTCGGCGCAGAGCGGAAAGCGGGTGACCACGGACCGCTCCGTGCCGCTCGCGCCGCCCACCCGTCGCTTGGCTCGTCAAGGCCGGTCGGCGGTTTCACCGCCGCGTGTGCGTACCTCGACGCGGTCGGCATCGCCGGAACGGCCATTGCTTGGATGGTTGGGGCGCATACCAAGGCTCAAACGCAGTACTGGAGCGGCAGCATGGACGACAAATACAGGAGCTCGGCCAGCGAGGCTTTCGCCCCAGACCACGAGCACCGCAGCTTGCATACACTGGAAGAGGTGCCGAGTGCGGTCATCGTTGTTTCGCCCGACGGCCTGGTCAGCTGCTGGAACCGAGCCGCCGAAGAGCTGTTTGGCTTTGCCCGGGATGAAGCGATCGGGCGCACACTGCGCGAACTGGTGATTCCGGAAGGCGCAACTGACGGCGAGGTCGGGCCGCAGCGTCTGTCGGGGCCAGCTACGCCGCGCAGCTACGAGGCCATGCGACGCCGCAAGGACGGCGCGTTGATCTACGTGAATGCCTGCGTGCGTGAACTGCACGGCCCCGGCGGCGCACTGCGCGGTTGGGTCTACGGAAAAACCGACGTCACACATCTGAAGGTTCGGCGCGATTCCCAGCTGCTCGAGGCACGCTACCGTGATCTGCTCGAGTCGACGCCGGACGCCATCGTCATGGTCAACGACATCGGTCGCATCGTGCTGGTGAACAGCCAGGCGGAAGCGGTGTTTGGGTATTCGCGCGACGAACTCGTAGGGCAGCCGCTGGAAGTGCTGCTGCCGCTACGCTACCGGGAAGCGCACGTGGGCCACCGTGCGGGGTACGTGAGCCGCTCGCGCACCCGTCCCATGGCTGTCGGACTGGAACTCTACGGCATGCGCAAGAACGGCGAGGAGTTTCCCGTCGAGATCAGCCTGAGCCCGCTACAGACGGATGTTGGCCGGGTCAGCATGGGCGCGATCCGCGACATCACCGCCCGGCGCAAGGCCGAGCAGAAGTTCCGTGGGCTGCTGGAGTCGGCGCCGGACGCGATGGTGATCGTGAACACCGCCGGCGTCATTGTGCTGGTCAACTCACAGACCGAGCGCTTGTTCGGCTACCAACGCGAAGAACTGCTTGGCCAGCCGATCGAGATCCTGATCCCGGAGCGCTTCCGCGCGACACACCCCGAGCACCGAACCCGGTTCTTCAAGGAGCCCAAGGTACGCCCCATGGGCGCCGGGCTGGAGCTGCAGGGGCGCC
>NZ_JAPFBW010000040.1 GCF_026153205.1 Aquabacterium sp. A7-Y | reverse complement strand
TCGGCGACGCTGGCAGGGGCGTTCATGGTCGGGCTCCGAGGGGGGATACGCTGAGAGGCGCGACGTGCAGACCGCATTCCTTGACGGTCTCCTGCTCCCACCACCAGCGGCCGGCGCGGAAGTCCTCGCCGAGCGCGATCGCGCGGGTGCAGGGGGCGCAGCCGATGCTCGGGTAGAACTGGTCGTGCAGCGGGTTGTAGGGAACCTGGTGGGTCCCGATGTAGTGCCACACGTCACCCCAGCTCCAGTCGGCCAGAGGGCTGAGCTTGAGGCGGTCGTGCTCGTCGCGTTCCTGAAACGCCACCTCGCTGCGCTGCATCGACTGTTCGCGGCGCAGTCCGGTGATCCAGCCGTCGCGCCCCTGCAGCATGCGCCCGAGCGGTTCGAGCTTGCGCAGGCCGCAGCATTGCTTGCGCAACTCGATGCTGCGGTACATCGCCAGCTCGCCGTGCCGGGTGACGAAGTCGGCCACGGCGGGCGCCTCGGGCCGATGGACCTCGATCTCCAGCCCATAGGCTTCGCGAACGCGATCGACCAGCGCGAGCGTCTCGGCGTGCAAGGCGCCGGTGTCCAGCGTGCCGACGGCGATCGGCAAGCGGTGCCGGGCGATGAGGTCGGTGAGCACCATGTCCTCGGCACCCAGGCTGCTCGACTGGATCAGTCGGCCGGGGTGCGCCTCG
Organism: Aquabacterium sp. A7-Y; assembly: GCF_026153205.1. GTDB lineage: Bacteria > Pseudomonadota > Gammaproteobacteria > Burkholderiales > Burkholderiaceae_C > Caldimonas. The sequence continues at coordinate 54,163 of NZ_JAPFBW010000040.1, read as the reverse complement.
GCGGCAGTGCGCAGCAGCGCCAGTGCATGCGCCAGCCGCATCTCGAAGCCGGGGCTCGGGCGGCCATACCATTCGACAGCGCTGGTGGGAGCAGCCTGGGCGCTGCGCGGCGTCGCTCCGGGAGGGACGTCGCCCTTCGGGTCGCCGGGCGAGTTCATGGGGTCTCCTTGACAGTGGGCGCGGCACGCCGGAACAGCGGGGGCCGCGCCTGGCTGTCGCCCTGGTAGTACGCGCTGAAGAAACCCAGTGCCCGGTGTGCGGCGTCGACACACTGGTCGGCACGCAGCACCGCGCTATCGAAGCCGGTGCGCTCCAGCAGGGGCAGCATGTCGACGACCACGTCGCCGGTGGCCCGGATCTCTCCCCGGAAGCGGTAGCGCGAGCGCAGCTGGTGGGCCTGGCTGTAGCCGCGCCCGTCGGTCCACTTGGGGAAGGCGATCGCGACCAGCGCCAGGTGACCCAGATCGCCCGCGAGCGCCTCGATGTCGACGTCGATCGGAAACACCACGCCGGTCGGCTGCTCGCGCCGCCACCCCTCGCGTGCTGCTTGCCACTGCGGCCAGTCCATCAGCACACAGCCGGCGCTGCTGCAAGGCGTATCGGAGGCGGCGGGACACCAGGGGTCGTCCGCCGTATGGATCAGTTTCATGGGTTGTCGCTCCTCGGCGATGAACTCGGCTGCGCTTCAGCCGCGCTGTGGCGCGCGGCGTTGGCGGCGGCCTTGAAAGGGTCCAGCCCGACGCGCTTGACGGTGTCGATGAAACGCTCGCCGCCGATGCGCTGCCCGCGGTAGGCCTGCACCAGGGCCTCGACCACGTCAGGGACCTCCTCGGCGCCAAAGGAGGGGCCGAGCACGCGGCCGGGCACGGCGGGGCCGCTGAGGGCCGTGCCGTCGGAGCCGCCCAGGGTGACCTGGTACCACTCGGCACCGTCCTTGTCGACGCCGAGCACGCCGATGTGACCGCTGTGGTGGTGCCCGCAGGAGTTGATGCAGCCGCTGACGTGCAGGTCCAGCTCGCCGATGTCGTCCAGTTCGTCCGGGTCCTGGAAGCGCATCGCGACCGCCTCCGCGATCGGAATCGAGCGCGCGTTCGCGAGCTTGCAGAAGTCGCCCCCGGGGCAGGCGATCAGGTCGGTGAGCAGGCCGATGTTGGGCGTCGCGAAGCCCTCGGCGGCGGCGGCTTTCCACAGTGGGCCGAGCAGGCGCTCGGGCACCCAGGGCAGCAGCAGGTTCTGATCGTGGGTGGCACGTATCTCGCCGACGCTGAAGCTGTCGGCCAGCTCGGCGGCCGCATCGAGCTGCCGGTCGGTCACGTCGCCGGGCGCCAGGCCCGGGCGTTTGAGTGACAGCGTGACGGCGCGGTAGCCGTCCAGCTTGTGGGCGTGCACATTGCGCGTCAGCCAACGTTGGAAGGCGGCCGAGGCGACCTCACTCTCGGTGTCGAGGTTCGCTGCCGGCAGGGACGGCAGGTCCGGCGCGACGAAGTGTTTCGCCACCCGATCGAGTTCGGCGGCAGGAATCAGATGGGCCGCACCGCCGCAGTCGTGCTGCAGGATGTTCGCGAACTCCTCCTCCACATCCTGCATGAACTGCGCACCCAGCGCCTTCACGAGGATCTTGATGCGGGCCTTGTGGATGTTGTCGCGTCGGCCATGGCGGTTGTAGACCCGCACGATGGCTTCGAGGAAAACAAGGATCTGCTGCCAGGGCAGGAAGTCGCGGATCACCGTGCCGATGACCGGGGTGCGGCCCATGCCCCCGCCGACCAGGACCTTGAATCCGACCTCGCCCGCCTCGTTGCGGCGCAGTTGCAGGCCGACGTCGTGCCAGGCGATCGCGGCACGGTCTTCCGTCGCGCCGATCACGGAGATCTTGAACTTGCGCGGCAGGAAGGCGAACTCCGGGTGCAGGGTCGACCACTGCCTGAGGATCTCGCAATACGGACGGGGATCGACCGACTCGTCGGGCGCAATGCCGGCGAAGGCGTCGCTGGTGATGTTGCGGATGCAGTTGCCCGAGGTCTGGATGCCATGCATGTCGACCTCGGCCAGCTCGTCCATCACATCGGCCGCGCGATCCAGCGGGATCCAGTTGTACTGGATGTCCTGACGGGTCGTGAAATGGGCCGTGCCGCGGTCGTAGACCCGGGCGATGTGCGCCAGCTTGCGCAACTGCCGGCTGTTCAACTCCCCGTAGGGCACCGCCACTCGCAGCATCGGCGCGTGGCGCTGCACGTACCAGCCGTTCTGGCGTCGCAAGGGCCGGAAGTCGTCGGCGCTCAGCTTCCCCGCGAGGTGGCGACCCAGCTGGTCGCGGAACTGCGCGGCGCGCTGCCTGACGAAGTGTCGATCGAACTCGGTGTACTGATACATGGTGGGGTCCTCAATGCAAAACTTTGACGCCGGCCGTCACGAGCGAGATGCACAGCAGCCCACGGACCAGACGGTCGGGCATCCTTTTGGTGAGCTCCGCGCCGATCCAGATGCCGGGGACCGAGCCGACCAGCAGCTCGGCCAGCAGCCGCCAGTCGACATGGCCGAGCGTCGCGTGGCCGATGCCGGCGACCAGCGTGAGAGGCACGGCGTGCGCAATGTCGCTGCCGACCAGGCGGCGGGCCTCCAGCCGTGGATAGAGCAACAGGATCAAGGTGGCGCCGACCGCTCCCGCGCCGATCGAGGTGAGCGAGACAAGCACGCCCAGCAGGGCGCCGGACAGCACGGTCAGCGGGGGCTTGCGGTGGGGCGGGATCCAGCGTTCGAGGCGCAGTCCGGCCGCGTGCCAGGTTTCCCTGAAGAAGACCGTCACGGCGGTCAGCAGCAGGGCGATGCCCAGCGAGAAGGTCAAGGTGCTGGCCCAGCCTTTGGTGAGCCCGGTCAGATGCATCAGCCCGACCATGGTGAGCGATGCGGGGATGCTGCCGAGCAGCAGGAGTCCGGTGATGCGGTAGTCGACATGGCCGGCACGGTGGTGTGCCACCGAGCCCCAGGACTTGGTCACTGCCGCGAACCACAGATCGGTGCCGATCGCGACCGCGGGGTTGAGCTTGAAGACCGACAGCAGCAGGGGAGTCATCAAGGAGCCGCCGCCTACACCGGTCAGCCCCACGATCATGCCGACGAAAAAACCGCCGATCAGGGCGGCGAGAACGAGCCTCATGCCGCCTCCAAAAAGGGAGTAGCGTGCACGTGAATCAGAAGATTCACTTGTGAACGATATATACGCACTAGAAACGGAAGCGTGTGCATGCGGAGGGATTGCTTTCGGTGCAGAAGCGTCATCCGTGGTGCACCGACTGGTTGTGCCAGCCTCATGTTCGTGCGCCTGGCATCGGTCGCCTGCAGAAGCAGTTAGGGGATGCGCCATCAATGCAAGCAGTGCAATGAAAGCGATCCATCTGATCTTCTTCAACATGAAGCCACCTCTTTAAGAGCTGCCAGATCGGCGCGCACTGCGGGAGATTGTTGGATGCATATTCGCTGGCGCACAACCTGGAAACATGACAGGTCTGCACTTGACATGCGAGTTCTCGAAGACAGTGCAGGGTTCGCGCACATATGCACTTTCGAACATGCGCATATACGCACATAGTCACAAGCGCATGTGCTTGCCGCCGCTGCTCGAATGAGTTGGCGAGCGAGCCACGCAGAGCGTTGTGCTCCCGCGCCGGGGAGCGTCGTCCACGTGGGATTCTTGTGGTGGCCATGATGGCCAACAGTCACTTCAGATACTGACTATTTGGTGCAGTAGTGAAGCTAATGCGCGTGCCGGTCTTGTGGCGGACGCGACCTTGCGGCGAACGCGCCGGTCAGCGCCAGGGGAGCGTGAGCCCACCCTGGGCGCAAGCAAGGGCATGGGGGGATGCCGTGCTCAGTGATCCAGCCGTTCGATCCCCAGCAGCTTGAGCATGCTGCGCTCGTAGAAGGGCTCGCTGCTGCCGATCTTCATCTTGTAGAGGAAGTATTTTTCAAAGGCGACCTTGGCCACATGGACCCACTTCCCCTTCTTGAACCAGTTGACGTTGCGCGGCGGGATCTGCGGCAGCGCGACAAAGGCCACCCCGGTGTCGCCCATGTCGGCGAGGCAGATCGCGTTCCAGCTGCCCTTGGCGGTCGCCGGCTGGCCCTGGAGGTCGGCCGCGATATTGCGGGCAGTCGCGGCCACCATGGTCTCGATCATGTAGCCAGTCTTCGGCGCCCCGGTCGGCACCGGCGTCGCTTCGATCGGCGGGATGGCAATGCAGACGCCGACGGCGAAGATGTTGTGGTACTTCTTGCTCCGCTGGTGCTCGTCGACCAGCACGAATCCCCTCGGATTGCACAGCCCCTCCACTTGAGCGATCGCGTCGACCCCCTTGAACGCCGGCAGCATCATGCTGAAGTCGAACGGCAGCTCGTGCTGTTGCCGCTCGACACCCCGCTCGTCGAGCTCGGTGACGAACATGCGCCCGGCCTCGACGCGGCTGACCCGTGCGTTGGTGATCCACTTGATGTGGCTGTTGCGCAACTCGCTCTCCAGCATCGACTTGGAGTCGCCCACGCCGCCGAGGCCGAGGTGGCCGATGTAGGGTTCGCTGGTGACAAAGGTGATCGGTACCTTGTTGCGCAGCCGCCGGCGCTGCAGGTCCTTGCTCAGGATGAAGGCGAACTCATAGGCGGGCCCGTAGCACGAGGCGCCGGCCATCGCGCCGAGCACCACGGGGCCGGGCTGCTCGAGGAAGCGCTGGTACGCGGCAAAGGTTTTCTCGGCATGGTCCACGGTGCATATGGAGTGCGTGTGCCCGCCGGGGCCCGCGCCTGGCACCTCGTCGAACGCCAGCTTCGGTCCGGTGGCGATCACCAGATAGTCGTAGTCGAGGCCGCTGCCATCCTCCAGTTCGAGCTGGTTGCCGGCCGCGTCGACACGCCGCACGGCCTGCGCGACAAACTCGATGCCTTTTCTTTCGAGGTGGGGCCGGATGGGAAAGGTGATCGCTGCGCGCTCGCGCCAGCCCACGGCCACCCACGGGTTGGACGGCACGAACTGGAAGTAGTCGACGGCATTGACCACCGTGATGCGGTGGGAGCGGTCGAGCAGCGCTCGCAGTTCGTAGGCAGCGGGCATTCCGCCGGTGCCGGCGCCGAGGATGACGATATGGGCCATGACTTCTCCTTTCGTAAAGCTTCTCGCGCGTGAACGGCAGCTCAGGGGCGGGCCGGCGTCTCGGGAGCAGGATCGGGGGGGCGCAGTGTCGCGTTGATGGCCCGCAGTTGCTCCTCGCCGAGTTGGCCGGTGAGGCTGGCCAGCCTGAGTCGATTCAGCAGCAGGGCGACCCGACCCTCGGCCAGCATCAAGGCGGCCGACGCCGCGTCGTTCTCGGCGTTCAGCAACTCCAGCGTCGTCCGGTCCCCGACCTGATGCCCGAGCCGGGTCGCTTCCAGGCGTGCCTGGCTGGCCGTCAAGGCCTCGTCGAGCGCGGCCAGGCGGCCTGCGCCTGTCGTCAGGCCCAGCCAGGCTGTACGTATCTGCAGCGCGACCTGCTGGCGGGTGCGCGCCGCCTGCGTGGCAGCTTTCTCGGACAGATGCAGCGCTTCCTGCTCGCGCGCGCCGCGCACGCCGCCGGTCCAGAGGGGCACGTTCAGCTGCAGCCCGATGGACCGGCTCCTGGACAGGTTCCTGCTGGCGCCGAAATCGCCGTCGCCAGACAGCCGCTCGTCGCCCAGGCGAGCGACCAGGTCCAGCGTCGGCGCGGCGCGGGCGCTGAACTTCGCGGCCTCTTCGCGTGCGCTGGCAGCGGCTGTCGCCTGCAGGGCCAGCGCCGGGTTGCCGGCCTCGCCCGCCGCCAGACACTGATCGAGCCCGGCCAGCGGCTCGGACGGCAGTGCCTCGAAGGGCAGTGCCAGCGGGCCGACCTCAGCGTGCCAGCCGGTCATGTCCGCCAGCGCGCTCTGCTTGAGCTGCAGTTCGGTCGTTCCGGCGAGGACCTGCGCCTTGATGGCTTCGGCGCGTGCTGTGGTCTCATGCACGTCGGTGATCGGCAGGCTGCCTTGCTCGAATCGCTCGCGGGCTTCGGCCGCCGCCTTCGCCACCGCGCTCTGCTGCGCGTGCAGCAGACGCAGCGACTCGGCGGCCAGGGCGACGTCGAAGTAGCGTTCGGCCACCCTCAGGATCAAGTCCTGTTGCGCCGTCTGCCATTCGTGGTCGGCCGCCTGCGCGGCCAGTTCGAGTTGACGGCTCTGCGCATCGCGTTCGCGATTGATCAGCGCCTGCCGCGCGGTCAGTGCCCAGCCCGTCGAGCGGCCGCCATGCACCGAGGTGGTGAAGTCGACCTCGTCGGAGCGGCCGAAGCCGGGAGCTTGGAAGCGCGCCCCGTGGGTCTCGGTGTCCTGTGTCATGTAACCTGCCGCGGCGCTGAGGTGCAGGCTGGGGCGCCACAGTCCGCTGGCCTGATCGCGTCGCGTCTGGCCGGCCCGGTGGGCTTCACGCGCGGCGACGACGTCGAGGTCGTGCTGCTGCGCTGCGCGCCAGGCGTCGATCAGATCGGCAGCCTGGGCTGGCAGCGCGGCGGCCAGCAGCCACGCCCACCCCCAGCGCAGTGCACGTCGTTTCGTGTCCCTGCGCTGGCCAACGCTCGTCGTCGGCGGTCGAAGCAGCACCTCGGTGCCCCTCAGCAGCCGCTGGTCAGACCGAAGCGACGCAGCAGCCGCTCCATCAGACACCAGCGGGTCAGACCGCTTTGCAGCAGGTTGACACCGACAAAGGCCGTGAAGGCAAGCCACCAGGGGCTGACGAACAGGGGACTGCCTGGAACGCCGAGCAACAGCGACAGCAGGATGAAGGAACCGGCGATGATGCGCACGACTTGCCAGGTGGTCATGGTCACTCTCCCGTGGTGGCTGCCGGCGCACGCCGGCGGTAGGCGACGAAGTACAGCAGCGGGATGACCACCAGTGTCAACAAGGTCGACACCAGGATCCCGAAGATGAGCGAGATCGCGAGTCCGTTGAAGATGGGATCGTCGAGGATGAACACGGCGCCCAGCATCGCAGCCACTGCGGTCAGCAGGATGGGCTGGGCTCTGATGGCTGCCGAGCGGACCACCGCTGTCTCGATCGGCAGGCCCTCGCGCAGCTGCAGCTGGATGAAGTCGACCAGCAGGATGGAGTTGCGCACGATGATGCCCGCCAGCGCGATCATGCCGATCATGCTGGTCGCGGTGAACTGCGCGCCGAGCAGCGCGTGGCCAGGCATGACGCCGGCGATCGTCAGGGGAATCGGCGCCATGATGATCAACGGGGTCAGGTAGGAGCCGAAGTGCGCGACCACGAGCAGGTAGATCAGCAGCAGGCCAACCGCGTAAGCGGCGCCCATGTCTCGGAAGGTTTCGTAGGTGATTTGCCATTCGCCGTCCCATTTGATGGCATAGCCGCGGTAGGGATCGTCGGGGGGGCCGACGAAGTGTTCTGCGAGCCGTCCGCCGTCCGGCAGCGCGATCGCCGCGAGTGCACTCCGCACGGCGAACATGCCGTACAGCGGGCTGTCGACGCGGCCGGCCATGTCGCCGACGACGTAGTGCACCGGCAGCAGATTCTTGTGGTAGATCGGCTGTTCGCGCCTGCGGTCGTGTGGCACGACCAACTCGCGCAGCGGCACCAGCTGCCCGCCGCTGCCGCGCACACCCAGCTGCAGCAGCGCGTCGAGGTCGCCGTGCTGATCGGCGGGCAGCTGCAGCCAGGCCGCGGTCGGGTACTTGCTCTGGTCGTGCAGGTAGGTCGCCGTGTCGCCGGCTATCCCGGCGCGCAGGGTGGCCACCACGGCCTGCTGGGGGATGCCGAGCATTGCGGCCTTGCGCCGGTCGATCTGCAGGACGGTCTTGGGCGCGCTCGCGATGCCGCTGTCGTCGACGTCCACGACACCTTCGGTGTGCTCCAGCGCGCCGCGCACCGCCTTCGCGACCTGCAGCCGCCCGACGGGGTCCGGTCCGTAGATTTCGGCGACGATGGGCGACAGCACCGGCGGGCCGGGCGGCACCTCGACCACCTTGACGTTCGCACCAAAGCGCCGCCCGATCTGTTGCAGCGGCGGGCGCAGCCGTGTCGCTATCGCGTGGCTCTGCTCGCGGCGCTGGTGTTTGGGCGTGAGGTTGACCTGCAGGTCGCCCACCTCACCGCCGGCGCGCAGGTCATATTGCCGGACCAGCCCGTTGAAATTGATCGGCGCGGAGACGCCGGCGTAGGCCTGGTAGTCGGTGACCTCCGGCCGTCCGGCCAGGTAGGCGCCCAGTTCGCGCAGCACTGCAGCGGTGCGCTCGACCGGCGTTCCAGCCGGCATGTCGACGACCACCTGAAGTTCCGCCTTGTTGTCGAACGGCAGCATCTTCAACTGTACCCAGCCCAGCACCGGCAGCGCGAGCGACAGCGCGAGCACGGCGACGATGGCGAGGGCGAGCAGGGCACGCGCACGCCGGCCGTGCCGCGCATCGAGCAGCGGCGCGAACAGGCGCGCGAAGATCCGGTCGGCCCTGCGCGTCGTGCCCTGCGGCGCGGCGGCAGGCGCAGCGTCCGCCGTGCCAGGGCGCAGCCATCGGCGCGCCAACCACGGTGTCACGACAAAGGCCACGGCGAGCGACAGCAGCATGCCCATGCTCGCGTTGATGGGGATGGGCGCCATGTAGGGACCCATCAGGCCGCTGACAAAGGCCATCGGAAGCAGGGCGGCGATCACGGTCAAGGTCGCCAGAATGGTCGGCCCGCCCACTTCGTCGACCGCCGCGGGAATCAGTTCGGCCAGCGGCCGGCCGGGGTGCAGATGGCGATGGCGGTGGATGTTCTCGACGACGACGATCGCATCGTCGACCAGGATGCCGATCGAGAAGATCAGCGCGAACAGCGAGACCCGGTTCAGCGTGAAGCCCCAGGCCCAGGACGCAAACAACGTGACCGTCAGCGTCAGGACCACGGCGACGCCGACGATGGCCGCTTCGCGACGCCCGAGCGCGAGAAACACCAGCGCGACCACCGAGGCCGTGGCCAGCAGTAGCTTTTGGATCAACTGCCGCGCCTTGTCGTTGGCGGTGACCCCGTAGTTGCGGGTCGGCACGACCTGCACCGCGTCCGGAATCACCGTGTTGCGCAAGGCCTCGACGCGCTGGATCACCGCATCCGCGACGTCGATGGCGTTTTCACCCGGTTTTTTCGTGACCGCCAGCGTCACCGCCGGGTACTCGCCGCGCTCGGGACCGGTCACGCCGTGCCAGACATAACGGTCCGGAACCTTGGCGTCGAGGCGGACGTCGGCGACATCGCGCAGGAACACCGGCTTGCCGTCGCGCACGGCGACGACCAGCTCCGCCACCTCGGCCGCGTTCCGCAGGTGCTCGCCGGCCTCGAGCGCGACCGCCCGGTCACCGATCAGCAGGTCGCCGATCGGCAGGCCCTGGTTGGCGGACTGCAGCGCTTGCCGCAGGTCGCTGACGGCCACGCCGGCGCCCGCCATCCGGGCGGGATCGAGGTCGATCTGGACCACCCGCCCGGTCCCGCCGATGCTCCAGACATCGCGGGTGCCGGCGACACGCTTGAGCTCGGCCTCGATGCTGTGCGCGACGCGCTCGAGCTCGTAGCCGCCTGCCGACGCGCTGTAGAGGGTCAGCGTGACGATGGGCACGTCGTCGATGCCCTTGGGTTTGACCACGGGCGCGAGGACCCCCAGGTCGCGCGGCAGCCAGTCGGCGTGGGAATGAACCGTGTCGTAAAGACGCACCAGCGCTTCGCTGCGCCCGACGCCGACCTGGAACTGCACCGTCACCACCGCGAGCCCGGGACGCGACACCGACATCACGTGTTCGATCCCGGGCATCCTGGACAGCACCTGCTCGGCCGGCGTGGCGACCATGGCCTCGACGTCGCGTACCGAGGCCCCGGGGAAGGGAATCAGCACGTTGGCCATCGTCACGTCGATCTGCGGCTCTTCCTCGCGCGGCGTGACCAGCACGGCAAACACGCCCAGCAACAGGGCCAGCAGGGCCAGCAGCGGGGTGATCCGGTGCAGCTGGAAGTAGGCGGCGATACGGCCGGAAACGCCCAGGTGCGATCTCATCGGACGTCGTGGCCGGCGCGTGCAGCGGCCTGCGGATCGAGCACCACACGTTCCCCGAACGCGACACCGGCCAGCACCTCGACCGTCTCTCCGGCCGGGCGCCCCAGGCGCACCTGCCGCAGGATCGGTCGCCCGCTCGTGGCCAGCACATAAACGCCCGTCAGCTCGCCCCGTTGGACGACTGCCTTGGCGGGGACATGGACGCGTCGTGTGCCGAGCGACCGGGTGGGGATCCAAGCGCGCGCGAACAGGCCCGGCTTGAGCCCGGTCAGCCCCGCCGGCAATTCGAGCCGGACCTGCACGGTATGGGTGGCCGGATCGGCCGTCGGCAAGATCGTGACCTGCTCCCGTGCCACCCGTATCCGTCCGTCGGCGCGTCCCGGCAGTTCAAGCTCGATGCCGGCGTCCGTGGCGAGGTCCGGCAGCAGGCTCTGAGGCACGGCCACTGTCACGCGCAAGGCGCGCGGATCGTACAGCGTCAGCAGCGGGCGGCCGGGGAGGGCCATGTCGCCCTGTGCAACCGGCACCTCGGCGACCGCGCCGGCGTAGGGGGCTTTGACCGCGAAGTACTCGGTCTGGATGCGGGCGGCACCGGCCTGGGCCAGTTGCGCCGCAACCTGTGCCTGGGTCGCCTTGAACTGCGCTTCGGCGCGCTCGAACGCGGTGCGGCTGATGTACTGCCGGTGGAACAGCTGGGTCTGGCGCTCGAACTCCCGCGTCGCCACCTCGAGGGAGGCGCGTGCCGCCTGCACCTGCGCCTCGCTCGCGGCGACGTCCTGGCGGGCCGTGCGGGCATCGATGCGCAGCAGCACCTGGCCCTGCCTGACACGGTCTCCCGCCCGGACATCGAGGGCGACCACCGATCCGGCCACCTGCGACGCAACGACCGTCTGCCGCACCGCCTCGATCACGCCATCGAAGCTGGCCCTCCGGGCAGCGGCACCCTGCGCCGCCGCGGTGGTCGGCAACGAGGGTTGGGCCGCCGCGGCCGTGCACAGAACGGCCAGCACGACGGCGCCGCATGAACTCGATATCGGCATCGCCCTTCTCCCCAGCTTGCGTCGACCGACATCTCGAAACAGCCAGAAGGCTTCCGTCGGTGCAACGTTTGCTCTAGTATTTAACTGATCACGCAATCAGTCAACTGCGCAAGTTGAGGAAAAAGCAAGCAACCTGTCCACTGAGGCATCATGACGGTCTTGTCATCGTCTGCGAACTTGAAGATGGAAGATCTGCCTGACGAAGCGCTGGAGCAGGTTGCGGCGTACTTTCAGATGTTGTCGGAGCCCACGCGGCTGCGCATTCTCAACCTGTTGCGCAGCGGCGAACGCAGCGTGGGTGAGCTGGCCCAGATATGCGGATACAGCGCGGCCAACATCTCCCGGCACTTGTCCATGCTGACCAAGCAAGGTTTTCTCGTGCGAGAGAACCGCGGCACCAGCGTGTACTACCGCATCGCCGATGCGTCGGTGTACGCGCTGTGCGACCTGGTCTGCGGCAACATCGCCCGTCGCCTCGAAGTTGCCGCGCGAACCCGGGACTTGTTTTTCGAATCGGCGCAACGCCGGCGTACCCCCACCGCCCCGAAGCGACGGACGAAGGGGTGAATCCAGGTGAAGACGAAAGGAGAGCAGCAATGACCTATGGTTTCAGTGCCCGCATGGACAACAAGCCGTTCGACGAGGTGGTCACGCAGGTGACCGCCGCGCTGCGGGAAGAGGGTTTCGGTGTCCTGAGCGATCTCGATATCCAGGCCGCGATGCGAGAAAAGCTCGGCGCCACCATGCCGCGCTACCGCATTCTGGGCGCCTGCAACCCCCCGCTGGCGCACAGCGCGCTGCAGGCCGAGCCGGACATCGGCCTGCTGCTGCCGTGCAATGTGGTAGTGCGGGAGGACGCCGAGGGCCAGGTGACGGTCTCTTTCATCGATCCGGACCGGATGGTCGAGCTGGTGCACAAGCCCGAGATCGACGACGTGGCCCGCGAGGCGAAAGAGCGGCTGCAGCGGGTTCGCGACCGACTGCTTCAGTGAGGCGGGTCGAGTCCCGACGGACGGTCAAAAGCCCGAAGGGCCTGCACGACATCCATCGTGCAGGCCCTTCAGCGCTTGCGCTGAGGCTGCCGGGTGGCAGCCAGCGGGTGGTTTACTGCTTCAGCATCACCGGCTCCTGACCCAGGGTGACCATGCCGCCGGAGATGCCCGACTCCTGACCCGCCAGGGTGCGGACCTTCGAGACGCCCCATTCGCTGGGCACCACCACCTTCGTGTTCTGCGAGATGGACCAGGCGATCACGTAGTTCTCGCTGCCGCGGTTGACCCGGAACACATACACCTTGTTGTTGATCTGGAAGGAGTCGACCAGGCGAGCCCCCTTGATCCACTTGATCGCCTCGGCGTAGGCCAGGCCCGCGGTGGTCGGCGTCTTCCAGTCGGCTTCCACCATGCGCGAGCCGGTCGCTTCGGTCTGGCGCTCCCAGAAGTAGTAGTTGAAGTTGCTGATGCCCTTGCCCCACATCATCATCAGGGCCCGTGCGTTCACGCCGCGCTTCTGCACATAGGACGAATCCCAGGTCGAGCAGTTGTGCTTGGTGCGATCGCAGATGTAGCTGCCTTCGGTGTTCCACAGCTGCTTGTCCTGCAGGCCGTGGTTGCGCATCACCTCGCGGGCATTCTGGATCTGCGAACCCAGCGCTTCCGGGTCGGAGTTGTAGTAGAAGTGCCAGCCCACGTAGTCGACATACTGACCCCCGCCCAGTTGGAAGAAGCGGTCCATGAAGCTGTAGCCCTGGTCCACCCCCACGCCCGGCGACACCAGCTTGGCCGTCGGGTCAGCCGCCTTGATCTCCTCGCTCGCGATGCGGGCCATCTCCACCATCTTCTCCATCGACCCCTGGTAGGTGCCCGAGAAGTCCGGCTCGTTCCACAGCTCGTAGAACTTGATCTTGCCCGCGTAGCGGCGTGCGATGGTGCGCACATAGTCGCGCCAGTCGTTCAGGTTGGCCGGGTGCATGTTGGCGCCAGGACCGTACATGCCGTTGGAAGACGGGTTGCTCGACGCCCACTGCGGGGTCTGGCCCATGGTGTACAGGATCTGCCCCCCGTTGCGGGTGATGTAGTTCACGTACATGTCCATGCGATAGCCGTTGCCGCTGGTCCAGTCCCACACGTTGTTGGCCTTCTCCAGGTCGCGCCAGTTGGTGCCGGTGTTCCACATGCGCACGATGCCCTGACCCAGGGTCGGCCAGTTGTGGTGCACACCCAGCTTGTTCACATGCACGCCAAACAGGGTGTCGGGCGCCGTGGCGGTGCTGTACGGGGCCATCTCGTTGTACTTGACCTCGGAGATGCTCAGGTTGTCGACCCAGATGTTGGCGCCGGGTGTCTTCGAGATGACCCGCACGGTGCCCAGCACGTCACCCAGGTAGGTGCCCTGGATCTCGATCTTCTGCCAGGTCGAGCCCACGGCGACGGTCTTGGCGCCGGCCGCGTCCCACGGGTGGGCGTCGCGGCGCACCATCAGCTCCACCGACGCGCTGCGGTCCGAGCGCACATAGACGCTGGTGCGGTAGGTGCGGCCCTTCTTGAAGGCGTAGGGGTAGACCAGCTGCGCATCGCCGCTGCCCTTGCTCAGCATGCGGAAGCGCTGCGACGACGCACCGGCGTAGACGAAACCCGCCCGGGTTTCACGCGAAGAGTCGTAGGTGGCGATCGGCAGACCCCAGTAGTTCACCTTCCAGCCCGGCGCGGTCAGCGCGTAGCTGCCTTCAAAATCCGAGGTCGCGACCGGGGTCACGGTGGTCGACGCCGCGCCCTTGGCCGGCAGCACGATGGCGGTGGCGTCGGAGGTGCCGCTCGACGGGATCGCGGTGACGGTCACGTCGTCGATGTAGACATTGGCGCCCAGCCTCTTGGAGATCACGCGCAAGGAGCCCGGCTCGTTCCAGCGGTAGGTGCCTTCGAACTCGACCTTGGTCCAACCGCTGGTCAGCGCCACCGTCTTGCTGCCGGCGACGTTGAACGGCGCGGCATCACGGCGCAGCATGAGCTCGACGCTGGCCGCGATGTCGGCGCGCAGGTAGGCGGTGACGTGGTAGGTCTGGCCGTAGCTGAACGGGTAGGGACGCACCAGCTGGGCGTCGGCGCTCGTGCCGGCGGCGCGCTGCGTCACCTTGAAACGCTGCGAGGACGCGCCCGAGCGGAAGAAGGTGGGACGGGTTTCACGGGCGGTCTCGTACTGCGTGCCACCCCAGGCGGAAACGGTCCAGCCCGGCGCGGTACGGCTGTAGCTGCCTTCAAAATCAGCCCTCACCACGTGCGCGGTGTCGGCAGCCGACACCGACATCGCCTCTTCCGGCGCGGCAGCGCTCGTCACCGACATCGCGCGTTCCGTCGCCAGCGCTTCCACTTGCAGCTGGGGCGGCACCGTGTCTTCGACCACGGGGGCATCGGTCTCAACGGCTTGCAGGTCGCCGGCGGCTTCCGCCGTCGACGCCACGCTGTCTTCCACCACGGTCGGCTCCGCCGACATCTCGTCATCCGAAACGGAACCGCCGCCGCAGGCAGCCAGCAGAACCACGCTCAAGGAAACAGCCCAACGATAGACGCTCGAGTTCATTCTCTGTCCTGGATATGTGCATGATCAAAACCAAATCAGGTCCTTGCCGCGCGGTGAGCGGGGTACAAGTGACGTGTTTGGACAGGAGAGCGGGCGCGCGAAGGAGGGTACCGACCTGAGTCGGTGTGACGTCCGAGCGGACGTGACCTCGTTCTTCCCGCTAGGTGTTGTCAGGCAGGGGAGCCTGAGCGTCTTTCACCGGTGCGATGCCCACCTAAACGGCGCTCAGGGGGCGGACTTGATAGTCAAGAATGCAACAAAGTTACGCTGAATGTGACAAAAAGATTCATGATGTGCCAGCGCCGGCGGCTGTCGAACACCGGTAGCGGCGCCAGCGCCGCCGGTCCGGGCCCGAGCGAGCGGCTGGGCGACTCGCCGAGCGCATCGACCTGCCGTCGAGATGGGCTATACCCGGCGCCCCTCAATCGGCCCGTAGCCGCACCTCGGTGTCGGGTATCAGCGACCGGGCGATCCCGGCTGGTCGCCGCGCCGCAGCTTGTGGACATCTACGTGGCCGCTGCGCCAGACGTCGCGCCACTGCGGGCCGCGCAACGCGAGGACAACAGGGCGCGCGGAAGCTGTTCGCGCCGGTGCAGAGTCAGGCCACGGCCGGCGCCGCACACGGGTGCCGAGACGCGGCCCCCCTGTCCCCAGCATTCTTGATATTGCTATCACGATAACTGTTCTTATCAGGATAGCGAATTCGGGGCCATAAACTGGCCGGCATGAAATCGAACCGCACCGCCATCACCCCGTATCCAGACCCGGACGGGTTCCCTGGGCCTGCCGAGCTGGCAGCCCTGCGTGGCTGGTATGCAGGCTTGCCGGCGCGCCAGGCCGTCGTTCACTACCTGGGCGATCGCAAGGCGACAGGGCAGTCGTCGCGCGCGATGATCAGTGCGATCCGACAGCAGCTCGTCCGCTTTGCCCGATCGCGTCATCGCGATGAATGGGTCGAACTGCTGCTCCACCCGCCGGCACAGCGGCTGCAGCAGGCGAGGGCGGTCTTGCGGGTCGTGGAAGCGCTCCGCCACGCGCCGCCGCCGGCACCACTGATCACCGATGACATCGCGCGGTGGCTGCCGGCTCGTTCGGTCGGCGTGCTTCAGCGCCACGGCATCAGGACGCTGGCCGACTTGACGCTGCGTGTGCCACGGCGCAAGCGCTGGTGGTCCGGCCTTCAAGGGCTGGGCCCGCGAGGCGCGGCGCAGATCGAGGCCTTCTTCGCGGCTCACCCTGAGCTGACCGAGCGGGCGAGGGCGCTGGTGGTGGTGGCGTCGTCCGAGACGGCGCCCTGGGAGCAGCTGGTCGTGCCCGCTGAAGTCGACGGCTCGCGCGGCACATTCAGGGCGCCTCGTGCCACCTGTGCCCTCTCTGCCGACAACGACTACGAAGCGGTGCAAGCCTGGCTGGCACTGCAGGAGTCCGCGGCGACGCAGCGGGCGTATCGCAAGGAAGCCGAGCGTTTGATGCTGTGGGCGATCCTGGAGCGGGGCAAAGCGCTCTCGTCCTTGACGACGGAGGACGCGATCGCCTACCGCCAGTTCCTGCGCCGGCCGACGCCGCGCGAGCGCTGGGTCGGACCGGCGCGCCCTCGCTCCTCAACCGAATGGCGGCCTTTCCAGGGGACGCTCGCGGCGCGCTCCATCGCCTACGCGCTGTCCGTGATCGGGGCCTTGTACCGCTGGCTCATCGAGCAGCGCTACCTGCTGGCCAATCCGTTCGCCGGTGTGCGGGTGAAGGGCGCGAAGCGGAGCACACCGCTCGATGCGGGGCGCGGGTTCTCCGAGCACGAATGGCCCCTGCTGCGCTCCGCGGCCGACGCCATCGAATGGACACACGGGTGGTCGGAAGAGGGCGCCCGGCGATTGCGCTTCATTCTTGATTTCTGGTACGCGACGGGCCTGCGTCCGCACGAAATGGTCGCCGGCCGACTGGGAGCGATCCGCCGAGACGACCATGGCGATGACTGGCTGAAGGTCGTTGGCAAAGGGAGCAAGGAGGGGGAGGTGGCTCTGCCCTTGTCCGCGATGGCCGCGCTCGACAAGTACCTGGTTCAACGCCGGCTGCCGGTGACTCGCTCACGCTGGGCACCGGCGACCCCCTTGGTGCCCAGCCTCGCGGAAGACGGCAGCGGCATCACGCCGTCCCGTCTGTGGGCGATCCTGCAGCGCTTCTTCCGGCACGCAGCGGATCAGCTGGAAGGGTCGAGCCCGGCGACAGCGGAGAAGCTGCGACGCGCCACGCCGCACTGGATGCGACACACCCATGCCACGCATGCTCTGGCCTTTGGCGCCGAGTTGACCACCGTCCGGGACAATCTGCGCCACGCGTCGGTCGCGACGACCTCCGTCTATCTGCACACCGACCAGGTCAAGCGGGCGCGCCAGATGCGGGAGGCGTTTCCGGTGCAGGGCCAGTCGCGGCCGAAATGAGCTGGCAAGGGTCGAGGCAGATCTGCGAGCATGGCTCACCTGACCTGCAAGCTCGCCCTGTGCATCGAGTGCGAGCAGCACGCCGCGCGGTCGGTTCGGACGCGAACCCGAACCGGCCGCGAAGAGTGCGCCGTGCGGGTGGCCTTCGAAGGCGGGCAGCGCGGTGAGCGACTCGAGATGCCGCTCCGCGGGTCGACCACAGACAAGGTTTGCAGGGCTTCGACTTGCAGCACCTGGAGTCCTCCATGGTTGATTGCAAGCAATTATAGAACGTTGCTTGAATTTTAGTGGTCCACTAAAATTCTCTGCCATGACCGACGCGTTCTCCATCTTTCCGCGCCCGGGCCTTGCCCGCCACTACCTGGACCGCCTCCTGACCTCGCCCAACCGGGCGCTGTCGGTGTTCGGCCCCCGGCAGGTCGGCAAGACCACGCTGCTGCAGCACGACCTCGTCGCACTGGCCCAGCGTGAAGGAATCGCCACCTTGTACGTGGACTTCATGGCGTCCCCGAACGCGCTGGAGCTGCTGAACGCACGGCTCGCCCAGCTGGTGCACGAGGCCCGGATGGCCCTGCCCAAGCGGCATGTCAAATCGGCCAAGGCCGCCGGCTTCGCCATTGACCTCGAGCCGGCGCCGGCCGACCCGGTCAGCGGGGACCCCGGCGTGCAACTGCAGAACGCGTTCTCCGCCCTGACCCGGTTGCGGCCTGGTGTGCGTTTGCTGCTGATGCTCGACGAGGCCCAGGAACTGGTCCGTCAGCAGGACGGCGAGCGCACCATGAAGGCGATACGCGCCCTCTTCAATACCTTTCAGGGGCAGTTGCTCCTGCTGATCACCGGGTCGTCTCGCGAAGGCCTGTTGCGGCTGTTCGGGGACCGCCATCGCGCCAGCTTCGGGCTGGCCGACCACGAGGACTTTCAGCGGCTGGGCCAGGACTTCGTCGAGGCCAAGGCGGCTGCGTTCAACAAGCAGCGGCGCCAGCCGATCGACATCGAGACGCTGTACACGGCGTTCCTGGCCATGGAACAGCGCCCGGCCGACTTCATGGCCTACTTGTCGTTTCTGGCGATCAACGAAGTGCGGGACGTGGTGGGCAGCGTGCAGGTCTTCCTGCGCACCCGCTATCCGATCGAGGCCGTGCGGGACCGCTTCCAGCGCTTCACGCCGCTGCAACGGACGGTGCTCACGCTGCTGGCGGCGGGCCCGTGCCAGATCGCCAGCAAGGAGACCTTGGACCGTGTGGCGCGTGAACTCGGCGTGTCCGTCACTGCGGGTGGAATCCGACACGCGCTGACGTCCTTGCCCCCCGATGTGGTTGCGAATCCGGCTCGGGGCCACTACGAGATCGTGGATGCCCAGCTGTTGGCCTGGCTCAGGGAGCCGGGCCGCGAGTGAGCGGAGAGGGCGCGGGGGCAGGGTGCAGGACTTGCAGGTTCGCGACCGCTCGACCGGCTCTGCAGTTGGGCCGGGCGCCGTCCATGAAAGCGGCGCATGGAGCTCCCCCGCATTGTTCATGCCGCCACAGCTTCCTCCTCCCTAGACTCGGAGGCATCCGAATCCGGCGCCTTTCCCGGGCGCCTGCAAGCCACCGAGGTCTAGTTCATGGAATTCGAGTATTCACCCAAAGTCCTTGCCCTCAAGGCGAAGCTCCTCGCCTTCATGGAGGAACACATCTATCCCAACGAGGAGCGGCGCGAGGCCGAACTGGCGGAGAACGCGAAGCGGGGCAGGGCGTATGCACCGTACCCGCTGCTGGAGGAGCTGAAGGCCAAGGCTCGCGAAGCGGGCCTGTGGAACCTCTTCCTGCCGGAAACCGAGTACGGTGCCGGCCTGTCCAACCTGGAATATGCGCCGCTGGCGGAGATCATGGGCCGCCGATACTGGTGCGGGGAAGTCTTCAACTGCTCGGCGCCCGACACCGGCAACATGGAGGTGCTGGCGCGCTACGGCAGTCCGGCGCAGAAGCAGCGCTGGCTGGAGCCTTTGCTGGAGGGCAAGATCCGCTCGGCCTTCGCGATGACGGAGCCGGCCGTCGCCTCGTCGGACGCGACAAACATCGAGTGCAGCATCCGCCGCGACGGCGACCACTACGTGATCAACGGGCGCAAGTGGTACATCACCGGCGCGTCGAACGAGCGCTGCGAGCTGCTGATCGTGATGGGCAAGACCGCGCCCGACCATCCGGACCGCCATCGCCAGCAGTCGATGATCATCGTGCCGAAGGACACGCCTGGCGTGAAGATCGTGCGCGACATGGCTTTGCTGGGCGTGTTCGATCCGCCCTCCGGGCATCCCGAGATCGTCTTCGAGAACGTGCGGGTGCCGGTGGAGAACCTGCTGCTCGGCGAGGGTCGGGGCTTCGAGATCGCCCAGGGGCGCCTCGGCCCGGGCCGCATTCACCACTGCATGCGTGTCATCGGGATGGCGGAGGCTGCACTCGAGATGATGTGCCAGCGCCTGGTGTCGCGTGTCGCATTCCACAAGACGCTGGCCGAGCAGGGCGTTTGGCGCGAGCGCGTCGCGGAGTGCCGCATGCTCATCGACCAGGCCCGATGGATGGTGCTGAATGCCGCCTACAAGATGGACACGGTGGGCAACAAGGTGGCGGCGAAGGAGATCGCGATGATCAAGGTCATTGCCCCGAAGAACTGCTGTCATGTCATCGACACCGCGATGCAGGCCTTCGGTGCGGCCGGCTTCAGCCAGGACACGATGCTGACCTGGTACTACGCCTATGCGCGCCACCTCCGCACCGCCGACGGCCCGGACGAGGTGCACCGCAACGCGATCGCGAAGCAGGAGCTGGCGGCCTATCTGCCGGCTCGGTGAGCTGGCCCACGAAGAGCGCTAAGCCTTGCCTTTCGGCGCGCCGGGTTCGGCGAAGCAGGCGACCACCTGCTCGCGCAGCCAACGGTTCGTCGGATCGTTCTCGGCGTTCTCGTGCCAATAGAGGTAGACATCGGGGCCGGCCACGTCGAGCGGAAAGGGAAGCAGCTGGTTGTTCAGGGCTGCGTTGGCCGTGGCGGCATAACGCTCCGGCATCGTGAGCACGAGGTCCGTCATCGCGACCATCTGGCAGGCGGTCCAGTAGTGCTGGCAGCGGGCCACCAGCTTGCGCTCCAGCCCGAGGCGCTGCAGCGCCATGTCCTCCATGCCCGGCCCGCTCTTGCGCGACGTCGCCAACACATGCTCGAGCTGCAGGTACTCGTCGAGGCTCAGCGCGTCGCGCACACGCGGGTGCCCGGCTCGGGCTGCGACGATGAAGCGGCTGCCCCCCAGCAAGCGGAACGAGACGCCGGGTGCACGCGGCAAGAGCGCGTCGATCGCCACATCCAGCTCGCCGCTGGCCAGGGCGCTGTGCAGAGCGTTCCTGTCATGGTGCATGGCTGCAATGCCGACGTGGGGCGCCACGGCCCGGATCCTGGCGGTGAGGGCCGGGATGGTGGCGGACTCCACAATATGCCGGACGCCGACCGTGAAGGTCTTGGAGCAGCTGGCCGGATCGAAGTGGTTCAGCTGGTTCAGCGAGCTCTCGATCTCTTTGAGCGCCCGGCGCACCGGGCCGATCAGCTCGTGCGTCAGCGCCGTCGGCACCATTCTGTGGCCCTCACGCACGAACAAGGGGTCGTTCAGCATCTCGCGCAGGCGTGCCAAGGCGTGGCTGATGGCGGGCTGCGTCAAGCTGAGTCGCTCGCTGGCGCGCGTGATACCGCCCTCGGTATAGATCGCGTCGAGCACGACGAAGAGGTTGAGGTCGATGCGGGTGATGTTGACCATGCGTGAGCGAACTGGGGACCTGTGCCTATGTTCCCATGAACCCGGTCGCCGGCACGCCCTCAGTCGCGCGATCAGGCGCGATGCAAGGAGGTGAGGCGACCTTGACGCGCGCCCGACCTGCACGCCTCACGCGCTCAGGGAATGCATGACTCCCAACGGCGACTCGCCAAGAGAACGGGCTGCTCGTCTGGAGCTGGGTTTGCACATGAGTTTGTAGTGAACGAGACATTCGCGTATTATTCTCTACATGAACTCACGCGGCGCGGCGTCTTGGCTGCTGTTTGTTGTCTCGTTGCCCACCAAAAGCGCGACCGCAAGGATGCGGGTCTGGCGTGCGCTCAAGGCCGCAGGCTGCGCCGCGCTGCGCGACGGCGCCTACCTGCTGCCCGGCGACGCCACCCGACAGGAGGCCTTACGGCAGTTGGGTGAGGAGTGCCGCAACGAGGGCGGCAATGCGTGGCTCCTCGCGGTACAGCCTCTTCACAGCGACGAGGAGGCCGTGTTCCGTCAGCTGTTCGATCGCACCGAGGACTACCAAACCTTGCGCAGGAGTTGGAAGGACGCGACTGCGACGCTGAGCGGTTTGGCAGCTGCCGAGTTGCTGCGGCTGCAGCGCAAGTTGCAGCGCGAGTACGACGCACTGCGGTCGATCGACTTTTTCCCCGGCGAGGGCAGTGTGGAGGCGCAGGCCGCCTGGGCCGAGCTTTGTGCACGCATCAGCCGACTGCTCTCGCCCGACGAACCGAATGACACGAGCGGAGCCGTCCCCAGGTTACAGGCGACGGCCTACCAGGGACGCACCTGGGCCACGCGCCGCCGGCCTTGGGTCGACCGCGTGGCAAGTGCGTGGCTGATCCGCCGCTTCATCGATCCCCATGCCCGTTTCGAGTGGCTGGAGCAGCCGTCGGACTGCCCCAAGGAGGCACTGGGCTTCGACTTCGACGGGGCGGCGTTCACGCATGTGGGGGAGCGGGTCACGTTCGAGACCCTGATGGCGGCCTTTGGGCTCGAGGGCGATGCGGCCCTGATGCGGCTTGCGGCGCTGGTCCACGTGCTCGACGTGGGAGGCGAGCCGGTGCCCGAGGCGGCCGGTTTTGAAGCGGTGATGGGCGGCGCACGCGAGCGCGTGGCGGACGACGACGCCTTGCTGGACGAGATGAGCCAGGTGCTGGATTCGCTCTACGCCCATTTCGAAGGGCAGGGCGCCCGAACCGGAAGCTGAAGAGGAGGCTGATGATGACCAAGGAAGCGAAGGCGCCGGGCGCAGCGAATGCGACCGAAGCCGCCGGCTATACCCTGTGGCAGCTCGTCGCCTACATGCTGGGCCTCGGCACCTGGGGCTTTGGCGGACCCGTGGCCCTGGTCGGCTACATGTACCGCGACCTGGTCGAGAAACGCGGCTGGATCGCGGAGAGCGACTACAAGGAGGGTATGGCACTCGCTCAGCTGATGCCCGGACCGCTGGCCGCGCAGCTGGCGATCTACCTCGGCTACGTGCACTACCGGCTGCTCGGCGCCACGCTGGTCGGCCTGGCCTTCGTGCTGCCGTCCTTCCTGATGGTGGTGGCGCTCGGCGCCACCTACCTCGCCTACGGCGGCATCGGTTGGATGCAGTCGGTGTTCTATGGCGTTGGCGCGGCGGTGATCGGCATCATCGCCATGAGCGCCTACAAGTTGACGACCAAAAACGTCGGCCGCGACAAGCTGCTGTGGGTGATCTTCCTCGTCAGCGCCGCGGTCACCGTCATCACGCAGACCGAGGTGGTCTGGATGTTCCTCGGCGCCGGCGTACTGGTCTGGCTGTGGCGGGCACCGCCTGCGTGGCTGGGGCAGGGCCGCTGGCCGCGTGTCGCTGCGCTGGCGGTGGCCGTCATCCTCGGTGCCGGCACCCTCTTCTGGCTGCTCGGTGCGCCAGTGACGCCGCTCGGCGCGGGCGGCCCGCAGGGAGCCGCCGCATCGGCCAGCGGCCTCTATGCCGGCGGTCCGTTGGACTGGCAGAAGCTCGGGCAGATCGGCGCCTTCTTCACCTACGCCGGCAGCTTCGTGTTCGGCAGCGGCCTGGCGATCGTGCCCTTCCTCTACAGCGGCGTCGTGCAGGACTTTGGCTGGCTCAACGACCGGCAGTTCGTGGATGCCGTCGCGGTCGCGATGATCACGCCCGGCCCCGTGGTCATCACGACCGGCTTCATCGGCTACCTGGTGGCGGGTGTCTGGGGTGCCGTGGTGGCGGCCGTCGCGACCTTCCTGCCCTGCTACCTGCTGACGGTGCTGCCGGCGCCGTACTTCAAGAAGCACGGCAAGCGGCCGGCCATCGTGGCCTTCGTCGATGGCGTCACGGCCGCAGCGGTGGGCGCCATTGCCGGCGCGGTCATCGTCATCGGGCAGCGCTCGATCACGGACTGGATCACCGCGGCGCTTGCCGTCGGGACGGCTGTGGTGCTGTGGCGCTTCAAGAAGTTGCAGGAGCCGGTGATCGTGCTGGTCGCGGCGCTGATCGGTCTGGTGGTGCATCCGCTCCTGACTTCAACCTGAGGAGCGCAGATGCAGCCAACCTCCATCGGTGTCTCGACGCTGCCGGACTTCAGCGGCCCCGCCGTTCCACGCTGACGGCCGGTTTGACCCCTTTCCACCATTCCAGCACCGAGACATGAACCTGCAACTGCGTCCCTTGGCCCTTGACCTCTCGTGCCTCCATGGGCTGTCCCAGCGGCTGCTGGCCAGCCACCACGAGAACAACTACGCCGGCGCGGTGAAGCGCCTGAACGCGATCCGCCAGCAGCTGGCCCAGCTCGACTGGGCCACCGCACCGGTGTTCGTGGTCAACGGCTTGAAGCGCGAGGAGCTGGTCGCCGCCAACTCGGCCTGGCTGCACGAGCTGTACTTCGAGGTCCTGGGCGGCGACGGCGTCTTGCCGTCCTGCGGGCTCTCGATCGCCATCGAGCGTGACTTCGGCTCGATGCAGCGCTGGCGTGACGAGTTCACTGCGCTGGCCAAGGCCATGGGCGGCGGCTCGGGGTGGGCGCTGCTGTCGTGGTCGTCCCGGGAAGGCCGGCTCGTCAACCACTGGGCGGCCGATCACACGCAGCTGCTGGCCGGCGCGACGCCAGTGCTCGCGCTGGACATGTACGAGCACGCCTACCACATGGACTTCGGCGCGAAGGCGGCCGCCTACGTGGATGCGTTCATGAACAACATCCAGTGGGACAAGGTCTACCGGCGCTATGGCGCTTCCATTGCTGCCGACGCGACGGCCTGGGCGGTTCAGCCCGCCGCCGTGGCGGACGCCGCGCAGCTGATCGACGTGCGCCGCGCGGAAACGTACGCGGAGGCGGTCGACAAGATCGCCACCGCCACCTGGCGGGATCCGGCGCAGCTGGCCGCATGGAGCCAGGAACTGGACCCGAAGCAGCCCGTGCTGGTGTACTGCCTGCACGGCCTCGACATCGGCCGCTCGGCAGCACTGGCGCTGCGCGCCCGCGGCTTCGATGCGCGCTACGTCGTCGGCGGCATCGAGGCCTGCCGGGCTGCGGGCGTGCCGCTGTCGGCAGTGGCACATCCAGGAGGCTCAGCATGACACGACAGCACGTTCATCGGCGCCCTCTGCCTCGATCGCAATCGCTCGGCAAAGCCTGGAACGCAAGCTGAGTCCGAGCAGTCCCGTCAGGACAAAGGACCACGTAGCAGGCTCCGGGACAGGAGTCATCAAGAAGAGGCCGTAGGTGCCGTCCACCGCGTCCTGGCCCACGGCAACGATTTGCCCCGCGTCGTTGAGTGCGTCAGCCCTTATCAGTGTCTTCCCGGGCAGGTTCACGAGTTCGTTGAGATCCTGGAGGGGGGCGCCGTCGAGCGAAACAATGGCCCGGCTGTTCAGCCGCTGATGCTCTGCAGAATAGGCCTCGGCATATCCCACCACCGTCCCCGCCTCGTTGATGGCCGCGGAGCGGACACGCGTCTCGACCTGCCCTTCGGCCCAATGAGGAGGAACGGCCAGCTCGTGCAACTGCCCGTCTTGCCAGACGGCCGCACTGCCGTCGTCCACGTCGCCGAAGGTCAACGGTCCCGATTAGGCCGCACGGCCCCACGGATGAGGGGTAGATAGCGCTCCAGTTCTGCCTATGTTCAATTCAACGCATTCCACTCGAATGCCGCAGGGGCCCAGCAACTCGGAGACCAGCCCGTAGAAGCAGCCGACCGGTGGGACATCGAAACCCACTTAAAGGCGCACTGGGTGATGCGCTGCATGCCGTGCTGTGCGGCGCTGGGCACAGCACGGCATGCTGCTGGCGCAACTGAGGCTTTTTGCTGCTCATTTGGATAGGCCTATCCACATCAACAGCCGACAGCGGAGATTCGCATGGTCCAACTATCCCCCCGCCAGATGGTGGTGGCGGTGCTCAGGAATCTGGCGCACCGTCTGCTGGGTGGCATCCGGCGCGGCGGCCACAAGACGGCGGTCTGGTCCGAGGAGGCCCGGCGTGCCCATGGCGAGTCGATCTACCGGGTGCTGTCGCCCTACGTGGGCGATGTCGCCGGCCAGACGGGCCTGGAGATCGGGCCGGGCGACAACCTGGAGGTGTGCGGCCAGTTTCTCAAGGCCGGCGGCGAGAAGATGATCGCCGTGGAGCGCTATGCGCAGCCGCCGCAGGTGAACGGCGTGTCCGTGCTGCGTGCACCCATCGAATCGATGAACCTCGACCGGCAGGTCGATTTCGCCTTTTCCAATGATGCCTTCGAGCACGTGGCCGATGTGCCCGTGGCGATGAAGGCCATCTACAAGGCGCTCAAGCCTGGTGGCCGGTTCATCTGCAACATCGACCTGCGTGGCCACAATGTCTTCAACCGCCCTCAGCGGCCGCTGGATTTCCTGACCTGCCCCGATGGGTTGTGGCGAATGATGTTCTCGCACATCGCCACGACGAACCGCGTGCGTGCGCACGAGTTCGTGCAGGCGGCCGAGGGCGCAGGCTTCGTGGTGAAGACGGCCAAGGCCCTGGCCAGCGCAGACCCGGCCTATTTGGCCAGCGTCAAGCCTCACATGCTGCCGCGCTACCAGCGCATCAACGATGAGGAACTGGGCATCGTGCAATACCTGCTGGTGCTGGAGCGCCCGGTCTCGACCAGGCAGGCCGTGGCCTGACAGGCCGCGCCGGCCATCGGCCGAAATATCACGCGCTCAGGCACACGCTGGACGAAGCCATCGAGCAGGTGAGCATCCTGGCCAATCAACGGCCGCGAACGGTCATGGCGGACAAAGGCTACCGGGGCGCCGATGTCGGCCGTGTGCAGATCCTCGGATCAGGTCAGAAGCCAGAAGCGCGGGGTGACCCGCACGATGAAGGCCATGATCAAACGACGCAGCGCCAGGGTGATGGAACAGCCGGGACCGGGCTGTCGTCGTTGCGCGAGTGGCTGGCTTGTCTCGGACGAGAAACGGCGCAAATCTCGGACGCTGGTCTCTTGCGCTGACGGTTCAGAAGCGGCATTCATGAAAGCCGTCATCCTCGCTCCAGGCGAAGGGGACATATGGCGCACGAGCACCGCTGCCCCAAGCGGCGAGCGCCTGCGCCATCGCCTGGTGCTCGGCGGCCACCACCCCCTGCTTCCAGCGCCGGTACGCCTCGCTTGGCGCCCGGTCGACGTGGTAGCAGCGCAACTCCTGCGGGTCGAGGAAGGCCATGCGATAGCCGAGTGCCTGCGCGCGACGGCTGGTCAGCACATCCTCGATGTAGACGCCGGCACACACCAGCGCACCGAGCCGAAGCCGCAGTTCAGGCGCAATCGCGGTGCAGTACCCGGCCACCTCGTCGACCACCTGCACACGCATGCCCGCCACCTCGGTGGTTGGCACCCCGAGCGCCTTGGTGGGCAGGTCCACGGGCTTGGCGCACACCAGGCCGAAACCGCTACGCGCCAGAAAGCGGGCCATCCGCCGCGGCCAGCCGCATGTGTGGAACTCGATGTCGTTTTCGAGTCGGATCACGCAGTCTCCGGCCGGCACCATCGCGAACAGGCGGTTGAAGGCGTAAGTGGCGTGGCGGTTCTGCGGCAGCCGGAACACCCGCACTTCCGCCCCACGGCTCCGCTGGTCCCCGCACCACACCCGCAGAAAGCGCGCCGTGGTTGCGCAGGTGCTGCCGTTGTCGACGATCCACAGCGGGTGCTGTTGCAGATCGGCAGTGATGCCGATGCTGGTGAGCGAGCGCACGGTGCATTCCCAGCGGGCGTTCTCGGGCGTATCGTTGATGCACAGCAGCAGCCGCACCGGCAGCGCGGCGGCCCCGCTGGGGCCTGCCGCGAGCTGCTCGATCAGCTCCTGCGGGAAGGCGCTCGCCTCGCCCACCCACAGCGACGCCGAGCGCCCATAGCCATCGCGCGTCCAGGCCGCACAGTCGATCAGGCGACCGCGCGGGTCGGTCTTCAGCCCGTCAAGCACCGCCTGCACCTGGACAAAGGTGCCGGGCTGAGCGTCGTCGATCAGCACCACCGCACGGTCCAGCTTGTCCTGCAGCCAGACGGCGGTGCGTTCGCGCGTCTGCAGGTCGCCGTCGAGGAACATCAGAAAGCGGCCCTCGATGTCCGAGGCATGAAAGGTGTCGTAGCCGCAGAAGGTGCCTGGATCGATGCCCAGGTGCGCCAGCCACTCGCGCACGCGGCACTCGTAGCCCGCGTCGTTCTCCACGTGCAAGGCGCCGGCGAGCACCGCGCTGCTGAAGCCGCTGCCGGTTTCTATCACACGCGTCGGCGCGAGCCGCTCGAGCAGCGCCGACAGGAGGGCGCCAGTCTCGGCCGAGGTGGCCATGCTGATCGGCTGGAAACGCGTGCCGAAGTCGGCCAGCCAGGCACGTGTGCGGTCCAGGGCTTCTCGATAGGCCGCGGCGAACGGCTTGTTCATCGCGCACATGCCACGATGCCGATGCCGCCCCAGTCGGCCGAGACCCGTTGCTCGGTCGCTTCGCTGCCCTGCAGCTCGGCCCACAGGCGCGAGACGCAGCAGCGCGCATGGGCATGCCAGTCGGAATCGACGATGTCGTGCAGGCCGATCAGCCGCGGCTGCAGACGCCGCGCGAACTCGAAGTCCTGCCGGCAGCCGCGGTAGCCATGGTCGCCGTCGATGAAGACGGCATCGCAGTGCGCGTTCAGCCGGGTTTCGATACCTGGGTCGCCCGTGTTGCCCACGACGAGCGATGGTGCCTGGCCGTAGCGGGCCTCGGCGTCGCGCGCTGCTTCGTGCCACTCGCGCCGCTCGGTGGCGGCGAGCGTGGTGATCGCGATCTCGCGCCCGGCTTCGTGGAAGCGACGCAGGATGTGCCACTCCTCGCCGCCCCAGCCCCCGCCCACCATCAGCAGGCTGCGCACGTTGTCGTGCAGCAGGCGATCGATCCACCACGCAAACTCCTCGGGCTTCTGCTCCAGCCGCGGCGCGGTGTGGCCGTCGAAGGGTCGGGGCATGGCGAGGTCCTGCGGCACGGGCACCGGCCGGACACCCGCCTGCCATTGGCGGAACGCGGGCTCGCCACGCTGCGACCAGAAGCGGTCCTGGTAGGGCAGTTCGCGCAGTTGGTCGAGCAGCAGGCAGCCGGTCTCGTCGCGGTGGAACAGCGTGCCGGGCCAGGCCTCCACGCCGCCATAGAACTGGGGCACGTCCTGCCAGCGGCGGCGGAACACATGCGCATGGCGCATCCAGAAAAAGGTGCCGCTGTAGTGCCAGTCACCCAGGTTGTGGTGGTTGCCGAAGCGCCCGTGCTTGCGGAAGATCCCCGTCATCGCGTGGCGCTGCAGCTGCTCCTTCACCGCGGGCCAGTGGTCGAGCAGCACGCCGTACTGCACCTCGGCCCAGCGGCGCACGCTGGGCGGAAACTGCGGCTCGTACTTCACACCCTTGGCGTGGGCGTAGAACGACAGCTCGTTGTGCTCGGTCGAGGCCACGCGTTCGAGCATGGACGTGAAGGTGATCGCTTCCCCGCGCTCGTCGTTCGGGGCGACGACAAACTCGCAGCCGTGGCCGTCCAGGTCGGCCTGTACCGCTTCGGCCGGCTCCGAGCGGGCGTCGCAGACGATGCCGATGATGCGGCGGCCGTTGAAGAGATCGATGCGGCGCTTCAGCTCGTCGAGGTTCCAGCGCCAGGTGCTGCCGCGCACTGGCCAGATGTGGTAGAGCAGGTTGCGCCTAGGAGGCGCGGTGAAAGGCAAGGGCTCCGGGCGTGCGGCTGGCGGTGCACGGCCGGCTACCAGCGGCAGCGTGGGGGCTGCAGGCGGCGAAGGTGCGATCGCAACGGGCTGCATGCTGGGCTCCTCGGTGGGCTTGTGTTGGGTCGTGATTGCCAGTACGCGCGCAAGACGGTCGCGGTAGCGGTGGCCGTCCAGGTGAGCGGCGCATTGCCGGCGCAGCGTCGCGAGCGCCTCGCGGTCGGCCAGCAGGTGCTGGACGATGGACACCAGTTCCTCGGGGCTGTCGAACTGCGGCAACTCGGGAAACACCTCGCCGATCTCTGCCCGGCGCTCGGACACCACCGCGGCGCCGCATGCCAGTGCCTCATAGATGCGCGGGTTCATTGCGTGGGCGGGCACGTGCTGGGTGTTGAAGTGATGGGTCTCGCGGAACACGTTGACCACGTTCTCGGTCTGGCGGTAGAGATCGGCGGTGCGGCCGGGCGGGATGTTGGTGGCCAGACACAGCTGCCGCAGTGCCGGAGCACGCCAGGGCCCGCCGACCACGTAGCCGAGCAGGCCGGCCTCGGCCAGCGTGAGCAGGAAACGTTCGCGCGTGGCGTTGTAGCCGCCGATGAAGCCGACCTTATAGGGCCTTGGTTCATCGCTGCTGTGGTGCACCTTGGGGTCAAAGCACACCGGCAGGTAGTGCGCGTTGCGGTGGCGGTGCAGCGTGGTGGGATCATTGGCGAACACCGCATCGAAGCCCGACGACCAGCGCTCGGTGTCATCTACTTCGTAGGGTTCGTCGGTGAGCCACACCGCCGTGCGGTAGGCGCGGAAGTGGTCGCGCCACTTCTGAGCGAAGCGACGACCGTGCACCACCATCAGCAGGTCGGGGTGGAAGGCGGCCACCTTCTCGGGCAGGCGTGGTTCGTCCCAGTAAGCGTCGGCATGGTCCACGCCGAGCTCGGCGGCTGCGTGGCGCAGGCCGTCGGCGAAGACCTCGCCGCAAGAGAGGAAGCGGTAGTTCACGACGAAGACGCGTTGGCGCCGCACCGGCGCCGCCACAGCGCATGCGCCTCCGGTGAATGCCTCTTGCGACAGGCGTGGCAAGCTTTGCAGCCGGCTTGCGGGGCTGAGGTTCACCAACTCCACGCCCTGCCGGCGCAGCGCCTCGGCCAGCGCGCCGTACTCCTGGTCGATCTGTGCAAGCCGGCTTGCGAGTGCATGGCGGCCGGTGGCGGCAAAGAAGTGATGGTCGGTGAAATCCACGCCGATCAGGCCAATGCGGCGCGCGCCCATGTGGGCGGCCAGGCACACCGCGACATAGGGCGAGTTCTGGGTGTAGTGGAGCACCCCATCAACGTCGAACTCCGTGCCGCCGTAGCGGCCGAGACGAAAGCGTACGACGGATGGATCGACAGGGCCGAGGTCGAGCTGCGTGAACAAAGCCAGAGCTTTGGAGCGTTCGACGTACCGAAAGCGGTCGGCCTTGAACTGGTTGCGTGGGTTCACGACTACTAGGTAGGTGGGGTCAAAGAGGCGACCGACGTCGTTGACACCGATGGTCGTGAGGCTCGGAAAGGCGGTGACGAGTGCTGCCGATGTGCCGCAGCCGACGACGAGGATGAGTTCGCTCGCGTGCGCCCCGCTCCACGCGGGCAGCGCCGAGTGATCCGGCAACAGCGCTCGGCTAGCGGTAGATGATGCGGACATTGGCGGTGCTCACCATGCTATGAAGTAGCGACGCGCCGGGCAGTCCCGCATGATCCATCTTCGCGACAAAGTCATCGCGATCGACGAAACCGCTTGCCGGGCGGGCGGCGATAACCTGTGCCGCTTTGACCGTGTCCATGCCTGCAAGCGTCGCCATCGTTGCCGCGTTGGCGGTACTCAAATTGACCACGCGACGAGTGGCGGGGGCCTTGACGGCCGACGAGCCCGGTGCTGCGACGAGGAAGTAGCGCGCCAGATCGGTGTCGATCGCGTTTTGCGTACGGCTGGGAGGCAACGGAGTCGTGCTCGTGCCGCGACGCACGGTACCAGTGGCCACAACCTCGGCCGGCACGGCCTCCTCGGCTTCGATCACGTCGGCTATCGCATTGTGTTGAGCCGCGGAGCGGCCGGGGATCGTGGTCGTTCCAGCGCGCAGAGCGGCCACCACGGCAGCTCGCCCTGCCGGCCGGTAGCCGGCTTCGACACGAATCGTCACCACGGCACCGCTCCTGACCGCGTCACGCACCGGCCGCTCGAACGTGCGCAACATTGATGCGATCGAGCTGTTGTTCGCGCGTTGGGTCAGCGGTGTCAGGTTGCGCCAGTCGTTGCCGGGACCGCCGAAGGTGCCGTTGATCAGGTGGCCTCGCACATAGTACTCACCGCCCGCGCTGAGCATGCGCCGACGCAGCCGGTTCCAGATGGCGTTGCCCTCAGCTGTCGGAGGCCGCGGACTGCCGATCTGGCTGAGGCTTACTACGGTGGCGACGGTGCCGAAGCGGCTCACGTTCACCGGGTCGTAGGTACGCTGCAAGGCGCCTATGGTGGTCGTGTCAACGAGTTTGGTCGACAGCTCGGCCAGCGTTGGGTTGACCACGCCGACAACGGCCCAGCGCCCATCGCGCGGCTCTGCGTCGAGCCGTTGCAGGTTATGGCGCAGGCGTATCGCGGCGAGCACCGGCCTGATCACCGCAAGTCCGATCCAGGTACCCGACAACCGGTTCACCGCCTGCGTGCCCTCGCGCACACCGTTCTGCAACCGTTGCTGTTGCGGCACGCTTGGGTCTCCGCCCAGCAGGCGACTGGCCAGGTTGCGCGCCTGGTTGCGGATCCAGTCCACCGCGCGGTCGAGCATGCGGTCAACGCTGGCCTGCAGCTCGCGGATCGTGCGCTGAATATGCGCCCCCACATCCCCCAGCCCGATGAACCGCGCCAGGAAGTCGAGAATCACGGGGATCGTGCGCGCCATCGTGTGCTCGACGAAGTTGGCCGCCGCGCCGATGGCGCCGGAGGCGATGGCAGCGATGGAGTTCACGATCGACTCCACCAGGTCGAGGATCTGGTTGATGCGCTGGATGAAGAACTGGATCGTCGTGTAGGTCTTGATGATGGCCTGGATGATGGCTCCCACCGGGTTCAGCATCGACAGCAGCTGCGTGATGCCGGCCACCACCAGCCGCCGCTGGATGAAACCGCGGATCGCACCCAGCGCTGTCTCTTGCAGGCCACCGAAGAACTCGCTCACGCGCTCGCGCAGCGCCTGCACCAGGCCACGCTGGCGAACTTCCTGCACCAACTGGAACCCCGCTTCGAGCGCGGCGACTGGCCGCTCGCCCATCAGCCGTACCAGCTTCTCACGCACGCGCGGCCACGTGATGCCAAGAACCTGCAGCACAAACCACACAATCCCGCGCAGGTCCCAACGCTCGGGCATCTGGACGCCGGCGCGGGCCACCGGACCGGTGAGCCAGGCGATCACGCCAGTGCGAAGGTGCGCGAGGATGTGGGTCATGAATTGGCGTACACCTCGGCCGACCGCACCAAGGAGGTTGCGCAGGAATCCCACCGGATCGTGGATGATGGTCACAAAGGTCCCACGCACACGGGAGAGGATCGTGAGGACACGGCGGCCTCCAGCGCCCATCGCTGCCTCGAAAATCAGCTCGAGCAGCTTGAGCAGCGCGACACCGGCGAATCCGACCAGGTCGGCCAGCAGCGGCCGGAACAGGCCCACGATGCGCTGTAAGGTCGCGATCGGGTGCAACACATCGTCGATCTGCAACGATGCCCACGCCGCGGCGAAGGTGCCCGATACACGGGACCAGGTAAGGTTGCGCGTCTGGGTTTCCAAAGTGAACCAGGCATAGGCCCGCTCCAACGCACCGGACTGCACGAGCTGGTCCACCTTCTCTGTGCCGCCGGGAATGAACCCAGCGAAAGCCCGCACCACCGTCAAGGCAGTGCGCGGCACGGGCGCACCGGTGAAGGGGTCGCGCCCCAGCATCACCGTCACGAGCTCATAACCGCGAATCTGGCGGCAGAAGCTGGCCAGCGGTGCCAGAAAGGTTTCCTTGAGCCAGGTGATGGCCTGTGTGACCAAGCGGTCTACCAACGTGCCGATGCGGTCGATCAGCGGCGTGAAGATTCTGCGCGCCCGCCGCCATACGTCACCAGGATGGAAGATGTCTCTCCAGCTCAGCGAATCGGTGAAGCGCGTGAACGCATCGCGCACGGCCTGGAAGCTCAACCCGAGCGCGCTGGTCTGCCCCACCACCCAGTGGCCCAGGCGCGTCATGATGCCGTAGCGCTCCAGCACCTGGAACAGGATCTCGCCGCCGGGAATGAGGCCCATTAAGGCACGCAGCACATTCACGAAGCTACGGTCGACGGCACGCATGTTGATCGGGTTGCGCCCGATGATCAGCGTGAGCAGCGTGAAGCCGGGCACGTTGGCGGCCAGCTCGGCCAGGCCGTCGAGGATGTCGCTCAGGCCCAGGCGCTGGATCGAGCCGGCCGGCTGCGGCGTCAGCGTCAGGTCCGCGCTGCGCTGCACGGCGGCGCGCGGCGCTGCGCCCTGCTGTACCGTGTGCGCCAACTCGTGCGCAATGAGTTCTTGGCCGGCCAATGTGTCGGGCTGGTACTGGCCGCTGCCAAAGAAGATGCGGTTGCCGGTGGCGAAGGCGCGCGCACCGAGGTTGCGGCTGGCCAGCGCGGCCTGCGCATCGGCGTGCACACGCACCGACCCGAAATCCGCACCGAAGCGCGGCTCCATGAAGCGGCGCACACGGGCTGGCAGCGGCTGCCCGCCGGCCGGCCCCCCGGGCAGCACTGCCGCACTGCCGCTACGCGCTGAGCTGCGATGGATGATCCCCGGCACCGCGCGCGACAGCGACGGCGCGCTCATCGTCATCACTGCACGTGCCGCCGTCGTTGCCTCTCGCTCGCTCGCATCTTCGGGCGAGGACACGCGCAGCGGCGCGCGCTGTACGCCTGCAGCGCTGCTGCCGCCACGGAACGCGCTGTGCACCGCCTCGGGTGCCACGGCCAAGGCCCCACTCATGACCACGCCCCAAAGCTCAACGAAGGGCAGGCCTGCCCGGCCCGCCGGTACTCTCGCCGCAAGGCCGTAGCCAGTTCATCGACACCCACGCCGGCCCCAGACCTGCGCTCCAGCGCCAGCAGCGTGGCTTGCAACGCCGCGTTGCGGATCTGGCCGCCGGTGAGCGTACAGCGCAGCGCCAGCTCGTCGAGCGCCGTGTCCTCCACTGCATGACCGGCCGGCAGGTGCGCGCACCACAGCCGGTGCCGCGTCTGCGCATCGGGCGGCGCGAACTCCAGCGTCACGTCCATACGGCGCGCGAACGCGGGGTCGATGCGATCGGCCGCGTTGGTCGTCACGACCAGGACGCCGTCGTAGCGCTCCAGCCGCTGCAGCAGATAGTTGGTCTCGAGGTTGGCGTAGCGGTCGTTGGCGTTCGAGACGCCGGTGCGGCCGGCCATCAGCGCGTCGCCTTCGTCGAGCAGCAGCACGATGTCCAGCGTTTCGGCGGCCTCGAACACACGCTCCAGGTTGCGCTCGGTCTCCCCGATGTACTTGCTCACCGTGGCCGCCAGGTCCACGCGGTACAGCGGCCGCCTCAGCGCCGCGGCGAGCTGGCGTGCGGCCAGGGTCTTGCCGGTGCCGCTGAGGCCCTTGAACAGCGCGCGCACACCGGTCGCGCCGGCATGGCCAAACGCCGCGGGCAGCAGGCCGTGCAGCGCCTCCCGGTGGCGGCAGCGCGCGAGCAACAGGTCGAACTCCTGCTGCAGTTCGTCGCCGACCTCCAGCGATTCCTGCACCCGCAGCGGCGGCACGCGCTGCGCCAGGCCGTCGAGCAGGAAGCGGCCCTGGGCGTCCACCTCCGCCGCCACGGTGGCCGCGTCGTCACCGCGCGTCTGCGCGGCGATGCGGTGAATGTGGCCGCGTGGCAGGCGCAGGCTGACCAGCGCCTCGTCGACCTGGTCGGATCGCCGCGCCATGCGCCAATGACGGCGGCGCTCGTCGAGGTCGGGCATCGGCAGCTCCAGCCAGCGCAGCACGCGCCCTTCAGCGGCCAGTCCGCCTTGCAGCGGCAGCTTCACCGCAAGCGGCGCACGCAGGCCGGGCAGCGGCGGCAGCCGGAGCTGCTCGCCGGCAGCGGGCGACAGGGTCAGCAGCGGCATTGCGCCGAGCAAGGTGGCGCGCGCGGCCAGCTGCAGCGGCTCTTCACCCTCGATGGCTTCGAGCCGCCCCAGCCCGGCGCTGCGCGCGAGGGCACCGGCCAGTGCCCGGCGCCCGCTGCCCGCGGGGCCGCGCAAGGCCCAGCACACATGCTCCGGCGCATGCTGCACTTGCGTGTGCTGCGCGGCGGACTGCAGCCCCGGCGGCAGGATCAGTTCGCTCCAGCGCGGCAAGGCTTGCGGCGGCGCCCACCCTGGCGCATTCCCTTGCGCGGCCTGCCACACCGCGGGCGGCACCGCCAGCACGCGCCAGCGGCCGACGCTCTGTTCGGTGACGAAGCCAGCGGCGAGCAACCGGTCCAACGCCACCGGCACACGGTCGTCGTCGGTGGCGGGCAGGCAGGCGCGCGTGGGTCGGCCATCGTGGCCCCGCAGCGCTTCGATCAGCGGGCCGAGCGACAGGTCCTCGTCGGCCAGCACACACAGCAGGAAGGTGTCGAGCCCCTCTGCATCGAGCGCCAGGGCGTCGCGCAAGCGGGCCAGCGGCTGCTGCGTCGCGCTGCCCGCGCCCCACAGGCGCTCGTCGAGTCGCGCGACCGCTGCCTCCAGCGTCAGGCCGTCGAGGCCGGAGGTGGCCGCGGCGTCAACGTGCACCTGCAGCCCCGGAAAACGCGCCAGCAGCTCGTCCAGCGGCGCCAGCAAGCGGGTGGCACGCTGCAGCAGCGAGAGCGTGCAGCGCAACAGCGCCAGGCGCAGCTGCGAGGTCGGGGCGGTGTGCGCGGGCAGTCGCAGGGCGGAGGCGGTGTCGTTCATGGGCCCTCAATGGAAATGGAAACGCAGGTCGCAACCCGCCGCCGGGATCCAGCCGGGGTCGCGGTCCAGGCCGGCCAGGCGCACCGCCAAGGGCAGCGCGTCGAGCGCCATGTGCAGGTCGAGCCGCTCGGCACCGTGCTGTATGTGCGCAGGCAGGCGCAGCAGCGTTGCGCTCAATTGCCGCGCATCTTCGAGACCGAGCGCCAGCGCAAGCCGGGCGCGCAGGTAGGGCCACAGCAGGGGAGCAGGGCGCTGCCGTGCGCACCCCCGCGCACGCGCCACCACCACGCGCTGCAGTGCGAGCGGCACCGCCCCCAGGCGTTCGAGCTCGTCGGCCATCAGGGCTTCGCATTGCGCGGCTGCGGCCGTTGCGCGGAACACGGCAAAGCCAGCGGGATGGTGCAGGCGCAGCCGACCCTCCTCGAAGACGGCGCGCCACACGCCCGCCACAGTGACGAACGGCGCCAGCCACGACGCCGGCATGGGCGACTTCAGGTCGACCGGATTGCGCGAGGGATCGCGATCGTGCAGCCAGTCGCTCAGCGGGTCGGCCCGGAAGCGGCAGCCCGCCCAGGTGCAACCCGCGACGCGCAGAAACCGCCAGGGACTGCACGACAGGCCGCGCTGCAGCGGCTGCGTGAAGTCGCCGTACAGGCCGAGTTGCAGCGCAGCGTTGAGCAGGAACAGCAAGCCACCGAAGGCGCTGTCGAAGCCAACGGTCGACGCGGCCGGCGTTGCGAGCTCAGGCGCGGTCTGCCCGGACGCAGGGAAGCGTTCCGACACCCCCCGCGCCGCGGCTGGCGACGGCCTGACACGGAACGCCTCGTGGGTGAGCACCTCGCTTGGCCTCGTGAACGCGCCATCGGTCCTTGGCGTCGGTACGGCCTGGCCTCCCGAGGGCTGGGGTTCTTCCCGCGGCTCAGCGGGTCGCAGGGCGGGCGGCTCGTCCGGCGCCGCGGGCGGCAGGCGATGTCTCTCGGGCGTGGCGCACAGGCTTTGGCAGACAGGACCGGGTACCGCAAGAATCTGCACCGCGCGAGCGGGCTCGCTCGCCGCCATCGGGTCGCGCGTGAGCGCCACCGCCAGGCGGTACAAGCTCAGTGCAGGCGATGGCAGGGCGAGCTGCACAGGCATCGGCCGCGATGCCTCGCCGGCAGCACGTCGCAAGACGACCGCGGCAGCAGATCCCGTGCCGCCCGCCCACACGCGCACCGCCAGCGCGATCGGAAAGACCTGGGCCAGCCGCTCGATCAGTTGCTGCCGTTCGGCGTCGCCCCAGCTCTGCAGCCAGTGCACTGCGCACTCCTCGCCGAGCGCCAGCAAGGCCCGCGGCACTTGCCGCGGCGTCTGCCACCACACCGCACGCGCGGCGACCGGCGTCAGCTCGCGCAGCAGCACGCGCCACCACCAACGCAGGAGCAGCGCACCGGCCAGCGCATCGCGCGCCAGGCAGGCCAGCAGCTCGGCTTCGTCGGCGAACCACACCGCGTCGCCGCCGTACTCGCCGTGCGCCGGGCGGCTGGCACCGGCGAGGGCGGCCGCCAAGGGCCCGTACCGCATGCTGCGGTCCCGGCTGCCCAGCAGCGCCCAGGGCGCTTGCAGCCGGCGCACCAGCACGATGGCCTGCGACGGCAGGCCGTGGCGCGACACGTCGGCATCGGCCAGCCAGTGCTCCAGCAGGGGCCGGGTGCCGTGCCAGCGCGACAGGCGCGCCGGCACGCGGGCGGTGCGGACGGCATCGGCCTTCACCGGCCACCTCGGCATGGCTTGCGTCTTTCCGGTTTCGCACCCCCTGCTGCGATCGGCAGGCACCAACGCTTCATGACGTCACCACGTTGTTCTGCCGGCGCAGCAGCGCCATCACCAGCTCGTCGGCGACGAGGACCTCTTGGGCGTGCTCGGCCAGGTTGGCCTCGGCGATCCACAGGCATTCGCCCGGCTCGCCGGGGAGATCCCCCTGAGCCACGACCTCAATGCCCACTGCGAGTGCGCTGAAGTGGTTGTCGCGCAGGGCCAGCCGGCGGCCGAACAAGCCGTTGAGGTACAGCCCGCGCAGCAGCTGGGTGCCTCCCGGCGTGCCCCCCGCACTGATCCGATTCGCCTGCACCAGCAGCGACAGCACGTTGCCGACGAAGAGGCCATAGCCCGGGATCGCGCGGTCACCCACATCCACCTCGACCGTGATGCGGTTGCCGATCAGCACCCCGTGTTCGACAGTCAACGGCGGGTCCTGCTGGTCCTCGCGGCGCGGCAGCGCGACCGTGATGCCCTGCGCCGCCTGTTCCACCACGTTGTGCGCCACGCACACCTCTCGCGCGACATCGCCGGCCACGACGATGCCGCGCAGCATCGGTCGCTTGCTGTCGAGCGCAGCGACGGTGTTGCCGCGTACGGTCGTGATGTCCGTGTGGATGCACAGCAGCCCCTGCTGGCCACTGCCTACCTGCAGCTCGCAATCCTCCACCTGGACGCGCCGCCGGCCACCCTGGGTGCCATGGTGCGTCACCACGACGGCCGCCGCACCGAACGCACCGCCGTGGCCGCACCGGGCGCTGACGCGTCGGACCTGCACGTCCGGCGTGTCCGCCACCGTCAGCGCGCCCAGCAGGCCGATGCCGGCGGCCTTGCGCTGGCCCGGGTGGTCGGCTCGCAAAGCCACCGCCTCGATGGTCAGCGATGCGCAGGCTTCAACGTGCAAGGCCACCTCCGCGCTGGCGCAATGCAGCAGCGAGCCGGCACCATGACCATGGACCGTCACATGACCCAGCCGGCGCAGCTGCAGCGGTCGCTTCAGTGCCAGCGTGCCAGCCTCGATGCACAGCATCAAGTGGGTGCCCTCGGGCAGGGCGTCCAGCAGCGCCTGCGCCCGTGCCTCGTCACTGTCCGGCCGCAGCACCAGTTGCCGGCAGCTGCGCGAAGACAGCGCATCGATCGCCGCCTGCACATCGCTCACGCCGGGCAGGTGCGCACGCTCCCCGTCCAGCCACACCTCCTCGGCATGCGGCGCGTTGGGGGCCTCGCGCACGAAAAACCAGGGCCCGTCGTCGATGCGGTAGACCCGAAAGCGGGGCGTCGCGGACGCGGAGCTCAGCGCCACCGCATCGCGCTGCAGCGCCTGCGCCAGCACGGCCGGTGCATCGCCTGGCGCCAGCGGCACCGTGCGCATCGGCTGGCGCTCGCCCAGGAAGGCCTGCCAGTCCACCTGCCGCGGCCCCCCGACGTCGAGAAAGCCGGCTGGCGGCAACCAGGTGAACCAGTCCACCGCGCGCAGGCCGGGCAGCAGCCCCGCCGGCACGTCGAGCAGTTGCTCCTGGAACTGCGCGAGCTGCGCATGAGCGACCGCATCACGCGCTTCGCCCAGCCAGGCCGCCCAGGTCGGCGAGGCCCCGCCGGCCGCGACGCGGCGCCGCACGGCCCAGCGGTCCACGAAGACCAGGCCCTGGCTGGCGTTGAGGTACACCAGCGCAAGCGGCACATCGCAATCGTCAAGGCCGCGGCCCCGCATGTCGTCCAGCAGGCCCGGCGCGGCGGGCCTGCCGGGTCGGGTGTGCGCCACGGCCTGCTGCGCCTGCCCGAAACACGCCGCTGCCGCCGCACTGCGCAGCCGCGACACTGCTGCCTCTCCGACGGCATTGCTGTCCAGGCCGTGCGCTTCGAGCAGCTCGGCACTGACCCGCAGCAGCCGCAGTTGCACTGCTTCCACCATCACGTCGGTGTTGCAGCGCAGGTTGCCCGGCTCCAGCGCCAGCACCTCGGCCTGGCCTTCGCCTCGCACGACAGGTGCCAGTGTCACCAGGTACAGGCCGTCGCCGGCTACATAGCTGCCGCCGCTCAAGGGCCGGCAAGCGCCGAAGCCGTCGCCGCTGTCCGGCGTCGGGTCGTCCGCCTGCGGCACCAGCGCCAGCACCTGGTCGGTGCCCAGGCACAAGGTCTGGCCCGCGCGGTTGAGCGCCAGGCCGGCGCGGATCTGCAGCCGACGATCGGCCGGCGCACCATGGCGCAACACCTCCAGCCCCGACACCACGCCGGCGCCGCTGGCCTGGCCCAGCCGCGCGTCGCCTTCACGGCGTGCCTCCTGGTCGCGGGACAGGTCGCGGCTGCTCACCAGCCGGCCGTTGAAGAAGTTGACCGCGCGTATGCCCTGCTCGAGCAGCGGCGTGCCGGCGCGTATGGGTGGGGCGCTGGCGCTCATCGCTGCACCCCGCTGGCCGGATACGGCCAGCGACCCTCCGAGAGGGTCGGGCCTTGCTTGGGGCGGCCCGGCGCGGCGGCCCGTGAAAGACAGGTTGACGCTGAATGTTTCATGTCGCTACCTCCTCGAACCGGCTCAGCTCCACCTGAAAGCGGAAGGGCAGCTCCTCGTTCCCGGCGATGGCCTGGTCCGCCAGCAGCAGCACGCGGAACTCGATGAACGCCTGGCCTTCGTGGACCACCTCTTCGAGCAGGTACAGCCGGAAGCCGAACCGTGTCCTCACGGTCCAAACCGGCGTGAGCTTGACGATGTGGCCGGAGAACTGCCGTGCATCGCGCGCCGTCACGCGCAGGCCGATCACGGCGCGCTCTGGCTGTTGCGGATCCACCATCGCACCCAGGCCTTCGATCTCGCCGTAGCGGTGGCGCAGCTGCGGGGGTTGCCGGCCGCCCGGGCGCAGCAGCAGGTCCACCTCGGCGGCAGCCACGATCTGATAGCGCCGCACGGGGTCGCCCCGGTCCACGAACTCACCCGACACCGGCGGCACCTGCGGCAGGTCCACCGTCATCCACTCGCCTTCGATGTAGCGCAGGATCTGGTTGGCCCCAGGTTCGTATGCATTGAGCCGGTGGCCCTGCAGCAGGACGATCTGGTTGCTGGCCGGCGGACCGCTCACGTCGCCGGCAAGGTCGGTCCGCTCGGGCGGTCCCGGCTGCCCGGGCGTACGCGGGACCCACTGCCCGCCCTCGACCGTGAGCACCTGGCCGTCGACCAGCGGGCTGGCCGCCCCCAACGGCACACCTTGCAGGCTGTCGATGCGTGCATCGTCGATCGGGCCGGTGAGGTCACCGCCCAGCTCGGGCCAGGCCGGCGTGCCGTGGGTGTGGTCGGCACGCGAGAACTGCAGCGACACGCCGGCATCCGGTGCCTGGCCGAAGGCGTATTCCGTGACCACGCTGTCGCCCGGGTCGGGCGCCGGATGGCGGGCGATCAGCTCCTGCAGCATGCGCAGGCTCAGCAGGAAGGGGCGTCGGCTCTCGTCCTGCAGCACTGCGTCGGACGCATCGCTCACACGCCAGCCTTCGGCCGTGTTCACCAGCTCGACCTGCAATTCGGTCAGCAGCACGGCATCGTCCTTCGGCGCGATCGGCTCCATGCTGCAGCCACAGTCGGAGCGCGCCATCCACAGCGGCCGCAGCTCGGTGGTCCACAAGCGCAAGGCGGTGGTGAACAAGGCGTCGCTGGTCCCTGCGGGGGCCGCGCCGAGCATGAAGTCGGGGGGTGACGTGGGCGGGGACGTGGGCGCCAGCCAGTAGCGCGCGGCTTCGCGCAATTGCTCCACGAACTCGGCTTCGGTCAAAGGCGGTGAGCTGGGTACCGCCGGCAGAGCCAGCAGCCAGGCGACGAAGTCGCGGATCGCCTCTTCTTCGCGTTGTGGCGGCGGGGCCAGGCGCAGCTCGAGTCGGAAGCCGTCGGCCACACGCGAGGCTTGCATCAGCTCGTCGTCGCTGCGGCAAGGCTCGCCGGGGATGGGTACGTTGTCGGTCAGGCACTGCGCATGCGACAGCACCACATACAGCGTCAGGCGCGACATCGGCGAGGCCGCCGGCAGCTCGCTCGCATGCGCGGCCAGCCAGTCATTCAAGTGGGCGCACTGCGCGCTGCTCACGCACACCGGCGTGCCCGAGGGCAGCCAGGCCATACCCGGCATCACGCGCAGCCGCGGGCCGCTGTCGCCGTCGGCTTCCACCACCACCTGCAGCCCGTGCACGGTGCCGTAACCCAGCAGCTCGCGGGCCAGTTCGTGCCGGCGCGCGATGTGGTAGGCCGACTCCTGCACGAAATCGTCGACACCGAGCAGCATGCCCAGCGTGTAGTTGACGCGCTTGCAGGAGTCCGCCGCGGCCGATCCGGGTCCGACGGCGTTCGGTGCACAGCATCCCATGATGGTTTCTCCTCAGATCAACAGGCCAGCGGCAGCCGGTCCGGCGGCACAAGCCGCCCCAGCGCCACGCGGCTCGCCCCCACATGGCTGCGACCGACGATCAGCTCTGGCGCCAGCGAGGGCGCGCGGCTGCCTTCGCCCAGCAGCGTGTCCAGTCCCAAGCGCGCGTGGCCGGTGCGGAACATGGCCCAGTACGGCCGCACGTCGAACACGGTGTGCGCGGGTTTTTCGATCTGCACCACGCGGCGGGCCCATTCGAGGTGCCGCGTGAGGGCCTGCACCTCGGCCAGCGGACCGCTGCTGGGCACCAGCACGCTGAAGCGGTGCGCTGCCTGCGCCATGGGCTCCAGCCGGGTCTCGAACCAGGCCCAATCGGCCAAGGCCTCGGTGGCGGAGGGCAGCACGTCCGGCGCCGGGACCAGGCCGAACTCGGGCCAGCGCAGGCCCCACGTGCGCTCGTAGGCCTCGATGCGCTGGTAGCGCCGGGCCAGGAACGCCTGCCAGCGCGCCAGCCAGCGCCGCAGGGAGGGCGGCAGGCGCAGGGTCACGAAGTCGCGCCACAGCGATTGCGCATCGGAGTCGGTCGGACCATGGCGCGGCAGCCGCGGACCGAGGCCGTGGCGGTCGGCGGCGTCCAGCGACGCGAGGTGGGCGCGCCAGCGCGCAACCAGTGCCTCGGCCAGTTGCGGCACAGCCCCGAGTTGCTCGGCGCAGAAGGCGCGCCACACGTCGGCACCCCGCGCCGGCGCCACCGGCTCGAACTCTGCGCTGGCCGCGCCCTCGATGCCGGCGTGTTGCAGCGCGGCACGGTAGCGCCGGTCCAGCCCGTCGCGGCCCTCGGCCGGCGTCCAGCGCGCGCCTTCGGCCACGCGGCGCGGCACATCGAGCGTCGTCTCACCCAGCAGCTGGCGCGGCAGCCGCCGCGTCAGGTATTGCTCGATGATGCGAATGCCGTAGGGCTGGTGCTGCGAGCGCGCCGGCAGCACGAAGTCCTGCGGTTTCACGCAGCGCGACAGCACCAGCTCGGTGGCCAGGCGCAACCCTTGCACGGTGCCGCGGTACTGGTACAGCGGCACCGCGAAGCGGATCAAGAGCCGCTTGCGGGACTCGTCCACGGCAGGATCCAGCACCAGGCCCAGCCAGCCGGCCAGCCAGTCGAGCGTGTCGGCCGGCGCGCTGCGCACGTCGAACAGCGCAGAAGCCGCCGCGATGCGGTCTTCGAGCACCGTGAACAAGCCCTCGAAGTTGGCGAGAAAGCGCTCCAGGAAGTCGGCCGAGGTCGCGTCTTCGCGGTACACCGCCGGCAGGTAGCGGCGTGAATACGAGAAGCGCGGGCTCCAGGCGCGCAGCGCCGTGAGGCGCGGCGTCGCCAGCTCGTCGGCGCTTTCGAGGGTGAGCCTGAGCTGCAGGTAGCGGCCGTGCGCCCGCTGCAAGAGCAGCTCCCACGCGCCCCGGCCGAGCGCCGCATGGGTGTGTGCCC
This sequence comes from Aquabacterium sp. A7-Y, assembly GCF_026153205.1. Lineage (GTDB taxonomy): Bacteria > Pseudomonadota > Gammaproteobacteria > Burkholderiales > Burkholderiaceae_C > Caldimonas. The sequence goes on along the minus strand of NZ_JAPFBW010000040.1, from coordinate 10,486 downwards.
CCGGGCCGTCGCACAGCCAGGGCAGCTCGCTGCCATCGGGCCGCAGCATCGGATCGGGCTCGCGCCGATAGGGCTGGTCGGCGAGTTGCTCGGTGCTCTCCGCCGCGCGCGACTCGATGCGCACACGGCTGCCCGGCGGCACGCAGCCGTCGATCACGATGCGGTGCCACACGCAGGCCGGCTCGCCGCTGTCGAACGGCGGTGCCTGCAGCGCCGCTTCGCGCGCATAGCGCGGCCGCTTCTCGACCACCAGTGGCAGCCAGGTGCCCAGGCTGTCGTACAACAGACCACTGTCTTCGGCCAGGCGGCTGTCGGTGTCGGGGCGGCTCCGTACCAGGCCTTTGCCGGCGAAGCGGCGCATCGGCAGGAACAGGCGCAGCGGCTGCAGGCGCAAGGCCCCGGCGTCGCGCAGCAGGTCGAATGCGAAGCACTGGTTGCCCTCCTGCGAGGCGATCACGATGCGCTCCGGCTGGCCGGCCGCCACGGGGGCCAGGGCCACATCGTGGCCATGCAGTGCGAAGCCGGCGCGCTCGTCGGCATCGAGGATGTCCAGCACCACACGGGTGGAGGCGCGTGCCGCGAGCAGCCCATCGACATAGAGCGACAGCAGTGCGAAGCCGTCGAGGCCGGCCGCGTCCATCACCAGCACGGCGCCATCGGCCAGTACCTCGACCGCCACCGGGTCGGCACCGCCCCTTGCATCGGCCACGAGATCGAACCAGGGCCTGCGCCGAGGCGATGGGGTGACAAGCGGCGCACCCGCGAGCGGCAGGAAGTCATCGGCACCCGAAGCATCGTCGGCCCCCACCGGAAACACCGCGTGCATGCCAAGCCGGCGGTCGAGCTGCCAGACGCGCCGATGCCTGCGGTCCAGCACCGCCAGCCCACCGCAGGGTCGCGGCGCCAGGTCGTGTGGATCGAAGGGCCAGTCGGCCGGCCACGCGAGTGGCAAGGGCGGTCCGCCGGCCACGAGGTCGAACACCCACAGCCCACCCGGCACGCCCTCTTGCGGCCTCAGGCCGGCGACGAGGTAGTGCTCGCGCGTCACGGCGAGCCCGCGCAGCAAGCGCGACGTCTGGGCCGGCGCAGGTTGAAGCGCTGCGAAGTCGCCATGCGTCACCGGCCTTGGCGGTGGATGGGTCAGCCAGTGGACGGCGACCGCGCGCGAACCGCTGTCGAGCACATCGATGCGGGCGCCGCCGTCGGCTACCCAGTAGACGTTGCCGAAGGCGTCAGCCGCCGCACCGAGTCGCGCAGCCGGGTCGGCCGGCGCGTCGCTGCGCGCGGCACGGAAGTGCGCGATGCGCAGTGCCAGCGACAGGCTCTGATGGTCGCGGTCGAACAGCAGCGGCACGGCCGCATCCGCATCGGTCCAGGCGTCACTCAGCGTACGCGCAGGGTCTTCCTCGCCCGCGAGCTGGCAACGCCCCCAGTCGGCCTCGCCAAGCAGGAGTTCGAAGCGGCTGCCGTTGGCGTCCTTCATCAGCACTCCTGCGGAACCACCGGCACCGGCACGATGCGGCGTTGCGGGTCGCCGCTGCCGGACCTGCCGCGCAAGGCATCCAGCGGCAGCGCACTGCCCAGCTCCACCGACAGCCCGGCAATGCGCGGCAACTGCAGGCCGCGCATCGGCACGTCCACCGGCACCTGGCCCTCGGCACCTTGCGCCAGCTGCAGCTCATCGACCCGCAGCACGCCGGGTTCGCGGCTGGCCTCGGCCATCAGCTCCAGACGGTTCACCGCCTTGCGCAGCGGCCAACCGTTCTCCATGCCCGGCAGCGCGAGCGCACTCACTGCCTGGGCAGCGGTGCGCTCGGCATCCCGTGCCGGCGCCAGGTAGTCAATGAGGCGCTGCTTCACGCGGTCGCGCACAGCGGGCACCGCGAAGCCGCCGGCCACCGTGATGCCGAGCGAGATCCACAAGGGCACGTACTCGGGCCCTCGCAGCACCAGCTCGGTGGTGACCAGGCGACGCGGATCGAGATGGCGGCACAGCGCATCGAGCAGCGCACGGTCCGGCGCCGGCGCGCTGGGCTGGCGTGGATCGTGTCGAGGCACCAGCATCAGCGTCACGACACCGGGCGCGTCGCCGGGCTCGCTGGCACCGAGATCGGGGTGGTAGGCCGCGAGCACTTCGACCCGCGCCAGGTCCACGCCGGGCGCACGGCGCGCGATCTCGGCAAAGTCGTCCGCAGTGACCAGGCGGTCACGGTGGCGGATGAAACTTGAAACCCGCTTCTCGCCGCTTTGTGCCGACTCGGCATCGGCGCCGCCCCAGGTGGGCAGGGGGTTGTCAGGCTTCACGCCGGGCGGCAGCGTCGGGCCGCTGGTGAGGGCGTGTTCTGGCACGTTGCCGCGCGCACCGTCGCAGCTGTCGTAGTGAGCGACCAGGCGGGCGCCGGCGGGCGGGCGGCGGCCGCGCAGGCCGTCGCCGAAGCGCAGCGTGCCGGCCTCGGCGTCCACCACGAACACCTCGCTCGGCCGTGGGTCGTGCCACACCTGGCCCGGCGCGCGCTGTGCATCGAGGGCCCGCACTTCGGGACCGGCGGCCATCAGGTCGTCGATCGACTGCCAGCGCTCGGTGCGGCCGGCAAGCGCAAGGTCCAGGCGCACCGAACCCGCCACGACACCCGCGCGTGCGAGCTTGAACTGCTGGTCCGGGCGGCCGTCGCCTTCGCCCACCAGCTCGTTGACCACCGCGATGCGCTGCTCGATGCGAACGGCGTTGACGCCGGCCCACAGGAAGCGCGCGCGGGCCGACGATGAGGGCACGATGCGCAGCCAGGTGAGCACGCGATCGGCCAGCGCGGAATCGTCGATCGCGGGCGGAAAGTCGCCAACGCCGGCCTCCAGCGGATCGAGGTCGCGCCAGGTGTCGATCTCCGCCTGCGCAGGCAGCGACACCTCCACCACGCCGGGCCCCGCCAGCACGTCGTCGCTGCTGCGCGCGTCGCGCACCCGGTAGGTGGCCTGGCGGTGGCCCCCGCTGATGGCGGTGGTATCGAGCGCCGGCATCTCGTAGCGCACCCATGGCGCAGCCGCATCGGCGCCGCCATGGCCCTGGGTGCCCAGCGTCTTGGGCGCATCGTCCACATAGGGCATCAGGCCCACCGAGAGCGTGCGGCCCGCCAACTGCGCGCGCACCGCGTCGGGATCGGCATCCTTGGCGTGCAGCAGCGCCAACCACAACATGCCATCGACCGTGTCGCGCGCCAGGTCCACGCTGCTGCGCATGTCGAGCACCCGGGTTTCGTACAGGGTGAGCTCGGCCTCGGGGGTCTCGGCCTGTGCGGCGGCATAGAGCAGGCGGTAGTAGGCCTCGTCGGCCTCGCCCGTCTGGACGCGGAACTTCACATAGGCGCGCGCTTCCACAGGCAGCACATCGAGGGCCGCCACGGTGCGGAAGGCCACCTCGCCGGCGCGCAGCTCGGTGCCGCCGGCTACCGTTTCGGCGCGCGCGTCGGGGCGTTCGTTGCGCAGTACCACCAGGCCGCGCGCCGGCGTCGCGGCGGCCAGCGGCAGGCCGAGCAGGCGCAGGAACTTCAGCCGGCTCACCTCCGGCACGCGGTTGGCACGGTAGAGCAGGCTTTCGGTGAGAAAGGCGAACAGCTCGACCAGCGTGACGCCGGGGTCGCTTTCGCCGAGTTGTGTCCATTCCGGCGTGTGCACCGGCACACGCGCCAGCGCGTCGCGCACCAGGTCCTGGAAGCGGCGGTCGTCGATGGAAGGGGGGGTGATCGGCATGGCATTCAGACAGTGGTCAGGCCGGCGAGACACCGCCCACCGACACCGCGAGCGACACGCGCTCGAGGGCCTGGGTGGCGACCAGCCGGTAGGTGAGGGTGGCCATGGCGGCGTGGGGGTCTTCCTGGTCGGCCGTGACATCGACCGCCTGCACGCGCACGCGGGGCTCGAAACGCGCCAGCGCATCGCGGATGCGCTCGGCGATCAGCGCATGGGTGGCCGCGGTGTTGGGCTCGAACAGGAACCGCCCCAGGCCGGCGCCGAACTGCGGCAGGCGCAACCGCTCGCTCGGCTCGGTCATCAGGATGATGCGGATGGACTCTCGGATATTGTCCTCGCCGCTGGACCACACGATGCGCCCGTCGAGGCCCACACGCGGCGGGAAACCCATGCCTCGACCGTAGAGCCGCGCGGCGTCCATCAGGGCTCCTTCCGGCCCTTGAAGCCGGGCAGCGGGAAGCAGACGATGAAGTACGGCAGCCAGCGGAAGATGAAGTCCAGCAGGCTGACGATGATCATCACCAGCAGCAGCGCGCAGATCGTGACGATGGGGATAGAGAGCGAGCACATCACGCCGAGCGACAGGCCGTCGCTGGTCTTGCAGTCGCCCTTCTCGGGCACGTTCAGGTCCTTGTGCAGCGGCCAGGGCAGCACGCTGCGCACCAGGTCGCCCAATCCGATGCCCTTCATGCGGTCGATCTGGCCGCACAGCATGTCGGACAGCATGAACGCGGTGTTCTTGTCGAACTTGCGCAGCCCCGCGGGGCTGATGTCCAGCGGCAGGCCGATGCGGATGGGCCGCGCCGGCGCGTCGGGATCGAAGAAGCCCGCCATCTGGAACGGCTGCGTCGCGGCGCTCACCACGGTGCCGTGGAATGGCGCGCAATCGGGCCGCTCATAGACCAGGCGCATCACGTACCAGGCCTCGCGCAGGTCGGCGGGCGTCATCGTTGCGAGCGCGGGTTCGGGCAAGGGTCGGGTGCCGTCCAGCGGCGGCAGTGCGGCTTCGACGAAACCGGCCAGCGAGTGGATGCGGGCCTGGATCTTCTCTGCCAGGTAGTCGCCTGTCGGCGGGTTGAAGTCGTCCGGTTCGGGCGGCTGCAGCACGCCGAACCACGGATCGGCGAAGAGAAACAGGAAGTCGGGCCAGCCGGCGGGCTTGGCAGCCCCGGATGCCGAGGGGATCTCGAAACTGCCTCGTGCGCTTTCGAGGACGGACTCGAACTCAACGATGCGTTTCAGCGCCTCGATGAGGTTCAACTCGACCTCATCTTCTCGATAGGCATCACCCACGATGCGTGCGGGGCCGGCGGTGAAGCTGTCGCTGCTGCTCGTCAGCTCGCCGGGCATGGCCGCGCTGCTCAAGGCATCGTAGAGCGAACGCGCTGGACCCACGGGCACCCCGCCTGCTTGCACGACATCCCAGAAGCCGGACTTGAGCTGTTCCTTCAGGTAGAGGGAGAGGTCGAGCAGCAGGTACCACGACGCGGTCTGAACGCCGCTTCGCGTGGCGCGCAGGGCATCGACATCTGGCGCGTTGCGATCGAACCCGGTGCTGGTGTTCGCGAACACCCACTCGGGTCGGGCCGCCTTCAGCCAGGCGGCTCGTTGTGCGGGGGACTCGGGCTCGCCTGTCGGACCGTTGAGCATCACCCGGTTGACCAGCGCCTTCCACGGCGCCAGCACCTGCGTATGGAACAAGGCCAGCCGTGGGTCCATCGGCGCCTGCGCGCCGCCCGGGACCGGTGCCTGGCTTGCCGCCTGGTAGGCCTCGCGCCGTCCCACTGGTACGCTGCCTACATAGAGCCGGCGCGGCCGGCCGTCGTCCTGCACAAAGGCCGAAGGGAACATGGCCAGGCGCTCCTCGCCGGGCAGCAGCGCGGCCGCGCGCTCGCTGTCGGCGGTGCCCACCTTGTGCCAGGCGCCAGCCTGGCCCTTCGGCAGGAACGCGTGCTCGTCCCATTGGTCGGTGTCGGCCGGATCGGGCAGTTCGTTCGGCGGTGGTACCGTCGTCTTGGGGAAGAGTCGACGCACGACGAACGACACCTTGTGCCGCGCCGGATCCACCTGCCGGTCGGGCAGACCCGGCGTGCGGCACACCAGCGAGCCGCTGACCAGGTAGTGGCGCAGGTGCGCCGGCTGGTACAGCTTGAGAGGCTGTGCGGTGTTGCGCGCCAGCGGGAGGCTGGCCGTCCCGACCGCAGGCGCACGCTTCGAGGACGCACGCCGTACACCAAGCAGACGCTTCGGCTCCCGCTGCAGCCAGCGCCGGGCATCGGCAGCAGGTGCCCCTGCAGGGCCGCGCCAGGTTTCCTTGAAGACCGCGTACTGCGCCAGCGAGCTGGGCTCATGCTCCAGCAGCGACAGCAGCTCGGGCATGAAGTCGTCGGTGGCGAAACGCAGGATCTGCGGGCGCGCCAGGTCTCCATGCGGCACGACACGGCCGCTGGAATCGGTCCAGAAGGGGGGTGGTGCGGTCCAGGCGAGAGGGTGCTGGGTCATGGCTGCCTCACCAGATGTTGCCCGCGCCCGGTGTGTACGAGGCGCTGATCACGCTGTTGGCGATGACGGTGTCGGCCTGCACCACGCCGGAAAACCTGGACAGGCCCGCATCCACCTGCACCATGCCCGCCGACACCTTGACCTGGCTGGCTTGCACGGTGACCTTGGCCGAGGCGCTGATCGTGATGCCCGCCGTTTCGAGCGTGATCGAGTTGCCGTTGCTGTCAGCGATCTCCACCGCGCCGGGGCCGTCCTTCAGCGTGATCTTCTGGCCGCCAGGGGTTTCGAGGATCAGCTTCTCCTGACCGTCCTGGTCGACCAGCGTGAGCTTCACGCCGTTGCGCGAACAGACCACCTTCTTGTCGTTGCTGCCCGCGCCGTCCATCGACTCGGGCGGCTGGTCCCGGCCGTTCCACAGTGCGCCGATGACGTAAGGACGCTTTGCATCGCCGGCCTCGAAAGCGACCAGCACCTCATCGTCCACGTCGGGGATGAACCAGCTTCCACGGTTGTTGCCACCCATCAGCGTGGCCAGCCGTGCCCACAGCTCGCAGGACCCTCCCGCCGCATCGGGCACCCAGGGCAGCTGCAGCTTCACGCGGCCCTGAGCCTCGGGATCCTTGATATCGACGACCAGCGCGGGGTACACGCCATGCCAAAGCCCCCCCCAGCCTTCGGGCAAGCGAGCCTGCAGCAGCGCGTCGAGCATCGGGCGTTGGGCAGCGTTCATGAGGAGGCGTTCCCGATCCAGGGCCGTTCGACGACGAACTCGGTCCACAGGCCGTGCGTCGGATCGAAGCGGTGGCACACCTCCACCACGCCGTAAGCGCCGGAGAACAAGGGCCCCAGGCCTTGCAGCGTGATCCGGCGTCCTACGCGGATGCGCGCATCGGCGTCGGCCAGGCCGCGACCACGCAGGAAGCGCCGTGCGGTCGCGCGCAAATGTGCCTCGGCGCAGCCGCGGGCCGCGCCGTCGTCGGACGGCACGGTGTGCGCCACCGTGTCCTTGCGCTCGCCCAGGGCCTGGCGCAGCACGTCGGGGCCGCTGGTGCCGCCACTGGACTCGCTGGAAATGGCGCTCGCGGCTGCCTCGGCCGCGACCGCCTGCTTGCGGGTCACGTCCCAGCCAGTGCAACGCACCGCTGTGCGCTGGTGCGCCAAGTCGGCACAGACCTCGAAACTGCGCAGCCGCGCGCCGAGCGCCAGTTCGAGCTGCGCATCGTTACGCGACGCGCGGCGGGTCGCATGCAAGGTCTGGCCTTCCAGCCACAGCTCGCCGTCGGCGGCGAGCGTTCGGGCACGTACGAAAGCCAGATCGCTCTGGTTGAGTTGCACCACCACATCCTGCTCAGCGCCGGCCAGGTCCACCTGAGGCGTGAGGCCGTGGTCGCGCGCCACTTGACTCACGACGGCGGCATCGCTCATGCGTTCGAAGCTGCGCGTGCGCCGGGTCATGCGCAGGTCTTGCAAGCGGTCTTCGGCCCGCACCGCGAGTGTGGGCGGGGACTGCGCCGGGAAGCGTGCATCCAGCGCCATCAGGCGGCCGTCGAAGACCGTGGCGCTGCCGATGCGCACGACGAAGTCGCGTCCGAACTCCAGCAGGCGGCGATCGAACCAGAGAAAGCCGGTGCGGCCGTTCTGGTCGCCCCAATTGCCGAACTCGGCCTCGCAATGCGCCAGCCCCACCTCGGTCTCGCCGCACACGAGGCGCAGCAAGCCCGCGTCGAGCCTGGGCTGATCCTCGCCGCCGACCCTGAAACCCGGGCGGGCAGAAGCGATGGCGCTGTGATCGCGGGCCATCTCAATGGGCCCAGAGACGCATCTGCTGCTCGGCTTGTTCCGCGAGCAAGCGGCGCAGGTCTTGCGGGTCTGGGAGCGCATATTGAGGGGTTGGCGCAGCGTCGTCGTGGCGCTCTGGTGCCCCCTGCGGCGTGTCGACCACCTCGAATTCGTTGATGACCACGGGCATCTCGCTTCTCCTTTCAGAACGGTTCTTGCGGCACGCGTGCCGAAAGATCGACCAACTGCCCCGCCTGTAGCAGGCGCGGGTTCTCGATGCCGTTGGCCGCCGCGATGTGCTGCCATTGCGCACCTGCCACGGCGGCCAGGCCCTGCAAGGTGCTGCCGGCGGCGGCAGGCGTCATCGGTGAAGTACCCGGTGTGCGTGGACGGCCGGCAACGCGTTCGGAATCGCTGAAGCTGGAGACCAGGATGGTCTGCTGCGACAGCGTGAGCGAGATCGTCGCGCGCAGCGGCTTGCCCTCGGGCGAGAAGAAGTCCATCGTCTCCTCGATACCGTCGACCAGGCCGTTGAAGAGGAACGAGCCCCACGCGAAACGCACGCCCGGCGGCAGGAACTTGGTCGGGTCGGAGCTGGCTTCCTTCGGTGTGATGAAGTAGATGACCTCCTGCGTCAGCCGCCGCACGTCGTCGATTCGGTCGCCGCCCTGGTCCACCGCATTGGCGTCGAACCACAACTGCACCGCGAGCTTGGTGGTGCCGGCGCCGACGAATTGGCGGCCCTGTGTGCCCTGCGCCTGGTCGCCGGAGCCGCCTGCGGCACTGCCGCCGTTGCTGCGGGTGTTGTTGTTCTGGATCTGGTTGGCGAAGGTGAGCTTGAGTGACTCGGGATTGAACTGCACGGTCACACGCTTGCCACCGGGTAGCGCTTCGTGCAGCGCCTCGTCGAGCTCGGTCAACTGGGCCTTGGCAGTTGCTGCTTGGGTCATGGTCAACGTCCCCGCTTGACGGTGAAGCGTTCGTACGCAAGCTGAAGCTCCTCCACCGCCACCGCGCCGTCCTTGGCATGCAGCGCCGGCACCTTCAGCTTCACTGGCAGACAGCGCTGTAGCACCACACGTGCTCGCTCGGTGTTGCCGTCGGCGGCGAACAGCACCAACTCCGCCTCGGCACGCAGGCTGGGGTCGGCCACGCTATCGCTCATCCACTGCCACAGCTCGAAGCTCGCTTCGGTCATGCCACGCTTGAGCGTGAGCTGGCCGAAGGTGGCCGGGCCGGCCAGGCGGATCTGGCGGTCGTTGTTGCCGCCTTCGCGGATGGTCTTCACCTCCATGCCCATTTCGAGCCCGTCGCATTCGGCAAACGCGGCACTGACGAGCGGCGACGAGCCACCCTCCGGAACGATCTCGACGGCAAAGTTGAAGGCGGTGAACGGCACGGCGCTCATCAATACACCTCCCGTGACACCAAACGCTCGCCCTCCCGGACCAGCCGCAGGGTCAGGAAGCTCATCGGCAGCGCCGGCGCCACCTTCAACTCCACCCAAAACTGGCCGAGGTCGCGTCGCTGTGCGGTGTTCAGCACGTCGCTCACGTCCACGCGATAGGCATCGCGCGCCTGTGCGCCAGCGAAGGCACCACGTCGGAACAGGGTGTCGAGCACCGCCTCGAAGCCGCGCTCGACAGTGCGGCGCAGGGTGGCGCCGTTGGGCTCGAACACGTAGTCGGCGCCGCGCCGCAGCACCAGCCGGCGCAGCAGGCACATCAGCCGCCGTACATTGACCGGGCGCCAGGCGCTGTCGAGCGTCAGCGTGTCCGAGCTGGAGATCACGAAGCCGTGCGGGGCGCTGCGCAGCAGGTTGACCTGCGCATCCAGCAACTGCTGCCGGTGCGCGAGCGTGGGCTCAATGCCCGGCGGGCTGAGCGCCACCACATCGCGCAGCGGCCGGTTGGCCGCCGCAACCCAGGCACCGCGGCTCAGCGCAGCCGCGGCGAGCTGGCCGCAAGCGGCACCGTCGGGCGTGAAGCGGATGATCTCGGTGTCGCGCCGGATCACCGGCCAGGGGTGATAGAGCGCACCGTGCGACAACGCATGCGCTTCCTCGTGGCCGATGGCTGGCGGCAACGAGGCGTCGCCGTGCGGCCTGGGGTCGCGCAAGGCCTCGGCGTGCTCGGCCGCCATCGCGGCGTCATGGTGCTCGGGCAAGGACAGCACCGCGAGCACGTCGCCCCGGCCGGCGGCGGCACGCAGCATCAGCCGGTGGATCGCGAGGAGCTCGCGCGGCTGCCAGTCGCACGTCTCGTGGCCGAGGGCGCCCACTTCGATGCGCACCGGGCGCGACCACGGGCTGCGGCGCGCGCCCAGCACGGCGCGCACACGGTAGTACCGCGTGCCCGGCGTTCTGCCGAGCACGGTGAAACGCGCTGTCGGGCCTTCGTGCAGCGGCGCCGCGCTCGCGAAGTCGGCATCAGCCGACTCCTCCAGCCGGTAGGTGGCGCCA
>NZ_JAPFBW010000039.1 GCF_026153205.1 Aquabacterium sp. A7-Y | reverse complement strand
CTGGAGCGCCTGCCCGTCCATGCGCGCCGCGGTGCCTGGAGCTACCGGGCTGGCCGTTTTGTGCTGCGACACCGGGTGGTGGTGGGTGTTGCGACGGTAGCCAATCTGACGATGGCGGCCGGTCTGGCATTCGCAGCCTTCCAGGCCTACGAGGCCACCCGCGAACGGGAACGGGCCGAACGACACCTCAGCAGCGTACGTCAGCTGGCGAATGTCTTCATCTTCGATGTGCACGCCGCGATCGAGAATTTGCCGGGCAGCGTCGGCGCGCGCAAGCTGCTCATCCAGACCGCGCTTACCTATCTGGAGCGGCTCAGTGCGGAGCACCGCAACGACCCAGGTTTGCAGGTGGAGATCGCACGCGGCTATTTGCGTATTGGCGACATCCTGGGCGACCCGATCCGCGCGAGCCTCGACGACAAGGAGGGCGCGCGCCGCACCTACAGCAAGGTCAAATCTCTGCTGAAACCGGTACTGGCAGGTACAGCGCCGTCCTCACCCGAGCACCGATCGGCGCAGCAAGAAATGGTGAGGGTGCTGGATCGGGAGGCACAGATTCTGATCCTCGATGGGCATTACAGGGAAGGCGCGGCCTTGTTGTTCCGGGAAGCGCTCCCCTACGCCCAAGTTCTGGAGATGTACGACCCTCGGGCGATCATCGTGGTCTCCGGCAACCTCGCGACGGCCTACAGCAGAGCTTGTGATGAGATCGGCTTTAACCGCTATTACAGCAAGGCACGGGAAGCATTGCAGCGGGTGCTGGCCACACATGCCAGAGCCCCGTGGGCGTTGCGGCATCTTGCGTATCTCTACAACAAGTATGCCTTTCATATGCTGGAACGGGATAGCGCCACCGAGAGTGCAACCTTGGCGGCGAAGGCGGCCAAGCAAGCACTTGCGACGATCGGCGCACTGCGGATTGACGACCCCAATGACACTTTGACCGTGCGTGCGGAGATCTTCGCGCGTGGTTACCTCGGCTCCGCGTTGGGCCGCATCGGTCAGTGGTCTCGGTCGAGTGTGGAACTTCAATCGAATATCGCCCTCATCGAGTCTGAAGTTCAACGGGAGCCGTACGACGTGTTGCTGCAGCCGGAGCTCGCCCTGATGCAGGCCAAGCTCAGTCAAGCGCGGCTGGCGCTAGGCAAGGTGGAGAGCAGCATTGGCCTCGCACGGGCCGCCGTCACTCGATACGAAGCCTTGGCGGCCGGCGTCAAAGAGCAGACGTTCAACCTGACCGGCGCGGCGATCGCCAATTTCCAGCTGGCGCAGGCGCTGCAGAGGGACGGCACAACCGACATCGCTCGTGCCCGCGCCGCACATGACCGCCGTGAAGCGTGCCAGTCCTATTACCGCGCGGCACAGCTGCTGGCCGCGGCAGAACGCCATCAGCCCAACTGCGCCGGCAGCTTGAGCCGCGAGACGGTTCGACAGGCAATGCAGCAGTGTTCGCGTTGATGAACGGCGGAGTCCGGCCTGCCTATCGCACCTCCTCCCAACGCTCGATCGAACATCCGCGTGGACGGCCCTCGCGAACTGATAGTCAACAACGAACATCGCTGGCTCCGCGAGGAGCTCAACAAGTACACCAGCCAGCTCGCGGGCGCGGGCGAAATCGACACCAGCGAAATGGTGCGTGAGGTCAGTCACGGCCTTGCTTCGCTCGTTCAGCGACAGCAAAAGGCGATGAACGACATCGAGAAAAAGTACGAACCGAAGAAGTGGGCAGCCTATCTGGGCGGCGGCGCTGGATTGGCTGTGACCGGAGCCGCCATGCTCCCGATCCTGTCACCGTTCCTCGGTGTGGCGATTCCCGCCGTCGCTGCAGCGGCTGCTCTTGGCGGCGGCGCGCTGGGATTCGCCAAGGAAAAGCTCGGCGAGCTCACAGAAAAGCGGCAAGCGCAACAGTCGATGATCGGCATGCTCGCCACGGCGCGCACAAAGTGAGAGGCCTATGCGGGCGGGGTCGGCCACTGCATCAGCGTGAACTCAGGCCAGACTACGATGTCCAGATCTTCCGCGCAGACAGTCTCGGACCATCTTTCTGCGGCAAAGGTCGAGTGACCGGTGACAGAGGTGCTGCGGGCGTACAGAGGGTGACCCGACGAATGTCCGGGGACCGACGTCGCCAACAGTGAGGCCGGCGACAGCGAATGGCTGCACCCAGTCTGAAGCGGCCATCGAGTGCCCCCGCACTAATGTCGTCGCAGACTTTATTGCAGTATTACTCCGACGGCAACAATGAGGAACTGGACATGCATGGCAGAAACGCTATCAAAGATGTCGGTTTCGCCACTCTTCATTTGTGGACACCGCATCTAGAGTTCGAGCTCCCTCAACAACGTGCGACTGCACACGGAGCTATCCATGAACTCTCTCAAAGGAATGGCCGCTGCCATTGCCACCTCTCTTGCCGTCGCCGGCGCGGCGGGCTTGGTGAGCTTGCAAGCTCAAGCCGCCGATTCGGCGGACAGCCAGGCCAAGACGGCTTTGTGGGTCGTCTTGGATGCCAAGAAAGGGAAGGAAGATGAAGTCGCCAAGTTCCTGATCGGGGGCAAAGCAGTCGTTCTCGACGAACCTGCCACGAGCAGCTGGTTCGCGGTCAGGCTGAGCAAGTCGCGATTCGCGATCTTCGACACCTTCCCCAGCGAGGCGGGACGAGACGCCCATCTGAGCGGCAAGGTTGCGGCCGCACTGATGGCAAAGGCGCCTGACATGCTGCAGCATCCTCCGAGCATCGAAAAGATCGACGTGTTGGCCGCCAAGCTGCCAAACACGAAGTAAAACGAAGCTGAGGCGGCGGGGCCGATGATCCGGTCATCTCGTGTGTTGCTCGAAAACGGCGACCCCATGTTCTCGGCACGTTTGAGAGATCACTTGTCGGCCCGGAAGGAGCGTCCACCCTGCAGATGACGACAGTCGGCCTCGATCTGGCCAGGAAGGTGTTCCAAGTGCACGGCATCAAACAGCCTCAACTTCGCCACTCAGCACCTGCCGCTCGCAGCTGTAACGCGAGCACTGCTTCGTCTACACCCTCTGATGACCGCAAGAACCAAGCGGGGTGCCAAGGCGAGCCGGGCGATGGACGCCGCACCCGTCACCGCCCTTTGGCACAGTCGTAACCGCCCCGTCCTGTAGCGCCAGGCTCCCTGTCGAGCCCATACCGGCAGCCGCTCCAGATGCCGGAACAAGTCCTCGGCAAAGTGCTCGGCGGACGCATAGCGCTGGCCCGGATCCTTGCGCAGAGCCTTCAGCACGACGGCGTCGAGGTCGCCTTGTAGCCGCCTGCGATCGTCAGCAGACGTTGTCGCAGCTCGGCTCGGAGGCTGCGGTTTGCTGTCGCAGATGGCCTTGCCGAGCTCGTACTCGCTGGCAGGGAACACCCTGCAGTACGGCGACGTGCCCGTCAAGAGATGGTACAGAACAAGGCCGAGCGAGTAGACATCGCTGGCCGGCGTGATCTGCTCACCGCGGACCTGCTCCGGGCTGGCGTAGGCCAAGGTCAGCACCCGGTCGGCCGTACGAGTCACGGTGTGCGGATCGCCGGCGATCTGCTTCGCGATACCGAAGTCGAGCAGCTTGACGATGCCTTCGGTGCTCACCAGGATGTTGCCGGGTTTGAGGTCGCGGTGGACCACTCCCATCTGATGCGCATAGTGCACCACCTGGCAGACCGTACCAAACATCCGCAGCCGTTGATCGATCGACAGCTTGCGGCGTTCCGCATACACGTCGATGGGCTCACCATCGACCAGCTCCATCACAAGATACGGACGACCATCGTCTGTCACGCCGTCATCGAAGACTCTGGTGAGGTTAGGATGGTCGAGACTGGCCAGGATCTGGCGTTCGGTGCAAAAGCGCGAGAGAAGGTGTTCTCGATCGAAGAAGCTGTCGCGCATCAGCTTGATCGCCACCTGTTGCTCGAGCACACCGTCTGTACGTTCGGCGCGATAGACATCCGCCATGCCTCCCCGCCCGATCAGCGCAACGATGCGATAGGGTCCCAACCGTTGGCCGGTGCGCGAAGATTCGTGGGCTTCCCTCAATACTCGCACCAAGGCTGAAATAGGCCGATCGAGCACGCTGCTGCTCACAGCGGCGACATCGAGCAAGGATTGCAGTTCCTTGCCCAGCTTCGCTTCGTCCGCGCTGACGCGGGCAACCAACTCTCGGCGCCCTGAAGTCGACCGCTCCATGGCCTCGGCCAGCAAGTGCTTCACACGCTGCCACTGCCCGGGGTCCGGCCTGGTTTCAACCGACCTGAGGTCTTCTTTACCATGCATGGCTGCACTCCCTGGTCATGCTGTGCACATTGACGAGACCGGGTCGCAAGGTCGGCTGTGGCACGTGGCGGCAGCAAGCGGACCCCGGTGCGAGCATGGAGACTGCGAGCTGCCGGGCCGTCCGGCGATACCCTGCGTGACGAAACACCGGGGTCATGGCGCTGTTCGCATAAAGCGCCGATCTCCGGACATGGCTTCGTCAAACGCGATACGGGTCGAGTGTTCACCCGCCACCGAGCACCCGTCCTTAAAATTGCTGAAACGTTCGAAGATCTCCTGACCGCTTCTCTGGAGATTCCGCGATGTCCGATCGATACCGTTTCGATCGTTTCGAACTGCGCCCCGTCGAGCGCCTGCTGCTGCGTGACAGTAGCCCTGTCCTTCTGGGTCCACGCGCCTTCGACGTCCTCCTCATGCTGGTCGTCCACCGGAACCGGTTGGTGGCGAAAGCGGAGCTGCTCGATCGGGTGTGGCCGGGACGGGTGGTGGAGGAAGGGAACATTCAGGTGCAGATCTCCGCCTTGCGGAAGGTGCTCGGTCCGCATGCGATCGCGACCATTCCGGGGCTCGGATACCGCCTTGCCGTAGCAGTCAACGAGGGCTCCGAAGCCGCTGCGGCACCTCCGGTCAGCGTGCCGCCCGCGGGCCTGAGCCACGCGCCGGCGAGCCCCACCAACCTGCCCGCGGTACTCGATCCACTGATTGGTCGCGACGATGACCTCGCGGAGTTGAGGTCCCTGCTCGCGCAGCATCGCCTGGTCACGCTGGTCGGCTGCGGCGGCGTTGGCAAGACGCGCCTGGCGCAAGAGGCTGCACGGGCCCGCTTCGACAGCCATCCAAGAGGCGTGTGGTGGGTGGATCTTGCGGCGCTGTCATCGGCACAAGCCGTCGTCCCCAGCATCGCGATGGCCGTCAACGTCCCACTCGGCAAGGCAGACGCGCTGGCGCACCTGGTCCGTTCTCTGATGCGCCACTCGCTGCTGCTCGTGTTCGACAACTGCGAGCACCTGGCGGCGGACGTGGCTGCGATCGTCCGGACTCTGCTCGAGGGCACGGAAGGCATTCGCGTCCTGGCGACGTCGCGGGAAGCGCTGAAGGTGCCGGGCGAACAGCTCTATCCGCTGATGCCGCTGGAACTGCCGCCGCCTGGTACTCCCCTGGCGCGGGCCCGTCGTTATGGCGCACTCCACCTGCTGGAACGCCGGGCAACGGCTGCGGACCGACGTTTCCAGCTGACGAATGCCAACCTGGCAGATGCCACCGAACTGTGCCGTCAGCTCGATGGCGTGCCGCTCGCCATCGAAATGGCTGCCGCGCGCATTCCCCTATTTGGCGTCCGCGGCCTGCGACAGGAGCTGGGCAATCGGCTGGACCTCCTGCAAGCACCCAGCCGCGACGCTCCGTCGCGCCAGAAGAACCTCAGGTTCACCCTCGAGTGGAGCCATTCCTTGCTGGACGGCGACGAGCAGACCCTGCTGCGGCGACTCTCGGTGTTTGCCGGCAGTTTCCGCCTTCAGGCGGTGCAGGCGGCCGCCACCCAGCCCCTGAACGAGTGGACGGCTGTCGACGCATTGTCAGGACTGGTGGACAAGTCGCTTGTCAAGCTGACCCAACTCGAGCCACCACGGTACCGCCTTCTCGAGACGACTCGCCTCTTTGCCGGGGAAAAGTTGGCGGCCGCAGGCGAAGTGGATCACATGCATCGTCGCCACGGCCTGGCCATGGCGGCACTCGCCCATGACGCGCAACGCACCAGGCGCTCAAATCGCGCGATCCGCATCCTGGCCGTCTACCTGCCCGACTACGATGACCTGCAAGTGGCTTTCGATCGCGCCTGCAGGCGCGATGACGCCGAAGTGGCAGCGGTCGTTCTGTCGCTGCTGCGCCTCATCGACTTCTTGCGCGGCCTGTATTCCAGCTCAAGCCACCGTGTCGAGGAAGCCGCCCGGCTGCTCACCCACGCCAGCCGGTCCGGTCAAGCGCGCCTGCACTGGTTCATTGCCACATGCAGCTGGGTGACCTTGCCCGGTGTTTCCCGTCTGGACTCGGCACGGAGCGCTGTGACACTGTGGCGCAGCATCGGAGATCCCCACGAGCTGTACCGCTCGCTAGCCGTCGCAGCCACCGAATCGGCGCGGGTCGGCGACTACCTCGCCGCTGCCGAGGCACTGCGTGAGGCACGCGAGGTCGAGAATCCGTCCTGGCCGGCCCGCGTCCTGGTCGTCCGAAGGGTCCACGAAGGCTGGGTGGCCTTGTGTCGCGGCGACGCCGCACATTACCGCGACTGCCTGAGTCAGGCACTGGCGCTGTGCGAGCAGGAAGGCGAGGACGAAATGGCGAATTTCTCGCGGATTTGGCTAGCGGACGCGTCCATGATGACCGGCAATGTCGCAGCCTGCATCGCGCTGTCCCGCGTGGTCATCGAGACTGGCCGTGCCTTCGATCAGGCGGAACACCTGGGTCGCGCCCTCTGCCTCCATTGCGAGGCCTTGCTCTCGATCGGTGATGACGAGGGCGCACGCGCCGTTGCAGCAGAGGCGCTGGCGATCATCGAGCCGGATACCGTGGATTGGCTGTACCTGCTGTGGTGCGCAGGCGTGCTGGCAGAGCGCTGCGGGCGCCACGCTGATGCGGTCAGGCTGCTCGCGGAGTGTGAGGAAGCACGGGATAAGGACGACCCCTGGACCTATCCGATCCATGCCCGCCTGGAGGAGAACAGGATTGCCACCATCAAGGCGTCTCTGGGCGATGAGGCGTGTCTGCAACCGCGAAGCTGGGGCGCACGCCTCGGCAGCGAACGGGCCCGCCAGCTGGCCCAGGTCGTCCTCGCCGGCCCGCCCGCAGCTCCGGAGCCCAGCCGCTGAATCTGCGCCCCAGCGACGCCAGCGGGTGCTCGGCGCTCACGGTTTCCTCGAAGCGGCCTCGTTTGGAGTCCTACTGGGAGCTGCATGTCGCACCCAGCAGCGGTGCAAGGCACTGCGACTGAGCTGCGGAATGCGCTCCACCAGGTCCTGAACCGATCCCCAGAGTGGACACTGCTAGTTGTCGCGCAGGTGCTTGTAGACGGTGGTGCGCGAGATCCCGAGCAGGCGCGCCGCTTCCGCGATGTTGCCTCCCACCGAGGCGCAGGTCTCGCGGATCTGCAGGCAGTTGCGCCGCGCCAATGCGTGGCCGCGGCACTCGGGGCAGGCAGCGGGGGCCTGTGCGCCGTCGGAGACGATCCCATCCTCGTCGAGGAATCCGCCCTCGGCAGCGATCACCGCACGCTGCAAGGTGGTCCGCAGCTCACGCATGTTGCCGGGCCAGGGACGCCGGCGCAGACGCTCGATCGCCTCGTCGGTGATGGCGATGCCGGGCTGGATCGCCTCCAGAAGGTGGTGCACCAGCAGCCCGAAGTCGGCACGTTCGCGCAGCGGCGGCAGCAGCACCTCGTAACCGTTGAGCCGGTAGTAGAGATCGGCGCGGAAGCGTCCCGCCGCCACCGCCTCGCGCAGGTCCCGGTTGGCGGCCGAGACGATCTGCACGTCGACCCGCTTGACCTTCTGGCCGCCGACCGGGCGCACCTCCATCGCATCCAGGAAACGCAGCAGCGTCGTCTGTGCCGACGCCGGGATGTCGGCGACCTCGTCGAGAAACAGGGTGCCCTGGTCCGCCGCCTGGATCAGACCCGGCGAGCCGTCCTGGCGGGCATTGGTGTAGGCGCCGCGCTCGTGCCCGAACAGCTCGGCGATGAACAGCGACTCGGCAATCGCGCCGCAGTTGACGGCCACGAAGGCGCCGCTGCGGCCGCTCAGCGCGTGCACATGGCGCGCCATCAACTCCTTGCCGGTGCCCGTCTCGCCGAGCAGGTGGACCGGCATGCGGCGCCGCGCCGCTTCGGCGATGCCGGTCATGCGCCTCTGCAGGACCGGGTCCTCGCAGACGAAACCCACCGATGCGGTCGACGGCCGCGGTGGGACCTGCACCGCGGCGGGCGCGGGGCTGCCGCGCCCCCCGGCAGCGCGGTTCCCGATCTGGCGGCACACCATGAACACCGCGCTGCCGGCGCGGTCGCGCACCCGCAGTACCGCGCCGCCGAGCACACTGTCCAGCGCGCGGTCGAGCTTCACGTCGAACAGCTCGTCGAAGCGGCGGCCCACCTGCGCGTCCAGGCCTGCGAGCAGCGCCCGGCCGACCCGGTTCAGTGCGCCCAGGCGGCCATCGGGCGCGAGCGACAGCAGGCCGGCCGACAAGGTGTCCAGATACTCCATGCGGGGGTGGAAGGCGAGGATCACGACGTCGGAGCGCTCACGATAGATCAGGCCGTTCTCGATCTGCGCGGCGGCCATCCTCACCAGCGCATGGGTGTGCTGCTGGCGGGCTTCGTTGCTGCAGGATGCGTCGAGCAGGCCGATCACCTCGCCGCCGGCATTGAAGACCGGCGCCGCCATGCAGCTCAAGTGGCCGTGCGCCGCGAAAAAATGCTCGCGTCCGTAGACGGCGATCGGCGCGCGCTCCAGCAGCGCGAGGCCGAGCGCATTGGTGCCTCGCTCCTGCTCGCGCCACCAGCTGCCGGGAACGATGGCCTGGCCGTCGCGGCTCTGCGCGAAGCCGGGGTCGCTGATCGTGTCGAGGATGACACCGTCCCGGTCGGCGAAGGCGATCATGAAGTTCGAGCCCGAGATCTGCTCGTAGAGCACCTGCATCTCGGCAATCGCCAGCCGGCGCAGCAGGGCGTCACGCTCGCGCCGTCCCTTCAGGTCGCCTCCCTCGACGACGGCCACCTGCGCCCGGCCCAGGGGATCCAGGCCATGGTCCAGGCAGCGTTTCCAACTTGCCGCGAGCGTCTGGCCAAGCGCTCCCGCCGGCAGGCGTCCCCCTCCTTCGAGCGCCAGGCGCGCCCGCTCCAGCCCGGACAGATGTTGCATGGTCTCCTCGTTGTGTGTGATCGGGGCTGGGCCGAAGCTTCGGGCAAAAAGTTCACCAATGCAATATTCAGAAACTGAACAGTCGAAGCGGTGCGACGTCCAGGCGCTGCACGTCGAAGGCCCCTGCGATCCGGGCTAAGTCCTTGATTTGAAAGGAGCCGCACGGCTGGCACGGAGCCTGCGAAAAGCGCCCGACACAGTCGCCCCCAAGGGATGGGGGCGTGTGATCGGAGGAGCTTTATGAAGGCACAAGTTCTCAAGCAGTACGACGAATCGCTGACCGCCGAGCGCTGGGTCGACTACGAGGAGGTTCCGGATCCGCGCATCGAGAAATCGACCGACGTGATCGTGCGCATCGGCGGCGCCGGCGTCTGCCGCACCGACCTGCACATCATCGAAGGCGTGTGGAGGCCGCACCTGGACCCCACCGGCGACCAGCTGCTGCCCCTCATCATCGGCCATGAAAACGCCGGCTGGATCGAGGAGGTCGGCAGCGAGGTCGAGGGGCTGCAGGTCGGCGACCCGGTGATCGTGCATCCCAAGATCACCGGCGGCACCTGCCTGGCCTGCCGGCGCGGCCACGACATGCACGGCGAGGGCAAGTTCCCGGGGCTCGACAGCCAGGGCGGCTATGCCGAATTCCTCGCGACCTCGCAGCGCAACATCGTTCCCCTGCCCGCGACGCTGTCGCCCAAGGACGTGGCGCCCTATGCCGACGCCGGCCTGACCGCCTACCGCGCGGTGAAAAAGGCCTCGCGGCACCTCCTGCCCGGCGAGCGCTGCGTGATCATCGGCGCCGGCGGCCTGGGCCATATCGGCATCCAGTGCCTGAAGGCCATGTGCGCGGCCGACATCATCGTGGTCGACCTGTCCGACGCGTCGCTGGCACTGGCCAAGAAAAGCGGCGCCGACTACCTCGTCAAGGCCGACGGCAACGAGGTCGAGGCGGTGCTGGCACTCACTGGCGGCAAGGGCGCCGAGGCGGTCATCGACTTCGTCGGCGAAAAGGGCACCACCTCCAAGGGCCTGGCGATGACCCGGCCCATGGGCAGCTACTACGTGGTCGGCTACGGCGAGGACATCCGGGTGCCCAGCGTCGACATGGTGTTCACCGAGAAGAACATCATCGGCAACCTCGTCGGCACCTGGGCCGAGCTGATCGAGCTGATGGCGCTGGCCGACCGCGGCCTGGTCGACCTGGCGACGGTGCACTACAAGCTCGCCGACGCCAACCAGGCCCTGAAGGATCTGCACCACGGAAAGATCCACGGCCGCGCCGTCCTCATTCCCTGACGGTCTGCTGCACAACAACACCCATACCCAAGAGGAGACAAACCATGAAAACGCATCTTCAATGCCTGGCCCTGGCCGCTGCGGTTGCGCTGACGCCGGCCGCCGCCCAGACCGCCGCTGCGCCCGCGGTCGACTATTCGAAGTACGGCGACTATGCCAAGTACGGCAGCGCGCCGGACGTGCCCGGCGTCTGCTCCCATGCGGCCATCGCCAAGAAGAACTACCGCGGCCGCACCTTGCGCGTGATCACGCACGCCGTGCCGGTGATGGGCGAGCCGACCGACCTGCACGCCAAGCAGTTCCAGGACCTGACCGGCGCCAAGGTCGACGTCGTGCACGTGCCCTTCGGCGACCTGTACCAGCGCATCATGATCCCGCTGCAGACGCGCCAGGCGGCCTACGACGCGATGTTCTACCCCTCGCTGTGGATCGGCGACCTGCACAGCTTCCTCGCGCCGGTGCCGGCGACCTACCTGCAGGCCGGCGGCATGAAGGACGTCACGCCCAACTACCGCGACGTCGCCACCTGGGGCGAGCAGATGCTGCAGTACCCGGTGGACGGGGACCGCCACTACATGAAGCTGCGCGCCGATGTCTTCGACAACCCGGCCATGCAGGCACGCTTCCTCAAGGACACCGGCCGCAAGCTGGAGGTGCCGGCGACCTGGGAGGACTACAACCAGGTGGCGAAGTACTTCTCGGGCTGGGACTGGGCCGGCGACGGCAAGAAACACTACGGCAGCGCCGAGGTGACCAAGCGCGACGACCTGATGTTCTCGGCCTTCCTCAGCCGCACCGCCGCCTATGCCAAGAACCCCAAGGTCAAGGGCGGCTTCTTCTTCGACCTGAAGACCATGGAGCCGCAGGTCAACAACCCCGGCTGGGTCAAGGCGCTGCAGATGTTCATCGATGCGCAGAAGGCCTTCCCGCCCGGCGGCAACAGCTTCGGCCTCGGCGACGAGATCTTCTCCTTCGGCGGCGGCCAGGCGCTGATGAGCTACAGCTGGGACGACGCCTTCATCCAGGCCATGGAGCCGGGCAACCCGATCCGCAACAAGGTGCTGGCCGCGCCGCTGCCGGGCTCGCGCGAGGTGTGGAACCGCGTCACCAAGACCTGGGACCGCTTCGACGTGCCCAACGCGCCGCCCTACATCACCTGGGGCTGGACCTCGGGCGTGAACAAGGCCTCGAAGAACCAGGACATGGCCTTCGACTTCCTGTGCTTCTTCTCCAACGAGGCCAACGCCTACCTCGACCTGCAGATCGGCCGCTTCGGCGTCAACCCCTACCGGGGCGGTCAGTTCGATCCGGCCTACTGGCAGGACAAGCTGGGCTGGGAGGCCAAGGTGGCGCAGTCCTACGTTGACACCCTGTCGCGCATGGACCGCAGCAACAACCGCGTGTTCGACCTGCGCGTGCCCGGCGTGAACCAGTTCATGTCCACCCTGGCCAACGGCGTGGCCGAGGCGATGGCGGGCCAGAAGTCGCCGCAGGAGGCGCTCGACGGCGTGGCGAAGAAGTGGCAGGAGATCGTGCGCAAGATCGGCGTCGACAAGGTCCGCGACGCCTACGCCAAGGTCGTGGCCCTGGAGGACCGCGGCCGCTGAGCCCCGGCTCCCGAGCGCACCGGCGCCTGGCGCCGGTGCCCCCTCCCCTTGCTGGACACCTTCCATGAACGGTTTTTGGTTCCGGAGCTACAAGCTCGCCTTTCTGCTGCCCGGCCTGCTCATCCTCGTCGCGATCATCCTGTTCCCGCTGCTCTTCACCATCGTGGCGAGCTTCACCAGCTGGGACGCGGTGACGCCCGGCCTGAACGGCACCGGCCTGTCCAACTACGCCGCGGTGCTGCAGGACCAGCGCTTCTGGGAAGCGTTTGCGCGGCTCGCGCTGATCGCCGTCGCCACGGTGACGATCGAATACCTGCTCGGCCTCGGGCTGGCCTTGCTGGTCTGGCGCGAGGTGCGTTTGAAGCGCTTTTTCCGCGTGCTGTTCCTGATCCCGATGATGACCACCCCGGTGGTGATGTCGGTGGTCTGGCGCACGCTGCTGCACGAGTCGCTGGGCCCGGCCAACCACCTGCTCGCGGCCGTCGGCATCGAGCCGGTCCCATGGCTCAGCGCTCATGGGCCGGCACTCGCCAGCGTGATGATCGTCGAGATCTGGCAGTGGACACCCTTCATGTTCCTGCTGCTGCTGGCCGGCCTGCTCAGCCTGCCGCGCGAACCTTTCCTGGCCGCGGCCATCGACGGTGCCGGCCCGGTCCGCACCTTCTTCAACGTCACCTGGCCCTCGCTGATGCCGGTGTCGGTGGGCGCCATCGTCATCCGCCTCATCGAAGCTTCCAAGATCATGGACACCATCTATGTGCTGACCTCGGGCGGACCCGGCACCGCGACCGAGACCTCGGGCTACTACATCTACATCCGCGGCCTGCGCGACTTCGAGATCGGCTACGGCTCGGCCTTGTCGATCACCTATCTGGTCGTGATGACGCTGGCGCTCACGCTGATCGCCAAGCTGCTGGCGCGCTTTGCACACGGAGAAGGCGCATGAAACCCAAGCTCTACACCCTGCTCAAGTACGCCGCCATCGTGCTGTGGTCCGCGTTTGTCGTCGCCCCCTTCCTGTGGGCGGCGACCACCAGCTTCAAGACCTCGGCCGGCGTCACCGGGGGGCCCACCTACCTCCCCTGGCTGCAGTACCAGCCCTCGCTGGACGGATGGCGCCACCTGTTCGGCGCCACCGGCGGCATCGACATCGTCGGCCCCTACCTCGACAGCGCCATCGTCACCTTGAGCGCCAGCGCGATCAGCATCGTGCTGGGAACGCTGGCGGCCTACGGCCTGTCCCGCTTCAGCTACCGGGCCGGTTTCGTCAGGAACGGCGATCTGGTGTTCTTTTTCATCTCCCAGCGCATCATGCCGCCCATCGTGCTCGCGATCCCCTTTTTCCTGATGCTGCAGTTCCTGCAGCTGCTCGATACGAAACTGGGCCTGATCCTCGTCTACATCGCGCTGCTGCTGCCGATCGCGGTGTGGGTGATGATCGACTTCTTCAACAACGTGCCGCGTGCCATCGACGAGATGGCGATGCTCGACGGCTGCACCCCCTTAGGTGCCTTCTTCCGCGTGGTGCTGCCCAACAGCCTGCCCGGCATCATCGTGGCGACCCTGTTCTGCATCATCTTCGGCTGGAACGACTTCTTTTTCGCCTTCACCCTCACCTTCACCGACACGCAGCTGCTGCCCGTCGCGGTGGTGGCGCTCAACTCCTCGGTCACGCCGTGGTGGAGCCTCTCGGCCTCGGCCCTGGTCTCGGTCGCGCCGCTGGTGGCCATTGCCTTCTGGGTCGAAGGTTTCCTGTCGCGCGGCACGCTGGCCGGCGCGGTGCGTTGAAGGAGCACGGGCATGACTTTGAGCATCGACCAGCTGCACCTGGAGCGCGACGGTGTGGCGCATCTCGACGACCTCGCGATGCAGTTCCGCCCCGGCCAGCTGACCACCGTGATCGGCCGCACGCTGGCCGGCAAGACCACCCTGCTGCGCACCCTCGCCGGGCTGCAGGCGCCCGACCGCGGCGCCATCCGCCTCGACGGCCGGTCGCTCGCCGACACCCCGGTCTGGCAGCGCGACGTGGCCATGGTCTACCAGCAGTTCATCAACTACCCGCACCTCAGCGTGTTCGAGAACGTCGCCTTCCCCCTGCGGCGCCGCCGCATGGCCGATGCGGCGCTGCGACAGCGTGTCGCCCAGATGCTGGAGAAGGTCGGCCTGACCGGCTTCGAGCAGCGGCGCCCGGGGCAGCTCTCGGGCGGGCAGCAACAGCGGGTGGCGCTCGCCCGCGCGCTGGCCCGCGGTGCGCGCCTGCTGCTGCTGGACGAGCCGCTGGTCAATCTCGACTACAAGCTGCGCGAGCAGTTGCGCAGCGAGTTCCGCGCCTTGCTGGCCGGCGCCTCGGACACCATCGTCGTCTACACCACCACCGAGCCGGCCGAGGCAATGATGCTCGGCGACGCCGTGGTGGTGATGCACGAGGGGCGCATCCTGCAGGCCGGCGCGCCGGCCGAGGTGTTCGACCGGCCGGCCTCCACCACCGTGGCCGAGATCGTCAACGATCCGCCGATGAACTTCCTGCCCGGCCAGGTCGCCGAGGGTGCCCTCGTGCTGAACGGCGGCCCCCGGATGACGCTGCCCGTGCACCTGGCCCAGCTGCCCCCGGGCGAGTACCGCTTCGGCATCCGCGCCAAGGACCTGCACATCGATCCGAGCAGCGGCATCAGCGGCTCGCTCGGATTCTCCGAGGTCTCGGGCTCCGAGACCTTCCTGCACGTCGACACGGCCTTCGGCAGCGTCGCCCTGCAGCTCGAAGGAATCCACGACGTCGAGCTCGGCGCCCGGATCCCGATCGGCCTGTCGCTGCAGCGGCTGTTCGCGTTCGCGCCGGCCGGACAGCTCGTCGCCGCCCCCTGAGGAGTCAACCACACCATGGCACGCATCACCTTGGAGCGCATCGGTCACCGCTACGGCAGTGCCCCCTACGCGCTCGAACCCTTCGAGATGGAACTGCGCGACGGCCGCAGCTACGCCCTGCTCGGCCCGTCCGGCTGCGGCAAGACCACCATGCTCAACATCATCTCCGGCCTGCTGCGGCCGTCGGAGGGACGCGTCCTGATCGACGGCCGCGACGTCACGGCGGAGCCGACGGCCGGCCGCAACATCGCCCAGGTCTTCCAGTTTCCGGTGATCTACCCCTTCAAGAGCGTGTTCGAGAACCTGGCCTTTCCGCTGCGCTGCCGCGGCTGGCCCTCGGCCCGCGTCACCGGGCGGGTCGAGGAGATTGCCGCGCTGCTCGGCCTGCAGGACCGCCTCGGCCGGCCCGCACGCGGTCTGACCGCCGACGCCAAGCAGCTGATCTCGCTCGGCCGCGGGCTGGTGCGCGACGATGTCGCGGCGCTGCTGATGGACGAGCCGCTGACCGTCATCGACCCGCAGCTGAAATTCCAGCTGCGGCGCAAGCTCAAGGAGATCAGCACCCGGCTGGGCCTGACGGTGGTGTACGTGACGCACGACCAGAACGAGGCCATGACCTTCGCGCACGAGGTGGTCGTCATGTCCGCCGGGCGGGTCGTGCAGCGCGGCACGCCGGAGGACCTGTTCGAGCGGCCGAGCACGACCTACGTCGGTTATTTCATCGGATCGCCCGCGATGAACCTGTTCGACGCCGCGCTGGGGCAGGAGGAGTTGCGCATCGGCGGCGTCGCCGTTCCGGTGCCGGCGGGGTGGCTCGCGCGCGCGCCCTCGGCCGCCTTCCAGATCGGCATCCGCCCCGAGCACCTCACCCTGGCCGAGCCCGGGGATCCGGAAGCGGTGCCCGCCGAGCTGCTGGGCGTGCAGGACCACGGCAGCGTGCGGGTCCTGGAGCTCCGCATCGGCACGGCGCACGCCAGGCTCAAGCTCGATCGCGACCGGCCGCTGCCGCCGCAGCGAACCACGGTGCGCCTGCCTGTCGACAAGCTGAGGGTGTTCGTCGATCAGGCCCTGGTCGCTTGAGGAAGGCCGGCCTCGCCCTGGAGCGCCGCTTGGCACTCCAGGGTGAGCATGCGCTCGACCGAAGCGTGAAAGGCCGCGCAGGCGAACTCGTTGGCGCCGAAACACAAGGCCTGGTTGGCCCCGCTGGCAAGCCCGGCCTGCATGCTGGCCGCCAGCGCGTAGTCCTCGCCGAGCACGGTCCAGAACTCGTCCAGGTTGCGCTGCCAGTACGCCGGCGAGCGCGAGCTGCGGTGCTGCTGCGGCACCACCAGCCAGCCGTCGACCCGACAGGCGTCCACGCCGGTGGGTGTCACCGCGAAGCCGTTCAGGTGGTCGCCCTCCCACAGCAGCAGCGTGGCCGGGAAAAAGAAGTAGATCGTGTTGATGGCCTTGGCATAAGCTTCCAGCGTCGCCGGTGGCCCGGCCAGCGCGCTGAAGGCCCGCTTGGGCAGCACCAGGCGCTGGTGGTCGCCGAAGCGGTCGTGCACCACCACGTTGTCGTGGAACAGGGCGGCGATGGTGCCGCGGTGGGCATAGGCGAAGTGGTAGGTCTCCAGGTTCGCGTCGAACAGCAGCTTCCAGTTCGACGCCTGCTCCAGGCCACGTTCGTGAGCGACCGTGGCCTCCGCCGTGAAGCCGAGCGCCTCCACCTCCCGCCCCAGGGGGCCGAAGTAGCCGTCCCAGTCGAAGCCGCTCTGCACACTGGCGACCACCCAGACCAGCCCGAAGCGTTCCACGCAGGGCAGCGGCACCAGCGCCGACTGCTCGCGCGGCGCATGGGCGAAATCGCTCTCGTGGGGACGCCCGAGGCAGCGGCCGTCGGCGCCGTAGGTCCAGCTGTGATACGGACAGACAAACCGTTCGCGCCCGGTGCCGCAGGCGCCCTCCGCCGCCAGCGCGGCGCCCCGGTGCCGGCAGGCATTGATGAAGGCGCGCAGCTCGCCCTCCTCGCCACGGCACAACAGCACCGGCACGCCGTGGACCGTGGTGGCCCACCAGTCGCCGGGCGACTTCAGGCGGGCGGCCGCGCCGACCGCCAGGGGGCAGCGGCGCAAGGCGATGCGCTCGGCCTCGTACCGGCTGCGGCTGAGGTAACGCTCCACCGGCGACCAGCTGCCCGGCTCGCGCTGGCGCTGCGCGCCGTTGATGGCGGCGGCGATGCGGGCGTGAAGCTCCGCCAGAGTTGCGTTGTTCATCTTGCTGTCCTCGTCCGGGCTCCCCTTCGATCCCGACTCGCGAGCGCGGCCGCTTGCCGAAGGCGGAAATGAAGTCCTGCGAGCCGAACTGCCGCCGCAGCCTGCCGGCATCCTAAACCGGTTCGGCCGGTGTGCCGCTGGCGGCAGGCGCCAAAAGCAGGGGGCCGCCGCTCCCGTCATCCCGCTGTCACACCGAATTCACGCGACAGTCACGGGTCATCTAGATGATTCGCCCCGTTGTCCACTCTGTCCGGGAGATCCCCATGAGCGATCCGGCGATCGAGGTGAAGGCCTTGCGCAAGCGCTTCGGCGCGAAGCCCGCGTTGCGCGGCGTCGACCTGCGTGTCTCGGCCGGCGAGATGGTCGCGCTGCTGGGCGCGTCCGGTTCCGGCAAGTCCACGCTGCTGCGCCATCTGTGCGGCCTGCACCGGGCCGACGAAGGCTCGGTGCAGGTGCTGGGCCGCGAGCTCCAGTCCGCCGGCCGCCTGTCGCCCCGGGTGCGGGCCTTGCGCGCCGACATCGCAACCATTTTTCAGCAGTTCAACCTGGTCGAACGCCTGCCGGTGATGACCAATGTGATGGCCGGCGCCCTGCACCGCCTGCCGCTGTGGCGCACGCTGCTGGGCAGCTTCCCGGCCGGGGAGCGCGAGCGCGCGCTCGATGCCTTGCGCCGCGTCGGCATCGAGGCCTGCGCGTGGCAACGCGCATCGACGCTCTCGGGCGGCCAGCAGCAGCGTGCGGCCATCTCGCGTGCGCTGGTGCAGGGTGCCAAGGTCGTGCTCGCCGACGAACCGATCGCATCGCTCGACCCGACCGCCAGCCGCCGCGTGATGGAGCTGCTGGCGGCGGTGAACCGCGAGTTCGGCGCGACGGTCGTGGTCTCGCTGCACCAGGTGGACTACGCCTTCGCCTACTGCCCGCGCACGGTGGCGCTGCGCGCCGGCGAGGTGGTGTTCGACGGTCCGACCGCGGAGCTGTCGATGGAGCGGCTGCAGGCGCTGTACGGCGGGCAGACCGACGAGCTGTTCCCCGAACCCGTGCTGCGGCGCCCGGCAAACCCGGCGCCGGGCCTGGCGCCGGTCCCGATGATGCAGGCGGCCTGAACGGCGCTCGCCCTCAATGTTCCCCATCTTTCCCCAGGAGCCCTCCTCCATGAACCGTCGCACCCATATCGCCGCGCTGATCGCCGTGAGCGCCACCCTGTTCGGCCTGACCTCGCCCGCCGCCGCCGAGACCCGCGAAATCAACTTCGGTTTCATCTCGACCGAGTCGTCGAACAACCTGAAGGCCGCCTGGCAGCCCCTGATTGACGACCTGCAGAAGGCCACCGGCCTGAAGGTCAACACCTTCTTCGCCCCCGACTACGCCGGCGTGATCGAGGCGATGCGCTTCAACAAGATCCAGCTCGCCTGGATGGGCAACAAGTCGGCGATGGAGGCCGTGGACCGGGCCGGCGGCGAGGTGTTCGCGCGTGTTGTCAACGTCGACGGCACGCAGGGCTACTGGAGCCTGATGATCGTCCACAAGGACAGCCCGCTGAAGACGCTGGACGATGTGATCCGCAACCGCCAGAACCTGTCGCTCGGCTTCGGCGACGTCAACTCCACCAGCGGTTCGCTGGTGCCCGGCTACTACGCCTTCGGCGCCCACAAGGTCGACCCGGCACGCGACTTCAAGCGCTCGGTGCGCAGCAACCACGAGACCAACATCCTGGCGGTCGCCGGCAAGCAGGTCGACGTGGCGACGGTCGCCAGCGACGGGGTCGAGCGCATGAAGATCAAGATGCCCGAGAAGGCCGCCGAGCTGCGCGAGGTGTGGCGCTCGCCGCTGATCGCCAGCGACCCTCTGGTCTGGCGCAAGGACCTCGACGAGGCCACGAAAAAGCGCCTGCGCGAGTTTTTCCAGACCTATGGCCGCGACGCGCGCGAGAAGGCCAACCTGGCGAAGCTGACGCTGTCGGGCTTCGTGGCGTCCGACAACCTGCAGCTGCTGCCGATCCGCCAGCTGGAGCTGGCCCGCGAGCGCGGCAAGGTCGAGGCCGACGCAGCGCTGGGCGCCGAGGACAAGGCCCGCAAGCTGAAGGACATCGACACCCGCCTGGCCGAGCTGGCCAAGGCGAAGTGAGAAAGAAAAACGCAGGGCGCCGCCCGGAGGAGACCCGATGACCACCCTGGCTGTCGAAGCGGCGGCGCAGCCGCCGCGCGCCTCATGGGGGCAGCTGCTCCTGTGGGGCCTGCTGCTGTCGCTGCTGGCTGGATCCTGGCAGGGCGCCGACATGCGCCCGCTCGACCTGTTCAGCGATGCCGGCAACATGGGCGAGTACCTGAAGGGCTTCCTGCCGCCCGACTTCAGCGACTGGCGCCACTGCCTCGCCGAACTGGTGGTCACCTTGCAGATCGCCGTCTGGGGCACCGCGCTCGCGATCGTCTGCTCGGTGCCGCTCTCGCTGCTGGCGGCCGGCAACCTGACGCCGTGGTGGATCCACCAGCCGGTGCGGCGCCTGCTCGACGCCTTCCGTTCGATCAACGAGATGGTGTTCGCGCTGCTCTTCGTCGTCGCGGTGGGGCTCGGTCCGTTCGCCGGCGTGCTGGCCCTGTGGGTGCACACCACCGGCACCCTCGCCAAGCTGTTCTCGGAAGCGGTGGAGGCCATCGACCCGCAGCCGGTGGAGGGCATCCGGGCGACCGGCGCGCACCCGCTGGAGGAGATCGTCTACGGCGTGCTGCCACAGGTGATGCCGCTGTGGATCTCGTTCGCGCTGTACCGCTTCGAGGCCAACGTGCGCTCGGCCTCGGTGGTCGGCATGGTGGGCGCGGGTGGCATCGGCATGGTGTTGTGGGAGGTCATCCGCGGCTTCCAGTACGCCCAGACGGCCGCGGTGCTGCTGATGCTGATCGTGACGGTCTCGGTGATCGATCTGTTGTCGGCGCAGCTGCGCAAGCGGCTGGTGTGATGCACGCGCTCGACCGCATCGAGGCGCTGTTCGCGGAGCACGGCGACGTGTTCTACGACGGCGCCCGCCACGAAGCGGTGACCGCGCTGCAGCATGCCCTGCAATGTGCGCAGCTCGCCGAGTGCGCCCGGGCCCCGGCCGCGCTGGTGGCTGCCGCACTGCTGCACGACATCGGCCACTTCGCCGCAGCCTTGCCGGATGCGGTGGACGACGGCCACGAACAGCGCGCGGTGCCCTTCCTGGCGACCGCCTTCCCACCTGCCGTCGTCGAGCCGATCCGTCTGCACGTGGCCGCCAAGCGCTGCCTGGTCGCCATGGATGCGGCCTATGCGGCGACGCTGTCGCCGGCATCGGTCCACTCCCTCACACTGCAGGGCGGGCCGATGTCCGCGGCCGACTGCGCGGCCTTCCGGCAGCTGCCCTTCGCCGAGGACGCCTTGCAGCTGCGGCGTTGGGACGACGCGGCCAAGCTGCCGGGGCGCAGGACACCCTCGCTGCGCTACTACCTGGCCCTGTTGGCGGAGGTGGGGCTTGGCGCCTCCACGGAAGATCCGGGCCAAGGCTCTTGCACAACCCGCTCGTGACTTCCTGCCGGGCGGGCCGTCCTCTCTAGCCTGTGTGTCGCCTGAGCGTCGCCGAGACTCCGTATGCGTTCCGGCATGTCCTCTTGAACGGACGGCATCGCCAGCGGCGCCGGCTCACATCATTTGCAAGCAGCGGTCCCTGGGACGGGGCAACCGGGACTCGGGAGTCAGTTCTTCACGCCGTATAGCCGCAGCGGACGGCAGTCGCCCTGCTTCACCTGGGATTTGAGATAGTCGGCCAGGCAGTTAGCGTTCTTTTGGGTTTGCTGCCGCTCCTTGTCGAGTTGGGCCCCACCCGCTGGATCGACTGTGATACAGCCACCGCTTCGCTCACCGGTGTGCACATACCTGTCACCCTGGTGCGCAATCGCATCGCCATGTTGGCAAAGGCGGAAGCGGGAAAGTGCGACAGTAGGTAAACGCGACCAGACGCTATTGTTATTGAATGGAACCCGGCTTTACACGGGCCACGAGGGTCCCGGCTAAGCGCCAGGTTCCGCGCAGCGATAGGTTCAACTTCACCTTTTTCTGAGCCCGCATCTGCGGCAAAACCACCACTTTGCGAGCGACCTGCCCAGCCGGATCGTCGGTGACACCCTGGCACCGAGTTCGCACGCGCTATTGTCGCAACGCGTCCACCACGGCTTTGAAGAAGGCGAAGTCGAGCTGGTCCTGGCCGGTGGGCTGGAGCCAGGCGCTGTTGACCGCGATCACCACCTTCTCGGGCCGGTCGATGTAGATGTACTGACCGAAGATGCCCCCGGCGAAAAACTGGGCCCCCGGCGCCGTCTGGGTGTCGATCCACCAGGCGTAGCCGTAAAAGTCCAGCGTCTCGCCGGTGCTCAACCGCAGCGGGGAGCCGGCCTCGGTGACCCAGCCGCTCGGGAGCACCGGCTCACCACCGGCCACGCCGTCGTTCATGATGAACAGGCCGAAGCGCGCATAGTCGCGCAGCGTGGCACTGATGCCGCTCCCCCCGATCTCGTGGCCGTGCGGCGCATCGAGCCACCAGCGGGCCCGGTGCTCCATGCCGAATTTCCTCCAGATCTTCTCCGACAGGTAGGTCGCTGCAGGTCTCTGCACGGCGCCGATCAGCACCTCGCCGGCGACCTGCGTTTCTCCGGTGCTGTAGTTGAAGACCGAACCGTGCGGCGCGACCCGCGGCACGGACCGCAGGACCTCGAGCATCGCGCCCGGCGTCTGCGCGATCTGGGCCTCGAGCAGCCGGCGGCGGTCCGAGGTCGGGTCGGTGTAGAGCTCGCTCCACTGGACACCGGAGGTCATGCTGATCACGTCACGGACCGTCGCGGTTTCGTAGCCGCTGCCGGCCAGGCGGGGCACGTACTTGGTCACCGGGTCGTCGAGGCTGCTGATGTAGCCGTCGCGCACCGCCGCGCCGATCAGCGTGGACGTGACCGACTTGGCCATCGACATCGACATCCACCGCGTACGCCGGGTGTTGCCGAATCGATAGGTTTCGTGGGCGACCTTGCCGTCCTTGAGGATCAGCAGCCCGGCGACCCGGTTCTGCGTGAGGTAGTCGCCGAGGTGATAGGTCTGCCCTTGCCAGGCGAAGGTGACGTCCTTCAACGGCTTGGGCGACGGAGGCAGGGGGACGGGCTTGCGGGCGGGCTCGATGCGGCGGGTGGCGAAAAGGCGGTGGGTGTTTCGGTAGGTCGATACGGCCAGCTCGGGTGTCAACGCCCCGTCGTACAGCTGGCGCACGGTAGCTATCGGCTCATGGTCATGCGGGAAGCCGTAGAGCTCCTCCTCCCCTCCGCCGCAGGCGGAAAGGGCGCCGCCGAGGGCGCCCAGTAACAGGGCCATGCGCAGCGGGCGTGCCCACGATGCGTGGCTTGGGGTCACGTTGCCGAGTCGGCGTGCAGTCTCAGTCATGTCGTTTCCTGCAGTGCTGTGGAGGAGCTGCCGGAACGGTCCTGACACGTGGCACAGGGCCGTTGCCGGGTGCGTCGGCCCCAGGCGGGCGGCTTGCATCGGCCGGCAGTGCGACGCAGTGTGCGAAGGAAAGATGGTGCTGGTGTGCAGACGGTGTGGAGATCCGATGGAGCCGGCTTCGAGGCCGGAACACGCCTCCCGGTGCGGTTTCCGTCTGCCTGGCCCTAGCCCTGCCAGGCCACCTCGAAGACCGTTCCGCCGGTGCTGGAAGGACGGCAGCTTGCCTGCCCCGCGTGTGCCTGGGCAATGGCACGCACGACGGCGAGGCCCAGGCCGCTCCCGCCGCGACCTGACGGTTTGGTCGGCTCGCCTCGCTGAAAAGCGTCGAACACCCGGGACGAGAGTGCCGGATCGATGCCCGGGCCGGCATCTTCCACCCGCAGCCGGCACACGCCGCCGTCAACCCCGGCACAGATGCGCAGGAGCCCGGGCACCGCGTGGTGCAGGGCATTCTCAAGCAGTGCCAGCAGAGCTTGCCGGATGCGAACGGGGTCGCACACGGCGACAGCGGGTTCATCAAGGTCGAGTGCGAGCACGAAGCCGGCGGCCCGCAGGCGGGGCTCGAAGGCCTGCACCACGCTGGCCACTTCGGACGCTAGGTCGGTCTCCTCCAGCTGCAGCCGCAGGTGGCCGCTTTCCTCGAGGCCCAGCACACGGAGGTCCTCGATCAGCCGGCCCAGCCCTTCGACCTGCGTCAGCAGGCTGCGGAACTGCGCTTCGCCGGCCTCGAAGACACCGTCGCTCAAGCCCTGCAGCCGGCCGCTGAGCACCGTGACGGGAGTGCGCAGCTCATGGGCGATCGCGGCATGCCAGAGCGTGCGTTCACGTGCCATGTGGTCCAGCCTTTCCGCCATGGCATTGAAGTCATGCACCAGTTGGGCGGCTTCCCCGACGGCACGGTTGTCGTGGCGCGCGCGCGCCGCCAGATTGCCCTTTGCGACCTGCCGCAGGCTCTGCGCCACGGCGTTGAGCGGCGCGAGGATACGTCGCGACAGCTTCACCGCCACCACCACCGTCAGCACCAGGGCCGCCAGGGTGGTGCCGACCATCCAGCCCAGCTCGGCGCCCGAGGGCGTGACGCCTTCGGAGATGATGCCCGGCCAGCGCTTGAGCGCAACGACATAAAAGGCGTAGAAGCCCAGAAGCGAGAACACGGCCACCGCCACCGACAGCAGGCCCATCCACAGCACGATCTGCCGCCGCAGCCCGGCCGATGTTCTCATCGCTCGCTGTCAAGTCGGTAGCCCACGCCCCGGACGCTCAGCGGCACCCCTTCGATGCCGAGCCGCTCGAGCTTCTTGCGAAGCTTGCTCAGGTGGCTGTCGACGGTGCGCTCCAGCGCGCTGCCCTCGGGCAGGCAGGTGAGCAGCAGTTCCTCCCGGCTGAACACGCGCTTGGGGGACCGGGCCAGGTGGGTGAGCAGGCGGAACTCCGTCAAGGTCAGCTCGAGTGGATGGAGCATGGCGCCGACCCGTGCCGTCGCCTCATGGCTCTCGATGTCGATCTCGAAGGCGCCGGCGCGCAGGCGCGATCCCCTTGCGCCCGGGGGCAGCGAGCGGCGCAGCACCGCGTGCACCCGGGCCACCGCTTCAGCGCAGTTGAAGGGCTTGATGACGTAATCGTCCGCCCCCATGCGCAGGCCCAGCAGCTTGTCGATGTCCTGGTCGCGCGCGGTCAGCACGATGACCGGCGTGTCGCCGCGTCGCCGCAACTCTGTCAGCACGCCCCAGCCGTCCAGCCGGGGCATCTTGATGTCGAGGACGACGAGGTCGGGCTTGAGCGACATGTGAAGCTCGAGGGCACGCACCCCGTCCGGCGCCAGTACCGTGCGGAACCCGTCGCGCTGGAGGTAGGCGGCGAGGATGTCGGCGATCTCGGCCTCGTCCTCGGCGACGAGAATGAGGGGCGTGGCGTGCTGGAGCCTGTCGAAGGTGGCTGCGGTATCGGCCATGGGCGGGCGTGTCGGGGAGCTTCACTCGCAGCCTGTATGGCGCCCGGGCGTTCGCGCTGTCAACTGCAATTGTTTCCGCGACCAGGAAGAGGGCCCTATGCCCCTGACTCACTTGATCGGCCCAGCACCGGCCTACCTTTCCTTCCCGGCCTCTCAGCCCGCCCACCGGGCCACGCTCTCTGCCGTGCAGTCTCTCAGGGCGCCAACAGCAAGACCTTGACCTGGCTCGGCGCGACCCGCATGCCGGGCGCGTTGGTGCTGTTCTGCAGCGACGTGCTGGTCAGCCGCGTGGCCGGCATGCCGCCGAACAGCACGGTGAAGGCGGCCGTCAGGTGGCGGCTCGGCCCCATCACCATGCCGGACGCCACCCCCAGCGCCACCCCGGCGTTGTCGCCGTTGGTCATCGGGATGGTGGTGCCGAGGTGGTGCGCCGGCGCGCCGCCGAGCAGCACGTGGTAGGCGGCGCCGACGCCCATCGGCGACGCGGCCACGTTGGGATAGGTCACCGGCGTGGGGACCGGCATCGGGGTCAGGCACACGTCGGGGAAGGCGAAGTCGATGCCACCCATCTGGGTGTTGGCGAACATGGTCTCACCCCACCTGGATCTGCTTGCCGTCGATCTTGACCAGCTCGCGGCTCTTGATCACCGTGTGCTGCGCCTGGATGTTGAGCATCTCGCGGGCCCTCAGGTCGACGTGGCCGACCCGGGCCGACTCCAGCTCATCGACCTGGCGGTGGTAGCCCTGGGCCTGCAAGGTGTGGGTCCGGCTGACCTGGCGCAGCGAGGTCGCGGTGGTCTCCAGCACCTCGGCCACCCACTGGGCCACGCGGCTGACGATGCCCAGCCGCCCGGTGAGGAGGTCGA
Organism: Aquabacterium sp. A7-Y; assembly: GCF_026153205.1. Classification (GTDB taxonomy): domain Bacteria; phylum Pseudomonadota; class Gammaproteobacteria; order Burkholderiales; family Burkholderiaceae_C; genus Caldimonas. Next base: position 29,430 of record NZ_JAPFBW010000039.1, on the reverse strand, counting down.
CCTGCTCGGCCTCCAGCCTCAGGCGGTCCGCCCCCAGGCGCAGCTGCCCCGCGCTGGCCAGGTCGACGGCCCCGCTCGCCTGCACCGCAAGACCGCCCTGCACCACCCAGGTGGTGTCGCGTTCGGTGCGCAGCACCAACGGCTCGGCCGAGCCGCGCGCCAGCACGGCCAGCACGTACAGCTGCTCGTCCCAGCCGGCGAGCAACACGACGTCGCCGGGCGCCGGCACGGTCAGGCAGGAGGTCGCGAGCCCGGCTTGGCGCAGGCCGGCCGGGGTCGAGACCGTCACGCGGCACTGCGCCGGCTCCGACTCGGAGACCCGCTCGACCTCGCCCACCTGCTGGATCACGCCCTGCGTGAGCCCGGACGGCGCCCTCCCCTGGGACTCCGGTGGCATCGTGGCCGGCGGGCCGTCTCGACGTTTCGTCGGCACCTGTTGCGGCTCGTTCATCTGTGTTTCTCCCACCGGGCTTGCATCCCGGCTCACTGTGGCGCCAGCCACGATTCGGCCTTCACGGTTTCAGGATCGTCGGGCGCAGCCCTGGCCCGGTCCAGGCCCCGCGTCCGCCCGGCCTGCACCCCGCGCAGGCCGGCGCGGAACAGGTCGGCGCCGTCGAACTCGCTGCCGGTCAGCACGGCATGCGCGAAATCGGCATAGCGCAGGTCGGCGCCGTCGAAGCGGCAGGCCTCGAAGCGGCCTCGCTGCAGCACCGATTCGGTCAACACGGCGCGCGAGAAGCAGGCGCGGACGGCGTATGCGCCGGTCCAGACCGACTGCGGCAGGCGCGCATCCGAAAAGTCGCAGGCCTCGAGCTGCGCTTCCAGCCACAGGGTCTGCGGCGCATCGACGCCCTGCAGGCAGGCCTGCTGGAGCAGCGCCCCCTTGAAATTGCAGTTGCCCAGGCGGGCGCCGCTCAGGTCGGCGCCCGTCAGGTCCGCCTCCATGAACTGCGAGCGGCTCCACTGCGCCCCCGCCCAGCGTTGGCCAGCCAGCTGGCAGGCGACGAAGACGCCCTGATCGCCGCGCGGCGTGCCAAAGTGCGCACCGCGCAGGTCGGCCCGGTAGAACACGGTGGCGTTCAGCACCGTGTCCTGCAAAACGCTGCCGGCGAATCCGCACTCCAGGAAAGACACCTGCTCCAGCTTGGCCCCCGACAGCTCGGCATCGGCGAAGTCGCATTTCGCGAAATTCGCGAACTCCAGATCGGCACCGGTCCAGTGAGAGCGCGCCAGCACCGATTCGGTGAACGACGCGCCGGGTGCGTACAGGCCGCCCAGTTCGGCCCCCGTGGCGTCGCACTGGTGCAGCGTGGCGAGGTGCAGGTTGGCCTGCCGCAGGGTGGCCCCGGTGAGATGGCATTCGACCAGGGAGGCCTCGCGCAACAACGCGCCCGACAGGTCGCAGCCCGAGAAGTCGCAGCGCATGAACACCGCTGCCGAGAGGTCCCGCCCGGCCAGCGCGAGACCCGACAGCCGGAGGTCCATGACCGGCTCGGCGGCCGCGATCTTCGCCTTCAGTTGCTCGATGTCCATCGCACGGTCCTTCACGCCGGTCCGCTGCCGGGCGGCAGCACCTTGAGCGCCGGCAGGGTGCGCACCTTGGCGGTGTAGGCGCGCTCCCAGCGGGTGTGCTCGTCGCTATCGATGCGCGCGAGGTCGACCGCGAACAGGTTGCTGTCGCGCAGATCGGCTCGCTGCAGTTGGGCGTGCTGCAAGATCGCACGCATCAGGTTGGCCGCGACGAAGCGGCAACCCTGCAGGCCCGCCTTGGCGAGCAGCGCCTCGCTCAGGCTGGCGCGGCTGAAGTCGGCACCGGCGCAGCGGCTGTCGCCCAGATCGGCGCCGTCCAGGCGGCAGCGCTGAAAATCGGCCCCTTCCAGGGCCAGGCCACGCAGGCTGGCGCGCCGCATCACGGCGCCCCGGAAGCTGGCCTTGACCAGCGAACAGTGGTGCACGAATCGCACGTTGTCGGCCTCGGCGCCATCGAACACCGCGCCGTCCAGTCGGCAGTTGACGAAGTCGGCCGACGCGAGCCCGGCCTGCGCGAACACCGCACCGGCCGCCTCGCACTCGATGAAGGAGGTTTTGTTCAGATGGGCGCCCACCAGGGAGGCGGCGCCCAGCCTGCAACGCAGCAAGACCAGATGGTCGAGACGGGCCGAAACGAGTCGCACACCCGACAGGTCGGTCTCCAGCAAGCTGGCACCTTCGAACACGCTCTCGTCGAGCTGCGCCTGTGCCAGGACCGCCTGCGTGAGGTTGGCGCCACGAAAGCTGTTCTGCAGGCACAGCGCCCGGCTCAGATCGCTCTTGCCGAGGTTGGCCTCGGCAAAGCTGGCGCCCTGCAAGCGCGCCTGCACGAAACGCGCATGCGCGAGCGATGCACGGTCGAAACAGGCCCCCGCCAGGCCGGCGCCGCTGAAGTCGGCGCCGTCCAGGGTTGCGCCACTGAAATCGGCCCCCGACAGGTCCATCTGGCGGAAGTCCGCGCCAAGCAGTGTCAGCCCCGCGAAGCTCTTGCCCTGTGCCTTGAGCTGCGCCGCGCTGTGCCGCCAGCGCTCGGCGGTGCCTGCGTCGACCGGGGGTGGTGTCTCCCGCACATGGGCCGCGGCACGCCACAGCGGCTGCATCTTCGCATCGGCTTGCGCAGCCCGCTCACGCATCTCGGTCGTGATGGGTGAAGCGGGCGCCAGCTGCCCGGCGTGCGGTGCCGGCAGCTCGCTCAGCGGGCGCTCGACGTCGCGCAGGAGCTGGGTCAGGCTGGGCAGCGGCTGCCCCGCCCCCGGTCCGCCCGCCAGCCGGTCCCGGAACGGCGCCAGCACCGAGGTCTCGAAACCCGCGCCGCTCAGCACCTGGTGCACGTCGTCGAGCACGCCATCGCGCGCCTGCTGCTGCAGTTGCTCGAGCGCAGCCCCGCGCTGCAGCGACGGCCGGCGCGCCCAGGCGATCAAGGATCGGGTGTCGCCGGGCAGTCCGGCCGACAGGTCGGGGGCCTGCAAGGCTACGAGCGCCTCGGCCTGGCGTTGCCGTGCCTCGGCAAGTGCCTGCTCGCCCAGCACGCTTTGCAGCTCGCTTTCAAGGCGCTCGGTCTCGCTGCGCAGCTTGTCCTGGTGGCGCTGCAGACCGATGCCGGAACTCTTCAGCAGCGCTTCGAAGCGCGCCAGCGACTCGTTCGGCACCGCCAGGCCGGCCGGCAGCAGGTCGGTGTCGTCGAGCGTGCGCAAGGCGCCGTGCTCCTCGTCGAGGCGCTCTGAGATCGCCTGCAGGTAGTGTTGTTCGCGTGGGCGCGGCTGGCCCAGCCATTCGGCCCCGACGCACATCAACTCGACCTGGTCGGCAAACTCGTCGGCGACCGGCATCAAGGCGTGCCAGATCAGCGCCGCCCGCAACTGGTTGGGGAAAAACCAGACGGTGGACAGGCGACACTCCAGGAAACGCCCCATGCCGACCGCCATGCCCTTGTCGCGCACCACGACCACCGGGCACACGCCGGGCAGCCGGCCGGTGATGCGCGGCCGGTCCGGGTGCAGGTGAACCAGTTCCAGCGTTTCGTCGCCGCTGAACGCGCAGCTCTGCCACTGGTCCTCGCTGCCGACACAAAAATAGCGCCAGTCGAGGTCGGCGGGCGTGCCCGGGAAGTCCTGCTGCATCCACGCCGCATCGTAGCTGCCGTCGAAGCGCTTGCGCTGCGGCGACATCGGTCCCAGCGGGCCGAAGCTGGCCGGCGCGATCGCCTGGTTCGGCGCGACGCTGGGCTGCGCGGGGTATTCGACCTGCGGCAGCTCATGCACCCGGCCGGCCGCGGTCGTCACCGGCGCACGGCCGCGCCCCTGCCGGTTCAGCTCGAAGTCCGGCCCGCCGTAGGCCTGCTCCCAGCCCATCGGCATGCGGACGAAGGGCTCGGGCTGGCTGAACGCGCGGCCCTCCCAGCGTCGCGTGCCGAACACATGCAGCGTCTTGCTCAGGCCGCCGAGCCGGACGCGGGTCTCCAGCCCTGCCACCGGCTCGCCGCCGGGCGCGCAGGCGTCGCCCGAGACAAGGAATTCGGCGCCGTACTTGGGCATGGCAGCGTCGAGTGGCGTGTCGCCCAGCAGCGGCGGCACCAGCTGCCACAGCTCCTGCTCCGGCAGCAAGGCGGGCTCTTCGCCGAGCGGGACAAAACCGACCACAGCGACGCCCAGGTAGGCCCGGCGCTGGCGTTCGAAACAGCGGTGCAGCACCGACAGGCACTGCGGCTTGAGTACCCTCATGGCGCCCCGCTACCGCAACCCGGACGCGGCGACGGCCCAGGGCTCGTCGAACACGAACACATCCGGCTGGTGCGGATCGAGCCGCACCTGCAGCACCGCACCGGGCACCAGAAGGCCGGCGGCCTGCACCGGGATCACGTGCCGCACCGACAGCTCGCGCTCGGGCCGGCCCGGCTCGCTCAGCACCAGTTGCAGGGCCAGCTCCGGGTTGTTGGCGACCCAGTGGCCGGTCTGCGACGCCGACACGACCCGCACGCGAGCCCGGGTGCCGGCCTCGCGCAACTGCTGCTCGCGGCGCTGCGTGCGGGCGCTGTCGTAGAACAGCCAACTCAGCACCAGCACGGCGACCAGGGCGGGCACGACAAACAGGGGATCGATCTTCATGGGGCGCTCAGATCACGATGAAGGTGGAGTACTTGGACAAGGCGATCGCGCCCTGCTTGACCGCCGACGCGATGTTCTTCAGCTCCAGCGCCGTGGTCGCCTTGTCGATCATGGCCTTCTTTTCCTTGATGCCGATGTGCTCGCTCTTGTAGGTCACGCCCAGCATGCTCAGGCCCTTGGTTTCCAGCGTCACCAGCTTGGCCTCGTAGCTCAGCAGCGTCAGCCGGGTGACCGCGCCGATCACCCGGCCGTCGTAGCCGGTCCACCAGGACGCCTTGGGCGTCGCGCCCGATACGGTGGCGCCACCGAGCAAGGTCAGCGACGGTGCGTTGATCGTGACCCCACCGTCCGCCTTCAAGGAATAGGCCTGCGGCGTCGTGATGCCGATGCCCAGGCTCGCGCTCTGGTCGATGCGGCCGATGACGTCTTCCTTGACATTGCCGGTGACCTTGATGGTCTGGCCGCCGGCATCGACCGTGTGCGTCTGGCCGCCGGTCTTGACGGTGGTCTTCAAGCCGCCGGTGATCTCCAGGGTCTGACCGCCGGCGCTGACGGTGTGCTCGTGCCCTCCGGTCTTGATGGTGGTCTTCAGGCCGTCGGTGATCTCCTCGATCTCGCCGGCGCCGATACGCCGCACGCTCAGCTGGTCCACCAGCAGATCGCGGAAGTCGCCCTTGACATGCTCGTAGCGCGACTTGTCCACGGTGAGGCGGTCGTTGCCGTGGATGGCGGTGGTGCGGTCCGCGCCGACGTCACGCAGTTCGGCCGCCTCCACCTCGGTACGCAGCTGTCGCTCGGCGTGGACGAAGATCTCCTCTTCGCCCTTCTTGTCCTCGAAACGCAGCTCGTTGGCGGTGCTGCTCGACCCGCCCTCGCTCGAACGGGTCACGATGCCACTGCGGGTCTTGTGCTCGTTCAGCGTCCAGGGCGGCATGTGCTCCTTGTTGTAGACCCGGCCGGTCACCACCGGGCAGTCCGGATCGCCTTCCAGAAAATCGACGATGACCTCCTGGCCGATGCGGGGGATCGCGATCATGCCGAAGTTCTTGCCGGCCCAGGGATGCGAAACACGCACCCAGCAGGAGCTGTTCTCGTCGGACCCGCCGCGGCGGTCCCAATGGAACTGGACCTTCACGCGGCCGTACGCGTCGGTGTGGATCTCGTCGTCGGAGGGCCCGACCACGATCGCGGTCTGGGGCCCCTGCACCACCGGCCTGGGCGTGAGCCGCTGGGGGCGGAAGCTCTCGCGGCTGTCGAGCACCCCGAAGCTGCAGCGCAAGCCGGCGCCGGGCTCTGGCGTTTCGCGCGACTCGTGCTCGTTGGTCCCCAGCTCCAGCGCCGTGCGGGTTACCAGGTACTCGCGCTGCTGGCTGCCGCGCGCCTGACCGGTCAGCCTGAATACCGACCCCACGGCGATACCGCGCGCGTTGCCCGCGCCCTCGATGCCTTCATGGCGGGCCTGCAACTCCTCCAGCCGCACCCGCGCATAGTGTTCGCCGTCGTCAGCGTCGCGGTAGTCGCCCGGATAGTCGTAGAACTCGCCACCCGCCTCGGCATGCCGGCGCTGGCGTCGCGTGGAGGCGCGCAGGTCCGCGCTCGGCTTCTCGAAGTCGAAGTCGTCGAGGACAAAGGCCCCCGGCTGGATCTCGCGCGAGACGCTCCACTCGTCGACGTGATCCTGGTCGAGCCGGCTGCGGCGACCCGGCGGGATGAAGGGAATGCTGTGGTAGCCGTCGAAGGGCTGGTGTGCCCCCGGTCCGTCGGCCAGGACCAGGGTGTGTCGGCCCTCTTGATGCTCGAAGAAGTAGTAGATGCCCTCCTGCTCCATCAGCCGGCTGACGAAGTTGAAGTCGGTCTCGCGGTACTGGACGCAATAGTCCTTGGGGCGGTAGCTGCCGGTCAGGCGGTTCTCGACCGCGGCCGACGGGTACTTGTCGAAGATCTCCTGCAGGATGTCCGGCACCGACTGGTTCTGGAAGATGCGGCAATCGCTGTTGCGCGTCAGCAGCCACAGCCAGGGTCGCGCCGTCAGGCGATAGCGGTGGTAGCGGCCCACATGCCCGCTCAGGCCGAAGCGCGTGACGTAGCCGTTGAAGCAGCGCCGCACGCCGGCGGGCAGCTCGAGCCGGACCGTGACCTTCTTGCCGAGCAGATCGTCAGGGTCGATGTCGTCGCGCTCGGACAGAAGCTCGATGCGGAGCTCGAACAATCGCCCCAGCTCCTCGCTGGCGTTCATCGAGCGAAACAACAGAACGTCCTCCCCCAGAGGCGTGCTGATGTCCATGACGCGTGGCATAACCGTCCCTTCCTTGACTCGCGAGGCTGCGCGGATCTCGACTGTCCTGCGCGGAGCGTTCGAGTTCGAGTGGCGGCATTCTGGGCAAGGAAATGTGCGGACCCTATCCCTAACCTGGTCGCCCCGCGCGGAGGGAGATGTCACAACGCAGCCATGAAGCTCGGGTAGGAAGGGAGGCTCTCGACCAGGTGCCGCAAGCCGCGCTGATGAGCAGCGCTTGTCGCGCGTTTCAGTAGAGCGTCTCGCGCTGCCGGTCCGGCAGCGCCGCATCGTAGGCCGCGCCGTCGATGCTCGCATCGCTGTGTGGCCCGAGCGCAGCACGGCGCGGCCGCACTGCTTCGACGCCGCGCAGGTCGTGCACGGCATCGCGCCACACGGCCGTCATGCCACCCTCCGCCCGTCGCGGAACACCTCGCGCACCGACGGCAGGCCGTCGACCTCGACGACACGGACCAGGTCGGCTTTCAGGCCGACCGCAATCTCGCCGCGGTCGCCCAGGCCGCAGGCCAAGGCTGGCGCCCGGCTGACGACACGCACCGCTTCAGGCAGCGAATAGCCCGCGTCCTGCTGCAGCTTCCAGGCGGCCTGCAGCAGGCTGGAGGGTACGTAGTCGGACGACAGCGCGTCGAGCACGCCGGCGCTGGCGAGCGCGATGGCCGACACGTTGCCGGAATGCGATCCGCCGCGCACGACGTTGGGCGCGCCGGCCACCGTCGAGAGGCCCAGCGCACGCGCATGGCGTGCGGCCTCCAGCGTGGTGGGGAACTCGCTCATGGTGGCGCCGAGGGCCTGGGCCTCGTCGACGTGCGCGAGCGTCGTGTCGTCGTGGGTCGCCAGCGCGATGCCGCGTTCGCGCGCAAAAGCGGTGAACCAGGCGCGGTTCGGCGTCGCGTAACGTGCCTGGCGCTCGGGGGCGACACGCACTTCCTCGTCGAAACGCGCGTCGCTCCAGCCCTTCTTGCCGGTGTAGTAGACGCGGGCATGCTCGATATCGGTCCACTGGCGCTGTCCGGGCGTGTGGTCCATCAGCGAGATCAGGCGCAGCCGCCGGCTGCGTGAAAACGCATCGAACAGCGCTTGCGCGTTCTCGGCCGGCAGTTCGCAGCGCACATGGATCAGGTGCTCGGCGCGCAGCGCACCGGCCGCCTCCAGGCGGTCCAGCACCTCGAGCAGCGCACTCTGGTCGCGCGAGCGGAAGCCGTCGCCATAGGGGTCGCCGACGCCGATCGCGTCGAGCACGGTCGTGATGCCGGCCGAGGCGATCTCGGCATCGTGGGCCTGCAGCGCCGACTGCATCGGGAAGTTGACGCGCGGACGCGGCATCACGTGGCGCTCCAGGTTGTCGGTGTGGACCTCGACCAGGCCGGGCAGCAGCAGGTCGCCGTCCAGGTCGACGGCCGCCGGGGAAACACTCGCGCCGCGGCCGATCGCGGCGATGCGGCCGTCGCGCAGCACCACATGGCCTGTCAGCACCTCGTTGCCGAGCACCAGGCGGGCGTTGTTCAGGAGGGTCTCGTTCGAATTCATGCTTCGTGCCTCACGCTGATGCAACGGGTCGCGACAGCGTCGCGCACCTCTTCGTCGTGGAAGATGCCGACGACGGCACTGCCACGGTGTTTCGCTTCTTCGATCAATCCGATCACCACCCGGCGGTTCGCCGCGTCGAGCGACGCGGTCGGCTCGTCGAGCAGCAGCAGCCGCGCCGGCTGGATGAAACCACGGGCGATGTTGACACGCTGCTGTTCGCCGCCCGAAAACGTCGCCGGCGGCAGCTCCCACAAGCCACGCGGCACCTGCAGGCGCTCCAGCAGCGCGGCGGCCTCCTCGCGGGCGGCCGCGAGCGCGCGCTCGTGGCCGGCTTCGTCGAGGCTCGCTGCCGCCGGGTCGGCGTCGACACGGCGCTCGGCCACCACGTCCAGCGCCGGCACGCGCGGCACCACACGCAGGAACTGGCTCACATAGGCCAGCTCCCGGCGCCGCACCGCGATCACCTGCTGAGGCGTCGCGCTCGCCAGGTCCAGCGTCGATCCGTCGTCGCGAGACAGCAGCACCTCGCCGCCGTCCGCACCATAACTGCCATGCAGGCACTTCATCAAGGTGGACTTGCCCTGCCCGGACGGGCCCACCAGCGCGACACATTCGCCGCCGTGGACCTCGAACGAGACCCCCTGCAGCACCGGCAGCCGCAGGCCGTCGCGCAGGTGCAGCGTGAAGGTCTTGCGCAGGTCGCGCACGCGAAGCACGGGAGGCGTCATGGCATCACCACCGAGGAGACGAGCAGTTGGGTGTAGGGGTGCTGGGGATCGTCGAGCACACGGTCGGTCAGGCCTTGCTCGACGATGCGGCCCTCGCGCATCACCAGCGTGCGGTGCGCGAGCAGGCGCGCGACACCGAGGTCGTGCGTGACGATCAGCGCGCACAGGTGCATGCGAGCGACCAGCAGGCGCACCAGATCGAGCAGACGCGCCTGCACCGACACGTCGAGGCCGGAGGTTGGTTCATCCATCAGCACCAGGCGCGGCCGTGTCACGAGGTTGCGGGCGATCTGCAGGCGCTGGCGCATGCCGCCCGAGAAGTTGCGCGGGCTGTCGTCGACGCGGGCCGGGTCCAGCTCGACGCGCCGCATCCACGCCTGTGCGCTTGCGTGCAGGTGGCCGTGGTGCCGTTGCCCGAGGGCCATCAGTCGTTCGCTGACGTTGGCGCCGGCGCTGACGTTCATCCTCAGGCCCTCGGCGGCGTGCTGTTCGACGAAACCCCATTCGGTGCGCGCCAGCTCGCGGCGCTCGCGCTCGGGCAGGCCGTGCACGTCGACCCAGCGGCCGTCGGCGGCGCGGTAGTGGACCTGACCCTCGGCCGGAGCGATGCGGCCGGCAATGCAATTCAGCAAGGTGCTTTTGCCCGAGCCCGATTCGCCGACGATCGCGACCACCTCGCCGGGGTACAAGCACAGGGCTGCCTCCCGCACCGCCCACCGACCCGCGGCGCCGGGCGCCGCGAAACGGTGGCTCACTGCCTCGACGCGCAGCAGCGCCTGGTCCTGCGGGCTCACCGGGCACCTCCGAGCGCTGCGACAAAACTGAAGCCATGGCGCTGGAAGCCGAGGCTGTCGTAGAAGGCGTGCGAGGCTTCACGACGCTCATTGGACGACAGCGCGAGCTTGTAGCAGCCGGCGGCCTGCGCGCGCTCCATCGCCTCGTGCACCAGGCGACGACCGAGGCCGCAGCCCTGCGCCGAGGGGTGCACGGCCACGTCCTCGACGAGCGCGGCCGGTGCGGCGCGGTGGGCCAGCAGCGGCAGGATGAACAGCGTCAGGGTCCCGAGCGGCCGGCCGTCGCGGTCTTCGGCAATCAGGACCTGGGCGCCGGCCTTGCGCAGCTCGGACCAGTGCGACACGGCCTGCGCCGGGTTGTTGTCGCCGGGCTGGTCGAGGCCCGAGCTTTCATACAGCTCCAGCAAGCTGGGCACGTCGTGCACAGTGGCGTCGCGCACCGTCACGGGGGAAGTGGCAGTCATCGGGGGTTTCCTTCGGTCTGCTGCCGTTGCTCGCGGCAGTGGTCGGTGTCGGAGCAGGTCCAGAGCGCCGGACCGTCCGGCACGGGAACTTCGTCGAGCCAGCTGCTGGTGCTGCCGCACAGCGCGCAGGCATGCGCGGGCAAGGGCACCTCGAAGGGGTGATCCTCGAAGTCCAGGCTGCGCACGTCGGTGTACGGGGGCACCGCGTAGAGGCGCTTCTCGCGGCCGGCGCCGAACAGCTGCAGCGCGGGCATGCGGTGCATCTTGGGGTTGTCGAAGCTCGGGATCGGGGACGGCGACATCACGTAGCGGCCGTGCACCAGCACCGGGTGGTCGTAGCTGCTGTCCAGCCGCCCCCAGTGCGTCAGGTCTTCGTACAGCTTCACATGCATCAGGCCGTATTCCCGGTAGGCATGCAGGCGCGTCGCCTCGGCGCGGCGCGGCTCCAGCTTGTAGAGCGGCTCGGGCTGCGGCACCTGGAACACCAGCACCTGGCCTTCGGCCAGCGGCGCCTCGGGGATGCGGTGGCGGGTCTGGATCAGCGTCGCCTCGCGGGTGCGCTCGGTGGTCGCCACCCCCGTCGTGCGCGCGAAAAAATGGCGGATGTTGACGGCGTTGGTGGTGTCGTCGGAGCCCTGGTCGATCACCTTGAGCACGTCGCCGCGGCCGAGCACGGCGGCGGTCACCTGGATGCCGCCGGTGCCCCAGCCGTAAGCCAGGGGCATCTCGCGCGAGCCGAACGGCACCTGGCACCCGGGCACCGCGACCGCCTTCAGCAGCGCGCGGCGGATCATGCGTTTGGTGCCTTCGTCGAGGTAGGCGAAGTTGTAGCCGCTGTTCATGCGGAGGTCTCCCCGGTGGGGCGCAAGCTGCGCACCATCTGCAGTTCGGATTCGAAGGTCACGTAATGAGGCAGCTTCAGGTGCTGCACGAAACCCGAGGCCTCGACGTTGTCGCCGTGCGGCAGCGCGAACTCCTGCTGCTGGGCCGCGCTTTCGAGGCTTTCGTCGAACTCGTCGGCGCGCAGCAGGCGGTCGACCAGCGACATCGCCATCGCACGGCGCTCGCCATGGCCGAAGGCGATGCCGTGGCCGCGCGTGAACTGCGGCGGCGCCACAGCACTGCCGACGAACTGGTTGACCATCTGGCAGTCGGTCAGCTCGATCTCGCCGATCTCGATCGCGAAGCCGAGCTCGTCAGGGACCACCTCGACCGGCACCGCGCCGAAACGCAGCTCGCCGACGAAGGGATGGGTGTTCGCGTAGCCGCGCTGGCTGGAGTAGCCGAGGCCCAGCAGCCAGCCCTCGTCGGCGCGCGCCAGCATCTGCAGCCGGGCCGTGCGCGGCATCGGGTAGGCCGGCGGCTGGCGCGTGATGTCGGGGGGCTCGGGGTCGCCGGGGCTGGGCGCCGCCGCTTCGACCAGGCCCTCCTCGACGAGGCGGTACAAGGCGGACTCGACCTCCGGGGGCGTGTCGGCGGCCGGCGCCGCCGGCGCTGCGGCCTGTGCCGGCTCGCGCTGCGTGTCGAGCAGGTCGAAGTCCAGCAGGCGCTGGGTGTAGTCGAAGGTCGGGCCCAGCAGCTGCCCGCCGGGCAGGTCCTTGAAGATCGCGGAGACGCGGCGCTGCACCCGCATGCGGTCGGTGTCCAGCGCCTGGGTGAACCCGAAGCGCGCCAGCGTGGTGCGGTAGGCACGGATCAGGAAGGCGGCTTCGATCGCGTCCCCACGCGCCTGCTTGAGCGCCAGCGCGGCGAGTTCCGGGTCGTACAGCGAGCCCTCGGCCATCACACGGTCGACCAGCAGGCCGAGCTGCTCGCGAATCTGCGCGACCTCGAGTTCGCGCAGCGCCGGGTCGCCCCTGCGCGCGGCGTCCAGCAGCTGCCACGAGGCGGCGATCGCGGCCGCGCCTCCCTTGACGGCGATGTACATCGGTCAGTCCTCCAGGGCGATGCGGGTGGATCGGGGCAGCGCGGCGAGGCGTTCGCCGCAAGCCAGCACCAGGTCGGCGCCACGTGGGAAGTCGGCCTCACGGGCGATGCGGGCGCGCCAGAACGCGGCTTCAAGGCCTTCCGGGGCCAGCGTGTGCTCGTGTTCGATGCCGGGCCCGCGCAGACGCAAGCGCGGCGCGTCGCCCAGTTGAGGCAGGTCGATCAGCAGCGTGGCCGACGTGTGGGGGGCCTCGTCGGTGCCGGCGCCGGCCTGCGACCACAGCTCGGGCGACGCGCTCGCCGCCGGCAGCACCAGCCAGTCCGCCGCTTCGGGGGACGCGACGATGCGCGCGCCGGTGTGGAAACGCAACCAATCGGCGAGCCGGCCTTCGGCGTACGACGGGCACAACCAGACACGCAACTCGGGATCGGCGAGGCTCAGCAGCACGGCGGCCGCCGCAGCGCCGAGGCCGGCCGGCGGCGACAGGCGCGCGGCGTCGACGGCGTAGATGCGGCCGGGCCGCGACATCGCGTCGAGCAGGCGCCGGAATACCTGCTGCGTTTCGTGCACCGGGTCGGCAAACCCGGCGGGAAGATCGGCAAGCGACGGCGTGCTCATCGGGCGGCCTCGGGCTGAAGGGTGTAGAACAACACGCGGCTGGCGGCCGTGCGTGCGGCATCGGCCGCACGGCGTTCCGCGAGTGCGGCGGCCAGCGGTGCCAGCACGGCGTCGGCCAGCAGCGCGTGCAGTGACGGCAGCTGCAGGAGCGCATCGAGCTTGGCAATCCATTCGGCGCGCTGGGCGTCGCGCCCCAGCACCCAGCCGACGCCGGCGGTGGCCGGCCCCTGCGCCGGTCGGTGCGTCACGACACAGCGTGTGACGGTCGCCTCGCCTACATTAAACCGGTCGCCGCCGTTGGTGATGCGGGCGCGCACCATCACGAGCCCCGTCTCGGGGCGGCGCAGCCATTCGAAGCCGTGATCGGCGAGCACCGGCGGGGCCTGCGCGGCCAGCTGCTCGCGCGGGGCCTGAGCCAGCAAGGACAGCCACGCGCGGCGGCCGTTGTCGGGAGGGTCGGTGTGGGTCATGGTGTCGTGGTCATCGCGATGTCATCTAGATGACTTTAGGATGGCGCCCAGTATCGGTTTCGTCGATGACAGTTTCTTGAACATGACCAGACATTCCCTGCTCGACCTCGCTCCTGCAGAGGCCTCCGCCGAGGCGCCGCGCGCCCGTCTGTGGGAGGCCATCGCCCAGTCGCTGAGAGAGGACATCGTCTCGGGCCGCATCGCCCCGGGCGAGCGCCTGCCCAATGAAACTGCGCTGGCGCAGCGCTTCGGCGTCAACCGCCACACGCTGCGCCAGGCCGTGCAGGCGCTGGTGCGCGAAGGCCACCTGCGGGTGGTGCACGGCAGCGGCACCTATGTGCGCGAGCTGGTGCTCGACTACGCGCTGCAACGGCGCACGCGCCTGAGCGAAAACGTCGCGCAGGCCGGCGAGCGCGCCAGCCGCGAGCTGCTCTCGCATGAACGCGTGCCCGCCGGCGCCTGGGCGCGGCCGCTGAAAGTGGCGGCGTCGAGTGAAGTCGAGGTGCTGCACACCCGCGCCTCGATCCGCGGCCGGCCGGTCGGCATCACCACCTCGGCCTATCCGTGTCCGCGCCTGGCGGAGATGGCAGCGGCCTTCGGCAAGACCGGCGCGATCACGGCGGCGCTGCGCCGCCTCGGCGTCGACGACTACGTGCGGGTGCGCAGCACCATCTCGACGCGGCTGCCCACGCTCGCCGAAGCCGACGCGCTGGCCCGGCCCGTGACCCAGCCGGTGCTGGTGGTCCAGTACGTCAACGCCGATCTGGACGGCACGCCCGTCGAGGCCGGGACCACCCTGTTCGCCGCCGATGCGGTGCAGCTGACGGTCGAGCCGGACGGAGACCTCGCATGACGGCCCGGCATGCGGTCTACTGGGTCCCGGCCGCCGACGATCCGCTGTGGCACGCCGGCATCGCCTGGCTCGGGCGCGATCCCACCGAAGGCCGGCCGCTGGGTGCAGCGCCGCCTCACCGGGCCTCGCCGTGGCGCTATGGCTTTCATGCAACGCTGAAGGCGCCGATGCGCTGGCGCGAGGGCAGCGATGCGTCGGCCTTCGCCGACACGCTCGCCGCGCTTGCGCGCGAGCACCGGGCGGTGGAGATGCCGGCGCTGCGCGTGGGCTGGCTGCGCGACTTCATGGCCCTGTGTCCCGAGGCGGCGCTGCCGGCGTCGTTCGCCGCGCTCGCCGCCGACTGTGTCGCCCGGCTCGACCCGTTTCGCGCGCCACCCGACACGGGCGAGCGGGCGCGTCGCGTCGCCGGTCTGGACGACGAGCAGGTGCGCCTCTACGACCGCTGGGGCTACCCGCATGTGTTCGAGCGCTGGCGCATGCACCTGACCCTGTCGGACGAAATCAGCGCGGACCAGGCCGCGCTGCGTGACGAGCTCACCGCGGCGGCCGAGCGCCATTTCGCGGAGGCGCTGGCAGCGCCTCGCCCGGCCGGCGAGCTCGCGTGGTTCGTCGAGCCCTCGCCCGGTGCGCCGTTCCGGCTGGTGCGGCGCTTTCCGCTCGGAGACGGCCGATGACGGGCCCCTTGCTGAACAGCGAACGGCTGATCGTCGTGGTCGGCCCGTCCGGCGCCGGCAAGGACAGCGTGCTTCAGACCTGGCTCCGGAAGCTGCCGCCGGGGACCGGGCCGGCGCCGGTGCGCCGGGTCATCACGCGGGCCCCCGACCCGCAGGGCGAAGGCCACGAGTCCATCGACCCGGCGCACTTCATCGACCTCCGGGCCTCGGACACCCTCGCCTTCTGGTGGGAGGCGCACGGGCTGCACTACGGCGTGCGGCATACCTCGCTGGCACCGCTCGGGCAGGGGCGCTGGGTGGTCCTGAACGGGTCGCGGGCGCACCTGCCGCAGCTGCGCCGGCGTGCACCCGGGGCCCGCGTTGTCGAAGTGACGGCCCCGCCCGAGCTGCTGGCGGCGCGGCTCGCAGCGCGGCGGCGCGAGGATGCCACCGCGGTCGCGGCGCGGCTGGCCCGCGAGGTCCCGGTCAGCGGCGCGGCGCTGGTGGTAAGCAATACGGGCGACGTCGCGGCCGCAGCGGCGCTGCTCGACCGGTGGTGGCAGGGCCTGCGCCGCGAGGGGGACTGATGGGGGCAAAGAGGGTGCCGTCCCTGCCCGACTCGGCGTCCGGGGCAGATGTCTATCGGAGCGGGGCAGATCACCGCGTTCCGCAGGCAGGCGACGTCGAGCTGGACGACTGGGTCTTTCAAGCGGGGGATGCTGTTGAATCGGACACCTTGTTCGTATTCGGCACGTCGCATCACATCCCGCATTTCGCGGAGCGCATCCAGGCGCTGTGGAGCGGCTTGTCGCTGAGACGTGCAATCGTCAGCGGCCACCGCGGCGAAGCGGACCGCATCGTCACCGCAGCCTGCCAGCTGGGCATTCCGGCCGATGTCTTCGAAGTCGAGCGGCGCGCCAGCAACACCTACGAGAACGTGCTTCTCAGCGCGGACCTCTTGCGGCGTTGCTGTCCGGCACGTCAGCTTCATGTCCTGGCGAAACTGCATGCTGCGCCCCGCAGCTTCCTGACGCTCAAGAAACGCTTCCCAGACTGGCAGGTGGCGCTCCATGGGGTCGACTATTTCCACGTGGACCGCACCTCCTGGCGCCGTCACGACGAGTTTCGGCGCAAGGTTGCCGAGGAACTGATCAAGATTGCCGACTACAGCGAGCGAGGACACATTGCTCGACCACAGAAGCACGGTTTCGATGCTTCGAGCTTGCGCGCGGCGGCCGCCGGGCTGATGCGCTGACCGGGCATCCATGACAAAGGCCCTCCTTGTTTGCAAGGAGGGCCTTCACGGGCGGTCGGGCGAGACCCGGCTCGGATCCCAGAGCCCCGGTGTATCCAGCGGCGGCTTCAGTGCACCACGCGCTCGAAGGTGAAGCTCGCGCCCTCCTCCGCGCTCTCGACGTCGACCGGGATCACGTCCTTGGGGCCGAAACGGCCCTGCAGGATCAGCTTGGCGACGGGGTTCTCGATGCGCTGCTGGATCGCCCGCTTCAGCGGTCGCGCCCCGAACACCGGGTCGAAGCCCACCTTGGCGATTTCGGCCAGCGCCGCGGGCGAGACATCGAGCTTCATTTCCATCTTCTCGAGGCGTGCCTCCAGGGCCTTGAGCTGGATGCGGGCGATCGACTCGATGTGCTTCTGGTCCAGCGCATGGAACACCACCGCCTCGTCGATGCGGTTGAGGAATTCGGGCCGGAAATGACCCTTCACCTCGGCCCACACCGCATCGCGGATCAGCTCCGGCTCCTGGCCCTGCATCTGCATGATGAGGTGCGAGCCAAGATTGCTGGTCATCACGATCACGGTGTTCTTGAAATCCACCGTGCGGCCCTGGCCGTCGGTCAGGCGCCCGTCGTCGAGCACCTGCAGCAGCACATTGAAGACGTCGGGGTGGGCCTTCTCGACCTCGTCGAGCAGCACCACCGAGTAGGGCTTGCGCCGCACCGCCTCGGTCAGGTAGCCGCCCTCGTCGTAGCCGACATACCCCGGCGGCGCGCCAATCAGCCGCGACACCGAGTGTTTCTCCATGAACTCGCTCATGTCGATGCGGATCAGGTGCTCCTCGCTGTCGAACAGGAAGCTCGCCAAGGCCTTGCACAGCTCGGTCTTGCCCACGCCCGTGGGGCCCAGGAAGAGGAAGGAGCCGTAGGGCCGGTTCGGGTCGCTCAGGCCGGCGCGCGAGCGGCGGATCGCGTCGCTCACCGCGACGATGGCCTCGTCCTGGCCCACCACACGCTCGTGCAGGCGCGCCTCCATCTGCAGCAGCTTGTCGCGCTCGCCCTGCATCAGCTTGCTGACCGGGATGCCGGTGGCGCGCGCCACCACCTCGGCGATCTCCTCGGCGCCGACCAGGGTGCGCAGCAGCTGCGGCTTGCCGGTCTCGGCCTTGCCGGCCTCCTTGGCCTGGGCGTCCCTGAGCTTCTTCTCCAGCTCGGGCAGCTTGCCGTACTGCAGCTCGGCGACCTTGTTGAAGTCGCCCTTGCGCTTGAACTCCTCGATCTGGAAGCGGATCCGGTCGATCTCCTCCTTCACGTGGGCCGAGCCCTGGGCGGCCGCCTTCTCCGACTTCCAGATGTCCTCCAGGTCGGCGTACTCGCGCTCGAGCTTGGCGATCTCGTCCTCGAGCAGGCCGAGGCGCTTCTGCGAGGCCTCGTCCTTTTCCTTGCGCACCGCCTCGCGTTCGATCTTGAGCTGGATCATGCGGCGGTCGAGCTTGTCCATCGCCTCGGGCTTGGAGTCGATCTCGATCTTGATCTTGGCGGCCGCCTCGTCGATCAGGTCGATGGCCTTGTCGGGCAGGAAACGGTCGGTGATGTAGCGGTGTGAGAGCTCGGCCGCGGCCACGATGGCCGGGTCGGTGATCTCGACGCCGTGGTGCACCTCGTACTTCTCCTGCAGGCCGCGCAGGATCGCGATGGTGGCCTCCACGCTGGGCTCGTCCACCAGGATCTTCTGGAAGCGGCGCTCCAGCGCGGCGTCCTTCTCGATGTACTTGCGGTATTCGTCCAGCGTGGTGGCGCCGATGCAGTGCAGCTCGCCGCGCGCCAGCGCCGGCTTGAGCATGTTGCCGGCGTCGATGGCGCCTTCGGCCTTGCCGGCGCCCACCATGGTGTGGATCTCGTCGATGAAGAGGATGATGCGGCCCTCGTCCTGCGAGACTTCCTTGAGCACGGCCTTGAGCCGCTCCTCGAACTCGCCGCGGAACTTGGCGCCGGCCAGCAGGCCCGCCATGTCGAGCACCAGCACGCGCTTGTTTTTCAGGGTCTCGGGCACTTCGCCGGCGACGATACGCTGGGCCAGGCCCTCGACGATGGCGGTCTTGCCGACACCGGGCTCGCCGATCAGCACCGGGTTGTTCTTGGAGCGCCGCTGCAGCACCTGGATGGCACGGCGGATCTCGTCGTCGCGGCCGATCACCGGGTCGAGCTTGCCTTGGCGGGCCCGCTCGGTGAGGTCGAGCGTGTACTTCTTCAGCGCCTCGCGCTGGCCTTCGGCCTCGGCGTTGTCCACGGTCTGGCCGCCGCGCACGGCGTCGATGGCCGATTCGAGCGACTTGCGGGTCAGCCCGAACTCGCGCGCCACTTGCGCGATGTCGGCCTTCGAGTCGCACAGGGCGAGCAGGAACATCTCGCTGGCGATGAACTGGTCGCCACGCTTGAGCGCCTCCTTCTCCGCCGCCTGCAGCAGCGAGACGGTCTCGCGGCCGGCCTGCACCTGCTCGGCGCCCTGCACCTGGGGCAGGCGTTTCAGGGCTCCCTCGGCCGCCTTCTGCAGGCCCGGGACGTTGACGCCCGCACGCGCCAGCAGGGCCTTGGGGCCTTCGTCCTGCTGCAGCATGGCGAGCAGGATGTGGGGGGGCTCGATGTACTGGTTGTCGTGCGCGAGGGCGAGGCTCTGGGCGTCGGCCAGGGCCTCCTGGAACTTGGTGGTGAGTTTGTCGAGTCGCATGAGGAATCCTCCGAATTGCGAAGGAAATGAAGGCAGCGCAGCCTCATTTCAAGTGCAATCGGCGCGCCCGCGACTGACTCAGATCAAGGCGGACTTCACGAGTTTGAAGCCGATCGCGGCGCAGCTCAGGCCGCCGACCACGTGTGCGGCGCTGTGGCCGAGGGCCAGGCCCCAGCGCCCCGTCTGCAGCAGTTGCAGCGACTCGGCCGAGAACGCGGAGAAGGTGGTCAGACCGCCGAGGAAGCCGGTCACCAGCAGGAGCCGCCAGAACTCGTCCGGGGTGCGGCTGAACCAGCAGGCGGCCATGCCGATCAGCAGACCGCCGGCGCAGTTGACCAGCAAGGTGCCGAGGGGAAACCCGCTCCAGGCCCCGTTCAGCCACAGGCCTGCCTGCCAGCGCAGCAGCGCCCCGGCCGCGGCGCCACCGGCCACCGCGAGGGCGTGAACGGCCGAGAGCGCCTGCATCAGGCGCCGCTGCCCGGCGCTTGCGCGTTGCCGGCCGCCAGACCCCAGCGCTGCAGCGCCGCATCGTCGCTGGCGCGTGCATCGACCCAGCGGGCACCCTCCGGCGTGTGCTCCTTCTTCCAGAACGGCGCCTGGGTCTTGAGGTAGTCCATCAGGAACTCGCAGCCCTGGAAGGCCTCGCCGCGGTGAGCCGAGCTGACGGCCACCAGCACGATCTGGTCGCCCGGCAACAGCGGCCCGACGCGGTGCACCACCCGGGCAGAGCGCAGCTGGAAGCGTGTCATGGCCTCGTCGATCATGGCCTCGATGGAGGCCTCGGTCATGCCGGGGTAATGCTCCAGCTCCATGCGGCTGACGTCGCCGCCTTCGCTCAGGTCGCGCACGGTGCCGATGAAGCTGACCACCGCGCCGACCCCGGCGTCGCCGGCGCGCAGGCGGGCGACCTCCTGGCCGAGGTCGAAGTCCTCGGTCTGGATCGAGACCCTTGCCCTCGCGTCCATGACTCAGCCTCCCGTGACAGGCGGGAAGAAGGCGACCTCGCAGCCCGGCGCGAGCGCCGCCGATTCGTCGCACATCGCCTGCTGCAGCGCAGCACGCACCGCACGGCGGCGCGCCAGCACCTCGGCGTGCGCAGCGGAGGCGCCGATCAGCGCGTCGCGCAGCTGGCCCACCGTGGCGCCCTCCGGCAGCTCGACGGTCTCGCCCGCCCCCAGCGCCTCGCGGATCGAGGCGAAATACTTCACGTTGATCTTCATGCCAGCCACTCCCTCAGCGAAACATAACGCACCAGGTCGCCGGCGCGGATGGCCTGCCCAGGCGGGTTGTCGACCAGGCCGTCGGCCCAGACGGTGGAGCTCAGCACCCCCGAGCTCTGGTTGGGGAACAGCTCGAGCCGGCCGTCGGCACCGCGGCGCACGCGCAGGAATTCGCGGCGGCGGTCGGGTTTCAGCCAGTCGAAGCCGGCCGGCAGCATCACGGGCGCCGGCGCCTGGACCACGGCACCCTGCAAGGCCGCGAGCACCGGGCGCACGGCCAGCAGGAAGGTCACGAAACTCGCGACCGGATTGCCGGGCAGACCCAAAAACCAGGCGGGCGTCCGGCCCGGGCCGCCGTCCACGTGTCCGAAGGCCAGCGGCTTGCCGGGCTTGATCGCGACCTGCCAGAGGTCGAGCCGGCCTTCGGCCTGTACCGCCGCCTTGACGTGGTCCTCCTCGCCGACCGAGACGCCGCCCGAACTGAGGATCAGGTCGTGGCCGCCGGCGGCGCCGCGCAGCGCCTGCCGGGTCGCTTCGAGCGAGTCGGGCACGATGCCCAGGTCGGTGCACTCGCAGCCGGCCTGGGCCAGCAGCGCGCGCAAGGTGTAGCGGTTGGAGTTGTAGATCGCCCCAGGGCGCAGCGGCTCGCCGGGCATCGCCAGCTCGTCGCCGGTCGATAGCAGCGCCACGCGCAGGCGTCGCACGACCGGCAAACGGGCAGCGCCGACCGTCGCAGCCAGACCCAGCGCCTGGGGTGTGAGCCGGCTGCCGCGCGCCAGCACCGTGCTGCCGCGGCGCACGTCCTCGCCCTGCTCGCGGACCCACTGGCGCGGCGTCGGCACGATCTGCAGGCGCACGCGGCCGTCGTCCAGGACCTCGGCCTGCTCCTGCATCACGATGGCGTCGGCACCGGGCGGCAGCGCCGCGCCGGTGAAGATGCGCGCGGCACTGCCCGGCTCCAGCGGCTCGCCCACCTGCCCTGCGGCGATGCGCTGCGAGACCGGCATCACGACCCCCTCGTCGGCCACCTCGGCGGCCCGGACGGCATACCCGTCCATCGAGCTGTTCGCCAGCGGCGGCACGTCCAGCGGCGAGCGCAGGTCTTCGGCAAGGACACGGCCGAGGGCCTCGAAGGTGGGCAGCGACTCGGTCTCAGCGACCGGTTTCAGGGGGGCGAGCAGCCGGGCCAGGGCCTCGTCCAGGCTCAGCATCGTCGGGCGGGGGGCGGTACTCATATCGAGCAGCATTCTGCAGCAGATGCGCGACCACGGCGTCGGGGTCATTCAGATCCAACACCGGCAACGCCGTCGGCTGCGGCAGGGCTGCCCGGTCATCGGTGGCGACCGCCACCACCCAAGGATCCTCCGGGTGGAGGGCCGGGTGCCCGGTGCTGGCGCGCCAGACCTCGATGCGAGGCAGGGCCGAGCGCTTGAAACCCTCCACCAGCACCCAGTCGCAGGCGCTCAGCTCGGCGATCAGCTGGTGCACCGTGGGCTCGGCCTCGACCTCGTACTCGCGGATCTTGGCGAGCCGGCGGTCCGAAGCGATCACGACCTCGAAGGCGCCGGCCTGGCGGTGCCGCCAGGAGTCCTTGCCGGGTTGGTCGATGTCGAAGCGGTGGTGGGCGTGCTTGACCACCGACACCCGCGCGCCCGCGGCACGCAGGCGCGGGATCAGCTGCTCCAGCAAGGTGGTCTTGCCGGCACCGCTGTAGCCGCAGAAGCCGAGCACTTTCATCGCGCTGCCGGCAGCTCAGCAGTGGCGCGCGACGTAGTCCTTGACGGCCTGGGCGTCGGGCGGCACGACGGTGAAACGCTTGGGCAGCGCCTCGATGCCTTCGAGCGCTGCGGGCCGCTCGGGATCGCGCCCGAGGGCCTCGCGGATGGTGGCGGCAAACTTGACCGGCAGCGCGGTCTCCAGCACCAGCATGGGCTCGCTGGCGTCGCGGTGCTCGCGTGCGACCTTCAGGCCGTCGGCGGTGTGGGTGTCGATCATCACGCCATGCCGCTCCCAGGTGTCGCGGATCGTGGCGAGGCGGTCGGCATGGGTGCTGCGGCCGGAGACGAAGCCGTACTCGGCCACTTTGGCGAACTCGTGGGGCGCGAGCTGGAAGGAGCCGTGCAGCTCGACCTCCTGCTTGAACAGGCTGCGGGTGCGGTCACCGTCGCGGCCCAGCAGGTCGAACACGAAACGCTCGAAGTTCGAGGCCTTGGAGATGTCCATCGAGGGGCTGGAGGTCTCGTAGGTCTCGGCGCTCTTGCGCACCCGGTAGGTGCCGGTGCGGAAAAACTCGTCCAGCACGTCGTTCTCGTTGGTGGCCAGCACCAGGCGGCGGATCGGCAGGCCCATCATGCGCGCGACGTGGCCGGCGCAGATGTTGCCGAAGTTGCCCGAGGGCACCGCGAAACTGACCGGTTCGTCGTTGCAGCGGGTGGCCTGGAAGTAGCCGGCGAAGTAGTAGACGACCTGGGCCACCAGGCGGGCCCAGTTGATCGAGTTGACGGTGCCAATCTTGTAGCGGCGCTTGAACTCGAGGTCGTTGGAAACCGCCTTGACGATGTCCTGGCAATCGTCGAACACGCCTTCGACCGCCAGGTTGTGGATGTTCTCGTCCTGCAGGCTGAACATCTGGGCCTGCTGGAAGGGGCTCATGCGGCCATGCGGCGACAGCATGAAAACCCGCACGCCCTGCTTGCCGCGCATCGCGTACTCGGCCGCGCTGCCGGTGTCGCCGCTGGTGGCGCCGAGGATGTTGAGCTGATCGCCGCGGCGCTTCAGCTCGTACTCGAACAGGTTGCCCAGCAGCTGCATCGCCATGTCCTTGAAAGCCAGCGTCGGGCCGTTGGACAGGGCCTGCAGCCGGATGCCGCCGTCCAGCGGTTTCAGCGGCGTGATCTCGCGGCTGCCGAACACCTGCTCGGTGTAGGTACGCGAGACGATGTCGCGCAGGTCGCCGGCCGGGATGTCGTCGATGTAGAGCGACAGCACCTCGAAGGCCAGCTCCGCATAGGAAAGGCCGCGCCAGCGCTGCAGCGTCTGCGCGTCCACCCTGGGATAGTGGCTGGGCAGGTAGAGGCCGCCGTCGGGCGCCAGGCCCTCCAGGAGGATCTCGGAAAAACCGCGCTCGGTCTTGTCGGCGCGCGTGCTGATGTACTTCAAGTCGGTCTCCGGCCCGGGTTCGTCAGTTCAGCTCTTCCTTGCGGATGCGCACGATGGGCTGCAGCACCGTGGGCAGGCTCTGCATCTGGCCGATCGCGGTGTTCATGCGGCCTTCCTCGGTCTCGTGCGTCAGGATGATCAGGTCGGTCTGGTTCTCGTTGTCGCCGGCCTCACGCTGCAGCACCGCGTCGATCGAGATGCCGTGCTCCGCCAGGATGCCGGTGATGCGCGCGAGCACGCCGGTCTGGTCGGCCACGCGCAGGCGCAGGTAGAAGGAGGTCACCACCTGCTCGATCGGCAGGATGGGCGTGCTGTCCAGCATGTCGGGCTGGAAGGCCAGATGGGGCACCCGGTGGTAGGGGTCGGCGGTGTGCAGGCGGGTCACATCGACCAGGTCGGCCACCACCGCCGAGGCGGTCGGCTCGGAGCCGGCGCCCTTGCCGTAGTAGAGCGTCGCGCCGACCGCGTCGCCGTTGACGACCACCGCGTTCATCGGGCCCTCGACATTGGCGATCAGGCGCTTGGCCGGCACCAGGGTCGGGTGCACGCGCAGCTCGATGCCGCCGCCCGCGATGTCGTCGCGGCGCTTGGTGATGCCCAGAAGCTTGAGGCGGTAGCCGAGCTGCTCGGCATAGGTGATGTCGGCGGCCTGCAGCTTCGTGATGCCCTCGACATAGGCCTGGTCGAACTGCACCGGGATGCCGAAGGCGATCGCGCTCATGATGGTCGCCTTGTGGGCCGCGTCCACGCCTTCGACGTCGAAGGTCGGGTCGGCCTCGGCATAACCGAGACGCTGCGCTTCCTTGAGCACGACATCGAAGTCCAGGCCCTTGGAGCGCATCTCGCTGAGGATGAAGTTGGTGGTGCCGTTGATGATGCCGGCGATCCACTGGATGCGGTTGGCGGTGAGGCCCTCGCGCAGCGCCTTGATGATGGGCACGCCGCCGGCCACCGCCGCCTCGAAGGCGACCATGACACCGTGGTGGCTGGCTTGCGCGAAGATCTCGGTGCCATGCACGGCCAGCAGCGCCTTGTTGGCGGTGACCACGTGCATGCCCGAGGCAATGGCCTTGAGCACCAGTTCCTTGGCGCGTGTGGTACCACCGATCAGTTCGACCACGATGTCGATGCCGGGATCGGTCACGACGGCGTCGAAATCGCTGCCGATCTCGACGGCGGGCCCGAGCGCGGCGCGCGCCTTCTCGGGCGAACGCGCCGCGACGCGGGCGATCTCGATGCCGCGCCCGGCGCGACGCCGGATCTCGGCCTGGTTGCGCTCCAGGACCTTGGCGACACCGCTGGCGACGACGCCGGCGCCCAGCAAACCGATGCGGATGGGATTCATAGCTGTTCGGAGGTAGAGGATCGACGGATCGGTCGGATCGGGTCGGAGGGAATCAGGGTCAGTAGGAGTGGCGCTTGCGATAGTGCTCGAGGAAGCGCGCGATGCGGCCGATCGCATCGCTCAGGTCGTCCGAATTCGGCAGGAACACGAGCCGGAAGTGATCGGGCTGCGACCAGTTGAAGCCGGTGCCTTGCACGATCAGCACCTTCTCCTCGGCCAGCAGTTCGTAGGCGAACTGCTGGTCGTCGGCGATCGGGTAGAGCTTGGGGTCCAGGCGCGGGAACATGTAGAGCGCTGCCTTCGGCTTGACGCAGCTGACGCCCGGAATCGCGGTCAGCAGCTGGTAGGCCAGATCGCGCTGGCGCGCCAGGCGTCCGCCGGGCATCACCAGGTCCTTGATGCTCTGGTAGCCACCCAATGCCGTCTGGATCGCGAGCTGCCCCGGCGTGTTGGCGCACAGGCGCATCGAGGCCAGCATGTTGAGGCCCTCGATGTAGTCGCGCGCGTGTTTCTTCTCGCCCGAGACCACCATCCAGCCGGCGCGGTAGCCGCAGGAACGGTAGTTCTTCGACAGGCCATTGAAGGTCACGCAGAGCACGTCATCGGCCAGCGAGGCGATGCTGGTGTGGGTCTCACCGTCGTACAGCGTCTTGTCGTAGATCTCGTCGGCGAACACGATCAGCTGGTGCTGGCGTGCCACCTCGAGCAGTTCCAGCAGCAGCGCTTCGGGGTAAAGCGCGCCGGTCGGGTTGTTCGGATTGATGACGACGATGGCCTTGGTGTTGGGCGTGATCCTGCGCTTGATGTCGTCGATGTCGGGCAACCAGCCCGACTGCTCGTCGCAGACGTAGTGCACCGGCGTGCCGCCCGACAGCGCCACCACCGCGGTGTAGAGCGGGTAGTCGGGCGCCGGAATCAGCACCTCGTCGCCGTTGTTGAGCAGCGCGTTCAGCGACATGCCGATCAGTTCGGAGGCACCGTTGCCAAGGTAGACGTCGTCCACCGTGACGCCGCGCACGCCTTTTTCCTGGCAGTAGTGCACCACGGCCTTGCGCGGCGCGAACAAACCCTTGGAATCGGTGTAGCCGGCCGTGTGGGGCATGTTGCGGATCATGTCCTGCACGATCTCGTCCGGCGGCTCCAGGCCGAACACGGCCAGATTGCCGATGTTCAGCTTGATGATCTTGTGGCCCTCCTCTTCCATCGCCCGGGCTTTCTCCAGCACCGGGCCACGGATGTCGTAGCAGACATTGGCCAGCTTGGCGGACTTGGAGACGGGTTTCACGAAAGACCTCCGGGGACGGTTGGAAGCGGATACGGCAGCGGGCTCGCGAACCCGCGTTGAAACGCGGAGCTGAAGCAAATGCTGCAGCGCAAAACCTATAATTTAACCACAGCCACCCTGCCGGCCGCGCGGCTTTTCCTGTGTTGTGCCGGCATCCCCCCGTCCCCGACCGGAGCGCCGCCGTGAAGCTACAACCCGACCGTATCGACTCCGCCAACGTCATCGGCGCTCACGGGCCGGAAGGCGTGACGGTCAACGGCCGACTCTACACCCGCAGCATCATCGTCCCGCACGCGGGCGAGGTGGTCGAGTGGGACGGTCGCGAAGCACAGGAACTGCAGGCAGAACATTTCGAACAGGTGGCTGCGTTGTCGCCGGAAGTGGTGCTGTTCGGCAGCGGGCCGCGGCTGCGCTTCCCGCGGCCCGAGGCCTTGCGGCCGCTGGTGGAGCGAGGCGTCGGCATGGAAACGATGGACACCGCGGCGGCCTGCCGCACCTACAACGTATTGATCTCGGAAGGCCGCTCGGTGGTCGCCGCGCTGCTCGTCAAGCCCCTCGGCTGAGGATCGCGGGCCGCCCCCCTCACTCGCGCGTTCTGTGCATGCGGCGGCGTGCCCGAGGGTCCGAGGGACAAGCGAGAAGCCGTATAATCTCGGGCTACGCCTGACCCGGCGCAACCCTCCAAAAAATCTACATGACGCCAGCCCTCAATAAACCCCTCCCGGAATTTGAAGCGCTCGCCACCGGTGGCGTGAAGTACACGCCTGCGGCATTTGCGGGGCAAACCGTCGTCCTGTATTTCTATCCTAAAGACAATACCCCAGGCTGCACCACCGAGGCGATGCAATTTCGCGACAAGCACAAAGACTTCGTGAAGGCTGGCGCAGTCCTCTTCGGTGTTTCGCGCGACAACATGGCTTCGCACGACAAGTTCAAGCAGAGCCTGGAGCTGCCCTTCGAGCTGATCGCCGACACCGAAGAAAAGATGTGCCACATGTTCGGCGTCGTCAAAAACAAGATCATGTACGGCAAGAAGGTCAAGGGCATCGAGCGCAGCACCTTCGTGATCGACGCTGATGGTGTGCTGCGCCACGAATGGCGCGGCATCAAGGTCGCGGGCCACGTCGACGAGGTCCTGAAGGCCGTCAAGGCGCTCAAGAAGACGGCTTGAGACGCCAGGCGCTTCGCGCCTTGGCGTCGCCGGCCCGGCATTGCCCCGCCCTGCGAGTTGTGCATAATGGATCCATGCTGTTGAGTTGGATCTCCTGCATCACCGAAAGCCGTACGCGACTTGTGTACGGCTTTTTTTGTTTTCGCAGCCTGACTTTTTTGTCGCCACACGATGCCACTGCCGAAACCGCCCGCCAAGAAAGCCACCGTTCTTACGCTCGCTGACCTCGACGCCCAGGCGGCGCCCCGGCCGACCAAACGCTCCTCCAAGACGGAGCCGACCTCGCCGCCGGTGCTCGATCTCTTCGACCCGGCCGACAAGACCGCTCCGGTCGAAGCCAGCAAACCGCCCGCACGCGCCGCCGTCCGGGCCAGGGCCGAGACCGCCGAGCCGACGCCCCAGCCGCGTGCGGTGAAACGCCCACGGGCCGAGGGGCCGCCCCGACTTTTCGTGCTCGATACCAATGTGCTGATGCACGACCCGATGTCGCTGTTCCGCTTCGACGAGCACGACGTCTACCTGCCGATGGTGACGTTGGAGGAACTGGACAGTCACAAGCGCGGCATGTCCGAGGTGGCTCGCAACGCCCGCCAGGTGAGCCGCGAACTTGACGGCCTCGTGGCCGGCAGTACCGGTGCGATGCCCGACGGCATCCCGCTGTCCAAGAGCGGCCACAAGGACGCCGGCGGCAGCCTGTTTTTCCAGACCCAGCTGCTCAATGTGCAGCTGCCCGAGGGCCTGCCGCAGGGCAAGGCCGACAACCAGATCCTGGGAGTCGTGCAGTCGCTGCGCCAGCAGTTCCCGCAGCGCGATGTCGTGCTGGTGTCCAAGGACATCAACATGCGCATCAAGGCGCGCGCCTTGGGGCTGCCCGCCGAGGACTACTACAACGACAAGACCATCGACGACGTCGACCTGCTCTACACCGGCGCCCTCGCGCTGCCCGCCGACTTCTGGGAGCGGCACGGCAAGACGATGGAGAGCTGGCAGCAGGGCGGACTCACCTACTACCGCATCAGCGGGCCTCTGGTGCCCTCGCTGATGATCAACCAGTTCGTCTACCTCGAGGCGGCCGGCGTCGTGCCGCTGTATGCCAAGGTCACCGAGATCACCGGCAAGACCGCGGTGCTGCGCACGCTCAAGGAGTACACGCACCAGAAAAACGCCGTCTGGGGCGTGGTGGCGCGCAATCGCGAGCAGAACTTCGCGCTCAACCTGCTGATGGATCCCGAGTGCGACTTCGTCACGCTCACCGGCACTGCCGGCACCGGCAAGACCTTGATGACGCTGGCGGCCGGGCTGAGCCAGGTGCTGGACGAACGCCGCTACAGCGAGATCATCGTGACCCGGGTCACGGTGCCGGTCGGCGAGGACATCGGCTACCTGCCCGGCACCGAGGAAGAAAAGATGTCGCCGTGGATGGGCGCACTCGACGACAACCTGGAGGTGCTGGCACGCTCGGACTCGAGCGCCGGCGAGTGGGGCCGCGCGGCGACGAACGAGCTGGTGCGCTCGAAGATCAAGATCAAGAGCCTGAACTTCATGCGCGGGCGCACCTTCCTCAACAAGTACGTCATCATCGACGAGGCCCAGAACCTGACGCCCAAGCAGATGAAGACGCTGATCACGCGCGCCGGTCCCGGCACCAAGATCATCTGCCTGGGCAACCTGGCGCAGATCGACACGCCTTACCTCACGGAAGGCAGCTCGGGGCTCACCTACTCGGTGGACCGCTTCAAGGGCTGGCCGCATAGCGGCCACGTGACACTCGCACGCGGCGAACGCTCGCGGCTGGCGGACTTCGCGAGCCAGGTGCTCTGACGGGGCGCGCGACGCCCGCCCAGGACGGGGCTCCAATGGGAGCCCCTTTTTCATGGGCATGGCTCGCGGGTTGTGGTTTGTGGTTTGTGAGGTTGAGCCTGACGGGGTGCTTCTGCTGCCTTGCTCCTACAAGCCCGCTGACGCGGGCGCGCCCCTGAGGGGCGATGCCGGGATGTGCGCCCGGCAGCGCACCTTCTTTCTTTGCCTCGCCAAAGAAAGAAGGCAAAGAAAGGCGACCCCGAGCAGAGCGCCCTCCTCGCTGCGCGAGGAGGGTCCGCTGCGGTGCTCGGGCTTGGGAGGCGGCTGCGCAACTCGGCCTTTTTGAAGGGCGCTTCGCGCCCTTCAAACGGACCTCGGACAGTGCTCGCCGACCCCGCCCTCCGGGCGGGGCAACCTCCCAAGCCCTGCGCTCCTCGCCGCCCCACACGGGGCCCCCGAACCCCGCACGACTCGCTGCGCATCGCCGCGCGCTGGCTGCCTGTCGCTACGCGACAGGTTCGTG
>NZ_JAPFBW010000038.1 GCF_026153205.1 Aquabacterium sp. A7-Y | reverse complement strand
AAACGGGTGGTCTCCGAGCTGCTCATGCCGGCGGTGGGTTCGTCGAGCAGGATCACGGAACTGCCTCCGGCGATGGTGATGCCGATCTCCAGCGCCCGCTGCTCGGCATAGGTCAGGTTGTTGGCCAGCACCTCGCGCTTGCGGTCGAGCTTGATCATCTCGAGGATGCGCTCGGCCTGCGCATTGGCATCGTCCAGATCGGCGAGGAACTTCCAGAAGGCGTAGCGGTAGCCCAGCGACCACAGCACCGCGCAGCGAATGTTCTCGAACACCGAGAGGTGGGTGAACAGGTTGGACACCTGAAAACTGCGCGCCAGGCCGCGGCGGTTGATCTCGTAGGGCTTCAAACCGTCGATGCGCTGCCCGCCCAGCAGGATCTCGCCGCTGGTGATGCCGAAGCGGCCGCTGATGAGGTTGAAGAGCGTGGACTTGCCGGCGCCGTTCGGACCGATGATCGCGACCCGCTCCCCGGGCCGCACCTGCAGGTTGGCGCCGCGGATGATTTCGGTCTTGCCGAAACTCTTGCGCACATCCTTGAGTTCCAGAGCGTAGGTCATGACAGCCCCTCGTCCGTCGAGTACGTCGGCCGATCCCCCGAGGGGATGCGGGCCGGCTTGGGAGCGGCCCGGCGCTCGGCCCGCTCGTGTGACGCCGCATGACTCATAGCGCTTCCCTTCGACGGATTTCCTTCTCGATGTCTTCCTGGATCTGGTTCCACGCGCGCGCGAAACGCCGCCGCGCCAGCTCGAACACGCCCAGCCCCACGGCAAACAGCGCGGCCACCCCGAGCCAGCTGACCGCCGAGGCGGTGTTCAAGGTGAGTCCGAGGAAACGCAGCTCCGGGCCCATCGCAGCGTCGAGCTGGCGGTGGTAGACCATCTCGATCAGGGCGGCCACACCGGCCAGCATCGGCACGGCTGTCGCCAGCAGCGCCGCATAGGGTCGCCAGAGGCGCCCGAACAGGCCGAAGGCGGCCACCCGCAGGTTCATCATCACCAGGCTGGCGATGCCGCCCGGCGCATACATCACCATGAAGAGGAACACCAGGCCCAGGTAGAGCAACCAGGCCTTGGTCAGCTCCGACAGCAGCACGAAGGCGATCACCATCAGCACGGCGCCGATGATGGGCCCGAAGAAGAAGGTCGCCCCGCCGAGGAAAACGAACAGCAGGTAGGCGCCCGAGCGCGCCGCCCCCACCACCTCGGCCGTGACGATCTCGAAGTTCAAGGCGCCCAGCCCGCCCGCGATGCCGGCGAAAAAGCCCGACAGGATGAAGGCGAAGTAACGCACCATCTGCGTGCTGTAGCCGATGAACTCGACCCGCTCGGGATTGTCCCGCACGGCGTTGAGCATGCGGCCCAGCGGCGTGCGCGTGAAGGCGAACATCAGGGCCGTGCAGACGAAGCAGTACAGCGCGATGAGGTAGTAGAGCTGGATCTGCGGGCCGAAGCTGATGCCGAGCGTCTTGCCGGTGACGCGGTCGCCGGTGATGCCGCCCTCCCCGCCGAAAAACTCCGGGAACATCAGCGACATGGCCCAGACCAGCTCGCCGACGCCCAGGGTGATCATCGCGAAGGGGGTGCCGGACTTCTTGGTGGTGACGTAGCCGAGCAGCACCGCAAACGCCAGCCCTGCCAAGCCACCGGCGATCGGCATCAGACTGACCGGCAGTTGCCAGGCGCCGCTGGAGACGAGGTTGAGGGTGTGGATGGTCAGGAAGGCGCCGAGACCCGAGTAGACCGCGTGCCCGAAGCTCAGCATGCCGCCCTGGCCCAGCAGGATGTTGTAGGCCAGGCAGGCGATGATGGCGATGCCGATCTGCGACAGCATCGTCATCGCCAGGCTGCTGCTGAACAGCAGCGGCGCGATCAGCAGCACCGCGGCATAGGCGCCCCAGACGATCCAGCGGCCGAGGTTGAGGGGCTTGAAGTGGAAGACCGATGCTTGCATGGCGTCAGCCCTCCCGGGTGCCCAGCAGGCCGCGGGGACGGAAGATGAGGATCAGCACGAGGAAGAGGTAAGGCAGGATGGGGGCGACCTGGGACACCGTGAGGCGGAACACCGGGTAGCCGAAGGTCTCGGACGTGATGTTCCAGCCGAGGGCGCCGAACAGGTTGACGAGCGAGTAGTCGATGGCGACCGCGAAGGTCTGGATCACGCCTATCAGCAGCGAGGCCAGGAAAGCCCCGGCCAGCGAACCCATACCGCCGACCACCACCACCACGAAGATGATGGAACCGACGGTGGCCGCCATGCCGGGCTCGGTGACGAAGGCGTTGCCGCCGATCACGCCGGCCAGCCCGGCCAGCGCGGCGCCGCCGCCAAAGACCAGCATGAAGACCCGCGGCACGTTGTGGCCCAGCGACTCGACCGCCTCGGGATGGGTCAACGCGGCCTGGATCACGAGGCCGATGCGGGTGCGCGTGAGCAGCAGGTAGACCGAGACCAGCATGAACACCGCCACCAGCATCATGAAGCCGCGGTAGGCCGGGAAGTTGGTGCAACTGATCGCCACCGCCGGATCGGCCGAACTGCACAGTTCGGAGGCGGCGCGGCCCCAGGCGAAGTCGAGCCCGCCGACCGAGGAGCTGACGATGGTGAACAGCGGGCCGTCGAGCGCTGCCGGGACGGGATAGTGGACCGCCGAGCGGCCCCACACGAGCTGCACCAGCTCGAGCAGCACATAGGACAGCCCGAAGGTGATCAGCAGTTCAGCCACGTGGCCGAACTTGTGCACCCGCCTCAGGCAGTACTTCTCGAACATCGCGCCGGCCAAGCCCACCAGCAGCGGCGCGACGACCAGCGCCGGCCAGTAGCCGACCAGCTGGGTGGTGGTGAAGGCGACGTACGCGCCCAGCATGTAGAAGCTGGCGTGTGCGAAGTTCAGCACGCCCATCATGCTGAAGATCAGCGTGAGGCCGGAGCTGAGCATGAAGAGCAGCAGCCCGTAGCTGACGCCGTTCAGCATGGAGATGGTGAAAAACGATGACTCCATCGTGGCTCGCGGGGGGCGTCGGCAAGGACGCAGCAGTCAAAAAAAATGAGCCCGATGCCAGGGGGATCATCGGGCCGCGCGGGGCAGGACCGGCCGGAACAGCACATCCGGCTCGGCCTGCTGTCAGGAAGGCCGTTTCATCTGGCAGGAGGTCGGCGTGCTGGACACGTAGGCATCGAACTGCTTCACGGGGGCGAAGGTGTAGCCGGTGTTCTCGGCACTGTAGCTGTTCTTGGCATCCACCTTCTGCCAGCGGGAGATGTACAGCCCCTGCTGCAGCTGGTGGTCGGTCTTGCGCATCTCGACGTCGCCGTTGAAGCTCTTGAAGCGCATGCCCTCCATCACGGCGGCGACCTTGACCGGGTCGGTCGACTTGGCCCTCGCCATCGCTTCACTCAGCATCGAGTAGGTGTGGTAGACCGCGCCGGTGTACCAGTCGTCGTTGAAACGCTGCTTGAACTCGGCCATCAGCTTGGCGTGCTCGCCAGGCAGGTTGTGGTGGTTGTAGGCCACCTGGTAGACCCGGCCCTCGGCCGCCGCACCCATCGCGGTCGGCGTGCCGCTGACGCCACCGTAGTAGGTGTAGAACTTGGCCGTCAGGCCGGCGTCGTTGGCGGCCTTGATCAGCAGCGTGAGGTCGGAGCCCCAGTTGCCGGTGATGATGGTGTCGGCGCCCGAGGCCTTGATCTTCGAGATGTAGGGCGCGAAATCGCGCACCTGGGCCAGCGGGTGCAGGTCCTCGCCGACGATCTGGACGTCCGCACGCTTGCGCTTCAGGTTCTCCTTCGCGAACTTGGCGACCTGGTGACCGTGCGCGTAGTTCTGGTTGATCAGGTAGACCTTCTTGATCTCGGGCTGGTCCTTCATGAAGGTGGTCAGCGCCTCCATCTTCATGGAGGTGTCGGCGTCGACGCGGAAGTGCCAGTAGCTGCACTTGGAGTTCGTCAGGTCGGGGTCGACCGCCGCGTAGTTGACGAACAGGACTTCCTTGCCCGGGTTGCGGTCGTTGTGCTTGTTGATCGCGTCGATCAGAGCGGTGGCGGCGCCCGAGCCGTTGCCCTGCACGATGTAGCGCACGCCCTGGTCGATGGCCGACTTCAGCGCGTTGAGGCTTTCCTGCGGGCTCAGCTTGTTGTCGATGCCGATGACTTCGAACTTCACGCCGGCCGGGTTTTTCTTGCTGAAATGCTCAGCGAAAAACTGGAAGCTCTTGAGCTGGTTCTGGCCCACGGTCGCCATCAGACCGCTCAGCGGGTCGATCCAGGCCACCTTCACGGTTTCACCCTTCTGCGCGAAGGCGGGGCTGCAGCAGACGGCGGCGGCCACGGCGATCGTTGCCGGGAGGTGAGCGAGGCGAAACTGCATGGCGGGGTCTCCTATCCTGTGTATGTGTGCAGCGACATGCGCCTACTCAGGTTAGCGGAGTTGCCAACACAGCCTCAGAGGGATTGCCCGTACGGGCTGTCGCAATAGCGACAAAGACGTGATAAAGGGGCCGTTTTTCACGGCAGATGCGAGGGCGATGCACCGCACAAGGGCGTCGCCTGAAGGGGCGCGCCGAGGGTGCGCAGCGCGGGGCACGGAGGGGAACAACGAGGGGCGCACGCGGCGCGAGAAACGCGGGCCGGGCGGCCCGCGCGTTGGCAACCCGGCAGCGTGTGCCGGGCGGGTGCGACTTCAGGTCGGCAGCACGTGGTCGGCGAAACGCTCGCGCAGCTTGAGCTTCTGGATCTTGCCGGTGGCGGTGTGCGGGATCTCGTCGACGAACACCACGTCGTCGGGGATCTGCCACTTGGCGATCTTGCCTTCGTAGAAGCCCAGAATGTCCTGCTTGCTGAGCTCCTGGCCTGGCTTCTTGACGACCACCAGCAGCGGCCGCTCGTCCCACTTGGCGTGTCTGCAGGCAATGGCCGCGGCCTCGTGCACCGCGGGGTGGGCCATCGCGATGTTCTCGAGGTCGATCGAGCTGATCCACTCGCCGCCGGACTTGATCACGTCCTTCGAGCGGTCGGTGATCTGCATGAAGCCGTCCGCATCGATGGTGGCGACGTCGCCGGTCGGGAACCAGCCGTCCTGCAAGGGTGAGTCGTCGCGGCGGTAGTAGCGGTCGATGACCCAGTGGCCGCGCACCACCAGGTTGCCAGCGGCCTGCCCGTCCCAGGGCAGCGGCTGCTCGTCGTCGCCGACGATCTGCATGTCGATACCGTAGATGACCTTGCCCTGCTTTTCCAGCAGGCGGCGCTGCGCCTCCTTGGGCAGATCGAAGTGCTTGGCCTTGAGCTTGGACAGCGTGCCCAGCGGCGACAGCTCGGTCATGCCCCAAGCGTGCAGCACCTGCACGCCGAAGTCGTCCTCCAGCGTGCGGATCATCGCCGGCGGGCAGGCGGAGCCGCCGATCACGGTGCGCCTGAAGGTGCTGAACTTCAGCTGGTTCTGCTTCACGTGGTTGATGAGGCCCAGCCAGACCGTCGGCACACCGGCGCTGAAGGTCACCTTCTCGGATTCGAACAGCTCGTAGAGCGACTTGCCGTCGAGGTGCGGGCCGGGCATCACCAGCTTGGCGCCCACCAGCGGCACCGAGTACGGCAGCCCCCAGGCATTGACGTGGAACATCGGCACCACCGGCAGGATCACGTCGCGGCTGGAGCATTCCATCGCATCCGGCATCGCGGAGGCGAAAGCGTGCAGCAGGGTCGAGCGGTGGCTGTACACCGCCCCCTTCGGGTTGCCTGTCGTGCCGGAGGTGTAGCAGATGCTGGAGGCGGTGTTCTCGTCGAACTCGGGCCACTCGTAGCGACCGTCCTCGGCCTCGACCAGCTCGTCGTAGCACTTCAGGTCGAGCGGGCTCTGCGCCGGCATGTGGGCGCGGTCGGTCATCAGCACGAAATGCTTCACGCTTTGCAGGTGGGGCGCCAGTTTCTCGATCAGCGGCAGGAAGGTCAGGTCGAAGCACAGCACCCGATCCTGGGCGTCGTTGATGATCCAGGCGATCTGCTCGGGGAACAGACGCGGGTTCACGGTGTGGCAGACCAGGCCCGAACCCGAGGTGCCGTAGTAGATCTCGAAGTGGCGGTAGCCGTTCCAGGCCAGGGTGCCGACCCGGTCGCCCTCCTCGCAGCCCAGGCGCGCCAGGGCCTGGGCCAGCTTGCGCGAGCGCAGCTCGGCGTCCCGGTAGGTGTAGCGGTGCAGGTCCCCCTCGACGCGCTTGGAGACGATCTCCACGTCGCCGTTGTGCCGGGCGGCATGCACCAGCAGGGACGAGATCATCAACGGCATTTGCATCATCTGGCCCATCAGGCGTGGCATCGTGGTCTCCTCAAAAGTCCGAATCTTTCGCCGCCGACGGGTCCCCGGACGGGATCGCAAATCAACGGGCGAGTCGCGGGGATGATAGGAATCATGCTGCAGTGCAGCGTATGCGGTTTTCCCTAGCCCCTTGTCGCTGGAGCGACTGCGAGCCCCCGCGCCGCGCGCGACCGAGGCAGCGCGGCTAAACTGCGCCGCATGAACCTGCCGCAGGAACCTTGCACCTGGGCGTCGCCCGCCAGCCTCTCGTGGACCCAGGGCTACGCGGCGCTGGGCGAGGACTTCCACACCCGCGTCGCGGCCCAGGCCCTGCCCTCACCCTTCTGGGTCGCCACCAGTGCCGGCCTGGCACGCGAGCTGGGCTGGCCCGAAGACTGGGCGACGCGCAGCGACTGGGGCAGCCTCGCGTGTTTCAGCGGCGGTACGCCGTGGCCCGGCATGGACCCCATCGCGACGGTCTACAGCGGGCACCAGTTCGGCGTCTGGGCCGGCCAGCTCGGCGACGGCCGGGCTCTGCTGCTCGGCGAGGTGGCGACACCGGCGGGCACGAGCCTGGAACTGCAGCTCAAGGGCAGCGGGCGCACGCCGTATTCCCGCATGGGGGACGGCCGCGCGGTGCTGCGCTCGTCGATCCGGGAGTTTCTCTGCTCCGAGGCCCTGCACGGGCTCGGCATCCCGACCACCCGCGCGCTCGCCGTGGTGGGGTCGGACCTGCCGGTGCGGCGCGAGACGGTGGAAACCGGCGCTGTCGTCACCCGGGTGGCGCCCAGCTTCGTGCGCTTCGGCCACTTCGAGCACTTCGCGCACCACGACATGCCGGAGCAGCTGCGCAGCCTGGCTGACTACGTGATCGAGCGCTACTATCCCGCCTGCCGGGACGCGGCCAACCCGTATGCCGCCCTGCTGGAGCAGGTCAGCGTGCGCACCGCCGAGCTGATGGCAGCGTGGCAGGCGGTCGGCTTCTGCCACGGCGTGATGAACACCGACAACATGTCCATCCTCGGGCTGACCATCGACTACGGGCCCTTCGGTTTCCTCGACGCCTTCGACCCCGGCCACATCTGCAACCATTCCGACCACCAGGGCCGCTACGCCTACAACCGCCAGCCCCATATCGCTCTCTGGAACCTGCACGCGCTGGCGCAGGCGCTGCTGCCGCTGATCGGCGAGACCGACGACGCGCTGCAGGCGCTGGAGTCCTACAAAACCGCCTTTCCGCAGGCCCTGGAGGCCCGCATGCGCGCCAAGCTGGGCCTGCAGCAGGCCTTGCCCCAGGACCGCCAACTGACCGACGAGCTGTTGCGCTTGATGGCTCAGGACCGGGTGGACTTCACCATCACCTTCCGCCGTCTGGGCCGCTTCAGCACCCGGGCCGGCGCCGACAACACGGCGGTGCGCGACCTGTTCCTCGACCACGCGGCCTTCGACGCCTGGGCCGCCCGCTACCGCGAGCGCCTGGCGCAAGAGGGCTGCAGCGACCCCGAGCGGCGCGCCCGCATGGACCTCGTCAATCCGAAGTACGTGTTGCGGAACCATCTGCTCGAGGTGGCGATCCGACGCTCGGCAGCCGGCGAGCACGACGAGGTGAAGCGCCTGCTGGAAGTGCTCGAGCGTCCCTACGACGAGCAGCCCGAGCACGAAGCCTATGCAGGTTTCCCGCCCGACTGGGCGACGTCTATCGAGGTATCCTGCTCATCATGAGTGACGACTACAAGGTAAAAAAGAGCGACGAGGCGTGGCGCGCGCAGCTCGACCCGGTGCAATACCAGGTGACTCGCCATGCCGCGACGGAACGTCCTTTCACCGGCAAGTACTGGGACCACGGCGCCGACGGTGTCTATCGCTGCGTCTGCTGTGGGCAGCCGCTGTTCGACTCCAGCACCAAGTTCGACGCCGGCTGCGGCTGGCCCAGCTACTTCCAGCCCGTCGATGAAAGCGCCATCGACCGCGAGATGGATCACAGCCACGGCATGGTGCGCGTGGAGGTGAAGTGCAGCCATTGCGGCGCCCACCTGGGGCATGTCTTCGACGACGGCCCCCGCCCGACCGGCCAACGCTACTGCATCAACTCGGCCGCGTTAGACTTCGCCGAACGAAAAGACTGACGGACCCGGGCGCCGCCCGCCCGGGCGCGCCCCCACACACACCGATGAAACTCCTGTTCGACTTCCTGCCGGTGATCCTGTTCTTCGGCATGTTCAAGTACGCCGAGGGGCGCGCCGACTGGGCCGCCTCGGTCGCCACCGACTGGCTGGGCTTCATGGTCTCCGGCGGGGTCGTCGGCGCCAAGGAGGCTCCGGTTCTGCTGGCCACCGTGGTCGTGATCCTCGCCACCGCGGCGCAGATCCTCTGGCTGAAGGCACGCCGGCGCAAGGTCGACAAGATGCTGTGGGTGAGCCTGGTGCTGGTCACGGTGATGGGCGGCGCGACGATCTGGTTCCACAACGAGACCTTCATCAAGTGGAAGCCCAGCGTGCTGTACTGGGTCATGGGCGCCTCCTTCTGGATCAGCCACGCGGTGTTTCGCAAAAACCTGCTGCAGGCGCTGATGGGCACCCAGGTCGACTTGCCCGCCACCGTGTGGCAGCGGTTGAACTTCGCCTGGATCGCCTTTTTCGGGCTGATGGGTTTGCTGAATATCTACGTGGCTTACAGCTACTCGACCGCGACCTGGGTGAATTTCAAGATGTTCGGCGCCCTCGGCCTGATGCTGCTTTTCATGGTCGGTCAGGGCATCTATCTGAGCCGCCACCTGAAAAACGAGGAGCAAGCCTGACGATGGCGGTCGATGCAAGCCAGATCGAGGCCGCGCTGCGCGCCGAGTTCGCCCCGCAGGCCCTGGAGGTGCAGGACGACAGCCACCTCCATGCAGGCCATGCCGGCGCCCGTGAAGGTCGCCACTTTTCAGTGCGGCTCGTGAGCGACCGGTTTTGCGGTTTGTCACGGCTGGCGCGCCACCGGCTCGTGTATAGTGCTTTGATGCCTTTGATTCCCCAGGGTATTCACGCCCTCGCCATACAGGCTCACGCGCCCGACGAAATTTGAATCCCTTCCAGCGCTGCCGCCGGTCACCGGCTGGCGTTTCCAATATTCACGCATCGCGCTGCCCTCCCCTTCCGATCAGAAAGGTTTCCATGAAGAAAACTAGTTTTGCCTCCGGCGCGTTGAGCCTGGCTCTGAGTGCTGCGCTGCTGGCGCCTGCGATCGCATCGGCGCAGAACATCGCCATCGTCAACGGCAAGGCGGTCCCGAAGGAGCGCGCCGATGCGCTGATCAGCCAGATCTCCAAGCAGGGCCAGCCCGTCACGCCGGACCTGGAGCGCCAGGTCAAGGACGAAGTCGTGCTGCGGGAGATCTTCCTGCAGGAAGCCGAGAAGCGCGGCCTGAACAGCTCCGACACCTACAAGCAGCAGCTGGAGCTGGCACGCCAGACCCTGCTGATCCGCGAGCTGTTCGCCGACTACCAGCAGAAGAACCCGGTCACCGACGCCGAGATCAAGGCCGAGTACGACAAGTTCAAGGGCCAGGCCGGCGACAAGGAATACCGCGCCCGCCACATCCTGGTGGAAAAGGAAGACGCCGCGAAAAAGCTGATCGCCCAGATCAAGGGCGGCGCGAAGTTCGAGGACCTGGCGAAAAAGAACTCGAAGGACACCGGCTCGGCCACCAATGGCGGCGACCTGGACTGGGCCGCGGCTGGCAGCTATGTGCCCGAGTTTTCGCAGGCCATGGTCGCGCTGAAGAAGGGTGAGGTCACGTCCACGCCCGTGAAGTCGCAGTTCGGCTACCACGTCATCAAGCTCGAGGACGTGCGCGACGCCAAGGTGCCCTCGATCGAGGAAGTCAAGCCGCAGATCCAGCAGAGCCTGACGCAGCAGAAGATGGCCAAGTTCCGCGACGACCTGCGCAACGGCGCGAAGACGGACTACAAGTTCTCGCAGTGAAGCGACGGTGTTCCGCGGGAGCGGATTGAACCGATGGAAAAAAAGGCGCCGCTGGCGCCTTTTTTCTTGCGCCGCCCCCGCCGTGTCAACGCACGACCAGCACCGGCACCTCGCTGCTCCGCAGCAGCGTGGTTGTCGTGCTGCCGACAATCAGCTGACGAATGCGCGAATGGCCGTAGGCGCCCATCACCAGCAAGTCGACCTCGCGCTCGCGCACCTGCACCGCCAGCGCCGTCTCGGCCTCGCCGGGGACGATGGCCGCTTCGACGGCAAACCCCGCCTCCGTCAGCATCCCGCGCGCCCACATGATCTGCTCCAGCGCCATCGGGCTCTCTTCGCCCACCATCACGAGCAGGCAGAACAGCCCGCGCAGCAAGGGACTCAGCGCGAGGATTTCAAC
Source organism: Aquabacterium sp. A7-Y (assembly GCF_026153205.1). Classification (GTDB taxonomy): domain Bacteria; phylum Pseudomonadota; class Gammaproteobacteria; order Burkholderiales; family Burkholderiaceae_C; genus Caldimonas. The sequence goes on along the minus strand of NZ_JAPFBW010000038.1, from coordinate 48,013 downwards.
GGTCCTGCGGCTCGCCGGGCTGCCGTCGAAGGCCAGCGCAAAACGCCGCGGCGGCGTATAGACCTGAGGTGTCACGACCAGCACCGGGCGCTTGACGCTGCGCACGACCCGCTCGACATGGTGGTCCCGGTGCAGCCTCGCGCCGCCGGCCGCGCGATGGTGTTCGCCCACAACGAACAGCCGCGCGCCGCGCTCCAAGTCCAGCACCGTCTCGACCAGTTCGCCGTGGCGTTGCCGTGCCTCCACCGACTCGACGCCGGCGTCCAGCGCACGTCGCTTCGCGGCCTCCAGCAATTGCCGCCCATGCTCCTGACCGAGGCGGCTGCGCTGCTCGTCCAGCGTGCTGAGTTGCTCCAGCAGGGTCTCCTGGGCGCCCAGCCCGATGGCGCCGCTGAGGTCGTGCACCGGGGCACGCTCGGGATGCCGGTCCAGCACATGCAGGAAGGCCAGCGGCGCGTCCAAGCGCTGCGCCGCCCACGCCGCGTAGTCGCACACCGCCGCGGAATTGAAGACCCCGTCAATGCAGGCGAACACCCTGGTCATGCGTGTCTGGCCTCCTCGCTGGCCCGCCGGGCTGTCGCGCCACCCGCCTGGTTCTGTTGCCCAAAGCGGTCGAGCAGCGTCCTGCTCGCCGCGTCCAGGCCGCTCACCTCGACCTCGGCGCCCTCACGCCGGAACTTGAGGACCACCTTGTCCAGCGCGTTGACCGCGGTGATGTCCCAGAAGTGGGCCTGGCTCACGTCGATGTGCACCTTCTGCAGCACCTCTTTGAAGTCGAAGGCAGAGACGAACCGCTCCGCCGACGCGAAAAACACCTGCCCGGCCACCCGGTAGGTGCGCTGCCTGCCCTCGTCCGAGGCCTCGCTGTCGACATGCAGCACGCGGGCCACCTTGTTCGCAAAAAACAGACCGCTGAGGAACACGCCGACCAACACGCCGCGGGCCAGGTCGTGCGTCGCGAGGACCACCGCCACGGTGGCGAGCATCACCAGGCTGGAGCTGGCGGGACGGGTCCTCAGCTGGCGCACCGAAGCCCAGCTGAAGGTGCCGATCGAGACCATGATCATGACGGCGACCAGCGCGGCCATCGGGATCCTCCGGACCCAGTCGCCGAGGAACACCACCAGGATCAGCAGGAAAACCCCTGCCACCAGGGTCGAGAGCCGCCCGCGCCCACCGGACTTCACGTTGATGACCGACTGCCCGATCATCGCGCAGCCCGCCATGCCGCCGAACAGGCCGGCCACGAGGTTCGCGGCACCCTGCCCGACGCACTCGCGGTTCTTGTCGCTCGGCGTGTCGGTCAGGTCGTCGACGATCGCGGCGGTCATCATCGACTCCAGCAGCCCCACCGCCGCCAGCGTCGCCGAGACCGGCGCGATGATGCGCAAGGTGTCCAGCGTCCACGGCACGTCGGGCATCAGGAACGCCGGCAGGCTGTCGGGCAGCTCGCCCAGGTCGCCCACCGTGCGCACGTCGATCCCGAGCCCGATGGAGACGGCCGTCAGGACGACGATGCAGACCAGCGGTGAAGGGATCGCCCGGGTCAGGCTGGGAAACAGATAGATGATGGCGAGGCCGACCGCCACCATCGCGTACACCTCCCAGGGGGCGCCGATCAGCTCGGGCAGCTGCGCCATGAAGATCAGGATCGCCAGCGCATTGACGAAGCCGGTGATGACCGAGCGGGAGACGAAACGCATCAGCCCGCCCAGGCGCAGCACGCCGGCGAGGATCTGGAACACGCCGGTGAGCAGCGTGGCGGCCAGCAGGTATTGCAGGCCGTGCGCCTTGACCAGGTCCACCATCACGAGGGCCATGGCGCCGGTCGCCGCCGAGATCATGCCCGGACGGCCGCCCGCGAAGGCGGTGACCACCGCAATGCAGAAGGACGCGTAGAGGCCGACCTTGGGATCGACCCCCGCGATCAGGGAGAAGGCAATGGCTTCCGGAATGAGCGCCAGCGCCACGACCAGGCCCGACAGCAGGTCACCGCGGGCATTGGACAACCAGTCCTGACGCAAAGAGGTGAATTTCATAGGAGAACAACAACCAGCAGGTGAGCACCTTCGCGCGAAAGTGCCGGGCACGCGGTCGGCTCACACGAAGCGAGACGGCAAGCAAATCATGGGAAGCAGAAAACGCGCCTTGAAGGCGATCAAAGCGGCAAGAACGCGAGGGGAACGCAAGCCGCTCAGCGCGTCAAGGCCACCCATGCTGTCAACAGGCCGATCAGCACCGGCTGGTGCAGCATGTAGAAGCTCAGGCTCCAGCGGCCCAGCACGGCCAGCGGATGCAGGCCCGGCATCAGCCGGCCGCTGAACCAGTGCGGCCGCTCGCGCAGCACCCACTGCCCCGCCGCCATGCCCCACCACATCACACCCAGCCAGGGCAGCAGCGGCACATAGTCTTCGGTGACCGGCTTGCGGGTCACGAGACCCAGCCAATTGGTCCAGCGGGTGTCGAACCACGCGTGCTGCACGAGGTGCGGCAGCGCGATCGCCGCCAGGCCCAGCGGCCACAGCCAGCGCCCCCAGCCCGCGGTAAGGCGGGTGAGGATCAGCATCACCGCAATGCCGTGCAGCACCCCGAAGTAGATAAAACTTTTCGGGAACATGAGGAAGGACCCGGCGCTCACCAGCAGTGCACAGCCCGCCACCTGGGCCCAGCGGCGCCAGAAGCGCCGCCAGCCCTGCCCCTGTTGCCAAGCGACGGCCTGTCCCAGGCCTGAGACAAAAAGGAAGAGCGAGACAATGCAGCTGCGCTGCACGGTCCAGAACGGATCCGTGTAGAAGTTCTGCTTCTCGATGAGACTGAAGTGGTTCAGATCGAAACAGAAGTGGAACACCGCCATCCACAGGATGGCAAAGGCGCGCAGGGCGTCGAGGCGGTCGAAGCGCAGGGAGCGCGAAGCAGCGGCGGCGGTCGGCGTCATGCCGCGATTGTGCCGGCTCGCCGTCTCAACGCGGCGACCGGCGCGAGCCGCCGCCGTGGCGAGGGCGCCTCAAGCTGCGCTCAACGGCCCTGCCCCACGACCGTGAACTGGGCCGCATGATCGCGCAGCCAGGTCGCGGAGCGGTCGGTTTCCTGCTGGGTCGGATGGAAGTTGTCCGACTTGTAGGCGCCCCAGGCCTTGCAGGTACGGCTCACCAGGCCTTCGGCGCCGAACAGGAAACTCGCTGCACTCTTCCAGGTGCGCCACTTGAACAGCTCGCCGTCGTGCCACAGGTTGCGCACGGTCTGCCGTGTCGCGTCGACCATGAAGTAGAGCGTGACGATGTAGAACCAGCGCATGCGCCACTTGTGGTTGCCGCCCAGCGCCTGGTACAGGTCGAAGGCGGTGCTCTTGTGCTCCGACTCCTCGGCGGCGTGCCACAGCCACATCGTCTTCAGGCGCGGCACGTCGTCCGAGATGGTGTGCGGGTAGGCCAGCAAGTGCTCGGCCAGGATGGCGGTGAAATGCTCGTAGGCGGCGGTGACGGCCAGCGGGTGGCGCACGTTGAGGCCGCGCATGCGCTCGATGCGTTTTTTGGCACGGGTCTCCCAGGTGTTGGCATAACCCTGCCGCTGCAGGTGGCCGTTGAACAGGCCGTGGATGCGCCGGTGTGTCGCCTCCTGCCCGATGAAACCCGCCACCTCGGCCTTGAAGCGCTCCTGCTCCGCGGCCGGCAGCGCCTTCACCCCCTCGCGCACCGCGTCGATGAAAAACTGCTCGCCCACCGGAAAGCTCATCGACAAGGCGTTCAGAAAGGCGCTTTTGAAGGCGTCGCCACCATTCCAATGGCGCGGAAACGGTTCGGTCAGATCGATCAGCAGACGTCGCACGACGAGTTCGGCCATCTCGGACTCCAAAGACGCGGTACTAAGCCGTACCGCATGACAGGGACTGTGCCAAGCGGACATGGTACTGTCAAGTACCAACTGCGTCAGAGGAGAATGCGGCATGCACGAAAGCACCGACGTCCTGCCGCCGGCCGCCGCCCCGGCCGCTCCCCTGCCGGCCGGCGAACACCGCGCCCGGCTGATGCAGGCGATGGCCGCCTGCGTCGCCACCAAAGGATATGCCGACACCACGATCGCCGACATCGCGGCCGGCGCGAGGGTTTCCAAGCGGACCTTTTATCAGCACTTCGAGGCCAAGCCCGACTGCCTGATCGCCTTGTACGAGCATGCGAGCCAGCAGGCGCTGGACGTCTTGAAGGCGGCGATCGACCCGGCCCGCGACTGGCATGTCCAGGTGGAACAAGCGGTCGGGGCCTACATGAGCGCCCTGGCCAGCGAACCGGGGCTGTTGCGCACCTTGTTCATCGAGATTCTGGCGCTCGGGCCGCGCGGCCTGCAGGCACGCAGGCGCGGGCACCAGGCGCTCGCCGACTTCATCGTCGGTGTCGTGAACAGTGCTGCGTCGGGCGGAGCGCCGCGCCCGCTCGGGACCGGCACTGCGGTGGCGCTGGTGGGGGCGATCCACGAGTGGGTGCTGCAGGCCATCGAGGAAGACCGGGTCGCGCAACTCGGCGAGCTGACGGCGCCGGCCTCGCGGCTGGTGCGGGCGGTGATCGACGCGCACTTGTAGCCCTGGCGGCCGCCTGAGCTCCGCGGTTCCCGGACTCCGGTTTCGCAGCATCGCGAACCGCTTCGCCCAGTGACGGGATCAGATCGAGCTGCGGCGGGACACTCGCTGCGTCTGCTCGCGATGCGATCGCGCACGCGCAGCCAGCCGGAGAAGACGCATGTCCCACCTCGGTCCGATAGGGCCCCGCTCGCTCCCCCCATTCCCGCCGTCCCCGCCCGCCGCCCCACTGCCGGCCGCAAGCGTCGCGCCCGCAGGGCCCGTGGCGGACAGCGCCCTGGCGCCGCGCCGCCAGCGTCCCCAGGCCCCGACCTCTTCGGCAGGGCCAAGCGCCGAGCTGCCCTGGTACCTGCAACCCCGGCAGCAGGTCCGAAATCGGGCCCTCCGCGAGATCTGCGCGCAGACCGACCACCCGCTGCGTTTTCTGCTCGAAGACCGGAGCCGGGGCGGCGCCGATGCCGACCCCAAGATCAAGGCCTTCCGCAAACCGCCGACACGACAGCATGAGGACCTGATCGGCCGCTCCGGCGACGACATCCACCGGACACCGAAAGAACAGGGCGTCGATCGCAACCCGTTCTACTTCGAGGTCGGCCACCTGGTCACCGACGCCCAGCTGCGCGCAGAAGCCGAGGCCGGGCTCACGCCCGAGCCCGAGCGCTTCGCGCTTCAGGACGCCTGGCTGAACCAGTACGACAACATCGCGGGCGAAAACGCGGGCGTGTTCCTGACGCGAAGCGCGTTGGACATCGGTGGCATCCCGGTGGAAGCGCGAACGGCGCGCATGTGGGTCGAGGACGGACAACTCCCGCCGCACATCCTGGACCAGGCCAAACCGCATCCCGGCTGGACGCCGGCCGAGCTGCGCAGCCCCTCGCGCGCCTGAACGCCCTCACCCCACCCACTTCCTCGCATTGCGGAACATCCGCATCCACGGGCTGACCTGCGCCGCATCGCCGCTGGTCCAGCTCATCTGCACATTGCGGAACACGCGCTCGGCGTGCGGCATCAGCACCGTGAAACGGCCGTCGGCCGTCGTCACCGCGGTCAGGCCGCCCGGGCTGCCATTCGGGTTGGCCGGGTAGGTCTCGGTCGCCAGGCCGTGGTGGTCGACGAAACGCATCGCGGCGTGCACCTCGCTCGCGTTGCCGCGCTGCGAGAAGTCGGCATACCCCTCGCCGTGTGCCACCGCCACCGGCAGCCGGCTGCCGGCCATGCCGGTGAAGAAGATCGACGGGCTGTCGAGCACCTCGACCAGGCTCAGGCGCGCCTCGAACTGCTCGCTCTTGTTGCGCGTGAACCTGGGCCAGGCCTGGGCGCCCGGGATGATGGAGGCCAGCGCCGCCATCATCTGGCAGCCGTTGCAGACGCCCAGCGCGAAGGTGTCCCCGCGTCCGAAAAACGCCCGGAACTGCTCCGCCAGCCGCGGGTTGAACATCACCGAACGCGCCCAGCCTTCGCCGGCTCCCAGCGTGTCGCCGTAGCTGAAGCCGCCGCAGGCGACGATGCCCCGGAAGGTCTCCAGGTGCGCTCCGCCGCGCTGCAGGTCGCTCATGTGCACGTCATAGGTGTCGAAGCCGGCCTGGGACATGGCATAGGCCATCTCCAGGTGCGAGTTGACGCCCTGCTCGCGCAGGATGGCGACCTTGGGGCGGGCCTTCCCGATGAAGGCGGCCGCGACGTCGTCGTTCGGGTCGAAACTGAGCTTGATGTGCAGCCCCGGATCGTCCTCGCGGCCCACCGCGTCGTGCTCGCTGTCGGCGCAGACCGGGTTGTCGCGCAGCTTCGCGATGCGCCACGACACCTCGTCCCAGGCCTTGTGCAGCTGCGCCAGTGGCGCCGAGTACTGCAGCTTGGCGTCGCGCCAGACCTCGATCACGCCGCGGTCGTTGGGCTTGCCGATCACGTGGGTGTGGCGCGACAGGCCGAATTCCCGCAGCGTCTGCAGCGCGCTGTCGCGCTCGGCGGTGCGCACCTGCAGCACGACGCCGATCTCCTCGGCGAACAGCGCACGCAGCATCAGCTCGTTGCGGCGGCCGCTGACCTGGGCCGCCCAGTTTTTGGAGTCGCCGTATTCGGCACGGCTGTCGCTGATGCCGTCGCCTTCGGTGACCAGCAGGTCGACGTTCAGCGACACGCCGCAATGGCCGGCAAAGGCCATCTCGCACACCGCCGCCCACAGGCCGCCGTCGGAGCGGTCGTGATAGGCCAGCAGCAGCCCGTCGGCACGCAGGCGGTTGACGGCCGCGACCAGCTGCTTCAGCGCCTCGGGATCGTCCAGATCCGGCACCGTATCGCCGGGCTGGCCCAGCACCTGGGCCAGCATCGAGCCGCCCAGGCGGTTGCGGCCCTGGCCCAGGTCGACCAGGATCAGCGTGCTGTCGCCCTGGTCGGTGCGCAGCTGCGGGGTCAGGGTGCCGCGCACATCGGCGATGCTGGCGAAGGCCGAGACGATCAGCGAGACCGGCGCCGTCACCTGCTTCTGGCGGTCGCCTTCGCTCCAGCGGGTGCGCATCGACAACGAATCCTTGCCCACCGGGACCGAGACGCCGAGCGCCGGGCACAGCTCCATGCCCACGGCCTTCACCGTGTCGTAGAGCGCGGCGTCTTCGCCGGCCTCGCCGCAGGCGGCCATCCAGTTGCACGAGAGCTTGACGCGCGGCAGCTCGATCGGCGCGGCCAGCAGGTTGGTGATGGCCTCGGCCACCGCCATGCGGCCCGAGGCCGGGGCGTCGAGGCTGGCCAGCGGCGTGCGCTCGCCCATGCTCATCGCTTCACCCGCGAAGCCGGCGTAGTCGGCCAGCGTGACCGCGCAGTCGGCCACCGGCACCTGCCAGGGCCCGACCATCTGGTCGCGGTGGCTCAGGCCGCCCACGGTGCGGTCGCCGATGCTGATGAGGAAACGCTTGCTCGCCACGGTCGGATGGCGCAGCACGTCTGTGCCGACCTGCTCGAGCGACACATCAGCCAGCGGCAGCGGCGCGCCCCGGCGCTGCACCCGCTGGACGTCGCGGTGCACCTTGGGCGGCTTGCCGAGCAGCACGTCCATCGGCATGTCGATGGGCCGCTCGCCGCCGGGGCCGTCCTCGAGCACCAGCTCGCGCTCGTCGGTGGCGACGCCGATCACGGCGAAGGGGCAGCGCTCGCGCTCGCACATGCTCTCGAACAGCGCAAGGCTCTCGGGCGCGATCGCCAGGACATACCGCTCCTGGCTCTCGTTGCACCAGATCTCCTTGGGCGCCAGGCCGCTCTCCTCCAGCGGCACCTTGCGCAGGTCGAAGGTCGCGCCCTTCTCGGCGCCGTCCACCAGTTCCGGGAAGGCATTGGAAATGCCGCCGGCGCCGACATCGTGGATCGCCAGGATGGGGTTGCGCTCGCCGAGGCTCCAGCAGTGGTTGATGACCTCCTGGGCGCGGCGCTGGATCTCGGGGTTGCCGCGCTGCACCGAGTCGAAGTCCAGCTCGGCGGCGTTGACGCCCGCCGCCATCGAGCTGGCCGCGCCGCCGCCCATGCCGATGCGCATGCCGGGGCCGCCCAGCTGAATCAGCAGGGTGCCGGCACCGAAGGGCAGCTTGTGGGTCTGGCTGTCGGGGATGCTGCCCAGGCCGCCGGCGATCATGATGGGCTTGTGGTAGCCGCGTCGCACGCCGTCCACGGTCTGCTCGTAGACCCGGAAGTAGCCACCCAGGTTGGGCCGGCCGAACTCGTTGTTGAAGGCCGCACCGCCGAGCGGGCCGTCGATCATGATCTGCAGCGGGCTGGCGATGTGCTCGGGCTTGCCGTAGGGCGCGCGCTCCCAGGGCTCGGATGTGCCGGGCAGTTGCAGGTTGGAGACCGAGAACCCGGTCAGGCCGGCCTTGGGCTTGGCGCCGCGACCGGTCGCCCCCTCGTCGCGGATCTCGCCGCCCGCGCCAGTCGAGGCGCCGGGATGGGGCGAAATCGCCGTCGGGTGGTTGTGGGTCTCGACCTTCATCAGCACGTGGGCCAGCTCCGGCCGGGCCACGTATTGCGGGGCGTCGGCGTGGCCGGCGGGGGCCCAGCGCTCGATCGGGCCGCCTTCCATCACCGCCGCGTTGTCGGAGTAGGCCACCACGGTGTAAGCGGGCGCCAGCTGGTGCGTGTTGCGGATCATCTGGAACATCGAGCGCTCCTGCTCGACGCCGTCGATGGTAAAGCGCGCGTTGAAGATCTTGTGCCGGCAGTGCTCGCTGTTGGCCTGCGCGAACATCATCAGCTCGACGTCGCTCGGATTGCGCTTGAGTGTTGTGAACGCCTGCACCAGGTAGTCGATCTCGTCGTCCGAGAGCGCCAGGCCGAAGTCGCGGTTGGCCGCCACCAGCGCCGCGCGGCCCTGGCCGAGCACGTCGACGTGCTCCATCGGCTTGCCCGGCTGCTCGTCGAACAGATGGGCGGCGGCTGAGCGCTCCAGCAGCACGCTCTCGGTCATGCGGTCGTGCAGCAGCGCCGCGGCGGCCTGGAGCTCGGCCGGCGTCAGGTGCTTGACACCGCCGAGCAGGCCGGTCTTGAGCGTCAGGCGGTATTCCGTGACTCTTTCCACACGCTTGACGGCCAGGCCGCAGTTGTGGGCGATGTCGGTGGCCTTGGAGGCCCAGGGCGACACGGTGCCCAGGCGCGGCGTGACGACGATCAGCTCGCCCTCGGCCGGGCCGGCATAGGGCTCGCCATAAGTCAGCAGCGCAGCCAGCGTCTCCTGCTCGGCGCCGGCGAGCGCCTGCGGCGCCCAGACCCAGTGCACATGGCGGGCGTGCACGGCCGTGATACGCGGGCTGACGGCCTGCAACTGTGGCAACAGGGCCTGGGCTCGGAACGCTGAAAGGGCATTGCCGCCCTCGAAGTGGAGGAGGTGGTGGGCAGTCGCGGTCACGCTGGAGAACTCGGGTGGGGTGGGAGAGCGCTTGGGGCACCCGGCGCGGATGCCCACGGAGCCGGAGATTTTACCGGTCGCGCCGCTGCAGCGGACGCCAGCGCCTGAGATAATCGCGCTCCATGAGCATCACGATCAAATCCGGCGCCGACCTGGACGGCATGCGTCTGGCCGGCCGCCTGGCCTCCGAAGTCCTGGACTACCTGACGCCGCATGTGCTGCCCGGGGTCACGACCGAGGCGCTGGACAAGCTGGCCCACGACTACATCACCGGCGTGCAGGGTGCCGTTCCCGCGCCGCTGAACTATGCGCCGCCGGGCTACACGCCCTACCCCAAGTCGATCTGCACCTCGATCAACCACCAGATCTGCCACGGCATCCCCAACGACCGGCCGCTCAAGAACGGTGACATCCTGAACATCGACGTCACCGTCATCAAGAACGGCTGGCACGGCGACACCAGCCGCATGTTCGTCGTCGGCGAGGGCTCGATCCAGGCCAGGCGGCTGTGCCAGATCACCTATGAAGCGATGTGGCGCGGCATCATGAAGGTCAAACCCGGAGCCCGCCTGGGCGACATCGGCCACACGATCCAGACCTTCGCCGAAAAGTCGGGCTACTCGGTGGTGCGCGAGTTCTGCGGCCACGGCATCGGCCAGAAGTTTCACGAGGAGCCCCAGGTGTTGCACTACGGGCGCCCCGGCACGCTGGAGGAGCTCAAGCCCGGCATGATCTTCACGATCGAGCCCATGATCAACGCCGGCCGGCGCGAGATCAAGGAAATGCCCGACGGCTGGACCATCGTCACCAAGGACCGCTCGCTGTCGGCGCAGTGGGAGCACACCGTGCTCGTCACCGACACCGGCTACGAAGTCCTGACGCTGTCGGCGGGCTACCCGCCGGTGCCCGAATTCGTCAACGCCCCGGCTGCTGCCGCCTGAGCCGCCCCCTCGGCATGACGACCCTGACCCGCGATTCAGCGGCCCCGGTGGTCGCGCCGGGTGACGTGACCGACCTGCGTGCGCGCTTCCGCAAGGGCAAGGCCGACATCCTGGAGGTGTTCCGCCAGGCCCGGCCCAGCGCCGCGGCCGCCCACCGTCTGCTCAAGGGCCTGGCCCGCCATGTCGACGACACGCTGGAGGGCCTCTGGCAGCATGCCTTCCTGCCCAAGGGCGCGGCCCTGATTGCCGTCGGCGGATATGGCCGCGGCGAGCTTTTCCCCTACTCCGACGTCGACGTCCTGGTGCTGCTGCCGGACGACACCACGCTCGTGCACGACGGCAACGACGCGCTCAAGTCCAGCATCGAGGGTTTCATCACCGCCTGCTGGGACATCGGGCTGGAAATCGGCTCCAGCGTGCGCACCGTGGCCGAGTGCCTGGAGGAGGCGGAGCGCGACGTCACGGTGCAGACGGCGCTGCTCGAATCCCGCTACCTGTGCGGCTCCAAGGCCTTGTACCAGCAGTTCCGCCGCGCCTACGAGGGCCGGCTGGAGCCCGGCGCCTTCCTGCGCGCCAAGACGCTGGAGATGCACCAGCGCCACCAGAAGTACGAGGACACGCCCTACTCCCTGGAGCCCAACTGCAAGGAAAGCCCCGGCGGCCTGCGCGACCTGCAGGTGGTGCTGTGGGTGGCCCGCGCGGCCGGCCTGGGCAAGACCTGGTCGGAGCTCGCCGCGCGCGGCCTGGTGACCCCCTTCGAAGTGAAGCAGTTGCAGCGCAACGAAGGCATGCTCAAGCTGATCCGCGCCCGCCTGCATCTGGTGGCGGGGCGGCGCGAGGACCGCCTGGTGTTCGACCTGCAGACCTCGGTGGCCGAGACCTTCGGGTTCCAGGCCACCAAGGCGCGGCGCGCGTCCGAGGCGCTGATGCACCGCTACTACTGGGCGGCCAAGGCGGTGGCGCAGCTGAACCAGATCCTGATGCTCAATATCGAGGAGCGCATCAGCGGCTCGCAGGATGCGCCGATGCGGCCGATCGACGCACAGTTTTTCGACCGTGCGGGCATGCTGGAGGTCGCCAGTGACGACCTCTACGAACGCGACCGGCATGCCATTCTGCGCACCTTCCTCGTTTACCAGGAGACGCCGGGCATCAAGGGGCTGTCGGCGCGCACCTTGCGTGCGCTCTACAACGCCCGCGAGCTGATGGACGGTGAGTTCCGCCGCGACCCCGCCAACCGCGCGACCTTCCTGAGGATCCTGAAGGCGCCGCTGGGCCAGACCCACGCCTTCCGGCTGATGAACCAGACCAGCGTGCTGGGGCGCTACCTGTGGGTGTTCCGCCGCATCGTCGGGCGCATGCAGCACGACCTCTTCCACGTCTACACGGTGGACCAGCACATCCTGATGGTGCTGCGCAACGTGAGGCGTTTTTTCGTGCCGGAGCACGCCCACGAGTACCCTTTCTGCTCGCAGCTCGCGGCGCAGTTCGAGGACCCGTATGTGCTGTATGTCGCGGCGCTGTTCCACGACGTCGCCAAGGGCCGGGGCGGTGACCACTCCGACCTGGGCGCCGAGGAGGTGCGGCGCTTCTGCCGCGACCATCAGATCCCGAAGGAACACACGCGGCTGATCGAGTTCCTGGTGCGGCACCACCTGACCATGTCGCGCATGGCGCAGAAGGAAGACCTGAGCGACCCGGACGTGATCCAGCGTTTCGTGTCCACGGTCGGCGACGAGCGCTACCTGACCGCGCTCTACCTGCTCACGGTGGCCGACATCCGCGGCACCAGCCCCAAGGTGTGGAACGCCTGGAAGGGCAAGCTGCTCGAGGATCTCTACCGCCTGACCTTGCGCGCCCTCGGTGGTGGCAAGCCCAATCTCGACACCGAGATCGAGGCGCGCAAGCAGGAGGCCCTGCACACGCTGAACCTGTATTCGCTGCTGCCCGGCACCCAGGAAGCGCTGTGGAAGACGCTGGAGCTGAGCTATTTCGCGCGCCACGATGCGGGCGACATCGCCTGGCACACGCGCTCGCTGTGGCGTTATGTCGCGACCGACAAGCCGGTGGTGCGTGCACGCTTGTCGCCGATCGGCGAGGGCCTGCAGGTGCTGGTCTACTCGCCCGACCGGGCCGACCTGTTCGCGCGCATCTGCGGGTATTTCGACAGCGCCGGCTTCAGCATCCTGGACGCCAAGGTCCACACCACCAAGACCGGCTATGCCCTGGACACCTTTCAGGTGATCTCGCCCAGCCTGGACCACCACTACCGCGACCTGATCTCGCTGGTGGAGACCCAGCTGGGCCAGGCCCTGGTCAACACCGGCCCCCTGCCCGAGCCCAGCCGCGGCCGGCTGTCGCGGCGGGTCAAGTCCTTCCCCGTCAAGCCGCGCGTGCTGCTGCGGCCCGACGAGCGGGCGCAGCACTGGCTGTTGAGCGTGTCGGCCAGCGACCGCTCGGGCCTGCTGTATTCGATCGCCCGGGTGTTGGCGAAATACGGGGTGAATCTGCAGTTGGCCAAGGTCACGACCCTGGGCGAGCGGGTCGAGGACACCTTCCTGATCGACGGGCCGGCGCTGCGCCAGAGCAAGGTGCAGCTGGAGATGGAATCGGACCTGCTGGATGCGCTGGCGTCTTGACGCGGAGCCGGTGCATCGTCGGAGAAGACGATGGCAAGTGGTCGAACGTCCGCTCGATGGAAAAGTCAGGATCGCTGGATCAGCAGACTCATGTGAACCCCGTCGTGGTACGCACCTGACAGAAAGACAGCGTCCGGCTCCACGCCGTACTGCACGAAACTTAACGCCCCATGGGCACCGGGTTGTCCGCGGTGATGGCGCGGCGCAGCGCCGAAAAGGCTTCGGCATCGGCAGCCGTCAAGCGGCGAAGGTGCATCGGATCGCTGGCCATGAAACGTAAGGTGTGTGAGACACACCCATGTTAAAGGTATGGCTGCCGCCGGACTCTCAGTGGCTCACGCAGGCCTCCAATCCCCCACTTCGCCGTGCTGCTCAGTCCATTGGCCGTGTGCTCGTCGTCCGTTGACCTTCGTATTCAGCCGCCCCGCTTCGCATGCCGCCGGGGCCCGGCCCGCTCCCTGCATAAGGTACAACCCCTGGGCCACGTTTGCGTGGAACAGATCGACGCAAGGCCGGCAACGGGTCGACCTGTGCGACCAGGGCATCGCCCGCAAGCCCATCCATGTGGAGGTGAATGTGTTCAGAAAAGTCGCGCAGACCGGCGCAACCATCCTGACCGGGGTGGCGATCGACCGGATGTCCCAGCAACCACGTGAAGCCGCACCGACACCGCGGCCCACCGCGCCGCTTCGCCGGGGCGACGAGGTGCTCGGCGGCCTGGCGCAGCGGGCCCGGCTGGGTTCGGAAGCGCCGAACCCTCTGGTGCACGGCGGCTTGTCACAGATCGAGAACCGGCGCAACGCGGCGGACAAGCTGATGACCATCGCGCGCAACCCCGAGCGCGCCGCCGAACATGCGGCCCGGATGGTGGACGATGTGAAGTCCGATGTGCAGTTCGTCCAGGGAGCGGTGAAGATCGCCCAAGGCGGTCAGCTCACGACCGGGGATGGCGTGCGACTGGCGAAGGCGGCGGCGCAGTCGACCGAGAACTCCGTAGTCGCTGCCGCGCGCGGGCTCTATGCCGGCGTCACGACGTCCCAAGCCGGCGTGGACGACTTCGCCAAGAGCGTCTCTGAGCGGGTCACCTACGAGGGTCAGTCGGTCGCGGCCGGGGTGGCGGCCTCGCAAACCCTGGCTGCGGCGGTCGGCATGATTCCCCACCCCGCCGCCAAGATCGGCGCGGCGGCGATCCGCATTTCGGGCCAGGTCGCGGCGGGCAGCAAGGCCTCCGAGGCGGTCCGTGAACTCGGCGGCCAGGTGGAGGGCCCCGTGCGCAAGGAGATCGTGGCGATTGCAAAGGAAAAAAGCCAAGACGGGTAAGGCGATGACAGGCGCCAGCACCCCTGATTCGCCTGCCCGAACGCCGTCGCCCCGTCGATGTCAATTGGCGTTGCGGTAGTCCGTCCAGAGTTGGTCGACCGCCTTGCCGGTGATGGTCTTGAACGACTCAGGCGTCCACGTCTTGCCATCCTGCGTATCCATCGTCCGGTTCAGCTGGTAGATGAAGGAGTCGTACCGCTCGTCGAGCCACAGCAGGAAAAAGGCGGTGGTGCGATAGCCGTCATTCCAGCGGCCGTTGGGGTTGGGCTGGGCGCCGTCGGGCACGAAGCCGTTCCTGAAACGCACCGTGTCGGCGATGCCTTCGATGAGTCCGGCATCGGCGCCGTGGCCATCGCTATCGTCCTGCTGGTACATGTGGGTCATCTCGTGGAACAGGATGCCCTTGATTTCCTTGCCGACATCGCGGTTCTGGTTCTTCACGCTCTGCAGATGGGCGGTGCTGATCATCACGGTGATGTCGGCGCCGTCGCCCGCCTTCCACGCCACTTCACCGGGTGCGTAGCGGACGATCAATTTCACGCGGCTTGCAGTGCGGATCTCGCTGGCGCGCTTGTAGAGCGTGCGACAGACCTTGCGGCCGATGTCCTGCATGAAAGCCTCGGGGTTGTCGCCCGAGACATCGAGGAACAGCCGGCTGCGCTGCGGGTCGGTGTCCTCCAGCGCAAGCACGACGGTCGGGGTGCATTTGACATCCAGGTCAGCCGTATTGCCGTCGCCGCTGCTGACCTTGAACGACGAGGCGAGGTCATTCATGCCCAGTGGCACGAGGTTCACCGTATCGCCATCCAAGGTCAGCGTGCGGCCGCCGTGGTTTCGGTGCTCATGCAGGGTCACCTGCGCGCCAGGCGCCACTTTGACGGAGGAGATGCGGTCGTTCCAGGACGAGCCCACCCAGCCGTTGTCCGCATTGCTGCAGAACGACGCTCCCTGGAAGTTGACATGTTCATAAAAACACGCTGCACTGGCCGCGGCTGCGGTCTTCGGAGGCGGTTTCGGGTGAGCAGGCGGCGCCCACATGGCGGCGGCCACCGAACACGCCCATGCCAGGGCAGCCATCTGCCTTTTGAAAGGATGTGCCATTCGTATCCTCTGAGAGTAAATCGCCGGCGAGAGGCTCTTCAGCTTGGGCGAGGTATCACCGCGACGTGACAGCCGGCGAGGAGTGAAGACGCGACGAATGGTCGGAGAGCTGTGTGTGATGAACGGTGCTCTTTCCTTTCCAATGGTTCGCCTCGAGGACCCGTGCCAGGGTGCTGTCCTGTCGAGGGCGGTGGGCAAGGAAGGGCGACACGTCCCAGGACGGTCGTGACGACGAAGCTGAACCGCGCCGGGTTCGGATGAGCTGATGGCCCGTTTCAGGCTTTACCTGTTGTAGGGCACTGGCTGGCGCGCTGTGCCGGCCCCGAAGAGGAAAGTGACCGTGCGGCTGTCTGCGGCTGATCGCCGCTTTCCTCATGGGTCACGTCTGAGCAGCAAATCCTGCCTGGCCTGTTGCGCCGCCCTCCGGATTGTTTCATTCGAATGGGTGGAGAAGCGCTCGATCGTTGAAAGGCAGTGAATATCGCAAGAAAATCCGAATATGTACAAAACATACTCGATCTCTGTTTCGCTGAGAGCGTCCAGCATCTGCATCAGGGGGGCGATATCAAGTGCTTCCCCCTGTTGGTAGGCGTGAGAGTAGATGGACACCAGCGCGTGCAAAAGACTCTCTCGGGCAACGCCGTCGGTCTCCGAAACAGCCAGAGCGACCATGTCAGAGGCCACTTCATGGAGAACAGCCTGGTCCACACGCGCCGGCGGCACCATCTGGTACTCAAAGACATCGTTGATCTCGTCGGCAATAACGGAGCGACCGACAGCATCGGCGCATTGCTTCAGCCGCGTGACCTGCTCTATCAATGCCTGCATGCTCAAGTCCTCCTTAACGCGGAAATCTCTGCCTGGGTCGACAAGGTATATGCGTATCGTTCACCGCGGTCGGATTGTAGTGCGGGCTGGCCGGATTATGGATGCCGGGAGGATGGAAATTCCCCATGTCGTCCGTGTATTGCTTGCCTCTCTGAACCCTGACCACCCATCCCCCATGAGCATTTGATCCAACCGGCGCGGAGGGATCGGCGTCGTGGATGCGAACCCGCCACGTCTGCGTGCCGTCATTCCAGCGGTACTCGACACCCCTCGTCGCGCCTCCCGGCACAGGGTGAAGTGTTCGTCGATGGGCTCCCGGCGGGATGCTCACCAGCGTCTGCCAACTATTTCTTCCCGTACCGGGGACGGGCCTATTCACCTCTACGGTCCGGCCCCTCAGCCTCGCCTGGCATGTCAGACCATAGGGGTCCACCCAACTCCCGACATTCGGCGCGAAACGATAAACATTAACCCCCGCCTCCAAACCGAGAGGATCCTGGCTGATGAATTGTTCCAGGCTGGGGTCGTAATATCGGTGGCGGTTGTAATGAAGGTCCGTTTCCGGATCGAAGTACTGCCCCTGCAGGCGGATCGGATTGCGAACTTGATTGACGTGCAGCTGGGTCGCTCGGCCCCAGGCATCGATGCTGGCAGCCCACACGGTCCGCCCCTCTGGATCGGTCAACCTGGCCGGACAACCATTCGGATCAGTGTGGTAGTAGAAAAGATGCGACGCATCCCCGCCCTCCCCGACCATGGCCAATGGCACAAACTCCTCCGGAAAGTAGACGTATTCTCGCACCCGCCCGTTTTCTTCTTCCGCGAGTAGTGCATCGCCGTCCCAGTAAAAGTGTGTCGGCACACCCCCAACTGTCTGCTTGAAGACGCGTCTGCCGATGGGGTCGTACCCATATCGGGTTTCGATGCCCTTGTTCCGTGTCGACACGAGTCGCTGGTTGGCATCCCATTGAAGTTCAATGTCGGACACCGGGGGGGAGCTGGGCTCTGAAGCGAAACAGGTTCGGCTGCTGAGATTGCCGGCCCGATCAAATTCATAGTCGATCCCCCGGTGCCGGCCACATCGGCTCCATTCCAGCAGACGCTCGCCGCCCCCTGCCACCACGCCTTCCCGTCGCTCGACCACCCGCGTCGAGAGCCGGTCCCCCGCCGGATCACTGAAGAAGCCGGAGAGCCTGCCCTGGGGATCGATATGCTCACAAAGGTGTCCGAGGGCGTCGTACCGATAGCGATCCGTGCCGTACTGAGTGTCGCTTCGTAGAGTGATGTTGCCAACATGGTCGTATTCGAACCGTGTCGCGAACAAGCGCCTCTCTCCAGCCCTCACGCCTTGCCCGGCCAGGCGCCCTTCGCCGTCATACTGGTAATGCCGAGTCAGCGTCGGACTCAGGCATTCCTTGACGACCTGCCCAACCTCATTCCGCTCGATCCGTACCGGTTGGTGGTCATCGATCTGGATCGCGGCAACCCGGTCGAGCAGATCAAACTGGTAGGACACGGTATTGCCGGCACTCGTTTCCCTCTTGATCCTGTTACCGACTTCGTCAAAGCTGCTCTTCACGACATAGCTGCCTTGCTTTTCTTCGATCAATCTCCCTTCGTCATCGAAGCGCCGGCGCACCTCGATATGCCGGTTGGCGCAACCCACCATATTTCCGTCGAGATCGAAGTCAAACGATTCTTCAATATTCAAGCTGGGATCTTCAGGATCCGCAAAGCGCTTGCTCCGCACGCGACCGAGGCGATCCGACTGGTACTGGATGACGCGGCCCAATGGATCACGGCTCTGCCGCAAGTATCCTGCCGCGTCGAATTGGTAAGTGGTCGACTGCCCCCAGTAATCGACCTCCTCCACGACCCGCCCAAGTGCATCCCGGCATAAGCGATAGGTTTCTCCGCGCTGGTTGCTGACTCCGACGAGCTGCTCTTCCGTGTCATAGTGGTATTCCACGGTGTGCCCGTTCGCTTCCCTGCGGCGCCTCAGCTGTCCTTGTCCAACATAGTCAAAGCGCGTCTGGACGCCGTTTTCGTCGACGTACTCGGTCAGCAAATCCCGTGCATCGTAAGCACAGCGGATCTTGCCCCCGAGGGGCAGTGCTGCCTCGACCAGCCGGCTCTTCGCGTCGTAGCGATAGGCGGTCGCCCGGGCCAATGGATCGATCTGGGCGAGCACGTTGCCCAGTTCATCGCGCTGCAAGCGCGTCACGTTGCCGAGCGCGTCGGTGACGGCCACCAGGTAGCCATTGACGTCGAAGCTGAAACAGGTCCGTGCCTTGCGGGCATTGGTCAGGGAGATCGGCAAGCCCATCTCGTTGTACTCGTAGCAGGTCAGTGCACCCAGCGGGCTGCGCTGCCTGAGGAGCAAGCCACGCGAATCCCAGCTTTGCTCCCAGGTGGCGCCGCCAGCGTATGTGACGCGGGTCGGCTTGTTGCGGGTGTCGAACTCGATCCGGATCGAGCTGCCGTCCGGCCGGCTGAGCTGCAGCAGATTGCCACGCTCGTCGTAAACATATTCAGTCCGGTGATTGGCGGGGTTGACAACGGCAGTCGTGCGGCCCGCGTCGTCGTACTCGAAGAAGGTACGCCCGCCCAGAGGGTCGACCTCCAGGATCGGTAGACCTCGCTCATCACACTGCACGACAAACACGTGTCCCAGCGAGTCGGTAATACGGGTCTCCCGAGTCGCCGGCCAGTAGACAAACTGGTAGTCGTACAGCCCGCCGTCACCCCATGCCCGCACCACCTGCCATTCACGGCCCAACTGCTCCGCGCTCCTGTCGTAGCCGTAGTAAAACGACAGCCCGCTGCGATCGGTATGGCGCACCATGTGGTGCTGTTCGTAGGCGAAGCAGCAGGGCTCGCCCAAGGGGTCGAGCACCCTCGTCAGATTGCCGATCTCGTCGTATTCGTATCCGACGAAGGTCCGACTGAAGCCGGTAGCCGGCACAAAAAGCGACAGCCCCGCAATGCGTCCATCGGCGTGGAGCACATTGATCTGTCGGCCGCACGACTCCCGAATCGCTCGCAGCCGGCCGTCGGCGCGATCGAACTGCAGCCAGTTCCCGCACAGGTCCTTGATGCTCGTCAGCGGCAACTCGAGCAGCCCGTTGGATTTGTCTTCACTGTGCACCTTTCGGAACTGGTAGACGAGGTCGCTTTTGGTACGCACCTGGAACTCGTCGCCGTGATCGGTCAGTAGCGCGCCGTCCATCAGCTCCAATACCGCGGCCTCGTCGCCCTGGGCACTCGGCAGGTTCGCGAACAGCGCTACCCCTTCGCCAGGGTGCCGAAACATCACGCTGCCGTCTTCCCCGTCGATCTCCAGCCTGGCATCAGCGGGGCTCTCCCAGCCGTAGCCGCAAGTGCCCAGACGCGAGCTGTTCGAGCTGTAGGACCGCACCCACTCGATCGGGATGCGCCCCGCCAAGGTGAAGTCCACCTGCTCGACTACCACTTCCCCGGTCAGGATGTTCACCGGCTCGGCCCTCAGCACCTTGCACTTGAGAAAGCCCGGGTCCATGTTCTTGAAGGTCTTCTGCCGGAACTTCTTGAAGCGGTCACCCAGGTTCTTTGCGAACTTTGACTTCGCGAGCTTGCCGAGCCCGGCAAAGGCCCCCTGGGCCACCATCCCGGCCATCGAGATCGTCGGGGCCCCACCCACGTTCACATTGGCCGGGATCGCAAGGTTGAAGGTGGTCGGCAACAAGTTCGGCAGCTTGATACGCTTCTTCTTCGGCCGCGGTGGACTCGGCATGCCGGCGACCTGACAGCCGAGCACCGGCAATGCAAGGTAGGACAAGGGGTCGCCATCGGCCAGAACCGTCGAGCTGCCCATGAACACTTCGTCTTCCTTGTCAGGCAACAGGGGCGCGAACGGAAAACCTGGAGGAATGTGCACGACGATCGCCGCGGTACCGGCAGTCGCTCGCTTCATGCCCATCACCGAGACCGTCGCACCGATGATCGGTATGTAGTCGAAGGGATCGAACACGATCGAGAAATGCGGCGTGGGCAGCGGCGCCGGTACCGGCGTGGTGCACAGGTGGATGTCGATGCCCAGCTGCGGGTCACCGTGCTTGGCCGAGGGCATCATGCAGCATGCCCTCCCGTTTTGGCGGCGGCCGCCGGCGCCGCTTCGGCGATAGGGCCGGGCTGCGGCGGCGCCGCTTCCTGGTCCGCCCACCACTGCGGCCACTCCATGAACTCGCGCTCCACGCGGTTCAGCTTCATGTCGGCTCCTTGTTCAGCAGTTCAGGGAAAAGACCGTGCTGTTGACCGACACGCTGCTGCCGTCTTGATCACCGATCCGATCGTCCTGCGGCGGCCGGTGATCTCGACTGCCATGTGCGAAAGTCGTCCTGTGGTCCAGCAATGAAGTGGAAGGCCCGACAAGGCTGGATTTTTCCGAATTGAAACGACCAGGACCTTGGGAGGACGATCTTATGAAACAAGGGGGGTGGCCGGCACCCCTAGCCCTTGGGGTGTAAAAGTTGACAGGCGAATAGTCGCTCAACGGCAGCCGAGCAGGAGTGCCGCGACTGACCGATAGTCGGGCCGGTAGGCGGTCCCGGAGAGAGCATTGGCAGCGTATCCGGCTATGGACACGCCTCGCCCCATGTCTTCGGAAGCTCACGTGTGCCTCCGGTGATTCGTCGTGGACCCGCGTCATCCTCTGGAGGACGAGCTTAGACTCAGCTCACCCACCCACCCAGGAGCTTCCATGCCGGACAAGATCCTCGTCCTCTACGGCTCATATCGCGCCGACCGGGTCGGCATTCGCCTTGCCAACTACCTGGTCCGCGGCCTGGCGGCCAAAGGCGCGGATGCCGAGCTGATCGACGCGCAGTCGGTCGGCTTGCCGATGCTCGACCGCATGTACAAGGAATACCCGCCGGGCAGCGCGCCCGAGGCGATGGAATCCCTTGCGCGGAAGATCCGGGCGGCCGATGCCTTCGTGTTCGTGACCGGGGAATACAACTGGGGGCCTCAGCCCGGGCTGAAGAACCTCACCGACCACTTCCTCGAAGAATGGTTCTGGCGGCCGGCCGCGATCGCGAGCTATTCGGCGGGCCGCTTCTCAGGCGTGCGATCGGGGTCGATCTGGCACAGCATCCTCTCTGAAATGGGCATGGTCGTCATCTCGAGCACGCTGGCGGTCGGCCCGATCTCGGCGACGCTTGATGCCGACGGCCGGCCCACGGGGTCGGCCGGCGACTCGCTGGAGCGGTCCTTCGGACGGTTCGCTGACGACTTGGCATGGTGGACCGAGGCAGCACGCGAGCAGCGTGCGCGCAAGGCCCCGCCGTACTGAGTTCAGTTGACTTTCTTCCCGATGCGGTCGAAACGAGGCATCCAGTCGCCCTCGACGTCTGCAGAGACAACAAGACGCTCAGCCCTGCCGATCAGGAGACGGCGCGGAACCGGGCCGATGAATCGGGAGTCTTCGCTGTTGTCGCGGTTGTCCCCCAGCATGAAATAGCTGTCTCGCGGCACGGTCAACGGGCCGAAGTCGCGTGTGGCGCGCACAGCCGGCAGGTACTGAACGTGGCGGTCACTTCCGGCCACTCGCTCTACGGCTCGCAGCGAGGGCGTGCTCCCAAAGTACGCCAATGGCTCCTGCGCTTCCATTCGCTGAAGATACTGGGCCGGTACGCCGTTGAGGAGGAGAACACCTGCCCGCAGCTCGACCACATCGCCAGGAATGCCGACGATACGCTTGATCAAGCGAGTTCCGTCCTTGGGCGAGGAGAAGGTCACGACGTCGCCACGCTCGGGCTCACCGAGCGACAGCACGGCGATGTCGGTCAGCGGAAGCTTGAAATCGTACGCCAGCCGGTTGACGAACACGACATCGCCTTCGAGGATCGTGGGTCGCATCGAACCGGACGGTATGGGATTCCAGTCAGCGACGGCAGCCCGAAAGAACCCGAAACACAGGATGAAGAGCAGGAAGCCTCGGTTGCTTTTAAGCCAAGATCGCATGTGCACTCCGATGCGGTGATTAGTGGCTTCGACAATGTATGACATTTTGCCGTCGCGACAACCAGCCAAGCCTGGGCCGGAGGGTCCATGCCAAGCAAGAAAGAGCCCGCCGAGGTGTGGCCCGAATTCATCAGCTCGGTGAGCGACGCGGTGATATCGGAGGTGACGGCGTGGCAGAGCCGCTCGCCGGATTCATGGAGACCGGCGCTCGGTGGACCGGCCTGCCTCGCCGCGCCCGACGCCCCTGCTCATGACAGCCAGCCCCATGCGGTTCGTCGCCTTGTCGCATGTCGCCCCCTAACCTATCGTGCCCCTTGTGGCAGACGCGTGGCCGCTCGCCATAGCGACTTCAGCGCCAAGCGCCATGCTGCATCCACCGTGATCCAAGGAGGACTACATGCGACACGTCGACAACTCCCAGCGTCTGCGGGGAAGCTGGGCCCGGGGGCTCACCATGGCATCAGCAGTGTGCGCCTTTGCCATGGGCGCCGGAACGCCAGGGGACGCCAGCGCGCAGCAGTACCACTGGCTCGTGAACCGGAACTCCGGTCTGTGTCTCACCGCGTCCGCAGGATCGGGTGAGCGACCGGTCTACCAGGGAGCGTGCAATGAGGATGCGAGGTTCGAGCTCTACTATCCCGTCGATTATTCCCGGCTCATGTTCCGCCACAAGACGACCGATCTGTGCCTGGTGACACGGGGAAGCGGAGAAAGCGCCGCTGTTCTGTCCACCTGCAATCCCGGATGGGCCGACCAGCTGTGGTACTGGTACTTCGCTGACAACCCGGGCGGCCAGGACATGTACCAGTACCAGAACGCCAACTCTCGATTGTGTCTGGCTGCCCGGGGTGGTGGACGCAGCCGGGCGGTGCAGACGACGTGTGGCGACTGGGTTGACCAGCAGTGGAGGTCCGTCGCAACTTACTAGCACTGGCCGGAAGATCTGCAGATGGAGGAGATCAATTTTGTCGAAAGTCGCTCCTCCATCCGCTCTGACCGCCGTGGCCGGTTATGGAGCATCGCCCCAGATCGTCCGGTCAACCGGTGTGCGCAACGGCGCGGACCTCAATGAGTTGGTGAGGAAACGCCAGACCGGACACGCCAATGAGAGTGCCGGCCGGTCGATGTTGCCCCACGTACTCCTTGAGCAGCACCACGCAGGGCTCGAAATGCTCGCGCGGATTTGTCAAATAGACCACCACTTCAGCGAGGTTCTCCCGCGTCACATTGAATCCGGCCAGCACTCGATCGAGATTCTCCAGCGTCTGCCGCGCCTGGGCCTCGAAATTGTCCTCGCCGACAAAACCGCCCTGCATGTCGTGAGAAAACTGTCCCGCAATGTAGATGGTGCCGTTGACGCAGTAAGCCTGGCTGACGCCGTAAGCGTCCTCCCAAGGGACGCCGTGCTTGTAGGTCGTGGCCTTGTGTGTCATGTCTGTGTTCCTTCTTGGATGTGCTTGTCCGCCGCGGGACGGCCTGGCGCAGATACGCCCACTGAGCGGCGACCCTGTGCTTGAAGCGAGCGAGCAAGCGGCTGATGTCGCGGCGCGTCTTGCAAGGCACCGCGCCAACCTTTCCGAGCCGGCTGCTCGCTCGGGCGTCGTGTTGATGACTGTAGGGAATCCATTGGCGAACGGACTTCTACACAGAAGCGAAGGCGTCCCCTGACAGTCAGCCTGCCCGCGAGGGATGAGCGAGTTGCCGGGAGCCACCTGCCACGACGCAGCCCGTTCCCACCCTAAGGCGGATGCCCGCCTGATGGGTCAAGGTGCTAGCATCCTGCGCATCCGGAGTCCTTAAAGTCCTTGCCGTGCCGGAGCCGGTGGAATTGCCTATGCTGCGCGCGAATCTCAACGATATCCTCATCTTCATGGCTGTCGTCGACGCAGGAAGTTTCATCGCTGGCGGGCAGGCGATGGGCCTGACGCGGTCAGCGGCCGGCAAGGCCGTGATTCGCCTGGAAGACAGGCTCGGCGCGCGCCTCCTGAACCGCACCACCCGGTCGCTGAGCCTGACCGACGAAGGTCGGCTGTTCTACGATCGCGGCTTGCAGATTCTGGCCGCTGTCGACGACGCCGAAGCGAGCGTGGCCGGACGCACCGGCACGCCACGGGGACTTCTGCGACTCACACTTCCCGATGCCTTTGGGCGGCTGGTGGTGCTGCCGCTGCTGAAAAAGTACCTCGAGGCGTGGCCCGACATCCAGGTTGAGGTGAGCTTCACCGATCGGCTGGCCGACATCGTCGAAGAGGGCTTCGATCTGGCCGTTCGCATCGGCGGCGCGAACCTGGACTCGCGACTGGTCTCCCGGGTGGTCGCCACCTACAAGGCCCTGCTGTGTGCATCGCCGGCCTACATCGCGGCCCGTGGCGAACCGCTGAATCTCGATGGCCTGGCAAACCATGACTGTTTGATCTTCAGCAGCCGGACCCGAAAGCAGAGCTGGCTGGTCCCCGGCGACGACGGGTCGTGGATCAAGGCGGAGGGGCCGAGCCGCTTGCGGATGGACAGCGGAGAGGCGATCCGGGATGCCGCCGTTGCCGGGCTCGGCATCGGGCTGCTGCCAGACTTTCTGGTTGCGAAAGACCTGGCTGCCGGACGTCTTCAGAAGGTCCTCCCTGAGCTCGACTTTGGAGATGTGAAGATCCTGGCGATCTATCCGACCCGACGGCTTCTGGAGCCCCGGGTCAGGCGCTTCATCGATCTGCTGGTTCAAGAGCTGGGACGTGACGCTGGCTAAGCGCAAAGGTCTGCTTTCCGCCTCGCGCTCAGTCTGGCACTTTCAGCACGTCTCGAACCATGCGCAGAAGGCGCTCCTGCTGCTCCTCGGAAGAAACGCCACAGCGTTGAAACGACGCTCCGTCCAGCTTCACATCGGCAAAGAGGCCGGATGGATCCTCGTGAAAGTGTAGGAACGCCCCAGAGCGCCGATAGAAAATGCCGGGCTTGCGCTCGACCAGGCCCGGCAACTGGCGAAGTCGCTCCAGCAGCGACGAAAGCTGCGCGATGGCAGAGGGACCGGCGTGCTTCATGGGGCGGTAAGGCAACAGATCAGTCATGGAGTGTCCGGTCAATCCCGGCACCCGTCAAACTGGCCATGATCCTCAGCTACTCACGAGCGACCTTGTCAAACAGCCCTAGTTCGCTTGCTGACCCACACAGGCGCGTGTGGTAGACCAGGATCTCGTTCGCGATCCAATCCTGAAGTTCCCAGTCAGGGTGTTGGGCGCGCAGCAGCGGGGTCAGATCCTTCTGGATACTTGCCAGATCTTGACCGCTGCTGCACCGCTTCGTCACCTCATCCCGGACGGTGTCCATATGGCGCACCGCTTCAGTGAGATCCCTGGCGGTGCCGACCGGGCCATGCCCCGGGATCACGACCTTCGGCTGGGTGCGTTCCACGGCTTGCAGGATCTCGCGCCAGTTCACCGGATCTACATCGGTATCCTCGATCTCCGGGAACCAAGGGAAGATCGGAAATGACTTTGTCTCCAGCAAGTCGCCGAGAATGACCACACCTTGTGCCGGTACTGAGACCACCTGGTCGCCGAGGGTGTGTGCCGGCTGGTGGTGGCTGAGCCGGACCACCCGTCCGCCGAGATCGATCTCTGCCTCTCGTTCGTACACGATGTCGGGCAGCACGAATCGCATGTCCTTCAGCGCCTCTGCCACACCCAGTCGTTCACTGAAGAGGCGCCGATACGCGGGGCCCTTTTTCAGCAGCTCATCGCGTTGGGCGCGGTTATAGATAAGGGTCGCCTTACCCTTGAAGACGTGTGCGCCAAAACCGTGCTCCGGGTGGAAGTGGGTCGTCGTGAGATAGAGCCGCTTTCCCTTTGCAAGGCGCTCGGCGGTTTGCAGCACGCGCCTTGCGCTTTCCGTGCCCAGGCCCGTGTCGACGACAAGGACCGCATCCTTGCCGGTGATGAGGGTCACGTTGGGCACAAGAACGACGTGATCTTTGTCCTCGATGACGTGAACGCCTGGACTCACCTCGGTGAGATGGTCCAGGTCGACGATTTTCTCCCGCGACAGGTCTTTGTTGGCTGCCAGCGCGAGGCTGCAGGCCCACACGAGCACGGGTGTCATGAAAAGACGGGCAAGGGGTCGGCGCAGACTCATACGGAGTGGTCCTTGAATAAAGGAACGGGATGCGGCGGACCGCCAGGTCGAGATGGCGGCTCGGGCGGCCCCGATCAGATTGACGACGTCGTTCATTTCGCCTGGAGCTGCTGGATCGCCCCATGCCAGTCTTCGACGTGGTAGCTCCTGACGATCCGGTTGTTTTCGACCGTGTGGATGTCGATCGCCATGATGTCGAAGCTTCGTCCGGTCGGCGCGACTCCCATGAAAGAACCGACAGGCGTTGCCGTCGCGCGTCCGCGGACGACATATCGGTTGCCCACCTGCAGAATCTCTTCGATCTTCCACCTCATGCCCGGCGCCACCGCGCCGATGCGCTGAAGCTGGTCCAGAAACTGGTCTCTCGTCTTCACCGTCCCGGAGTAGTCGCCAAGGCTCTGCCAGTCGGGGGAGAGCACCGCGGCAAGCCGCGCGGGCAGGTCGGGACTCGCGGTACCGCTGAGCACCTTGCTGTAGAGCGCCTCCACGACCTCCTGGTCGGACGCCTGGGCTGGGCCCAGGCTCGCGGCCAATGCGGAAGCGGCTATCGTTCTTGTGATCATCTTCATGGTGTTTCCTGTCTATGGGTGTGTGCAGCACCGTTCTTGACGCGTCCGGAAAGACGGCTTTCCGGCAAAAAAGAAATCGAGGGGGGCGCCGCTCAACGCGATGCGCGGATGATCACCTTGCCTCGCGCATGACCGCTGGCGACTTGTTCCAATGCCGCGCGGGCGTCATCGAGCGGGTGCACGGTATCGAGGACCACTTGCAGCTGCCGGGCTTGAAAGACCTGGAGGATCGTGTTGAGCAAGACGGCGTCGTGCTTGAAGAACACGAAACGCGCCTGGATATCCCCGCGCGCCTGAACCCCAGGATCGACCGTGGACACCAGCGTTCCGCCCGGCCTGACGACCTGCCATGAACGCTCAAGCGTCTCTCCGCCCACGGTGTCGAGGACCATGTCCAGATCCTGCAGCCGTTTCGCAAAGTCTTCATGGCGATAGTCGAGGACCTCATCCGCCCCCAGCTCGCGAACGAGCGGATGGTTTTTCGAGGAAGCGGTGGCGATGACATGCGCCCCTGCCTGCTTGGCGAACTGAACAGCGAAGCTGCCGACACCACCGGCCGCAGCATGAATGAGCACCCGTTGACCGGCCCTGACCTGGCCGACACCAAACAGCGCAAGCCACGCGGTACCCGCTCCGGTGGGCAGCGCAGCTGCTTGCTCCTGGCTCATGTCTTCCGGGATCGGACACAGAGACTGCGCGGCAATCACCGCGTACTCGGCAAAGCCGCCCCCAGCCGTGGGATCCAGCCGTCCGACGACCCGATCACCGGGCTTGAAGCGGTCGACCTCCGGACCGACCGCTTCCACCACGCCGGCGATATCGGTGCCGAGCGTGTAAGGCATGCTGACCGGGAAAACAGGCTGCATGGACCCGGCGAGGATCTTGAGGTCCAAAGGGTTCACACCGGCTGCCTCCACACGGACAGCCACTTGCCGAGCCCCCGGATCGCCGATGGCGACATCTTCAAGAACGGCAAGATCGGGGGTCCCGAATTCGTAAACGCGCAGTGCTTTCATGAAAGTGCTTCCGACGTCAGTCGTCGCTCCGTGTCGTGAGGTTGAAGGGAATGACACGATTCTGGGGAGCCGAATAGAATCCGTCCAACAAATGAAGCGTATACAGCGTTATCCGTCCCATGGATTTTCACGGCATCGATCTCAACCTGCTGGCGGCGTTTGACGCGCTGATGGACGAGCGCAATGTGACGCGTGCAGCGGCGCGGGTCGGCGTGAGCCAGCCGGCGATGAGTGCTGCACTGTCGCGTCTGCGCAAGCTGTTCGGCGATCAGCTGTTCTTGCGCAGCGCGGAGGGTTTGCTGCCGACACCGCGCGCGAGGGACCTGGCAGAGCCGGTGTCCCAGGCGCTGCGGCAGATCGAATCAGCTCTCGTGAAAAAGCCGGAGTTCGAGCCGGCAAAGGCGTCTTTGACCTTCACGCTCGGAGTGTCCGACTACCCGGCATTCGTGATGCTTCCACCCCTTGCGAAAGCATTGGAGCAACAAGCTCCGGGGGTCTCACTGAATGTCCGTGCTTTCAACAGTCGAGACAGTGCGGTCGACTTGCTCGATGCGGGGACGATCGACGCGGCAGTCGGGGTCCCGCTCACCCATCCGGAGAACCGCATACTGACACGGCCCATCCTGCAGGACGAGTTCGTGACCATCGTTCGGCGTGACCATCCTTCAGCGAGGCGGGGCATGAGCATGAAGGTCTTTCTGGACCTTCCCCACCTGCTCGTCTCACCCGAGGGTGACCGCCATGGTCTGGTCGACGAATCGCTGGCGCAGCTCGGGAAACGCCGTACTTTGGCGCTGACGCTCCCGCAGATGTTCGCTGCACCCGCCCTGGTGGCTCAGACGCGCATGACGGCAACGGTCATGAAACGAGTCGCCTTGCAGTCCCCTGCCCGGTCCAAGCTCGTCTTGTTCCCGCCGCCGGTTCCATTGCCCGTCGTCGTTTTCGACCTGATGTGGCACAGACGCAATGACTCGCATCCAGCGCAGCAGTGGCTCCGGAACCTCATCGGGGCCGTTGCACGATTGCTTTGAAGAGGCCGCCGTCAAGTCTCTGGATCACGGGCCACCACTTCACCGATTCTTATCGCCCTCGCCTGAGTGGCTGTCGAAGCTTACCGATTTGCGCTTCACCGGTGGACTGCCAAAGTTCACATTGTCTGACAGCGCGCGCCCCTCCTATCATGCACCGGCGTGTGTTTCCCCGCTGTCCAAGAGACGCCCGCTTGAACAAGCGCAGTACGGTCTGGTTCACCGCAGGACGTTTCGGGAGGGATCATGCACAGCCATCACGCTGGCAACACGCCTGTGCGCGTGCTTCACCATATCCTGGCCTTGTCCGAGGAGTCGCCGGTTCCCGCAACTGGCTCCGGCGCTAGAGTGGCCCGCGGATCGTCAGTCGCAGCCCGGCTGCTGTCATTGACCGCCACCCTGCTTGCCCCGCTCTCGATCTCCGCAGACCCGGGCGACGAGCAATGTTTCCCTCTATACCGTCGTGCCGGAGCGATTCCTGGCACGAGATCCTGCGAGCTCACTGCGTCCACGGCCTCGGTCGGTTTGGGCACCTATTTCTGCACCGCCAGTTCCGGTGCCGAGATTCACATTCCCAACTACTGCGGAACGGTCCCCAAGGACTTCGGTGACAAGTGCGATCGCACGCCACGCCCGGTGGCCATTGGCACCGGCAACAAGTCGCTGCAGGAGACGGACTATGCTGCAGCGTCCGGTCGACGCCTCAAGCTCACCCGCTACTACAACAGCACGCCCGCCGCAGCGCCCGGCCAGATCTTCGGCGCAGCGTGGCGCAGTACTTTCGACGCCCGCATTGTTCCGACCGGGGAGCAGGTGGGGGCCTACAGGCCCGACGGCCGCATCCTCTACTACACCCCGAATGGCGCTGCCTGGGCGGCCGACACGGACGTGCACGACCGCCTGGAACGACTGCCTGCCTCCGGCGCCCTCACCGGCTGGCGTTACCGGGACATCGAGGCGGCCGCGCTTGAGGTCTACGACGCGCAGGGGCGCCTGGTGAGGGTGCACGGAGCCCAGGGGGACGTCCTGGAACTCTCCTACAGCACTGCCGACCCCAGACCGGGTGCCCTTGAAAGCGTGCGCGATGGTGTCGGTCGAACCTTAGCTTTCGGCTACGACGACAGAGGCCGCCTCGCCCAACTGACCTTGCCCCGTGGGGCCGTGGTGCGCTACAGCTATGACGCCGAGTCGAACCTGAAGCAGGTGGTCTATGCCGATGGGAAGCAGCGCGCCTACCTCTACAACGAGTCGGCTCGCACGTCCGGCGCCAATCTCCCGCACGCATTGACGGGACTGGTCGACGAGAAAGGCATCCGCCATGCCAGCTACACCTACAACGCACAAGGCCGGGCCATCGAGGAACTGCAGCATGCCGGCGGCGGCCGTACCGTGGGCCGCTACGCCGTGGACTACCGCAGCGTCGCGGGCCCGCAGACTCCGACGGGCGAGTCCCTGGTCACCGATCCTCTGGGCTCCATACGAAGCTACCGCTTCGCAAGCGCGCTCGGCGTCGCGCGCAGGACCGCCTTGTCGCAGCCCGCCGGCGCCGGCTGCGCGGCGGCGACCAGCCACATGAGCTACGACGCCAAAGGGAACGTGCGCAGCCGGGACGACTTCAACGGCACGCGTACCTGCCACGCCCATGCCCCGGACCGCAACGTTGAAACGGTGCGGGTGGAGGGGCTGCCCAACACCGCTGACTGCGCGACCTATACCGCGACAGGCGCCGCCCTGCCAGCCAGCGCCCGCAAGACCAGCAGGCAGTGGCATCCCGACTGGCACCTCGAAACGCGCGTGGCCGAGCCGCGCCGGTTGGTGACCATGGTGTACAACGGCCAGCCCGATCCCTTCAGCGGCGGCGCCATCGCCCGTTGTGCCCCGGCCGATGCCCTCCTCCCGGACGGCAAACCCATCGCCGTGGTGTGCAAAACAGTGGAACAAGCGACGACGGACGCGGACGGCAGCAAGGGGTTCGCCGCGACGGTGGCTGCGGGTATCGCTGCGCGGCAGTGGACCTACAGCTACAACCGGCACGGCCAAGTGCTCAGCGAAGACGGGCCGCGCACCGATGTGCAAGACATCACCCGCTATGAGTACTACGCCGACACCACGGCGAACTGGACCCAGGCTGACCTCAAGCAAGTGAGCGATCCGGCAGGCCAGGTCACCCGCTACACCAAATACGACCCGCACGGGCAGGTGCTCCAGCAGGTCGACGCCAACGGCTCGGCGACCGACTACAGCTACGACGAGCGCCAGCGCTTGACGAGCGTCGCATCGAACGGCCAGGTCACGAAGTACGAGTACGAGCCCACGGGTCTGCTGAAGAAGGTGACGCAAGCTGACGCCAGCCACATCGAATACCGCTACGACGACGCGCATCGGCTCACAGGCCTTCAGGACGGGCTGGGCCATTCGGTCACCTACACGCTCGACAGCGCCGGGAACCGCATCAAGGAAGAGGTGAAGGACCCGGGCGGCGTGTTGCTGCGCAACATCAACCGCGCCTACGACGCGCTGGGCCGCCCGGCGAGTGCCACGGGCACGCGGGAATAACTGGGTCTGGCGACCAGCAGACCGTCACCTGGACTGCACGATAGCTCTTCGGGAAGGACACCCATGAGTGAACGAAACGCTCCGCGCTATCGGGGGCCATGGCGCCCGCTGGTCGCTGCCCTGGTCGCCAGCCTGGCATTGCCCGGGTTGGCCCAGCAGGACACCATCACGCGGTACGAATACGATGCCGAGGGCAACCGAACCAAGATCACCGACCCCCGCGGGCAGGTGACAACACAAGGCTACGACGCGCTGCAGCGGCTCATCCAGCAGCGCCTGCCTCTCCCGAAAGCCGGTGCGACGCAGCCCCAGATCGACTACGGCTACGACAAGCGGGATCACCTCACCAGCGTCACCGATCCGCGTCGCAACACCACCAGCTACGGCGTCGACGGCCTGGGCAACCCGGTGAACTGGGTCAGTCCCGACACGGGCAGCACCACAAGCAAGGTCGACGCCGCTGGCAACGTCATCGAAGTCACCAATGCTCGCGGGCAAAAGATCCTCTATGCCTACGACGCGCTCAACCGGCTCAAGCAGTCCACCTACCCTGGCGGCGCCAAGACCGTCTATGGCTACGATGCCTACAGCACCGCGGCCGGGTCCGAGAACTACGGCCGAGGCCGCCTCACCAGCATCGCCGAATTCAACGCCAGCGCGCTCCAAACCAGCCGGTTGGACTTCGCCTACGACCTGCGCGGCCGGCTGCTGCGACGCTGCCAGCTCTGGGGTGCAGCCACCAGCTGTACAGCCGCCGATACGCTGACCTACCGTTGGGGCAGCAGCGGTCGGCTGTTGGGCCTGACCTATCCCTCGGGCCGCAAGATCGACTACCAGTACGACACCCAGGGCCGCATCAGCGGCATCACCACCACGCACCCCGGCAGCAGCACGCCCCAGGCCGTGGTCAGCGGTGTGCAGTACCAGACGCTGAATGTCGGCAACTACGCGGTCAAGAACTTCAATTTCGGCAACGGCAGCGCCACCCCGGTGCAGCGCTATAGTCGCAGTTTTGATCTCGACGGGCGAGTTACCAGCTTTACCCTCGGCCAGGGCGCCTCAGGCATCACTGCCGAACAGGCACGCTATGCCTTGAAGTACGATCCTGCCGGCCGCGTCAAGGAGATCCGTACCGGGCCCATGGCCACGCCGACCCAGGTCACCTACGGCTATGACAACCTCAACCGCTTGACCCAGGCGGTGCTCCCCGGTTCCACCTACAGCTACGATTACGACCTCAACGGCAACCGCACCAGGCGCATCATCAGCGGCGCCGGCGCGGTAACCACGACCTACAGCTACCCAACCGGCAGCAACCGCCTGCAAAGCGTGCAAGTCGGCAGTCACCCGGCGCATCCCATCGCGACGGACGCGACCGGCAATATCACCGCCGATCCAGCCAATCCGCTAGGCTCGGTCACCTATGCGTACAACACGGGCGAAGGGCTGGTTGTCACGGGGCGCCTTAACGTGAGCTATGGACCGCTGGCACGCCACGTCTACAGCCACAACGGCTTGGGTCAACGCATCCGCAAGAGCGGCTCCACGCTGAGTTCGGGGGGCGCTGTCTACGCCCCGCCGGTTTATGTGGGGTCCAGCGACACCTACTTTCACTACGACCAGGACGGCCAGCTGATCGCCGAGCGCGACCAGAACCACTGGGTCAAGCGTGAGTACATCTGGCTGTACAACACCCCTGTGGCGGTTGTCACCGGGGCCACGCCGACTCAGCAGATCCGCACCACCGGCACGCCGCTGAACCTGCCGCAGGTACGCTACATTCACACCGACCACCTCAACACGCCGAGGCTGATCACAGACACGGCGGGGGCTCGACGCTGGGAATGGCGTGTGATCGGCGAACCGTTTGGAATGAATGCAGCCGATGGAACACCGAATGGCCAGGCAAGGGACCAGCGGATGGACTTCCTCCTGAGATTCCCCGGCCAGTACTTGGATCAAGAAACTTCGACACCGTATAACTACTTCCGCACCTACAATCCGCACACAGGGCGGTATTTGCAAAGCGACCCTATTGGCCTCGAAGGTGGCATAAACACCTTTGCTTATGCTGGCAGCGCACCAGGAATTCAGATTGACCCCTTTGGATTGGATAACCCCGGCATGGGGCCCTATGGACCGGGGAAAAACATGGGCGACAATTCAAGTAGACCATGGCAACGAGCAGGCGCCCTCGCTGATTTCTCTCGCAACTACAACAACATGAGGGACGCCAACACAATCGGCGCCGATAAGTATTTCCATTGCAAGGCCAATTGCGAGGCAACGCGGCGCGGAAAGTACGGAGAAGAATTGGCTTGCGTTATTTCTGATGCCCGCGAATGGACCGATCAGAACGTGAAAGGAGACCCGGGCAGTGCTTCAAGAGCCGACCACGCTGCAAATGTACTTGGACGCAATGGCGCATTAACTTCATCAAAGTCCTGCAGTGAAGTGTGCGAAATTTTCAGACCAAATGGCCTCCCTTCAATTTACTGATTGGGTGCTCAATGAAAAGACGACGCATAGCAATCACTATCGGGCTGATTGCGCTAACCGTCCTATTGGGTATGTGGTTATATAAACAGCTTCAGATTGATAAGTGCTTGGATAGCGGCGGCGCGTGGAACCATCATGAAAGAAGATGCGCATGGACAACTGAAACAAAATAGCAATTGTCGATCTGATGCCCGATGCGAGGGCCTGTTGGCTGGCCCTCGTCAAGCTGCAATAAATGCACCCTGCCTCAAGCAGTGCAGGGCCTGCCCATCTCAGAGGCCTTTGATCCACTGCAGCTAGGGAGTCCCGCCACGCCCCAGCTCCATCTCTGTCAGCTTCACCATTTCATGCGGTCGGATTTAAAGTGCCGCAGCAAGCCGGAACACCGTTGCTAGCGAAGGCTGGCGTTGCCCCAGCTCGAGCAAGCTGATGTAGTTCCGCTCCAGCTCCGCTTCGAGGACAAGTGCTTCCTGCGTCAGCCCCGCATCCCTACGGCACTGACGTAGAACCCGTCCAAAGGCGTCTCCAAGCTCCAACAAAAGTTCCTCCTGCAGTTGGAAGAATCTCGCGCCTGTACTATTGATGCGGCATGAATGAACTTGATCAAGCTGCATAGCGAACTGACCCTGCCTCGATTTCACGCACAGCAGAAAGTGTGAAACTTCTGAAGTACGGAGAACGTGAATGAAAGACAGCAAGGTACCGCATCGACAGTACACGCAAGAGTTCAGGATGGAGGCCATGCGGTTGGCAGGCAGCGTCGGAGGTCACGAGGCGGCACGCCGGCTGGGGATCCCGGTGGCGACGTTGAGCAACTGGTGCCGCAAAGGCAAGGCAGGGGCAGGACTGTCGGGTGACAGTGCTGCAGCGGCGGCCGAGCCGACACGTAGGCCGGTGACGGAGTTAGAGGCGGAGAACAGCCGGCTGAGGAAGGAACTGGCCGAGGCGAAGCTGGACGTGGAGCTACTTCGAAAGGCGACGGCGTACTTCGCCAGAGGGTCGCGATGAAGTACGCCTGGATCGACGAACATCGCGACCCGTACACGGTCACCCAGCTGTGCTGACCTTGAACCCATTCGCACCGTTCATCCCCGTAGCCAGCCGTGATCTCATCTTCGTCGGGCCAGACCAGTACGAGATGTCGGTTCATGTCGCCATCGGAGCGCCCTACACGCCCGCCCAGGCTGAAGACATGAAGGGCTACGCCGGCTGTCTCGTCCTGACTTGCGATGATCCCACGCTCGCCACGGAGATACACGGCGCGGACGAGATGGAGGCCCTGATGGCCGGCCTCGATTTCATAGAGTCCTTCCTGAAGCGACTTGCCGTTGAAGGCAAGGGGCGCTTGAAAACACTGGATGGCTTGCCGTTCGACCCGAATGGATCAGCGTTGCTCCAGCAACAAAGAGAGCTGACCCGTCGCGGTCCCTCGGCTTGACGCAAGCCTCTTGCCTGCGCCCCGGCGGCCGGTAGCGCCAGCGTCTCAAGGACGCCCTTGAGCGGCGGGATCCCTGTAGACAAACCGGCTGATCGTGCCGCCGCCGCCCTGAGCCAACGGGTAGACCCCCATGATGCCGCCCCCTGGCGCGGCCACCAAACCCCACCCGGCACGGCCGCTGTAGGGGTCGAGGTAGATGCGCCGCAAATGCCTACGGGTCGAGAGGAATCGAGGGTCGAGCAGCAGCGCCTGGAGGTCGGGCGGATACCGCTTCTGCCCGTTGGGCGCCGAGTGGTAGTAGGAAGCGATGGCCTGAACGAACTGCTCCCCCGTCCACGCGAGTTGCCGGGCCCGCTCCCGCTCGGCAGCCGCCGACCACAGTTGCCCCACGGCCGCGAGCCCCGCCGACAGAATCGCCAGCACGCAAAGCAGGGCCACATAAGTAAAGCCACCCTGCCCTGGCCGACGCTGGCTACCAGGAGGCATAGGGGGTTCCATCCCGCGCATGCCCCTCTGCGCCGCTTCGGAGGTCGTAGATGCCGTTGGCGGGCCCGGCAGCGTCGCCACCCCCTTGTGGGGCTGTAAAAACCCATGTGTCGCTTCGATCGGTGACGGGATCGAGCGGGAGCTCTCGCAGGTAGCGGCGATCGACCAGTTCCTGCAGGCTGCCCGGGTAGCGCCCCGTGTCGGCGTGGTGTTTGTCGATGGCCTCGCGCGTCAGACGGAGATTGGTCCGCAGCACCGTCTCTCGGGCGCGGTCCAGTGAAGCGAAATAGCGCGGGCCGACCAGCGACAGCAAGGTCGCGATGATCGCCATCACGACCAGCAACTCGATGAGGGTGAAACCCCGGCGGCGTCCGCTCATCGGGTCACCATTCGCGGTAGGGCACGCCGTTGAGGCCCACTTCCGGCGAGCGGCTGTAGACGTCGAACACGTCCTGCCCGGGCTTCGGGTCCTGCGGCTCGCTGGCGTAGGAACGCAGGCCCCAGCCGGCCGCCGCGGCTTGCAAGGCGTCCTGACGCCGCTCACCGCCGTCGGCAGGCTCAGCGGGTGCCGCGAAGGGGTCGGCCGGCAAACGCCTGAGCAAAAAGATCTTCTGCCGCGTCGGCGAACGCAGGTCCTCCACGCCCAATACCAGCGACGTCAGATGGGCCGGATAGCCGCTGCCATCGGCCTGGCGCTGCACGCGCCCTTCGTCGGCCAGGCGCTTGTGGGCATCGAGCGCGGACCGGATCTCGCGCAGCGCAGCCCTCAGCTCGTCCTCCTTCTGGCGCCGTGCCGCCAGTTCTGCCAGAGGAAAACCGATGCTCGCCAGCACCGCCATGATGGCCAGCACCACCAGCAGCTCGACCAAGGAAAAGCCGCGGGCCCGGGCGGCCGGGAACGAGCGTCGCGACAAGCTCGGCCCCATGTCAGTTCGGCACCAGGGGCGGTGGCGTGAAGCCAGGTGTCAGCACCGGCGCGCTGCTGCCGCCCGGTCCTGCAGGGGCCGGTGCTTGCGGCGCTCCCTGCCCCGGAGGGCCGGCCGAGGGGCTCGCCGGCGGGGCAGCTGGCGCGCGCGGCTGCCCCGGACGTCCACCCGGCACCTCCGCCGGCCGCAACTGGATGGACGCCGCTCCATTGGCTGCCTCGGTCCCCGAGAGAAATTCGATCTGGCCCGGCCCCGGCACCTGGATGTTGCGCACCACCCTTGGCGTGATCAGCAAGACGATCTCGGTACGGGTGTCGTTGTTGCTGCCCTGCCCGAACAGCTTGTTCACCAGCGGGATCTCGTTGAGCCCCGGCACGCCGGTGTTGGAGCGCCGCTCGTCGCGCTGGATCAGCCCGGCGAGCACCTGGGTTTCGCCGTCGCGCACACGCAGCTGCGTGGACGCGTTGCGCGTGCCGAGACGGTAGGCCTGCGTGCCTGAGTTGCGCGTGATGGTCTCCAGGATGTTGCTCACCTCCAGCGACACCTTCATGCCGACCTCGTCCTCGAGCGACACGGTGGGCTCGATGTCGAGCTTGAGGCCGACGTCGAGGTAGTTGACGTTCTCCAGCGTGCCGACATTCACCGCACTGGTCGTCGTGATCACCGGGACCCGTTCGCCGATCAGCACCTTGGCGCTTTGGCGGTTGCGCACCCGGATGCGCGGATTGGCCAGCAAGGTGGAGTCGCCTTTCTGGCTGCGCAACTGGGCCGCCACCAGCGGATCGTTGAACTGCAGCTGCACCATGCCGGAGTGCACGTTGCGCGCCTCGGGCAGGCTCAACACGCCGGGTTCGCCACTGCGGCCCGCAATGCTCGCGGACACCGAATCGGGCCAGCGGATGCCCAGCTCGGTCAGCCGGTTGGTCGCGACCTCCAGCACCTCCAGCTCCAGCATCACCTCGGGCTCGGCCAGGTCGTGGTTGGCAAGCAGCTTCTCGACCAGGCGCACCACCTCGGCCGAGTCGCGCACCACCATCAGGTTCAGCGCTTCGTCGATGAAGACATCGCGCGCCTTCGCGATGCCCTTGACGAGGGCAGCGGCCTTGGTCACGTCGGCATTGGAGAGATAGAAGGAACGAGTCACCAGCTCCTGGTATTCGCGCGTCTTCTCCGGGCTGTTCGGGTAGATCAGCACCGTGTCCTGGTCCAGCACGCGCCGCTCCAGCCGCTGGGTCGCCAACAGCAGGCGCAGCACATCCTCGACGGACTTGTTGTTCACCGACAGGGTGACGCGCCGGTCGGTCGGCACGTCGCGATCGAACATGAAGTTCAGGCCCGAGGCCAGCTTGAGCGATTCGAACACCTGCAGCAGCGAGGCGTTGACGAAGGACAGCGTGACTGGCTTGCGATAGGCAGCACTCAGCTGCGCCAGCCCCATGCCGCCCTGCCCTGGCAGGTCGGCCGCCGCGCGCAGCCACTGACGCTGTGCCAGGCGGGCCCGGCGGTGCTGCGGCTGCTCACTGAGCACCTGCCGCACCAAGGCCAGCGCCTCGTCCACCCGACCTTGGCGTCCGAGGCCGTCGGCCTTGTCGAGCATCGAGGCATGGCGCTCGGCGCCGGCGATGCGTTCGGCGCCGTTGACCACACGCGGGTCGTTGGCCGCCAGCCCGGCCGCCGTCGCGAGTTCCGCTCGCGCCTCGGCGAACCGGCCGGCCTCGAGCAAGGCGTCGAGGCGACGCAGCGCATCGTCCAGCGCCCTGTCGCGCTGCTCAAAATAGGTCCGGCGGTACTCCACGTTGGCGGGATCGGCCAGGCTCGCCTGGCGCAGCTTCGCGACACCCTGAAGGTCCTGGCCAGCCGCGATGTCGGCCCGCCCGCTGCGGAACTCCGCGTGGCCGGCACAGCCCGCGAGCAGGCTGCCGAGGAGCGCCACGCCGGACCATGCCAGCCCCGGCCGGCCGGAAGCGCCTCGCCGCCTGTTGCGGCGCATCCGGCCGGTGGGTTTGAAGATCGCCACGGAACTACTCTCCCTGGGGGCGTCTGTCCTGCGTGGCAGGCGCCCCGTCGTTGATGGGCAGCCCGGCAAGGCTCAGCCCTTGTTTTTCGCCACTCGGCACATGCAGCAGCTCGGCCGAGGCCGCGTCGATACGCAACAGCTTGAAGTCGTCGGGGAGCATGTCGCCCACCTTCGCCTTGAGGGTCGCGCCATTGTCTCCTGCGACAAAAAGCATCAGACCTTCCTCACCCCGCCAGTGACCGAGCACCTTGAAACGCACCATCGGGGGCGGCGGGGGCGGGGGCGGTGGCGGCGGCGCGGGCTCGATCGGAGGGGGTGGAGGCGGCGGCGGAGGTTCGGGTGGCGCCGGTTCGGCTGGCGGGGGCGCCGCGCCGAAGGGGTCGCGAGCCGGCTCCTGGTAGCCCGGCTTGAGCGCCATCAGCACATCTGCGGATGCAACCATGGTTGCGGACTTTGAGGCCGCAGGGGCGACAACAGGCCCGGTTTGTACTGCCCGCCGACCCGCCGGCTCCACAACGGCAGCCCCGGCCTCTGCAGCGACCTGCTCGGGCAGCAGCGTCGCCAGCAGCCGCAGGGCGAGGCAGGCAGCGAGCACCAGGAGCAAGCGGCGCAGGCGCGGGCTCATTGGATAACCTCCGTGCTACGCACTGCGGTGCGAGCCCCTTCGGGCGGCCGGGCGGGGCTCATTGGATAACCTCCGTGCTACGCACTGCGGTGCGAGCCCCTTCGGGCGGCCGGGCGGGGCTCATGGCACGCTCCGGTAGTAGATCGCGAACGACAGTCGTACCCGCGGCACAGGCTGGGCCTCGCTCTCGCGGACGATGCTGAAACCGGTGAGTGCCGCAGAGGGCACCGTCAGCACCACCTGGTTCACGAAGCGGCGCGCGTTCGCATACGAGGTCATCGAGTCCAGACGCAGTTGCAGGCTGGGTGGGCCACCCCGCTCCCCGGCCGCATAGCCGTAGTCGGACTGGCCCACACTCACACCCTGCAATTGCGCGGCCGCGAACACCTGCGACAGCAAGCCCGGCAGATCGGCCTCGGCCGGTAATTGCGCCACCAGCGAGGGCGACGCTGCCGACGCCACACGCAACAGCGGTTTCGGCCGGCGCTCGAGCTCTGCCAGCTGATCCCTGACGCGATCCTGTTCGCCGCGCAGGCCCGGCAACTGCCACGCCGCACCCAGCAGCGTCAGGCAGAGCAACAGGGCACCCGCTGCGCCGGGCAGGCCCAGGTTTTTCAGACGGGGCGCGGCCCGGCCGCGGACCCGTCTGAGCCGGGACGCCAGTTCAATCGCCATGTGGCCTCCACAAGGCTTGCACAGCCAGGCGCACCGGCCCGCCGCCCGCCCCTGACGGATCCAGCGCCTGATGCGATACGAGCCGGGGCTGTTTGAGCCCGACGGCCTGCAGGTGGGCCAGGTAGGCGCCACCGGCAGCAAGATCGGGCGCCTGCACGGCAATGCGCACCATGCCGGCCGCCACATCGGGCTCGAGCGCAAGCAGAACCACCCCGGCGGGCGCGGGCGTCTCGACGGCTGTGAATAGCGCCTGCCAGCGCACCGCGAGGGCCTGCCGCAACGCTGCATCCTCCCCGGTAGAAGCACGTGGTGCAAGCGCCGCGCGGGGCGCGGCCGGCACGATGCTGCCAGCAAGGCGCTGCTCCAGCGCCGCCAGTTCGGCGGAGCGGCGCTCGACCTCCCAAGCCAGCCCTGCCAGGCTCGCGGCGCCGACGGCCAGCAGCGCCCAGCCCACCCAGCGAGGCAAGCCCCGAGCGACAAAATCGACGTCGGCCCAGTCCCTCTTCATGCCGCCACCTCGGCAAGCGGCTGACGGGCCGTCGGCTCGGGCAACAAGCCCGAGACGATCGCCTCCTCGCCCGGCTCGATCCGCCATACGGAGGACGGAGCATGCAAGAGCACCAGCGGCCCCGGCACCGCGTCGACGATGCCCAGCCGACGCTCCCACACGTGCAGACGCCGACGCAGCGCCGCCACCTCTTCCCGCGGCGGCAGGTCGACGACGCCCCGCAGCACACCGGCACGTTCGAGCACACCCACGAGGCGGTCCGGGGCCTCGTACACGGTCCACCCCGTCAAGGCGTCGTTCGGCCCATCGCCGCGCAGCGCGCGCGCTCGGTGAGCCACCGCCCAGCAGGCAGCGACCTGCACTGAACGCAGCGACATGCCAGCCGCCCGCGCGGCTTGCCCAATCTGCTCGGGGAGCCCGCCGGGGCAGACAAACACCGGGACCCACCCTTGACGCACCGTTTCGTCGAAGAGCAGCTGGCACGCCGGGGCACCCTGCCCCCACAACTCGGCATGTCGATGAGCGATTGCGGCGAGGGCCACCTCTTGAGGCAGCTCGACCTCGCCAAGATCGACCGTGAAGATCGAGGAGAGCCCGGCGCCGAGCACCACCTCCAGCGAACGCCACCAACGCCCCACACGATGGGCGAGCACCTCTCGCAAGGTTTCGGTGGACGGGCCGGTTCCCGCAGGCAAGGTCACCGCCGCGAGCTCGGTCCAGGTGGTGGCCTGGCGCGAGCCCGAGCCCAGGTAGAGCCGGGCTGAGCCATGCTCCAGCCACAGCAGGTGCCGTGCGAACCAGCGAGGCGCCTTCACTTCAGTCGGCTCCGGTGACACGGTCCACCTCCTCCAGGCTGGTGAGGCCGGCGCGCGCGGCATCGAGCGCCTGCTCGCGCAGGCTGCGCAGCCCTTGCCCCTGGGCCGCCTGCTGGATCTGCAAATAGGGCGCGCGGTCGACGATCAGGGCTTTCAGCTGGGTGCTCATCGCGAGCAACTCGCCGATCGCGAAACGGCCCTTGTAGCCGGTGCCGAGGCAAGCGGCACAGCCGACCGGACGCAGATACGCACCGTCCGGGCCGTCGGCAGGCGCGGGCTCGGCACAGTAGCGGCACAGCCGGCGCATCAGCCGCTGCGCCAACACGCCATTGAGCGCCGAGGCCAGCGCATACGGGTCGATATCGAACTGCTGGAAACGGCCCAGCACGTCGAGCACGTCGTTGGCGTGCACAGTCGTGAACACCAGGTGCCCAGTGAGCGCCGCCTGCACGGCGATCTGTGCGGTCTCGGCGTCACGGATCTCGCCGACCAGGATCTTGTCGGGATCGTGGCGCAGGATGGAGCGCAGGCCGCGGGCGAAGTTCAGGCCCTTGCGTTCGTTGACCGGGATCTGCAGCACGCCGGGCAGCTGGTACTCGACCGGGTCCTCGATGGTGATCACCTTCTCTTCAGGCGTGCAGGTCTCGTTGATCACGGCGTAGAGGGAGGTGGTCTTGCCCGAGCCGGTCGGCCCGGTGACCAGCACCATGCCGTGCGGGCGGCGCGCCAGGCGGAGCACGCCCTGCGCGAGGACGGGCGAGAGGCCGAGGCCCGCGAGGGTCAGGTCCTTCATCTGCTCGGCGAGGTGGCGGCGGTCCAGCACGCGCAGCACGGCGTCCTCGCCGTGGATGCTGGGCATGATGGAGACCCGCACGTCGATCGTGCGTCCCTGCACCTGCACCTGCAGCCGGCCGTCCTGCGGAACCCGGCGCTCGGCGATGTCGAGTTCGGACATCACCTTGATGCGCGAGATGGCTTGCTCGGCCGTCTGCGGCTCGGGCACTTCGCGGATCGCACGCAACACGCCGTCGAGCCGGAACTTGACGATCAAGCCGGCGGGTGCGGTCTCCAGGTGGATGTCGCTGGCACCGGCTTTCATCGCGTCGTAGAGCGTGGCATTGATCAGCCGCACCACCGGGCTGGCGGCCGATTCCAGGCTTTCCGCGGAGATGTCCTCGACCAGTCGGTGGTTGGACGAGGCACCGCCTGTGGCTGCGGCCGGACCAGGCTCACTCAGGGAGAGGGAGACCGCCACGTCCTCGAAACGACCCAGCCATTGCGCCAGCTCGTCAGTTGCGACCATGGCCTCCGGCAGCAGCGGGCCGAGCGACTGCACATGGTGCACCGCGTCCACCGCGAACGGGTCGCTGACCAGCAGGCACGGCCCATCAGGCCCCAGCGCCACAGCCATGCCCAGCCGTCGCGCGTCGGAGTAACGCAAGCGGCTGAAGTCCGGTTGCCAATGACTGTCCAATGTCGCGACCCAGGACAGCCCGAGCAGCGTGGCAAGCGCTGCTTCCGATTCCGGCTGCGAAGCGAGACGCTCCTGCAGTTCGGCCAGCACCGGGCGACCGCTCTCCACCGCTGCGCGGTGCGCCGCTTCGAGCAGCCCTGCCGCCTGAGCCTGCTTGGGGTCCACGTCGTTCACCGGATGGCACTCGCCAGTTCGAAGATCGGGAGGTACATGACGACAACGACAAAACCGATCGCCAGCCCCATCAGAGCCATGATGGTCGGCTCCAGGGCCCGCATGAAACGCTCGATGGCCCGGGCGGTCTCGCCTTCGTGGAAGCTCGCCACCTTGGTCATCATGGCTCCCAGGTCCCCACTGCGCTCGCCGACGAGCAGCAGCTGCTGCGCCACCGGCGAAGACAGGCCCGCCGCCTCCAGCGCGGTGGAAGGACTGCGCCCACTGCGCACGGCTTCCAGCGCCTCCTCTGCGGCATGGCGCAGATGCGCCGGCAGCAGGCGCGAGGCCATCTGGAAAGACCGCGGAAAAGCGATCCCCCCGTCGAGCAGCATGCCGACGGTCCGGTAGAGGCGCGAGAGGTACATGAGCTGGACGTAGTAGCCGACGTGGCGCTGCCTGAGCAGGCGCGCGAACAGCGCCGCCCTGACGGCAGGCGACGCGCCCGCGAACACCAGGCCGCCGACCAGCGTGCCCAGCACCAGCAGAAGGAAACTGCCGTGCGACTTGACCAGTTCGCCCCAGCGCAGCATCAGCGTGGCGGCCCAGGGCAGCTCGCCGTGCATGCTGGCGAACACGCCGCTGAAGCGCGGCACCACCCAGACCAGCAGGAACACCATCACCAGCCCGCCGACGAGCAGCAACACCACGGGATAGATGCTCGCGGTGACGATGCGCTGCCGCACCGACTTCGACTGCTGGGCGTGCTGCAGGTAGCGTTCCAGGGCCTGCGGCAGGTCGGAGGTTTCCTCGGCAGCGCGGAT
Source organism: Aquabacterium sp. A7-Y (assembly GCF_026153205.1). Taxonomy (GTDB): domain Bacteria; phylum Pseudomonadota; class Gammaproteobacteria; order Burkholderiales; family Burkholderiaceae_C; genus Caldimonas. The sequence goes on along the minus strand of NZ_JAPFBW010000038.1, from coordinate 3,998 downwards.
CAGCGCGATCAGCAGGTCGTCGAAAGCCTGGGTTGCCTCCAATGCACCGGCCAGCGTGTGCCCCTGCTCCAGCCGGCCTAACACGTCTTTCAGCAGCGGCGCCGCCCCGCCGCGCGCCTGGCTGGCGAGGGCACGCAGTGCTTCGACGGGACCGATGCCGGCCTGCAGCAGCGTCGCGAGTTGATCGGCGAACAGATCGCTGGCAATCGCCGGACGACGGCCAATGGCGAAGCTCAGGCCTGGTGCGGGCGCGCGGGGTGCCGGCGCGGATGAGACGCCGGCGTCGAGCACCCGCCAGCCTTGCGCCTCGGCCTGCCGCACGGCGTCGGTGCGCGAGCCGGCCTGAAAGGCAATGGCCGTCGGCGCGCCTTGGCCGCGCAGGCACCAGAGCACGATGTTCTGCATGAGGTCGGGTCAGGACAAGGACGGATCAGCGCCAGGAACGAAGATCGGCATTGTCCGCCTCTCCCCCCGGCTGGCCGTCACGGCCATAGCTGAGCACTTCGTACTCACGGCCCTGCTCGCCCGGGGCACGGTAGAGATAAGCGCGCCCCCACGGATCGGCCGGCACGCTGCTCTGCAGATACGGCCCTTGCCAACGCGCCGCTCCTTCGGGCTTTTGCGTCAGGGCAGCGAGGCCCTGGGCGGTGGCCGGGTACTGACCCATGTCCAATCGGTAGGCGTCGAGCGCCTTGGAGAAGGCATCGATCTGGGCTTGGGCCACCTTGACTTCGGACTTGCTGACCTGCCCGAAAAAACGCGGGCCGACGTAGGACATCAGCACGCCGATGATGGCGATGACAACCAGCAGTTCGAGCAGGGTGAAACCGACCTGCACAGCGCGCAGGGGTGTGACCCGCCCGGAGACGGTGTGTTGACTCATGTGAGATCCCCCCTACTACTACGACGCCGTGTGCCGGGCGGTGCTTTGAGTGGTTCGTGTTCTTCGCGGACAGCCGGCAACGGCGGGGATCGTAGTGAGGCGTGGAGGAGTTGTCAAAGATTTGGGAGGTGGAGCGCTCGTTTTCTTGCGGTACTCCCCCGACTCCAGGGACCACGAGGGTCGCCCCTCGATCTGCGCGTGTGTCAGAAGCTGCAGGTGCGCCGCTGATTTCGCTTCCCTTCTCAACATTGCAGTAGCAGCAGATCCTGGAAAAAGAAATGGCATCCCCCTCGTCCAAGGGGGGCAGTCAGATCTGACGTTGTTACTTATGGTGAGCCCCTCTATCCTCCCCGCGAGGTTTACCCCGGCACACGAAACAAGATCAATAGGGGTGGAGGGAATCATGAGAAAAGCTAGGTCGCGGCGTAGAGCCTTACGAACTAGGCGCGCCTATCCAGCAGTCGATCGGGGCGCAGGCGCCAGCATTCTCGGGCACGCCGCACGAACTATCGAGGATAGTCTCTATAAGACGGCTTTCGACCTTTCGGCACCAGCTGATGGTTTCCTTCCGGCGAGACGTCTGCTTTTTCGTCGAAAACCACGCTCGACGAATATGCCGTGTGCAATTCCTGCACATCACCGTCAAGTCCGATTAGGCGCACTAGCCTTGCCGGCAGAAGCGAATGCCCCCTGAACAGAGTACTGACAAGCAACATGAGCCAGCTCTATGAGATGTCCGGGCGACTCTGAAGTCCCACCGTGTCGCGCACTGACTGAGAAAGAAAAAGGCAGAAATATGACCAAGGCGCCCAATCTACAAAGGAGTTCCAATTGATTCGTCAAAGCACCACGAAGTTGAAGCGCTGTTTCCTACTCCTTTTGGCGCCCTGCTTTCAACTGGGAAGTGGGTCCGCTGCCGCAGAAACATCTACTTTTCCAGCATCCCCTTTCTGGGCTCACAACGTCTTCTTCTACGGGCCGAATCCGGACGATCCCGCGACGTACTTCAGCAGCCCGCTTGCGGCATGCCGCGCGGCGGCACCTGAATATCCGTCGATAGAAACGCGAGGCCCGACCTGGCTATCCTGGGAGCAGACGATGGGCTATGAGTGCATCAGGCGGGAGGGCAGTGCAACGTATTCCCACGGTCGCACTTGGGAGACGATGCGGTGCCCCCCGGAGGCTTCGACGTTCTGGGAGGGCGAGACCAAGATGTGTCGGATGGCCTGCCCGAGCGGCACTCGATGGGCAGCGGCCGCAAAGGCGTGCAAATCATGGACGGACGGTTGGAGCCCCGACCCCCCGATGTGCACGAATCCACGTTTCGGGCGTCCGATCTCTCCATTGTCGGGGGCGAAACGTCAGAGTGAGACATTGGGCCAATGGTTAGGAGAAACGGTCAGCATTGGCTATGACACACGTCCGCAGCTTGCGTCGGCCGGCTTCGACTTAAAGCCTTCAGTTTCATTCAGCAGTCTTTGGCAAAGCAACCTGCACAGGAAGCTGGTGTTTCAACTGCACGGTCAGAAAGCCGTCCAGGCGGCGAGAGGGTCGGGCACATGGATCACCTTCTTGGCTGACGGCAACGGCCGCTACGCCGCGGCAGGCGTCCTCGACAGTGTTGTGCCTGTCTCGGGCGGCTGGCAGTACGTCGACGCCCAGTCCAAAGCTGTGGAGACCTACGATCCGGCAGGCCTGCTCAAGAGTGTGAGCTACGCCGACGGGCGAACTCTCATATATGTCTATAGCGACGCCACCACGCCTGCAGCGATGGCACCGGTGCCCGGCCTGCTGATCAGGATCCAAGACCAACAGAGCCGCAGTATTCAGTTTCACTATCAGCAGGCGACCCGAGGCCCACGCATCTATCGAGTCGTCGACCCCGCAGGCCAAGCCATTGCGGTCGCCTACAACACATCAGGGGAACTGCAGCAACTCGGCTGGCCGGACGGCAAGACGCGCCAGTTTTTGTACGAGAACTCAAAGTTTCCCTGGGCTTTGACGGGCGTCGTGGATGAGAACAATGCTCGGCTGACCACCTATCGCTATGACGACTTCGGTCGAGCGGTCGAAACGCAGGCCGCAGGAGGTGTAGATCACTTCGTCGCCACGTACACCAGCCCACCGGCCTATACCCTGAAGGAGACCTACGATCCAGTTGCAGATGTGCTCCAACGCGATCATCTTTGGCAAGCACCGCAGGGCACGACCGTGACCTTGCCCGGAGGCGGTTCTGTCACATTGGAAGCGAAAAACGTTCTTGGCATGCCGCGCATGACAGTGCAGAGCCAGCCGGCAGGAGCCGGCTGCGCCGCCGCGAACAGCTACCTCCGTTACGACGACACCAACGGCAACATGACAAGTCGCGACGACTTCAACGGCAAGCGGGTGTGCTACGGTCACGACTCCACTCGCAATCTGGAGACAGTGCGCGTCGAAGGCTTGTCCAATACGGCCGCCTGCGGCAGCTATACGCCGCCCGGCGTTGCCCTCCCGGCTGAAGCGCGCAAAGTCAGCACGCAGTGGCATCCCGGCTGGAGTTTGCAGACCAAGGTGGCCGAGCCGCGGCGGATCGTGACGACGGTTTACAACGGTCAGCCGGATCCCTTCGCGAGCAACGCGATCGCGAGCTGCGCGCCCGCCGACGCCAAGCTGCCCGACGGCAAGCCGATCGCGGTGGTTTGCAAGCGGGTCGAGCACGCCACCACCGATGTCGACGGCTCCAAGGGCTTCTCCGCGCCCCTGGCCACCGGTGTCGCTCCGCGCCAATGGAGCTACACCTACAAAAGCTCCGGGCAGGTGCTCAGCGAAGACGGCCCGCGCACCGACCTGACGGACATCACCCGCTACGAGTACTACCCCGACACCACCGCCGACTGGACCCAGGGCGACCTCAAGCAGGTCACCAATCCCACCGGTCAGGTCACCAAGTACACGCGGTACAACGCGCATGGCCAGGTGCTGAGCATGAGTGACGCTAACGGTGTGGTGACGACCTACACCTACGACGTGCGCCAGCGCCTGAAGACCGTGACGGTGGGCACCGAGCTCACCAAGTACGACTACTACCCTACCGGCCTGCTGCAGCGCGTGACCCAGCCCGACTTGAGCTACA
>NZ_JAPFBW010000037.1 GCF_026153205.1 Aquabacterium sp. A7-Y | reverse complement strand
ACTCACCAGCGTCACCGACGCGAGGCGCAACACGACCAGCTATGGCATCGACGGCCTGGGCAACCCGGTCAACGTCGTCAGCCCCGACACCGGCACCACGACCGTCACCAAGGTGGATGCCGCCGGCAACGTCACCGAGCTGACGAATTCGCGCGGGCAGAAGATCTTCTACGCCTACGACAGCTTGAACCGCCCCACCACCATTACCTGGCCGGGCGGCGCCAAGACGGTTTACGGCTACGACGCTTACAGCACCACCGCCGGCGCCGAGAACTACGGCCGCGGCCAGCTCACCAGCCTCACCGAACTGAACGCCAGCGCCGTGCAGACCAGCCGCCTGGAGTTCGCGTATGACCCGCAGGGCCGGGTGCTGCGACGCTGCCAGCTCTCGGGCGCGGCCACCACCTGCACCGCCGCCGATACCCTGAGCTACCGCTGGGGCAGCAGCGGCACCCAAGCCGGCCGGCTGCTGCGGCTGACCTATCCCTCGGGCCGTCAGGTCGACTACCAGTACGACACCCAGGGCCGCATCAGCGGCATCACCACCACCGACCCCGGCAGCAGCACACCCAAGGCGGTGGTCAGCAGCGTGGAGTACCAGACGCTCAACGTGGGCAGCTACGCCGTTAAGAGTTTCACCTTCGGCAATGGCAGCACGACCCCGGTGCAGCGCTACAGCCGCAGTTTTGACCTCGATGGTCGGATTACGGGTTTTACCCTCGGCCAGGGCGCCAGCGGCGTCAGCGCCGAGCAGGCGCAGTACACCCTGCAATACGACCCGGCCAGCCGCATCACCGAGATCGGTACCGGCCCGGCCGCCACACCGACCAAGGTGACCTACGGCTATGACAACCTGGACCGGCTGACGCAGGCGGTGCTGCCGACGGCCACTTACAGCTACGCCTACGACCTCAACGGCAACCGCACCCAGCGCATCTTGAGCGGGGCCGGCGCCAGCACCACCACCTACACCTACCCGGCAACCAGCAACCGGCTGCAAAGCGTGCAGCAGGACAGCCAAGCCGCGCAGCCGATCACGACGGACGCCACCGGCAACATCACCGTCGATCCGGCCAACCCGGTGGGCACCATCAACTACGCCTACACCACCGGCGAGGGGCTCGTGGTCACCGGGCGCTTGAATGTGAGCTACGGGCCGATGGCCCGCCACGTCTACAGCCACAACGGGCTGGGCCAGCGCATTCGCAAAGCCGGATCCACCCTCACCTCCGGCACGGTCACCTACAGCCCGCCGGCGTATGTCGGCTCCAGCGACACCTACTTTCACTATGACGAATCCGGGCAGCTGATCGCCGAGCGTGATGCCAACCAACTGGTCAAGCGCGAGTACATCTGGCTCTACGACACGCCGGTCGCGGTGATCACCGGAGCGACGCCGACGCAGCCGGTCCGCATCACCGGTACTACGCTGAACCTGCCTCAGGTGCGCTACATCCATAGCGACCACTTGAACACGCCGCGGCTAATCACCGACACGACGGGCGCCAAGCGCTGGGAGTGGGCCGTCCTGAGCGAGCCCTTCGGGATTGCGGCGGCCAACGGGACCCCACAAGGCCAGGCTACGGCTCAGAAGCTGGACTTCCACCTCCGCTTCCCGGGGCAGTACTTTGATCAAGAGACTTCCACCGCGTATAACTACTTTCGGACCTACAACCCGCACGCTGGGCGGTATTGGCAAAGTGACCCAGTAGGTCTAGCCGGCGGGCTGAATAGCTACGCTTATGTAGCCGGAAGCCCTTTGCGTTATTCTGACCCGAAGGGGTTATTCGTCGCGCAGTTCGCGCAGCTCGTCCGCAGTCTCTTGCCCCTGGTTGCCGGCGCGACCGTCGTGGAAGCCACCCGACCAAGAAACATGTCAAGGTTAGAGGAGAGACAGTTCGATAGAATTTGCGTCAAATCAGATGATCCATGCCAGGCGATAAAAGAGGAAACAAATAGAGCGATCGACATGGCCTTACCCAAAGTGATTGACATGCTAAACGACCGAGGCGGATTGTTCGGAGGATCGGGCTGGACCACTCACGCCAGAAATCTTCAGGGCCGTATCGACCAGATCAATGCGCTAATCAGTCTTGGACAGAAAATGGGCTGCGATATGACGCCAGAAATTATCAGAGCCATGGGAGTTTATGTACCTAACATGCCTAGGACACCATGAAGATCTATGTTGATTTTAGTGTTTTCTCCAGCGATGGAACCGCAGTTGGCAGAGTTTCTGGAACCGTTGATCTGGTAGCGGTACCACCTTTAGGAAGCTTTCTGATGCTAAATCAACCAAGGAATGGCACCATGCCAAAATTCATTGAAGGCTTCACGGGACGGCTGCGAGTGACTGAGCTTCAATTTCAACCGTCCCTGGAGGAAGTCGGCGTGGCGGCAAGCTTAGAAGATGTTGTGGTGCCATCAGTCGAAGATGCGAGAGAGTTGATGCGGTTCTTTCAAGAGGCATTCGGGCTCTCGCCAGATGAGTACGAGCTCGGATTGTTTTGAGGCAGTTGAGTCAGGCAATGCGAGCGTATTGCCTTGCCATTAGCCAAGCTCTGCGGCCCTATTGGCACGTAACTTAGACATGCAATCAACCAAGAATCTTGCAAAAGAACGGCAACCGGCAGCGTATAACGCCACCCGAGCTGCAGCCCGTTTGTCGAATAACTGGCAGAACTGAATGCATCCTTCAATATGAGCCGCCCGTAGGCGATTTTGGATTCTGCTTGCGGATTGGGTCGCAATTCCTGCTTTCGCTGCACCGGAGGACTGCTTGGAGAACGGCGGACATGGAATGCATCACGCCCGGACTTGTCTCGACCGCCGAGATCAAGCAGATGACACACAATCGGATTGTTGCATTGCTGGCAGCAAACGGCGTCCCACCGGAAGCTGTCACCATATGCAGCAGTAGTATCAAACACCGCTTTGCGCCACTTAGCGAAAGCGGGGCTCTCCACACAATAGATTCAGCCATTTGGCACAAGGCCCGGCCGCCATCAGCTCACCTGAGCTACACGTTCTGTCCTTGCGCAGAGGAAGCACAAGCATTCGTGGACAAGTACAAGAGTTGGAATTCTTGCCTCGTGGGTTTGACTAGCGGTGACTTCAAACCCCTAGGGCGTGAAGGCCTGATAGATCTAGCGCCGCTTCTGGAGCCTTCTCGCTGCACATTTCTTGGTTACGACGTCATTGACACCACCGGATTGAGTGCTCTAACGAATGTGGGTTCTCGCCTGTCGAGGTTACAAAGATGCGCCAAAGCCTTGCACTCAATATGGCCTCATCGGCAAATTTTGCGATGCGGAAAAATTTTCGGTTTTGGCTTCACAGCTAGCAGCCGAGCACGCACCATTTTTAACTGTGGAAATACTGAAATGGACGTCATAGTTGCTGCTATTGTTGAGTTGACTCCGGCATCTCTCATTTTCAATAACGTGAAAAGACTTGAAGGTCAGCATTGATTAGGGCAACAGCGAATTCACAAGATCAGTTCAGGGACTCCATATCCATGAAATCACTTGCATTCCCGTTAAGCCGGCAAAAAGTTCGTTGATGAATCCTCCCGAGAAACGGCCGCACCCGTCGTTGTGCTGCTCACCGGGTCGCTCGATCCGGGTGCGCGCCACGCCTGGCCGCAGTCTTTTTCTACACTTATTCAAATCAGCCGATGCCACATCAATGGGCTGTAGAAGGCCGCGATGGGAACGCAGGGATGGGAACTCCACGCGACGGCTGGCGCCGGCCGCGTTTTCACCGGCGAACGGGAAGGGACGAGCGGATCGCCGTCAGGCCAGCCCTGTCCGACTGGGTGGGCGGCACCTCGCGGCTGCGGGAGCTCTTGATGGACGCTCCCCAGCAGTACGTGCTCAGCGCGGATAAGTCGCACGCGGACGACCCGCCAGTGGCGGGGCTGGTGCCGGGCAAGGGCCGCACGAAGACCGGGCGCCTATGGCCCTACGTTCGTGAACACGGGCCTCCGCCATCAGCGCACGGAGTCTCACGCAGTGGGTTGCCGGGACGGCTTGCTCATCTCCGAATCCGTGGACCGGCCCGTTCGCCGGTGGACCAACCCGACCCGGTGGAGAAAACGCGTGTCAACAGAACCGCACCTCGACCTCGACCAGGCACGTCGGCGGAGGCTGTCACCTCGCCTTTGTCGTTGATCGCATAGGCGTTGTACAACCGAATGTCCTGTCCCAGTGGGTCAGTGGGATCGATCAGGTCCTTGAGCCGCTGAAGTCCGCCGCTTCGCGACCACAAGATGGCTTCGTCGTTCAAGCTGCCGGCGACCTGACCCTCGTTGTTGATGTCGTTGGCATGGCTGTATGCGTTACGCGGCCCTCCGAGGCGCAGCAGTCCTTCGTGCTTGCTCCATACGAAAGCCTCCCGGCGACCATCGCTCGAGCGCGTCTCCCCTACGACCTGCCCCTGTTCGTTGATGGCGTTGGCCTGGCTGCTCATGTTCGGAGGACCCAAATGGGCGCCGAGATCCTGCATGCCGGTGGCCTCGCTCCAAAGGAACGCACGTTCCCCGGTCCCGGCATTCTGGACTGTGACGGCTGCGAAGCCCACCACTTGCCTGGCGTTGTTGATCGCCCTCACGCTGACGCGGCCCTGCGGGTAAGTCGGCAAAGAGCCGAGGTCACGCACCCCGCCCCTGTGGTCCCAGAGCACTGCCCTGCCACTGCTCTCGCCGACCACATCGCCGAGATCATTGATGGCCTGAGCAAAGGCGGACTTCCGGTGGCCGGGCCGCTCAAGATCCGGTAACGCCTTGACGTCGCCACCAGCCGCCCACAGGACGGCACGGAACCGGCCTGGCCAGGGTTCACGATTGGAGCCGAAGGTCTCTTCCCAGCCAACGATCTGCCCTCGCTGGTTGATGCCGTAGGCCTGCTGTTCCCAGCCGCCGCTCGCGGGCAAGTGGGGGAGCGCTTGCGCCCGGCCGTCGCGGCCCCACAAAACAGCGCCGGAACCTTCGCCTTGAAACTTGCTGACGCCAACAATCTGGCCGTGATCGTTGAGATCGGTGGCGCGGGTAACGTCCTCGTAAGGAGGGAGATGATCGAGCAGAACGACGCGGTAGCCGGGCTCGGCTTCTGCGCCCAGCGCGGGGAGCGCCGCAACGGCAGCAACAAGGTATCGGCACACGGCATGATGAATGGGAGTGCTCATGGCGAGACCTTTCAGCGGAGACGGCCCTCATCAAACTAGTCGTTCGACGCGCCAGCGTCCACCCACCGGCGCAGCTTCCCGCTTCGGCGTCCGGGATCGAGCTAGCCCCGGCCTCCGCCATCGCTGGTTCCCCGGGGCTTCAGCGCCCCTCCGCCGTCGTCGGCGATCTCGCTGTGCAGGGCGATCCTGGGCGCCTATGCTGTTCCGTATCGAGCTGCGGCAGACGCCGCCACCGCACGACGGCACCGAACGGAACGAGTCAGCGCAGGAGGACGACGGGGCCAAAGCGCCGGCATGCGACAAGCCGAACTGAGCTGACAGGCCGTCCGATGCTGCAGACAGGAGCACTGACATGAACCTACTTCTGCATCGTTTCCGCTGTGTCTCCGTCCTGCTGGCGCTGCTGAGCAGCGTCGCTGCCGCAGCGCCACCGCTCTACCGCGCGGAGCGTTTGCCCGGTCTCTCGCCAGACGGCACCCCGGGGTCTGCTGCACTCTTCTACCAGTGGCTCAGCGATGCCGGTGAGGTGGTCTACCAAGTGCCCATGACCGGACGCCTCGCCGTCTGGTCCGGCGGCCGGCTGCGTGAACTTCCACCCTTGGGTTTGGACCCGGAGGGGAACAGGGACACGGTGCTCACCGGAATCAACGCGGCCGGTACCGCGATCGGCCTTGCCTCGATCCACCGTGGTCACACCTATCTCGGCAGTCGGGCGGTCCTGTGGCCGTCGACAGGCGGCATCATCGAGATCGGGCTCTTCGGCACCGATGCCACCGGATATGGCTCATCCTACCCCTCCGCGATCAACGACAGCGGTGTTGTTGCCGGCGGCTCGGAAGTCTTCACTCGAGAGGGCCGCTCCCTCGGCAGACGGGGTTTCCTGTGGCGACAGGGCCAACTGCTCCAGTTGCCTCCGCTGTCCATTCCGGGCTATATCCAGGAGGGATCGTTCGCCCTGGCGCTAGACTCTGCAGGGCGCGCAGTCGGCTACTCCTCTCTCCGGTCGGGCGAGGTGACCCTTACACGGGCGACCCTGTGGACACCTGAGGGCCACCCGATCGACCTGGGGTCGCTCTACGACCGACCCGGAAGCCCGGGCAGCAGCTCCGCGGTGGCCATCAATGAGCGCGGCGAGGTGATTGGCGCCAGCTCACCGACCGTCGCTGAGGCCGAGCAGGAGGCGGCTCGGCGTCTTTCACGGCCAACGATGTGGTCCGCGGGCCGGATCATCGACTTGGGGTCGATCGACGCCCCGCCGCGCGGCAATCTGCAGGGGCCGTTCGGGAGCGGGGCGTATGACCTGAACAACCTTGGTGAGGCTCTCGTATCCATGGACCCACCCAGCCCTCATCTGATGCAGGACGCTGCGCTATGGCGAGCCGGGCGCTTGCACCACCTGCGTCCTCCTTCACCGGCCGGTCCGCAGGCCTACGCCTGGGCGCTTGATCTCGACGACCAGGGGATCGTGGTCGGCGACGGTGAAAACCAGCCCGGGGCCTCGGGCCGGCGCGCACTCGTTGCCCGTGACGGCGTGACTTTCATGGACCTCAATGAACTGGTCAGACCGGGCGACCTGCAGGGCTGGACGCTGATCGCTGCCGAGCAGATCAATCGCCGCGGGCAAATCCTCGCCCACGGCGAGGATCGCGAATATCGCCAGGCCCTCTTCGTTCTCACGCCTCTAGATTGATGCGGCGGCTGCGTCGCGCTTTCTACAAACGCGAAGCCCTGCGTGGCGGCCGCCGGTGGGTCTGAACGGGCTCAACGGGACCCTCCGCATAGTCCCCACCTGGCCTCCCCTCACCCCCCACGCAACTCACGAAACCCCACCACCACCCTCATCACCCGGCACGTCGCCTCATCCAGCGGCCCGACTGCCCGATGCGCCACTGCCAGCTGCCGCGTCAACGCCGGCCGCAGCCTCACGATCTGGATCCTCCCCTCCAACGCCTCGCTCGGATCCTCGAACGGCAAAATCGCCGCCCCGTAGCCCGCAGCCACGAGCCGCCGCGTCACCTCGTTGAACTGCATCTCGATGCGCGCCGTCGGATGCAACCCCGCCGCCCCGAACCATGCCATGGTCTGCTGATGCACCTGCGTCGTGGGCTCGTTGAAGATCAGCGGCCGGCTCGCCAGCCACTGGGGCGTCACCGCTTTCGGGGCCTCCCAGCGCGCCGGCAACATCGCGACCATCGGCGTGTGCCGCCAGGGCGTCACCTTGAGCCCGGGGAAGACGGCCTGCGGCGTGGCGACCAGCGCGAGGTCCACATCGCCGACGAACAGCTTGTTCATCAGCTCGGCAGAGCGCCCCACCGTCACCTGGACATCGATGTTCGGCAGCTCCGCGTCGAGCCGCTCGAGGATCTGCGGCAGCAGGTGCACCATGGCGCCGGAGGAACTGCCCAGCCGCACCCGTGCGACCTGGCCTTCACGATGGCGCTTGACGAGCTCGACCGCCTCGTTCGCGTCGCGCAGCAGCTGGCGCGCCCGTGCGACCAGCACCTCGCCGGCACCGGTGGGCGTCACGCGACGCCCACCGCGGAAAAGCAGCAGGGTCGCCAGCCTCGCTTCGAGCTCGCTCACATGCAGGCTGACCGTCGGCTGCGCCAGGTGCAGCGCCCGCGCCGCAGCCGAAAAGCTGCCGAGCTCCGTGACAGCAACCAAGGTACGCAGCTGGTCGAGACTCAGTTCTCGCATCATCTTTCCTGATAGCGGCAAGCAGCAAATTCAACTTTTCCGATGAGACCACAAAGGGCAGCATAACGCCGATGAACTCCCGGTCGAACGCCGCCCGTCCCGCCTCGCTCAACGTCCATGCCCTGGTCGCCCTGTGCGTCCTGAACCACATCGCGCTCACCGGCAGCCGTGTCGCGGTATCGCTGAGCGCACTGACGCTCGGCTTCTCCGCCTTCGAGGTCGGCCTTCTGCTGGCGCTCTTCTCCTTGCTGCCAACACTCGGCGCAGTGGCCTTGGGCCGCTGGATCGACCGCGCCGGCACACGGGCGCCGGCGCTATCCGGCATGGCGGCCGTCTGCGTCGGCCTCCTGCTGCCAGCCTGGCAACTGACGCCCGCCATGCTGTGGCTGGCCGCGGCGCTGCTCGGATCCGGCTACAGCGCCCTGCTGCTGGCAGTGCAAGCCCAGCTCGGCCGCTGCCCCGATGCCGCCGAGCGCGCCAAAGCTTTCTCGGCCTTCGGGCTCGGCATGGCCATCTCGGGCAGCGTCGGTCCACTCGTCGCAGGCCAAGCCCTCGCGCTGGCCGGCAACCGGCTCGCGTTCTTGCTGCTGGCAGGCTTCGCGCTGCTGGCGTGGGGCGCCGCGGTGCTTGGACGACGTCGACTGGACGGCCCAGGCGGGCGAGCAGCCGGGGCGCAGAGCAGCCGGCCGTCCATGCGCCAGGTGCTCGCCGATCCGAAGCTGCGCCGCATCCTGCTCGCCGACCTGTTGATCGCGATCGCCTGGAATGCCAACACCTTCATCGTGCCCGTCTTCGGCACGCAACATGGCTGGTCGGCGGCGGCGGTCGGCCTTGTGCTCGCGACCTTCGGCGGCGCGGTACTGCTCGCGCGCGCCCTCCCCGCCGCGTGGCGGCAACGCCTGGGCGACTGGCACATGATCCGTTTTGCGCTCGCGTCCAGCAGCGTGTGCTATCTGCTGTTCCCGTTCGCGGGCTCGCTGCCGATCGCGTTCGCGCTCGAATTCGTTCTCGGGCTCGGCCTGGGCGGCGCCTTGCCGAGTGTGCTCGCGCTGCTGCATGCAAAGTCGCCCGCCGATCGGAGTGCCGAAGTGCTGGGCGTTCGGCTGGTCGCCCTCAACATCAGTGCGGTGGTACTGCCCATGGGCCTTGGGGGAATGGCGGCGTCGCTCGGCTTCGCCGGCGCAGTGTGGTGTCTGGCTACCGTTTTTGCCTATGGGGCAGCCAGGCAGCGGCAGCGCGCGGATGCCGGCGGCACCTCAAATCCAGCCTCCGAAAGGACATAAACCCTCTGTCCCTGCAGGATTCGACGAACACCGACGCCGCCGAAACACTCCAAGCAGAAACGAACCCTCGCCGCCACCCCAGCCCTGCCAAAGCTCACGGTGTGATTCCATGTCCACCTCGTTTGATCTCTTCAAGGCCATCCACGAACAGCTCAAGCACCAACGTTTCACCCCGGCGCTGGAACTGCTGCTGGAGCCAGGGGGCGCGAGGCTGCGCCGCCGCTACAGGAGCGATGCAAACCATGCCTGGTACTGCGTGGGAGACGCGCGCTCTCGACTCAGGGACTTTGCCGGCGCCAGAGATGCGTTTCGGAAGGCGCTGCGGATCTGGCCCCAGGATGCCGAAGCTCTGTTTGCCATCGGTACCTGCTATGACGAGCTGGGCAAGCCGAAGCTCGCAGAGCGATGTTTCCGGAACTGCCTGTCCTTGATGGACGCCAACGGTGCCCCCAGGGCATGGCTGAAAGACGCTGCGCTGTTCAATCTCGCCAACGCCCTGTTTGATCAAGGAAAGTATCGAGACGCGGCCGACCTCTACAAGAAGCTCGCCCGCAAAACGGGGTCGATGCAGGCCAAGGCCAGGACCAACCTGGCGATGGCACAAGCGCGAGTTGTGCCCAAAGAGGCTCGCCCCAAGAAGAGGCCATCAAGGTAGCCACCTTTCCGGGTGCGTCAAGGCGGGTCTCGGCGAGCCATCGTTTTCGCACTGCCCGCAAGACTGCGCATCACCGCCTCATGCGCCTTGGTCGCTGCCGCGACGACCTCCCGGTCCGCGTGCTGGGCGGCCATCAACGAGACAACATGCTGCTGCCACACCGGCAGCAGAACGCTGGAGAACTGGCCGAAGCGGTCCAACTGCTCGATCGCCTGCGCCCGTGCCAGCTGCAGTTGCGGCAGGCTCAGTGCCAGCGTGGCTTCCAGCGTCTTGAGATGGAGCAGGCGGCGTTGCAAGCGATCGCGCGGGCGGTCGTACTCGAAAGCGCCTGCACCCGGCACGCCGGCTTCCGGATGCTCGGACAGGTAGTCGACCGCGGCGAGGTGATGTGCCTGCACCGAGCGCAGCCGAGCCTCGGTCGACGCCACGGCTTGCTCCAGGATGCGCACGGTGCCACGAACCCGGTCGGCGGCGCGCTCTGCCTCCTGCAGCAAAGGCTCCAGGCGGCGCCCGGCGGCTTCGTAACCCGCTCGTACTTCGTCATCGAGCGCGAACATACGCTTCAGCCAGGCGGCTTTCCGGGTGATACGTCGCGGGTCGGCGCCGCGCAGCACGGCGCCGATTTCGGCGAGCTTCACGCCCAGAGCGATCACGGGTGACTGCTCCATCAGCGTGAAGACGCTGGCCAAGCTGTCCTCGTCGGTGGCGACGCTGCCGAACTCGCCGATCAGCGAGGGGTTCGCGAACACCTTGGGCAGCAAGACTGCCTTGATGTCTGCGACGCTCATTTCCCTGATCGTCATGCTGTGCTCCCCGTTCCCCTCGTCACAAGGGGCCAGCCACTCTCAACGGCTGCCGCCCCCCTATTGGAGCGCCGGGCTGGTGAAAAGCCAAAGCTCCTGGAAGATCGAGTTCGGCATCCCGTCGCTCATCTGCAAAGCCACCTGCCCCTGGGGACCGGGCACCAGCTGCGACGGCACATCGTTCCCCCCACCCGCGGTGAGCTTGTAGGCCGGTGTCGCGACGATGGCAAGCGTGTTGGCGTCCACCACAGCCAAGCTCCGGGTGCCATCGTCCGCCGGATTCTGGGCGCACACCAGTCGGTTCGGTACCGCGTGCGCTCGGCATCGACCCAGCACATTCACCTGCCCTCGCAGGGCCAGGTCGGAAGCCCCGACCACCAGGTTGCCGACCACCAGGCCTTGGGCGCTCCAGTCGATGTTGTGCGTGTAGTAGACGTCGGGGGTGGTCTCGACCGCGTCATACGTCACACCGTCTGGCAGGACGTTCAAACGATACACCTCTCCGGGGTGGGAGTACGTCTTCAAGCCATAGGCCTTCGTCCCCGCGGCGTCGAACACGACCACGGTGGGGCCGTCGGACTCCGGCGTCTTGGTCGGCTGCAAAACGCCCGCTCGGACCAGGACAACGCCGCCTTGGCGTGGCGTGAGGCCGGCCCGGTAGGTCGCCACGATGACGGCGTCGGAATCTGCCGGAGAGACGGCCATGTCTTCGGCGAGAAGGTGTCCAGCCAACGGACCGGTACCGAGATGGGCTCGCCATTCTTCTTCGAAGTTCGGAAGCCTCAGCTTGACGATTTCCCCGGTTCCGTCGAGCCCGACATACAGCGCATCGTCGGCCGCATCGAGCGCCAAGGCCCCCGGGCTGGTGCCGATAGCCCGGCTCGAATAGCTCACCGCGCCTGTCGACGGGTTGATGATGGCAATGCGATTGCCGTTGCCCGCCACACTGTCAGGAATGCTGGCGTAGTAGCGATTGCGGGTGCGGTCATAGACCAGGTCATTGTGCATCAAAGCCAGAGACTGAACCGTGCCGTCCGTTCGGGGCCATACCGCCTGGCCACCCACCGTGGCACTCCTCAGCACGAGTGTCTCAGGCAGGGTGACGGCCACACCGTCGGCGTCCTCCACCGTACGCTCCAGGCGTACCAGCCCGATCCCCGGCGCCCACCAAGCGTCTTCGTTGGATGTGATGGTGACCGACTCGTAGTCGCGCGAAGACGGCTGCAGCGTGAGCGCGAGCACGTTTCGGAAGTGCGCCACATCGGCCAGCGGCCCCCTCGGTGTCGTGATCGGCCCGATGGCCACCAGGATCTGGCTCCACTCCAGCCGAAAGCTTTCCGGAGCGCCGTCACCGTCCAGGTCCTCCGCCCAGACACCCTGGCGGATGATGCGGCGTGTGGCACCTATGGGATAAAAGGGCTCGGGATACTCCAGGAGGTCGCCGATGAACCGGCTGACGGAATCGGGAGCTATCACTTGGAAAGGGTTGACCACGAGGTGCCCCTCTTCCGATCGGCGATAGGTCACCACCTCGGTGCCGCCAGGGGCAGCCTCGGTCACCGTGAAACTCGAACCGGACACACCCGTCACCGTCCGGGTCACAGCCGCTTCGGTCGTTCCGTGGCTCTGCTGGAGGTCGTAGGTCCAGGTGTCGCCGGAGGCCGCCGGAAAATAGTTGCGCGCCCGGTGATCGAGCCTCGCACCGGCCGGGTTGATGTTCTGCGAAACGGTCGGCAACGGCTCCCGGGTGTCCGATCCGCCCCCCCCGCCTCCGCCGCAAGCGGACAGCACCATGGCGGCGAGCAAGGCCACCCCTCTCCGAACCCTCTTCACTCAGCTTCTCCTTGACGCCGGGGGACACTGCGCCCCTTTTTTGCCCGCCTTTGGCGGTCCGGCAGAGTCATGGAGTGTAGAAGAACAACTTACACTATGAAACGCACGCGTGACCCCTCACCCAAGGGGACCCGTCGCCGCTGAGCGACAAGCGAATGCGGCCATCCCCTCGTCAGTCGTCACTCCCAGCATCCAGCTCGGGGAACGACACCGGCGTGAACCCGAAGCGCGTGAAGCGTGGCGGAAGCAGCCTGTCCTTCCTCGTTTCCGAAATGGCCGAGCTCATCGGCCACCTTCCACGGCAACAGATCTGCCACCCGGTCCAGGGACTGTTCACGGCGCGGCAAGGAAAGGCACCACGTGGAAGGCAACAGCAAAAGCACAGCCCGCGGCAGCGCCGGACAAGGCGAACAGCCCGACGGTGGTCCAGGGGGACGGATGCCGGGGGGCCGCGTCCTTCAGGGCCAGGGCGAGCTCGCTTCGCATCAGCTGTCGCAGGACCTTGACCGACTCGGCACTCAATGGCCGCAGCTCCGCGTCGAGCTGCTGTGGGGCCCGCCGGCCAGTGGCGCTGGCGTCGCGCTCGATCTGTTCCCGGTAGGCCTCGCCAGCTTGGTTCAGAAGACCGATGAGGCGCGTGAACCGGCGTTCCGTTTCCTCGGTCTGTGCCGGCAACACCCTTTGGAGCTCTTTGACCGCCTCGTGGAGCTTTCCGATGTCGCCGAGCATTTCGGCGATCAGGGCGTCCCGCACGCTTGCGGCTTCCATGGTGCCGGTCTCAGTCCAGCAGGGCTTTGAAAGCGGCGTCCAACTCGTCCAGCACCCCGGCTGCGAGTCGTTTCACGCCCAGCGCCTGGGAGTACTTCATCTTTTCGCCCGGATCGGTCGAGTCCTTGATGAGTTGCTTGTAATCGGTCGGATCGTCCAGAACCTCTTGAATGCTGCGGCCTTGCAGCTTGCCGTACAGCTCATTGGTGTGGACCACGGCGCCGGGTGAGAGTTTGAAGTTCTTCCTGTCAGCGTGATACGAAAAGAGGGAGGCAAACAGCGAAGCAGGTGCGTCGCCCAGATCTACCATGTTGAAAAGGACGCGGATGCGGCTCGATTCGACCCCGATGGCGGACAGCGCTTCGATGGTGGTGATGGTGTCGCGCATCTGCTTGGCGACCGGGGCGGTCGGAACCACAAAGCAGTCAAAGTCCTCGTGACTGCCTTTGTATTGCCCCATCAGCGTGATGACGTCCTCGACGTTCGAAGCCCCGATGTCGACCACCGCGTTGTCGGTCACAGCCAGCGCTTCCAGGAGCTGGCCGTATTGTTTGCCTTTCATCGCCTCGTCCGTCAAGCCGTCATCCGCATTGATGGTTTCGATGGGAATGACCGGAGCGTTCTTCAATCGCGGCGCGAGGAGATGCCGGGCGACCGTGGACTTCCCGACATTCCCGGAGAAATTGATGACGGCGATCTTCATTATTTCTGACCCTTGTGGATGAATTTCAGGAAAGGATTGGCTTCTGTCTTGTTCATGTACTGGTCAGCCACCTTCTCGATTTTTTGTTTGTCGATCAAGACTGCCGGACTCTGCTCACTAGAATCTTTTCGCGGTGTTTGCCGGGCGGCGGGCGCAGGCGATGCCGAGTGAGAAGAGCGAGGGGGTGCGTTGCTGGAGGCGCGGCGCTTGCGCAGTCGATAGAGCGTGTTTTCAAAGGTCTTCATCGACATGGTGAAGCCTTGCGCATGCAGCACATCGAGGACGGCAGCCCGGCTGACACCGGCATTCAATGCGTGCTCTACATCGTCCAAGACCTCGCGAAGGCGAGCTGTCTCGGAGCGTTGCCCTTCCTCGGCAAGGACGCGAAGTGCTTGCGAGATGGCGGCTTTAGGAGGTTGCGGACTCGTCATGGCGCTTGATGTGTAGGCGCCCGCAGTGTGCACCAAGCGGTCCGCCCAGGGCGGCGTTACCGGACCAGTCGCGAATGGGCGTTACTGCTTTTACTTCGTCATAAGCAGCCCTGCCTTGCCGTGCAATTGATGTCCAGTTGCTGCATTAGTGAAGTGTTCTCGCCGTGGCGGCGGATTGGAAAAGTCGGCTCAATCGTCGCTCCCCACCTCCAGCTCCGGGAACAACACCGACGTGAAGCCGAAGCGCGTGAAGTCCCGCATCCGCATCGGATAAAGCTTCCCGATCAAATGGTCGCACTCGTGCTGCACCACCCGCGCATGAAAGCCCTCCGCCTCGCGTTCGATGCGCTGCCCCCTTGCATCGAAGCCGCTGTAGCGGATCCGGGCCCATCGCGGCACCACCCCCCGCATGCCGGGCACCGAGAGGCAGCCCTCCCAGCCCTCCTCCTCGGCCTCGCCCACCGGCTCGATCACGGGGTTGACCAGCACCGTCTCCGGTACCGCCGGCGCGTCCGGATAGCGCGGATTGCTGCCAAAGCCGAAGATCACCACCTGCAGGTCCACCCCGATCTGCGGCGCCGCGAGGCCTGCGCCCCGGGCCGCATGCATCGTGTCGAACAAGTCCTCCACCAGCGCATGCAGCGCCGGCGTGTCGAACTCGCGCACCGGCAGCGCCATGCGCAGCAGCCGCGGGTCGCCCATCTTCAGAATCTCCCGGATCGCCATGCCTGCTCCCCTCAGCCCTGCAGCAGCTGCCGCAAACCATCCTCGTCGAGCACCGTGAGGCCCAGCTCCTGCGCCTTCGCGAGCTTGCTGCCCGCCTCCGCGCCGGCCACCACGTAGTCGGTCTTTTTGGAGACCGAGCCGGCCACCTTGCCGCCGGCCGCCTCGATCATGTCCTTGGCCTCGTCGCGCGAGAGCGTGGGCAAGGTGCCGGTCAGCACCAGCGTCTTGCCCATCAGCGGCCGCGGCGCGCTGCTGGCGCTGCCCTCGCCCTCCTCCCAGCTCACACCGGCCGCGCGCAGCTGCTCCACCACCTCGCGGTTGTGCGGCTGCTCGAAAAAGGTGTGGATGCTCTGCGCCACCACCGGCCCGACGTCGTTGACCTCCAGCAGCTGCTCGACGCTCGCGTCCATGATGCGGTCCAGCTGGCCGAAATGCCGCGCCAGGTCCTTGGCGGTGGCTTCGCCAACATGGCGGATGCCCAGGCCGAACAGGAAACGCGGCAAGGTGGTGCGCTTGGACTGCTCCAGTGCGTCGACGATGTTCTGGGCCGACTTCTGCGCCATGCGCTCCAGCGCCGAGAGCTTCGCCACCCCGAGCGTGTAGAGCTCGGGCAGCGTGCGGATCAGGCCCTGGTCCACCAGCTGCTCCACCAGCTTGTCGCCCAGGCCTTCGATGTCCATCGCGCGGCGCTGGGCGAAGTGCAGGATGGCCTGCTTGCGCTGCGCGCCGCAGAACAGCCCGCCGGTGCAGCGATAGTCGACCTCACCCTCCTCGCGCACGATGTCGGAAGCGCACACCGGGCACTTGCCCTCCAGGCGCTTGTAGAGGTCCCAGGGCTCGCTGGCCGTGCCCTGGGGCGGACGCATCTCCAGCAGCACGGACACCACCTCGGGAATGACGTCGCCGGCACGCCGCACGATCACCGTGTCGCCGATGCGCACGTCCTTGCGCGAGATCTCGTCCTGGTTGTGCAAGGTCGCGTTGGTCACCGTCACGCCACCGACGAACACCGGCGCCAGCTTGGCGACCGGCGTCAGCTTGCCGGTGCGGCCCACCTGCACGTCGATATCGCGCACCGTCGTCATCTGCTCCTGGGCCGGGTACTTGTGCGCCACGGCCCACACCGGCTCGCGGTTGCGAAACCCCAGCTCGCGCTGCAGCGCCAGGCTGTTGACCTTGTAGACAACGCCGTCGATGTCGAAGGGCAGCGCGTCGCGCTTGGCCGCGACCTGCTGGTGGAAGGCCACCAGGCCCTCGGCCCCGGACGCCACCGCGCGCTCGGCGCTGACCGGCAGCCCGAAGGCCGCCAGCGCGTCCAGCGTGCCGCTGTGGGTCTCGGGGGCCTGCGTCCAATCGACGACCTCGCCCAGCCCGTAGGCGTAGAACGACAACGGGCGCTGTGCGGTGATCTTGGGGTCGAGCTGCCGCACCGCGCCGGCCGCGGTGTTGCGCGGGTTGATGAAGGTGCGCTCGCCCGCCTCGCGCTGGCGGGCATTGAGCCGCTCGAAGGCATCGCGCCGCATGTAGATCTCGCCGCGCACCTCCAGCACCGGAGGAACGCCCTGGCCTTGCAGTCGCAGCGGGATCTGGCCGATGGTACGGATGTTGGCGGTGACGTCCTCGCCCTGCTCGCCGTTGCCGCGCGTGACGGCACGCACCAGCAGGCCATTCTCGTAGCGCAGGCTGATCGCCAGGCCGTCGAACTTGAGTTCCGCCGCATAGTCCACCGGCGGCGCCTCGGCCGCCAAGCCCAGGCGCTTGCGAATGCGCGCGTCGAAGGCACGTGCGCCCTCGGCCGTGGTGTCGGTCTCGGTCTGGATCGACAGCATGGGCACGCGGTGCGGCACGCTCTGCAGCTCGTCGAGCAGTGCGCCACCGACACGCTGGGTCGGCGAGTCCGGTGTCTGCAGCTCGGGGTACTCGGCCTCCAGGGCCTGCAGCTCCTGGAACAGCTTGTCGTACTCGGCGTCGGGGATCTCCGGCGCGTCGAGCACGTAGTAGCGGTAGGCGTGGTGGTGCAGCTGCGTGTGCAGCTCGGCGGCGCGCGCCAGGGCCGCGTCGCGCGAGAGGGAGGAGTTGGAAGCCATGCGATCCGGAAGACGAGGAAAGGACTGCAAAGCCAGGAGCATGCCACGAGATGCCGTCGGCGGGCTGCCGGCGTCCGCAGCGACCGCGGAGCCCATGAAAAAAGGGGCCGCACGCGGGCGGCACCTTTGGTTCCCTTGGCCGGTCTCAGAACGGAATCGGCTTCCCGTCCACCTCGAACTGCAGGCCCCCGGCCGTGCCGATGATCTTGCCAACCACCACCCCGCCGCGGCGCAGCACGACTTCGCCGCTGGCGCCGCCGCCGATCGCGAACACGGTGGTCAGCTCGCCGCTGGCGGTGTAGCGCTCGCCCTGCACGTCGAAGGTGACGTTCTGGTACTGGGTGCGCATGCGCTTGGGATCGCCGGACGCAGTGTCCTCCACGACATCGATGACCAGGGTGTTGATCACCGGGAAGGTCGCGGTGATCGCGCTCAGGTTGTTCAGCAAGGTCGTCGACGCATGGATCTTCAAGGTCGCGCGGCCGGTGCGCTCGCTGCCGCTGGTCGAGCTGGTGAAGCTCGCCTCGGCGCCACCGGTGACGGTGAAGTCGCGCTCGGACGCACCCACGTCGCCGGTGCTGCGCAGGCGTGCCGCGTTGAGCAGCGCCGACATCGACCCGACCCCGGGATCCAGGGAGGTCATGTTGTAGTTCATCCCCACCGTGCCCGAATACCGGGTGCCTGCGCTCACGCAGTCGCTGAAGGCGGCCGTCAGCTGGCCCTGCATCGGCAGCACCTGCCCCACCGGGAAGGCGCCGCTCTGCATCGAGACCGCGGCGGAGCCTGAGCTGCAGACGCTCGCGGGGTCGAGCGCCAACAAGGTGTCGTCCTTGGCGAAGATCATCGGCGCGCTGGCCGCCTCGTACACCTGGAAGGCGAGATTCACCAGCCGCAGCAGCTTGATCGTCTCGTCGGTGGGGCTACCACCCACCGTGAGGACGGCGGCGTTGCTCGTGACGCTGCCGGCCGCGTTGCTGACGACCACACTGAAGCTGGCGCCGTTGTCGGCCGCCGTCACCGGCGCCGTCTGGTAGGTGGCCGAGGTGGCGCCGGCGATGGCCTGGCCGTCCCGGCGCCACTGGTAGTTCAAGTTGCCGCCTGCGGCGACGACGGCGAAGGTCGCCCGTTCGCCGACCGGCACCGTGGCGGGCAACGGCTGGACCTCCAGGCTGGGCGGCTGGGCCGCCTTGACGCTCAGTACCGCTTCGGCGCTGGTCACCGCGCCGGCGGCATTGCGCACCACGACACGGAACCTGGCGCCGTTGTCGGCCAAGGTCGTGGCCGGCGTCCGGTAGGTGCCCGTGGTCGCGCCCGGAATGTCGACGCCGTTGCGTTGCCACTGGTAGGTCGGCGAGCCACCGGAGGCGACCACGTAGAAGGTGGCCTGCTCGCCAACCGTCACACTGCGGGCCATCGGCTGCGAGGCAATCACCGGGGGCTGCAGCGCCTTCACGGTGAGCGTGACCTCCACGCTGGTGACGGAGCCGATCGGGTTGCGCACCACGACGCGGTACTTGCCGTTGTCGGTCGGGCCGGTCGCCGGCAGCCACAGGAAGGACGAGACCGCGCCGGGGATGTCCACGCCGTCGTGCTGCCACTGGTAGCTCAGCGGTCGCGAACCGACAGCGGTGACCTGAAACCACGCCGGGTCGCCCACGGTGGTCGTCAACGCAAGGGGCTGCTCGACGACAAGCGGTGCAACGGCGGTATCGGGCAGCACCAGGCATTCGTCGAGGTGAATGTCCTCCGCCGACGGACCGACGATGATGCTCGTCATGGCATCGCCATCGAGCCGCTGGGCCGTCAGCGTGGCCCGGCTGTTGCGGCGGATCGCTACCTTGAACTCGCCCTCTCTGTCGCTCAGGTCCGAGTCGGTGCCGGAATAGTCGATGCCATAGGTCTGCACATGCGCCCCCTCGACCCGGCGGCCTGCCTTGTCGGCGACGCAGCCGTAGACATAAATCGTGTCCTGGACGATGTCGGCGTTCCAGTAGGTGAAGTGCTTGACCTTGCCTTCGTAGTAGCGGTTCGGCGCGGTGCCCTGGAGGGTCGCCGAGCCTTCCTGGACCCAGCGCCCAGCGGTCTCGTCGAAGTACCACAGCGGAATCGTGGGCGGCGGCGTCGGCGAGCGCGAAGACAGCGGGATGCGCAGCGTCGCCTCCTGGCCGGCCTTCAGGTTCATGCGCCGGCCCTCGGCATCGCGCAGGCGCACTTGCATCGCACCGAAACTCTCGATGCGCTCGTCCTGGTCGGTGGTGTAGTCGCCCGGCATGCTGCCCGGGTCGGCCGCCGTGTCGAGCGGTGTCAGCTCGACCGTGACCCGGCCGCTGGGCGCCTCGCCGTTGGGCCCTTGCAGGCTGGCGGCCGGCAGGTCGACGCGCGCCGGGCTGTCCGGCACCGTCACCACGTTGGCCTGCGCAGCATCGATCGTCTGCGTCCTGCCGACCTTGACCAGCCGGACCTCGCCGCCATGGCGGCCGCCGGCCAGCAGGTCCAAGGCCAGGAAGCCGTCGGCATAGCCGGCCTTCTCGACCTTGACCACTTCACGCTGGCCCGCCGGCACGCCTTCGAGCACGAAACGCCCCTGGGCATCGGTGCGGGTTTCGGCGCCCGCCACCGTGACGCGAGCCTCGGCGATGGCCGCCGAGCCTTCGCTGCTGACCGCCACGCCGCTCACCGCGGCAGTTGCCGGCGGCGCGGGGGGGGCGTCGCCGCCCCCACCCCCGCCGCAAGCGGACAAAGCCAGAACGACGGCGGCAGTCTGGGCATGGGCCAGCCACCGCAGCAAACGATTTTTCAAGAGGCACTCCCTGCTGGAGGAAAGGGGCTCCGGGCGTGCGCGTGCAGCACCGAAGCAGGACGCCACGCAGCTCGTCAGCGGCTGCTCGGTGACGGTCGACGCGGCGCAGTGTAGAAGTTGGCAGGGTGCTTGCCGAGCGGCAACGGGACCCCGATCTAGGGGGTGCTTGAAACCGGATGTGTTAGGGGCTTGCGCGACCGGGCGCCACGCGGACTTGGCAACACGCGGCTGCAGGGCCGGCGCACGACCGGCCTTGCTTCACAAGCATTCAGCTGAACACGCGCCTGGCGGCGGGCGAGCCGGCCGCCAGGCCGCGCTCCTCCAGCGTGCGATAGAGCTGCTCCAGCTCGCGGCCGATGGCTTCGAAAGCGGCCGGGCTCAAGGGCTGGTGGTTGTCGTCGACGACCACCGCTTCCATGTCGCGGGCCAGCGCTTCGGCGCTGGATTGCCAGGACTGGAAGGGCTGCTCCGAGGCGGCCGTCTGCGGCACGTCGAAGGACAGGGTGACGTGCCGCACGGCCACCAGGTGCGGGTCCTCGGCAAAGGCCGCCTGCGGATCGAACTGCAGACTCAACACGGGCGGCGCCCCTTCCTCGCGGGCCGGCAGGACCAGTCGCCCGGGCACGACGCCCGGCACGAAGCCGTGCCGCACCGCGTGCTGCTGGATGTAGGAGACCGCCCAGGCCGCGCCGCGGCTCAGCAGATGGCAGATCAGCTGGGCGTCGTGCTGACTGGCGAACTGGTCGAGCTCGCGGGCCCGGCCCACTTCGTCCAGCATGTCGGGGAAGTCGGCGGCGGCGCCCATCGCATCGGCAAAGCCCTGCAGCTTCTGCACGAACTCGGAGTACTCGATCTCGTTGAGCGCGCCGGTGCGGTTGGCCAGTTGCACGCCGGCCTGCAGCTGGCGGTAGGTCTGGCCCGGATGGGGCGTCTCCCACTCGCCGCTCTGCTCGTTCTGCCCCTCGATGAAAAATGGCTTGCTGCCCGCGCGCCGGGTCGGCGGCAGGTGGGCCAGCACGTTGTCGCCGCTGACGCGGCTGTCGACGGCCAGCGTCGCCATCGCATCGATCAAGGGGTCGAGCCGCACGCCGTGCTGGCGGCGCAGTGCCACCGAAGGGATCAGCGGCGGGATCGAGGCATGTTCTTCTTCGGCCGGTGCCGCGGCGGCGCCGTCCGGCATCTCGACCGGGCCGAAGCTCGGCTCGATCGCGGGCGGCAGGTCCTTGGGCGAACGCACCAGCGGCTGGCGGATGCCGGCCTTGCGCGACTGCCAGGCGCCGTGCGCGACGACGCCGGCCAGCACCAGTCCGCCCAGTACTGCCAGTGCCACTTGCAAGCTGCTCATGGGGCCTGATGTCCTTTGTAGATGCTTACGCCGCCTCGGCCATGCCGAGCGCGGATTCCATATCGACCGCCACGATGCGCGAGACGCCCTGCTCCTGCATGGTCACGCCGATCAGCTGCTGGGCCATCTCCATCGCGATCTTGTTGTGCGAGATGAACAGGAACTGCGTGCCGCTGGACATGCTTTTCACCAGGTTCGCATAGCGCTCGGTGTTGGCGTCGTCCAGCGGCGCGTCCACCTCGTCGAGCAGGCAGAACGGCGCCGGGTTGAGCTGGAAGATCGCGAACACCAGCGCGATCGCCGTCAGGGCCTTCTCGCCGCCCGACAACAGGTGGATGGTGCTGTTTTTCTTGCCCGGCGGCTGGGCCATCACCTGCACGCCGGCATCCAGGATCTCGTCGCCGGTCATCATCAGCTTGGCAGTGCCGCCGCCGAACAGCGAGGGAAACATGCGGCCGAAGTGCTCGTTGACGAAGTCGAAAGTCTTCTTCAGAAGATCGCGGGTTTCAAGGTCGATCTTGTAGATCGCGTCCTCCAGCGTCGCGATGGCCTCGTTCAGGTCGGCCGACTGGGAGTCGAGGAAGGTCTTGCGTTCGCGCGCCGCCGTCAGTTCATCCAGCGCCGCGAGGTTGACCGCGCCCAGCGCCGCGATGTCGCGGTTGATGCGGTCGATCTCGCCCTGCAGGCCATAGAGCTTGACGCCGCCGTCCTCGATGCCGCGCGCCAGCGCCTCCAGGTCGACGCCGGCCGCCGTCAGCTGCTCCATGTACTGCGCGCCGCCCAGCGTGGCGGCCTGCTGCTCCAGCTGCAGCTTGGTGATGCGGTCGCGCAGCGGCTGCTGGCTGCGCTCGAACTCCATGCGCTGCTCCTCGGCGCGCCGCAGCTTGAGCGACAGGTCGTCGTATTCGCTGCGCTTGGCTGCCAGCGCCGCCTCGCGCTCGGTCCGCAGCGCCAGGGCTTCCTGCAGCCCCGCCTGCGCGGCTGCGTCGTTGAAGCTGTCAAGCTCCGACTGCAGCTGGGCAGCGGCCTGTTCGTTGGTGGCGATCTGCTGGGCGGCCGTCTCGATCGAGCGCTGCAGCTCGCCGCGCCGCGCGGCCAGCGCGCGCGCCGAGAACTGCGCCTCCTGCGCTTCGCGCTCCAGCGTGCGCAGCTGCTCGCGCGCCTGGGCCAGGCGGCGCTCGACCTGGATCACCGCCTCCTCCAACTCGGCGTGGCGCTCCTGCTCGGTCGCCAGCGCCATGTCCAACTCCTCGAAGCGGGCCTCCCCGGTGGCGCGGCGCTCGTTCAGGTCCTCCAGCTGGGCGTCGATCTCCGACAGCTCGGCCTCGATCTGGCCACGCCGGGCGCCGGTCTGCTCGGCCTGCTGGGTCAGGCGCAGCAGCTCGACCTGCAGCTGGTGGCTGCGCCCCTGCAGCTCGGTGGCCTCGCGCCGGGCACCGCCCAGCCGCTGCGAGGCCTCGGTGTAGGCAGCTTCGGCCCGTATCAGCGCCGTGCGCGAGTCCTCGGCGATGAGCGCCTGGGCGCGCACCTGGCGCTCCAGGTTCTCGATCTCCTGGGCCCGTTGCAGCATGCCGGCCTGCTCGGAGTCGGGCGCGTAGAAACTGACGGCGAACTGCGAGACCGCATGGCCTTCGCGGGTCATGATGACCTCGCCGTGCGTCAGCTTGCCGCGCTCGGCCAGCGCCTGGTCCAGCGAGCCCGCGGTGTAGACGCCTTCCAGCCAGTCGTTCAGCAGCGCCTTGAGCCCGGCGTCGTTGAGCCGCAGCATCTCGGACAAGCGCGGCAGTGTCTGGTGGGTGTTGGACAGGGCCGCCTGCGGCAGGGTGTAGAAGGCCAGCTTGGCCGGCGGCGCGTCCATC
This sequence comes from Aquabacterium sp. A7-Y, assembly GCF_026153205.1. Classification (GTDB taxonomy): domain Bacteria; phylum Pseudomonadota; class Gammaproteobacteria; order Burkholderiales; family Burkholderiaceae_C; genus Caldimonas. The sequence continues at coordinate 37,233 of NZ_JAPFBW010000037.1, read as the reverse complement.
GCGAAGGCACGCACGGTCTCGACACGGCCGACCTCCAGCGCGTTGAGGCGTTCGCGCAGCGCGGCCTCCAGCGCGGTCTCCCAGCCGGTCTCGATGTGCACCCGGGTCCACAAGCCCTGCAGCCCTTCCAGCCCGTGCTTGGCGAGCCAGGGCTTGAGCTTGCCTTCGGTCTGCACTTTCTCCTGCAAGGCGCGCAGCGCCTCCAGCCGGGCGCCCAGGTCGGCCTGCTTGGCCGACTCGGCGTTGACCTCTTCCTGGCGGCGGCGGCGGTCCTCGTCGAGCTGCGGCACCTGCTCGGTCAGCTCGTGCAGCCGCTCTTCGGCGACCGCCAGCGCCTCGGCGGCCTGTTCATGCTGACGCTGCAGGTCGGCCAGGCGGCCTTCGTCGGGCGCGGCCAGCCCCTTGATCTCCGCGGCCAGGCGCTCGCGGCGCAGGCTGAACTGGCGTGACTGTTCCTCGACATTGCGCGACTCGGCGGCCAGCAGCTGGATCTGCTGCTGCACGCCGGCCGCCTTGCTGCGCTGCTCGTTGGCCTTCTGCTGGGCGGCGCGCAGGCTGTCGTCATGGCTGGGCAGGTTGGCGGCCTCTTCCTCGGCCTGGGCGGCGAGGATCTCGGAGCGTTCCTCGGCCATCGCGATCTGCTCGGCGATGGTGTCCAGCTCCCCCTCGGCCTGGGCCCGGCGCTCGGCCCACTGCTCGTTCTGCGCCCGCAGCTCGACCAGGCGCTGCTCGACGCGGCGCCGGCCCTCGACCACGTAGCGGATCCGCTCCTCGAGCCGGCTCACTTCGAGGCTGGCCTCCGACAGGGCGCTCTGCGCCGCGTGCAGCTCGTCGCTGGCGGTGTAGTGGGCCTGGCGGATGGTCTCCAGCTCGGCCTCGACATGGCGCAACTCGGCCAGGCGCGACTCCAGCGCGTTGGTGGCCTCCAGCACCTCCTTGCGCACCCGCTCTTCCTCAGTCGCGGCATCGCGGTGCTTGAGGAACCACAGCTGGTGCAGCTTGAGCGTGCCCTGCTCCTGCAGGTGGCGGTAGCGGGAAGCGATTTCGGCCTGGCGCTCCAACTTCTCCAGGTTGGCATTGAGCTCGCGCAGGATGTCCTCGACGCGGGTCAGGTTCTCGCGCGTGTCCTTGAGGCGGTTCTCGGTCTCGCGGCGGCGCTCCTTGTACTTGGAGACGCCTGCGGCCTCCTCGAGGAACATGCGCAGTTCCTCGGGCTTGGACTCGATGATGCGGCTGATCGTGCCCTGGCCGATGATGGCGTAGGCACGCGGCCCCAGCCCGGTGCCGAGGAAAACGTCCTGGACGTCGCGACGCCGCACCGGCTGGTTGTTGATGAAGTAGCTGGAGGTGCCGTCGCGCGTCAACACCCGCTTGACGGCGATCTCGCTGAACTGGTTCCACTGGCCGCCGGCGCGCGAGTCCTCGTTGCTGAAGACCAGCTCCACGCTGGCCCGGCTGGAGGGTTTGCGGTTGCCCGAGCCGTTGAAGATGACGTCCTGCATGGACTCGCCGCGCAGCTCGGAGGCCTTGGACTCGCCCAGCACCCAGCGCACCGCGTCCATGATGTTGGACTTGCCGCAGCCGTTCGGCCCCACCACGCCGACCAGCTGCCCGGGCAGCTGGAAGTGGGTCGGCTCCGCGAAGGACTTGAAGCCCGACAGCTTGATCGAATTCAGGCGCATGAGTGGGGGGAACCGGTCGAAGCCGTGCGGCGGTCAGCTCTCATAAGTGTTTGATTTTCCTCGCGATTCCCGGGTTTTGGCGAGGTTCAACCGAGGCGGGATGATACCATCGCCCCTTCTCCGAACAGACCGCCCCCGCAGACGCGACGCCATGTCCAAAAAAGCCGACAAGTCCGCCCAGAAAGCCGCCAAGGCGACCGCCGCCCCGGCACCGCAGCAGCGCCCGATGCCTGTGAACCCGCCGTCGGCGCCGTCGAAGGAACTGCATGTCTTCGACAACCCGGCGCCGCAGCGCGACTATGTGATCCAGTTCCAGATCCCCGAGTTCACCTGCCACTGCCCGCTGACCGGTCAGCCCGACTTCGCCCATTTCACCATCGACTACATCGCCGACCAGCTCTGCATCGAGCTCAAGAGCCTGAAGATGTACATGTGGAGCTTCCGCAATGAGGGCGCCTTCCATGAGAAGGTGACCAACGACATCCTCGACGACATCGTCAGGACCATCCAGCCGCGCTATGCCCGTATCGTCGCCAAGTGGTATGTGCGCGGCGGCATCTACACCAACGTGGTCGCCGAGCACCGCCAGCAGGGCTGGCAGCCGCAGGCCCCGGTCGAGCTGCCCCGCCACGAGCAGGAATCGGGGATGCTGCGCTGAACCGACGCGGGCCTCCGACCACCGTTTCGCCGTGCTGCAGCCGGGGCGCCCGCCGGGGATAATCACGCCATGAACCCCCTGCTCTCCCGCCTGCAGCCCTATCCCTTCGAGCGGCTGCGCGAGCTTACCCGCGATATCCAGCCCCATGCTGCACTGCGCCACATCGGCCTCGGCATCGGCGAACCCAAACACCCGACGCCCGAGCTGATCAAGGCCGCGCTGCGCGACGCCATGGCGGGGCTGGCCAGCTACCCGGCCACGGCCGGCGAGCCCAGGCTGCGCGAAGCGATGAGCGCCTGGGTGGCGCGCCGCTACGGCGTCCAGCTCGACCCGGCCACCCAGGTGCTGCCGGTCAACGGCTCGCGCGAGGCGCTGTTCGCGCTGGCGCAGACCGTGATCGACCCGAATCAGCACCGCGACCAGGGCGGCCCGGTGGTGGTCTGCCCGAATCCCTTCTACCAGATCTACGAAGGCGCGGCCCTGCTGGCCGGCGCCCGGGTGGTTTTCGCCAACAGCGACCCGGCCCGCAACTTCGCGCCCGACCTCGCCAGCATCCCCGAGTCGACCTGGGCCGCGACGCAGCTGCTCTACCTCTGCTCGCCCGGCAACCCCACCGGCGCGGTGATGGGGCTGGACGAATGGCGCCGCCTCTTCGAACTGAGCGACCGCTACGGTTTCGTGATTGCCTCCGATGAGTGCTATTCCGAGATCTACTTCCGCGACGAGCCGCCGCTGGGCGGGCTGGAAGCCGCGCTGAAGCTGGGGCGTGGCGACTTCCGCCGCCTGATCGCGCTGACCAGCCTGTCCAAGCGCTCCAACGTGCCGGGCATGCGCTCGGGTTTTGTCGCCGGCGATGCGCAGCTGATCAAGCAGTTCCTGCTCTACCGCACCTACCACGGCAGCGCGATGAGCCCGCTGGTGCAGCAGGCCAGCATCGCGGCCTGGAACGACGAGCAGCACGTCGTCGACAACCGTGAGAAATACCGCAGCAAGTTCGCCCGGGTCACGCCTATGCTGTCCGAGGTGCTGGACGTGCGGCTGCCGGACGCCGGTTTTTACCTCTGGGCCCGGGTGCCCGGCAACGGCGCGAACCCCGAGCTCGAGTTCGCGCGCGGGCTGCTGGCTCAATACAATGTGACGGTTTTGCCCGGCAGCTTCCTGGCGCGCGAGGCGCATGGCGTCAACCCCGGCGCCGGGCGCATTCGCATGGCGCTGGTGGCCGAGGTCGACGAATGTGTCGAAGCCGCCGAGCGCATCGTGGCCTACGTCCGTTCTCTCTCCTGACACCGAAGATCTTTTGTCATGACCCAACACATCGAAGCCCTCATCAACCAGGCCTGGGAAGACCGTGCGAACCTCTCGCCGAAGGCCGCCCCGAGCGAGGTGCGCGCCACCGTCCAGCAGGTCGTCGACGAGCTCAACGCCGGCCGCCTGCGCGTGGCCCAGAAAGTCGACGGCGGCTGGGTGGTGAACCAGTGGGTCAAGAAGGCCGTGCTGCTGAGCTTCCGCCTCAACGACAACGCGGCGATGCGCTCCGGCGACCTGGCCTTTTTCGACAAGGTCAAGACCAAGTTCTCCGACCTCAGCGAGGACGAGATGCGCGCCACCGGCGTGCGTGTGGTGCCGCCGGCGGTCGCCCGCCACGGCAGCTACATCGCGAAGAACGTCGTTCTGATGCCCTCCTACGTCAATATCGGCGCCTACGTCGACGAGGGCACGATGGTCGACACCTGGGCCACCGTCGGCTCCTGCGCACAGATCGGCAAGAACGTGCACCTGTCCGGCGGCGTCGGCATCGGCGGCGTGCTGGAGCCCCTGCAGGCCAACCCGACCATCATCGAGGACAACTGCTTCATCGGCGCCCGCTCCGAAATCGTCGAGGGGGTGATCGTCGAGGAGAACTCGGTGATCTCGATGGGCGTCTACATCGGGCAGAGCACGCCGATCTACGACCGCGCCACCGGCGAGACGAGTTATGGCCGCATCCCGGCCGGCTCGGTGGTGATCAGCGGCTCGCTGCCGCGCGACGGCGGCAAGTACAGCCTCTACTGCGCGGTGATCGTCAAGCGCGTGGACGCGCAAACCCGCTCCAAGACCAGCATCAACGAGCTGCTGCGCGCCTGAGGCGACGCAACTGGGCAGTAGCAGGCATGACAACGAGCAGCCAGCAACGAGGGGACAAGCGATGAGCGGTGGCAACATGGAGCGGGTGCTCCGCCTGATGGCCGAGAAAAAGGCGTCCGACGTCTACCTGTCGGCCAAGACGCCCATCCTCATCAAGATCCACGGGCAGATCCTGCAGGTCAGCGACCAGCCCCTGATGCCCTCGCAGCCGCGCCAACTGCTGGCTGAGCTGCTCACCCCCACCCAGCTCGAAGAGCTCGACGAAACCGGCGAGCTCAACATCGGCCTGGTGCTGCCCGGCGTCGCCAGCTACCGCCTGAGCGCCTTCAAGCAGCGCGGCTCGGTGGCCGCGGTGTTCCGCTGCATCCCCAGCGAGATCCCGTCCATCGACAGCCTCAACGTGCCGGACGTGCTGACCAATCTGGTGATGGAGAAGCGTGGCCTGATCCTGATGGTGGGCGCCACCGGCACCGGCAAGAGCACGACCCTGGCGGCCATGCTGGAGCACCGCAACCAGCTGGTGACCGGCCACATCCTCACCATCGAGGACCCGATCGAGTTCCTGTTCTCGAACAAGAAGTCGGTCATCAACCAGCGTGAGGTGGGCCGCGACACGCAGTCGCTGCAGGTGGGCCTGAAAAACGCGCTGCGCCAGGCGCCCGACTGCATCCTGATCGGCGAAATCCGCGACCGCGAGACCATGACCGCCGCGCTGTCCTACTCGCTCTCCGGCCACCTGGTGCTGGCGACCATGCACGCCAACAACAGCTACCACGCGATGAGCCGCATCCTGTCCTTCTACACGCCCGAGGCGCGCCCGGCGCTGCTGTCCGACCTGGCCTCCGGTCTGAAGGCCGTGGTGTCGCAGCGCCTGCTCAAGGCGGTGTCCGGGGGCCGCGTACCGGCAGTCGAGGTGCTGCTCAATACCAAGCTGGTGTCCGAGCTGATCGAGAAGGGCGACCTCACCGGCGTCAAGGAAGCCATGGAGAAATCCATGGCCGAAGGCTCCCAGACCTTCGAGATCGACATCGCCCGCCTGATCAACGAGGGCCGCGTGACCCGCGAGGAAGGCCTGACCTACGCCGACTCGCCGACCAACCTGATGTGGCGGCTGCAGAACGACACCGCCGCCCAGTCCAAGGCCACGCCGAAGAAGGAGGAGGCCGAGGACGGCCCGTCCTTCACCGAGATCACGCTGGACGTGCGCGAGGAGCGCCCGAGCGGCTACAGCACCACCGGCTTCGGCACCACCGGCTTCGGCTCGATCCGCTGAGGAAGCCGCCCCCGATGTCGCTCACGCTGCGCCTTGCCGAAGAACTCATCGCCCGCCCCTCGGTCACGCCGGAGGACGCCGGCTGCCAGGCCCTGATCAAGAGCCGCCTGGAGGCCCTGGGTTTCGCCTGTGAAACCCTCCTCAGCGGTCCCGAAACCTTCCGCGTCACCAACCTCTGGGCCAAGCGGGCCGGCAGCGCCGGCAGCGAGGCGCGCACGCTGGTCTTCGCCGGCCACACCGACGTGGTGCCCACCGGCCCGCTGGAACAGTGGCACAGCGACCCGTTCACACCGACCCACCGTGACGGCAAGCTCTACGGCCGCGGCAGCGCCGACATGAAGGTGTCGCTGGCGGCCATGGTGGTGGCGATCGAAGAGTTCGTCGCCGCGCATCCGCACCATCGTGGCTCGATCGCGGTGCTGTTCACCAGCGACGAGGAAGGCCCGGCCCGCGACGGCACCGTGAAGGTCTGCGAATGGCTGACGGAGCGCGGCGAGCGGCTCGACTGGTGTATCGTCGGCGAGCCCACCTCGGTGGACCGGCTCGGCGACATGGTCAAGAACGGGCGCCGCGGCTCGCTCTCGGGCAAGCTGGTGGTGCGCGGTGTGCAAGGGCACATCGCCTACCCGCAGCTGGCGCGCAACCCCATCCACCTGGCGGCGCCGGCACTGGCCGAGCTGACGGCGATCGAGTGGGACGCCGGCAACGCCTTTTTCCCGCCGACCAGCTGGCAGGTGTCCAACATCCACGCCGGCACCGGTGCGACCAACGTCATCCCGGGCGCGCTGACGGTGGACTTCAATTTCCGCTACTCCACCGCCTCGACGCCGGAGGCGCTGCAGGCACGGCTGGAGGCGGTGCTGCAGAAGCACGGCCTGGACTACGCGCTGGAGTGGACCCTCGGCGGCCTGCCCTTCCTGACCGAGCCCGGCGCTCTGAGCGACGCCCTGACGGCTGCGATCCGCAGCGAATGCCACCTGACGCCCGAGCTCTCGACCACCGGCGGCACCTCCGACGGCCGCTTCATCGCGCGCATCTGCCCGCAGGTGGTCGAGTTCGGCCCGACCAACGCCACCATCCACAAGATCGACGAACACGTCGAGGTGGCCCACATCGAGCCGCTGAAAAACATCTACCGCAAGACCCTGGAAGGTTTGATCGCATGACGCTCCTGGAACTCATCGAGCGCAACAGCGCCCGCCTCGACCAGGCGGGCGTTTCGTTTGGGCATGGCACCACCAACGCCTTGGACGAAGCGGCCTGGCTGACCTTGTGGAGCCTCTCGCTGCCCCTGGACGGGCTGGACGCCGTCGCGCAGCAGCCGGTCTCGCCCGAGCAGGTGGCCCGCGCCGAGGCCCTGGTCGAGCAGCGCATCGCCACCCGCAAGCCCGCCGCCTACCTGACGCACGAGGCCTGGCTGCAGGGCGTGCCCTTTTATGTCGACGAGCGTTGCATCGTGCCGCGCTCCTTCATCGCCGAGCTGCTGGCCGAAGGCAGCATCGACCCCTGGCTGTCGGAGCGCACGACCCGGGTGCTGGACCTGTGCACCGGCAACGGCAGCCTGGCCGTGCTGGCGGCGCTGGCCTATCCCGAGGTCCGCGTGGACGGCGCCGACCTCTCGCGCGAGGCGCTGGAAGTGGCCCGCATCAATGTCGAGCGCCACGGCCTGGCCGAGCGCGTGACGCTGGTCCGGAGCGACCTGCTCGAAGCCCTGCCCGGCCCCTACGACCTGATCCTGTGCAACCCGCCCTACGTCAATGCGACCACGATGGGCGCGCTGCCGGCCGAGTACCAGGCCGAGCCGGCGCTCGCGCTGGCCGGCGGCCCGGATGGCATGGACCTGGTGCGGCGCCTGCTGGAGCAGGCGCCGTCGCGCATGAGCGAAGACGCCGTGCTGGTGCTGGAGATCGGCAACGAGCGCGCGCATTTCGAAGCCGCCTTCGAGCGGCTGGAGACGGTGTGGCTGGACACCAGCGCCGGCGAAGACCAGGTGCTGCTGGTGACGCGCGCCGCCCTGCTGGAGGCCCAAGGCCGATGATCACCCTCAAGAACCTGACCCTGCGGCGCGGTACCAAGGTGGTGCTGCAGGACGCCAACGTGACCCTGCATCCCGGCGAGAAGGCCAGCCTGGTGGGCCGCAACGGCGCCGGCAAGTCCTCGCTGTTCGCGCTGCTGACGCACCGGCTGCAGGCCGATGCCGGCGACGCCGAGATCCCGGCGCGCTGGCGCATCGCCGAGGTGGTGCAGTCCATGCCGGAGACCGAGGACTCGGCCACCGACTTCGTGCTGCAGGGCGACACCCCGCTGATGGAGGCGCGCGCCGCACTGACGCAGGCCGAGGCCAGCGGCGACGGCCACGCCATCGCCGAGGCGTACCAGATGATCGACGAGGCCGGCGGTTTCGACGCGCCGGCACGGGCCCAGGCGCTGCTGATGGGCCTGGGCTTCAAGCCGGGCCAGCTGGAGGCGCCGGTCAACAGCTTCTCGGGCGGCTGGCGCATGCGCCTGCAGCTGGCGCGCGCGCTGATGTGCCCGGCCGACCTGCTGCTGCTCGACGAGCCCACCAACCACCTGGACCTCGACGCGCTGGTGTGGCTGGAGAGCTGGCTCAAGCGTTTCGAGGGCACGATGCTCGTGATCAGCCACGACCGCGAGTTCCTCGACGCCATCACCCGCGTGACCCTGCACCTCGACAACGCCCAGCTGACCCGCTACACCGGCAACTACAGCGCCTTCGAGCAGATGCGTGCCGAGCGTTTGCTGCAGCAGCAGTCGGCCTTCGAGCGCCAGCAGGAGCGCATTGCCCAGCTGAGCCGCTTCATCGACCGCTTCAAGGCCAAGGCCAGCAAGGCCAAGCAGGCGCAAAGCCGGGTCAAGGCGCTGGAGCGCATGGAAAAGCTCGCGCCGGTGCTCACCGCAGCCGACTTCAGTTTCGAATTCCGCGAACCGCTCAACCTGCCCAACCCCATGCTGGCGCTGGATGCCGTGTCCTGCGGCTACCGCAACGAGGAGACCGGGGCCGAGACCACCATCGTGCGCCACATCGACCGCTCGGTGCTGGCCGGCCAGCGCATCGGCATCCTGGGCGCCAACGGCCAGGGCAAGTCGACCCTGGTCAAGACCATCGCCCGCATGCAGCCGCCGCTCGCGGGCCAGATCACCGAGGGCAAGGGTCTGGCGATCGGCTACTTCGCCCAGCAGGAGATGGACGTGCTGCGCGCCGACGAATCGCCGCTGCAGCACATGATCCGCCTGGCGAAGGACGTCGGTCCCGCGGCGCGCGAGCAGGAGCTGCGCGACTTCCTGGGCAGCTTCCGGTTCGTCGCCGAGATGGTGAACCAGGCGGTCGGCACGATGAGCGGCGGCGAAAAGGCCCGCCTGGTGCTCGCCATGCTGGTGTGGCAGCGCCCCAACCTGCTGCTGATGGACGAGCCGACCAACCATCTCGACCTCAACACCCGCGAGGCGCTCAGCATGGCGCTGAACGAGTTCGAGGGCACCGTGATGCTGGTCAGCCACGACCGCGCGCTGCTGCGCGAGGTCTGCGACGAGTTCTGGCTGGTCACCAGCGGCGGGGTGGGCCCCTTCGACGGCGACCTGGACGACTACCAGCGTTGGCTGCTCGACCAGGCCAAGCTGCAGCGCGAGGCCGCCACGCAGGCGGCGCCGGCGCTGGCCGCCGCCCCAGCGCCAGCGGTCGCCGCACCCGCCCCGGCCAGCACCTCGACCATCGCTCCGGGCAACCGCCGGGAGGACCGCAAGGCCCAGGCGCAGGCGCGCCAGCGCGCCGCCGAGCAGGTCAAGCCGCTCAAGCAGGAACTGGGCCGCATCGACCAGCGCCTGGCCGCGCTGAACGCCGAGAAGACCGGCATCGAAGAGACGCTCGCGGCCGGCACCCTCGCCCCGCCCCAGCTGGCCGCCCACGGCCAGCGCCTCAAGGCCATCGCGACGGAAACCGAGGAACTCGAAGCGCGCTGGCTGGAGCTGTCCGAGCAGATCGACCAGCTGGCCTGAGGGGCGGGCCTCCGGGCCCCCGGTGCTTCAGTCCGCCGCCTGGCGCGCTCAGGGCGCAGGCGGACGGCGCCCCGTCAGCACCGGTTGAAAGAGCACGTCATCCCGGCGCGCGACATCGACGAAGCCCGCGGTGCGCATCAAGTCCGCCAGCCGGTCGACCGTGATGGCGTAGTAGCGGCTCTTGAGCACACGCGTCTCGCACCGGCCTTCGCCCGACTCCGAGGTGAGGTACATGCGCACCTCGTACTGATCGCCCTCCCACTCCCACACCTGGACCGCCAGGAAGCGGCTGGCGCCCTCACGGCGCAGCCCGTAGGGCCGGACATCCGGGCTCTTGCGCTCGATCACGGCGTAGTCGCGCACCGAAAACACTGCGACACCCCCCGGCCGCAGGCAGCGGTGGCAGCTGCGCAGCGCCTGAAGGATCTCGGCGTCGGACAGCAAGTGCGGCAGGCTGTTGTCGCAGGCGATCACCGCGTCGAGGGGCGGGCCGGCGTGCCCGGCCAAGGTGCGCAGGTCGTCGACCCGCGCCTCCAGGCGGAGACCGCGCCGGGAGGCCTCCTGCCCGAGCCGCTCGACCGCGCCCGGTGAGAGGTCGGATGCCGTCATCCGGTAGCCCTGCTGCAGCAGGCCGAGGGCCTGCGTGCCGATGCCGCAGGCGGCGTCGAGGACGACCGCGCCGGACGGGATCTCCAGTGCCTGCAGCAGCTCCGCGAGCGCCCGCCCCTGCGCGTCGACCGAAGCCTTCCAGTCGGCGTAAAGCAGGTGGTAGAACGGGGCGAGATCGTCGTAGAAGGTGGTGGTGTCCGTGTTCATGGGCGAGCTCATTGTGTTGGCGCCCGGGCCTTCGATCCGCGAAGGGCGACAAAGGCGCTGGGCTTCTCGCGCCGGATTTGTATTGCACACAATTAAATTGCGGCTTATACTGGCGCCATGTCCTCGCCCAAGCGCCCCCACCCCGGCCTGTCCGACACCGACAGCGCGCTGCTGCAGCTCGACAACCAGCTGTGCTTCGCCGTCTACTCGACCTCGCTGGCGATGACCAAGCTCTACAAGCCGCTGCTCGACGAGCTGGGCCTGACCTACCCCCAGTACCTGGTGATGCTGGTGCTGTGGGAGCAGGACGGTCTGAGCGTCGGTGCCCTCGGCGAGCGGCTGTTTCTCGATTCGGGCACCCTCACCCCGCTGCTCAAGCGCATGGAGGCCGGCGGCTGGTTGACGCGCACCCGTGCCGCCGAGGACGAGCGCCGCGTGATCATCACGCTGACCACGGCCGGTCGCAGCCTGCGCAAGCGCGCCGCGGACGTGCCGCGCGCGGTGTCCTGCGCGGTGCAGTGCAGCTTCGACGAGATGACCGAGCTGCGCCAGCGCCTGCACGACCTGCGCAAGCGCCTGAGCCTGCATCAGGCCCACCCAGAGCCGGTCCACGGCCGCGACGACGAGGCCGCCTGAGGTCCGCCATGGTCCCTGCCCTTTCGACCTCTTCTTTTTTCAATTGCGACCAATTAAATAGCTCGCTTTCTTTCTGGCAAACTTGCCTTTGACCTTTCCCTCCACGCTCAACCACTCAGGAGCCACACCATGAAACTCGACAAAGTCATGTACACCGCCCAAGCCACCGCCAACGGGGGCCGCGACGGCCGGGCCGTGTCCTCCGACGGCCAGCTCGATGTCAAGCTGACCACGCCGAAGGAACTGGGCGGCGCCGGCGGCGCGGGCACCAACCCCGAGCAGTTGTTTGCGGCCGGCTACTCGGCCTGCTTCATGGGCGCGATGAAGTTCGTGTCGCTGCAGATGAAAAAGCCCCTGCCGGCCGACACCTCGGTCACCGGCAAGGTGGGCATCGGGCCGATCCCCGCAGGCTTCGGCATCGAGGTCGACCTCGCCGTCTCGCTGCCCGGCATGGACCGCGCAGAAGCCGAAGCCCTGGTGGCGGCGGCGCACAAGGTGTGCCCGTATTCCAACGCCACCCGCAACAACATCGAGGTGCGTCTCAGCGTCGTCTGAGTCTGCTCGCAGGGAAAGAGCCGGTGCCGCCTCAATGGCGTCACCGCTCCGCGCCGCCCGACAACCCGCGCAAGCGGGTTGTTTCGCTTCCAGACGGCAGCGCCGCTCGCCGGATCGGCGCTGCGGGACCGCGGGGGTGCATCCCTTCAAGCGAGGGGATGTTTCTGGAAGTATCTTTAAGTAACATGACGGCATTGATTCGAGTTGCGTCGTTGCGTCATGAGGACATCCACCGTTTTTCTCTCCCTACCCGGACTGGCGCTGGCCCTTGGCGTCGCCGCCGCTGGCCTCTCCTCGGATGCCCGCGCCCAAGGACAGGTGTATCGGTGTCGCGACGCCTTCGGCGCGGCCACCGTGTCCGATCGCCCCTGCCCGGGGGCGAGGATGGGCTCGGTCGCGCCGCCACCCCACCACGGAAATTCCTCGGGTTGGACCCCTCCCTCGAGCCCGACGCGCAACCACTACTACTCCTCGCAGCAGTACCGGCTGCCCGATCACTACGCCTACCTCAGCCCGCGTTGCCAGCAACTGCACGACGCCATCCGCACCGCCGGAGCGCGGGGCGTAGGCTATCAAACCCAGAGCGACTTGCACGCCGAATGGCGGCGCCAGTGCAGCGCCAGCGAGACGGATGCATGGCAGCAAGCGCGCGACGCCAATCGCAGCGAGAGCCGCCAGCGCGAGGAAGCCGCCGCCGCGGTGCGCCGGGAACGCGCCGAGGTCGAGCGTCGACGCGAGCAATGCGCCGAACTGCGTGGCGCCTTGACGAAGCGCAAGGCGCGTGAGGCCACGATGACCGAGGGCGAGCGCGGCGACCTGCGGCGCTTCGAGGCGAACTACCAGGAACGCTGCTCGGCCGCGTGAGAGGCCCGAGGCCCGGCCGGCCTCGCGGGCCACTGCAGGGCCGATGCTCGCCTCATGCGCCGTGCTGTCGGCGCGCCTCGAGCAGGAGCTGCAGCAGCACTTCCACCCGCGCCTTGAACGGCGTCAGCGCCCCGGCATCGGGCAGCAGGTCACCGGGCTTGGCCAGCACCCGGCCTTGCGCGCAGCGGGTGCTGCGCCAGACCTTCACCCCGGCGGCCCGGGCCCGCACCAGGGCGGCCTCCAGGCGCTCATGCACGGTTCCGTTGCCGGTCGCGAGCACCACCAGTCCCTGCACGCCCAGCGCCTGCAATGCGCTCACGACCCGCCCGTCGGCACCCGCATGGCTGGAGACCAGCTCCACCCAGGGCCAGTCGGCCGCCTCCGGCTCCAGCAGGTCCAGCCCCAGCCCCTCCCCCTGCGGCCACTCGCGCAGGCGGCGCAACTGGCCGGCTTCGACATAGGCGAGCGGACCCGCGTCGCCCGAGCAGAAGGCGTCGAGCCGGTAGGTGTGGCTCTTGCGCACCTCGGCGCCGGGATGCACCGTGCCGCCGAGCACGGCCAGCACCCCCCGCGCGCCCGGCTCGTTCGCGACCCTCAGCGCATCCAGCAGGTTCTGCGGGCCGTCCGGGTGCAAGGCGCTGGCAGGCCGCATCGCCGCGGTCAGCACCACCGGCTTGGACGGCGCCAGCACACGCTGCAGCAAGTAGGCGGTCTCCTCCAGGGTGTCGGTGCCGTGGGTGATGACGAGGCCGCCCACCTCCGGCCGGGCCAGGTGATGCGCGCAGCGGCGCGCCAGCGCCTGCCAGACCCCGTAGTCCATGTCCTTGCTGTCGAGCTGGGCCACCTGCTCGGTCTCCAGCGCCTGGCCCGCGAGGCCCGGTACGTCCCGCACCAGCGAGGCGACGCCCAGCTGGGCGGCCCGGTAGCCGATCGTGTCGCCTGCTTCGACGGCGGTGCCCGCAATGGTGCCGCCGGTGCCGAGGATGACGATGCTGCGCTCTGGGTTTTGCATTTTTCTCGAGACTGGATAAAAATACAGCTACTGGATGCCTGAACAGTACGGCATCGATTCAACCTTCACGAGGTGCCCGTGGACCCGCAGATGCCCGACAGCCCCAAGCTCACCGCTCGCCAGCAGCAGATCCTCGACCTGATCCGCAGCTCCATCGAGCGCACCGGCGCTCCGCCCACCCGGGCCGAGATCGCCACCGAGCTGGGCTTCCGCTCCGCCAATGCCGCCGAAGAGCACCTGCAGGCCCTGGCCCGCAAGGGAGCCATCGAGCTGGTCGGCGGCACCTCGCGCGGCATCCGCCTGAAGTCTGACACACTGCGCTCGCTCAACGCGTCGCGTCTGCAGGGGCTGGGCCGGCAAGCCCTGCTGCCGCTGCCCGGCATCGCCCAGCTGGCCCTGCCGCTGGTCGGCCGCGTCGCCGCCGGCAGCCCGATCCTGGCGCAGGAGCACATCGACCAGACCTACCACGTCGGCGCCGACATGTTCGCGCGCCAGCCCGACTACCTGCTCAAGGTGCGCGGCATGAGCATGCGCGACGCTGGCATCTTCGAAGGCGACCTGCTCGCGGTGCAGAAGTCCAAGGAAGCCAAAAACGGTCAGATCGTCGTGGCCCGCCTGGGCGACGACGTGACGGTCAAGCGCTTCCGCAAGACCCGCGGCAGCATCGAGCTGATCGCCGAGAACCCCGACTTCAAGACCATCGTGGTCGAACCCGACCAGGATTTCGAGCTCGAGGGTGTCGCGGTCGGGCTGATCCGCAACAGTCTGCTGATGTGATCCGGAGCCTTGCCACGCTGCCGTTGCCCCCTGCCCTCACGCTGCCCCACCACCCTCCAGGACGTTTGATGAAAGCCTTGCGCCACACCGACTGCCTGCATGCCACCGCGTCGCTGGAGCTGATCCCCAACATCGGCCCGGCCTTGGCGGAAGACCTGGAGCTGCTGGGCATTCACACGCCGCGCGACCTGATCGGCCGCGACGCACTGGTGCTCTATCACGAGCTGTGCGCCCGCACCGGGCAGCGCCACGACCCCTGCGTGCTCGACACCTTCATGGCGGCGATCGATTTCATGCGCGGCGCACCGGCGGCGCCCTGGTGGCACTACACCGCGCAGCGCAAGCTGCTCTACGGCCAGGCGCGCGGCACCGAACCCGGCGCCGACGGCCCTCGCCGCCGCGGCTCCGCCCCACCGGCGGGCTGAGCAGCCCACATCGTTTCTCCCCGGCCGCTGCGCGGGTGGCGGGCGTTTCACGAGCACGAGTTCGTGAGCCCCGCGCAGCGAGCCGGAAGCCGGGCCGATCGTGCCCGACTTCCAGACCGACCAATCCTGCCGAACGTCATTGCACTTGTTCTTGATTTTCGGAGACGGACATGGCCTCTATCCCTACCCAGCCCTCGACCCCTGCGACCGCCGCCGACACGGACCGGCCAGCACGCCCGGCGCGCAAGATCAGCTCGTCCTGGTGGACCCGGCTGCGCGAGCAGCTGTGGCTGCCGCTGGCCGATGTGGCGTCGAGCGCCGTGGCCGAGCGCGGCACCGCGGTCGCGACCAGCGGCTTCCCGGCGCTCGACGCCGTGCTGCCTGCGGGCGGCTGGCCGGCGGCCGGTGTGGTCGAGGTGCTGGCGCCCCAGCCCGGTCATCCGGAACTGGCCCTGCTCAGCCCGGTGCTGTGCAGCGCCGCCTCGCACGGCCAGCGCACCGCGCTGCTCGGCCAGCCGGAAGGCATCGTGTTCGACCCCTCGCAAGGTTGCATGGCCACGCCCGGCGCCCGCGCGGCCACGCAGGCCTCGGCCCCCGCCGCAGAAACCCTGCCGCGCGCCCTGTCCTGGCTGCGCGCCGGCCGCGGCGGCGTGCTGGCCGTGTGGCTGCCCGAGCTGAAAACAGCCGAACTGCGCGACCTGCAGCGCGCCGCGCGCCGCGCCCACACCACGGTGTTCGCGGTGCGGCCCTGGTCGGCCCACTGGGACGACAGCGAAGCCGACCTGCGTGTCAGCCTGTTCGCCGGCAAGGGCGGGCGCTGGGAGGTGCGTGTGCACCTGCAGCCCGGCGCCGCCGCACCGACCGTGCGCGTGCCGGCACTGGGCCCGGCGCCGGCGCGCCACCTGCGTGTGGTGCAGGACCCGAGCGACCACCGCCGCACCTTGCTGAGCGGCAGCTTGATCGAGGTCTGCCGCGAGCTGGACCGGCTGGCAGCGCTTGAATGTGCCGCCGAGACCAGCCTGCCGGGCTGCCGGCTGGTGGCCGCGGTCTGACGGCAGGCCTCTTGGACCGCCGCGTCAGACGGCGCTGAGGGGGGCTGCTTGGCTGCGCACGCGTGGCACGGCAGCCAGCAAGGTGCGGGTGTAGGGATGCTGCGGACGGTCCAGCACGTCGTCGACGCTGCCGCTCTCGACGATGCGGCCTTCCTTCATCACCGCGACGCGGTGGGCCACGTACTCCACCGCGCCGATGTTGTGCGTGATGAACAGATAGGAGATGCCGAGCGCCGACTGCAGCCCGCGCAGCAGGTTGAGGATCTGGGCCTGCACCGAGACGTCGAGCGCCGAGGTGGGCTCGTCGCAGACGATCAGCTGCGGCTCCACCGCGAGCGCCCTGGCGATCGCCAGGCGCTGCCGCTGGCCGCCCGAGAACTCGTGCGGATAGCGCGTCAGGGCGTCGGACCTCAGCCCCACCTGCCCCACCAGCTTCTCGACCTGGGCGCGGCGGGCCGCCGCGTCCCACTCGGGGCGCAGTGACAGCAGGCCCTCCTCGAGGATCTCGAAGACGCGCATGCGCGGGTTCAGCGACGCGAAGGGGTCCTGGAAAATGATCTGCACCTGGCGCCGCGCCGCGCGCAGCGCGTCGCCGTCCAGGCTGAAGAGGTCATCGCCCTTGAGCAGCACCCGCCCGGCGATCTCCGCCTTGCCGCGCAACAGCTGCACGATGGCCTTGCCGGTGGTGGTCTTGCCGCAGCCGGACTCGCCCACCAGCGCCAAGGTCTCGCCAGCGCACAGGTCCAGCGAGACACCCTGTACCGCCTCGACATGGCCCTGCACCCGCTGCAGCAGGCCGCGGCGGATCGGGAAACGCACGCTCAGCTGCTCGACCTGCAGCAGCGGCGCCCCCGGTTCGGGCCGCTGGCCGGGCTGGGCCGCCGGCGCGAGGTCGGGCGCGGCCGCCGCCGCGGCGGCCGAAGGATGGGCCGGCGCATGCTCCGGCGCGTCGCTCGCATACAGCAGGCAGCGCACCGCGTGGTCGGGCGCCGGCCGCTCCATGGCTGGCAGGGTCGACCGGCAGTGCGGCATCGCGCGGTCGCAACGCGGCTCGAAGCGGCAGCCCTGGAACTCGCCCCACAGCGGTGGCACCGTGCCGCGGATCGCGGCCAGCGCCTGGCCCCGCTTGCTCGCGTCGGGCAAGGCGCTCAGCAGCAGGCGCGCATAGGGATGGCGCGGTTGCGCGAAAAAGTCCTCCGCCGAGGCCACCTCGACGATCTGCCCCGCATACATCAGCGCCACCCGGTGCGCCATGCCACTCACCACACCGAGGTCGTGCGTGATCATCAAAAGCCCCAGCGAGCGCTCGCGCTGCAGTTGCTTGAGCAGGTCCAGGATCTGGGCCTGGATGGTGACGTCGAGGGCGGTGGTCGGTTCGTCGGCGACGATGAAGTCCGGTTCGCCGGCCAGCGCGATGGCGATCATCACCCGCTGCTTCTGCCCGCCGCTGAGCCGGAACGGGTACTCGTCGATACGCCGTTCGGGCTCGGGCAGGCCGACCCGGCGCAGCCAGTCGATCGCCTTCTGGCGGGCTGCCGTGCCGCGCAGCGGGGTGTGCGCGACGATGGCCTCGACAATCTGGTCGCCCACCCGCATCACCGGGTTGAGACTGGTCGAGGGCTCCTGGAAGATCATCGCGATGCGCCCGCCACGGACTGCGCGCATGCGCGCTTCGGGCAGCCCGAACAGCTCCTCCTCGCCCAGCTCCAGGCGGCCCGCCGCCACCCGGCCGTTCTCGGGCAGCAGGCGCATCAGTGCCAGCGCGGTCATGCTCTTGCCGCAGCCGGACTCGCCCACCAGCGCGAAGGTCTCGCCGCGCGAGAGCGTCAGGCTGAGGGCGTCGACGGCCCGCACCAGGCCAGTATGGGAGTCCAGCTCGACGGTCAGGTCCTTGATGTTCAGCATGGCAGGGTCCTCACGCGGTCGCACGGTTGCGGGTGCCGAGGCGGGCGCGCCAGGCACGTCCGCGCGGATCGAAGGCCTCACGCACGCCGTCGGCGAAAAGATTGGCCGCCAGCACCAGGGTGACCATGAAGGCGAAGGCCGCGCCCACCGACCACCACACGGTGGGCTCGCGCGAGAGCTCGCTGCGCGCCAGGTTGATCATGCCGCCGAAGCTGTTCATCGACGGCTCGACGCCCACGCCGACATAGGAGAGCACCGCCTCGTAGAGGATCAGCGCCGAGAATTCGAGCACCGTCGTGATCAGCACCAGGTGCATCACGTTGGGCAGGATGTGCCGGCTCATGATGCGCAGCGGCCCGACGCCGAAGGCCGTGGCGGCCTGCACGAAGTCGAGCTCGCGCAGCTTCAGCGTCTCGGCCCGCAGCAGCCGGCACAGCGAAGCCCAGCCGGTCACGCCCAGGATCAGGCACAGCAGCAGGATGCGCAGGTCCGCGCGTTCGGCACCGGTCTGGAACAGCTGCGGGTTCTTGTCGATGAACACCTGCACCATCAGCACGCAGGCCGCGATCAACAGCACGTTGGGAACCGAGGACAGCGTGGTGTAGAGGTACTGGATCACCTCGTCGACCCAGCCCTTGAAATAGCCCGCCGCGACGCCCAGCCCGATGGCGAAGGGCAAGGTCGCGATGGTGGCGAGCGAGCCGATCACGAAGGCGGTCCGCACGCTCTTGAGCGCCTGGTAGAGCACGTCGTTGCCGGTGCGATCGGTGCCCAGCACATGGTAGTGGCCCATCCAGCCGGTGCAGGCGCCGGCGACCACCGCCAGCAGCGTGAAGGTGACAGCCGCCGCGCGCCACGGCAAGGCGGTCTGGTCGCGCCACAGAAGGCCGGCCATGGCCTTCCAGGTCATGGCCTGCCGGCGTGCCCCGAGGGCGATGCCGAGCGCGATCACGGCCGCTGCCGCCAGCGCGCCCAGCGCCGCGCCGGCGAGGCCCCGCTGCGTCACGTCGCCAGCCCATTGTGTCGCCGGGTCCTGAAGGTGCGAGCCGGCATGCGGCAGGCGCGGAAAGGCGCGCTCGGTGCCGCCTCCGGTCGCGATGCTGTCCTTCACGAAACCCTGCCAGGCCAGCGGCGACGAGTACGAGGGCTCGCGCATCGCGATCTGGCGCGCCATCGCCAGATCCAGCAGCGACTCGACCCGCGGGTCGTAGGCCAGCTGCTGGCCCTCGCCGGCCGACGGCAGTGCGCGGCGAAAGTGCACGCTGTCGGCCACCGCCGCCATCAGGAAAACGACCAGCACCACCGCCGAGCACATCGACGAGGCGTCGCTGAAGACCTGGGCCCACTTCTCGCGCATCGGCGGCCGGCGCCGCACGTGCCAGACGTAAAAGACCAGCGCCGCCAACAGCGCCCACAGCACCAGGTCGGTCCAGAGGAAAACCAGCTTGAAACCCATCTCGTGCTTCCCCTCAAGCCAGCCGCACCCGGGGATCGACCCAGGTGTAGGCGATGTCGATCAACACATAGGTCGCGATGTAGAGCAGCGACCCGAGGAAGACCATCGTGCGCACGATGGCGAAGTCCTGCGCCCCGATGGCTTCGATCACATAGGCCCCCAGGCCCGGGATGCCGAAAAAGCTCTCGAACACCAGGCTGCCGAGGAAAACGTAAGGCAGGTAGGAGCCGGCGCTGGTGATGATGGGGATCAGCGCGTTGCGCAACACGTGGCGCAACAGCACCACGTGCTCGGCCAGGCCTTTGGCGCGGGCAGTGCGCACATAGTCCTTGCCGACCTCCTCGAGGAACATGGCCCGGTAAAGCCGCGCCTCGCCGCCCAGCCGCGACAGCAAGGACAGGAGCACTGGCAGGATCAGGAACTTCACCGCGTCCAGCCCGCCGGCGTAGCCCGAGATCGGCACCAGCCGCAGCACCTTCGAGAACAGGTACTGGCCGAAGATGATGTAGAACAGGCTGGAGATCGAGAGCATGAGCACGCACAGCACGACGCCCCAGAAGTCGATGCGGCTGCTCCTGAAAAAGACCAGCAGCAGCGCGAAGGCCGTGCTCGCCACGACCTGCAGCAGGAACAGCGGCACCGCCAGCTGCAGGCTCACGCCCATGCGGCGCACCACCTGGTGCCCGATGTCGCCGGCACTCTCGCCGTCGGCGCGACCGAAGTTCAAGCTGAACAGCGAGACCGAGCGGTCCCAGAACACCGTGTCGGTCAGTTGCTGAAGGCCCTTCTGGTCCTCGTTCCAGTAGAGCGGCTTGTCGTAGCCGCGCGCGACCTTCCACTTGTGGATCTGCTCGGCCGTGATGCGCTGGCCGCCAATGTTCATGCGGGCCATGTCATCGGGCGTGTTGACCGTGAAAAACAGCGTGAAGGTCAGCAGGTTGACGCCCAGCAGGATCAGGAAGCCGTAGACGATGCGGCGGATGATGTAGTTGAGCACCTCAGGCCTCCTTCAGCACTTCGCCCCTGGCGGTCACGCGATCGCGTTCGCGCACGCTGGCGCGCGTCCGCCAGACCAGCCATACCCCTCCCAGAGCGAGCAGCGCCACCGGCCACCAGATCGGCCTGTTCCACTCGCGCTGCCGGGCCACCCGGGTCTCGGGATCGACCCGGAAATAGCGCAGCTGGTCACGGATCATCATGCTGGGCTTGGCGTTGTGCACCCAGGACTGGTAGGCGCCCGAGGTGTAGGGGAAAAATCCGAAGGTCCAAGGCGCATCCTGCTGCAGGATGGCACTCATCTCGTCGATCACCTTCTGCTTCTCGGGGCCGTCGTCCATGAAACGCAGCTGGGCATACCGTTTGTCGTACTCCGGATCGACATAGTTCGCGGTGTTCTCGCCGTCGAACTTCGCCTTGCTGTTGGGGCCGTAGAGCAGGAACAGGAAGTTCTCGCTGTCCGGGTAGTCGGCCAGCCAGCCCCACCAGAAGATCTGCTGCACGCCCTTGCGCACCTTGTCCTGGAACTGGTTGTAGTCGGTGGCACGGATCTCCAGCTGCACACCCAGCTTGGCGAACTGCTTGACCATCCAGTCCAGCTCGGACTTGAGCTCCGGCGTCGGCACGCGCTGGTAGTCGTAGTGCAACACCAGCGGCTGGCCCGAGCTCGCGTCGCGGCCGTTGGGGTAGCCGGCCTCGGCCAGCAATCGGCGCGCCTCGTCGAGCGAGCGGCGCACCACCTGACCGTCGACGACCTGGTGTGTCACCGGGTTGACCCCGGCCAAGGTGCCGTGGCGGGAACCGTACATGCCGGCCGGCAGCGGCGACATCGCGGTCTCGCCGCCCTTTCTCGGGAACACCCGCGCGTACTCCTCCCAGTCGATCGCGATCGACAGGGCCTGGCGCAGCTTGCGGTTGCGCACCTGGCGCTCCGGTGTATCGCCCTTGCCCACCACAGGGTCGAGCCAGTTGAAGCCGACATACCAGTTCGTGAGGTCGACGTTGCGGGGCAGTTGGAAGCCCTTGGCCTTGTACTCCTCCTCCACCGCCGGGGAGTCCCGCATCTCCAGCGCGAACTCGATGCCGTACTCGGGCCGCTCGACCTCGGGCACGTCGTAGTAGCCCTGACGGAACTTGGCCTTCACCGGCACATTCTCCTTCTCCATCGTGAAGACCAGCTTGTCGATGAAGGGCATGGGTTTGCCGCAGTCGTCGAGCAAGCCTTTTTCCTTGTCGCCCGGCATGCCCTCGCAGGGGTAGGGGTCGTGCCGGTAATGGGGGTTGCGCACCAGCACGTGACGCCGGTCCTGCTCGTAGACGGACATCATGTAGGGACCGGTGCCCACCGGCCAGACATTGAGCGACAGGCCGCGCGCCGCCATGCCGGGCTGGGCGTAGAAGGCATCGGCCTCCCAGGGCACCGGCGCCATGAAGGTCATCGCCAGCCAGTACTTCCACTGCGGGTACTTGCCCTTGATGCGGAAGCGCACCGTGTAGCGGTCCACCGCCTGCACACCCTCCAGCGGGTACTTGCGGAAATCGAGGAAGGGGTTGTCGAGGCTGGACGGGTCCTGGCCGGCGCGCAGCTTCTTGTCCTCGGCGCGGATCAGCTCCCCGTATTCCTTGAGGCCCACCACGTACTCGGAAAAGACGCCGAACACCGGGGCCTTGATGCGGGGGGTGGCATGGCGCTTGAGGGCGTAGACAAAGTCCTCGGCCGTCAGCTCGCGGGTCCCCCTCTGCTCGAAGTCCCAGGGGGTGCGCTTGTCCCCGAGTTGCTCAGGCGTCACGCGGTGGTACAGGTAGCGGCCCTGTGCGTCGGTGGCGAAAGCCGGGTGCGGCGCGAAGCGGATGCCCTTGCGGATCGGCACGTCGTAGACGCTCTCGGCGATCGCGTCACCCGGCGCATCCTGCGGCAGCGGGTGGCCGTTCTTGTCGAGATAACGCGGCTGCACCACCGCCGCGGCGGCCCTGGGAATCAGCTCATACGGCCTTTTGAGATAGTGGTAGCCGTAGAGCGGTTCGTAGACCTGATAGGTGTAGGGCGTCTCGTTGTTGGAGTACGACGCGGTGGGGTCCAGGTACTTGGGGGAGCGCTCGGCGAAGGCCGAGAACAAGGTGTTCTGGGCGGCCGCGTCACCGGGATGCGGACTGTTGTTGCAGCCGGCCAATGCCAAGGCCATGCACACCGCACTTCCCCATCGCCGGACGCGAAACCGCCAGGCGGCGCTGGGGGGAAGACAAGGCGGCGGGCAACACGACATAGGGCATCCTCCTGTACAAGGGGGCCTGACGGCCCCTCAACCGGAGAATGCCATGCAACTTTCTTACCAGGCCAGCAGGACTTCCCTGCCTTGCACCACGAGTTGCACTTTGGCACCGACAGGAACTGTCACCTTGGTCGGCACATGGCCGAAGGGCAGTCCGGTCAGGATGGGCACCTGCGTGAGGCCGCGCAGGTGCTCGACCACGCTCTTGAGCGTGTAGCCCCGGTCCAGAGGCGAGGGTTTGTAGTCGGTGAAGCGGCCGAGCACGACGGCCTTCTGCGCATCGAGGACCCCGGCCTGGTGCAGTTGCAGCAGGCAACGCTCGATGCGGTAGGGGTGCTCGTTGACGTCTTCAAGGAACAGGATGCCGCCCTTGACCTTGGGGAAGTGCGGCGTGCCCAGCAGCGCATTGACCACGCTGAGATTGCCCCCCCAGAGCGTGCCCTTGAGCTCCAGGCCGTCGAAACCAGCCTCGGTGCGGAAACCCACCGCCTCCAGTTCCCCGCGCATGGCTTCGAGGAAACAGGCCTCGGTCACCTCGTCGACGCTCTCGCCACCCAGGTCGTAGGCCGCCAGCGGCCCGGCCCAGGTGCGGGCGCCCTTGTGCCGCGCCAGCAGCGCCAGCTGCAGCGCGGTGAAGTCGCTGTGGCCGACCCAGCGGGTCCCGGATTCGATGCTTTGCAGCAGCAGGTCGAAGTCGATGCGGTCGAGCAGGCGCGTCAGGCCGTAGCCGCCGCGCGCGGCCAGGGCGACCGAGACGCCGCTGCGTGCGACGCGGTGGATGGCGTCCAGGCGCGTGTTGTCGTCGCCGGCGAAACGCTGGTACTTGGCCAGCGCGCTCTCGTCGAGTGTGGCTTCGATGCCGTGGGCACGCAGGCGCTTGACCGCCAGCTTCAGGGCCGAACCCTGGGCCACCACGCCCGAGGGCGAGAAAATGGTCAAGGACAGCGGGCCGTCATGAAGGTGGCAGTGCTCGTCGCAGTCGTGTCCGTCGTGACCATGGTCAGGATCGGGATCACGCGCGGGCTGTCGCTTCGGCTGGGGAGCGGTCAAAACTTGGTCTCCGGGTCGGGCAGTTCGCTGACATCGCCGGTCGGGATGGGTTCGACCGACAGGACCGAACTGTCTTCGAGAGGCAGGGGGGCGCCGGCCGCGCGACGGCTGCGGTGCAGCGCGCGCCGTTCGGCGAAAAACTCGCGCAGCATACGCCCGCAAGGATCGGCCAGCACACCGCCCTGTACCAGGGTATGGTGGTTGAGCTGACGCTGGGCGAACAGGTCAATCACCGAGCCGGCCGCACCGGTCTTGGGGTCGAGCGCGCCGAACACGACCCGCTTGAAGCGGGCGTGCATCAGCGCCATCGCACACATCGCGCACGGCTCCAGCGTGACGTAGAGCTCGCACTCGGGCAGCCGGTAGTTGCCGAGCAACTGCGCGGCATGGCGCAGCGCGACGATTTCGGCATGCGCGGTCGGGTCGTGCTCGGTGATGGGCCGGTTGTAGCCGGTGGCAATCACCTTGCCTTCGCGCATGATGACGGCGCCCACCGGGACCTCGCCGACCAGCCAGGCGTTCTGCGCCTGGTCCAGCGCGATGCGCATCGCGTATTCGTCGGCGGCAAGCAGCTCGTTCATGGCAGGGCCAACAACCGGGAGCCGGTGGCGATCATCATTCGTCGTCGATACGGCGCGGGGCCTGCTGCATGGCCTGGTCCAGGTCCTTCTGCAGCTGGCGCATCTGCTCGCCGGGGGGCAGGCGCTGCGAACTGCTGGCGGCCGGATCGGAGGAAGTGACGGACGGCACCTTCACCGCCGCCATTTGCTTCTTGAGCAACACGCCGATGACGGCCAGCACGACCAGCAGGGCTGCCACACTGAACAAGGCTCGCATGATCTCTCCTACCACTTCCCTATCGCCTCCAACAGGCTGCGTTCGCTCGCGGACCACGTCCTTGAGCGAGGGCGGAGTTTACCGTCCCGGCCCCAAGGTCCCGAGCCCTTGCAGGCAGACCGCCCGGACTACGGTGGTTCCGTTCTCGGCCCTTATGGGGTGTCTCTGGTCCTATGCATCCTTCCAGGGGTTGATGACAGTCACGCCGGCCGCTTCATAGGGCGATGTGTCGCGTGATGCCACGATGAAGCCCCGTGATGCGGCAACGGCCGCGACGTAGCCGTCTGGCATCGGGAAGCCGCGCCCGCCGTTCTTGGCCATCACGGCCAGGTCGGCATAGTGACGCGCTGCATCCGTATCGAACGGCAGGACCCGATCCTTGAACAGCTCCAGCAGTTCGGTCAGAGCGCGGTCGAGCAGGTTCTTGCGCTTGCCCGCCGGCAGCGCCCGGATGCCAAACAGCAACTCGGCCAGTGTGACGCTCGACAGATACAAGGTTTCCGCCGCCTGCTCGTTCAGCCAGGCCCTCACGGCCGCGTCTGGCTCCGGCTTCATCGCCTCGGAAACGACATTGGTATCCAGGACGATCATTCAATCAAAGCTCAAGGGTTTGGCCGGCGTTTTGTCGCGCACACTCTCGAGGACGGCGACATCTTCATGGGTCAGACCGATCTTGCGGCCGATGGCTGCCAGGGCTTCCCCCACACGCACACGCTTCTCCGGCTTGACCACGGCTGCCAGAATCTCGCGCACCTCCGCCTCCGTGCTGCGACCGTGCTGAGCCGCCCGCACGCGCAAAGCGCGATGCACGTCATCCGGCACATTCCTTACCGTCAGGATGGCCATAATTCAACACTCCTCTTTTGCTTTCCGTGACTGCAATCATAGAATCATGCAGTCATCGGTGCAATCGTCAAACGCCGCAACTCTTCCTGGAGAAGACGCGCCCGCAGCGCAATCGCTGGAAGCGTTGAACGACCTGCGTCAGATGGCCCTCATCGAATCCACCGAGTCCTCGAACCGACCGCGATGGCCGACCTGACTCAGCGGTACGCCTTGGCGCTGGATCAGCGTCTGGCCGCCCCCCCTCGTGCTCGTGCCGCTGGCCATGTCGCTCCGGCGGACAAGGGTCGCGGCGCCAAGTGGGTCAAGATCTCTGAACCCAGGTGAACCGGACCTTGCCACATTGGGCACGGCCACCGGCCGCGCCTGCCTCACTCCCACTCGATCGTCGCCGGCGGCTTGGAGGAGACGTCGTAGGTCACCCGGTTGATGCCGCGCACCTCGTTGATGATGCGGCCCGAGACCCGCTTCAGCAGGCTGTAGGGCAGCTCGGCCCAGTCTGCGGTCATGAAGTCGCTGGTCTGCACCGCGCGCAGCGCCACCACGTAGTCGTAGGTGCGCCCGTCGCCCATCACGCCCACGCTCTTGACCGGCAGGAACACCGCGAAGGCCTGGCTGGTCAGCTCGTACCAGGTCTTGCCGCTGGGGCCGTCGGTGGTGTTGCGCAGCTCCTCGATAAAGATCGCGTCGGCGCGGCGCAGCAGCTCGGCGTACTCGCGCTTGACCTCGCCCAGGATGCGCACGCCCAGCCCGGGGCCCGGGAAGGGATGGCGGTAGACCATCTCGTGCGGCAGGCCCAGCGCCACCCCCAGCTCGCGCACCTCGTCCTTGAACAGCTCGCGCAGCGGCTCCAGCAGCTTCAGGCCCAGGGTCTCGGGCAGGCCGCCGACGTTGTGGTGGCTCTTGATGGTGGTGGCCTTCTTGTTCTTGCCGCCGGCCGACTCGATCACGTCGGGATAGATGGTGCCCTGGGCCAGCCACTGGGCCTTGGTCAGCTTCTTCGCCTCGGCCTGGAACACCTCGACGAACTCGCGGCCGATGATCTTGCGCTTGGCCTCCGGGTCGCTGACGCCCGCGAGGTGGCCCATGAACTGGGCGCTGGCGTCGACGTGGACCACCTTGACGCCCAGGTTGCGGGCGAACATGTCCATCACCATCCGGCCTTCGTTCAGGCGCAGCAGGCCGTGGTCGACGAAAACACAGGTGAGCTGGTCGCCGATGGCCCGGTGGATCAAGGCCGCCGCGACGCTGGAATCGACACCACCGGACAGGCCCAGGATGACCTCCTCGTCACCCACCTGCTCGCGGATGCGGGCCACCGCCTCGCTGATGTAGTCGCCCATGACCCAGTCCGGCCTGGCGCCGCAGATCTGCAGCACGAAGCGGTTGAGCATGTCGCGGCCCTTGAGCGTGTGCGTTACCTCGGGGTGGAACTGCACCGCGTAGTAGCGCCGCGCCTCGTCCGCCATGCCGGCGATCTCGCAGGACGGCGTGGAGCACATGCGCACGAAGCCCGGCGGAAGGCCGGTGACCTTGTCGCCGTGGCTCATCCAGACCTTCAGCATGCCGTGGCCCTCGGCGGTCGAGAAGTCCTCGATGGCCTCCAGCAGCTGGGTGTGCCCGTGCGCACGCACCTCGGCATAACCGAACTCGCGGTGGTCGCTCCATTCGACCTTGCCGCCCAGCTGCTCGGCCATGGTCTGCATGCCGTAGCAGATGCCGAACACCGGTACGCCGAGCTCGAACACCGCCTTGGGCGCGCGCAGGTCATGCGACTCGTAGGTGCTGGCGTGGCTGCCCGAGAGGATCACGCCCTTGGGGTTGAACTCGCGGACGAAATCGTCCGAGACGTCGTTGGGGTGGATCTCGCAGTAGACGTGCGCCTCGCGCACCCGGCGGGCGATGAGCTGCGTGACCTGGGAGCCGAAATCGAGGATGAGGATCTTGTCGTGCACGGTCGGGGCCTGTGTCAAAAAACGGAAAAGGCAGCACCGCGTGCTGCCTGGGGCTCTGTTGACTACCGGTCACTCGACCCGGTAGTTCGGCGCTTCCTTGGTGATCTGCACGTCGTGGACGTGGCTCTCGCGGATGCCGGCCGAGGTGATCTCGACGAACTCGGCGCGGTTGCGCATCTCTTCGATGCTGGCGCAGCCGCAGTAGCCCATCGAGGCGCGCAGGCCGCCGGCCATCTGGTACAGGATGGCGACCACCGAGCCCTTGTAGGGCACGCGGCCCTCGATGCCCTCGGGCACGAACTTGTCGGCGTTGGGGTTGACGGTCTCGTCGTTTTCCTGGAAGTAGCGGTCGGCCGAGCCGGCCTTCATCGCGCCGATCGAACCCATGCCGCGGTAGCTCTTGTAGCTGCGGCCCTGGTAGAGGATGACCTCGCCGGGCGCTTCCTCGGTGCCCGCGAACATGCCGCCCATCATCACCGTGCTGGCGCCGGCCGCGATGGCCTTGGCGATGTCGCCCGAATAGCGGATGCCGCCGTCGCCGATCAGCGGCACGCCCGAGCCCTGCAGCGCGGTCGCGACATTGTCGATCGCGGTGACCTGCGGCACGCCGACGCCCGCCACGATCCGGGTGGTGCAGATCGAGCCCGGGCCGATACCGACCTTGACCGCGTCTGCGCCGGCCTCGACCAGCGCAAGTGCCGCGGCACCGGTGGCGATGTTGCCGCCGATCACGTCGACGCCGGGGAAGTTCTGCTTGACCCAGCGGACGCGATCCAGCACGCCCTTGCTGTGGCCGTGCGCGGTGTCGACCACGAGGGCGTCGACGCCGGCCTTGACCAGCAGCTCGACCCGCTCCTCGGTGCCCTCGCCCACTCCGACCGCGGCGCCGACGCGCAGCTTGCCGTGCGAGTCGCGCGCGGCGTTGGGGAAGGTGGTCTGCTTGGTGATGTCCTTGACCGTCATCAGCCCGCGCAGCTCGAAGGCCTCATTGACGACCAGCACGCGCTCCAGCTTGTGCTTGTGCATCAGCGCCTTGCCCTCGGCCAGCGAGGCGCTTTCGTTGACGGTCACCAGGCGCTCGCGCGGCGTCATGATCTCGCGCACCGGCGCGTCCAGGCGGGTTTCGAAGCGCAGGTCGCGGTTGGTGACGATGCCGACCACCGTCTTGCCCTGCAGCACCGGGAAGCCCGACACGCCGTGCTGGCGCGACAGCTCCACCACCTGACGCACGCTCACGTCCGGCGTGATCGTGATCGGGTCGCGCAGCACGCCAGATTCGTAGCGCTTGACCTTGGCCACCTCGGCCGCCTGCTGTTTCGGCGTCAGGTTCTTGTGGACGATGCCGATGCCGCCTTCCTGGGCGATCGCGATCGCGAGGCGCGCTTCCGTCACCGTGTCCATCGCCGCGGAGACGACGGGCAGGTTCAAGGTGATATTGCGGGAAAGGCGGGTCTTGAGGGACGTGTCGCGGGGCAACACTTGGGAGAAAGCCGGCACCAACAGAACGTCGTCGAAGGTGAGCGCTTTACCGAGCAGGCGCATGAGAAAGCTCCAGACGCAAAAGCGAATTATACGGATCCGGCGAGCGAGGCGCGAGCCGCCGGCCGGCGGCTGCGTCAACACGGCGCGCGCCGGAGCGTGCGATAGGTCACGGAGCATCCCCGCGGCGCTCGTGCGGCACTTGGTGCGCCGGGGGGCCCCCGCTACACTGCGCCGCATGAAATTCGTCTCGCAAGGTGTACTGATCGTCGCCCTCGGCCTGGGGCTCGGCCTGGGCGCGAGCCTTCCTGCCGCCGCCCAGTGGAAGTGGCGCGATAACGGCGGCAAGGTGCAGTACAGCGACCGCCCGCCCCCGGCGAGCGTGCCGGAGCGGGACATCCTGCAACGGCCGGCCGGCCAGCGCAGCAGCGCCGCCGCCGCGCCGGTCGCCGCCTCGGCCCCCGAGAGCGCTGCCCAGCCGCCCGCGCCCAAGGCCCCGGCAGGCGTCGACAAGGAACTCGAAGAGCGTCGCAAGAAGGACGCCCAGGAAAAGGAAGCCCAGCAGAAGGCCGAGGAAGAACGCATCGCCAAGGCCCGCATCGAGAACTGCGCGCGGGCCCGCAGCTACCAGCAGACGCTGGACAGCGGCATCCGCATTGCGCGCACCAACGACAAGGGCGAGCGCGAGATCCTCGACGACGCGGCGCGTGCCAAGGAAGCCGAGCGCAATCGCCAGGTCATCGCGAGCGACTGCAAGTAAAACTCGCTCCCGGCCGCCCGCCGCGCCGGACGCCCCGTCCTCTCAGCGCTGCTTCTGCCCGCGCAGGCGCAGGCGCCGTGCTTCCTTCGGATCGACCTTCAAACCCCGGTAGACTTCCACCCGATCGCGGTCGCGCACCGGATCGCTCAAGCTCTTGAGCCGTCCCCAGATGCCGATGCGCTGGCTGCCGAGGTCGATCTCGGGGTGCCGCTCCAGCAGTCCGCTGGCCCTCAGCGCGTGCAGCACCGTCGCGCCCGGCGCCAGCTCGACGGTGAGCCGTTCCACCGTCCCGGGGGCCGCGCCGTAGACAACCTCGACGCGGCAACGGCCGGCCGGCTCAACGGGGGCCATACACCTGCTCGGCGCGCCGCACGAAGGAATCGACCAGGGTGTTGGCGATGCGGTCGAACACCGGGCTGACCAGGGCCGACAAGGCGCCGCTGGAGAAGGCATAACGCAGGTCGAGCTCGACCTTGCAGGCCGGTGGGCCCGAGCTGCCGGCGCTCAGGGTGTTGAAGCGCCAGTTGCCCTCCAGCAGCGAGAAGGGGCCGTCCACCAGCTTCACCACCACCGTCTCGCCCGGTACGTGGGTGTTTTCGGTGGTGAAGGCATGGCGCAGGCCGGCGTAGGCGAGTGTCAGTCGGGCCGTCATGCCATCCGGCTTTTCGGAGAGGATTTCGGCTTTTTCGCACCAGGGCAGAAACTGGGGATAGTCGGTCACCCGGGTCACGAGTTCGTAGATCTCCTGCGCGGAATACCAGAGCAGGACGGACTTCTTGACGTGCTTCATAGAATGCACACATTGTAGTTAGCCTCTTGAGACAGAATCCCCCACCCATGGCCATCGCTGAAAACAGAAAAGCCCGCTTCGACTACCAGATTGAGGAACGCCACGAAACCGGCGTTGTCCTCGAAGGCTGGGAGGTCAAGGCGATCCGTTCCGGCCAGGTGCAGCTGACCGACGGGTATGTGGTGATCCGTGACGGCGAGCTCTACCTGATCGGCTGCCGCATCAACGCGCTGCGCTCGGCCTCGACCCATGTACGGCCGGAGGCCGACCGGACCAAGAAGCTGCTGATGCACAAGGATGAGATCCGGCGCCTGATCGGCAAGGTCGAGCAGAAGGGCTACACACTGGTGCCGCTGGACCTGCACTACAAGGCCGGGCGCGTGAAGGCCGAGATCGCGCTGGCCAAGGGCAAGGCGCAGCACGACAAGCGCGAGACCGAGAAGAAGCGCGACTGGGAACGCGAGAAGGGCCGGCTGATGCGGCACAAGGTGTCGTCCAATCCCAAGGACTGAGGCGGCCGCGACGCGCGGCCGCCCTGCCCGCCCGGCTCAGCCTTGCAGCCGCGCGAGCGCCTGGCCGAGGTCGGCAATCAGGTCCTCAGGCCGCTCCAGCCCGATCGAGAAACGCACCAGGCCGCCCGCATGCGGCCAGCCGGTCTTGCGCATGCTCGGCACCTCGTAGGGCACCGCCAGGCTGACCGCCCCGCCCCAGGAATAGCCGATCTTGAACAGCCGCAGCGCATCGACGAAGGCGTCGACCTGCTCCGGCGCGTAGCGGGCGTCGAAGACCACCGAGAACAGGCCCGCCGCCGCGGCGCAGTGGCGCGCCCAGTGCTCGTGCCCGGGCGACCCGGCGAAGGCCGGGTGCAGCAGCTGCACGACCTCGGGACGCTGCTGCAGGAACGCCGCCACCTCGCGCGCCGCCCGGTCCTGGGCGGCATACCGCAGCGCCACGCTCGGCAGGCTGCGCAGCACGGCCTCGACGTCGTTGGCGCCGACACCCAGGCCCAGGCGCATGTGGGTGAACTTGAGCTTCAGGTGCAGGTCTTCGTCGCGCGTCGTGACCGAGCCCATCAGCAGGTCGGCGCCGCCCGAGGGGTATTTGGTCAGCGCCTGCACCGAGAGGTCGACGCCCAGCGGCTCGTCCCGCGTGCCGAGCACGAAGGGATTGAAGGCCAGCCCCGCGCCCCAGGTGTTGTCCAGCCCGGTGAGCACACCGCGCGCGCGGCCCGCGCGCACCAGGCCCTGCAGGTCGGGAAACTCCATCGTCACCGAACCGGGCGCCTCCAGCCACAGCAGCCGGGTGCGTTCGCTGATCAACCCTGCCAGCGCCTCGGCCGGCTGCATCGGATCGTAGAAGCGGTGCGCGATGCCCCAGCCGGCCAGTTCGTGGCGCGCCAGCTCCTTCGCCGGGCCATAGGCGTTGTCCGGAATCAGCACCTCGTCGCCCTGCTTGAGCAGGGCCGCGAAAGTCAGCAGGATGGCTGCCAGCCCGCTCGGCGCAAGCAGGGTCTGCCGGCCGCCCTCGAGCGTCGCGATGCGCTCCTCCAGCGTGAAGGTGGTCGGCGTGCCGTGCAGGCCGTAGGTGTAGCCGGTCTTGTCCTTCCAGTTGCGCGCGCGCAGCGCCGCGACGTTCGGGAACACCACCGTCGAGGCCTTGTGCACCGCCGGCACCAGGGCCTGGAAACCCGCTGGCGGCACATAGGGGTGGTGAATCAGCTCGGTGCTGGTGGTGCAGGGAGCTGCGGCTTCGGCACCCGGCCGGGACACGGCCGGGGTGTCGGAAGCGGCGGCGGGCGGCGACAGCGGGCGGGACTTGCTCATCCTCAGACCGGCATCGCGATCAGGTCGTGACCCTCGGCAGCGACGATGTGGGCACGCGTGAATTCACCGACCTTGAGGGTCTTGGAGGCCTTCTCGGGCGGCAGCAGCCGCACCGTGCCGTCGATCTCCGGCGCATCGGCGTAGCTGCGCCCCACCCCGCCTTTGCGGCCCAGGGCCGGCGCACTGTCGACCAGCACCTGCATGGTGGCACCGACGCGACGCTGCAGCTTGGCCGCCGACACCTGCTCGGCCACGGCCATGAAGCGGGCGCGGCGCTCGTCGCGCACTTCGTCGGGCAAGGCGCCCGCCAGTTCGTTGGCGCTCGCGCCCTCGACCGGCGAGTAGGCGAAACAGCCGGCGCGGTCGATCTGGGCTTCGCGCATGAAGTCCAGCAGATACTGGAACTCGGCCTCGGTCTCGCCCGGGAAACCGGCGATGAAGGTGCTGCGGATCACGATCTCGGGGCAGATTTCGCGCCAGCGCAGGATACGCTCCAGGTTCTTCTCGCCGTTGGCGGGGCGTTTCATGCGCTTGAGCACGTCGGGATGGGCATGCTGGAACGGCACGTCCAGGTAGGGCAGGATCTTGCCCTCCGCCATCAGCGGCAGGATCTCATCGACGTGCGGATAAGGGTAGACGTAGTGCAGCCGCACCCAGGCGCCGTGGCGCTCGGCCAGCTCGGCCAGCGCCTGCACCATGTCCAGCAGCTTGGTCTTGACGGGCTTGCCGTCCCAGAAACCGGTGCGGTATTTCACGTCGACGCCGTAGGCGCTGGTGTCTTGGCTGATCACCAGCAGCTCCTTGACGCCCGACTCGAACAGACGCTGCGCCTCGCCCAGCACGTCGCCGATCGGGCGCGACACCAGGTCGCCGCGCATGCTGGGGATGATGCAGAAGGAGCAGCGGTGGTTGCAGCCCTCGCTGATCTTCAGGTAGGCGTAGTGCTTGGGCGTGAGCTTGACGCCGGCCGGCGGCACCAGGTCGACGAAGGGATCGTGGGGCTTGGGCACGTGCAGGTGCACCGCGTCCATCACCTCGTCGGTGGCGTGCGGGCCGGTCACGGCCAGCACCTTGGGATGCACCTGGCGCACCAGGTTGCCACCGCCCTCGCCCGCCTTGGCACCCAGGCAGCCCGTGACGATGACCTTGCCGTTGTCGGCCAGGGCCTCGCCGATGGTGTCGAGGCTTTCCTTGACGGCGTCGTCGATGAAACCGCAGGTGTTGACGATCACCAGATCGGCACCCTGGAAGGTCTTGGAGGTCTCGTACCCCTCAGCGCGGAGCTGGGTCAGGATCAGTTCGGAATCCGTCAGGGCCTTCGGGCAACCCAGGCTCACGAAACCGATCTTGGGGGCCGCTGCCGTGGTGGGAGTCGGGGCGGCGGTGGCGATATCTTGTGTCATGGCCGGGATTTTCGCCGATCCGGGCCGCGGCGCGCCGGCGCAGGGAAAAACGTGCTCAGCGCTTCTGTGGAGGAAAACCGGGGAAACCCGGCATCAGCGACTCGGCCTGCTTCTGCATTTGCTCCTGCATCTGCACGAACATGTTCTTCGACTGCTCCAGGTAGTTGCTCATCATGCCCTGCATCATGGGCGCCTGGACGTTGAGAAACTGGGTCCACATCTCGGGGTTGAAGCCCTTGGTGTCGTACAGGCCCGCGGACTGTTCCGCGAAGCGGTTCTGCATGTCGATGAAGGCCTGGATGTTTTTCTCCAGGTAGGCGCCCATCAGCCCCTGCATCGTGTGCCCGTAGAAGCGGATGATGTGCGCCAGCATGCCGGTCGAGAACATCGGCATGCCGCCGGTCTCTTCCTCGAGGATGATCTGCAGCAGGATGCTGCGCGTCAGGTCCTCGTTGCTCTTGGCGTCGCGAACGACAAAATCCTCGCCGGCAAGCACCATCTGCTTGACGTCGGCCAGCGTGATGTAGCTGCTGGTCTCGGTGTCGTACAGGCGCCGGTTGGGGTATTTCTTCAAGGTTCTAACCCCGGACTCGGGCTTATCCTGCCCCGCGTCCGCACTGCGTTTGGCTTGAGCCATGCGTGAATCTCCAACGACGTGCAGCATGATGGTGCACAGCACAACGATTCTAGGGTGGCGTCGGGCGTCGCTTGGAGGAGGGTTTCCCCAGGGGAAAACCGCTGCCGCGCGCGCAGCACAGCGCCCGGCAGCGGAACAGGCGGCGGGTGGTGCGGGCAGACCGCGGCCTGCCCGGCACGGGCGACGCTCAGGCGCCGAACACGAAGTCGGAGGCGTCCAAGGTCTTGGCGGCGTCGACCGAGACGCTACCCAGCAGCAGGCTGTCGCCGCCGCCCTGGGTGGTCGGGTTGTACCAGATCTGCCCGTCGAGCGTGTTCACATAGATGCCGCTGTATTGGCCATCCATGCTGCCGGTTTTGCCTGCCCCCTTGAAGAACCAGCCCTCGGCCAGCGTCTGGCCCGCGCCGACGTCCTTCAGGAAGGCGAGGCCCAGCACGCCGGCGTCGAGCGCGCCGTTGAGGCCCCAGTCCAGCTGGTTGCCGAGCACGATGCCGTCGTCGGCATGGCTGAAGTCGGTGACGTGGTCGGCGTGCTGCACACCGGTGGCATTGAAGACGAAGCGGTCCTGGCCGGTGCCGCCGGTCAGCACATCGCGGCCCACCAGGCCGATCAGGGTGTCGTTGCCGGCGCCGCCGTCCAGGCGGTCGTTGCCGAGCTCGCCGTTGAGCGTGTCGTTGCCACCCAGGCCGGAGAGCTGGTTGTCGCCGTAGCTGCCGTTGATGACATTGTCGGACGCGTTACCGCGCCCCGTGGTATCGCCGCTGAAAGCCTCCAGCGTCAGGTTCTCGACATAGCTGGCCAGCGTGTAGCTCACGGTGCTGTGGACCGTGTCGGTGCCGCCGAAAAACACGCTTTCGATGACGGTGTCGCCGGCGTCGTTCACCAGGTAGATGTCGTTGCCGCGTCCGCCGACCATCGCGTCGGCGCCCGAGCCGCCGTCCAGCCGGTCGTCGCCGTGGCCGCCGTGCAGGGTGTCCTCGCCGAAGTCGCCATACAGCTTGTCGCTGCCGCTGCCGCCCAGCAGCACGTCGTCGCCCTCGCCGCCGTCGAGGTAGTCATCGCCGTTGCCGCCGTGGAGCGTGTCCTCGCCGAGCCGCCCGCGCAGGGTGTCGTTGCCGTCCAGCCCGGACAGCAGGTTGTCGCGGTCGTTGCCGTAGATGACGTTGTCGAGCCGATTGCCGTAGCCCATTTGCGCCGCCGGCACCCGCTCGCTGCCGCCGTCGGGCAAGCGCACCAGTTCGGTGGGGATGTTGCTCAGCGAGAGGTTCTCGACCTGGCTGCCTAGGGTGTAGCTGCGCAACTGGGACACCACCGTGTCGACGCCCTGCCCGGCCGATTCGATCACCCGGTCTCCGCCCGAGTTCACGTTGTAGGTGTCATTGCCGGCACCGCCGCTCATGTGGTCCTCACCTTTGGACCAGTTGGCGTTGAGCGTGGAGCTGGAGTCGCTGCCGAGGTCGTTCAGCGTCTCGCTCGCATCCGTGCCATTGATGATAGACATGTATTCCTCCGAGAGTGGATAGAAGGACGGTTGCCCGTCCGCGGTGAGGCGGCACCTCCGCTTGCCGCCGTTCCCCCAACAGGGGACCTTCCTGTCGCCCTGCCCGGGCCGGGGCAACGCCCCCCGACCGATGCAGCAGACGGATGAAGGAAAGGTTCTTCAGGAACAAGATCGCGCCGGTGCCGGCCGGCACCGGGACCGCCGCGAGCCCTCACGGCTCGCGCAGCGCGCGGCGGCCGAACACGCCGAGCGGCTCCAGCAGGTACTGCAGCAGGCTGCGCGGCGGTGTGGTGATGAACACCTCCGCCGGCATGCCGGCCTGCAGGCGCAGGCCGCGGTGGCGCGCCAACTCCTCGGCCGTCACCTCGACCTGGGCGCTGTACCAGGACCGCTGCGTCTCGCTGTCCTGCTGTGCATCAGGCGCCACCGACAGCACCCGGGCCGCCAGCAGCGGCGTGTCGCGAGCGTCGAAGGCCGACAGGCGTACCTCGGCCTCGTCACCGGCACGGACCTGGTCGATGTCGTGCGGCTCGACGCGCAACTCGATGACCAGGTTCTCGCGGGCCGGGACGATCTCCAGCAGCGGTTCGCGCGGGCCCACCGCCGTGCCGGGCGCACTGACGCGCAAGGCCATCACGCTGCCGTCCACCGGGGCGCGCACGGTCTGGCGCTCCATCTGGTCCTGGGTGGGGCGCAGCCGATCATCGAGCTCGCGCTGGCGCGCCACGGCGTCCTTGAGTTCGTCGGCGGCGCGCTGCTGGTAGGCACCCCGCAGCTCGGCGCCGCTCTGGGCCAGGCGGCTGAGGTTCATGCGCGCCTCGGCCAGATCGCTGCGGGCGGCCTCGGCGCGGCCCTCGAGGTCGGCGACGTAACGCTGCATCGACATCAGACGGGTTTTCTGGATGAAGCCGCTCTCGACCAGCGGGATGTTGATCTCGAGCTCCTCGCGCGCCAGCTGGGCACCCTTGCTCGCGGACTGCAGCTGAGCCTCCAGTGCCGTGATGCGGGAGCGGGCGCTGCTCTCCTGCGCCTGCAGCGCGGCGAGCTGTTGCTGCAAGGCCTCGCGGCGCGTCTCGAAGAGCTGCCGCTCGCGGTTCAGCACCTCGTCGGCGGCGCCAGCTGGCCAATCGACGCGGGGGGCGAAGGCGAGCTCGGCGCGGGCCCGCTCGGCGCGCACGCGCTCGGCGTCGCGCTGCTTGCTCAGCATGTCGAAGGCCGCGTCGCTGCGCACGTCGCCCACGACGATCAGCGGCTGGCCCTTGGTGACCGCCTGGCCCGGGCGCACCAGCAGCTCACGCACGATGCCGCCCTCCTGGTGCTGCACGACCTTGCGGCCCAGCTCGGTCTGCACCTGCCCGCCCGCCACCACGGCGCCGCTCAGCGGCGCCCAGGCGCACCACGCGCCCACCAGCAAGGCCACCACCGCCAGCGGCATCAGCACACGCCGCCTCAGCAGGCGCAGGGCCCGACCGTGCTCGGCATTGGGCTCGGCCTCGGCCAGCAGCACGGCGATGGTGACCGGCCCGGTGGAACGGCGGCGCGAAGGCGCCAAGCTCAGATCGGTTCCGAAGGACGACGGGAAGGCCGAGTTCGCGGCGCTGCTCATTGGGAAACCTCCGTGCTGCGCACTGCGGTGCGAG
>NZ_JAPFBW010000036.1 GCF_026153205.1 Aquabacterium sp. A7-Y | reverse complement strand
AGGACGCTCAGGCAGGCATGGGCCAACAGGGCCAATGTGATGTGCCGATACCAGCCGGTCCAACTGCGCACCTCGTACTTGTCGAGGCCAACGAGTTGCTTGCTGTTTTCGAACAACTCTTCGATGGCCCAGCGTCTGCCAGCCACGTGCGCCAAGACCTGCAGCGGGGTATGGAAGGGGGCGTAGACGGCGTAGTAGGCGAGTTCAGCCGCCTCACCCAGGCTGCGGCGTACCAGCAGCCCACGCTGCAGGGCGGTCCCCCAGCTGAGCAGGGGCAGCCACGCCCAGTCGTACAAACGGGGGCCCTTGGCGCCGTCGCCGGCCGACAGGCGCCGCCACTGCGATGCCCGGATGTCCTGCGAGGCAGTCGCCGCATGTTGGTTGCGCGTGCTCTCGCGCATCACATAACTATTGGAGGCAATCGCCATGACATAAGGGCGCTGGTTCTGCTCCAGCCATACGCGCAGGCTGCGGTCATTGCCGTAGACCTCGTCGCCGGCTACCCACCCAAAAGGTAGCCCAGCTTGCAAGGCTCGCTGCAGCATGCGCTGTGCTATCTGCGGCTTCGTGGCGAACGCCCGCTCGGGTGGCACCCCTGCCTTGCGGCAGCGATCAGGATCGTCGGTCCAGCTCTTGGGAAGGTAAAGCTCGCGGTCGATAAAGGCATGACCCTGCTCGCTCACATAGGCCAGGAACACGCCGATCTGGCAGTTCTCGATGCGCCCGGCCGTGCCGCTGTACTGACGCTGCACGCGCGCAGAGTGCCGGCCCTTCTTGAGAAAGCCCGTTTCGTCGACCACCAGCACCGCCTGGCGTTGCCCCAGGTGCTTCACGACGTAGTCGCGCAGATCATCTCGCACCGCGTCGGCATCCCACACCGAGCGACTCAGCAAGTGCTGTATGGCCCCCGGCGTGGCATCGCCGGCCGCCTCCGCCAGTTGCCACCCGTTCTTGCGCTGCACCGGCCGCAGCAGCCCGCGCAAATAGGCCGCTGCATGCGTGCGCGCTTCCGAGCGCGCGAATCGCGCACCGATCGCCTCGCTCACCTGCTGCAAGTGAGCCTCCCACCGCTCCACCTCGCGCTGTACTTGTGACGGTACTGCCTGAACTTCGGTCGCTTTATCGCGCCCTCTGTCGAGTCAAGTCATCCGCCGACTATCGGCGCTACGGCGAAAAGTTCTAGTACGACTGTAGTACTAGTCCGATGTAGGCACGCCACCTCCTGCCAATGCTCCTGCGCCACCCGTCCCACCGTCCGGGACCTACTCGTTGACCACGCTTCCTCGCCGCCTGGCCCCTCGGCGGGGCGATCGCGTAACGGAAGTGGGTTGAGGGGCGTCTCAGGTCAGCGTTGTGTGACGCTCTCGCGGCGGGCAGACGGTTCGCTTCCGGCCCCATCCGCCATCGGTCGCGTCGATCGGACGGGCAAGGCGAGTGCCGGCGATCGGCGCAGCGCCGGCGGTGTCCGTTCGGCGCTCTTCAGACTTTGAACTTCTCTGCCCGCAGGATCACGCGATTCTACGGTTCGGTTCTGTAGGCGTTGCGGATCTTCTCGGTGCGGAAGTAGGCTTCCAGACAGTTGGCCAAGACGTTGGCGCGGGGGCTGCTGAGGGCCCCGGTGTTCGGGTCGAAGAACGACAGGTTGTCAACCGGGAGCCGCACGCCGCCATCGTGTGCCGCGGGGGGGGCAGCAGGAAGCACCGGGTGCCATTGGCCGCGCCGATCCACTGCAGCAACTTCGGGAACTCGGTCTCGTCGAAGCTGTGTTCCTTCGGCTCGCCGTCCGGGTCGTCGGCCGACGTGAGCCCCGTGAGCGTCTTCCCCATGTCGGATTGTTGGTTACGCCACAACAGGTGCGACCGCGCGACGGTTTGAACGATGACGTCCAAGCCAGCGATGTGGGCGTCGTGTTGGGTTCCGAGGTGATGCCCGATGGCAAGCCTTCGGAACGGCCGTGGGCGCGGTTGGACAAGGCCGCCGAGCTGTACCGGCAAGGATGTTCAAGCGCGTGATCGTCAGCGGCGGAACCGGCGTAGAAGGCTACAGCGAGGCCCAAGCCATGGCCGATTACCTCGCCGGGCAGCGTCAGGTGCCCCGCGAGGCGATCAAATGAAAGCGCCAGGATAGCGACTGGTCCATGCGGGTCGAACCTCGTCTCGCAGCGTAGGTTGCCCCTGGCGCCCCGCGCTGGGGCGCTCGCACTGCCCTGGAGTGGTTCGGCGCCTTCAAACAGTGCGAGCTCACCTGGGCCCTCGCGTGATACCGCATGAAAACCTGCGAGCAGACGCTGATCGAGGATGGCCCATGTCTTGCATGTATACAAGCCGGTATCCCAGGAGCACTTTCAGCAGGAGCAGCGAACATGGCTTGGAACCGGCGCGAGTGGATCAGGGGTATCGGTGCGGGTGGCGTTGGCTTGGGAGTGGCGGGCTGGCCGGCGATGGTCTTCGCACAGAAGACCTTGAGCGTGGGCTTCATCTACGTGGGCCCGAAGGACGACTTCGGCTACAACCAGGCGCACGCGCAGGCGGCGGCCGAAGCGAAGAAGATGCCCGGCGTGAAGGTGGTCGAGGAGGAGAACGTGCCCGAGACCACCGCGGTGCAGAAGACGATGCAGGGCATGATCGCGCAAGACGGCGCGACGCTGCTATTCCCCACCTCCTTCGGCTACTTCGACCCGCACATCCTCGCGCTGGCGCCGAAGAACCCGAACGTACGCTTTGCCCACTGCGGCGGCCTGTGGAACGAGTCCAAGCACCCGAAGAACGCCGGCAGCTTCTTCGGCTACATCGACGAGTGCCAGTATCTGAACGGCGTCGTCGCCGGCCATATGAGCAGGAGCAAGAAGCTCGGCTTCGTCGCGGCCAAGCCCATACCGCAGGTGCTGCGCAACATCAACGCGTTCACCCTGGGCGCGCGCTCGGTAGACCCGAAGATCACGACGACGGTGATCTTCACCGGCGACTGGGCCATGCCGGTGAAGGAGGCCGAGGCGACGAACAGCCTGGCCGACCAGGGCGTGGACGTGTTCACCATGCACGTCGACGGGCCGAAGGTGGTGGTCGAGACGGCCGCCAAGCGCGGCAAGATGGTCTGCGGCTACCATGCAAGCCAGGCCAAGCTCGCGCCCAACGCCTACCTCACCGGTGCGGAGTGGAACTGGCTCACCGCCTACAAGCAGATCATCGAGGCAGCGCAGACGGGCAAGCCGCATCCCAACTTCGTGCGCGGCGGCCTGAAGGAGGGCTTCGTGAAGCCGTCGCCCTATGGTTCGATGGTCAGCGAGGCCGCGCGCAAGAACGCCGACGGCGTGAAGGCCGCGATGATGGCCGGCAGTTTCGACATCTTCAAGGGCGAGTTGAAGGACAACACCGGCAAGGTCGTCATCGCGAAGGGCAAGACGCTCAAGCAGACCGACCTCGAGCTCGAGTCGATGAACTACCTTGTCGAAGGTGTCGTCGGATCCGTCTGAGGCCATGGCACGCGGCCCACGTCCCTGGCATGCGGCGGCCGAGACCGTCGCCTTGCCCGTGCTCGCCCTCGGCGGTGCGCTGTTGCTGTTCGGCGTATTCGTGCACTTCTCCGGCGCGAATCCGGTCGATGCGTGGCTGCTGCTGTTCAAGGGCGCGTTCGGCGACGCGTTCTCGTGGCAGAACACGCTGCAGCGGGCGGCGCCGCTGATGCTCACGGCGCTGTGCGTGGCTTTGCCGGCGCGCGCCGGCCTCACCGTCATCGGAGGGGAGGGCGCACTGGTGCTGGGCGCGCTCGGCTGCGCGGGGCTGCCGTACCTCCTGCCGCTGCCCAACGGCGCGGGGGGGACGGCCTGCGTGCTGCTTGCCGCGGCGCTCGCCGGCGCGGCGTGGATCGCGCTCGCCGGCGCCCTGCGCCAATGGCGCGGCGTGAACGAGACGATCTCGAGCCTCTTGCTCGGCTACATCGGCATCGCGCTGTTCAAGCACTTCGTCGAAGGGCCTATGCGCGACCCCGCGAGCCTGAACAAGCCATCGACGAGGCCGCTGGCAGAAGGCCTGCGCATCGGTGCCATCGCGCCGGACAGCCTCCTCGGTGACGTGCACTGGGGCCTCGTGTGGGGCGTGGTGCTGTGTGTGGCCGCCGGCGTGTGGCTGATGTTCACGACGCACGGCTTCGCGCTGCGCGTGGTGGGCGGCAATGCGCGTGCGGCGCGCTTCGTCGGCCTGCCGACGAACCGGTTGATCGTCACCGCCTGCGCGCTCGGCGGTGCGGCCGCGGGCCTGGCCGGCGGCATCGAGGTGGCGGCGGTGCACACGGCGGCCAATGCGTCGGTGATCGCGGGACTGGGCTACACCGGCATCCTCGTGTCCTTCGTCGCTCGACACCAGCCGTTCTCGATTCCGCCGGTGGCGCTGCTGTTCGGCGGCTTTGGCGCCGCGGGTAGCCTGCTGCAGAGGCGGCTCGACCTGCCCGATGCCTCGGTGCTCGTGCTGCAGAGCATCGCCTTCGTGCTCATCCTCGCCAGCGAGGCGCTGCGCGGGCGGCTGTTCCAGATCGAGATGCCGGCGGCGGTGCGGCTCAAGCTCGTGTGGCCGCGGGCGAAGGAGGCGTCATGATCCTGGAGCTGTCGCTCGCCATCGTCGGCGGTGCCGTGCGCGTGGGCACGCCGTTCCTCTTCGTCAGCCTCGGCGAATGCCTCACCGAGAAGTCCGGCCGCATCAACCTCGGGCTCGAAGGCGTGCTGGTGCTGTCGGCGATGGCCGGGTTCGCCGCTGCCTACGCCAGCGGCTCGCCGTGGCTCGGCGTGCTCGCCGCCGCGGCCAGCGGCGGGCTGCTCGCGCTGCTGCACGGGCTGATCTGCTCGCTGCCGCACGTGTCGGACATCGCCACCGGCATCGCGCTGATGCTGCTTGGCGCCGGCCTCGCGTTCTACCTGGGCAAGCCGCTGATCCAGCCGCAGGCGCCGCAAATCCCGTCGATCGCACTCGGGGCGTGGAGCAGTTCGCCGCAGGTGCAGTCGGCGCTGTCGATCAACGCCCTGTTCCCGCTTGGCGTGGCGCTCGCGCTGCTGCTGCGCTGGGGCCTGGCGAACACGCGCTTCGGCCTCGTCGTGCGCATGGCCGGCGATTCGAGCGATGCGGCCAAGGCGCTCGGCTACTCGGTGAACGCCGTGCGCATCGCCGCCACCGCGGCAGGCGGCGTGATTGCGGGGCTGGGCGGTGCGTCGCTGTCGCTGTTCTACCCAGGCAGCTGGAACGAGGGTCTGTCCAGCGGCCAGGGCCTCATCGCCGTGGCGCTGGTGATCTTCGCGCGCTGGAGCCCCATGCGCTGCCTGTGGGCGGCGCTGCTCTTCGGCGGCGCCGCCGCGGTGGGGCCGGCGCTGCAGTCGGTGGGCATCAGCGGCGGCTACTACCTCTTCAACGCGATGCCGTACGCACTGACGCTCGGCATCCTCGTCGCCACCTGCTCGCCGCAGCGTTCGCTGAAGGGTGCGCCGATCGAACTGGGAGTGTCCCGATGAGCCTCACGTTGGCCGCCGATCCCTACCCCTGGCCCTACGATGGCGACCTGCGGCCGCAGAACACGGCGCTCGTCATCATCGACATGCAGACCGACTTCTGCGGCATCGGCGGCTATGTCGATGCGATGGGCTACGACCTCTCGCTCACGCGCGCGCCGATCGAGCCGATCGGGAAGCTGCTCGCCGCGATGCGTGCCAAGGGCTTCCACGTCATCCACACGCGGGAGGGCCATCGCCCAGATCTCGCCGACCTGCCGGCCAACAAGCGCTGGCGCTCGCAGCGCGTCGGCGCGGGCATCGGGGACCCGGGGCCCTGCGGGCGCATCCTGGTGCGCGGGGAGCCGGGCTGGGAGCTCATTCCCGAGCTGGCGCCGCTGCCCGGCGAGCCCGTCATCGACAAGCCCGGCAAGGGCTCGTTCTGCGCCACCGACCTCGAGCTCATCCTGCACACGCGCGGCATCCGCAACCTCATCCTCACCGGCATCACGACCGACGTGTGCGTCCACACGACGATGCGCGAGGCCAACGACCGCGGCTTCGAGTGCCTGATGCTTGAAGACTGCACCGGCGCCACCGACCGCGGCAACCATGAGGCGGCGTTGAAGATGATCAAGATGCAAGGCGGCGTGTTCGGCGCCGTGTCATCGTCCGAACAGGTGCTCGAAGCCATCGAGGTTCTGTGATGCAGCTCGAGACCTTCAATCTCACCAAGCGCTTCGGCGCCTTCACGGCGCTCGATGGCGTTTCGCTCACCGTGCGGCCGGGCTCGGTGCAGGCGCTGCTCGGCGAGAACGGCGCCGGCAAGAGCACGCTGGTGAAGTGCATCGTCGGCTACTACCGCGCCGACGACGGCGCGGTGATGGTCGACGGCCGCGAGCGCGAGATCCATTCGCCGGCCGCCGCGCGCGACCTCGGCATTGGCATGGTCTACCAGCACTTCACCGTGGTGCCCGGCATGACGGTGGCCGAGAACCTGCTGCTCGCGCGCGGGCACCTGAAGGCCCTCATCGACTGGAAGGCGGCGCGCGCCGAGCTCGACGCCTTCATGGCGAGCGCGCCGTTCAGGCTGGACCCGGATGCGACGCCGCTGGACCTCTCGGCCGGCGAGAAGCAGAAGCTCGAAATCCTCAAGCAGCTGTTCCTGCGGCCGAAGCTCCTGATCCTCGACGAGCCGACCTCGGTGCTCACGCCGCGGGAGGCCGACGAAGTGCTCTGCGCCTTGCGCGAGCGCGCGCACGCGGGCGACTGCAGCATCGTGCTGATCACTCACAAGTTTCGCGAGGTGACGGCCTATGCCGACGATGTGAGCGTGCTGCGGCGGGGCCAGCTGGTGGCGAGCATGCCGGTGGCACAAAGCACGCCGCAGCAGCTCGCGGCCGCGATGGTCGGCGAGGCGCGCGGCGCGGTGAAGACACTGCAGCGCGAGCCGCGCGCGG
Source organism: Aquabacterium sp. A7-Y (assembly GCF_026153205.1). GTDB lineage: Bacteria > Pseudomonadota > Gammaproteobacteria > Burkholderiales > Burkholderiaceae_C > Caldimonas. The sequence continues at coordinate 54,559 of NZ_JAPFBW010000036.1, read as the reverse complement.
AGGGGGAGGCCAGGTTAGGCATTCACGCGCTGCAGGTGCGTGGCGACCGCGGCGAGCCGGCGGTGCGCCGGCTCGATCTCGTGGTGCGCGCGGGCGAGATTGTGGGTGTGGCCGGCGTGTCAGGCAACGGCCAACGCGAGCTGATGGAAGCGCTCAGCGGCCAGCGTGCCCGCGAAGGCGGGGAGGTGAGGGTGGATGGCCAGCCGTTTCATGCGACGCGCCGCGAGAACCGGGTATTGAAGGTACGCGGACTGCCCGAGGAGCCGCTGCGCAATGCCTGCGTCGGCGAGCTGAGCGTCGCGCACAACATCGCGCTGCGCAGCTTCGACGAGGCGCCCGCTTCGCGCTGGGGATGGATGCGCTGGCGCGCGGTGCGCCGCCGCGCGCAAGCCTTGATCGGCGACTACGGCGTGAAGACGCAAGGGCCCGGCGCGGCCATCCGCTCGCTGTCCGGGGGCAATGTGCAGCGCGCCGTGCTGGCGCGCGAGCTCAGCGACGATGCGCGCTTGCTGCTCGTGAGCAACCCGGTGTTCGGGCTCGACTTCGCCGCCGTGGCCGAGATCCACGCCCGCCTGACGGCGGCGCGCAACGCAGGCGCTGCGGTGCTGCTGGTGAGCGAAGACCTCGACGAGTTGCTCATGCTGGCCGACCGCATCGTCGTGATGAGCGAAGGCCGCATCGTGCACGAGACCGATGCCGCGCAGGCCGAGCGGCAAGTGCTCGGCAGCTTCATGGGCGGCCGCGCTCATGCGGCGCAGGAGGCGGCTTGATCACTCTCGACGCCGATCCCTTCGAATACCGGTTCTCGATCGAGACCGCGGCGCTCGTCATCATCGACATGCAGCGCGACTTCATCGAGCGCGGCGGCTTCGGCGAGACGCTGGGCAACGACGTCACGCGGCTGCAGGCCATCGTGTCCGCGGTGCAGGGCGTGCTGCATGCATGGCGCGCCGCAGGCGGCTTCGTCGTGCACACGCGCGAGGCGCACCGGCCGGACCTGTCGGACTGCCCGGCGGCCAAGCGCCGGCGCGGCAACCCGTCGCTGCGCATCGGCGACCGCGGGCCGATGGGCCGCATCCTCGTCGCCGGCGAGCCGGGCAGCGAGATCGTGCCGGCGCTGGCGGCCATCGACGGCGAGCTCGTGATCGACAAGCCCGGCAAGGGCGCGTTCTACGCCACACCGCTACACGACGAGCTGCAGCGCCGCGGCATCGCGCAGCTCGTGGTGATGGGCGTCACCACCGAGGTCTGCGTGCAGACCACGCTGCGCGAAGCGAACGACCGCGGCTACGAATGCCTGCTCGTCGAGGACGGCACCGAGAGCTACTTCCCCGAGTTCAAGGCGGCGACGCTGGCGATGATCCGGGCACAGGGCGCGATCGTCGGCTGGACGGCACAGAGCGCGCGGCTGCTGGCCGCGTTGCCAAGATGAAGCCGCTGACCATCCACGCGCTGCTGCGCGCCTATCGTGATGGCGCGCTGACGCCGCCGCAGCACATCGATGCGCTGCGCGCGCAGCACCGCGGAGACGATCCGGCGTGGATCACGCTGTGCGGCGAAGCCTTCATCGCCGCACAGATGCAGGCCCTCCATGGCCGCAGGCCGGACGAGCTGCCGCTGTACGGCGTGCCATTCGCGGTGAAGGACAACATCGACGTCGCCGGCTTGCCGACCACCGCAGCCTGCCCCGCCTTCGCCTACACGCCGGGCGAGCACGCGAGCTGCGTGCAGCGCCTGCTCGATGCCGGCGCCGTGTTGGTGGGCAAGACCAACCTAGACCAGTTTGCGACTGGCCTCGTCGGTACGCGTTCGCCCTATGGCGAGGTGCCGAACAGCTTCGATGCCGAGCGCGTGAGCGGCGGCTCGAGTTCGGGTTCGGCCTCGGTGGTGGCGCGCGGCCTGGTGCCCTTCGCGCTCGGAACCGACACCGCGGGCTCGGGCCGCGTGGCGGCCGGCTTCAACAACATCGTGGGCTTGAAGCCGACGGCGGGGCGCGTGGGCACGCAGGGCGTGGTGCCGGCCTGCCGCACGCTCGACGTGGTGTCGGTTTTCGCGCTGACGGTCGAGGACGCGGCACCGGTGATGGCGGTGATCGATGGCGGCGACGCCGCACCCGCGTTCCAGCATCTCGCACTGCGGCCGTCGAGCTTCGGCCGCGGGCCGCGCGTGGGCGTGCCCTTCTCGGCGCAGTGGCCGGGCGATGAAGGCTATGGCGAAGCCTGGCAGCAGGCGCTGCGTGACGCGCAGTCGCTGGCCGCGCCGCTCGAGCGCATCGACATCTCGGTGCTGCACGAGGTGGCGCGGCTGCTCTACGACGGGCCGTGGGTGGCCGAGCGTCATGCGGTGATGCAGGTCTTGCTGCAGGCGCAGCCCGAGGCCATCGATCCGGTGGTGCGGCGCGTCGTGGAGTCGGCCCGGGATCACGACGTCGCGCTGATCCCGCCGCCGCTTGGCCTGGGGTCGATCGAGCTGGCCGACGGACAATGGGTCAAGGGCTTCATCTGCGAGCCGTGGGCGCTGCATGATGCGCGGAACATCAGCGCGCACGGCGGCTGGCGCGCCTATCTTCGCTCGCGATGACCCACGACACCGAAGTCAACCTGCCCGAGGTGCAGCGCGAGCTGCGAGCGCTGTTTGAGGTCTATGAGGCCGCGCTGATGCGCAACGACGTGGCCGCGCTGGGCGAATTCTTCTGGGACCACGAGGCGGCCACGCGTTATGGCTTTGCGGACGTGCAGCACGGCGCGCAAGCGATCGCCGCCTACCGCGCCACGGTGCCGGTGCCCGACTTCACGCGCACGCTGCACGCGCTGCGCATCAGCAGCTTCGGCCGCGACTTCGCGGTGGTGCAGACGCAGTTCCGCCGCAGCGACACACCGAGGCTCGGCTTGCAGAGCCAGACCTGGGTGCGCTTTGCGGGCGTCGGCTGGAAGATCGTCGCAGCGCATGTAAGCTTGGTCGACTTATGAGAACGGTGAAGTCTTCTGACCGCGCGCTGTCGCTCGCCTCGAATGCCTCGCTCGCCGAGCAGGCCTACGCGGCCACGCGCCAGCTGATCTTCGATTTCGAGCTGATGCCGGGGGACCGTTTCTCCGAGGCCGAGCTCGCCGAGCGCATCGCGGTGAGCCGCACGCCGCTGCGCCAGGCGCTGCAGCGGCTGCAACAGGAGGGCTTCGTGCAGGTCTTCCCCAAGCTCGGCTGGCAGGTGGCGCCGCTGGACTTCGATACCTTCGACGAGCTGTACGACCTGCGCGTGCTGATCGAATGCCATGCGGTGCGCGTGCTGTGCGAGGCGCAGGAGCGGCCGCTGCTGGCAGAGCTCAACAGCGTGTGGCTGGTGCCGGTGAGCGATCGCGAGAGCCATGCCGACCGCGTGCGCCAGCTCGACGAAGCCTTCCACGGCCAGCTCGTGCGCGCCAGCGGCAACCGCGAGATGATGCGCGTGCACCAAGAGATCACCGATCGCATTCGCATCGTGCGGCGGCTGGACTTCACCAAGCCCGCACGTGTGGAAGCCACCTACCAGGAACACGCGAAGGTCCTGCGCACGATCACGCAGCGGCGCGCCGACGAGGCGCAGCGCCTGCTGAAGGCGCACATCGCTCAGAGCAAGCGCGAGGTGCGCGATATCACGGTCGATGCGCTGTACCGGGCGCGGGCAGGTGAGCGTCCAGCCATCCCATCTTGAACGGCGCTGATGGGCTGGTGACGAGGGTGTCCACCAATTCGAACAGGTGGGCACCTATGCAACCGCAAATCCCAGCGGCGCGTTCACGGCGCCGAGTTCAAGGGCAGGGGCGACGCTGCACTTCGTCCCGGTGGAGCTCGAGCCGGCAGCCGGCGAGGCCAGCGCCAGCGACGATGCAATGGCGCCCGTCTGCCCGGACATTCACATCGAGCTCAAGCGCGGGAGCGCGCAGTTGGTCGTGCGCTGGCCGTCGACACAGGCCGCGTCGTGCGCGGCCTGGCTGCGCGAACTCGCCGCCACGGCGCTGAAGGAATGATCCGCATCGACTCGCTGTGGCTGTGCACGCAGCCGCAGGACATGCGCGCCGGCGCCGATCGGCTTCTGACGGTGGTCGTCAACACGATCGGCGAGGCCCGAGCCCACCACGGCTACCTCTTCGCCAACGCCTTGGCTGCGTCGGCTTCTGTCAATGACGATTCCATGATTCCCCCGTCATGGAACAACGACCTCCACCTGTGTATCAACCAGCCCCTGTGCGATTGCTTGACATTGCGCAAGGCATAGGAACGGAGTCTTCCTAGACTGCCCAGGCAAATGCACCAACCCGGAAGACATCATGAATGCCATTAAAACCATTCTCGTTCATGCCGACGCGGGCTTGCACTGTGCCGCGCGACTTCGTGTGGCACGTCAATTGGCGCGGCGCTTGGAGGCCGACGTTCATGCACTCTATGCGGTGACGCCTGCGTGCGCGGAGATCGGACTGGAGCTGAGCAGTGACAGCGCGAGCATCACGCTGGCGCAAGAGATCGACGAACGCAGGCTCGCGCTGGTGCGCCAGGTGCGACAGCATGCCGAGTCCGAGGACGGCCCGCCCATCACTTGGCACGAAGCGTCCGGTCTGCCGGTCGACGCCTTTGTGCAACAGGCCCGCTACGCCGACCTGATGCTGCTGGGCCAGCACGACCCCGACAGGCCGGCCAGTGGCGTGCCGGGCGATTTCGTCGAGTCGGTGGTCATGGCAAGCGGCCGGCCGGCGCTGGTACTGCCGTATATCGACACCGGGACGACGCTGGGCGACACGGTCCTCATCGCCTGGAAAGAAACACCCGAGGCAGCGCGGGCCGTGAGCGCCGCGCTGCCCGTGCTGCAGCAGGCGACGCGGGTGCACGTCGCCGTGTGGGGAAGCAGCAATGCACCGCAAACCGCTCCGGCCCTCGATATTCTCGGTTTCCTGCAAGCACACGGCGTGCAGGCTGAACTTCACCGCCATGCACTCACCGGCGCCGACGTGGGCGATCTGATGCAGTCTCTGGCAGCCGACCTTTCGGCAGACCTGCTGGTCATGGGCTGCTACGGGCACAGCCGGGCGCGCGAGCTGGTGCTGGGCGGCGCGTCGCGCACCGTGCTGCGATCGATGACCTTACCGGTGCTGATGGCCCACTGATGTGCCGGATTGACAGCAGCCGGCGCTCGTCTTCCCCTTCCAACAAGAAAACCGCTTGCTCAGCATCGACAACCTGCAGCTCCAAGCCCACACGCCAGACCTGCTCGGTGCCCTGGCGGTCGGCCTCGTGATCGGCCTGGAGCGTGCTTGGCGCGAGCGCGACGTGGCCGACGGCGGCCGTGTCGCCGGTTTGCGAACCTTTGCCCTGACCGGGCTGTTGGGCGGTGTGTTTGCGCTTCTCGGATCGTGGGTGCTGGCTGCGGCCACCCTCGGCCTGATGCTGCTGGGCACCGTGACCTACCGCGAAGGTGTGCGTTCAACGAGCAACCTGAGCGCCACCTCGGCGATCGCGCAGTGGCTGACATTCGGACTCGGCGCGCTGTCCGCCGGCGGCTCGCCCGCTCTTGCGATCAGCGCGGCAGTGATCGTGGCAATGCTGCTCAATCTGCGCTCCACGCTGCACCGATGGCTGCGTCTGATCGAGCACCGCGAGCTCAGCGCCGCGCTGCAGATGCTGGTGCTGTCCGCCGTGGTGTTGCCGATGCTGCCGGATGCACCCTATGGCCCCTATGGCGCGCTGAATCCCTACCGTCTCTGGTGGGCTGTCGTGCTGATCGCCGGGCTCTCGCTATCCGGCCACGTCGCCGTCCGCATGGCGGGGCCACAACGCGGCGCGCTGTGGACCGGTCTGCTGGGTGGGCTGGCATCCTCCACCGCGGCCACGCTCGCATTGGCGCGCCAGCTGCGCGACCGCCCCGGTCTGGTGGACGCTGCCACCGCCGGGGCGCTCTCGGCCTGCGCGGTCATGTTCCTGCGCTTGGCGCTGATCGTCATGTCGATGGCGCCCTCGCTCGGGCGCCTGATGCTGGCGCCGATGGTGTCCGCGGCCGTGGCACTGATCGCGATCGCCCTTGTGTACTGGCGGCGCCGGGATCTTCAGGCCGAGCCGGTCGATCCGGCGCAGATGCAGCCTTTCGATCTGAGTGCGGCGCTCGGTTTCGGCGCGTTCCTGGGCCTGATGTCCGTGCTCAGCGAGGCCAGCAAGCAGTGGATCGGGGTGAGCGGGCTCTATGGCCTCGCGCTGCTGTCGGGCTTGGTCGATGTGGACGCGGTCACGATCTCGGCAGCGCGTTTGGATGCGGCGGGGTCGGTAGCCGGCGGGGTGGCTGCGGCCGTCGTGGCGCTGGCGATTCTTTCCAACATGGTGACCAAGGCGGCCATGTCCTGGATCATCGGTGGCAGGCTACTCGGGCGCCGCGTCGCCATGGGCTACCTGATGTCGATGGTGGCCGGCGCAGCCATGCTGGCAGTTTCAGTTTCGAGAGCGTGATGCATCAGCGAGCTAGTGAGGCGCCGCGGCCGCGCATGGCGTGCGGCTCGGCGGGCGTCTGCAGGAGGGCCAAGCCTGGGGCATCGGCCGTAGGAGCCGGTGCCGGCTTGAGCGCTCTCAAACAGCCGTACGGCAGTCGTCCATGCTTAAGCAAATGTGACGGCCGTTGACATGCACGCCGTGCCAAGCTGATGCTGGTATCACAACGCCAAGACGAGATAAACAATGGTAGTTCTGCTTCCAATCGACGCTTCCCAAGCGTCTCTTCGGGCCGCGCATTGGGTCGCCCACTATTGTGGCGACCGGTCGGCGTTGCGCCCGCTGCTTCTGAACGTGCAGCGTCCGCCTTTGCAAGCCTGGCCCGACTCTGTGGTCGGCCGCAAAGCACTGGAAGAGGCGCTGCAGCAGCAAGGGCTGGCGATTGTCGAGCCGGTGCGCACGCTGCTGACCGAGGCGGGGTTCGAACCAGAGACGCTGGTCCGCCTTGGACACCCCTCGGCGACGATCCTGGAAGTGGCAGAAGAACATGCAGCCCGCCTCGTGATCATGGGCACGCGCGGAGAAGGCGTGCTCGGTGGTTTTGCCCTCGGCTCCGTGGCGTTGCGGATCGCTCCCGCGGCTCAGTGCCCGGTGGTGCTGGTCAAGCCTGATGCCGTGTTGCCGACAGAGTGGGGCGTTCGGTTGCGTGTGACCGCGCCACTGGACGGCTCCGTCGAATCCACCTCGGCCGTGCGGCGTCTGATTGAGCTGGCCGGCCTGCTCGGCTCCTTGCATGTGAACCTGGTGCACTTCCAGCCGGCGCTGACCCTCCTTGAGGCCGTCCTGCCCCCGCACGACGATGTGCTGCGCAGCTGGAGCGATCGCGAGGCCGACGAGGCGATCGCGACGGCTCGGCAGCTGTTGGCCGATGCGGGGATCTCGCACGAGGTGCACCGGCTCGCCGGCGAGCCGGCTACCGGCATCGCGAGGTTTGCCGAGGAGCACCAGGCAGAGCTGATCGCCATGGCCACGCACGGTACTGGCCGGATCCTTCCGGCGGCACTGGGTTCGGTGGCGTTGAAGACGGCACACCTGAGCCGTGTGCCGGTCGCGCTGATGCGGTAGCAGCAGCGTCGACGCTCCCATCCTTGTGTTCCTGCGGGCGGCTTGGGCCGGCTGGCGCTAATCGTCGACGGCGGATGCCTGGCGCGCTGAAAAACCGGCGTGTGACCGCGTGTGCTCAGAGGGCCACCGCCTCCCGGTACTCGGGCACCCGGCTCGGCCAGCCAAGGCGTTCCTCGATCGTGTGCCGCAGCGCGTCAGCGGCCACTGGTTCCCCGTGCGTCACGAACACCTGGCGCGGCCGCTGCGGTAGCGCCGAGAGCCAAGCCAGCAGTTGCTCGCGGTCGGCGTGTGCCGAGAGCTGGTCCAGCTGCACCACCTCGGCCCGCACCGGCACGTACTGGCCGTGGATCTTGACGGCATCCAGGCCGCAGACCATGGCCGCGCCCCGCGTACCTGCCGCCTGAAAGCCCGCGAACAGGATGGTATTGCGGGGGTCCGGGGCGTACGCCTTGAGATGGTGCAGCACCCGACCGCCGGTGGCCATGCCGCTGGCGGAGACGATGATCGAAGGCATCCTCAGGTCGTTGAGGCGCTTTGATTCTTCCACCGTGTTGACCACTCGCACCTCGCGGTTCAGCGCCGTGCACTGTTCGGCGGTGAGCTGATGCTCGTCGAGATGGTGCTGGTACAAGCGCGTGGCGTCGGCCGCCATCGGGCTGTTCAGGTACACCGGCATCGCCGGGATGCGCCCAGCTTGCTTCAGTTGCTGGATGACATGCAGCAGTTCCTGGGCGCGGCCCACCGCGAAAGCCGGGATCAGCACGATGCCGCCGCGTGCGGCGGTGCGGTTGATCACGGTCGCCAACTCGGCCTGTGCATCGCCGGCACGGTGAGTGCGATCGCCGTAGGTGGATTCGATCACCACATAGTCCGCGGCGTCGGGCGGCGCTGGAGGACGCATCATGAGGTCGTCGCTGCGGCCCAGGTCTCCGGAGAACAGGAGACTGCCGCCGCCCCAGCCTACATGCAGGCTGCAGGCCCCGAGGATGTGGCCTGCCCTGCGCAGGCGCCATGTCCAACCCTGCCAAGGCGTGTGCTCTCGGTCGTGCGCCAGCACTTCGAAGCGCCGCAGTGCCGCACGCGCCTCTTGCTCCGTGTAGAGCGGCTGCGCCGGCTTGTGCTTGGAGTAGCCGTGCCGGTTGGCGAAGTCGGCCTCCTCCTCCTGCAGCCGGCCCGAGTCCGGCAACAGCAGCTCGCACAGCTCCCGCGTGGCCTTCGTGCAATACACCGGCCCCTTGAATCCTAGCTTTATAAGCCGGGGAACAAACCCGCTGTGGTCGATGTGCGCGTGCGTCAACAGCACGGCGTCGATCCGCGAGGGATCGATCGGCAGCCGGTCCCAGTTGCGCAGTCGCAGCTGCTTCAGGCCCTGGAACAAGCCGCAGTCCACCAACAGCTGGCGTCCGTCGTGATCCAGCAGGTACTTGGATCCGGTGACGGTGCCCGTGCCCCCGAGAAACTCCATTCGCATCATGTCTCCTTGTTGACGCGCAATGTGAAGGTGGTGTGCCGACCACGGGTTGATCTGCGTCAAGTCCCCCGCTGCACCCACCTCTGATCGGCATCGCACCGATACACGAAACGCTGATCGGCCTGGTAGAGGGCATGAGCCCTGGCGATCGGGAACGTTGGCTGCGCAAGGTCGCGGCACTTGGTGCACGCGGCGAGTGACTTTCCGGCATCTCCTCTCTCCGTTCCTTGCTCCCTTGCGCGGGCGACTCTCCATGGAGTGCTCCGCGCCAGCCGGTGGGGCCGTCCCTCCCATTCTTTGCGGAATACGGTGGACTAAAGCCGCAAAGCTCTGACTTTCCCGATCTGGCTGCTGTCCCGAGGGGTGAGAGCTGCGCTCCGCGTTACAGGTTGACGTGACGGCACTTGAGCGTTGTCAAGCAAGGCATGCTCATCGCTGCCAAGAATCGAGCACCGGAACAACGCGCTGCCTTGGACTTGCGGCGCCAGAGAGATGCGAATGAACAAGTCAACAAGGGTCAACCTGACAACGGCCGTGTTCGGGCTGGGCCTGGTCTGGCTCGCCTGGATCGGGTGGGGGCAGGACCGCGAGGTGGAGGTCGTGCCCTACAGCGTGTTCGAGCAGCAGCTGCGCGAAGGCCGGGTGGCCGAGGTGACGGTGGGTGACCAGCGAGTCACCGGGACACTCAAGGTGCCGGACGCGCGCGGCAAGAAGGTGCTGGTGTCCACGCCGGTGGAGCCGGCGATGGCTGAGCGCTTGTCGGGCTTCGGCGTGGCGTACAAGCGCGTGCGCGAGGCCACCTGGGTCTCCGACCTGATGGGATGGATCTTGCCGGTGCTCATCCTGGTCGGGTTCTGGGGCTTCATGGCCCGGCGCATGGCGGGCTCCATGGGCGGTGGGTTGATGGGCATCGGCCGCAGCAAGGCCAAGGTGTACATGGAGAAGAGCACCGGGGTGTGCTTCGACGACGTAGCGGGTGTGGACGAAGCCAAGACCGAGCTCCGGGAGATCGTGGAGTTCCTGCGCAATCCGCAGCACTATGGACGGCTCGGAGCGCGGGTGCCCAAGGGGGTGTTGCTGATGGGCCCCACCGGCACGGGCAAGACACTGCTCGCGCGCGCGGTGGCCGGGGAGGCGGGCGTGCCGTTCTTTTCCATCAGCGGTTCCGAGTTCATCGAGATGTTCGTCGGCGTCGGCGCGGCACGCGTGCGTGATCTGTTCGAGCAGGCACGCAGGACGGCGCCGGCCATCATCTTCATCGACGAGCTCGATGCGCTGGGCAAGGCGCGCGGTGTGTTCCCGGTGTCAGGCGGCCATGACGAGCGCGAGCAGACACTGAATCAACTCCTGGTCGAGCTGGACGGCTTCGACCCCAGCGTGGGGGTGGTGCTGCTGGCCGCCACCAACCGTCCAGAAATCCTCGACCCTGCGCTGCTGCGTGCCGGCCGCTTCGACCGTCAGGTGCTGGTGGACCGGCCGGACCGTGACGGCCGCACCGCCATCCTGAAGGTGCATGCCCGCAAGGTGCCGCTGGCACCCGAGGTGGACCTCGACCTGGTGGCGGCCATCACCGTCGGCTTCGCCGGTGCTGACCTCGCCAACGTGGTGAACGAAGCCGCCCTGGTGGCCACGCGGCGCGATGCCAAGGCTGTGACGCTGGAGGATTTCACTCAGGCCATTGAGCGTATCGTGGCCGGCATTGAAAAGAAGCGCCGGCTGATCAGTCCGCGTGAGCGTCAACTGGTGGCCACACACGAACTGGGTCATGCCCTGACCGCGCTGGCCTTGCCAGGCGCCGACCGGGTGCACAAGGTCTCGATCGTGCCGCACGGCGTGGGCGCGCTCGGCTACACGCTGCAGCGACCCACGGAAGACCGGCACCTGATGCAGCGTACGCAGTTGATGGACAAGCTCACGGTGCTGCTGGGCGGCCGGGCCGCCGAGGTGCTGGTTTTCGGCGAGCCATCCACGGGCGCGGCGGACGATCTTGCAAAAGCCACCGATATCGCACGTGACATGGTGTTGCGCTTCGGCATGGACCAGGCACTGGGGCCGGTGGTGTATGCCGGTGTGCCCGCCACCATGCTGCTGCCGCAGGACGGAGCGACCGGCGCGCTCCCACCGGCCGCTGCCAGCCCCGCCACCGCACAGCGCATTGACGATGCGGTGCGCGGCCTGCTGGAGGGCGCGCAGGCCCGCGCCACCGACATGTTGCGACGGCACCGGGAGGTGCTGGACCGCTGCGTGAAGGCGCTGCTGGACCATGAAACGCTGAATGAGGCCGAGCTGCTCGCGCTGGCCGCCCCACTGCGAGACTTGGAGGCAGCACAGGGCTACATCAAAGACCGAACGGCTCGCGATGCTGCGCCGTCGCCGGCTTGATGAATCTCAAGCCAGGACGCCGGGCGCTAGCGCACGATGCAAGCACCCTGACCCCCCGGAGTGCTTCATGAAAATCCTTCTCCCCGTCGACGGCAGTACCTACACCAAGCGGATGCTCGGCTTCGTGGCGGCTCACGATGAAATGTTCGGAACGAGCCACGATTACACCGCTTTGACGGTCGTGCCGGCCGTGCCGCCCCACGCCGCCGGCTTTCTGGATAAGGGCCTACTCGACAGCTACTACCAGGAAGAGGCAGAAAAGGTGTTGTCGCCAGTGCGTCAATTCGCCGTCCAGACGGGATGGAGGCTGGAGACCCGCTACGCCGTGGGCCATGCCGGCGATGTGGTGGCGGAACTCGCACAGGAGGGCCGGTACGACCTGATGGTGATGGGCACCCACGGCCACTCAGCCCTCGGCAGCGTGGTGCTGGGCTCGGTCACCACACGCGTCATCGCGAGCTGCAAGGTGCCGCTGCTGCTCGTGCGTTGAGGAGCACAGCGCCAGCCATCGGTTTCAGAACGCCGCCATCTCCAAGATCTGACTCGCTGAAATCAGAACGCCTCTGTCGCGGAGATGACCGCCGGGATCGGCGTAGGACGTGGAACCTCTTGTCCTGCAGCGGCACCTGGACCGTGCCTCGGCTTGACGGAGCGCAAGCGGCGTCGCTGTTGGCGCACCCATCATGCCCCCACATCATTCAGGAGAGGCCATGGCCACCTTGACCCATTCATCTTCCGCGGCTGGACAGCGCCGTGCTGCCGGCCAGGCGGTGCCCGCCGGCCGTTCCGTTTCATCGCCCCGGTCGCTGGGGCTGGGCGCACTCGTCGCGCTGGTGGTTGGGTCCACGGTTGGCGGTGGCATTTTCAGCCTGCCGCAGAACATGGCATCCGGCGCGGGAGCCGGTGCGGTCCTGATCGGCTGGCTGATCAGCGGTGCCGGCATGATGATGCTGGCCTTGGTCTATCAGACGTTGGCGGCGCGCCAGCCTGCGCTGGACAACGGTGTGTACGCCTACGCGCGGGCTAGCGCTGGCGATCTGGTGGGCTTCAACTCGGCTTGGGGCTACTGGCTCAGCGCCTGGATCGGCAATGTCGGCTACCTGGTGATCTTCTTCGCTGCACTGGGCCAGTTCTTCCCGATATTCGGCGAAGGCAATACCGCGGCGGCCATCATCGCAGCCTCGGCGTTGCTGTGGACCTTACACGGGCTGGTGCTGGGCGGCATCCGCAACGCCGCGCTCATGAACACGGTCACCACCGTGGCCAAGCTCCTGCCGCTGGCCCTGTTCGTCGGTCTCGTGGCGCTGGCCTTCAAGGTCGACACCTTCCAGGCCGGCTTTTGGGGCGCGCCGAAGCTCGGTTCCGTTCTTGACCAAGTGAAGAGCACCATGCTGATCACGGTGTGGGTCTTCATCGGCATCGAAGGCGCCAGCGTCTACTCGGCGCGGGCGGCCCGACGCTCCGATGTGGGCAAGGCGACGCTCGGCGGCTTCGGGCTGGTGCTTGTCCTGCTGATGGCGGTGTCACTGTTGTCGTTGGGCGTCATGGGACAGGCGGACCTGGCCGCTTTGAAGAACCCATCGATGGGCGCCGTCCTTGAAAAGGTCGTTGGCCCCTGGGGCAGCAAGTTGATCAGCATCGGCTTGATGGTGTCGGTGGGCGGCGCGCTGCTCGCGTGGATCCTGCTGGCTGCGCAAACGCTGCACACGCCGGCCACCGATGGCTTGTTGCCACTTGCGCTGGCCGACGAGAATCCGCGCGGATCACCGTCACGCGCCCTGTGGGTCACGAACGGCCTGACACAGCTCTTCCTGCTGCTCACGCTGTGGTCGAACGCGACCTACCAGGCGCTGATCATGCTGGCCACCTCGATGATCCTGGTGCCGTATCTGTTCAGCGGTGCATACGCCCTGCAGTCGGCCTGGCGCGGCACGGGCTATGCCGCCGGTGAGCGGGGTACTCAGGTGCGGGATATCGCGGTTGGCGCTCTCGCGACTGCCTATTGCTTGTGGCTGCTGTATGCCGCCGGTCCGAAGTACCTGCTTTTCAGTGCGCTCCTGTATGCGCCCGGCCTGCTGTTTTTCATGCGCGCTCGGCATGAACAGAGGCGGCCGCTGTTGACCCGCAGTGAGGCCGTCGCCGCCGGTCTGCTGGTGGCCGCGGCCTGCGTGGCCGGGTATCTGCTGTCGACCGGAGCCTTGTCCTTGTGAACACGGCTCAAACTTTGGACCCTTTGCTCGTGGTCGCCCTGGGCGGCAACGCGCTGTTGCGGCGTGGCGAGCCGCTGGAGCCCGAGGTGCAGCTGCGCAATGTGCGCCTTGCAGCTGCTCACCTGGCTCGGCTCGCTGGCCGATACCGCTTGGTGGTCACGCATGGCAACGGGCCCCAAGTGGGTTTGCTGGCCCTGCAGAACAGCGCCGGCCCGAATGCCGAGGGCTTTCCGCTGGACGTGCTCGACGCGCAGACCGAGGGGATGATCGGTTACCTGCTGGAGCAGGAGATCGCCAACTGCCTGCCAGTCGGCCGCAGCGTCGCCACCTTGCTGACCAGGGTGGAGGTCGACCCGGACGACCCGGCGTTTGCCAGCCCCTCCAAGCCGATCGGACCCGTCTATGCCAAGGGTGAAGGCGAACGGCTGGCGCGCGCACGGGGGTGGCATCTCATGCCTGATGGCGATGGGCTGCGCCGCGCGGTGCCTTCGCCCAAGCCGCTGCGCATTCCGGGCCTGCGCTCGGTGCAGACACTGTTGCGCCATGGCTCGGTCGTCATCTGTGCCGGCGGCGGCGGCATCCCTGTAGCGGCCGATGGCCCGGACGGCCGCATGCACGGCGTGGAAGCGGTGATCGACAAGGACCTCGTCTCCAGCCTGCTGGCGCGCCAGCTGGATGCCGACCTGCTGATGATCGCCACCGACGTGACGGAGGTCTGCCTGGATTGGGGGCTGGCGAGCCAGCGGGCCATCCATTCAGCGTCACCCGCGGCGCTGCGCGCGCTGCACTTTGCTGCGGGCTCGATGGGGCCGAAGGTGGAGGCCGCCTGTGCCTTCACCGAGGCCACCTCGCGGCCGTCGGTCATCGGCAACCTGGCGGACGTGGACCGTTTCGCCAGCCGGGAGGCGGGCACCTGGATCAGCGCTGATCACGTGGGCCTGAGTTGAGCCGGCAGGCCTTGCCGGCCGAGCTTCAGCCGAGCGTGGCCACCAGTAGCGCCTTGATCGAGTGCATGCGGTTTTCCGCCTGGTCGAACACGATGGACGCCTCGGACTCGAAAACCGCGTCGGTCACTTCCATGCAGTCGATGTCGAAGCGCTCGGCGATGTCGGCGCCGACGGCGGTGTCGCGGTTGTGGAAGGCGGGCAGGCAGTGCATGAACTTCACATGCGGGTTGCCGGAGCGGTCCATCAGCGACTGCGTCACTCGATAGGGCTTGAGCAGGTCGATGCGCTGCTTCCACAGTGACTCGTCCTCGCCCATCGACAGCCACACGTCGGTGTAGATGAAGTCCGCGCCGGCGACCGCTTCGGCCGGGTTCTCCGTGAGCATGAGTTGCGCCTGCGTGTCAGCGCTGATGCGGCCGCATTCCTCCACCAGGGACTGTGTCGGCCACAGCGAATGGGGCGCGCCGATCTTCAGCTTCATGCCGACCTTCGCCGCCCCCACCATCAGAGAATCGGCGGTGTTCGAATGCGCGTCGCCCAGGTAGCACAGCGTGACGTCGGACAGGTGCTTGTGGGTGAATTCGCGCATGGTCATGAAATCGCCCAAGACCTGCGTCGGATGAAACTCCGCGGTGAGGCCGTTGTAGACCGGCACGCCAGCGTAGCGGGCCAGGTCTTCCACGATCGTCTGGCCGAAGCCACGGTATTCGATCGCGTCGAACAGTCGACCCAGCACGCGGGCCGTGTCCTTTACCGATTCCTTGTGGCCCAACTGCGAGTCGTGGGGGCCGATGTAGGTGACATGGGCACCCTGGTCGTGCGCCGCCACTTCGAACGCGCTTCGGGTGCGCGTGGACGTTTTCTCGAAGATCAGCGCGATGTTGCGGCCGGACAGCCGGGGCACTTCGGTGCCGCTGCGCTTGGCGCTCTTCAGGTCGGCGGCGAGGCGCAGCAGCTCGCGAATTTCGGCTGCACTCAAGTCCAGCAGGCTCAGCAGGCTGCGGCCATGAAGGTTGAAAGCCATGGTAGGTGTACCTTGATGTGTTGTCAGGCTCAAAGAGGGTCGCGTGCGACCGGGCAGGACATGCAGTGCCCGCCGCCACGGCCACGCCCGAGCTCGGCGCTTGGGATCGTGATCACTTCCACGCCGGCCTTGCGCAGACGCGTGTTGGTGTAGGTGTTGCGGTCGTAGGCGATCACGACACCCGGCGCCAGGGCCAGCACGTTGTTGCCGTCGTCCCACTGCTCGCGCTCCACCTCGTAGGCGTCGCCGCCCGTGGGCACGGCGCGCAGGGTTTTGAAGCCGAGCGCCTCGGCCACCACGCGCAGAAAAGGGCGCGACTCGGCCCGGTAGTCCAGCTCGCCGTCCTGTTTGCCCGGGCGGATGGAAACGGTTCGAATGCGGTTGACGATATCGGGAAACACGGTGACCAAGTCCGCATCGCAGAAGGTCATCACCGTGTCCAGGTGCATGGCGCCGCGCGTGCGCGGCAGCCGGGCGGCGATCACCCGTTCCGCCGTGCCGGCGCGGAACAGGGACCGGGCCAGCAGGGCCACTGCCTGGGGCGTGGTGCGCTCGCCCATCCCTACCAGCACGGTGCCCCGGCCGATGGGCATCACGTCACCGCCCTCCAGCGTGGCGGCGCCGTGGGCCTGTTCCGGATCCCCCCACCAGATGGGCGTGCTGGCGGCGAACATCGGGTGGAACTGCATCACCGCCTTCATCAGCAAGGTTTCGGCGCGCCGCGCGGGCCAGTGCATGGGATTCAGCGTGAGCCCGCCATGGATCCAACAACTGGTGTCGCGGGTGAAGATCATGTTGGGCAGCGGCGGCAGCACGAAGTCCTCGGCCGCAAAACACTCCGCCAGGCCACCGGGAAGGGCGAACGGCAACTCGCCGCGCACAATGCCGCCGATCAGGCGTTCGGCCAGTTCGGGGGCCGGCACTTCGGAGAGCCAGGCGCGCACATCGGTCGACAGCCCCAGGCCGACCTCGGCGTCGCTGACCTTGCGCTCCAGCAGCCACTGGCGGGCGGGTGGCTGCGCCAACACGTCGGCCAGCAGGTCGTGCAGCTCCAGCACCTCGATGCCGCGCTCCTGCATGAGGCTGGTGAACGCGTAGTGGTCGGCGCGTGCACGCGACACCCACATCACGTCGTCGAACAGCAGTTGCTCACAGTTTTGCGGGGTGAGGCGCTGCTGCGCCAGGCCGGGGCGGCAGACGATCACGCGGCGCAGGCGGCCGGCTTCGGAGAAAACGCCATTGGAGAAAGTCATGGCCGCACCATAAGGTGGCTGGGCCACCCGCTGCTTGCGCTTCGTCAAGTCGTGGCTCCCGGGCCTTCCTATAGTGACAGCCGTGTCCGACACCCACCCCACCACTTTCCCCGTCTTCCGCGCTCGCGGCCTCAACAAGACCTACCGCACCGGCGAGGTGGAGGTGCGGGCCCTGCGCAGCGTCGATCTCGACATCGCGCGCGGCGAATTCGTCGTGCTGCTCGGCGCCTCGGGCAGCGGCAAGTCCACCCTGCTCAACATCCTGGGTGGGCTGGACATGCCCACCTCGGGCGAGGTGAGCTTCGGCAACCAGGTGCTCAGCGGTGCCAGCGAGGCGGAGCTCACCGCCTATCGCCGTGAGCACGTGGGCTTCGTGTTCCAGTTCTACAACCTGATCCCCAGCCTGACGGTGCGCGAGAACGTCGCGCTGGTGACCGACATCGTCGAAAACCCGATGCCGGTCGACGAGGCCATCGACCGGGTCGGGCTGACGCCGCGGCGCGACCACTTTCCGGCGCAGCTGTCCGGCGGCGAGCAGCAGCGCGTGGCTATCGCACGCGCGATCGTCAAGCGGCCTGACGTGCTGCTGTGCGACGAACCGACCGGCGCGCTCGACTACCAGACCGGCAAGCTGGTGTTGGAGGTCATCGCGCGCATCAACCGAGAGATCGGCACCACGGCCGTGGTGATCACGCACAACGCCGCGATTGCCGCCATGGCCGACCGCGTGGTCTACCTCGGCGATGGCTGCATCCAGCGCATCGAGGCCAATACGCACAAGCTGTCGCCATCGGAGCTGACGTGGTAGACCTGCACGGGAGCGTGGCGTGAAGGCACTGGACCGCAAACTGCTGCGAGACCTGCGCCTGATGTGGAGCCAGGCCCTGACCATCGCGTTGGTGGTGGCCAGTGGTATCGGCGGCTTCATCACCAGCCTGTCGGCCGTGGATTCATTGTCGCTCGCGCGCGACCAGTTTTATGCCGAGGGGCGCTTTGCCGATGTGTTCGCGTCGTTGAAGCGGGCACCGGACTCGCTGGTGGAATCGTTGCGGGAAGTGCCTGGCGTGGCCGACGTGCAGACCGGCATCGATGCGATGGTGCGGGTGGAGCTGGCCGGGGTGGCCGACCCCATCATCGGCCAGCTGATCGGCGTGGACCCCCGGCCCCGCCCCGCATGAACCGCGTGACCGTCAGCGCCGGGCAGGGCCTGCTCGGGGCGGCCAGCAGCGACGGCAGCATTCCGGCCCTCGTGTCCGAAGGTTTTGCCCAGGCGCGCGGCCTGCGGTTTGGCGACACGCTGGGCGTGCTGATGAACGGCCGCAAGCGCCAGCTGCGGGTGGTTGGCACGGCCTTGTCGCCGGAGTTCATCTTCGCTGGCCTGTGGGGCATGCCGGACATGCGGGGCTACGGGGTGTTCTGGGTCGACCGCGAGGCCCTGGCCGCCGCCTACGACATGAACGGTGCCTTCAACCGGGTCGCGGTGAAGCTGGCGCCGGGCGCTTCGGAGCAGACGGTCATCGACGGCCTGTCGCGGCGTCTGGCGGCCTACGGCGGGCGCGACGTGCACGGGCGCTCGGGACAGTCCTCGCACCAGATGCTCGACAACGAGATCAAGGCGCAGCGGGTGCTGGGGACGGTGCTGCCGGCCATCTTCCTGAGCGTGGCCGCCTTCCTGCTGAACGTGGTGGTGTCGCGCCTGGTGAGCACCCAGCGCGAGCAGATCGCGACGCTGAAGGCGCTCGGCTATCCCAACCTGGCCATCGGCGTGCACTACCTGAAGCTGGTGCTGGTGATCGTGCTGCTGGGCCTGGGGCTGGGCGTGCTGGTGGGGGACCGGCTGGGCACCCTGTTCACCGGGCTGTACGCTGAACTCTTCCACTTCCCGAGCTTCGAGCACCGCATCGCACCGTCGCTGCTGCTCATCAGCGGCGCGATCACGGTCGCTACCGCGGTACTCGGCACGCTGAGTGCGATCCTCGCGACCGTGCGACTGGCGCCGGCCGAGGCGATGCGGCCGCCTGCGCCCGGGCGCTACCGGCGCACGCTGCTGGAGCGGCTGGGCATCGAGCGCATGGGGCCCGCCCTGCGCATGATGGTGCGCAACATGGAGAGGCGGCCGCTGCGCAGCACGCTGGGCATCGGCGGCATCGCCGCAGCGGTCGCCATCACCATCCTGGGCAGCTTCTTCCGCGATGCCATCGATGTGGTGGTGGACACGCAGTTCAACCTCGGCCTGCGCGGCGACGTGTCGGTGTGGACGACGGAGGCCGTGAACGACAGCGCGCGGTTCGAGCTGGCCCGGCTGCCCGGGGTCACGATGGTGGAGTCCACCCGCTTTGTGCCGGTGACCCTCATCCATGGCCACCGGCGCGAGCGCAGCCTGCTGCGCGGCTATGCCCCGCGGCCGGAGCTCTACCGGGTGATCGACGTGGACGGCCATGCCGTGCTGCTGGAGGGCCGCGGCCTGGTGCTCACGGATCGTCTGGCCGACAAGCTCGGCGTGCGTCCCGGCGACACCGTGCTGGCCGAAGTGCTGGTGGGGCAGCCGCGCAACCTGGCGCTCACCGTGGGAGGCACGGTGCGCGAAATGATGGGTCTGAACGCCTACATCGACCGCGAGTCGCTGAACCGGGCGCTGGGGGAGGGGGATGTCGCCACCGGCTACGTGCTGATGGTGGAGCGCGGCCGCGAGGCGCCGCTGCTTGAGGCCACCAAGGTCCTGCCGCGCTCCGCCGGTGCCTTCAGCAAGGCCACCATGCTGCGCAATATGGAGGAGATCAGCGCCCGCAACGTGCGCATCATGAGCACCATTCTGACGGCCTTCGCCGCGGTCATCACGGTGGGCGTGGTCTACAACAACGCGCGCATCTCGCTGGCCGAACGCGGCTGGGAACTGGCCAGCCTGCGCGTGTTGGGCTTCACGCGCGCGGAGGTGTCTGGCCTGCTGCTGGGCGAGATGGCGATCTCCATCGCCATTGCCCTGCCGCTCGGCATGGGGTTCGGCTGGGGCCTGGTGCACCTCATTGTCGAGCTGTTGAAGTCGGACCAGTTTTTCTTTCCGGCGGTGATCCGGGCGCGCACCTATGCCTGGGCCGCGCTGTGTGTACTGGCAGCCGGCGTGGCGAGTGGGCTGGTGGTGCGCAGGCGCATCGACCGGCTGGACATGGTCGCCGTTCTGAAGACGAGGGATTGAAAACATGAAAACGAAAACCTGGGTGCTGGGCGGCGTCGCGGCAGCCGCTGCCATCGCTGCCCTGGCCTGGTCGTTTGCGCCAAGGGCGGTGCCGGTTGAAGTGGCGACGGCCACGCAGGGGCACTTCGAGGCCAGCATCGACGAGGACGGCAAGACGCGCCTGCGCGAGCGCTACGTGGTCTCGGCCCCCCTGGCGGGACTGCTCAGCCGCATCACGCTGCGCGAGGGCGACGCGGTTCAGGCTGACGAGGTGCTGGCCACCTTGACGCCGGTGCTGTCGCCGCTGCTGGACGAGCGCACCTTGCGCGAGCAGCAGGTGAGGGTGGAGATCGCGCAAGCCAATGTGCAGCGGGCAAAAGCCCGTATCGAAGGCGCCAAGGTGGCGCTGCAGCGGGCGCGCAACGAGGCGCAGCGCAGTGAGCAGCTCGCCAAGCAGGGTTTCGTCGCCGATACCAAGCTGGAGACCGACCGCCTGGCGGTGCTGGCGGCGCAGAAGGAACTGGACGCCGCCACGGAGGAGCGGCACGTGGCCGGCCATGAAGTGGAGCAGGCGCGTGCCGCACTCGTGGCGGTGCAGCGGCCGGCGTCCGGCAGCAGCGCCGGTTTCGTGCTGCGCGCACCGGTGAGCGGCCGCGTGCTGCGGGTGGCGCAGACCAGCGAGGCCACGGTGGCGCTGGGCACCCCTTTGCTCGAGCTGGGCGACACCAGCCGGATGGAGGTGGTGGCCGAACTGTTGACCACCGACGCATTGCGCGCCCGGCCGGGCAGCCGGGTGATCATCGAGCGCTGGGGCGGGCCGGGCCGACTGGAAGGCCGGGTGCGGCTGACGGAGCCCGCTGCGTTCACCAAAGTGTCGGCCCTGGGCGTGGAGGAACAGCGGGTGAGGGTGCTGATCGACCTCACCAGCCCGCCGGAACAATGGCGCGTGCTGGGCGACGGGTACCGGGTGGGCGTGCGCATCGTGATTCAGTCGGTCAATGCTGCGGTGAAGGTGCCGGTCAGTGCCGTGTTTCCTACCTCCGACGACAGTGGCGGCATGGCGGTGTTCGTTCTGCAGGACGGCCGCGCCCGCGCACAGCGGGTGGAGCTGGGCGGGCGCAACGACTCGGAGGCCTGGGTGACGAAGGGCCTACAAGCAGGTGCCACAGTGATCGTCTACCCGCCCGCCGCGGTGAAGGATGGCGTGCGGGCGACGATAAGAAAGTCCTGAGTAGCTTTTGCCCGCATCAAGCGGCGCAAGTCCCAATGCTGAATCGGGATGCGTTTGCTCATGCCGCCGCCTCGACTTGATCTTGCGCAAGCCCGGTGATGTGGGTGGCCGGAATTCGACCGACGCCCTGGCATCATTCGCGCATACATGGCTTGTTCCGTCCGAATCTGATGTCAGTTGCCTTGCCCGAGACTGTCCGCACCCTGCCTGAACTCTTCCAGTGGCGGGTGGCCGCCAGCCCACGGGCCGAGGCCTACCGTGAGTTCGATCCTGAGGCCGGTGAGTGGGTCAGCGCGTCGTGGCAGCAAATCGGCGATCAAGTGGCGCGGTGGACGGCGGCACTGGCTCGCTTCGCTCTGCCGCGCGGCGCCCGCATCGCCATCCTGCTGCCCAACGGGATGCGCGCCGTCTGCATCGACCAGGCGGCGCTGGCCCTCGGCTGCGTGCCGGTGCCGCTGCATGCCCTCGACAACCCGGCCAGCATCGCCTACATCCTGAGCGACAGCGGTGCCTCCGTGCTGGTGGCGGCGACCGAGGCGCAGTGGCGGGCGATCGACGCGGTCGGCGTGGCGCTCCCGGAGCTTCGGCAGGTGGTGGTGGCGCAAGCCGCCGACTCGCAGCAGGGCAGCGGTGTGCCTGTGGTCGGGTTGCAAGACTGGCTCTCCCCGCCGAACCTGACACTCGCCGTGCCGATGCAGGCACCCGAGGCACACGACCTCGCGGCCCTGGTCTACACCTCCGGTACGACGGGCAAGCCCAAAGGCGTGATACTGACGCATTCCAACGTGGTGTCCAACGTGAGGGCGGTACTGGCGACGGTGGCGCCGGTGGCAGGCGACGTCTTTCTGTCCTTCCTGCCACTGTCGCATACCTTCGAGCGCACGGCGGGCTACTACCTGCCGATGGCCGCCGGGGCCTGCGTGGTGTATGCCCGCTCGGTCAGCCTGCTTGCCGATGACCTTAAGATCGTGCGCCCCACCATCCTGATCTCGGTGCCGCGCATCTATGAGCGTGTGCATGCCAAGGTGCAGGAGACGCTCGCCGGCTCGGTGCTGAAGGCCCGCCTCTTCGGATGGGCCGAGGCCGTGGGCTGGCGGCGCTTCTGCCGGCAGCAAGGCCTGCCTCGCGAAGGCCGTGTGCCCGGGGTCCTGGACGACCTGGCTTGGCTGCTGCTGGCGCCGCTGGTGGCACGCCCCTTACTCAAGCAGTTCGGTGGCCGGCTGCGGGCGGCAGTGAGCGGCGGTGCGCCCTTGTCGAAGCCCCTTGCTCACTGTTTCCTCGGGTTGGGCCTTCCCTTGCTGCAGGGCTATGGCATGACCGAGACGTCGCCGGTAGTCGCGGCCAATGCCCCGCGGGACAACGACCCGGCCACCGTTGGTCGCCCTGTGCCAGGCGTGGAGGTCCGCATCGGCGACAACCTGGAGTTGCAAGTGCGCGGGCCCAACGTGATGCGTGGCTACTGGAAGCGCGAGCAGGACACCGCGCGTGCGTTCGTCGAGGGCTGGCTGCGCACCGGAGACCAAGCTGCCATCGAGGGTGGCCGCGTGCACATCCTCGGGCGGGTGAAGGAAATCATCGTCACCTCGACCGGCGAGAAGGTCGCGCCGGTGGACCTGGAGTTGGCGATCATGGCCGATCCGCTGTTCGAGCAGGCGTACGTGTTCGGCGACAACCGGCCGTTCATCGCCTGCATCGTGGTGCTGGGGATGAAGGCTTGGAAGCGTCTGGCCGCGACACTGGGCCTCGATGCCGCGGCGCCGGCCAGCCTGGAGGACGGCGCCGCGCGCGCCATGGCGCTGGAGCGTATCCACGCACTCACGGGCGGCTTCCCGCACTACGCGCAGCCGCGTGCCGTCGCGCTGACCCTACAACCCTGGACCATCGACAACGGGCTGATGACGCCCACGCTCAAGCTCAAACGCAACAACCTGACCGCCCGGTTTGGCACGGTGATGGAGTCGCTGTACCGGCGCTGAGACGCGGTATGGGCGTCCGCTCCACGGTGACCTCACTGTCAGGCGCCCTGGCGTGACGGATCAAACACCGGAACACGTCGAAGCTCAAGCTCCAGCGCCGATTGGCAGGCCGCGCAGCGCTGCGCAGACGGTTGCACCAGCAAGCGCTGTAGTGCGATCGGCCGGCCGCAGCGAGCTTTTCAACAGAATCGCTGCGAAGCAGTCGTTGAGGCCGGCCCAACGAAGGCCGCTGCGGGCCGGGATGTGAACGCCGCTCCTACTCTCAAGGATGCGCTGACCGGCAAATGCCGTTGGCCGAGCGTCGGGTCCCTTGTCCGCGTGGGGCCGGACTCGGAGTGCTGCACATTGGGGCAGGCACAAGGGACGGCGCTGTTGTCCTTATCCTTGTGCTCGCGGTCGGCCTTTTGTGGCAGTTCTAAGTGCGTGCTACGGGGCGTCTTCCAGGCGCGGATAGAACGGCCCGTGTATGCCATCGGGTCGTCCTAAGCGTTGTTGCAGAACGAATTCACAATTCCTCAGTCATCGGGTCTTTTACGGTGGCTAAGATCGCGATCGTCCGTTGATGTGTCGCAGCTAATGCGGGAGGGAAAAATGGAGGAGCGGCAGAGTGTTCTTGGTCAAATTAATGCGCTCTCCGAGGTGAACAACGCCCTCCGGCGAGCGTTCAAGAGAGCTGTGAGGCACTATACCGTCCCGGTATTCTCATTTCACAAATCAATTCCGTTGGGATTGCGGCTTTGGTATAAGGGGCTGCTTCCTTGGTATGCCCTGGCTCCACTTTATGCTTTGCTAGGCGTGGTGTTTGCTGTCATCACGCTCGTAGGGGTCGTTTTCTTTGGGCCCTACTCGCTATGGTCGTTGCTGCCATATACCGCGGCGCTGGTTGGCTATGCGGCCACGCATAGGGTCTTCGCGCAAGGGTTTGCGGTTTACAAGGGTGGTAACGCGGAGATGGCTCAGAAGGCGTTCGGCGTCGAGAATCTACTTCTGATCGTTCTCGGCGTGATTGATGGGTATCGCTCAGAAGGGGCCTTGTTGCGTAGGGCTGATCTAGCTGCGCTCTTGAAGATCACTAAAGCGCAGGAAGAACACGCCGGCATTTCGATCGGGTTTCTAGATCATATGAAAAAATGGCTCTACGGGGCCATTCTTGCGGCGCCGTACTATGCACTGAAAAACGTTCCTGAAGTGCGGCAAGGAATTGCATTCTTATCCTTGCTGCCAGAAAAGTATCCTGGGTTGACGGCTCTCGGCAGCGGATATGCGCTGCTCGTAGTGGCGTTCATTTACAATCTTGTTTTCTCTGAGGCAAAAACGAAGCGCGAGGGTAAGCTCTACTTGTTGGTGCTGAGTACGATTTACGAAAATTGGCCCGAGGGCAAGATTCAGCCAACGGAAGCAGAAACATTGGAGAGCGACTCGACAAAGTTTGGAAAAAACAGGGCAGCCGGTTCGCCGGCGGTATAGAACATATTGAGGCCTGCGGTGTGTGGCACCCGAAACTGCCCTGCGCTACTGCTATCAAGCGACAACAGTCGAGTAGCGGCCCTAGTACTACAGTGGTACTTGAATTTATCTCTGTAGCGCCGATAGTCGGCAAATGACCTGACTCGACAGAGGGCGCCATGGAAGCGACCGAAGTTCAGGCAGTACCGTCACAAGTACAGCAGGAGGTGGCGCGGTGGGAGGCGATGGTGTCACTTACCACAGCAGCCCGTCAGCCCGCGACCGCGACCGCATCCGTCAAGAAATCCTCGAATCGCTGGGATGGCGCGGTCGCATCATTCGCGTCTGGTCCACCGACTGGTTCGCCGACCCGGCAGGGCAGACTGCGAGGCTCGTGAAGTTCTTGAAGGAGCGCCTACGGCAAGATGACGCTTCTCCGCCCCCCTTCAGTGACGAGGACCTCCAAGAGCACGAAGCTGAGGCGGCGGAGGCGAGTGGCATGCCGGAGCCGCATCTCGAGCAAGCCAAGTCTAAGTCTGCTGTGGCAAAGGAGTCTGAGCCTGTCCAGCCAACCACGCTCCTGTCCGCAGAGCCGGCGCTGTTTGTCGAGCTTGGGGACAGGGTTACCTACCAGATTGCCACCGAGCCGCCACAACGCCACACGGTGCAGATCGTGGACAGTCCGAGCAACCTGAAGCTAGGGCTACTAAACGACGGAACGCCACTGGCACAGACTCTTCTGGGACTATGTGAGGGAGATGAGGCCGAACTGCGCATAAAGGACCAGCCGGCTCGAGCTCTGCGAATCATCAGGGTCGAGCGTCAGTCAGCCGCCGTCAACGACCAATAGGCGCTCTGACTCGTCGGGAGTGGCTGGAAGCGCTACCGGATGCTGTAGCTCGACGCGACGGCTTGAGGGCCGCAGTGTTAGGCGGCTGAAGGCGAGGCGACGGTGACAGCTCGACATCGCACAGCTGACACTCGCAGCGCCGACAGCCGCACGTCCCAACGACTGCTTGGTGGCGCTCAGCGTGAGTATGCTCGTCGGCGACCAAGGTCGGCAACCGCTGCTCAGCGGCCATCGGCCGAAGTTCATCGAAGGGCCGCAACGGGCCAGGATGCGACCGTTGTCCTTTTCCGCAGGAGGGGGCACAGCTGGGCGAGTTCGGGTTTTTCTTCGCTTTGCTCCTCCAAGACGATGCGCAACCGCTCTCTTCGACACACGCCCAGGTGCTCGGTCTCGAATTGGTCTTCGTCACCGGTTCGTGGCAGCACGGGGCAGCGGCAGGAGGCGGCCACGAGCTGTCTTCGAGTTCGCGGCCGGACCGACTGCTTCAGGCTGAAAGCGGTCACCGGGCCGTCAGCTGTAGTGCATGCTCGCGCAATGGGTCCACCCTGTTCGACCGCTTTGGCTTGTGCGCAGCTCTTCATTCCTTGAGAGCTGTTTTAATCGGATCCCAGAACCAGACCCGGCCCCGGAGGGCCCGTGCATCAAGCGGTTGATCAACTAGCCTGATTGCCGTTGCTACCCCCCGCTGCCGGAACAGCTCCTCCACCCGTTGCAAGTCGCGACGCTTTCCAGTGAGCCAAGGGCGGCCCCCCTCAGCGAGTTCCCTCGCTCGCTGCACGGAGCACTCGAGCACCTGGCGAAGATGTACGATCGCGCGCTTGTCAGAGCGGGGAAAGTCCGCGGTCAGGACATAGTGTCGCCCATCCGCCTCGCGTAGGTCGTACTTGTCCTGAAGGTACCCACTCACGTCCTCTCCACTACCGACAATCTCTATGAGTCCGCTGTCAACATCGACCAGGTATGCGTTGACGCCGACAGAGCACCGGGAGGTGTCTCCGTGCACCACATAGGCAGCACTGTTTGCCCGAATGATCCAAAAATCTTTTCGCTCTGATAACGAGCACGATTGCACCGCGAAGGGCTCGCAGTGGTCCAGTTTCGTCAGTACCAACTGGCAAGCTTCACTATCGGTGAGCACGGTACGAGTGACTTTCTATGCGGGACGAGACACTTCAATAAACGAACGTGTTGCGGCCCTATTGTGGCCCGAACTCATTGCTCAATTCTGCTTGCCCAGTGTCCGCTTTCGCTGCTCAGCGGTCATCGGCCGAAGTTGATCGAAGGGCTGCAACGGGTCGGGATGCGACCACAGTCCTTTTCCGCAGGAGGGGTCACAGCTGGACGGGTTCGGTTTTTCTTTGCTTTGCTCCTCCAAGACGATGCGCAACCGCTCTCTCCGACACACGCGCGAGTGCTTGTCCCGAGTTGGTCTTCGTCCGCGGTTCTAGGCAGCGCGGGCCAGCGGCAGGGGACGGCCACTTGCGGACCTTGACCGGAGCGCCCGCGTTCGACCGCTTCAGGCTGTAAGCGGTCGTCCAGCCCACTCTCATTCAAAGACTGCTGCCGGCCAGTCGAGGACCTTGGCGTTGGCATCGCTGCATCGTCGGGCAACGTCGGGCACGAAGCCGCGTCGGTCGCTGCCGGAAGTACGTGCTGCCCTCGAACGTCCTCTACCGATGCAACAAGGCACACGCGCGACACCGAAGCGACAGCAACGAAGTGGACCGGCTCCTAAGATCCAGATCCCACACAACGGTGATCACGTGAACAACATGGAGTTTGATAAGGTCATATTCGGCCGCCGCAGCATCCGCGGCTACAAGCCGGATCCGGTTCCGCGTGCGCTGATTGAGGAGATCATCGGACTCGCCATGCGCGCACCGTCATCGATGAACACGCAGCCCTGGAACTTCTACGTCGTCACGGGCGAGCCGCTCGAACGCATCCGCAGGGGGAATACGGAGCGAATGGCCGCCGGCGTGCCTCAGTCACG
Source organism: Aquabacterium sp. A7-Y (assembly GCF_026153205.1). GTDB lineage: Bacteria > Pseudomonadota > Gammaproteobacteria > Burkholderiales > Burkholderiaceae_C > Caldimonas. The sequence continues at coordinate 27,035 of NZ_JAPFBW010000036.1, read as the reverse complement.
CGAATTCCGGACTGGTCAGCCCTTCGCGGGGGTGCATCGAGAGCGTCAGGTCGGCGTTGCCAAGCAACTGTTCGCGGCCATGGGCATCGCTCGGGACGACCAGGCGATGCGCCAGGATTGGGTGATGCGCGGCTTCCGCCAGTTTGATGCACCCGTCTGCATCATCGTCACTTACGACCGTGTGCTCGATGGCAGCGACGACACGCCCTTCGACTGCGGCGCAGTCACCACGGCGCTCGTCCACGCTGCCTGGTCGCGGGGCCTGGGCTGCGTCATCAACAGCCAGGGAATCATGCAGTCTCCGGTGGTGCGCGAACACGCCGGTATCGCCGATGACCAGGTGATCATGAAGAGCATCGCGCTCGGGTGGCCCGATGAGACCTTCCCCGCCAATGCGGTAGTGTCCGAACGCAAGAGCGTTGCGGAAGCAGCGGTCTTCGTCGGGTTCAACGCTTGAGCACGCCCTGGGCGGGCGGTTCTCAAGGTGCTGACCATGGGCAGTCCGGTCAGTCACGATGGGTCTGTATCCCAGCGCAAAGCAGCCCTGGTGTCTAGAAGGCCGCTCCTGGCCGGTAGCGCTCGACGCTCCTTCATGGAACCAGCGGCATCAGCGCCACAGCCGGTAGATCCAGAAGCTCTCGTCGCTTTCGATGCGCTCCAGCAACTGCTGGGGGCTCAGGCCAGTCACCCGGCGCGCCTCGCGGCACAGGTGCGGCTGGTCCGCGTAACCGGCATCCGCCGCGAGATCGGCCCATTTCACCCGACCCTGCGCAAATGCAATTTGGGCGTCGATCAGCACTCGTTCCACGCGTGACAGTCCAACCAAGTTACCAAGCGGCAACCCAGCCCAGGCGCGGATGCGTCGGCTCGTCTGCCGGACGCTACGTCCCACCCCCGACGTCAGTGCACGTGTCGCAAGGCCATCTGCCCAGTCGCGGTAAGTTCTTGCGCTGCTCCACTGGTCAGCAGGAAGGGCTCGCCAACGTGGCTCGAGGAAGTCTTCGATCCGACGCACGCGGTCCGCAAGGCACGCTTCATGGAACGGCGCATTCAGTGCGACCAGCCAGTCTGGGGGAAAAACGACTGCAGCGTCACAGGAACGATCCAAGAGCCGTACTGGATCGAAGCCCGTCAGGGCTTGTAACGCGTCGGGCATGACGAGCATCGTCAGCGTCTCGACGGGTCCAGGATTGACTGAAGTCACGGGCTTGGTCCTCGGGCCGCAGAATGCTATGCGTGCCGCAGGCGTACCGTCTTCTGCCCAGATGGCGCGCCCCTCGAAGAACCAGGTGACGGCACAGGCCGGCGACGCGGGAAGATGATTGAATCGTTCACCCGGCTCCAGTTCGCAGTTCAGCGTGCTCCGGGCCACGAACGCGCGGACACAGGAGCCGAGCGAAAGCCGCGGCGAGATCAGCTGCGAATGACCGTGGCGCGGCGAGGCGGCGGTAGGGGCTCTGATGTCTGTCCCTTTAAACACCTGGAGCTTCATCTCGACTTTCCGTCTTCGACAGGGGGCGCTTTACGGGAGCGCCAAGGCCGCATTGTCCGACAGTGCCGGCCCGCGTCCGTTTCGTTCAATACGACAGTCCCCCGCGGTCCTACGCTCGAGCCTCCTCTTCAACTCGGCACCACGCAGATTCTCTGCGCCGCACCCACGATGTCTCGAGCTGCTCTCAGCACCAAATTCTTCGCCGCCTATCTCTTCCTGCTTGGCGCGGTATTCGTCATCGCTCCCAACCTCCTGCTCTCGCTCTTCGGAATCCCCACTGCCGAAGGGTGGGCTCGCATCGTCGGCCTTCTTGCCTTCAATATCGGTGCGTACGCGTGGGTCGCTGCACGACACGAGTACAAGGCGTTCTTACTGGCTTCTGTCTGGATCCGCATCGAGGCCTGGCTGGTGCTCACGGCGCTCGCCCTTCTTGGACTCGTTCCCCCGGTGATCGCGCTGTTCGGCGTGGTGGACCTGATTGGCGGAGTTTGGACCTACTACTGCCTTCGGTCGGATGCGCGGGCTCACACGCTTGCTGGATCTCGCGTGGAACCCGTATCCACCTGAACGAAGGAGTGTTGCGGGGTGCACCATGATCGGAAGAGCGGGACATCCGCTCCTGGCCGGCTGCTGTCTGCAAGATCTGGTCTTGCGGACGACCGCTTTCGCTGTTCAGCGGTCAACGGGCGAAGTTCATCGAAGGGCCGCAACGGGTCGGGATACGACCGTCGTCCTTTTCCGCAGGAGGGGTCACCGTTGGGCGGGTTCGGTTTTCTCTTCGCTTTGCTCCTCCAAGACGATGCGCAACTGCTCTCTCCGACACACGCGCAAGTGCTTGTCTCGAAACGACTTCTGCGAAGGTCGAATCAAAAAGGTAGCTTAAGATTTTTAGAGAAACGGGGGCAAAAGAGAGTCGAACTGCGCCTCTAACGGACCGCGAAGGGGAGGTCGTCGACCTTCGCAAACCGGCCGGAAACCCGCACCGGCGCGGGAAACGCCCAAACAAAAACGCCCAACCGAGAGTGGTTGGGCGTGATGTTCTGGTGGTGGAAAAGGGGACTAAGGCAAACCTTTCTCTCAAGCTCCTGCGGGCTCCCGCGGGTCACTGGGGGCACCCGCCGACCGGGGCGAGTGGTCGGTGGATGCAAAACCACCTCAAACCAACCATCCTGTGCAGCTCCTGCGTCCCCTCACGCGGAAGACCCCATGGGGAACGATGAATCCTGTGATTTGGCCCCGATTGTTGATGTCGAATCCGCCGCTGTTGCGGCCTGGCCGTCCCAGGTCGCGCATGACGCCGTTTTCCCACAAGAAGGCGCGCGGCTCCTGTGAGCCCCCGCGGGGCGTCGAAGCGCCACCGGTGACCTGACCGAGGTCGTTGAGGGCGGTTGGATAGACCGAGCCGTGCTCCTCCAGGCGGCCCAGAGGCGTGAGGCTGTACCGTGGTGCGGCGGCGGCGTGGGTGTCGAGGGCGCAGACGACAGTGAGGGCCAGCGCCAGAACGGCGTGCGATAGTGCGAGACGACTCATGCGATGTCTCCGCGTGGGTGAAGCTGCGGGAACGCGGGGACGCTACTGCGGCGGCGTGCCGCGTCCCCCCGATATAGAGGCCGGGTAGACCCTGCACGGCAACTCGCGGCTCAGCCGAAGGCCCAGCGAAAGGTCACGCGAGAGCCGGGGCTGAGCCCGCCCAGGTCACCCACGTAGTACACATCGGCGATGAGGCCCGCGCCCTTGGGTTTCTTGAACGTCAGGCTCTGACCGTTGTCCACTTGGTGCGCCCATAGCGAGTTCCGACCCGCGACCGCGCCCGTAGCGACGATGTCCCAAGCGCTGCCGAGACCGTCCGGCATGGTCAGTATCTTGTTTGCCAAGACGCCAGGCCCGACGGCCAGGGCGAACTCGACAATGTTTGATGCCACGGCGTTTGGCTCGATGGTGTATTCGATGATGTCGCCTTCTGGCGCGCGGAATTGGCCGCGTGGCAATGCTGTCCAGGGAAGATTCGGTATATCTGCGACCCATAGCTGATTGTCGGGAAATCGCGTGACGTACAGCTTGCCGAGGTGGATGGGTGCCGGGCCGTTCCACGCGCCGATCGCCGTCATGGTCCGTACATTCCGGAAGGTATCCACCTTCAGCCAGTTCATCTCGGTCGGGGCAGCATCCCGGATCCAGATCGTGCCGTCGTTGGTCGCCGCAAACAGCCGCCCGTCCAGCCCCTTCATGCCGATCGCAGCCAGCGCGATGACATCGATCGCATGCCCGATCGGCGTCCAGGATTTGCCGTAGAAGGGGTCGCGCATCAAGAGCCGGTTGTCTCTGGTGGCTGCGAAGAGCTGCTGCCCAGGATACGAGTATGTCAGGGCAACAACGTCATTCGCTTCTCCAACGAGCCTCCACCCCTGATGAGCGATATCTCCGCGGTCGCACGCGATGAGCCGGTTGTCCGCCGTCGTCGCCCACAGATCAGATGATCCAACGGCAATCGTGACTGCCGGTGCGCCGCTGCCTACCAGTGTCCACGGTATGTCGGACTCGATCGTCTCGCGCTTCCACAGTCTGTGGTCGCCCGTCAGTGCGTAAAGCTGGTCATGGTCTTCCGCCATCGCTACGACGTCGTAGGCGTGCCCGATGTGCTTCCAATTTGCCAGTGCCATGGTGGCTCCTGTCTTTCGTCAGGGCGCAGATGACACTGCCCGGCGCCGCACAAGCAACATCAATGCGCCGCCGGTAAGCAGCAGACTGGTGCTGGGCTCGGGAATTGGAGCCGCTGGCCAGTCGATTGTGGCGCTACCTGACGGCGACGGGAACGCCACCCCATTGATGAAGAACGGGGGAACCTCCTCATGGTGGCCTTGCTGCCCGACTTCAAAAGCATCGAACTCCTCGTTGCTCACGATGCCGAAAAAGCCCGTCGCGCCGTTGAGCCTGAAGGCGTCCAAGAACTGGTCGAAGAATGAGATGCCGATGCTGGCGCTTGTCGTGTCGCCGTAGATGCCGAGCGCCATGGAGGTCGTCACCCGGTGGACGGTGTCAGACGGTAGGAGGGCACCAGTGACCACTCTCACCTGCGTCCCGCCCGCTGGGGAGACGATGGCGTTGTCGAACCAATCGACTGTCGGAGGTCCTTGCCAGCAACTGCTACCGGGCTTCACGCAGCTCACGAAAGTCATCTCGTTGCTGAAGCGGTCACCAAGCACCTCGATGCGCGGCACCGGTCCTCCCTCGAAGGTGATGAGCTCATGCAGTCCACCGACTGCCGCAAGATACGCGTTGACGTCGCGGTACATGGTGATTGCGGCACCCGCTGGCGCGTGAAGTAACCACAGCGCAATGACCAAGCATTGAACGAACGGCCTCCTTCTCATGTCTTGCTCCCTGCCGCGTACGGTGAAACTACCTGTACAGAGGCTACGCGCAGGTTGGCATGCCTCCCCCCCTTGCTTGCGGGGGCTGGAACAGCTTTAGGGAAACGCGGCAGCAGCGGAATAAACTGCCTCGGCAAGCGAGTGCGTTTCCCCCGGACGTTAGCGGCAGGGGTGGATTCCCGAGAGGCAGTCTCGTCGGACTCGCACTTGATCTGTCGGATTCGCAGACATCGCTGCAACTTGCCGGGTCTCTGTTGTCGCAAGCCATGGGGCTTCTTGGTTGTCGCGCGGCCTACGCAACTGACGGGTACGGGAGGGTTGCCGGTAGGCAATTCATGGGCACGACGAGCTTTTGTGCGGGCTGAACCATGAAGGCTTGCTGCCATAGCGCGTCCTCCTGTTGGGCCGTCGGGATTTCACCATGACTCTCCGGGACCGAACACCTGGTTCTGGTTCTGGGCGGGAAGAATTGGCACAACTGTTGGTCCAGCGAGTGATGCCGATTACAGTAAGCAGCCCGGCGAACGCGCGGTCAGCCGCTCCAGCGGTGTCCGCCATGGCGACTGACCCAGAGCGAAAACGATGAACTCCCTCATTGCTTTGGCGGCGGCCTCCGCACCCGAAGGGGACAGTGAAGTCCTTTCGATGTTCTGACAGGATGACCTGGCACGACCGAAAGGAAACGATCATGCGAGCAACAGGCAATAGGAAGATCGCTGGGGCGTTCCTAGCAGCGGCAGCGATGGCGGTGGTCAGCGCGGCGACCGCCCACGCCCAGGCATCGCCGACGGACGGCGCGTCGATCCTGCGCGCTGGCGACGGCAAGTATGGGTTCATGAACCTCAAGTCCGGGAAGGTGCTGCAGCCCAAGGGCGCCAGCACCGCCAACGGCGCCAGGATCGTCCAGCAGCCCATGGTCCTGTCGCGTGGCGATCTGGTGAACTATCAGAACTGGGCTGCCTACAACGCGGGCAGCAACTACTTCAGTTTCCGCAACGTCAAGTCCGGCAAGGCGCTCGGCGTTGACCGCGCCAGCACCGCCTCCGGTGCGGAGCTCATCCAAGCGACCGCCGACACCAACAACAATCAGGACTGGAAATTCCAGACCCACCCGAACTACCCCAGCGGGGTCTACAGCATCAAGAACCGCAAGAGCGGCCTCTGCATTGGCATCTCCGGCGCGAGCACTGCGTCGGGTGCACAGGCCGCCCAGTTCCGTTGCGACGGTAGGACCAACCAGGGGTGGAAGGTCATCGACAACTGACGGCCCCCTCATCAAGAGCCTGCGGTCGTACCTAGCCCGAATCAGCCGCAGTTAGGCGGAGACCACTTGGCGGTCGTCCAGCGGCCCGCACGCCACTGCTCAGCAAGCGTCAGAGTTAGCGAGTTTGCCACCGGTGGTGAGGATTGATCTTGAACGGTAAAGGGTCCTTGCGCCATGCATCACAGACGGTTCGGAAGGGAGTCCGCCAACGCAGTGCCTTGAGATGTTTGGCGAAGTTGTAGGCGGTGACGAAGGCCTGCACGTGGGCCTTGAGCGCGTCGAAGCTCGGGTAGTGGAAGGCCTTCACGGTCGCCTCCTTGATGGGTTGATTCATTCGTTCGGCGTGCCCATTGGTCCATGGGTAATATGGCTTGGTCAAACGATGCTCAATGCCGTGCTCCCGGCAAACGCGCTCGAACAGATGGCCGCCACCATAGGCATCAGTCATCCCGCCTCGGTAGCGAGGCTGCTCAGCGAATGGCGTACCGTTGTCTGTCACCACGATGTGGATGGCGTAAGGAAACGCGGCCACCACATTGCGCAGGAAGGCCGCACCGTTGAGTTTCGTGGCGGCCTCGTAGAAGGCGATGTAGGTGAACTTCGTGACCCGGTCGATGGCCGGGAACAGGTGCAGCTTTCCCTGGGCGAGGCGCAGCTCGCAGCTGTCAATGTCGACGTAGCCGATGGACGTGTCCTGGAAGCGGCCCCGCTTGGAATCCTTCTCCTGGCTACGAGGGAGTTGCTGAATGCCGTGCCGCACCAAGCAGCGGTGTAAGGCACTGCGGCTGAGTTGCGGAATGCCCTCGCGTAGGCAACCGAGGATTTCGTCCAGAGGCAGCAAGGTGCGTCGTCGCAGCTCGACCACGGCCGCCTCCTCGGCATCACTGAGCTTGGCGCTACGCCGTCGCTTGGGGCCCATAGGTGCGTCTGTCGTCGTGGTGCGACGGCGCCACTTTGCCCCCGTCTTCTCGTTCAAGCCATAGCGGTCGGCAAGGGCGCGAGTCGTCTCTTGCGACGCTTGCAACTCGGCTCGAACTCTCGGCGTTGTGCGGGCTGAACCATGAAGGCTTGCTGCCATAGACAGTCCTCCTGTTGAGTCGTCAGGATTTCACCATGACTCTCCGGGACTAAACACCTAGTCCTTGAGGGGCGCCACCGGATACTTGCCCCCGCGGCCAATCCAGAAGTCGTAGACGACGCCTAGCTGCGCGTCGAACTCACTCCGGGCGTAGCCCCAGACGTACGCCCGCTTGGTCTTGCGCGCGCCGGGATCGAGCATCGCTACGGGCGTCTCGTCGGCGTGCAGCGCCCGGCAGCCCCGCACAAAGGCCTTGTGCGCCTCGAACAGAGGCTCCATGCCAGCGCCAGCGCCGGCGCCGGACCACGCTGCAAGGGTCGCTCGAGGCGTGTGAACGCCAGAGCGGGCGTTGATCTCTTGCTGCCGGTAGTACGGCAGGTGGTCAACGAAGCGGCTGACAGTGTGTGCGCGAGCATGCCGGGGCCGGCATCCCCTTCTCGATGATTTGCGGCTCCAGTGGTTGCAGCACGAGGATCTGGCTGCACTTGCAAGCCCACTTGCCGCGCACGTGCCGGTGCGCGAAGAACTGGGCCGGCACGACGTCCAGCCGCTCGCTAACGTCGTCGCCGATGCGCACAATCGGCCGCCCGCAGCCCGGTGTCGGACAATTCGTGTCTTCGGGCTCGTGATCGTGCTCGACGCGGTGAAGGTGCTCGAGCAGGGGTAGCCGGCGGGGGCGGCGCTTGCGGTCAGCGCCCAGTGCTTCAGGAGCGGACGAAGTCTGCAACGCATCGAGTTGCGCCGGCGGGTCCGCCTCGTCCCCGACCACGGTCTCCTCGAACAGCCGGCGCTGCTCGGCGTTCATCACCTCGGTCTTGGCGCCGAACTTCCACGCCTTCAGCCCGCGCCAACTCGAAGGTCACCTTCTGCAGCTTGGCGTCCTTGTACTTGATCAGCGCATCGCGCTCGGCAAGCTGGCTGGCGTGCTCGGCGCTCATCACTCCCAGACGCTCCAGCGTATGCGCCGCTAGGGGGGACACCGCATCGGCGTCCAGGCCCCGCAGTTCCTCGAGCTTGAGCTGATGGACGTCGACCATGGAAGGCAATTGCGCGCGGGGCTGTAAGTGCCCCGCAATCCGTTGCAACGATCCCTTGCTGTTGGGATGTCTACAGCCGTGAGATCACGCGCAACTGCTCCAGGCGCTGCCACGGCAACCCGACCACCAGCGCGTCGAACTGCTGCTGCGTCAGCTGCAGTGGTGTGGCCGTGCCGTTGTGCTCCCGTGGCCAGACGAAGCTGCCGACGTTCAGCCGGCGGGTCGCGCACCACACGCCGAAGCCGTCATGGACCAGCAGCTTGACGCGGCTGGCCGGAGCATTGGCAAACAGGTATCCGTGATGGGCTCGGGCGGCGCCGAAGAGGACTTGAGTTTGGCGAACTCCGCTCAGGGCTGCGGAGTCTGCGGCAAAGGAGGCGGATGCAGCGCAGCTCGTTCGCAGATCACTCGTCCCGGCCGGACGTGAGGCCGAACAGGGCCAGGAGCGACTGAAAGACGTTGTAGATGCTCAGGTAGACGCCCAGCGTGGCGGAGATGTAGTTGGTCTCATAACCGTCCTGAACGCGCTTCAGGTCATGCAGGATGAAGGCCGAGAAGATGCCGATGGCCAGAAGCGAAAGCGTGATCATGAGCGCGCTGGACTGGATGAAGATGTTCGCGATACCAGCGACCAACAGCATGATGGCGCCGACGAACAGCCACTTTCCCATCGACGTCAGGTCGCGCTTGATGATGCTGGATAGCGTTGCCATGCCCAGGAAGATCGCTCCGGTGCCGGCAAAGGCGATCATGATCAAGCTCGCCCCGTTGGCCAAGCCGAGCACGGCACCGACCAGACGCGACAGCATCATACCCATGAACAACGTGAAGGCCAGCAGCACCGGGACACCCGCGGAGGAGTGTTTGGTCTTGTCAATCGTGAACATGAAGGCGAAGGCGCCCCCGAGGAACACGATCATGCTCACCATCGGCGACATCGCCGCTGCAATGCCGGTCGCCACGCCGAGCCAAGCGCCGAGGACGGTCGGCACCATGGACAGGGCCAGCAGCCAGTAGGTGTTGCGCAGCACCTGGTTGCGCTGCTCGATCGAAATGCCAGCGCCATACGTGGAGCGCAGGTTGTGAAGCGACGAGTTCATGAAGAACCTCCGTTGTCGACGAAAAAAAGGACTGGAACCCCTGGATTCGGTTCTCCGACAGGGCCCGAAACCGCTCGGCAGCCGGATGGCAGACTGGGAGGGACGAGGAAACCACTGCACCATGCGCTCACCGCGGCTGCAACACTCCAGACATCAGCAAGAGGAGGACCACCGCCCCAAGCGCCACCCGGTAGTAGACGAAAGGCAGCTTGCCGAGTGGCAGCGCAAGACGAGCGATTCGTGGTTCACGGTGGTAGTGCACACAGATCACATCGAAGCACGTTCTATTGCGCCACCTTGGCTGGAAGGAGGCGGTCGTACTCCTTCTTCACGACCGCATAGCATTCGCAAGTCCGCCGTTCGAGCCCGGCGCGGTCGACCACAGTGATGTGACCCCGTTTGTAGTCGATGAGTCCGGCTCGCTGCAAGCTGACGGCGGCCTCGGTTACCCCCTCGCGGCGCACGCCCAGCATGTTGGCGATGAGTTCCTGCGTCATGACCAGTTCGGGTTCCTGCAGGCGGTCGAGGCTCAGCAGCAGCCAACGACACAGCTGTGGGTCCAGCGAGTGATGCCGATTACACACGGAGATTTGCGTCATCCACGTGATGAGCGCCGGCGTGTACTGCAAGAGCAGCTGGAGCACAGGACTGGAGCTGCTGAACGCCTGCTTCAGGAACGACCTGCGGTGTGGGGGCGTCCTGTTTGACTTGCATGCCAAGTCAGGTCATGAACTCCCTTTGCGCCTGTAGCGCCGCAACAGTTCGGCATGGTTCAGTGCATCCTCCAGACGCAAAAAGCGCCGCTGGCCGTGCTGGTAGGCGCCCTCGAGAAAATCGACGCCCATTGTGCTCATCAGCTCCAACTGATATGGACGCGGTTGGTTTGTTGTCGCAGTGGCTCTCATCACGGGATGGCCATCGTCATTGCCGAGGGGGTGTCGGCTCGGTGCAACGAGCGGCGGGGGCCGCTCGCGTGGAGCTTCGGTGCGCCGATCAAGGGCGCCGCCTTCCGACGTGAATCGGTCCTCGGGATCTAGTATTGAGGGAGGGACCGCAGTCTTGCGTTCTCGAATTCTGTTCATGGCGTTCACCTTTCAGCGAGTGTTTTATACAGGGCGACTCGGCGCGACCTTCCGGGCCGTGACGTCGTACCCGGGCATCCTCCGGGCACACACGATGGAACGCCGTAGCGACAGTCATCGCGGGACAGTTATGCATCGCAGAGTCCATTGACACATCAGCCTCGCGACACCAGGAGGGCGATGTCGATGGCGGCGGAGGCCGCCAGTGCACCCCGCGGATAGACGTGAACATAACTGTCGATGGTCTGGGCCGCACTTCGTACACCTGTGGCCATTTGTTCCTCCCAGTGGCACAGCGGCGAATCGTCTAACCGGGACAATTCCGTACTGCGACGCTCAACTGAAGCGTCGGTGCTCAACGGATCTATGTCGGCCGCACCTGCGGGTCCTTCGAGCTCGCGTGGCAGGGGTGGTCGGATTGAGTTGCTCATCGCTTCTCCATCAGCGATCTGCGGTGTGAAAAGGTCTTGCAGGAAGCGACAGCGGTCAGCGTCTCTGCAGGCCCGGATCTTCGTGGTCCGTCGGTCGTGTGTCTGTTCGCTGTCGCACATTTACCGTGCGCAAGCCTGATCAAGTGCCGCGCGGGGTTGCTTTGCAGTAGCGTGCGGCGCGCAGACGTGGCGATTGGCGAGGTGCGCCGCGGCGGGGGAGGTCCACCGCACTGACACCATCGATGCGATCGGACACTATCAATCTGCCTCCGGCGTGTTCTGCATCCGGGCGGTCTCCGATGACGGGCAGCATCGACCCAGCGGAGAAAGGATTACGGATCGGCATCGTGAACGACACGAATTTCATGATCGAGCAGTTACCTGGGGACGAGCGCCGCCGGCTGCTCGCCGGCGCGGAGCGCATCACGCTGGAGTTTGGGGACGTCCTCGAGCGAGCGGGCGACCGCTACAAACGCATTCTTTTCCCGACGGGGGTTGTCATCTCCCTGGCCGCTGCTGCCGCCGGGCGACAGGACCTCGAGTTGGAGATGGTGGGTAACTCTGGCATGCACGGCGCGACTGTGATCCTCGGCCTGGATGCGGCTCCTCTCGGAGCGAAGGTGCGGCGCAGTGGGACGGCGTGGCAATTGTCGATCTCAGCATTGCGCGAGGAGCTGCGGCATAGCCCCGTGTTGCACGCGAAGCTGCGTCTCCAGATTCACGCTTGCCTCACCCGGCATGCGCAAGCCGTTGGCTGTGCGCACTTTCACCGTGTCGAAGCGCGCCTGGCAACCCTCCTGTCGCGCACGGTCGACTGCGCAGGCGACAACCACATCGAGCTCACGCATGAGTGGTTGGCCCGCATTCTCGGCGCTCGGAGAGTCAGCATCACGCAGGCAGCGACCGCACTCCAAGCGTGTGGTTCCATCACCTATCACCGCGGTTCGATCTCGGTGCTGAGCCGGCGTATCCTGCTCAGGCGGGCCTGTAGCTGCTACCGAGAAGCGTCGGCCTGACTTGATCGTTTGCCTCTCGGCTCTGCCGACGCCGCACGTGCCCTAATACGTAGTGAACCGCAGAGTGCGGTACCGTACGGACGGTCACTCCATGGAGTAGGAAGATCGAGGTAGTCAGATCCTTCTAGGAGGTTGTATGTCGCTTCAACACGAAGTTGCAGTGCTCAAGGACAAGATCGTAAAAGCCACCGTTGACAGCGAGACCTGGCGTTCGGCGGGCAACCAGGAAAAGTACATGGAGAATTGCCTTCTCGTCGAGATGCTCGAGCAGCAGCTCGATGTGCTTTACCGGGAGAGAACGCAGTGAACCACTGCGCCAACTGGGCGTCCGTTGCTGCCCTTCAATTTATTTTGAAAAACTGCCATGAACATCCCCGTAGAAACGAAGCCGGCCCTCTGGGGCGGCGTAGCCGGTGCCATGGCCATGGCGGTTCTCGGATTCACTTGGGGTGGTTGGACGACCGAGGGTAAGGCCGAAACCTTGGCATCGACAAGGGCCGACGACGCGGTAGTTGCCGCGCTCGCGCCCGTGTGCGTGGACAAGTTCCAGCAAACGGTGGACGTGGCCGTTAACACAGCGGCCCTGAAGAAGATCGATTCCTGGTCGCAAGGCGACTTCCTTGAGCGAGGGGGCTGGGCCGCAGTGCCCGGAAACAACTCGGCGGAGCGCGTCTCTGCGATTGCCAAGGCCTGTGCGGTGCTGCTTGCGAGCGCATGAAGTCCGTCGTCGGCCGCTCGAACACGGCGGGCCGAGAGGCGCTGCTGAGATGAGGGCAGCGGGGACGCTGATCCGGCAGGAAGTCCGAGAGGACGTCCGAGGAATGTTCCTAGGAGCATGGGAGCAAACACGAGCGCCAGGGCCGCCCTCCCCGTGTCAGTGCGTCCGAGACCCTCCACCGACAGGCGGTCTTCGTCAGGAGCAGCGATATCCTCCATTGCGGCCCGTGCTGCAGGTCCAGGGTCAGGACCGCTGAGCAGGGCACGTTGTTCCCGCCGCATAGAAGAGGTCGGCTTTCGTTGGTGCCTCGCGCTTCGCGGCAGTCCGCGTTCAGACCAAGCGGTGCACGCATCCTCCATTGGTGTTTCGGTACGGGAAGCTCGGCTCTGTGCGGTGGCAGACAGACACATGCCGGCGCAAGACTCATGCTCCACGTATCGGCCGCGCCAGACTCACAACGCGCGCTGAGCTGCAAATGCCTCGCGGGCGCAGATGCAGTCCACCACGCCCGGACCGACAAGCTCTTGTCGCGGCGCCCGTCCACCCATCCTGACGAGGATTCTTCAATGACCTCCCGCTTTTCAATCTTGCAGGGCGCTACTGCCGTGGCATGCACTGTTGCCCTTGCCGCCTCGGGCTGCGGGTCGATTCCGCCGCCTACGGTGCAGATGACTGTCGCCAAGGGCGCGGTCGACGCGGCCCATGCGGCCGGTGCCCAAGCGTATGCGCCGACGGAGCTACGGCTTGCGAACGACAAGCTGACCAACGCCCAGAGGGCCATGGTCGACAAGGATTACACCGAGGCTTTGCATCTCGCCGAACAGGCGCAGACCGATGCACAACTGGCGATTGGGAAGACGCAAGCGGCAAAGGCCAGCAAGGCCGCCGACGAAGCACGGGCCGATGCCCGCACAGTGCAGGAAGACCTGGAACGCAAAGCCCGCCGAGTGGGCGCGGGAGGTACCCAATGAGGACGCAATCGACAAAGACACGCGGCGCGCTGCGCTTTAGCAGCACGCTGATCACCGCGGCAGTCGCCACAGCCTTGGCGAGCTGCAGCACCACGGCAGAGCCCGACCCAGCCCTTGATCGCGCTCACACGACTTATAGGGCACTGCAAAGCGACCCGCAGGCCGCGCAGCTTGCGGTAGTCGAGATGGCGCAGGCCGAGGAGGCTTTGAGGACAGCCGACACGGCGTGGACGCAACGGGAGGAGCCGGAAACCGTCGACCACCTGGTCTACTTGGCACAGCAGCGCGTGGCGATTGCGCGTGAGGCGGTTGGCACGAAGACCTGGGAGAAGGCGGCGGCTGCAGCCAAGAGCGGTACCGAAGCCGAGAAGGCGCGCGCTGAGAGTGACAAGGCGCGCGGCGACGTCGCCGCTGCCCGTCAGAGCACACAGGACAAGAGTGTTCAGCTGGCGGTGGCCAGAGCGGGCGCCGAGCAGGACAAGACGCGGGTGAACGACTTGGAGATGCAGCTCAGGGACCTGAACGCCAAGCAGACGGATCGCGGCAACGTCATCACTCTCGCTGATGTGCTGTTCGACTCGAACAGCGCTGAACTGCGCTCTGGCGGTATTCGAGACATGGCCAAGCTGGTGGACTTCTTCAAGCTTCATCCAACGCGCACGGCTCTGATCGAAGCCTTCACCGACAGCCAGGGCAGTAAGGCAGTCAACCTTCACCTGTCTCAGCGGCGCGCCGCCACCGTGCGCGATGCGCTCGTCGTGCATGGCGTGTTGGCGGATCGGCTCCAGATCCAGGGGCACGGCGAAGCCTACCCCACGTCGACAAACTCGACGGCTGCCGGGCGTCAAATGAACCGACGGGTGGAGATTGTGCTGTCCAGGGATGACGGCACGGTGAAGTCACGCTGACGCGGGTCCTGGCATGGTCGGACTTGGCGGTGTCCCTGGTGAACTTCCCCCCGTCCTCGTCCTACGACACCGTGCCTCGCAGCCGGCGCGCGCTACGCCTTGCTGGCGACCTGTCGGCGATCCGTGGTTTCTGCACCGGTGACCATGGAGGCGCAGTCCGACTGCTGTAACCGCTGCAGTATGTGGCAACTCGCGCGATCCCCTTGGTGGCCGCGTCGACGTTCCGGCCCAGTTCAAGCCGGGCGCCAGCCGGGCGCCTCCGGCACTGCCTCGCCCACGCTGGATGGCCGGGGCAATGCCACCTTGCTGCCGGTGAAAGGGCCGGACGGTGTGGCCGTATCGATCCCATTGCGTCGGGTGATCCACCGAGCGCCCGTCATTGACCGGCTGCACTCGGGGGCGCGGCGATTTGCCGGAGGCATGCTGTCCCTCCCCCGTTCCAGGAACGATCGTCAATGGTCGGCGCTGTCGCGGTGTCGGCGCTGTCGCGGTATGAGCGGTCGAGCGCGGTGGCGGGGGGCCGCATCTATGGAGCGGCTGCCGACCCAGCATGCCAATCGCATCGATAAGCTGCTGCCACAGAGATGGTCCGCATCTGGCTGATCGGACGTTCAGCGCTGCAGGGTGGCGGCACTGCTTGTGCTTTCCTTGCCAGATAGCCGACTAATAAAACCCGGCATACCGGCTACGCGCCACGCCATGCGAGAGCCGAATGCGGACAGTAGCGGTCGAAGTGTGGGATCGTCTTATCGTTGAAGAGCAACGCCGCCTTCATTGAAACCATCCTCCTCCCGAGGTCCTCGGTGTTTAGAGTGCTCTCTCGTACCCAACAGAACACAACTGCCCGTTCCTGTTCGATGTGGCGGCGGACGCTCCTGCCCAGGACATCGATGTGTGCGACGTACTTTTCATCATCAGGGTCCATCGTACTAATTTGCACGATGGCCTGCATCGCCCACTGGTGTTCCACCTCAAGTACGTTCATGAGGGCATCATTCCCGATAACTCCTCGCACGGCAGGATAGAAAACTTCGTCCTCGATCTGAATTAGCAGCTTCAGTTCCCGCAGCATCTTTCCCGCAAGGCGTTGTTTCTGCTGACGTGGTAGCGGGCCGCGTTCTGAGGCTAATGCAAAATCATCGAAGCTGGCGAAAAGATCTAGCACCGACTCATGAGCCTCGTTCAGCACGACCAACGCGTCGTGATTCACATTGGGCGAAGGTGTAGTTTGGAAGGGAACGGTGCAACTCACGAACTCCTTCCGAGAGACGACATGGGGAGTCATTTAAATTCCTTGCGGCGCGGAGTTCGGCGCCGATACATGAATCGTTTCGCATCCTCCCCCTCGTGTCGGTGCGCCAGGACACATACAAGGAGTCGAGGTACCAATCTACTGCAGCCGCGTGTCCCAGCGCACTTAAACACGGTCAAGCTCGCCTCACAGGTGAGCCTGGGTGATTGGCAAGCCAACCCTGCCGGCCGGCCGCCAGCTCGCTCGTCCTGTCCTCCGCTGAGATTGTTCTGACGAACCCTCCACGCACCCCGGAGGTCGATTGCAAGTCGGTGCCCTAAGACTACTGCTGCAGCCCTATGACTTCTGAACTATGGTGATCCCACTCAGTAGATCCTCGCTGATGCCGCAAAGCATCGCAATACATCGAGCTCGGTTGAACTCGTCCGTATCATGGTGGAAGTGCACCGAATCGAGTAGGTTCGCAGCCTCTTGCAGCGCCCGGGCCAGTTTGGTTTCCGTGAGGATCGGAAGAACCACTTCAACCGCCGAGCGAATCTGTCCGGCAATAGCGGCCGGCCTCGGACTGTCGGGCGCCTGCTCAATAGGGCTCGGGCGGCCGTTCATCAGGCGCGTCCTGTGTCCCATCGTGCCGATTGCCGTCGACCGCTCGTCCTTGTCATCATGACAGGGAGCATTCTTTGGCGATGTGTCAGAGTCGAACATAGCGGTAGGCATAGGCCTGCGGGATCGGGCAGGGCGCTTGTCCCCAGCCGGTTACACCCCACGGTGTGCGAGTCGGACCGCGTTGATCCATTGGATCTATTGCAGGACCGGGCGAAGTGTTACTGCAATTTGGCATAGGACATTCCCTAAATAGTGGTTTTTTGGACTGGGCGCCTCTTTCAATCACCCCGCCGGAGGTGCGGAGCACGCAGCCCAGCTATATGAACCGGGAGGCCGTCGCTATACCTTCACGCGCTGCGCCTTGTCGGCATCCTCGAACCAGGGACGTTATAGGCGTACCGCGCTCAGCGGGAGCGACCTGCGTTCGACCGAGCACGCTCAAGAGGTGTGGAACGGTGGCTTCCGGCAATCCCGCCACAGAACTTGTGGCAATAGCCTCGAAGGACACCCTCCTTGCTGCTTCGCCAGAGGAACTTCATCCTCCCGATAATGGGCCGGCACGTATGTGCGATACCGCACATACTGGCAAACCGGCTTGCGACGCGGTCTTGACCCACTGGCCAGTTTGCGCCGCTCTGGTCACAGGGGGAGCAGCTCGCGGCATTTTCGCCTCGAACGGCCCGCAGTGGGAACGCTCTGTGTGCGGAACCGAACAGACCATCGTGCTGCTTCCAACCATCCTGGCCCCTACGGGTCGATCGATCCCCTCCCACTTGCACCCTTCGCTTTGGCCTCAGGCACACCACCGACGGCCACGCAGCGAAACCTGCTCACGCTCCAAAAAAAAGGAAGTCCATGACCACCTCCTCCGCGGGCCGCAGCCGGCCGACCGAGCTTCACGAAAGTGGACAGGAGCCGCACTTGGAAGCGCCGTCCTCAACGTCGCGTCACGCTGGCCGTTCCGCCGGGCCCGCAGTCGAGGACGCTTTCCTGGAACCCAGTGGCGTTCGTCGGTACCCCCAAGTGGTTGCTGCCGGGCGAGAACGAGGCCGTCCATGAGAATTGCACAGGTAGCCCCCCTTGCGGAAAGCGTTCCTCCCCAACGCTATGGCGGCACAGAACGAGTCGTCTCCTACCTCACGGAGGCCCTTGTCGCAGGCGGCCACGAGGTGACGCTGTTCGCAAGTGGCGACTCGGTCACTTCGGCCGAGCTTGTCGCAGTGACAGATCGTAGCCTGCGGAATCTCCAGCAGCCTTGCCTTCCAGCGGTGTGGCATACCATTCTCTTGGATGAAGTCGACCGCCGTGCGAATCAGTTCGACGTGATTCACTTTCACGTCGACTGCACGCACTACCCGATGGCTCGACGCTGCCCCACGCCGTGTGTGACAACCCATCACGGGCGGCTTGACCTGCCTGACTTGGCGGCGCTGCACCGCCACTTCGCCGGGCATCCGGTTGTGGCAATCTCAGCGGCCCAGCGGGTCTTCCTGCCTGACGCGAACTGGTGTGCAACCGTGCACCACGGTTTACCCCAACATCTTTACGAATTCAACGAGACGCCACAGAACTACTTTGCCTTTGTCGGCAGAATGTCGCCGGAAAAGCGCGTGGACCGGGCGATCGAGATCGCCCTGGCCTGCAACACCCGCCTACGGATAGCGGCGAAGATTGATGTGGTAGACCGCCAGTATTTCGAGACGGTCATTCGGCCGCTCCTGTGCCACCCTCTCATCGAGTTCTGCGGGGAGGTCACGGAAAGCGACAAGAACAAGTTCATCGGTGACGCACGGGCACTGCTCTTCCCCATCGATTGGCCGGAGCCCTTCGGCTTGGTGATGATCGAGGCAATGGCTTGCGGCACACCGGTGATCGCCTATGCATGTGGCGCGGTCCCGGAGGTCGTGGACCACGGCGTCACCGGGTTTACCGTGGGCAGCCAAGCACAGGCTTTTGATGCGGCGCGGCGCATTGCAGAGATCGACCGGCGGGCTTGCCGTCGTGTCTTCGAACGACGCTTTGTCTCGTCCATCATGGCAAGCGAGTACGTCACGGTATACGAGTCCTTGGTCCGCGCCCGCCGAAGGACTTGCCCGACGCTAGAGCCGACAGTCGAAGTGAGGTACGCTCCCGGCCTTCCCTCCTAGGTCGTTCCGCGGCGGCCCATGTGGCGCACGGCGGCATTCCCGGTGGTCCCATACGCAGAGCACGGGCGGCAGGGCGAACCGCGCGCTGGGCGCGCTGTTGCCCCCACCCGTGTACGAAACCGTTGCATGGCGAGGGCAACCGCGGTCTCTGCTGTAGCAGGTTCCGTGCTTCCGCGGGCGGCGTGCTCCTTCCTGTCCTTCGTGTAGACGGTGACAACTTCCTTCAGGACTGCGGTGACCGCACATTGCAGCGTCCCGATGTGCTCGGCCGATTCGTATGTACGGCACCGCACATACATTCCGAATAGTCACGGCGACCATGCGTGTATGCAGCAGGATCAAGTGATGTTCAAAGTGATGTTGAAGCTGAACAGCTGGCTCGTCCTGGGTCGCACGATGTCGCTTCGATTTCAGCGGGGAACCAAAACGTTCCCCGTATTGGAGGGCCACCCGTTCGGGCCTGCGAAGGCCTTCACCTTTCCAGGCGGGCCGCCCGAGTTTCTGGATACTCAGCCAGAATGGAAGGGGCAGAGATAGAGGCGTGAGCGGCATGCACAGTCCCCCACCCCCAGTCAGACATGACCCAGAGGACAAAACGGAGGTTAACGACGCGGCGCGTGCCATGTGCCAACATAGATGGGATAGATGTTATGCAGAGCCATGACGCTGCACATCTCGTTCATCACCGCGCTCGTATCGTGAATCGATGTGCAAGGCCTGCATTAGCGGTGCATCCCAGGAGTAGGGGGATCGAGAGAGCATCTCGGCAGTAGGGCTATGCCCCGCTCGATGGGCTTCACAGGGAATGAACGCGGTGACTCACTGCTGCCGTCGCCCTGCGCTGAAAGCACCGTCCGAGACATGCCGCTTCTCACGACACCGACCGCTTGCTGATGGTATCTCTGGGCATCGCGTTCGGCGAAGGTACTGGAGTTCACTCACCCAGTCGCGGAGACGGAGGCCCGGACACGTCCGCATCGCGCAGCATCACTGGCTCCCGTGAGCCTGCGCCAGCTCGGCGCCGCACTGCATCGTCGATGCATTGGCGGTTCGCCTCGTAGATCGCTACTGCGTTCTCTCCATAGCTATCCCCGTGGAAGCAATAGTGCAGCGTTTCCTTTGAGATTGTGGCGCCGATATAGTGGCCATCGTCCTGCAGCACCCAGAAGCGCAGCGCACTGGAAGCCGGATGAAAGAATGGAGCGGTGGGCACAACAGTCACAAGCCGGCTCGTGCTGGAGCCGCACCGAAACCGTCCACCGTAGCGCTTCGGTGCAGAACCACGCCTGAGGAGCCGATCTCATAGCGCTCATCACCCACTGCCCGGACGTGACGTCCGTCTTCGAGGCGCAGCGACTCGAAGCCGCTGGGCACCCAGTTGCAGCCCTCCGACGCACCCTCGTCCGTGTTGATGTACTCCACCCACGCAACGACGCTGTAGGCGCAGCCGTCTTCTGCCTGCGCGTCGAAGGAAATTCCTCTACGAAACTGACCCATGCCGTTCTCCTGACGTGGTGATCGGGCCCGATGGCGGTTGTCGCCTGACAGCCCCTTTACAAAGCGTGTGGTCTTGGGCGCACAGCGGTGTCTGTGCTTCGCCGTATACGACCCGGCGGGTGAGCAAACGAGGTGGCGCCGTGCTGGCGATGCCTGCCGATTCGGCGCGGCACGCCGGGCGCGGCCCACTCCCCAAAAGCTGCACTGCTGGTCCACCGGCTTGAGTCGCAGGATCACCATGCTGTGCAACAACGCTCGCTACTTCTTGAGCTGAGGCGGCGCCACGCCAGTCGCGATTGGGTTCACACCGGCAGGCGCTAAGGGCTGAATCGGCGACCCCGCCTTCTTCGGCTTCTTCGCTTCCTTGTTGCCACGTCGACCTTTGGACACCATCGTCTCCTTTCGCAGAGCGGTTGATCCACTTGAATGAATGACCATGCAAAGGTGGAGCTTCGTTCAATCCCCGATCAGCACAACCGCACACGCTTTGGCCACGGCCGCAACCTGCTCGGACGAATGGGTCCCCGGTACTGCCGCCCATCCGCCCTTCTCGACGAAGCTTCCTTGTGACCATGGGTCGACCTTCCTGAGCGCAGACAGATTGGCCGGCGCATCACTCGTGCGCTGGAACTTGTCGGCACACACGGGGGCGAGAGCCAAGACAACGGCTTGGCTGCTCTCTCTCAGCGCCTTGGCTTCGGCCCTGGCGTTGGTGGTCCAGCCGCCCCAGGCGAATCCACCAACGGCGAGTGCGACTGCACCGCCCAAGAAGCCCCACAGGGCCGGTTTCGTTTCAATGGGAATCTTCATGACAGTACTTTCAAGGAGCGCTGACGCGATCTGTCAGTAGCCCGCGCCCTACCGCGGTGAACGGCGACAAATACCGTGGGAACCGCAACGTGGTCGCGCGGCGCCACGTTCCGGCGACACCATCTCGGGAATGTCAAGTAGCGACAAGCGATGCCGGTGCGGAACAATGGCGATGAGCTACTCAGTCAGACTGCCTAGTGTGCAGAGGTCGGCGCAGCTCGACTGTCTGTTACCGCACACAGCGTCCGCCTCGGCAGATGGACCGTCTCGGGCTCTGCGAGACAACCTCGTTGATCGACGGCCACGACAGCAGCCGGCGCCGTTGATACCGAGTGGCTCCCTGCGGGGAGACTCACCGCCCGACTCGGAAGGTAGGTGGGGGAGGGCGATGGATCGATTTCTTGCACGCCTCAGGTGCCGGGGTATGCCGCCAGCGAGCCCTTGGCTCATGGCGCAAACCGGAGTGGTCGAACTGGGTGCTCGGTACCGGAGAGTCATGGTGGAATCCTGACAGCCCAACAGGAGGACGCGCTATGGCAGCGAAACGGGCGCCCTGCACTTTGTCGACGCCGCGGCGCCGCGCGCCGCCTATCGTCCGAACGTCGACCGGCAAGTGCTCGACCCGTTGGCTCGCCGATGGCACCGGCGACGCCAGGAGAAAGCAGCGTCTGTTTCATCGCGCCGCAGCGCGTGAGCGGTACCGCACCCCAATTAGCTCAGTGATGCCTGCGCCTCGAGCTTCATTTTTCGGAGGACGTTTGACCTCGGGGGCTGATGATGGAGGTGTTGCGGTACTCCCTTTACCTTCTTCTTGAGGTGCTCGAAGAGGACGAGCTCGTGCGGGCGGTTGTCGGGCTTGGCGGCTTCCTTCTTTGGGGCGGCCTTCTTCTCCGGCGTCGGACGCTCTTCCTTCGGCTCAGGCTCGGGCTCTTCATAGAAGTGCCAGCCGCGCCACCAGTCTCACCAGTAGGTGGAGGCAGGATAGGAGAGGGCGTCTGCCGCTGGTACAGGGTTGCGGCGAAGGCGAAGGTGGCCGCGGCGAGCAGGGCTGTGACAGGGCGCCACCACCTGGCAAGGCCAGGCCAGCGGAAGGCCGAGGCGCAGAACGTTGCGTTCCTTGTCATTGAGTCGGCTACAGCCGCAAGATCACGCGCAGCTGTTCCAGGCGCTGCCACGGCAACCCGACCACCAGTACGTCGAACGGCTGCTGGATCAGCTGCAACGGTGGCGTCGCCGCGGCGTCCAGGTTGCGCGGCCAGACGAAGCTGCCGGTGTTCAGCGGGCGCGCGGCACACCACACGCCGAAGCCGTCGTGAACCAGCAGCTTGACGCGGCTGGCCCGACCATTGGCAAACAGGTGTCCGTGATGGGCCTGCGCGGCGCCGAGAACCTTGACCATCTGGGCCAGCAGCCGGTCGGCATCGGTTCGCCTGTCCATGGGCTGCACCGACAGCCACAGGGCGTCGATGCGGATCACTTCATCAACTCCCGGGCCCAGGCCGCGCACAGCGCAGCAGCGCTCAGTGGCCACCTGTGGAACAGTTGGAGGACTGGTGCATGCGCGCCGAGCGCATGCGGCGTCATCCCCGTGCGCGAGTTCGCTCGGAAGCTGCGCTGCTACGCCTGGCGGCTGTCAGCGCATCATGATCGCAACTTCGGAGGGCCACCATGGCACAAGCTCAACGCGAGCTCGCCCGCACGCTTCTGAGCGTGATCTTCCTGGGTGCGCTGATCGTCACCTCGTTCTGGATCCTGCGACCGTTCCTGGCCGCCGCGATCTGGGCGACGATGATCGTCGTCGCCACGTGGCCGGTCATGCTCTGGTTCCAGAGCCGGCTTTGGAGACGCCGGTCCCTTGCGGTAGGGGCGATGACCTTGACCCTGCTGCTTGTGTTTATGGTGCCGCTGGCGCTGGCCATCGGCACGCTGGTGCTGAACGCGGAGGAGATCGTCGCCCGGATGAAATCGATCGCCAGCTTTCGCATGCCGGCGCCGCCGGGCTGGCTTGCCGATCTGCCGTATGTCGGCGCGAAGCTGGCTTTGGCGTGGGAGCAGGTGGCTGCTTCGGGTGTCGAGGGGCTGCTGGCGAGATTGACGCCGTATGCCGGCAGCGTGACCAGGTGGTTCGTCACCCAGGCCGGCGATGTCGGGATCCTGTTCGTGCAGTTCCTGCTCACGCTCGTTCTCGCGGCGCTGATGTTTGCAAGCGGCGAAGCTGCGGCTCTGACGGCGGCGCGCTTCGGCCGCCGCCTGGCCGGAGAGCGCGGCGAGAACGCGGTGCAACTCGCGGGACAGGCGATCCGCGGCGTCGCGCTCGGTGTGGTGGTCACGGCGGTGGTGCAGTCCGGGGTGGGAGGCCTCGGCCTCGCGATCGCTAGCGTGCCCCTGGCCGGACTGCTCACGGCCGCGATGCTCTTTCTCTGCATCGCGCAGGTCGGACCGTCCGCAGTGCTGTTTCCGGCGGTCATCTGGCTCTACTGGACCGGTGAGACGGCCTGGGGCACCTTCCTTCTCGTGTGGTCCGTGATTGTGGTGACGATGGACAACTTCCTCCGACCGGTGCTCATCAAACGCGGCGCCGACTTGCCGCTACTGCTCATCTTTGCCGGCGTCATCGGCGGGCTGCTGGCCTTCGGCCTGGTGGGTATCTTCGTCGGACCCGTCGTGCTCGCTGTGGCCTACACGCTGCTCGAAGCCTGGATCGACGACGGAGAGCTCGATCAATAGCTCTGGCCGCCTGCGTGTTCCCTGGTGTTGCGCCACCCCGGCCGGTGTTCCGGTTCCATGGCCCCTCTCTGTCCGACGCCGGACACAGGGTGCGCGCCGTCTGCCTATACTCGAAGTGTCGACTCCCGCGCACGGCCACCACTTTGAACGCCTGTAAGTGTCGAACCCCTGCTGGAGTTGCCATGCCAATGTGTCCGGATCCTCGGCAGAACCATCTTCTCGCGGCGCTGCCCAACGCCGAGTGGGCGCGCTGGCTGCCAGCGCTTGAATCGGTCAATATGCCGCTCGGCGAAGTCCTGTACGAGTCCGGCGTCGCGATGACGCACGTGTACTTTCCGACCACCTCCATCGTGTCGCTGCTGTACGTGCTGGAAGACGGCGCGTCGGCCGAGATCGCCGTCGTCGGCAACGAGGGCATCGTCGGGGTTTCGCTCTTCATGGGCGGGGAAACCACGCCCAGTCGTTCGGTCGTGCAAAGCGCTGGGCAAGGGTTTCGCATGCGCGCGCAGCTGCTCAAGGATGAGTTCAACCGCTCCGGTCCGGTGCTGCATCTGCTACTGCGCTACACGCAAGCCTTGATCACGCAGATGGCGCAGACGGCGGTGTGCAACCGGCACCACTCGCTGGACCAACAGCTGTGTCGTTGGCTGCTGCTCAGCCTCGACCGCCTGCAGGAACCCGAACTGGTCATGACGCAGGAACTCATCGCCAACATGCTGGGCGTGCGCCGCGAGGGGGTGACCGAGGCGGCCGTCAGCTTGCAGCGAGCCGGACTCATCAACTACAAACGGGGTCACATCACTGTGGTCGACCGCGCCGGGCTCGAACGGCGGACTTGCGAATGCTATGCGGTCGTGAAGAAGGAGTACGCCCGCCTCCTTCCGGCCAAGGTGGCGCAATAGAACGTGCTTCGATGTGATCTGTGTGCACAGCCACCGTGAACCACGAATCGCTCGCCTTGCGCTGCCACTCGGCAAGCTACCTTTCGGCTTCGTCCCTGGCCACGCCATAGCGTTCCTGGATCTTGTGGTCCCGGCGGCCAGCGACGGCGTAAAGGTCGTCATCGGTCAGCTTGCCCCACTGCTCCTTGGCCCTGCCCGTGGCTTGTTTCCAGTTCCCTTCGATGCGGTCCCAGTTCATTTGAATCTACATAATTTTATCCACCTGCGTCGCGCGGCTGAAAGCAAGATCGCCATTGGTCTTGCCGGTTGTCGGGTGCATCATTCATTAATCCGCGGGCGAATCCAGCAAGAGCTCGCGCGTCTCCGCCGGGCTCTTCCCCTCACTGTAGCAGCGGCGCAGCAAGCGGTCCCGGCACATCATGATGCCTTGCGCATCCGACCGGTCGACCTCACCCTGTTCTTCGATGTGTCGCGTGACCTGCTCCTCCCATTCGAGAAACTCTTCTGACTCCGGCTTTATCGGCAGCGGCTTGATGCCGTTGATTTTCCTTCCCGGTAGCTGCGCCGTCGTTCGTCTATATGGATGCCTCCCTGCTGAGCAAGGGCGATGAAGTTCTGCTCGCAGGCACGAGGTTGCAGGTCTATATCCGGCCTCTAAGGAGGGTCTGCAAAACTTTGCCAAGCGGACTTGAATGATGGGAGTGTGCCGCCGAGTATGAACGCATGAAGCAACTCGGACTCGGCCTGAACTTGTTGACCAAGAAGACGCGCAAGCGCGAGTTCTTGGAGCAGATGGAGCGCGTGGTGTCATCGGCGGCGCTGATTCAGATTGTCGAACCGCACTGCCCCGAGGCGAAGACCGGGCGTCCGAGGTTCGCCATCGAGGTGATGCTGCGCATCCACTACCTTCAGCAGTGGTTCGGCCTGAGCGACCCGGCGATGGAAGAATCGTTGCACGACGTGCCGCTGTACAGGGAGTTCGCCAAGTTGGACGGCGTGACGACCCGGCTGCCTGACGAGAGCACCATTCTGAGGTTCAGGCACCTGCTGGAGCAGCACGATTTGGCGGCGGACATGCTGCGCGTGGTCAATGACCTGCTGCAGTCCAACGGGTTGATGATGCGTACCGGAACGGCGGTGGACGCCACCCTGATCTCAGCGCCGAGCTCGACCCAGAATGCCGACGGCGAGCGCGACTCCGAGATGAAGCAGACGAAGAAGGGAAAGAACTGGTATTTCGGCATGAAGGCGCATACCGGAGTAGATGCACCCTCAGGGCTGGTGCATACGGTGGCCGGCACGGCGGCCACCGTCAGCGACCTGAACATGGCGGGGGCGCTGCCGCATGGAGACGAAGACGTCGCCTTCGGGGATGCGGGCTACCAGGGCGTGCGCCAACGGCAGGAGGCCGCCGGCCCCACTTGGCATGTCGCGATGCGCCGAGGCGAGCGCAGGCGGCTCAATCCCTTCATTGCACCGCATATCGTGGCCGAGCGGGTGGAGAAGATGAAGGCCAGCATACGCGCCAAAGTCGAGCACCCGTTCCGCGTGATCAAGCAGCAGTTCAGCTACCAGAAGGTGCGCTATCGAGGGCTGAGGAAAAACACCGCGCAGATCCTCAACTTTTTCATGCTGTCCAACATCGGCAACTCCCCAACAGGTACTCGCCTGGGTTTTGCAGACCTTCCTTAGTACTGCAGTCGTAGTTTCTTGCGACGCCTTCGGCGCCAGTGGCAGGCTTTAGCACGAGCCTGATGGTGTCGGCGCCAGTACGACCAAGCGAGAGCGTGTGCAGGTGGTGGCGCAGGAAGGCGCAGCAGCGCCAGGAGAAGGCGCCGCACTTCGGGGACGGTCAGCGGCAGCAACCCCCTGTGTGCCTTGAAGGCCTGCAGCGAAGAGCGTTCCTTTTCGGCCGCGCCCCCCTTTTTGAAGTCCAGCTGGATGGCGTTGGCGCGCAAGACGCTCAGGCAGGCATGGGCCAACAGGGCCAATGTGATGTGCCGATACCAGCCGGTCCAACTGCGCACCTCGTACTGGTCGAGGCCAACGAGTTGCTTGCTGTTCTCGAACGACTCTTCGATGGCCCAGCGTCTGCCGGCCACGTGCGCCAAGACCTGCAGCGGGGTATGGAAGGGGGCGTAGACGGCGTAGTAGGCGAGTTCAGCCGCCTCACCCAGGCTGCGGCGTACCAGCAGCCCACGCTGCATGGTGGTCCCCCAGCTGAGCAGGGGCAGCCACGCCCAGTCGTACAGACGGGGGCCCTTGGCGCCGTCGCCGGCCGACAGGCGCCGCCACTGCGATGCCCGGATGTCCTGCGAGGCAGTCGCCGCATGTTGGTTGCGCGTGCTCTCGCGCATCACATAACTATTGGAGGCAATCGCCATGACATAAGGGCGCTGGTTCTGCTCCAGCCACACGCGCAGGCTGCGGTCATTGCCGTAGACCTCGTCGCCGGCTACCCACCCAAAAGGTAGCCCTGCTTGCAAGGCGCGCTGCAGCATGCGCTGTGCGATCTGCGGCTTCGCGGCGAACGCCCGCTCGGGTGGCACCCCTGCCTTGCGGCAGCGATCAGGATCGTCGGTCCAGCTCTTGGGAAGGTAAAGCTCGCGGTCGATAAAGGCATGAC